>NZ_CAJPUY010000024.1 GCF_905397275.1 Cupriavidus yeoncheonensis | reverse complement strand
ATTGTGGCTGCGTCCACGTCGCCGGCTCTGCCCTGCAGCCCGAAGCACACGGTAGAACGTCGATTCCGACGCCAGGTAGCGGCCCTCGTCGGCCAACTTCGGCACAATCTGGTGCGGCGTCAGGCTCTCGTAGCCAGGCTGGTTGGCCGCTGCCAGCACGGCCTGCCGCTCTGCCTCGCTGAGCTTGTTCGCCGGCACCGGGCGCTGCGCGCCCGGGCGGCCATCCTCTGGCGCATGGCGCCAGCGCTGCAAGGTGCGCTCACTCAAGTCCAGTTCCTCGCAGGCCCTGGACTGGCGTGCATCGCTCTTTACCGCTTCATCGATCAACGCAATGGCATCGCGGCGATCCGAGACGTTGATCAGTCTTCCTCGTCCCTTCCCCAGATCGCCTCGGCTTTTTTTCTCAGCACCAGCAGCGCTGCTGTCTCAGCCAGCGCCGCATCCTTGCGCTTGAGTTCGCGCTCAAGATCCCGGATCCGCTTCTGTGCCGCCTGTTCCTCGCGGCGCTGCGCCAGGTCAGGCTTGTCTGGTGTCTTGGCATTGGCCTGCTCGCACGCGGCCCGCCACGCCCGGATCTGTTCCGGCTGAATACCCTTCCTGCGGCAGTATTCGGACAGCTCCGCCTCACTCAGGGGCGCCGTCTCCAGCACCACTCGGAACTTGTCCGCACTGGACCACTTATCACTTTGTTTGCCGTTGCCTGGCACAACCTTTCCTTGCTCTCGGGCCGCGTTGCGCCAGTTGCGCAGACACACCGTTGTGATGCCTGTCTCCCTGGCCAACTCCGCCACCGACCGGTTCAAGGGCGGCTTCATCTGCTCGACCACCCATTCTTTGTATTCCGCCGGATAAGGTTTCATCTTCCAACCGTTACCGCCCCCATTGTCCTTCATCGAAAGGCGGCGAGGCGACAACTATCCTGACATGGAGGGCCGACACATAGTGTGCGCGTGCTCGCTCCAGGAAATTCCGGTCGTCCTTGCGCCTCAAACTCGGCAGCAGCGCCTGGATGGTTTCCTTCACCGTGCCAACCAGTCCCAGCGTCAACGGCGCGCGACGTCCAAGCTGTTCACCTCTCCAGTCAATCTGCAGTATCTTGGCATTCTCCGGATAGAAGGGGCGATAAGGAAAATCCGTGCCGAGCATCAATAGCGTATCGCACGATGCCATGGCATGGTATCCCGAGCTGAATCCGATCAAACCGGTCATTCCAACGTCAAAGGGATTGTCCCATTCGACGAATGGCTTGCCACGCAGCGCATGAACCACCGGGGCACCTAATATGTCAGCCAGTGCGACGACCTCGTCGTGGGCACCGGCGGTACCGCTTCCACACAATAGCGTTACGGCTTTGCAGCCATTGAGCACCTCCGCCATGCGGTCGAGGTCCGCTTGTGCCGGCACGATTGAGGGGCGAGATGACTCGGCCCACGAGGGCAGAGCATTCGGCCCCTCACTCAAGGCGATATCACCCGGCAGGACAAGCACCGAAACACCGCGCTGCTCTATCGCCGTTCGCATCGCCCGCTCAAGCAATCGAGGGAATTGACTGGCATTCGATACCAGCTCGACGAAGTGACTGCATTCCTTGAAGAGCGCCTGCGGGTGAGTCTCCTGAAAGTAGCCTATGTGCGCGTGAATCAAGGAATGACCATGGAGTCCTCGGATGAAGTCGTCTACGTCGTTGACGACGACGCGAGAGTGCGGAACTCACTTTCCGCTTTGCTTCGCGCAAACGGGAAGCGTGTTGTCGCATTTGCTTCGGGGCGGGAGTTTCTCAGGGCGCAACGAGAAGACCTTGTTGCATGCCTAATTCTCGATATGAAGTATCCGTGTTTCTGCAAGAGATCCTGCAAATCACGCGCTGCACTTGCCAGAAGCCGGGGTGGGAAACATACATCTTCCGTTATCAGCAATGAACCCAGCGGACGATGTTTTCCAATCAGACCCAAAAGACCTTCCCGAACTTGCCAGGCAAGTTCTATTGCTTCCGCGTGGCTCGTAAGAATTAGATCGCCAAGCAGGGTCACCCGGTCAGTCAGGTGCATAATGCGAGCCTGCTTTTCCGTTAAGCTCTCATCGTCGCTGGCGCCTACCTCGACCAGCAATGCTGCAGCCTGTAGGTCCAGCGTCTTCCAGTATTCCGGTGTGCCATGAAATGCTTCACCTGCAGCACGCAAGGCCGGTGCAATCATTAGTTCTACTGCTCCCGCCCCAATCGCAACCAGATCCGGGACAAGCGAGATTGCATCGTTAATTGAGGGAACGGCAATCCATGCGACGCTAGTGACAGCGGGAACCTCGATGGTATTAAATGTCACGTCCGAGATGAACCCGAGCGTTCCCTCCGATCCCACCAGAAGGCGACGGAATATTTCAAGAGGAGTCTTGCCATCCAGAAAGGCGTCAAGCCGATCACCGTGCGTGTTTCTGATGGAATATTTATGACGGATTCGTTCGACAAGCTTCTCGTCAGCAAGAATCTCCTTCCGCAGCGCTATGAGTCCTTCTGCAAGCGCCGGTTCGCTTGTCTGGAAATCTCGCTCAGCGTCCTTATCCGATGTGTCGATTTTCGTCCCGGATGCAAGTACGAACGTTAGCGCGTTGACCGTGCTGTAGGCATTCTGAAATACCGTGCAGCGCATGCCTCCAGAATTGTTTGCCACTACCCCGGCGAGTGTGCACGCCGCCGAACTTGCTGGGTCCGGTCCAAGCTTGCGGTAGTACGGTGTCAGATGGGCATTTGCATGGAAAAGGATGGTTCCTGTGCCGGCTTTAAGCGTGACACCGCCATCTCCAATATCCTTGATGCCGCTAAAGTACTTGCGTACGTCGATGAGAATGCCATCGGATTGCGCTTGCCCGTTCAGACTTGTTCCAGCAGCGCGAAAGGTGGCGTGCCAACCTGTTTCTCCACAAAATCGAAGGATTTTCGCCACCTCGTCTTCATTATGTGGGACGACCACAACGTGAGGTATCAACCGATATGGGCTCGCATCTGATGCGTACCGAACAAGGTCAACCAGTCGATGCAGCACGCGCTCCGGTCCAAGAAGTTGTTCTAGTGCGTGCCTTAGCGGGCCAGGTGTTCCATCGCAGAACTCCTGTGGTACAGCGTCGGGCGATGCTTGGCCAGGTGGTCGGCCAATTCTTGCCGGGTCCACAGAAAGGAGCTTCTTCATGGTTGAGTTTGGCAAAGACGAGCTCGGAACTGACCGAAGAGGACCCGGATGGCCTCCAGTTCATGGCCGCGGCTATTCGGTCCCGACTGAAAAGTTGACTTGATCCTAGGCAGACAACGTCTAGCTCGGTATTACATGTTTATGTCGGTGCGAACTAGATGGAGCCGGCTGAGATGCAAACTGACGTCATTTGAAATTGAGGTGCTCCATGCCGCACTACCGTCAACTCATGTGATTTCCAACGTGCAATTGGTGCTGGATGTCTGCGGCAAATCACCACAACGCGGGAAGCGGTTGCTTCCCGCTCAGGTCAGAACTAGTGGCGAAGTTGAATCCAGCAGCAAAATGCGCCATCCATCTTCGGTGTAGATGCCGCGCCGAAATGCCCTTAGTCGCGCAGCGCGATCTTCCACCCTATCGCAGCCATCGTCCCGGCCTGCCTGCCCGCGTCCATCGCCTGCGGCGAGGCTGCCGTGCCATCCGCGGCGCGTTTCACGATGCCCTGCATGATCGCCGCGATACGGAACAGGCTAAAGGCCAGATAGAAGTTCCAGTAGCCGTCATCGCCGCGCCCGGTGCGGGCGGCATAGCGGCGTCGATACTCGGCTTCGTCGGGGATGCCGAGGGCCGGCAGCTCGAGTCCGCCGATTCCTCGAGACACCGGATCGATATGCCACCCTATACACTGATATCCGAGATCCGCCATCGGATGGCCCAGTGTCGACAACTCCCAGTCGAGCACGGCTACTATGCGCGGCTCAGTGGGATGGAACATGAGATTGTCCAGCCGATAGTCTCCGTGCGTGATGCAGACCTGCTCCTCGGCTTCACGCGGAATATTGGCCGGCAACCAATCGATCAGTGCGTCCATAGCGGGAATCGAAACAGTCTCCGACAAGCGATATTGCTTGCTCCAGCGGGCGATCTGACGCGCGAAGAAGTTTCCCGGTTTTCCATAGTCGGTCAGTCCACATGCGCGGTAATCTACGCTATGCAGGGCCGCCAGCACGCGATTCATCTCATCATAGATCGCTTCCCGCTGTGCCGCGCTCATTCCTGGTAGAGACGGATCCCACAACACCCGCCCCTCAACGTGCTCCATGACATAGAAGGCGCGGCCAATGAGTGACTCGTCTTCGCACAGTCCATACATGCGTGCTACCGGCACTTCCGAGGCGGCCAGCGCCGCCATCACCCGGTACTCCCGCTCGATGGCGTGTGCCGAGGGCAACAACTTCGCTACCGGTGCCGGCTTCGTGCGCATCACATATGCGCACTCCGGCGTAACAAGCTTGTAGGTAGGATTGGACTGGCCGCCCTGAAATCGCTCTACGGTGAGACTACCGGCATAACCCTCCACATGGTCGCGCATCCAATTGGCGAGGGCGGAAATGTCGAAGGTCAAATGGTTACTGCTCATGTCATCTCTCTCAATCCCGAGTAACCGCACTCTATAGACACGGGTCAGACATGAGAAATGAAACGTTTCGATGGGTAGTCATCAACCAAGCGCATTACCCTGCCGACTGGGCGTGCCCGCCACTCGACGTCAATCAAGGCATTACGCGCAACAGGGTATTGCGGTTGTCGGAATGCTTCACTTCGGGCAGGCCACGGTCATCGTCTCGCACGGTGGTGATCGGCCAAAGGTCAACAGCAAACAGTGCATCGAGTCGACTTGGCGCTGTGCGCCTCAATTTTTGGGCTGCACCTGATGACATTCCGCCTGATGCCAACGATCGACCTGACGCTGCGCTGCCAGTAGATCATTCGGATAGAACGGATCGCGCCTTGCCGGGTTATACCCCGCCTTCTCCAGTGCCGCCAATTCACTCCGGTTGCGCTCGGGTGTGATGGGCGCATTGCTCTTAAGAGCTGCGAGATCCCGGCATTGCGTTGCGCTCAGATGCGCCGCGTGTTCCGGCGTGCCTCCCGCGGCACAGCCAGCAAGCAAGATCGCCGACACGGAAACCATTGACCGGATCTTTGGTGAGTAGTTCTTCATGTCGCGCCCCCCCCTTCAGTGAAGCAGTGCAGTAAGAACAGTGAAACCACCGCCGGCATGATGGCTCGTGGGAAAGTCACCAATATCGCCGACAATCTCGCGAGACTTCGAGCAATGTCCGAGAAGCCGCAGCTGACCTCGGCCATTCACCGCCTTGCCGAGCGTGTGGAGTTGGAAGTTCGCACCGTGCTAGCGTGAGCCTGTGTCATCGAAGCCGTCGTACCCCGTCAGCACGAGACCGGTATGCCCGCATCCGCGGACTTGAGGTCAAAGTCGCAGGAACAACCAAGATCTTGCGCTCGTCGAGGTGCATTTCGTAGGCCGACTCTGCACAGACGGTCCAGCGGACAGGCCCCACAAAATGACCGCGATGGGTCGGCTTCTGCCTGCCGCGCTCGTCCCATTTGAGGGTAGTGATGAAGCCACGAATTGCAGGTATGCTGACCATCCCCGGCCTTCGCCGAGGGTCTGCTCTCAAAGCCTTCCGAGTCCGAAATCTACAACGAGCTCGCAAGGTAGTCACAGATCTTGTTCAGATCCAGCTCTCGCCGTTAATCACCGAATTCCCGGAAGGGCTGCTGGTGGGTTCTGCGCCCCTCCGTCACGCCGCAAATCGGCGATGAACCAAAGAAAAAGGGAGCCAGAGCTCCCTTTTCTTGCTTCCAAGCATCCTTGGTTTTACAGGGCTGCGTCCTTCAGCTTCTTCAACGGGCGAACCTTCACCTTCACGGATGCCGGCTTGGCGGCAAACCACTGGTCTTGCCCCGTAAACGGATTCTTACCGAAGCGCTTCTTCGTGGCAGGAACCTGGATCGCGGCCACCTTGAACAGGCCCGGAAGCGTGAACTCGCCCGCGCCTTTCTTGTGGATTGCGCTCACGATGGTGTTCTCGAGGTGAGACAGAACAGTCTGCACCGTCTTCTTGTCCAGTTCGGTCTGGGCAACCAAATGGGCAAGCAGGCTCGATTTGTTGAACGTATCCTTCAGCGGCTTTGCTGCAGGCGCTGCTGCAGCCTTCTTTGCCGCGGGCGCAGCCTTTTTCGCCGGCGCTGCCGGTTTCTTTGCCGCAGTCTTCGTGGCGGCCGTCTTCTTCGTTGCCATATGGCTCCCATCGCAGAACTACCGGCACTATTGCCGGAATCCGCGCAGCATAGCGAATATCAGCGCCATTGTGCAATGGGTGCTCCGCAAGTTGTAGAAAATCCGGGACTAGGGCGTATAAAATCTGCCGTGCCGCTCCACTACCAAGGTCCCGCATGAAACCGTCCCGCCTCGCCCTTGCAGCGCTGTTGTTGTGCGCCGTGCGTCTGTCCTGCGCCGCTGACGCAAACCCCAAGGTCCTGTCCGCCGCCGAGGGCTATCGTGGCGAGGCGCTGCATCTGCTTGAGCGCCTGGTCAACATCGACTCGGGCACCGGCAATGAGGCCGGGCTCAGCCAGATCGGCACCATCGTCGCCGACGAACTGCGCAAGGCTGGAGCCAAGGTGGAAACGGTTTCCGCAACGCCTGCCGTGGGCAACAATATCCTCGCGACGTGGAAGGGCACTGGGAAGGCGCGCATTCTGCTGATGGCCCACATGGACACCGTCTTCAAGGACGGCACCGCCCGCGCCAAGCCGTTTTACATCAAGGACAAGCGCGCCTACGGCCCGGGTGTGATGGACGACAAGGGCGGTATCGTCGCAGGGCTGTACGCGATGAAGATTCTGCAGCAGCTCGACTTCAAGCAGTACGGGCAGGTCACGCTGCTGCTCAACACCAATGAGGAAACCGGTTCCAAGGGCACGCGCGCCCTGATCGAACGCGAGGCCAAGCAGCATGACGTCACCCTCAACTTGGAGCCGGGTCGGCCCGCCGACGGGCTTGTCGTGTGGCGCAAGGGCAGTGGCACGGCGGAGATCGACGTGAAGGGCAAGGCGGCGCATGCGGGTGTCGCACCCGAGTCGGGTCGCAACGCCGCCACCGAACTGGCGCACCAGGTGCTGCAGTTGGGCAAGCTGGGGGACAGCGCCAAGCAGACGACCTTCAACATCACCGTGCTCAAGGCGGGTGATGCCACCAACGTCATCCCCGATCATGCCACCGCCTACGCAGACTTGCGCGTGGCGGTGCCGGAGGAGTTCGACCGCGTGGAGCGCGACCTGGCGCGCGTGTCGGCCAACAAGCTGGTCCCCGATACGGAAGTGAAGACCTCGCTGGTGCGCAGCTTCCCTCCGATGCCGCGCAATGCAGCGTCGGACCAGCTAGCGACCAAAGCGCAAGCCATCTACAGCGAAATTGGACGCAAACTCACGCTCGAGGGTAGCGGAGGCGCCGCCGACTCAAGCCTGTCCGCTGGCGTCGGCACCCCCACGCTCGATGGTTTCGGCATCGTTGGTGGCGGCATTCATACGCCGGAGGAATACGCTGAGGTCGAGAGCGTAGTGCCTCGGCTCTATCTGCTGTCGCGGATGATTATGGATCTGTCCGGAACCAAGTAAGTGGTTCATGCTGGCCAGTCCGCTGACCATTTCAGGATTGGGAGAGCGCACTGCCAGCAGCATCGCGTCTACGTTACAAACGTACTGCAGTTTCGCTGCGACATGACGCATTAACGCTTCCATCCGGCCCGGGCCCGCCAGCAGTTCGGGGATGTGATGCAGCATCAGCCGTTGATTTGCAGCTCCGGCAACGAACTTCTGGCGTAGGCACCTGAAGGACAGCCGCTTGGCTTTAGCTCTTCAAATTCGCGCCACGGCACAGCGCGCCCCCATCTCATCGAGTAATATCGCTTCATTCGCCAGTTTTTGACAATTTGAGCAATCGATTGCGGTTTGAGGCTTGAAAATGTCTCCCAACATCATGAGGGGTTGCAGCAGCATAGAGAGAGCTCTTTGTGTTTTCAGATGAGATTGATACAATCGGTTGTCAGACATCAAGGGACTTCCGGGGCACGTAACCACGACCATTGTGATTAGCCATGCCCACGTCGGTCATTTGTCCACCGCCCATCCATCTTCCACACTGAATCCGGGGCAGCCTGTCGTGAAGGGAAAAACACCTCAATCTGGCAGTCAGCGACCAGTCACCATGAAGCAGGTCGCAGAGCTTGCCGGCGTCCATGTCTCAACGGTTTCGCGCGCGCTGAATCCCGCAACACGGTCGGTAGTCTTGCCCGAAGCCGTGGCACGAGTCATGAAAGCCGCAAACAAGCTCGGGTACCGACTCGATCCCGTCGCGGCAAGTTTGCGAACCGGACGTTCGAAACTGATCGGCATTCTGATTCCCCAGGTGGCGACCAGCGTGTTCACCCCCATCCTGGCGGGAGCGACCGAGCGCCTCGCAGCGCACGGCTACTTTGCGATCGTCGGCTACGTGGGGACGGAATGCGAAGCCCAACTTGAATTTGTGCATGGCCTGGTCGCGCGGCGCGTTGACGGACTCATACTCGGCACCGTAACGCGGCACGATCCCTTAGTATCGTTCTGTATTGAAAGGGGTGTGCCCACGGTGCTGGTCAACCGGACCGAAGACGACGCAAGACTGTCGGCGGTCGTGTCCGATGAAATGCTCGGTGCCCAACTGGCCGTTGACCATCTTGTAGAACTGGGACATGTAAATATCGGCCATATTGGCGGCCCCCCCGACCATTCAACGGGTTTCCTCAGGCGCAAAGGCTTCCTGCAGGCACTCGCATCGCATGGCCTGGATAGTAGGATTGCGCCTTGCGAGGTCGCCGAGTCCTATACGCGAGAATATGGGAGGGCGGCAGCAAGCCGGTTACTGAGCCGGAACACGGGTGTGACGGCGATCGTCGCCGCCAACGACTTGATTGCCCTCGGCGTGTACGACGCATTGCACGAACACGGACTGAAATGTCCACGTGACTTGTCAATCGTCGGGCACAACGATATGCCGCTGGTCGATATGGTCGCCCCGCCCCTGACGACCATTCGCATCAGCCAGCAGGAGATGGGGCGCCAGGTGGCCGATCTCCTTCAGCAGGCCATCGATGTCCGGGATCAACCGGTACGCAATGTGGTCCTGCCCCCGAGACTCATCGTTAGAGGCTCCACCGCGTCACCTCGCAAGCACTGAGTCCGGCTGCTGAGCGCCGCCTCCCCTGCAAGCCTGACCAAACGGCACGACTGAAGCCGACCGGTCAGGCCTACCGCGGCAGAACGCTGCCGCCGCCTGCTTTCCCTTCGGTCTGCCCGTCCAATACGTGTGTCTTCCGACCGCGCCGGGAAGACACGCGCACGCGCCCCGGACCGCGCCTCTGCATTTCGCGTGAGCACCGACCGTCACCGCAAGTTCCCTGAGACAAAAATTTACTTGACTGTCTCCACGCGCCGTACATAATGCAATCGTTTGCTGCAATCGTTTGCACGAACTTTTCAGCGTTACCACATTCACTTCGTCCATGACAACGAACTCCCTATCAGGCAAGGTTGCCGTCATCCTCGGCGGCACAGGCGGGATTGGCCTTGCTGCCGGCAAAGCATTCGCCAGTATTGGTGCGAGCGTGGTGCTGACCGGCCGCAATGCAGACTCCGCATCGCAGGCGGCCGTGGCGCTGCCGGCCGGCAATCATCTCGCGGCGGTCGCCGAGATCGGCGACAGTGCGTCGCTGCGGGCGCTGGCTGAGGACGTGCAGCGCCACTATGGCCGCGTGGATATTCTCGTGAATACCGCCGGATTTACGCGCCTCATTCCGCACGCAGACCTCGAGGCGCTCAGCGACGCGTTGATTGACGAGTTGTTCGCGGTGAACTGGCGCGGCCAATTTGCCGCGATCCGCGCCTTCGCGCCACATCTGCGCGCGCGCCGCGACGGGCTCGTGGTGAATGTCGGCTCGATTGCCGGCCGCACCGGCCAGGGCAGCAACGTAGCGTACTGCGCGGCCAAAGCCGGCCTCGACGTGATGGCGGTCTCGCTCGGGCGGGCGCTGGCGCCCGAGATCCGTGTTCTCAACGTCTCCCCGGGCGCAGTGGGTACCGCCTTCGTCCCCGGACGCAGCAGCGACTTCAATGAGCGCGCCGCGAAATCCACACCTCTAAAGCGCATTGGGCAGGCAGAGGATGTGGCAGACGCCATTGTTGCCTGCGCCACCTCGCTGCGTTTTGCCACAGGCACCACCATCGTCGTCGATGGGGGCCGTCAGCTCGGCTGATTTCCGATACTTCCCTGAACCGACCATGCACGCACGCAAGACCATCATTACCTGCGCCGTCACCGGCAATATCGTCACCCCCGAGCAGCATCCCGGCCTGCCGGTCACCCCGGAACAGATCGCCCACGCGGCGCTGGAAGCCGCCGAAGCCGGTGCCGCGGCCGCACACATCCACGTTCGCGACCCCGGGACGGGGCGCCCCTCGATGTCACTTGACTACTACGCAGACGTCATTGACCGGATCCGGCAGCGCAACCGCTCGCTCATTATCAACCTTACGACAGGCCCGGGCGGTCGCTTCGTGCCGAGCGAGGAAGACCCCCGTGTCGCGGCATCGGGGACGACCCTGCTGCATCCCCTGAAGCGGGTCGAACACATCTCGGCATTACGTCCGGACGTGTGTTCCCTCGACCTGAACACCATGAACTCCGGCGCCGATGTGGTGATGAACACACCGGCCAACGTGCGAAAGATGGCCGCCGCGATTCGTGCCGCGGGCGTCATGCCCGAGCTCGAAATCTTCGATTCGGGAGATCTCAATCTGGCGCTCGACTTCATTCGCGAGGGCGTATTGGAAGGTCCCGGCCTCTGGACGTTTGTCCTCGGCGTCAAGTACGGCTTCGCGCCCACACCGGAAACCATCTTCTATGCGCGCAATATGCTGCCAGCCGGCGCGCACTGGTCGGCTTTCGGCATTGGCCGCGCGGAGTTTTCCGTCGTGGCGCAGGCATGGTTGGCCGGCGGCCATGTCCGGGTCGGACTTGAAGACAACATTTATCTCGAAAAGGGCGTGCTTGCGCCGGACAACGCAGCGCTGGTCGCCAAGGCGGCGGACATTGTGCGCTCGCTTGGCGGAGAAATCGCCTCCGCCACCGAAGCTCGACGCACGCTCGGCTTGCGCGAAGCCTGACTCGCGCAACTCACCTCATCGCAACCCAAACAGACAATGGAGAACAACGTGAACACCATCCGCGTCACCGAGAAAGCCTCGGACATTGACTCCCTCCGCCTCCATCTGGCAGGCGTGACTCGCCCCGCGGCACGGACCGGCCAATGCGTCATTGAAGTCATGAGCGCCGGCGTGAATCCGAGCGACGTCAAGGCAACCCTTGGCCTGATGCCGCACGCGGTATGGCCGCGAACACCTGGCCGCGACTATGCCGGCGTTGTCGTGGACGGCCCCGCCGACATGATCGGGCTGGAGGTATGGGGTAGCGGCGGCGAACTGGGCATTCGTCGCGATGGCACTCACGGCCGCTACCTGTCCATCGAAGCGCAATCGGTACGCGCCAAGCCCGCGGCATTGTCGCTGCTGGAAGCCGGCGCTGTCGGCGTGCCATTTATCACCGCCTATGAAGGTCTGCGCCGCGCTGGCATGCCGTCGGCTGGCGACATCGTGCTGGTCTGCGGTGGCAACGGCAAGGTTGGCCAGGCCACGATCCAGATTGCCACCGCCCTCGGCGCCCGCGTCTTCGCCGTGGAACGCACGGCCGAGTCCTACCGGGGACACGCCAACGGTCCGGTGCGCATGATCGACGCCAGCAGCGAGAGCATTGCCGCGGTGGTCCGCGACGAGTCCGATGGCCACGGTGCCGACATCGTCTATAACACCGTAGGTAGCCCATACTTCGAGCATGCGAACCAGGCCATGGCCATTGGTGCCACGCAGATTTTCATCTCGACCATCGAGAAGGCGGTGCCCTTCGACATCTTCTCGTTCTACCGCGGTCAGCACACTTACGCAGGCGTCGACACCCTGGCGCTTGACAGTGCCGCCTGCGCTCACATTCTCGACGAACTGGCCCCGATGTTCGCCGCAGGGAAGCTTCAGCCCTTCCCCGTCCTGCCGGCCTACACCTACGGCCTCGACCATGCCGACCAGGCCTATCGGGCGGTGCTGCAGGGCGCAACCGAGCGGGTGGTGCTCAAGCCATGAACACCACGGGCGGACAAGCTTCCATGGATGCATCAACCCGTGGATAAGCACTATGTGGTGCTGGAAGGCCAGTTCTGCATCCATCCCCGGAAGCGTCCGTGCGGCAGTCTGGCGCGACCAGCGGCCAGTTAGCTCAACACCTACGGCTGGCTTCGCGATGTCCCATTACCGATATCACTCTTCACAACCACTCAACAAAAGCGAGGTTTCACATGGCAAATGAACAGCGACAGCAGCATGTCCGCCGCTATATCAAGCGCGATGCGACACAGCAGCGGGCATACTCTCCCGCAGTCATTACGCAGGGGGGCACCATTGTCTGGTTGGCGGGCCAGACCGTGGTCGAGGACGGGCAGGGAAATTCCCTTGCGGGAAACTTCGACGGGCAAGCGCGCGAGGTCTTTCGCCGCATTTCCAAGACCCTCGAAGAGGCCGGGGGAACGCTCGCCAGCATTGTCACGATGACGGTATCGATTACCGATGGGCGGTATGGCGATCAATTCACCAGGGTCCGCAAGGAAGTGTTCGGAGACAACTTTCCTGCCAGCGCGCTGATCACCGTCACGGGCCTGGCAAAGCCGGAGATGCTGGTGGAAGTGCAGGCCATTGCGGTCGTCGACTGACGACAGGGCAAAGCCGCGCATAGCGCGGTGGCCACATCGGCGGGCGAGGATGCCAATGCATCCTCGCCCGTATGACGTTGACAGTATCGCCGCCTATCGCAACCAGCCGGCCGTTTCCTGCGCGCGTCGGAGGTACTGGCGGTCCACACAATCCACAAATGGCCGGGTCGTCGGAGCCGATGCGTGGCTGTCGCGAATACGCGAGACCAGGGCAAGACCAGCGTCCGGGATCTCCATGTCCCGGATGAGTCCATGTGCCGGGTCAATCAGGTCGCCGAGCACGGCGCGGGCGTCGTCGCGCGTAAGCTGGGCAAATTCCGTCCGCAGAATCTCGACGATTGCCTCGGCGTTACCTGCGTCGAAGATCCAGTTCAATGCCTCGCGATATGCCAGCAGGAATGCGACAAGCTGCTGCCGATTCTGCGACGCCCATGACTGCAGGACCGCCCCCACCGTGCCCAGGTAGTCCGCGAACAGCGACTTGGCGCTAGCCAGGACATTGCAACCCTGGCGTTCCGCCAGGCGCTCGAATGGCGTGCGCACCAATGTCCCGTCGTGCTGACCGGCGACCAGCGCGCGATACCGGTTGCCGGTGCCGCCCGCCGCATCAAATACCACATCGGTCAATGCGACGTGGTTCGCAACAAGGATTTCCCGCAGCAGAAAGGCAAAGCCAGTGGTTAGTGCGTCCACCGAAAGCGTCCTGCCTCGAAGTTGCGAGACGGAGGTGATTTCCGGTTGCGACATCAACGACAGGAATCCATGATCGCCCCCCATGAATGCCACCAGGTCCGGTGCGCTGCCGTTTGCCGTTTCGCCCTGACCGCTCCGATACGCGAGCACGTTGTCAACGCTCGTCAAGGCGATCTGTGCCGTGCCCGAAGTCAGGCGGTTGATCATGTCCACCGACCCCTTGACGAACTCAAGGCTGACTTCCAACCCATGCTTTTCGAAGTGACGCTGCCGCTGCCCTACCCATACCGGAAGGTTGAAAGCGCCTTCGAAGCCAAGGACCGTTAGGAAATTCATCTCGTTCTCCTGCAACTTTATACAATCGATTGCATGATAGCGACGCGATACCGCGAACGTCAAGGCGCGATGCTGAAGAGTGCCGTCGCACCGGCCAGAGCCAGATGTCGAACGCCGGGTAGGCGATCCCGAGCCATCACTGATGACTTTGACAATGGCGGTTTTCGGAACTATTATGCAAACGATTGCAAGGAGAAATGTAATGACGAAAACTGTGCAGCAAGGCAGCATTGTCAGCGATGCCGCGTCAGTCACCGACGTGGTGCTTGCCGCAATGAGCAGGACCGAAGATCCCCGCCTCAAGGAGATCCTGAATGCACTGGTCGAGCATGGCCATGCCTTCCTGAATCAGGTCAAGCTGACCGACGATGAGTATGAACAGGGGCTCGACTTCCTGCGGAGGATTGGCCTGACTTGCACCGACGCCCACAACGAAGTTGTGCTGCTGGCAGACGTACTTGGCTACTCCACGCTAGTCAAGGTACTGAACAATTCCATGCACGAAGATCGCACTGGCGGTGCTTTGCTTGGCCCCTTTTTTCGTGAAGGCTCACCGCGCTATGAACTCGGTGCTTCGATCGTCCAGGATGATACGACCGCAACCCCGATCTTTGTCACGGGGCGAGTTCTCGATACTCGTCGGACACCGATCCAGAATGCGAGAGTGGATGTGTGGCAGGCTTCGCCAGTCGGCCTCTATGAGAATCAGGATCCGGACCAGCCGGAGATGAATTTGAGAGGCCATTTCTTTACGAATGCGCACGGCGACTTCGACTTCCGAAGCCTGAGACCTGCCGGCTACCCTGTGCCCACGCATGGGCCCGTCGGAGACCTGCTCCGCATCCAGCATCGTCATCCTTACCGTCCCGCTCATCTGCATTTCATCGTTTTCGCGGAAGGTCACGAAACGCTCATCTCGCAGATCTTTGCCGATGATGCCGAGTATCTGGACTCGGATGTAACGTTCGGTGTCACGCGAGACCTGATAGGCAAGTTCGAGCGGCATGAGGCAGATTCCGGCCCACATGCCGGAAAGCAGGCGCCGTACTACACCCTGCATTGCGAATTCGTGCTGGCGCAAGGCGCTTCCACACGTCCGGTACCGCCGATCAAATAATCAGCCGCACGCGGTGGGGCAGAACGCAATCCGAGCACGATGCCCCGCCCCTGGGCAGACCTTCCACGCCCGCCTTTCGCTGCGGGCAACCGCGCGAACGCGCGCCAAAATTCAGGGCTGACATGTTGAATACCGAAACACCCTCTTCGCCACTCGTGCCTGTTATCGATCCGGGCGCCTTTGTTGCCCGGGGAACACAAATCATCGGGGATGTAACCATCGGGACTCAGTCGTCCATCTGGTTCAACTGCGTCCTGCGCGGCGACGTTCAGCGAATATCCATTGGCCACCGAACCAATATCCAGGACGGCACGATCATCCACGGCACGACCAACGGACTTCCATGCATTGTTGGCGATAACGTAACGGTCGGCCATGGGGCGATCCTGCATGCGTGCACGCTCGAAGACAGCGCTCTCGTCGGCTTCGGCGCGCGCGTCCTGGATGGTGCCATCGTCCGTTCAGGTGGCATGCTAGCTGCGGGTGCAGTGCTCTCTCCGCGCAAAGTGGTCGATTCCGGAGAATTATGGGCGGGTAACCCTGCCCGTCTCCTGCGATCGCTTACGGCCGAAGAACGGGAAGGCCTGAATGCGACCGCAACCCGCTATGTCGAACTCGCCCGGCGCTACTTGAACAATCAGTTTGCCGTCATGACGTTCTGACGACGCACAGGCTGGTGGACCCGTTCATTTGACGCGAATGCGCCAGATCGATGGTTGCAAGCGGGATTCCCCGCTCCGACAGAGTCCTCGGAGCGGGGAACTTGCGCGTCAGAAGGTGTGTTTTACCCCCATCATCGCGCCAAACTGGTTGCCTCCCGGCTTCGGCGCAGCACTGCTGGTATCACCACTGCTGACCGACAACGCAAGATTGCCCCGATTGTCGATAAAGCCCGCCGTCAGATATACCGCGGTGCGCTTCGAAAACGAGTAGGTGCCGCGGATCGCCTCGAGCCAGGCCTTGTTCGGGCTGTTGTTGAAGCGTAGAAAATACACTTCGCCGGCGAGGTTGAATGCTGGCGTGACGTCATAGGACACGCCACCGTAGTAAAGCTGACTATGCGGCGTGGTGCTGCCTTCGTTGTTGCGAAGCGTACCCCCGACACCGATCTTCATGCTGGACAGCGCGAGGTATCCACCAAAGATCCAGCGATCATCCTTCCGACTGCTGCTGGTCAAGCCACCCGTGGCCCCCGCCCCGCCACGCATCGATTCATATGCCGTGGAAACGCCCCAGTTATTCGCGTCATACGCGAGCATCGCCGACCAATCGCGGCATGCAGACTTGTCGGCTGGATTCTCGCCGGCGCAATTTGCCCCGGCGGGCGCATTGACTGTGTCACGACCCAGGCTATAGGTAGCGCCTATCGTCACCCCGCCAAACTTTCCCTTGTACCCGATCACGTTGTCGGCACGGGGATTGGCGCGAAAGCTATCGAGCGCGTTTGCGCCGTAGATGTTCGAGGTCAAAATATCCGATTCAAGGGTCGACCAGAACTGCATCGTGAATTGGCGCCCGAATGTGAGCTGCCCCCAACGCTCATCGCTAAGTCCCACGAACGCCTGACGGCCGAACAACCGGCCGCCTTGCCCCGAAGTACCGGAGTCGGGCGCGAAACCGGATTCGAGCACGAACACACTCTTGAGCCCTCCACCGAGATCCTCCGTGCCACGCAAGCCCCAACGCGACGGTACGGTGGCGGTCAGATTTGGCATGCGCACGACGCTGTGGCCCGCCGTCCCGACATGGTTGACATACTCCACGCCCGTGTCGATCAGCCCGTACACCGTAACCGACTGTGCAGCGGCGATGGCCGGGACCGTCGCCAGCGCGGCCGCTACCCATTTGCATCTGTTCACTTGTTACCTCCTCCGCCATACCGCTCTCTCGGGTGCATGGCTCTCTTTCGTTGTCAGGGAGATCTCATTCTACAAACGATTGCATAGCCATTGCAATCGATTGCAAGTTTAGGGACTACCCTAGCTCCAAAGCGCAACAGGCGGAGTCGTCGCACCCGGCATGGCGGGCCGGGATGCCTTATCGTTGATAGCTGGCGGCGATGATCTGCGAGTCAGTCGCCTATTTGGTGGGATCTCGCTGGCGTTTGCGGTCTCTCCAGGCCGTTGGGCTGCAGCGGAGCGGCGTTGGCAGGCCGACGCTGCTAGCTGACCTCCCGAGGCAGCTCATCCTTCAGAAAGTCTACAAGGGCGCGCACTGCGGGCATCATTCCCCGGCGGGTCGGAAACAGCACCGCCAATCGCCCCTCCCTGGGGCGCCACTCCGGCAGCAGGACTGACAGGGCTCCATCCTCGATCTCGCTTCTGCATGCATATAGCGGCAGGCTTGCGATACCCATCCCCGCAAGCGCCGCCTCTTTCAGTGACGCGATGTTGTCGCTCTGCATGCGCGGCTGAATTGGCCGGGTGGCTACCTCGCCAGAGGTGTGAACCAGGCGCAAGACAGTCATGGGTTCATGGATCGACGCATACATCAGGAAGTCGCCAGGCGGCAGCGATTCGGGGGAGTCAATCACGGTCGACCGAGCCAGATACGCCCGGCTGGCAAGCAGCCCCCAGCGAGCGGTACACAGCGGAGCCTGTACCAGGCTCGATGATTCCACCTCCATGCCCAGGCCGCGAATGGCCACGTCGATATTTTCCTCGACGAGGTCGACCTGACGGTTGCTGGCCTGGATGGCGAGCCGTACCTTGGGGTAGCGCAACATGAAGCGAGGAAGCAGTCGGGCCAGCACGGTATCTGTCAGCGGAACCGGCACGCCAACCCGAACCAGCCCGGCGGGCTCCGCCGTTCGCCGGCGAACGGCTTCCTCTCCGGCTTGTGCCTCCGAAATCATGGCCCGGCAATGGTCGTACAGTTCCTGGCCGGCATCTGTCAGGCTCAGGCGACGAGAAGTTCGCTGAAGCAACCGGACGCCAAGCGTGCTTTCCAGGCCTGTCACCCGTCGGGAAATGTGCGACTTGCTGACGCCGAGGGCCTCTCCTGCAGCGGTGAAGCCGCGGTGTTCGATCACCTTTGCAAAGAGATAAAGATCGTTCAGGTCGAGAGGCATGGCATTGGCTGGCAATCGCGGGAAGATCGTTTCCTGTGGGAAACGATAGGTTGCTATGTACCACATTTATCGTGGATCGTTGCTCTCCTATCATGCATTCAGCCCGGTTGAGTGATGCACCGGACGGTTACAGGCGGCACCAATACGACGCCGTCTTCTCCCAATCATCAACGTTCTGACGATCATGAAACTTCATTCGCTCCTGAAAGCCACGGTTCTCGCGCTGGCCGTTGCCACGACTTCCGCTGTCACGCCCGGCGTGGCCAGCGCCACTCCCGCCAACAACAATGTGGCTCCCGCTGGCGCCACACACGCCCTGCTGTCCCGCGACAACACGGTACTTCTGCTGGTGGATCATCAGGTGGGCCTGTTCACGGGCGTGCGCGACATTGACCTCGCCCAGCTCAAACACAACGTGGTGGGCTTGGCCAAGGCGGCGAAGACGCTCGGGATTCCGGTGGTCGTGACCGCCACGATGCCGGATGGCATGTGGGGCCCCACCATTCCCGAACTGACCGCCGCCCTTCCGGGTGTGCCAGTGATCAGCCGCGCGGCTATCAATGCGTGGGATGACCCGAAGGTTCGGGCCGCAATTGAAAAGACCGGTCGCAAGCAGGTGCTGATTGCCGGCGTGTCTCTGGAGGTCTGTGCCACCTTCCCCGCAATGACGCTCAAGGCGGCGGGCTACGACCCGCGTGTGGTACTGGATGCATCGGGCACTTTCAGCGATGCCAAACGTACCGCCGGATTGCAGCGACTCGCTACCGCCGGCATTCCGGTGACTGACTACGCCACGGCCGGGGTGGAGATGCTGCAAGGCAACAACGATCCGAAGGCACACCAGGTATATGCCGACCTCGACATGCCCTTTGCCGGCCTGGTGTGGCAACTCAAGAACAGTTCAAGCAAGTGAGTTCGAAAATGGTTCGGCGAAAAGGCGCGGCAACGCTGCTCGGCCGGACCTCCCCGAAGACAATCGGGGCTCGGGCAATCCGGTCCCATGTCTTCGTAAACCGACCGTCAACGGCTGCTTTTAGTCAAGACCATGAATAGCTCAAATGTCGAAATCTTCGGACCTGTAAAAGGTAACGACCTGGTGATCGGAAGCCATTTCAATGCGCTGAACTTCAATCGCAGGAATGGCACGCCCAACCCCTTGCTGATGGTCGATCACTTCCGGATGCGGGCGCCTACCTTCGGACCCCATCCTCATGCCGGATTCTCCGCGATCACCTATGTCTTCGAGGATTCGTCTACCGCACACCAGAATCGTGACTCCATCGGAAACCTCGGCCCGATCCGCGCGGGAGCGCTCCACTGGATGGTTGCTGGCAGCGGCGTTGTCCACGATGAATGGCCGGCAAACGAGGGCGCCGAAACGCACGGGATGCAGATCTTCGTGGATCTTCCGCCGGAGTTGAAGTCAGTGTCACCCTACGCTATCGACCTTCATCCCGAAGAAGTTCCGGTGTTGATCGAGGACGGCCTGAGGGTCCGGGTCGTAGCAGGCAAGCTCGGAGCGATTTCGTCCCCCATCGCCCTCCCACAGGAGTTCCTGCTGCTTGACTGCTTCTTTGAAAGCGGGACCTCCTTTGACTTCTCTGGCCAGTTGCACGCGAATACGTGGCTTTACGTCGTCGCCGGCGAAGCCGACATTCTTCTGAATCGCCAGAGCGTTCGGCTTACCGCCGGGCAGGCGTTGGCAATGCAATGCTCTCGCGAGGGCGCGCAGCTCGCCATCACCAGCGACAACGCCAGCCAGCTTGTTCTGATGTCAGGCGCCCCGGTCGGCGTCGCAAACTGACCGTCGGGGGCGGGTCAACCCGCTGGGCGCGGCAACCTGCCCGAGACGACGCTCGAAGGGGCAGGAGCCGTTCCATGGCCGAGGTCGGGGCCGGCTTGCCATCTCTCACAAGACATCTTGATGCCGGGCATGCCGCCGAGTTGCGACACGCCCGGCGGCGGCGTTGCGCCGTCGACGGCGATCGCCGACTGACCGCGGTTGTGTGCAGAATGGTGCCGGCCGCACGGCCTCTGGCCACGCGCCGGCGTGACCTCACGGGGTCGGATCTTAAGGGGCAACCGTTGATTGCGATGTCGCACGCCACCGGCATGCGCACACTGATCGATCAGCATCCTCACCAGACCGGTGTGCCTGTGAATCCGCGCTCCGAAGTCGAATATCTCAGTACCGCCGTGGGCCTGGCGCAGGCAGGATTAGGTATCGCCATCGTGCCAGCCTATGTCGGCAAGCTCCCGGGCTCGGATCGCACGATCTGTACAAGCCCGTGGTACACCGCCAGATCGAACTGGTCCGGAGAGCCGGCCGCTTGCTAACCCGCAGCGCAGCGGCATTCCTTGACTGCCTCGCTACGCACTGCAGGACGCTGCGCGGGTAGGCTCACTGAACGGCTGCGGGCACGTACGCCGACAAACATTCGCTAACCGCACGCACAGAGGGCAGCAGTTCACCGCGAGAGCGTTCCAGATGCCGACGGCGCGAGGCGCCGCCGACCAAAGACCTGGTCACGCTTCGGATGTCGTCTCATGGCCGGAAGCGCCTTCTCGCGTCGATGGCGGCACTGGCTGTTGCGCATGGCGACGGCGAAAGATCGCGAGGCTATACACGCTGATTGAGGCCACAGCAATCGGCACGGCGACCACCAGGAACATCACCGTGGGATCCCAGTGGGCTGCCAGCATCGCACCGCCCACCATCGAACCCACAATCGAGCCTACTCGACCCATGCCCAAGGTCCACGCCACGCCGGTAGCACGCGAAACGGTGGGATAAAAGCCAGCCGACAGGATGCTTGTGCCAGTCATGGCGCCACCGGTGCCAATGCCCGTGATCAGCAGCGCGACGATGGCAACTGCCGGCACGCCCGCAAGATGACCCAGCGAAGCAAGGCTGATTGCGGCGCACAGGAACGCGGTTGCGACGACGTACTGCGGGTTCATGCGGTCCATCAGGAAGCCCAGCAGGATCGCACCAAGCGCATTGCCGGTCAGGTATAGCGCGGTCATCCGCGACGCCTGGCTGAACGGCACACCGGCTTCCTGAACCAGCATGGTCAACCAGTTACCCAGAAAGTAGACAACCAGCAAAGCCATGAATGCAGTGACCCACAGGAGCAGCGTTCCGCCCCGAAGGCTCGGCTGAAGCAATAGGGAAACCGGAAATCCCTTGGCGGCATCCTCGTCAAGCACGAGTGCCCCTTCTTGCGGAACGGCCGGATCGATGTGTTTGACAATCGTTCGCGCCTCGTCCTCGCGGCCCTTCGCAACCAGGTAACGCACAGATTCGGGCAGCCATCCCCACAGGACCAGGGTGACAAGCATCGGCAACACACCGCCGAGGACCAGCATGGATTGCCAGCCAAACGTGCCGATCATATGCGGTGCAATCAGGCCACCCAGCACGCCACCCGCCGAGATGCCGCAGCCGAGCGGCGCCACCAGCGTCGATCGCAACCGGTCAGGGCAGTACTCCACGGCCAGTGTGTAGGCATTGGGCATCGCACCGCCGAGTCCCAACCCGGTGAGGAAGCGAAGGGCAATCAGGATTTCAAGCGAAGGCGCCCACGCCGATATCAGGCTCAGAAGCCCGAACATGACGACAGTGGTCATCAGCACGGTCCTTCTTCCGAACCGGTCGGCCAAAGGACCGAACAAAAATGAACCCACCGCCAAGCCAAAGAATCCGGCGCCAAACAAAGGGGCGAGTTGCGCCGGCGTTGCTCCAAAGTGGGATTTGAGCGAGGGGCCAATAAATCCGAGAACGACGGTGTCGTAGCCGTCTGTCACCAGGACGAGAAAGCACAGCACCAGTGTGCGGATCTGGAACCGCGACATCGGTCGTTCGTTGATCAATGTTCTGACGTTAATGGGGCGGAAGAGCATCTCAAATTCCTGTCGAAACGGGTGGTCCCGGCAAAAACAACTTAGGAGGTGGGCAGTTTGATCATACAATCGATTGCATTTAATGATCGGGGCTTACCTCCGGCGAGGTTTCGTGGCGAGGATGGTGTCGCCTTGGCGCTTCAGGTCATCAGGCGTGGGGTTGCCGCAGAACGGTCGCCAGAAGGAGGAACAACACAAGGGGATACTGCATTCGCATCCATTCCTTCGATCGGGTGAACGACATCAGGATGCCCAGCGTGACCACGAGCAGTACCGACGCTCCTGCCCACTCTGCACCGGCAATGCAAAGCAGAATCGCTCCACCGAGTTCGACGGCCGAAACGGCCACCCTGAACCAATCCGGGTAGCCCCATTTGGCGAACTCGGCGCGGATGGCATTTGGACCAGCCAGGTTGACGGCCGCCGCCGAAAGGAAGGCGAAGGCGAGAATGAATTTCACGTATGCCATGACGCTGAAAGCTCTGAAATGGTGATATCCGGACAGTGGATTAGGCCGAGGCACGCGCGGAAGGAAGCGGAGGACATCTTTCCAGCCAGTTCACATCCAGCCTGGATGCAAGACCGGCCTTCGCGATGATTTCCGCCGCGAGCTGTTCAACGCTGCGTAGCACCTCCTTGCGGTCCCTGAACTTGGTGAACTCTCCGTCGCGATAGACGATTTCGCCGTTGACCACGACATACTTGGCATCCGTGCCCTTGCCAGCCCCCAGAAATGCGGACAGTGGGCGTTGAAGGGAGCCGACCTGAGGGCCGCGCATGTCGAAGACAGCGATATCGGCCAGCTTTCCCGCCTCGATCGAACCCAATTCGTCTGCGACACCCAGGACGCTCGCACCATTGATGGTTGCCATTTCCAGTGCGCGTTCGAACGGCATGCGTGTCGGGTTCAGATGGCGCTGATGTTGAAACAGCACGCATGCCTTGACCTGCTCGAGCATGTCGTTCGTGTAATCCACCATGGCACCATCCGTGCCAAGCGCCGTCGCCACGCCAGCGCGAAGCGCATTCGCCGCGGGGGCAATGCCGCCCCCGCGCATGGCTTCGCTGGTGGGCGTGTACACGAGGCCGGCCCCCACATGCGCCATGTGTTCGAGATCCAGCTCAGTGCAGTGGATGCCATGGATCAACATCCATTGTTTATCCAGCACACCGAGTTGCATGAGGTATCGCACGTCCGTGCGGCCGGTTTCACGCAAGTGCTTCAGGAACCCTTTCTCCGTGGAGAAAGTCCCTGCCGCGATGTGGCTGCTGATGCGAACGTTCAGCTTTCGCGCCAGTTCCGTGCCGCGGATGACGAGCTCCTCCGTGCTCATGCCGGATGAAGTCCAATGGGCGTTGGCCTCGATGACCATACCCATGCGGATCAGGCCATTCTGCTTGCCGTCCCAGCGACGGATTTCTTCCTCCGCAGCGGCCAGTGACTCGTCCAGCGAAAGCGGATGATCGAGGAAGCGGCTGTTGCGACAGCGCAGTTCCTTGCCAAAGAACTGCCGAATACCGACTTCGGCCTGGGACTCGACGCTCGCCTTCACGATCGCTTCGTCGCTCACCGACACGGAGTGGTTGAATGAAGTCGTCGTGCCGGTGGCAAGCATCTCGATCGCGCATTGGTAGCCACTGAGTCGCATGGCGTCGCCCGACAGATGCCGGACGAGTGGAAAGACCAGGTCGCTGATCCAGTCCTCAAGCAGCAGCCCGTCCGCGATGCCCTTGAACATCGAGTACCACGGATGCTGATGGAGATTGATCAGGCCGGGAATGACCAGACAACCACTGGCATCAATGATCTCGTCAAACTCGCCGGTCGGCGTGTTTTCTTTGGAGTAGACGCCAGTAATGCGCTGGCCTTCGATCGCAACCGCGCCACGCTCGAATACGTCGCGTTCGCCGTTGACGGTAACAACGTACCCGTTCTTTATGAGGATCCTCTTCATTGCTCAATTCCGTGGTGTATTGGGCCAGACACCGGTGTCGAGTTTGTCTCCGCGAACGACACCGGCATTCCTATCGTCAGTCTTCCTCCGGCAGCCGGCCTAGTCCTTGGGCGGCCACGTCGGGATCGGCGTCTTGCCGGACGGAAAGCGGACATTCTTGGAGCGCACGAACTCCTTGAGCGTTTCGGTCGCGTTTTCACGACCAAACCCGCTGCCTTTCACGCCACCGAAGGGCGAGCCGAGAAAAGCCCTGCGCATGTAGTTGTTCACGAAGATCATGCCGGCTTCCAGTCGACGGGCGAGCTTCCAGGCACGGTCCTCGTCTGTCGTGACAATCGCCGCGGTCAGCCCGTAGGCCGTGCCGTTTGCAATCTCGATGGCCTCATCCTCGGTCTTGAAGCGCATCAGGCATGCGACCGGCCCAAAGATTTCTTCCTGAGCCACCGTCATCGTCGGCACGATATCGCCAAGCACGGTGGGCGGAACCCAGTAGCCGTGCTCATACTGCGGATCCGTCGGCAAACTGCCCTGTGTGACAATCCGGGCGCCTTCGCGCAGGGCAATATCGATGTAGCCCATCACGCGGTCGCGCTGCTTGCCGTCGACCATCGGACCGATGTCGGTCTTCGGATCCAGGCCGTTGCCAACCACGAGCTTCTCGGTGGCGCGGGCAAATTTCGCTTCGAACTCCGCGTATCGGGATTCGTGGACCAGAATGCGGGCCGTCGACGTACACGCTTCACCCTGGTTATAGAACATCCCTTCGAGCGCGACATTCAGGGCAACCTCCATGTCCGCGTCTTCCAGAATCAGGAGTGCATTCTTGCCACCAAGCTCCATGGTCGCGTAGGTGATGTTCTCCGCCGCGCTCTGCAGCACGCGGCGACCCGTAGCCGTTGCGCCGGTAAAACTGATGCGCTCGACCTTGGGATGTGACGCCAGGGCGGCCCCGGCCTTGATGCCCGGAACCACGTTGAGTACGCCCGGGGGCAGCACCTGGTTGGCCAGCTCGACCAGTCGCATGACGGTCAACGGTGCCTGCTCACCCGGCTTCACGACGACAGTATTGCCCGCAGCCAGCGCCGGCGCGGACTTCTTTGCAAAGTGAATCGGCGGCCAGTTGAATGGAAGAATGGCCGCAACCACACCATACGGTTCGAAGAGTACGCGTGCCTCGATTGCGCCCTGATCAAGGATCTCGCCATGGAGCGTATCGGCAAGGCCGGCGAAATAGTCAAAACAGGCATGACAATATGAAACGTCGAAGCGAAGTGCGTCGCGCTTCGGCTTGCCGACTTCGCGTGCTTCGAGTTCCGCGAGTTCATCAGCGTGCTCGCGAATCTTGGCCGCGACCTGATGCAACAACTGGGCGCGCTCACGAGGCGAGCGCTGGCGCCAGTCATTCTCGTAGGCATGTCGCGAATCCGCGACCACCCTGCCCACGAGTGACTCGTCCGCGGCCACAACGCGGCCCAGTGGCTTTGCCGTCGCCGCCTCTTCGACCATGAAGAATTCCTGATCATCGCTGACCTCGGCGACCTTGCCTCCGAGAATGGCCCCCCAATACGAGCGATTGAGGTTCGATCTGTCTTGTGTAGCTTGAGCCATGCGATGCTCTCCTTGCAAACGATTGTATCGACATTGAGGATAAAGCAGGGCGATTCAAAGCAGTTCCTACGCTGCGCCGCCGCTGTCAATGCCAATTTAATGCAATCGATTGCAAATGGCAAGGCAAATGCCACCATTGCGCGCCCTCGGCGTATTCGAGTGACGAGGAAGCCTGAAATGCGGCCAGATCGCCTCGAAGCACACTCTGCGAGAACTGCCGTCCCTGACCCTCGCAGTTGGTGCAGGATGCGCAGCGCCACGGAGAGCCGATTCATGGGCAGCAAACCCGCCCTACGTTGCAATCGGCGCATTTCAAGTGATAACTGGCTCTCCCTTCATGGGGCTGACAACTTCGTATGCGTTGCAATGAGTATCAGAACTCACGCGGCGTACGAGCCGAGCTCGATATCGTCCAGGATGTCCCTGCGGAGCGGCGACCAGCCCAGCAGACTTTGTGTTTTTTCCGATGACATGCGCTTGTTCAACGAAAGACTGAGGCCGACCGGGCCGCCAGCGGCGTACATCTCCTCGAGTCGGAAACTTGCCGTGTGATCGCCGGCTCCGATCATTCGGCTGATGGCCGTGGCGAGCTCCCGCTGGCTCACTTCACCGGTCACGCCGTGCAACACCGCACCAGCGGGCGCCCCCTCGACGGCGAGACAATACAGTTCGGCCAGATCATCCACATGAACATATCCCTGCAGCGTGCCACCCGACCCGAGGTGGGGAGCCACGCCTTTGGCGCGGGCCATCCGGATGAGGGCGGGCAAGTCGTAGCTGCCGCCGTTTCCGTAGACGAGGCCCGGCCGCATCACGATGCCGCGGACACCAGAGGCGTTCGCGACTTCCTGCTCCGTCTCGACGCGTGCGCCCATGGCGGCGCCGAACATTTCGATCAGCTCAGGCGGCACATTTGCCGATGGGGGGGCGAAGACCGAGGGCGGTAAAGGCAGGCTCACATCTTCACCGAAGACGTCCCGCGTCGCCTCGCCGCCATTGAAGATGCCAAGGACCGCCGAGCCGCTGGTGAAGACAAGAGTCTTGCCCGATCCCTTTGCAGCGCCGAGCATGGCGCGAATCGCATCCCGATCCTGCGCGAACGTTTCAGCGCTGCCCGCCAGTGAGCCGATGCTTGCCGTACTGACGATCGTGTCGACTCCGCTGGCCGCCCTGATCAGGCTCGCGCTGTCGGTAAAGTCGCCGGCAACAGGGGTGATTCCGGCGAGGCGAAGCCGCCCGGCGGATCCTTCCGATCGTGCGAGGCCGAAGACCTCGTGTCCACGTTTGATGAGCGCCTTGGCGGCGGCGCCACCGATATAGCCGGTCGCTCCGGTCACGAGAATCTTCATTGCGTTTCTCCTTGGCGCGTCGGCGTACGTTCCTGACATTTCATATCCGTATCCAATTGGTCTGAGAGTTAATGCCGCCGTCCGGAGCCGGCGTATCGATGCGTTGAGCCTGCTTCATGCATCCGTCAAGCCGGCGATAACTCGCGCAAGATGATCGAGCGGCTGCGCGAATCTCCGAGTGCATTCAGCCTTGAAGCCCCATTTTTCCAGTGGCCATTGCTGCGAGGCGTACCATGAGCGTTCGCGGAAAAAATCGCGACAGCCAGGTGGCCGCTCGCACGCTTGTCCGCCCCGGATAGGCGACGGCTTTCCTTCGATCGAAGGCCTTGAGTGTTTTATGAACAACTGATTCCGAGCTGTCCATGTCCTTGGGCGACACGTCGGTCGACACGCCGTCAAAGAAGCTCGTTGCCGTTGGCCCCGGGCAAGCTGCGGTCACATGAACGCCCGTGCCAGCGAGCTCATACTGCAGCGCCTCGCTGAAGAAAAGCACGAACGCCTTGGTTGCAGCGTAGGTGGCCATATAAGGGAGTGGCTGAAAGCTTGCGTTGGACGCGAGATTGATGATGCCGCCTCTGCCTCGCTTCGTCATTCCGCGGCCGAGCAGGTGAGTCAGCGCGACCAGCGCATTTACGTTCACCTGGATTTCCGACTGTACCTTCGTGAAATCCTGCGAGAGGAAGCTGCCGGTCAGACCAAGCCCCGCATTGTTGACCAGCAGGTCCACCTGGATGCCACTGCGCTCGAGTTCCTCACCGATCCGGATGGCGGCGTCGGGATTGGCCAGGTCGGCGCTGAGCGGGAGGCACTGCACACCGTACTTGTCGGTCAGTTCTTCCGCCAGGCCGCGCAAAGCGTTACCAGACCGGGCCACCAGCACCAGGTTCATGCCTCGTGCCGCAAGTGTCTCCGCGAAGACCTTCCCTAGTCCTTTTGATGCGCCTGTAATCAGAGCGGTCGAGCCACGATAAACGAACATTTTCTCTTCCTTGTGTCGAGATGAACTTGCATTGGCGCGCGGATGTATTGAACCCGCCCCGCTACTGGTCACGTTGCGGCCGGCGAGCGCTCACGCAAGGGTGACGGCGTCCTCGGCCCGGCCGGAAACATCCGCTCCCGGCAAAGCAGGATGGTCGGTATAGCCTCGCTCGCCGCCGCCGAACAGTGTGCTGGCGTCGAAGGTAGCCAGCGACAAGCCATCGGCAAGGCGACGCGGCAAGTCCGGATTGGCCACAAACGGCCGGCCGAAGGCAACCAGGTCGGCGTAGCCTTTGGTCAGCACCCAATCGGCCCGCGCCTTGTCGTAGTTCCCTGCGACAATGATCGGCCGCTTGAACCGGGCGCGGATGGACTGGCGGAATGCCTCGGTAAATTGCGGAGCATCGTCCCAGTCTGCTTCGACCAGATGCAGATAGGCAACGCCGCGTGCCTGCAGAAACTCGGCAGCATCGAGAATGGTCGGCAGGATGTCTGGACAGGCCATGCCACGCGCGGTCAGGAACGGTGCGAGGCGGATGGCGGTGCGATCGGCTCCGACCTCCTCCGCCACAGCGTTGACAACTTCCTTGAGAAAGCGCAGGCGGTTCTCACGCGAGCCGCCGTATTCGTCGGTGCGGACGTTCGACGTCGTACGCAGGAACTGGTCGATGAGGTAGCCATTGGCGCCGTGGATCTCGACACCGTCGAAGCCCGCATCCATGGCATGGCGAGCGGCCTGGCGGAAATCCGCCACGACGCTGCTGATCTCGTCTCGCGTCAGTGCACGCGGGATCGGACTGGCCACCATGGTGCCGACGCCCGTGGCAGGGTCGACCTTCCAGATCTGGCCTTCGAATGGGACTGCCGAGGGCGCCACCGGCAGTTCGCCATTGTGAAAATCCGGATGGGACATACGGCCCACGTGCCAGAGTTGCAGGAAGATCCTGCCGCCGGCGGCGTGGACCGCATCGGTCACCAGCCGCCATCCGGCGACCTGCTCGGGGCTGTAGATGCCGGGGGTGAAGGAATAGCCTTTGCCTTGGGGCGAGATCTGGGTGGCCTCAGTCACGATCAGCGCGGCGCCGGCACGCTGGGCGTAGTAGCGGGCGTTCATCGCGTTGGGGACGTCACCGGGCTGGGTGCTGCGCGCACGCGTCATGGGCGCCATGACGATGCGGTGGGCAAGCGTGTGGCCGGCGAGAGCGGTCGGCGTGAAAAGTGGCGAGGCGGTTGTCGACATGATTGAGGGTCTCCGGACCTAATGGGCCGATTGCTGATGTGGCACATTGTGCAAAGTCCGCCAGGTTTTGATAATTGGCCTACCATTTGAATCATCTTCAAAAAGAACGGAAATATCGTGGAGAACCTCGGCGACATCCGGCTTTTTGTTGAAGCGGCAAACCTGGGTGGGCTATCGGCTGCGGGACGGAAGCTGGGACTCTCGCCCGCGGCGGCGAGCGCACGTCTTGTCAAGCTGGAGGCGGCCCTGAAGACGCGGCTCTTTGAGCGCACGACGCGCCAGTTGCGACTTACGGAGGAGGGGCGAATCTACCTGCTGCATTGCCAGCAGGCGCTTCAGGCCCTGGAAGATGCCCATGCCGCGCTACAGGCCGGCCGGAGCGTGGTGCGCGGAAAGGTGCGGATTTCGGCGACTTCCGATTTCGGCCGTCACGTCCTCAAGGGCTGGCTTGACGAATTCAACGTGCAGTATCCGGAGGTGACTTTCGCCCTGGTGCTGTCCGATTCGTTGTCGAATCTGTTGCTCGACGACATTGACCTTGCCATCCGGTTTGGCGTGCCCCCGGATAGCTCCCTTGTCGCAAGGCGCCTCGCGTCTAATCGACGCGTGCTTTGTGCGTCGCCGGAGTATGTGGCGACGCACGGTGCGCCCGATCACCCGCGGGATCTGGCGCGCTTCGATTGCATCGTCCTGGGGACCGCAGTTGGGCTTACGAATGACTGGCGGTTTACGCGTGGCGGTGAGATCGAGAGTTATACCTTGCCACTGGCAGGTTCCCGAGAGACAAATGACGGCGCGCTCGCACGTGAGTGGGCAGTAGCGGGTTACGGGATAGCAATGAAATCGATATGGGACATAGGGGCGGATCTGCGCGCGGGAAGACTGAATATTCTGATGCCCGAGTGGCGGTCTCCGGATGTCCCGGTGCATGCCCTGTATCACCGTAGCCGGTACATGGCGCCGCGTGTCCGGGCGCTACTCGACTTCCTGCTGGAGCGCTTTTCTACGGTATCACGTGAACTGGAGGCCTATTTGAACCCGGGGACCGAGGCAGGCTGAAAGTATGGAGGCGGCTGGACCGATCGCGCAGTTCCTGCACTCGGGATGCCGGTCTCGGTCGAGGGCGAACGATTGAGCGGGCGCATCAATTCATTCCGTCCGGGGTAGCGCCGACACCGGGCCCCTTAAGCAGATAGATGCAACTCTCCATGGCTTCGCCAAACGAGTGCACCGTAATATCGGCTTCAGGTACGTCAGGGGGGCCTTTCTCGTGCGGCTCGAAGGGATTCGACGAGCACAGCACAAGAACCTTTGCATACGGAAGGCGCCGGCGAATTCCCGCGATCGCAGCGGCCAGCGACTGGTCTGATATCAAGTTGACCAGACAAACCGCCGCGACCGACTCGGGCCTGCTCTCGCGCACCGGAGGTTCTGCCTGCAGATCCTCGAGCGAGAGATGACGCCCGTCGAGATGCTGTGCGCGCAGGACACGCACCAGGACTTCCGCCGCCAGTTCATCAATGGGCGAGCCCGCGCCAATGCCTAGTACGATCGTACCCGCAGGCACATCCAGGGGCCCCTGCCATCTCCCCATCTGCCGTTCCCGCTGCGCTCGCAACCGCCGCGCGACCGTGCCGCCCTCCAGCACCGAGATTCGGGGATTGGGCTGCCACCAGCTTCGTTTGCCTTCGAGGTTGGCCAGCACTGAAGCGATTGCGCTATTCACCTTGTGTTGTTCGGTGCGGGTGATTTCCCTCTGCGCGAAATCGGCATGGGCCAAGTGGAAGGCCGGCATCAGGACTGTGTCACAGTAGGCGCTGAGTGGCTTGTTCCGAAGAAATCGCCTCGCGCTGGCCAGGATCTCCTGAGCGTCGCCCGAGAGTGCACGCTGATAGAAATTCTCCGCCAGGGTAAGGGCGCGGACTTCTCCCAACAGGATCTCGAGAAAGCTGAGTGGCTGGATATAACGTCCCGCCACGACCAGACACAGAGTCAATGGCGTCGAGAGGACCAATCCGACCGGGCCCCAGATCCAACTCCAAAAGATGGCTGCAATCACCACGGATAGCGGCGACATTCCCGTGGCGTGACCATAGAGTTGAGGTTCAAGCAATTGGGAAACAAGGAGCTCGATGGCAAAAAACAGGGCGAGCGTGACGAGCGCCAGCGTCCAGCCCGGTGTGATGGCCGTGGCCAGCAATACCGCGAAGAAGGCTGCGATCCAGATCCCGACATAAGGCACAAAGCGGAGCAGTCCGGCCATCGCACCCCACAACGGCGCCTGGGGCAGGCCGGTGATGGCAAGCCCCACGCAGATCATTACGCCTACGGCGATGTTCACAAGCAACTGTGAAACGAAGAAGCGCGATATGCGTTCGCCTGCGTCGTTGACGAATGCCGTCGTCGCACGCAGATTGCCGCTGCCTACCAGCCGGATGAACCGGTCCCGCAGCGCCTCATGTTCGAGCAACACGAAGATCAGCACGACGAACACCACGCCGGCCGTCCCAAGCGGGCGTGCTATTGAATCGACGATTCGCGTGAGCAGTTCTATCGGGCGGGGTTCGGGTTGATGGACCTCGACCGGAACAGGCCGGGTGACGCTTACCGCCTCGGACTCTGACAAACCTTTCGCGGGAGTCTTACCTTGTTGTTGTTCGTTCGTGAGCTTGCCGAATACCCGGCTTGCCTGACCCGTGATTGCGCTCAGCTTGCCCAGGGTCATCTCGTCAAGCGTCCCGAGCTTGCCGCGAATGGTGTCTTCATACTGCGGCAAGCTGCTCCCCAGGCGAATGAGCTGCGTGCCGATGACCAGGCCGCTGATGGATAAACCCAGTGCGAGTACCAGTGCCGAGAGGGCAACAGAGCTTACCTGGTCAAGGCCGATGCGGCGGAGTCCGCGAACGAGTGGTTGAATGAAGATGCTGAGGATGAAGGCTAACGTAACCGGAATCAGCACTTCGCGAGCGAAGTACAGAATTGCCAGGACGATTGCCGTACCAACGATCTTGTTCAGCTGGCTGGCGCTCGCTTGATCTGTCGCGATTTTGGGCATTCGCTAGTTCCTGTCGGTGTTCGCAGTCGCACCGCGGATTCTGACACACCGCGCGCGAATTGAACTCGTCAGGCATCCTGACGGGCCCGCGTCGCCCGCCGGGGTCGGCGCCGGCACCTGCGCCTCCCGCCTTCCGGTAACCGGCGCGGGCACCCTCACCGGGCGCCCGCGTACTCTAGCCGGCTATGTACGCGGTCTTCACGGTCGTATAGAACTCGGCTGCATAGCTGCCTTGCTCTCGCGCGCCCAGGCTGGAAGCCTTGCGGCCGCCGAACGGCACATGATAATCAACCCCGGCCGTAGGCACATTTACCATCACCATGCCAGCCTGGGCGTGCCGCTTGAAGTGTTGCACATACTTGAGTGAGGTCGAGCAGATACCCGCAGCCAGGCCGAATTCTGTGTCGTTGGAGAGCGCAAGCGCATGCTCGTAGTCCCGGGCCGGGATCACGGTGGCGACCGGGCCGAAGATTTCCTCGCGGCAGATGCGCATCTCGTTGCTGCAGTCGACAAAGACAGCCGGTGTCAGATAGTAGCCCGGCGCCTTGCGCGACACCTGGTCACCGCCGCACAACAAACGAGCGCCTTCCTCCTGTCCGATGGCGACATAGCGCAGGTCCTGCGCTAGTTGCTCGGCGCTTGCCACCGGCCCGATGTCGGTGCCGGCTTCGAGCGCATGGCCGATCCTCAGACCTGCGGTGCGTTGCTGCAACTTGCTGACAAAGGCCGCATAGACGCCCTCTTCCACGATCAGCCGGCTGGACGCCGTGCAGCGCTGCCCGGTGGAAAAGAACGCGCTCTGCACGGCGCAGTCCACGGCGATATCGATGTCGGCGTCATTGAGCACCACCATGGGATTCTTGCCACCCATTTCGAGCTGCACCTTGGCCATTCGCTGCGCGGCCGCCTGAGCGACGCGACGGCCGGTGGCAACCGAGCCGGTGAAGGAGATGGCGTCGACACGCCGGTCGTCGAGCAGCACCCGGCCCACCTCGGCACCCCGCCCCATGACCAGGTTGAATGTGCCTGGCGGCAGGCCGGCGCGGCTGATGATCTCCGCCAGGGCCCAGGCACAGCCGGGCACGATCTCGGCCGGCTTGAACACCACGGCGTTGCCGAACGCCAGTGCCGGCGCGATCTTCCAGGCGGGGATTGCCATCGGAAAGTTCCAGGGCGCGATGATCCCCACCACCCCCACGGGCTCGCGCGTGACCTCGATTTCCACGCCCGGCCGCACCGAGGCCAGCTTGTCGCCGCGCAGTCGCAGCGCTTCCCCCGCAAAGTACTTGAAGATATTGCCCGCGCGCGTGACCTCGCCAATACCTTCGGGCAGGGTCTTGCCTTCCTCGCTTGAGAGCAGCCGGCCGAGATCCTCGCGCCGGGCGAGGATCTCGCTGCCGATTCTGTCGAGCGCATCGGCGCGCTGTTGCGGCGTGCTGCGCGCCCATTCAGGCGCGGCGGCGTGGGCAGCAGTGATGGCTTCAGTCGCCTGCGCCGCGCTCGCCTGCGCATAGTGGCCGATCGCGTCGTTGGTGTCTGACGGATTGATGCTGATCGCGGCCTCGGTGCTGTCGTGCCATTGGCCGGCAATATAGTGGTTCTTCACAGATAGGTTTCCTTTATTTGGATCTTGATGATGTCCAGGAAGCGGGTCGATGGGTCAGGTTGTCAGGGACAGCTCGACTTGCTTGAGCCGGTGGACCAGACCCCTTACGAACTCCGTCGTGACGCTGGACAGCACTCGCTGGCATGGCGTAATGATGCCGACGGTCAGCGCGTTGACGTTCGGTTCGTCGAATGGCCGCCAGACCACCTCGCCGCGCGCAATTTCATCGGCAAAGGCCAGCTTGGAGAAAAAGGAGATGCCGCGCCCGGAGGCAACCAGGCGTTTGAGCAGGATCGTTGAATTGCAGATGACGCTGGGCGTCACCAGGTCCCAGAATTCGGCAAAGCGGGGAGACACCACCCCCTGCAGCGGAGAAGGTCCCTCCAGACGCAGGAAGGCGTGATCACGGCAGTCGGCAAAGCTGAGCCGTTCCTTTTTGGCCAGCGGGTGCGAAAAGGCCATCACCACGCCTGGCGGCAGCGCCACCTGCCCGGCGACCTCCAGGCCGGCAGGCAGCTTCGACATGAAGGTCACGCCAACGTCGTAATCCCCGCCAAGGACCTTGGGTGCGACCTCGGAAGGCGTGACCGCCGCGATCGAATAGGTTACCGCGGGATACAACTCCGAGAATTCCTCGACCGCGGCAGGCAGGAAGTCCACGAACAATGAATCCATGGCGACTACAGTCACATGGCCCTTGCGCTCGTCCTTCAGTTCATCGAGCTCGCTGCGCATCAGATGATAGTCGTTGAGCGTCGCGCGGATATGTTGCAGCATGCGCTCGCCCGCGGCGTTCAGCCGAATGCCATTCGGCAGCCGGTCGAACAGGTCAGTGCCCATCTCGGCTTCCAGCTTCAGGATCTGCCGGTTGACGGCACTGGAAGCCACATAGAGATTCTGGGCCGCCTTGCGGATCGAGCCGCAGCGGGCAACCTCGACAAAATACTTGAGGATGCTGGCATGCATGACAATGGCTCCGCCGGGACCTGTTGCTAGACCGGCAATGCAGTGGGATACGCCGACACCACGGGGTGATCGCACGCCACCGGGCCGACATAGTCGGCGCCGCCAGGCGAACCGATGCCGCTGACGGTCGGACCGAAGAACTCCCGGTTGACGGCGGCGAAAGCCGCCTCCGCCTCCGGCAGTTCATTATCCGCGTGAATGGCTTCGGTCGGGCATACGGAAACGCAGATGCCGCAACTGATGCACTCGTCCGGATGGATATACAGGGTGCGCCCGCCCTCGTAGATGCAGTCGACCGGGCAACATTTGACGCAGGCGCGGTCCTTGATGTCGATGCAGCCGGAAGCAATCACGTAAGCCATCATCGACCTTGCCACTGGGGCTTGCGCTTTTGCTGGAAGGCCAGCACGCCCTCGTGTGCGTCCTCGGACTGCAATGCGCTGACCAGCGCAGGCAGCCGCAGCGCCTGTGCATCGGATGGCGAAAGCGTGGCAGTGCGGCGCACTACCTGCTTGATGGCCTGCTGGGACAGCGGTGCGCACGCCAGCAAGGCGTCAATCCAGTCCTGCACTGCGGTGTCCAGCTGTGCGCGCGGCACGACTTCGTTGATCAGCCCCATTGCCTCGGCTTCCCGCGCCGACACGCGCTTGCCGGTGAGCAGCATCGCCATGGCCTGGCGATAGGGAATCTGGCGCTGCAGCAGGGTCATGCCACCGTCCAGCGGCATGCGTCCCACCAGGGCTTCAGGCAGGCCGAAGCTGGCTTCCTCGCAAGCCACCACGATATCGCAGCCCAGCACCATCTCGAAGCCGCCGCCCAGCGCAAAGCCGTTGACGCGCGCAATGACCGGAAGGTTCAGCGACTCCCGCAGCGCAATGCCGCCAAAGCCACCGGGGCGCGAAGCCCCCCAGTATTCGAGGCCCGTGGTGGCGGGATTCTTCATGTCCGCGCCCACGCAGAACGCGCGCTCCCCGGCGCCGGTCAGCACCACCACGCGCACATCGTCGCGACGTTCAAGGTCGGTCCAGATGCGCTGCAGTTCGGCCTCGGTGGCCAGGTCGACAGCGTTCAGGACTTCGGGCCGCGACAGCGTCACGGTAGCGACATAGTTCTCGATCTGCAGACTGACGCTCATGATTGCTCCGTTGCGCTCGCCACCGGCGTGCCGGCGTGGCCGGCGAGTTCCGCCAGCACTTCCACATTGTGCTGGCCGAGCCGCGGAGGCGCCCGGCGCAGCGTCACGCGTGCGCTCGACATGCTGATCGGGCTATTGACGAACCTGACGTGCTGGCCTTCGCCCTGCCCTTCCAGCAGCATCTCGTTGTGCCGGGTCTGGGGATCGACCAGCGCCTCGCGCAAGTCGCGCACCGGAGCGCACAGGATGTCCTGTGCCTCCAGGCGGGCCAGCCAGTGCTCGCGCGTATTGCTGGCAAAGCGCTCGCGCAGGGTTGCCTGCAGCGAGGCCTTGTTGGCGAACTGCTGGTTGAGGTCGCTATAACGCGGGTCGACGGAGAGGTCTTCGAGCTCCAGCGCTGCACAGATGTCGCGCAGCGGGTTCTGCTTGAAGGCACCGACCATGACCAGCGGGCCGGTCATGGTGTGGAAGGCGCCGGACAGGGGCATGGCCGCCCAGTTGACCTCCGAGTCCTGCATCATGATCATGGCCGCCTCCTGCATCTGCATGGCGAGCATCGAGTTGTACAGCGATACGCTGATCTTTTGCCCCTGCCCCGTGCGGGACCGCTCCAGCAGCGCCAGCAGCACGCCCTGCACCATGTGCATGCCCGCGGAATAATCGGCCAGCGCGGTCGGGTAGACCGAGACCGGCAGCGACTCGTCGGCACGGCGCGCCATCACGCCCGTGATGGCCTGCGCCAGCACGTCCTGGCCGCCCTTGTGCGCATAGGGACCGCTTTCGCCAAAGCCAGTGCCGACCGCATAGATGATGCGCGGATTCAACTCGCGGCAGGCCTCATAGGACAGTCCCATGCGCTCCATCACGCCGGCGCGGAAATTGTTGACGACGACGTCGGCACCGGCGATCAGCGTCTTCACCGTGGCCATCGCGTCCGGATCCCGCAGGTCCAGCGCGACGCTGCGCTTGTTGCGGTTCAGGCTGCAGAAGATCGGGTTATCGGCGCCCGCCACCGGCTCGAAGGTGGAGCGGCTGAGATCGCCGGCACCCTTGCGCTCGATCTTGATGACATCCGCGCCATAGTCGGCCAGCGTCTGCGTGCAGACCGGCCCCATCATGACCTGGGTGAAGTCGATCACGCGGATGCCACTGAGCGGCAGGTCTTTCTGCATTGTGCGTTGTTCTGCCTGCGTCATGCTGCCTCCACCTGCACATAGGCCGCCAGCGCGGGAATATCGGCGTTACGGCCAGTCTGGTCACCAGGGTCCGCGCCCTGGGCGCGCAGCGTCTTCTGTACCGCGCGCACATCGACGTCACGCACTGAAACACCGGCCTCAAGCGCCAGCGCGGCAGCCACTCCGGCGGCTTCGCCCATGGCCATGCAAGGCGGAATCTCGCGCGAGATCTTTTGCGCCTGCGAAGTGGCCGAATAATGACGCCCCGCCACCAGCAGGTTGTCGATCTGCTTTGGCAGCAGAGCGCGATAAGGCATGTAGTAGTCGCGACCGCGCGCAATGCTGTCATCAAAGCGCACGCGGTGTGCCACGTCTTCCTTGGACATCACGTACTCGCCGTCGAGCAGGCGGGTCTGCCGCACGCCAGTCTGCGGCGCCACGTCGATGACATAGCACTGCTCGAAACCAGGCATCTTGTCGCGCACGAACTCCACCACCGCATGGATATGCTTGCGGCCCTGGATCTCGGCGCGCGTCAGGTCTTCAGCCTTGAGCCCGTCAATGCCCGCCATATGCGGACAGTTGCACCACACCACGCCAGGCAGCGGTGTCTTCAACCACCACAGGCCCCAGGAACCGCCGAGAATGCGCTTGATCTGCCGGTCGAGCTCGGCGTAGGTCTCCGGTTCCTCGCGCTCGAAGCGCTCGGCCGCTTCCGTGTCGACGCCACCGAGGCGGAAAACGGTGGTGGTGATATAGCTTCCGCCAATATGGGGCGCGCCTGCGGACGCGGCGACATCCAGGTCGCCGGTGGTGTCGATCACCACATCGGCCAGGATCGCTTCGCGACCGCTCTTGGTTTCGCAGATCACGCCCTTGACCTTGCCGTCTTCCACCAGCGTCTGCGAGAACCAGGAATGCAGGCGCAGCGAAATCCCGGCTTCCTGGACCATTTCCAGTGCCACGCGCTTGTAGGCGTCAGGATCAAAGGCCGCGGCAAAGCAGACCGGGTGAGGTGTCTTCTGGCTGTGGAAATCAAAGGTGCCCCAGCGTCCCCAGCGCCGGTAGGCAGCGGGGTCCTCGCCCCACTCATTCGATTGCGGGAACCGCGCCAGGCCCTTGGCGGCCATGCGCTCGATCATGGTCATGCAGTTGCCGCGGACCGAGATTTCCTGCAAGTGGCTGTCCCACATATCGTCAAGCACCAGCACCATGCCGCCGGACGCCAGGCCGCCCAGATGGTTGTAGCGCTCCAGCAGGATGGTCTGCGCACCGTTGCGCGCCGCCGCCAGTGCCGCCGACAGGCCGGCCGGCCCTCCGCCTACCACCACTACGTTGGCCTGGGCCGCCACGCGCACGTCGTGGGCGGGCCGGCGAATCCAGTCATTCACTTTGTTCATGCGTATCCTTCGAATAGTTGTTGTCGGGCAGTGCCAGGTGGGCGCTTTGGGCGCTCAATGGGCGCTCGCCGGTTGCCAGTTGATGAGCCGGCGCTCAAGCGCCGCGATGACAAGGAAGAACGTGCCGGACAGGGCTGCGCTCATGATGATGGCCGCGTACAGCAACGCGGAGTCGAAAGCGTAGGTGGCCTGGATGATCATGGCGCCAATGCCTTCGGTAGCGCCGATCCACTCACCCACCACAGCGCCGATGACCGACATCGAAGCCGCGATGCGCAGCGCCGAGAACAGGTACGGCAGCGAATTGAACAGGCGCAGCTTGAAGAAGATCTCGCGCTTGCTGGCGGAAAGCACCTGCATCAGTTCGAGTGACTGCGGGTTGACCGCCTCCAGCCCCCGCACCATGTTCACCAGGGTGGGAAAGAAGCACACGATGGCGGCAATGGTGATCTTGGGCGCAATACCGTTGCCCATGATCAGGACCAGGATCGGTGCCTTGGCCACCACCGGGATCGAGTTGATCATCACGGCGACCGGGTAGAAGATGTCCTGCAAGGTCTTGTTGTGGACGAATACCGTTGCCAGCACGATGGCCAGCAGGTTACCCAGCAGGAAGCCACCCACGGCTTCGGTTGCGGTCGGAATGAGGTTCTGCAGCAGGATGTCGTGCTTGTCGAACAAGGTCTGCAGCACCAGGCCTGGCGAAGGGGCGATGAAAGGCTTGATGTGAAAGCCAGTGACAACGGCCCACCAGGTGAACACCAGCGCGGCAATGCCGAGCGCCGGCAATACCCGTGCACGCCATATGCGCCGGCGGCGGCCGGCACGGTAGGCGTCGGCTTCGGGGTCGGCACCCGTGGCGGGCAGGTCGAGCTTCATTTCCGTGGCACTCATCAGCAGGTCTCCAGCACGCGCCGCAGATGCGCGGATAGTTGTACGAACTCGGTTGTCTCTCGGATATCCAGCGTGCGGTCCTCGGGCAGCGTGACCGGCACGATTTCCCTGACCCGGCCCGGATTGGCCGCAAGCAGCAGCACGCGCTGGCCGAGGAAGGCGGCCTCGTAGATGCTGTGCGTGACAAACAGCACGGTCAGCCCCATCTCGCACCAGACCCGGCGCAGTTCCTCGTTCAGCCGGTCGCGGGTGATCTCGTCAAGGGCGCCGAACGGTTCGTCCATCAACAGGATCCTGGGGTCGCTGACAAGCGCGCGTGCAATCGCCACGCGCTGCCGCATGCCACCCGACATCTCATGTGGATAGGCGTCTTCACGTCCCTTGAGGCCAACCAGTTCAAGCAGTTCGCGCGGCGTAGCCTTGCCCGCGCGGGACTTGCCATTGGCGACCTCCAGAGGCAGTTCCACGTTCTGCAGCGCCGTGCGCCACGGCAGCAGCGCGGCATCCTGGAACACGAATCCGATATCGCGCCTGGCGCGTGCCACGGCCGGCGCTTCGTCGAGCACGCGGATCTGACCACGGCTGGGCTTGACCAGGTCCGCGACAACACGCAGGAAGGTGGACTTGCCGCAACCAGACGGACCGAGCAGGGTCAGGAACTCGCCCTTGGCCACGTCGAGGCTCAGGCCCTCGATGGCGGTCGTGCTGCGTCGGTCCGTAAAAAAGCGGACGTTGATGTTACGGCACTGGATTGAGAGTCCCGCATCTGTATCGCGCACGAGCGGGGTGTTGACGGCGCGCGCCGCGCCGACGGTCTCCGACAGGATGGCTTGCATCATTCAGGCTATGGCTCGGACGGATTGGGTGGCTTGCAGGACGTCCATGGTCATGACGTCCTCGATTTTGGGCGCGCGCGCGCGGAACTGGCCGAGCTGGGCGTAGAGCGAGATCTGCTCCTGCCACACTGCCGCGTCCATGCTGCCCCATCCGCGCGTGCTGCCCTCTTTTGGAAAGGCGTAGTTCATGAACGTGTCCATCGCCGCACGCTCATCGGCGCGGTTCAGGGTGGGGAATTCCTTGACCAGCAGGTCAGTGGCCTGGTCACGATTCTTGTGGGCCTGAATCCAGCCACGCGCGGTGGCGCGCAGGAAGCGCTGCAGCACCTCGGGATGCTTGCGCAGCGTGTCGGTGTTTGCGTAGTACGGCAGCGCATAGAGCCGCACTCCGGAATCCCACAGGCTCAGGTCGACGCGGTCCGCGCCCAGCGCCTTGAGCGCGGAGACGTTGGTCTGCCAGCCGGTGACGGCATCGACGCGCCCGCTCAGCAGCGGCATCATGTCGGCGCCGACCGGCACGATGTTGACCTGGCTCTCGGGAATCTTGTGCTTGGCGAGCAGGGCTTTGATCAGCACCATGCCGGTCGCCTGGATACCGATCCGCTTGCCGATCATGTCCTGCGGCGTGCGGATGGGCGACTTCTTGAGCGAGAAGAAGGCGTAGGGATGCTGCTGTAAGCCAACCGCGAAGCACTTGACGGGCAGTCCTTCCGACACCGCCAGCATGATCGAGGGGCTCGATGAGATTTGCCCGACCTCGCCCCGGCCGGAGGCGACGATGGCGACACCATCGATATTCGGGCCGCCCGGCAGGATGCTGAAATCGATGCCTTCCTGTTCGTAATAGCCGAGTCGCTTTGCCACGACTTCGCCCACCTGGTTGCCGCCCGGTACCCAGCCCAACTGCATGCTGACAGCCGCCTTGTCGGCGGCAAGGGCGCGCACCGAGAGCAATGTGCCGGAAGCAGCCAGCCCCCCCGCCATGAGCGCTGTCCGGATCACGCGTCGGCGCTGTGGATTCTCTGGAACTGCCATCTCATCTCCTTGAATTGCGTATCAATTTGCCCTGCCAGATTCGCGAGGCATTGCTGTGACGGACCTATTCTGATGGCCGCACAGTGCTCTAACAAGAATCATTTTTAGAGCAATGGCGATGCCGAAATTAGATCGCTCGACAATGGTGCGGCGTGCCCGTGGACGGTGCCCTCGATGCCTCGCACCAGTGCAAAAATCAGTGCTACACGGGCACGCCTGCGCCAAAAATTCGCTCAGCCCTCGCCAAAATTGATGCTTCCTGCAAAGCGACTTCCGCACGGAGAATCCCTGCAAATCTCATCGATAAAGAGATTCGGAGAGGAAGCCGGCATGCATTCAGGCCATCAGCGGCAAGTAGCCCAAGCGAATGTGACGCATCGGTACGGGACCGTGATCCGTGCCGGTTGCAAGACGACCGGCAGCACCTGCCAACCTGTCATGCAGATGACGGGCCAGGCGCCACTTCTTCGGTAAAGACTGCGGGCTAATTCATCGCCGCAGACAACTCTCACTCCAGCCCAGCTTCCGCCCTTCTGCCCCCGGTGCGCCGATCGCGCACGGGAAAGGCGCGTTCAACCATTTTTCATCAGAAGAAAAGGTAACCATGAAGCGAAGTGCCATCATCGCCACGTCACTATTGCTGGGCTGCTCGGCGGCGCAGGCCGAGAGCGGCGTGAATCTGTACGGGCTGATTTCCACAGGCATCCTGTATGCCAACAATCAGAACGGCCATTCCCAGGTTCAGCTTGCCAACGGACCGATGCAGACGCCGCGTTGGGGTCTGCGAGGCACAGAAGAACTTGGCGGCGGCAACACCGCCTTCTTCACCCTCGAAGGTGGCTTTGCCATTGATACGGGCACCCTTTCCCAGGGCGGTCGTCTGTTCGGCCGGCAGGCGTTCATAGGTCTGCAATCGCAGGAACTGGGCACCGTCACACTGGGCCGCCAGTACGACCTGCCGGCGGCAACCTTGTGGCCCTACGAGTCAGCGACACAGTTCGCCGCGTTTGGCTCGCACATCGGTGATAGCGACAACGTCTTCAATACTTTCCGCGTCAACAACACGATCGCCTACAAGAGTCCGTCATACGGCGGCTTCCAGGTTTCCGGAATGTTCAGCCTTGGCGAGAAACCTGGCGACTTCAAGTCGAACAATGCGTTCAGCTTCGGCGCATCGTACAAGGCGGGCGATCTGTCGCTTGGCATGGCATACGAAGAGCTGAACACACCCAATGCCGCCAGCAATCAGTCCGGAGCGGTAGTGGGGGATTACGGATTCAGCTCGCCTTTCGTCACCAGCCCGACCAACGGTGCAAAGGTCAACCATCAGCGAATTTTCGGCGCCGGCGGGGCCTATCAGTTCGGGAAGGTGGGGACTTCACTGCTGTACACCAATGTCCGCTTCGACTATCTCGACAACACGCACCTGACGCTGAACAATGCCGAGTTTTCCCTGACTGACTACATCACGCCCAACCTGCTGGTGGGGGCGGCCTATATATTCACCTGGGGTGAGTATCAGCCGATGAGCACCACGCCGCAGTGGCACCAGGTGAACCTTGGCGCGGACTACTTCCTGAGCAAGCGCACCGACCTCTTCCTGGTCGGTATTTACCAGCGCGCCGCGGGGGACGCAAAGTTCGCTCAGATCTACACGCTCGCCCCTTCGTCGACGAAAAGTCAGGTCGCCGCCGTGGTGGGGATGCGGCACAAGTTCTGAGTGCGAATCTGGCGAATGCCGTGTCCGGCATGACATGAACAGGTAGTGGCGCAGCAGAGCCCGGCCCAGCGACCAGCGGCCTGCAACGGGAAGTGACAGTCGTGGCCGCCTTACTGCGAAGGTCTCGAACGACACCGGCGGAAACAGTAGCCAACCCACCTGTCAGGGTTGGCATCCGTGAAGGAGAGCGTGCAAATGTTGGGGAGGCGAATTTTCGTCAGGCACCCTGACTTGCGGTGAGGGTGTCACGGTTAATTCTGTTCAGGGGGCGGTGCCAGTTCGGCGATGCTGGCCCGATGGATTGGCTGTGATTGGCTGTGAGCGCGAGGCAGCATCGCGATCAATGCACCGGACTGCCTGATGCGGGTCAGGTTCTATAATGCAGCAGCAGTGGATGTGGCAGTCACGCCGCCGCTACTCCTATTGGACTATGGTCCAATACCACGGTTGGCAGTTGCTCCGAGTGTCAGCGTCGTGTGAGCCTTGAGGTACCGTACCATGGAGGCAGGGATGCAGAGCGAACAGGTGTACTGGGTTTTCACGGTTACCGTCGATCAGATGGACAAGTTCACGCCGCTGATACCAAAGCTTGTGGCCGCAACGGAGAAGGAGCCGGGCGCGCTGCAGTTTGAGTTCAACATCGGGGACGACCAGAAGACGGTTGACATCTTCGAACGCTACTCGGATTCGAAGGCGGCCCTCTTCCACCAAACGGAGAGCTTCATCCCATTGTCGAAGGAGTTCTTCGCTGTGGCCAAGCTCGCTCGGTGGGTAATCTATGGCACGCCGTCGGACGAGTTCAAGAAGGCGAACGCCGACCTCCACCCGATTTATATGACACGATTCGATGGTTTCGTCAGGTGACGGGATTGGCCAAGCACGCTGTCCGTCGGGGCTTGACTACGTGGTTTCCGGCACCCATGGCCGGTTAAAACGAGCTAGCCCTGCGCCCGCAATTCCTGCAGCAGCGTCGGTACCAGTTCGGACACCGTGGGATTGATGTGCATCGCGCGGCTGATGGTCGTATAGGGCGCCTTGGCATACATGATGTCGAGCAGTGAGTGAATCACTTCGTCGCCCGACAGGCCCAGGATCGCGGCACCCATGATCATTCTGGTGTCCGCGTCGACCACCACCTTCATGAACCCCAGGCTCTCGCCTTTCTCCACGGCCCGCCCGACACGGCTCATCGGGCGGGTGCCGACCAATACCTGGCGGCCGGATTGCCGCGCTTCCCTCTCCGTCATGCCGGCGCGGCCGAGCGGAGGGTCGATGAACATGGCATAGGCTGGGATACGGTCCGCCACGGAGCGCGGCTCGTGGTCCAGCACGTTGGCAGCGACGATCTCGTAATCGTTGTATGACGTATGCGTGAAGGCGCCGCGGCCATTGCAATCGCCTAGCGCCCAGATGCCAGGGACTTTGGTGCGCAACTGTTCGTCTACCTTGATATAGCCGCGATCGTCGGTCTCGACGCCTGCCTGGTCGAGCCCCAGATCGTCAGTGTTGGGCACGCGTCCCACCGCCAGCAGCAGATGCGAGCCGTGGACGTCGGGCGCGCCGGCCGCGCAATCCAGCCCGACGGCAATATGATCGCCATCCCTGCGCGCGCTCAGGCAGTTGGCATCGAGCCGGATCTCGATACCCTCGGCTTCCAGGATCTCCCGCACTGCGTGCGACACATCCTCGTCTTCGCGCTGGATCAGGCGCGGGCCTTTTTCGACGATGGTCACCCTGGCCCCGAAACGCCGGTACATCTGGCCAAACTCGAGGCCAATGTAGCTGCCGCCAATGATGATCAGGTGCTCCGGCAGAAAATCGACCTCCATCATGCCCGCGTTGGTCAGGTACGGTACCTGGTCCAGCCCTGGCATCGGCGGAACCAGGGCCCGCCCGCCGACGTTCACGAATATCCGCTCCGCCTGCAGCAGTTCGCCGTTGACGCGCACACTGTGCGTGCCCTCGAAGCGGGCGTGGCCTTGATAGACCGTGACCTTGTCCAGGCCACGCATCCACTGCTCCACACCATTGCTGGACCGGCCGGAAATTTCGTCCTTGCGTGCCTTCACCCGCTTCATGTCGACGGCGACCGGCCCGCCGATCTTCACCCCGTACTCGGCCGCCCGCCGCGCCAGTTGGGCTGCGTAGGCGCTTGCGATCAGGGTCTTGGTGGGAATGCAGCCGGTGTTCACGCAGGTGCCGCCAAAGCGCGCGCGCTCGATCACGGCCACGTCCATGCCCGCACCTGCCAGCCGCGCCGCCAGCGCGGGGCCGGCTTGTCCGGTGCCGATGATGATCGCGTCGAATTCTTGAGCCATCACGATTCTCCTTGCCTTGTACCCTGCTCGCCGCAATACGGATGACAAGATCCTGCTACCGCCAGGCTTTGCAACATACTCTATTTTTTGCCACCCGGCTCCAGCGCACGACTCGCCTGGACCTGCCTCTTCTTGGCCGAGGATTTGCTACCGCCTGACGGCACGCGTCTTGCACAAGTCAATTCATTGCAAAGGCACGTGCCCGAAGAACCGGCTCTCGCGGCAGCTATATGTAAATCCGGCGTTCAGATGTAGGAGCGGGCCGCGATCCACATGCAGGATAGTGCACCCTTGGCAAGGAGCAATACTATGGAGAAGGAACTGAAGTTCGAACTGGCGGCAGACCGCGACGCCGTCATTCGAGACCTGCCGGCCCTGCCGGATGTGGAACTGCATCCACACCGGGAGCAGGCCCTGCAAAGCGAATACTTCGACACCCCGGATTTTCTCTTGCGGCGAAACGGAGCCGCTTTGCGTGTCCGCCGGAATGGCGACCAGATCGTCCAGACCCTCAAGTCATCGGGAGAGCAGCGCGGCGGGCTCTTCGAGCGCGAAGAATACGAGTCTTCACTGAAAGAGGCAAAGCCTGATCTGGAGGCCTTGCGCGCGGCCGTACCGAAGTCTTCCCCGCTCTCAGCTGTCCTCAAGAACGGTTCGCTGTCAGATCGGCTGGTTCCGATCTTTCGAAGCACGGTCAGCAGGAGATTGTGGACGCTGAAACTGGAGAGCGGCGAAGAGATAGAGGTCGCACTGGACAGCGGGAAGATTACAGCGGCCCAGCAGACACGCTCCTTCTCCGAGCTCGAGTTGGAACTCAAGGCCGGCGATCCCCGGTGCCTTACCGAAGTCGGGCTTCGGCTCATCGACAAAGTGCCGATGAGCCTGAGCATGCAGAGCAAGAGCGACCGCGGCTATGAGCTGCTGGTATCCGACAGCCGTCCGGCGGTCAAGGCCCAGCCCATCGCGCTGAAAATGAAGGACACCGTGAAAGAAGCCCTCTGCAAGATATTGCAGAACTGCCTGGATCAGGTACACGCCAATGCACCGCTCGTGGCCACTGGACACTCGCCCGAAGGCGTGCACCAGATGCGAGTCGGGCTGCGTCGCTTGCGCTCCGCGCTCGATATGTTCGACGATGTGATCACAACACCAACAGCCATTGCGGATGAAATCAACTGGATTGCCGACGAACTTGGTCAATCCCGCGACTGGTATGTGCTGGCGCATTTGACGCTACCGCAGGTTGACGCCGGCGAGGACAAGCGCGACCAGGTAGCGGAAGCCACTGCCGCGGCGGCGGAGATCGCGCAAGCCCGCCACGCCAAGGCCACGGCGGCGGTGCAGTCGCCTCGCTATGCACGCGTTGCCCTTACGCTCGATCAGTGGGTCGCGGCACCTCCATGGCGCGATGCGTCCGACGAGACGCGCAAACTGCTTGAGCGACGCGTCGGCGCCTTTGCCGATCGCATCGTGCACAAGCGTCACCGCAAGCTCGTTCGACGTGGGCGAGGCCTTCACAAGCTCGATACGCATCACCGTCACCGCGCCCGGATCGCGGCAAAGAAGCTTCGCTACGCGGCCGAGTTCTTCGCTGACCTCTTCAAACAAAAGAGCCTGAAACCGTATCGGATCGTACTGGCGAAATTGCAGGATGATCTCGGGTGGGGCAACGACATGGCGGTGGCAGATCGCCTGCTGGACCATCTGCAAAGGCATCATCGCAAGGCTTCCGATGGTGCAAGCTACGCGCGCGGCTTCCTGGCAGCGCGCACGGCCGGCGATCGGGACAATCAACGGAGGCTGTGGAAGCGATTCCAAAGCACATGCCGCCCTGCCAGTCGGCAATGAAGGGGCATTTACCGGAGCGGGCAGCGGCGAGACCGCCTCGCCGCTGCCCGGCGCTGGTCAGCCACGCCGGCCCTGGTAGACCTGCAGGTGACAGTACGCGATTCGGCTCAGCGGCAGATCACGGCCAGCCGCTTCGCCATGCGCGATCAGATCGCCGACGATGGCGTCGGCCTCGATTCGCCTTGCGCCCTGTGCGATGTCGCGCATCATGGACGCAGCCCATGTCGAGGTCTCGTCGAGCAAGCGGTCGCGCATCTCCTCGGCTACGCGATCCGGCACCGGATAGCCGCAGAGCGCCGCCACGGTGCTGCACTCGTCAATGGCCTGCTCCATCAGCCTGCGGCCATCCCGCGTCTTCAGGATGTCGCCAACCGTGCCACGCATCAGGCAGGTCATCAGCGCGCCGGCGGCGATCATGACCCACTTGTTCCACAGTTCCTGTTCGATGTTCGACGACAGGCCTCGAATGCCCGGCGTGCGCGAAGCCAGTCTGTGGAAGTCCGCCGCCAGTCTCTGCGCCTGTGGCGTGCGGGCACCGACAAGGAGCTTGTCCGCGCGCCCGGCGTGCGCAATCGATCCGTCCGGGGCCAGGGTCGTAGCGATGTATGACACGCCTCCGAGCACATGGTCCCGCCCGAAACGGCGGTCAAGTTTTTCGTAGGCGGACAGCCCATTCAGCAACGGCAGGACGGCGGCCCCTGCGGCGGCAACGTGAGCGATGGCGTCCATCGCCGCGTCGATGTCATAGCTCTTGCAGGCCAGCAGGATCAGGTCGTAGCCAGTGCCGGGGTCATCGGCCACGACCGTCTTCACCATGCCCCGAAAGTCCCCAAGCTCGCTATGCATGCGCAGCCCGTGGTGCGCGAGAGCGTCGGCGCGGGCGGGACGGACCAGGAACGTCACGTCGGCGCCCGCCTCGATCAGCCTCGCCCCGTAGTAGCCACCCATGCCGCCGGCGCCGAGTACCAGTATCTTCATGGGTGCCCGCCTCACGACAGCATTTCGAGTGCGAGGGCGATGCCCTGCCCGCCGCCGATGCACAGCGTGACGATGCCGCGCCGGATGCCATCAGCCTGCATGCTGTACAGCAACCGGGTGGTCAGCACCGCGCCCGTCGCGCCGATGGGATGGCCGTGTGCGATCGCGCCGCCGTCAACGTTGACGATGTCGTGCGACAGGCCAAGTTCGGCGGCCACCGCCAGCGGCACGGCCGCGAAGGCCTCGTTGATCTCGAATCGCTCGACGTCGCCCAGCGACCAGCCGGCGCGCTGCAATGCCTGTCGCACCGCCGGCACCGGACCCAGCCCGAACAGGCCCGGTTCCACGGCGCCGACCCCGTAGGCCGCCAGCCGGGCCATGGGCGCGAGACCATGGCGCTCGGCGTAGCCGCGGTCTGCAACCAGCACGGCAGCGGCACCGCTGTTGATGCCAGGCGCATTGCCGGCCGTGATGGTGCCGTCGGGGCGGAAGGCGGGCTTCAGGCGGGCCAGTCGCTCCAGCGTCGTATCCGGACGACTGGCCTCGTCGAGCCTGAAGGCGGCGGTACCCTGCTTGCTCTTCAGCGGAACGTCCACGATCTGAGCCGCGAAGCGGCCCTGCTGCTGCGCGCGGGCAAAGCGTGACTGCGAACGCTCAGCCCAGCGATCCTGCGCGTCCCGGCTCAGTTTGTAGCGCGTCGCGAGGTCTTCGGTATGCCAGCCGGAATGCTGGCCCGAGAAGGCGTCATGCAAACCGTCGAGCAGCATGCTGTCCTGCATGGTCGCATCGCCCATGCGATTGCCCCAGCGCCCGCTCGCCAGCAGGTAGGGGGCGCGGTCCATGTTCTCCATGCCGCCCGCGACAGCCACATCGGCATAGCCAAGCCGCACTTCGTCCGCCGCTGTGGCGATTGCCTGCGCGCCCGACCCGCACACGCGATTCACGGTCATGGCCGGCAACGATACCGGCAAGCCCGCGCCGATAGCGGCCTGCCGCGCCGGGTTCATCCGATTGCCCGCCTGCACGACGTTGCCGAACACCACACTGCCGATCGCCGATACATCGACGCCCGAGCGCCGCACCGTTTCGCGGATCGCTGTCGCGCCCAGTTCGGTGGCCGGCGTGCCCTTCAGCGACCCGTTGAAGGCCCCGATCGCGGTCCGCACCGGATGACACAGTACTACGTCCTTTGCACTCATGGTCCTGCTCCCCTTGCCGTGACTTGCATCACGATGAACTCGACTCGCCTCAGTCCTCAGCCGGCGGTGACGCGGCTTTCAAAAGAGCCTGAGTCGCCTTGCCGCGCGACCGCGCGCCGGCGGGCGCATCTGTCGCCGCCGTCCAGCTTCAGATCCGCTCCAGGATGGTGGCGATACCTTGCCCCCCGCCAATACACTGCGTGGCAAGCGCATAACGCTGCTTCTCGCGTTGCAGCAGGGCCGCCGCCTTGGCGGTAATGCGCGCGCCCGTCGCGCCCAGCGGATGGCCGATGGAGATGCCGCCCCCGTCCAGATTGGTGCGGGACGGCGCCAGGTCCAGGTCACGCATGCACGCAATGGCCTGCGAGGCGAATGCCTCATTGATCTCCACCACGCCCAGCTTGCCGGCATCGAGTGACGCGCGTGCCAGCGCCTTCTTCGTTGCCGGGATAGGACCGACTCCCATGATCTCCGGATCGACTCCGGCCACCGCGAAAGACAGGATCCGGGCGGTTGCGGGGAGATTGTGGCGCTCCGCAAACTTGTCGCTGGTGACAAGCACGGCCACCGCACCGTCCGTCAAAGGCGAAGACGTTCCCGCCGTGACAACACCCTCCGCGCGGAACGCTGGCTTCAGGTTCGCCAGCGCTTCAAGGGAGGTCCCGGGGCGAATGCAACCGTCTTCGGTGACCACCGTTCCTTCAGGCGTTTCAATCGCGATGATTTCGTCGCGCAAGCGGCCCTCGGCGCGGGCGGTCGCTGCCTTCATGTGCGAATGGACAGCAAAGGCCTCCTGCTCGCGCCGCGTGACGTTCCAGCGCGCCGCCACGTTCTCCGCTGTTTCTCCCATCGAGACATAGGCCCGCGACGTCGCCTTGAGCCGCGGGTTCGGAGATGGCGTAAAGCCGCCCTGGGGCACCATCGTCATGGATTCGACGCCTACGCAGAGGAATGCATCGCCCATGCCGGCCTCGATATTGGCCGCCGCCATATGGATCGCCTGCATGGACGATCCACAGAAGCGATTGACGGTAGTCCCGGCAACGGTATGAGGCAAACCAGCGAGAAGGCCAACAATGCGCGCGAGGTTGTTGCCCTGTGGACCTTCGGGGTACGAGCACCCGAGGATCACGTCCTCGATGAGCGCAGGGTCAAGGTCGGTTCGCGACAGCAGGCCCCGCACCACCTGCGCAGCAAGTTCGTCCGGCCGTGTCGTGGCCAAAGCGCCTTTTTTTGCGAAGTGGAACGGCGAACGAGCATATCCAGCGATGACAGCTTTCATTGAGGTTTCTCCGTGGCGGCATAGTATGATGACCATCATAACAAAGAATCTGGCCATGTGCTGGAAGGCCTCCACGGAGGTCGGATGCGGTCTTCCTGATATATTTACCGGCTTAGAAGCTGTTGCGAAATTACCCATAGGGTCTGTTAACTTTTTCGAGCCGGTGTTAACTTCCTGTCTTGTTTTGCCTGACAGGAAGCGATGCCCAGAGAACTGATCGACGACGAACTGTGGTCACTCATCGAACCGCTGCTGCCGGCGCGACCGCCGCGCAGCCGCCGATATGCAGGGCGCAAGCCGACGCCGGACCGAGCGGTGCTGACTGGCATCGTGTTCGTTCTGCGCTCTGGCATCGCCTGGAACCTACTGCCGCAAGAGATGGGTTGTGGCTCGGGCACCGCATGCTGGCGGCGGCTGGTTGCGTGGCAGGAGGCTGGTGTCTGGCAACGCATCCACGAGACACTACTGGCCGAATTGCGCCGTCGCGGCCAACTCGACATGGCGCGCGCCATTGTCGACAGTTCCTCGGTTCGCGCCATGCTGGCGGGAAAAAAACTGGCCCGAACCCAACGGACCGGCGCAAGCTCGGCAGCAAGCACCACCTCATCGTCGACGCGCAAGGCATCCCGCTCGCCGTCATCCTGAGCGGCGCGAACTGCAACGACATCACGCAACTCGATGCGTTGGTCGAGGCGATTCCGCCCATTCGCGGAAAGCGCGGACGCCCCCTGCGCAAGCCGAAAATAGTCCAAGGCGACCGGGGCTACAGTTCCGAGCCACACCGACAGCGCTTGCGCAAGCGCGGCATCACGCCCGTGCTTGCCAAAATCGGCTCTCCTCACGGGAGTGGGCTCGGCAAAACGCGCTGGGTCGTGGAGCGCTCGATTGCTTGGCTCCACTCGTTCAGACGCCTGAAGATTCGATACGAACGATATGCCCATGTCCACGAAGCCTTCCTGTCCCTTGCCTGTTCACTGACTTGCTGGAGCAGGCTAAAGCCCTGCATGAACTAATTTCGCAACAGCTTCTTAGTCTTACTGTGTCATTAGTTTAGGGGCTACCAGCGCAAAACGGACATCGATGGAGTCGTTGGGCAATGAAGGCAGCAATGCGCCAGCGTAGGCTGGTGATGGAATCAGGCACGTGTCGCTGTGCGCGCTGGGGAGCCGCGCGGCACGTAATCCGAGGGTAAGGCAGACTGGCCGCGGATTGCGCCGTTTTTTTTACTGCCGCCCTGGATCAGGCGCTGTGCGACGAGAAATCCGTACGCAGCAATGCATAGGGATGCGTGGTGGTGAAAACCGCGCCAACCCCGTCCTTCATAGTGGCCCAGACCAAACTCCTGCTTGAGGTCCTGGTAATCGCGCTCGATGCGCCAGCGCATCTTCGCGACGTGGACCAGATGTTCGAGCGGTGCGCTTTCGGGCAGTGTGGACAACCAGTATTTGATCGGTTCGGACTCGCCTTCGGGCCATTCGATAAGCAGCCATTCCTCGTCACGCAGTGTGGCTCGCCAGTAATCGCGGTGCGACGTGCGGATGCGAACCGCGGAAAATCGCGAACTCAGCATGGCTCGGGTGCCCTCACGCCAGGTAATGGTGCGATAGCAGATTTGATCGAGCCCAAGCGCCAGCTTCTTGACCGAGAGCGGCTTATGTCCCGGCGCCCGGCGCAGCAGGCTGCGCGGACGGCCTGGCTTGCCGATTGCAGGTTCAGCCGGCAATGGTGCGGTGCCACGTGCCCACACATGGGTACTGGACTGCGTCCCTACCGCGTACTGCAACCCGAGTTCACTGACAGCATCTCGAAACGCGGTGTCATTGCCATAAGCGGCGTCAGCCAGCACGATGCCATTTGGCGCCCCGCTGTCCCGCGCCTGGCGCAGTTGCATCGCCGCGATCTGTGGTTTGGTCGCGAACACGATCTCATCCGGCACCCCGGTACGCTGCCGCCTTTCCGGATCGTCGCACCACTCCTGAGGCAGATAGAGCTGGTACGCCACCGGTAAGCTGGCTTCTTCAGTCGCTACCGACAGACTCACCGCCACCTGGCAATTGTCTTGCTTGCCCAACTGCCCGCAGTATTGTCTCGCCACCCCAACCGAATGCTTACCCTTCTTGGGAAAGCCGGTGTCATCGATGATCCAGAACAACCCGCTCGCCGGATTCATGTGCGGCAACACCCAGCACCTCACCTGCTCAAGCAGCGCTGCATCGGACCATTCCGACTTCGACACGAAATGATGCAGCGATTGGTGTCGCGCGCTTATTCGCTCCGGCTCTAAATGCGCCGCCAGAGGTTCGACGCTCTTGCGTTTGATCGGCAACATCAGCCCCTGGCAATAGCCCGCCAGCCCCGATCTCCTGTCGCTGTGCCCGAGCGCCTCACAGAGATGTTCTAGATACTCGTCAAACGACGCTTCCCAGTCCATCGATTCCTCATGCCAAGTCTGAAGAAGACTCTATAATGGCATGAATTTATTGACACAGTAAGATTAGGGAAGGCAACGACACACAAGATGAGATACGGCTCCGAACAACGCGAAAAGACGCACAACAGCCTGGTCGAGGCGGCTTCCACCCTGGTGCGGCGCGACGGCCCGGACAAGATCTCGGTGTCCGAGTTGATGAAGACCGTGGGGTTGACCCATGGTGGCTTCTACTACCACTTCTCATCGCGGGAAGACATGATCGCGCGCGCCATCGAACGCGCCTTTGCCAGCACGCAGGAGAGACTGGAGGGGATATGCCACAACCGCGGCCCGGCCGACGCACTGCGGGAGTATGTGGAGCGCTATCTTTCCCCGGAACATCGCGATCATCGCGGCACGGGCTGCCCCATCGCGACACTGACAACCCACGCCGCCCTGCTGGGCGATGATTCGCGCCAGGCCTTCGAGCAGGGCGCCGCCAGGCTCACCTCCCTGCTGGCCCGGATGCTGGAACAGGTCGGCCATGCCGATGCCGGCGCGCTCGCGATCTCCGTGATGTCCGAAATGTCCGGTGCGCTCGCGATTGCGCGCGTGATCGTCGATCGCGGCCGATCTGACGAGGTGCTGCGGATCTGCAGATTGAACGTGCTTGCACGGGCGCTTCCCGCCTAGCCATTCCGGTCCCGGCTCGCGCGTCGGTTGCCTGGTCACTTCGCCTGCTCTGCCGCGCTGAGGATAGCGTCGGCCACTTGCACCGGCCTGGACAATTGCGGTACGTGCGACGACGCCACGCTCACCACATGGGCATGCATGCTGCGGGCCATCGCACGCTGCAAGCCGGGGTCGATCATGTGATCGTTCTGGGTCAGCACATACCACGTCGGCCTGCTTCGCCATGCGGCCGCCTTCGTCCCCTCCTCGAAGCTGCTGGCACGGATGGGCACTTGCGTCACGGTCATCAGGCCGGTCTGTGCGGCCGGCAGGTCCTGGGCGAAGTGCTTCGCCATCCCTTCGGGACTCAGGCTCAGGAAGCCCGCCTGATCCGCCACCACGAACTTCGACCCGGGCGGCGTCGGGTAGCCCTTGGTCAGGTCGGCGACAGACTGTCCTTCGGACGGCGCGAACGCGGCCACGTAGACCAGCGACTTGACGCGCTCGTGCACGCCCGCCTCCGAGATGACCACGCCGCCCCACGAATGACCGACAAGTACAACGGGTCCCGCCTGCGCGTCCAGCACGCGGCGCGTCGCCGCGACGTCGTCAGCCAGCGAGGTCAGCGGATTCTGCACCGCCACGACGTTGAGTCCACGGCCCTGCAACAGCCGGATGACCTCGCCCCACCCGGACCCGTCGGCGAAGGCGCCATGTACCAGCACCACGGTCGTCTTGCCCGCGCCGGGCGATGTTGCAGGGGCCGCGTCGGAGGCGAAAGCGGCGACGGTGAATGCGGCCGCGATGGCGATGCCCACCAGACATTTGATCGATGACTTCATCTTGTACCCTCTTGCGCTTTCACGAATCCCATCAGGTCCAATGGACCGGTGCATCGTCATAAGGATCTCCCGCCTCGCAACGTCCTGAAGCCCGTGCGAAGTTCGTCGGCAAAGACCATCGGCTGTTCCCATGCGGCAAAGTGGCCGCCCTTCGGGAGACGGTTGTAGTGGATGAGCTTCGGGTAGGCGCGCTCGGTCCAGCTTCGCGGCGCCGCGTAGATCTCGTCCGGGAAGACGCTGACGGCTACCGGGATGGCGAGGTTCTTGACGTCGAAGAACGCCAGCTTGTTTTCCCAGTACAGGCGCGCCGACGAGACCGCAGTCCTTGTCAGCCAGTACAGCGTCACGTTATCGAGGATATCGTCACGCGTGAGGCCCTCGCTCTTGCCATCGAACACGCGGGCGATCATCGCGTGACTCGCGGCATCATGATCGAGCATCCAGGCCGCCAGCCCGATGGGAGAGTCTTCGATGCCGTAGAGCGTCTGCGGACGGTTCGCCATCTCGATCGCATAGCCGAGCCCGTGCTTGTAGAAGGTGTCGAGCTGCTCGTACGCGTGCCGTTCGTCAGCCGAGAGCCCCGCAGGTGCCGGTTCGTTGTATTTGAGCGCCTTCGATATGTCGGCCGGCAGGGTGGCCGGCATGTTGACGTGGATGCCAAGCAGTTCCGGGGGCGCGATCAGCGCCATCTGCTCGGTGATGGCATCGCCCCAGTCGCCACCTTGCGCCACGTAATGCCTGTAGCCGAGACGGTTCATCAGCACGATCCATGCGCGCGCGATACGCACGGGATCCCAGCCCGTGGTCGTTGGCTTGCCGGAAAAGCCGTGGCCGGGGATCGACGGGATCACCACATCGAAGGCATCGGACGCCTGGCCGCCGTGAGCCGTCGGGTCTGTGAGCGGGCCGATGACCTTCAGCTGCTCGATCACCGATCCGGGCCATCCATGGGTGATGATGACCGGCAGCGCATTCGGATGCTTCGAGCGAACGTGGATGAAGTGAATATCGACGCCATCGATGGTCGTCATGAATTGCGGCAACGCATTCAGCCTGGCCTCTGCCTTGCGCCAGTCGTGCCGGGTCGCCCAGTACTCCGCGAGCTTTTGCATCGTCGCCAGCCGCACGCCTTGCGATGCATCGTCCACCGTTTCACGTGACGGCCAACGCGTGGCAGCGATACGCCGGCGCAGGTCCGTCAGGGCCTCCTGCGGGACGGAGACGCGGAAGGGGCGGATGGCTTCGGGCCTGCCGGTACCAGTGGTTGCCGCCGACGCTTCGCCGGACAGCGACATCAGGCCAATGCCGTAGCCTGCCGCTGCTGCCGAGACCCCAAGAAAATGGCGTCGCGTGAACCGATCCGTTTCCGGAGCCGGGTTGTTGAACAGTTTCATCGAGCTTTCCTTGAGCGAGCTTTCCCTGGGCGCATGAAGCGGGTGCTGACAATGGCATGGACGAGCCGGCCGGCAAAGGTCGACCGGCACGGTCGTCAGGCGGCTTGCACTACGTTGATCTCCACGTTGATATTGCCGCGCGTGGCCTTCGAATATGGGCAGGTCTGGTGGGCGGCATCGACCAGCACTCTCGCAGTGCCCGCATCGATGCCGGGCATGCTGACATTCAGCCGAGCCTGCAGGAGAAAGGCATCGCCTGCCATGCCCAGGTCCACTTCGGCGTCAACCGCCAGGTCGGGCGGCAGCGTCACGCCTTTCGCGCGGGCAGCGAGACCGATCGCACCGATGAAGCAGGCCGACCAGCCGGCGGCAAACAATTGCTCCGGGTTGGTGCCGCTGCCCGCGCCGCCCGGTGGCGACAGCTTGATGTCGAGGCGTCCATCCGTGCTGCGGGCTGCGCCTTCGCGCCCGCCCGTGGTGTGGGTCTTGCCGGTGTACAGCACTTTGTCGATACGGGTCATGATGATTTCCTTGGTTGGGTCATGCTCTGGCTGCCGCGGCCTGCCGGGAGCGGCTACCGCATCAGGGTGCGGGCCGTCACGTCACGCCGGTGTCCGATGCGGCTTCGGCCCGACAGGGCTCGGCGCCTTGCGCTGCGGCATTCGCTAATGATTGGCGCATTCCTTCGCATGCGAAATGACAGATATGGCGCGATTCAGGACACGTTTCGCAATCAAGCCGCGAATGCCTGAGGCGTTCGCGTTCCTCACAGAGCTTTGGGCGGGGCCGGAACGTCACCTGCACGACAATCGAATTCGGCGCGATGGTGTCCTCTCGCAGCGGATCGGATGCCGGCGCGAATCCCTTCCGGACCCGCGTGGATGGCAAGCCGCGGAGGTGAGCTCAGTGCCGGCAGGCGTTGCGGGCGCGCGGTCAGTCCACTGACGAAATTCGCGCGATGCTCCAGCGCGGATGGCGATCCCCTTTGGCCGATACGCCAGGGCCGCGTACACGGAGATGAAAAAGCAGATGGCGCCGAGGGCGGTCAGGAAGTCGTCCATGATTCCTCCTTGTTTCCCGCCATGTCGGCCGTCCCGCGTCAGGGAAAGCGCTGTCAGACTTCACTTCGCACTGCTGCGTATCGACCTGACCAGGGAGGGTATGGCGTGATCGTAAGATCAATGTCCATGACATTCAAATAATTGTCATGGATACAACCGCCTGGCTTGCGGGGGGCATGGTATATTCGCACACGAACTAACTCAGACGTCCGAGCGGATCCCGATATGGAACATCGCCTTGTCTATCTGTTGAATGTGGGCCAGCGGCGCCTGCAGCGGTGGTCGCAAGCGCGGGTGGCCGGTGGCGGCGTGACTGCCGCCCAGTCAGGACTCCTGTTCTTCCTGGGGGGCAACGACGGCGCGCTGATGAGCGAGGCGGCTGCCGCACTGGACCTTGGGGCACCGGGGATGAGTGGCCTTGCCGACCGGACCGAAAGGGCGGGACTGATCGAACGCAGGCCGGACGAGTCTGATCGCCGTGTGTCACGCCTCTGGTTGACCGAAGCCGGACGCGCCGCGCGCCAGCATTCGAAAGTCAGCATGAAGAGCTTGAACGCCAGGCTGACCAAAGGCTTCACCGAGGCCGAGATAGACATCGTCGCGCGTTGGCTGACGAGCCTGCAGACCAAGTTCCCGGCCACTGACAACGGCGAAGCGTAGACCTGAACAGCGGGCCCCTGGCTACTGCCCGGCGACTCGCGTGAAGTCCGGCTTGCGCTTCTCGGCAAAGGCCGAAAAAGCTTCCTTTGCTTCCGCGCTGCCGAGCCGCTCCTCGAACTGAGCGCTTTCTTTCCCCATCTGCGCGACCAGTCTTTCCGCGTCGCGCATCAGCTTCTTCATTGCGTTCAGCGAGCCAGACGGCTTCCCGGCAATCCTGCGGGCCATCCGCTGCGCTTCCGCACGCAGTTGATCGGTGGCGCAGATCTTGTTGGCGATGCCCCATGCCACGGCGTTCTTCGCATCGAGCGGCTCGCCCAGCGCGAACATCTCGAAGGCTCGGGCATGTCCGATGCGCAAGGGCAGCAGATAACTCGAAGCCGCCTCGGGAACGAGGGCAAGGTTGACGAACGGCGTGATGAGTTGCGCATCGTCCGCGAGCAGGACGCAATCACAATGCAGCAGCATGGTGGTGCCGACGCCCACCGCCTTGCCGTTGACGGCGGCTACGAGCGGCTTCGTCGCCTTGGCCAGCGTGTGCAGGAAGCGATGCACGTGCCGTTCGCCGGGACCCTTTCCCGCTGCGATCGCCGCAAACTCGCCTACGTCGTTGCCGGCCGTGAAACTGTCTCCATCTCCTTGCAACAGCACCACGCGGATGCCGTGGTCCAGCTGCGCCGCTTCGATCGTGTCAGCCAGCACGCCGTACATCTCGTTCGTCAGGGCATTCTTCTTCTCAGGCCGTGCAAGCGTAATGGTCAGCACGCCTTCGCTCACGTCGGTATGGATTTCCGGGGTCATGGTCGATTTCCAGGTGGTGGGATGGTGATGAATGCCGCAGGCATCCGCTAGGTTCGCATGCGAAGTATATATCTATTTCGCACGCGAAGTAAACGGCTGGAAATTGCCGGCGCCGGCCACCGGAGACCGCGTCCCTGCTCCGGTCCGCCTCAGAGGAATGGCGAGATGTTCTCCAGCGTACGTGCCACAAAGGCGTCTTTCTCTCCGACCGGTGCGACGTAGTGAATCGCACCGCACGCGGCATCCACGCCTTTCAGTCGTGCGATGAACCAGGCAGCCAGATACGGCGACGACAGGCAGCCGCCCGCGGTCGCCACGTTCCCATGAGCCACGAATGGCTGATCCAGCACGGCGACCCCGGCCTCCTGCACCCACGGCTTCGTGGTCAGGTCCGTGCACGCCGGCACGTCGCCCAGCAAGCCGAGTCTCGCGAGGATCAACGTCCCCGAACATTGCGCACCGAGCAACTGGCGTGTCGGGTCCAGCTTCAGTTGCGACATCAATGCAGGAGCGGCGGCAACTTCGCGCGTGCGGATGCCGCTGCCGACCAGCACCGCATCCGCCGCGCAAGCCTCCTCCAGCGAGATCTGCGACTCCATCACCAGGCCGTTCATCGAACGTATGGTGGCAGTCGGACTGGCAATCGACACGCGCCAGTCCGGCTGCCTGACATGGTTGAGGATATTGAAGGCGATCAGCGAGTCGAGTTCGTTGAACCCGTCGAAGGTCAGGATGGCGATGTGCATGGCGAGCCTCAGGCGTGTGTCCTTGTACGGGCCCATTCTGGAGCGGATAATCAGTACGCTCAAATAATTGTCATGGATACACGCCAGCATGCGCCAGGCTCGCTACAAGCAACTGGTCGACCGCCTCGCGGACGACATCCGCGCCGGGCGGCTGCGTCCCGGTACGCGGCTGCCGACGCACCGCGATCTCGCCGCGCGCGAGGGACTCGCGCTGGTCACGGCCACGCGCGTCTACGCAGAACTCCGGGAAATGGGGCTGGTGAGCGGAGAAACCGGGCGCGGCACGTTTGTGAAGGAGGCGCTGCCCCGTGGCCAGGGCGTCGACTTGCTCGCCTGGAGCGCCGACACGGTCGATCTCAGTTTCAACTACCCTGCCCTGCCCGATCAGACAGAACTCCTTCGGACAGCGCTGCGCCAGCTCGCAGCAGCGGGCGACCTGGAAGCGCTGCTGCGCTACCAGCCCCACGGCGGACGCGAGCACGAGCGCGAAGTGGTGGCACGGCATCTGGCGAGCCGCGGCGTGCCGGCGGCGGCCGACACCGTCCTGCTGACCAGCGGCGCCCAGCATGGATTGACGATCACAGCCATGGCCGCGCTCGAACCGGGCGACGTGGTCGCCGTGGATGCCCTGACTTACCCGGGATTCAAGCTCGCCGCCGAGGCCAATCGCCTGGAACTGGCGCCGCTTCCGGCGGGCGCCCAGGGCCCCGATCTCGACGCCTTGCAGCAGTTGTGCAGCCAGAGACGAGTGCGCGCCGTGTACACCATGCCGACGCTGCACAATCCGCTCGGCTGGGTGATGAGCGCAACCCGACGTCGGCAGTTCGTCAGCATTGCACGCCAGCATGGCCTGCTGATCATCGAGGACGCTGCCTACGCCTTCCTGGTCGATGACGCACCGCCTCCGCTGGCGTCGCTCGCGCCGGAGTCAACGGTCTATGTGTCGAGCCTGTCGAAGAGCGTGGCAACCGGGCTGCGCGTCGGTTTCCTCTGCGCCCCGCGCGAACTCGTGCCCAGGCTCGAACGAACCATCCGCGCGACCACCTGGAACACACCGGCGATCCTGACAACCATGGCTTGTGGCTGGATCGAGGACGGCACCGTGGCAAGACTGGAAGCCGCCAAGCGGCACGATGCCGCGGCGCGCCAGCGTCTTGTCACGGAAGTGCTCGGCGGGATCAAGCGGATCAGTCATCCTGCTTCGTACTTCGTCTGGCTTCCCCTGGCGGAGGAGGTCCGCGCGGACACGGTCGCCATGGCACTGATGCGGGAGCGGATCTCGGTCTCCACGGCACATCCGTTCTCGACGTCCGGTACGGTACCGCATGCGATTCGGCTGGCGCTGGGCTCCGTCAGCATGGACGCGCTCAGGCATTCACTCAGGACGGTGGCCCAGGTGATTGCCGATCACACGTACTGACGGCGGGCCTTGCGGCCCGCGCGAGTCATCGGCTGGAAGGAACATGGCTTGTCCTCGATGCCACTCGGTCCTGCCTGGCATCGAGGACAATCGACTTCAGAACACCTGGCGAATGCCAACCGCCACGCCCACCATGCTGCGCTGGCCCGGAGTCGGGAAGTAGCCCGTGGCAAAGCCCGTATTCGACGTGTCGAAGTTCAGGCCCGCGTTGCGCGCATAGGCCGTCGTCAGGTAGACATCGGTCCGCTTCGAGAAGGCGTAGTCGGCAACGAACGCAACTTCCCACGGGCTGGCCGGGCTGGTTGCCGCCGCGGTCTGCGTCAATCGCACCGATTTCAGGTTCCAGTAGTAGTAACCCAGCTGGAGGCCGACTGCCGGCGTCAGCTGATAGTTCGCGCCCGCCCACCAGAAATCGTCGCGCGACAAGGTGGTGCCGTCGGCAAACTGTGTGGAGCCCCAGCGATAGCCGCCCATCACGCTGGCGTCTCCGATGGTGTAGCGCAATGCGCCAGCGAGCTTGCGCTGCTTGCCTGCATTGCCCGCGGTAATGGCCGGATGCCATTCGTCGTAGGCCAGTGCGGCGCCAAACCCGTTGGTGAAATAGGAAACGCCAGCACCAAAGCCGGTGTTGTCGCGGCCGTGACCCGGTACCTCGCCGGCGCCGCCACCGGCCAGCGGCGTCATACCGGTCAGGCCGACACCCGTGCCAAAGGAGTAGTGGGCCATGGCGGTCAGGCCGCCGAAGGTGCCGGAATACTTGACCGTATTGTCCGAGCGGTTGTCCAGACCCGTCAGGGCCCCGACTGGCTCATAAAGGCTTGCATAACGCAGGGGCCCGAAGTTGGCCAGGGTTTCAAACAGCGGCGTGTACTGACGGCCGAACATGATCTGGCCGGCTTCGGATTGCAGGCCGACGTATGCCTGTCGTCCGAAGAGACGTCCGCCGTTGCCGGACATCCCGGTATCCACCCCGAATCCGCTCTCCAGGACGAAGATCGCCCGCTTGCCGCCCCCGAGGTCTTCCGTCCCGCGCAGGCCCCAGCGCGGGCCGGCCAGTCCGCCGATCGACCCCATGGCGAATCGACTCCCGCCTGGCTGATAGGTGACCTGGCCGTTATTGAGCGTCGGCGGGCTGCTGGCCATCTTGCTCACATACTCGACGGGGGCATCCAGTACGCCGTACAGGATGACGTTGCTTTGGGCGAGCGCCGACGTACTGAGCAACGCCGATCCGGCAAGGGCTGCGCCGCAGGCAACGGCGATGCCGGTCCGCTTCAGACTTGAACTCATGATTTCAGGTTTCCTCATTGTGGTTTTATTTGTTCTGCCCGCATCCGGCGCCCTGCCCGCCTGCACGGCCACGGCAACAGACGTGCGCGGTCGCGCCCGGAACGCGTGCCGCGTGGGCGTTCGTGATGCACCGCTTCGTCGTTTGCCGTGGAGGGCTTGGAACAGCTGGCCGCCGTGGATGCCTGCGCTAGGCGGCGGCAAGCCTGGCGCGGACCAGCGCGCTCGCGCCGGTCAGCTCGCCGAGCGGCCGCTCCGGTGTAATCAAGGGCAGCCCCTGCTGCTCCATGCGCTGGAGTTTCATCGCCTGCTCGCATTGGGCCAGTGCCTCCGCGCGCGGCATGAACACAATGCCGCCTTCGTCGGCGATGACCAGGTCCCCAGGGGCCACTACCGCGCCGCCACAGCTCACGGGGACATTCATCGCGCCGCCGATCCCCTGAAGACGCGTGGTGATGCTGCTGAAGCCGCGCGCCCAGACCGGCAGCCCGAGGTCGCGGATTTCCGCCGGGTCCGCGCAGGGACCATCGACGATCACGGCGGCGACCCCGGCCCTGGCGATGGCATAGGCAACGCCTCCGCCCAGGCAGGCGTGCCGGTTGTCACCGAGCCGGTCGATCACCAGGACGTCACCTGGCCGCAGCATGCCCACGGCGTGATGCAGCAGCGTGGAATCGGCTGCCGGCAACGCCAATGTCACTGCCGGGCCGGCAATGCGCACGCGGCCAAAGAGCGGGCGAATTCCCGCATCCGGGAACCCCAGCAGCCGGAAGTGGCCGATGGTTGCGGGCTCGGCTTCCATCGCCGCGCGATGGATCTCCGGAGGCAAAGCCTCCGGCATGGGACGAATATCAAACATGGCAGGCTCCGCTCGGCGCTTAGAGGACGCGGTGTTGGCGCAGCGGCATGCGCGCGCGGATCTGCGTGAGATAGTCGCGGTCGAAGCCCGCCGATGCATGGCCTTCGGTGTTCGACACCTGGGCCACGATCTGCCCCCATGGGTCGATGATCATCGAATGACCGAAGTTCTTGTACTTGCCCTCGCCAAACGTGCCGACTTGTCCGGGCGCTACAAAGTAGGTCTGGGTTTCGATGGCACGTGCGCGCAGAAGAACTTCCCAGTGGGCCGCGCCGGTTTCGAAGGTGAAGGCTGAGGGCGCCACGATGATGTCGGCGTCGCGTTCCACCAGAGCGCGATAGAGTTCGGGGAAGCGCATGTCATAGCAGATCGAAAAGCCGATCCTGACGCCTTCCACTTCCACGCAGACGATTTCGTCGCCACGGCCGACCAGCTTCGATTCCTTGAGCTCGGTGCCATCCGCAAAGACAACATCGAAGCGATGAATCTTGCGGTACTTCGCCAGCAGGTTTCCATCGCGGCCGAACATGAGCGAGCAGTTGAAGACTTCGTCGCCGTCACGCTCCATCATGCTGCCGATATGGAGAATGATGTTGTGCCGGCGGGCCGCGTCGCTGAAGGCGCGGTAAGCCTCACCGTCCGGCAGCGCTTCGGCGGAGTCGCGCATTTCCTTTGGCGATGCGCTGATGCAGGCGACCATTTCGGGGAGCACCACAAAGTCGGGGGAATCGGCTTGCACTGCACGCTCGATCAGGCCGAGAGCCTTTTCAATGTTCTTCGGCTTGCTATTGCCTGCGTTCAACTGGATGACTGAGATCTTCATGACTGGGTTTCGGTTGGGTGTTGCGGAATTCAAGAAAAAGAAGGGCCACCGTCAGGCCAGGATGCTTGACGACTTTCGGCTCAGGTAATTTCGGGATGGCGGCGCGGGTGCGCGCCGCGGGATCAGGAAGGCGACGGGATCATGACGCCGCTTTGTCAGGACATCGCTGCGGCCGTCCGGCCTCTCGCTACCAGCGTGTAGCTGGCGAGTACTGCGACCGAGATCAGGAGTGCAGCGGCGCCAACGACTGCGACGGAGGTGCGCAACGCCTCTGTGCCTTGCGGCACGAGCCTGGTCATCTCGCCCACCAGAAGCGGCCCGATTGCCAGCCCGCAGATATTGACCGCGAGGACATAGACCGCCGATACGCGGCTGCGGATGAGCGCCGGGGTGCGCAGTTGGATCAATGCGGGAGCCACTCCGATCGAGCACGTGCACAGGGCATGCAGTACCGCGGCCAGGCCCAGCAGCAGCATCGGTGTGTTGGTGAACAGGAGCGCGGCGGCAAATGGAAGGCCGATCACTGCCGCGGTCAGGGGCACGCGCAGGACACCCACCTCCGGCTGGCTGCTCTGGATGCGATCGGCCGCCCAACCGCCAATCAGCATGCCGAGGGAACTGGCAACGAGCACGATGAGGCCATAGGGCCGGCCAATCTGTCCGGGCGTCCAGGCAAACTCACGTGCGAAGATGGACGGCAGCCACGAGAGCAGCGCGTAGTTCATCGTCAGCAGACCGGACATGCCGATGAACAGCGCCGCAATAAAGGTCCGGTCCGACCACATGTATCGGCCCGTGCCAACCTGAGGGGCAACGGCCTTGGCATTGCCCCGTTCCATGGCCACGGGCGACTTGTCCTCGGCGCGCGACAGCACCCACCAGAGAATCGGCGTGAGCACCAGGCCCGGCAGAGCCACTGCCACGAAGGTCTGCTGCCAGGGTTCCAGGGTGCCGAACCACGGCGTGACGACCGGGCCAATGCCTTTCAGATAGTCATACATCGCACCCACGATGTAGAAGGCTGTGCCCGCGCCAATGACGGCGCCTACCTGGAACAGGCTCAGGGCACGATTGATCATCGTGCGGGGGAACTGGTCGTGAATGATGGCGTAGGCGGCGGGCGCCAGCGCGGCCTCGCCTGCACCGACCAGCATGCGCGAGGCCAGCAGCCCGACGAAGGTTGTGGTCAGTCCGCAAGCCGCGGTCGCCGCGCTCCAGATCAGCAGTCCGACGACAATGGTGCCCTTGCGCGACCACTTGTCCGCGAGCCATCCGCACGGAAGGCCCAGCACTGCGTAGAACAGGCCGAAGGCCAGTCCCTGCAGCAGGCCGATCTGTGAATCGGTGATGCCGTACGCTTTCTTGATCGGTTCGATCAGCAGCGACAGGGCGAATCGATCGATGACGGAGACGACCATCGCCAGGGCGAGGACGGTCGTAAGGATCCAGGCCCAGCGTTGGACTTTCTTGACCACCGGCTGATTGATTGGGGAATTCATGGTTGCGTATCCTGTTTCAGGAATCCGATAAGCACGTAAGCGCGACTCTGGTTATTGCTGGGAATGGCTTTGCAGCGTCTCGTTTGCGGTCGCCCAGATGGCGCTCAGCCCGCGATACAGCGCCACCTGTTCCATCGCGATGAACACGCGCTCCGCGCCATGCTGGATGGCGAAGGCTTGCTCCTCCGGACTCCATGCCGGGAAGAGCCATGATTTGCCCGCGGCCCTGGAGGCTTTGACAACCGTCTCGATGTCGGCCCAGTCGCCCGCCTGCCGCTTGTAGATGCCTCGACCGCGCCGAATGGAGAGATCGGTCGGCCCGATGAAGACACCGTCCACGCAAGGCAGGTCGAGGATGGCCTCGACCTCCGCCAGCGCGTGCTCGTCCTCGATCATGGGATAGCACTTCGTGTTCCTGTCCTGCTGTGCGATCCACTCATCGGCGGGGTACGCAAAATTGGTCGTCCTGCCGCCGGCGAGGCTGCGATCGCCAAGGGGCGGCAGCTTTGCGTAGCCGCAAACGCGCCGGGCCTCTTCAGCGCCGGAAATGTGGGGAATCACGACGGCATCCGCGCCGAAGTCCAGCGCCTGCTGGACCGCTTCGCGGGTCGGGCCAAGCACCTTGGCGAAGACTTCATAGCCAAGCGCTTTCAGGAAAGGCACGAAGCGGTCGAGCGCGTCCAGGTCAAAGGTGCCGTGTTCGATATCCAGAATCGCCACGCGATAGCCGATGGTCTTGCCTATTTCGGCGGTGGCCACGTTCGGTCCGGAAAACCAGAGGCCAAGGTGGCTGGGGGAAAGCTTAGTCTTCATATCGTAGTGCGGGAAAAAATCGGGTCGCGTGGACGGACACTGCAAATCGACGTCGCGTCTGGCATCGACTGCAGAGCTATTTGCATACTTCGTGTATACATGACGTATGCAAAGATAGAGCGGACAGTCATCGCCAGCAATGCGCGTTTACCCGACCAGACGGCGCTCGGACTTTGGCCACGCTGCGGGCTCGTCAGCCTTTTGAGCTATGATGCAACTCGGCTGCCCTGCTGCAAGGGAACATGAACGATGTGCTCAATACTGCCCTATGCGAATTGACCAACGTCGCTGATATACATGACGTACACAAAAGTCCACCCAATGGGTTCCGAGAATTCCAAGACCGCCGCAACAACGCTATCCGCCGCCGAACGGGCCTACCAGCACATTCACAGCCAGATTCTGCGAGGCCAGTACGCCAGCGGCGCCTTCCTTGAAGAAGAACCGCTGTCCGAAGATATCGGCGTGTCGCGCACTCCGATTCGGGAGGCTTTGCGGCGCCTGTCGGCCGAAGGATTCATCGAGCTCATTCCACGGCGAGGCGCACGGGTGCGCGGGGTGACGGCACAGGAACTGCGCCAGTTTCTCGAGGCCAGGTTCGCCCTGGAAAGCCATGCTATCCGAACCATCTGCCAGCAAAAGATGGCCATCCCCGCGGAACTGGCACGCATGATTGGCGAGATCAGCCGCCTGGTCCTGGAGCGGAACTTCTTTGAGGCGGCCGAGCTTGACCGTCAGTTTCATCGGGCCATCGTGAGCCTGGCCGGTAATGACTTGCTGGTCGAGTTGTTCGACGCGCTTCGATTCCGCCACCTGCTGGCCTGCCTTTCCACACCGCCGGATCCGACGCAGGTTCGTCTGGTCGTCGACGAACACGTGGATCTGCTTGCCGCGTTGTCCAGCCACGACGCGGCACGGGCGCTGGACAACCTCGCGGAACATCTGGACCCGGAACGCGCTCCACGGCTTCGCGCCTTGTCCAATTGAGGGAACGGTCCCTCCAACCGCTGCGCCCGTGCCAGGCACGGGGCGGCTGGCGTATCAGGCGGCCGGCGCCACGGTAGAGAGTGGTTCCGGCGCCTGGAAGGCATACCATTCGCGCGCGAGCCATTGCGCAAAGCGCAATGCCACGAAGTCGGAGAATGCCGGCGCGACAATCTGCGCGCCGAAAGGCAATCCACGCAAATCGCGGCCCAGCGGGATGGCCGTGGCCGGCAGCCCCACGACCCCGGGATATCCGGCCCAGAACATCGAATCGGTGCTCTCCTGCGGATGCCCGTTGACATCGAGCATCCGCTCCCAGCGCTCGCCCTTCTGATTGTGCGGAAAGGCCGTCGTGGTGGCGACGGGGCAGATCAGCAGATCATAGTCCTGGAAGAACCGATCCCATTGCAGGCGCAGCGTCGAGCGGCGCTGGTCGAGCGCGAACCAGTCCCGGTGCGTGAGCGTGCTGCCGCGATAGTGGCAGGCACGATAGCTCATGTCGCCGGGGTCGAGGAGGCTCGCTGCGCGCCGTGCCGCGTCGTAGGCTTCATCGGAGAGAAAGGCTCCGGTCGCGGCGCGCACCAGGTGCAGGTACACGGCACGCGACTCGCTGCTGTCGACGGGCCGCCGGTTCTCGCTGACACAGGCCACCTCGCCACGCAGGAATGACGCCAGCGCCTGCAGTCTCGCCACGATCGCGCCATCGACGCGCGCCACCGGGTCGTCGGCAATGACGGCGATACGCAGGCCCTCGACCGGCCGGGCGCGGTCGCGCCAGCGCGCTTGCTGCCAGCCGTGGCTGCCAAAGCTATGGGCGGGTGACGCGAGGACGTCCATGGCCAGTTCGAGGTCGTGCGCACTGCGCGCCATGGGCCCCGCCACGCCGATATCCACGCTGTCCATGCATGCGATTCCCGGCAATGCATGGCCTTCCATGGGCACCACGCCCCAGGTGGGCTTGTGGCCGTACACGCCGCAGTAGTGCGCCGGATTGCGGATCGAGGCGCCAATGTCACTACCGAGCTCGAGCGAGGTGTAGCCGGCCGCCAGTGCGGCAGCCGATCCGCCCGAAGAGCCGCCCGGCACGCGGCTCGCATCCCAGGGATTGCTGGTCGTTCCATATACCGGATTGAACGTCTGCCAGTCGGCCAGGGAAACCGGCACGTTGGTCTTGCCGAAGATGATCGCGCCGGCATCCACGAGGCGCTGCACGGCCGTCGCATGGCGCGTGGCGATGTTGGTCCTGAACGCCTCATAGCCCCAGGTCGTGGGCAGGCCGGCGACGTCGAACGATTCCTTTACCGTAATCGGCAAGCCGTGCAACGGCCCCCAGTTCCGTCCGCTCGCGCGGTCTGCATCCGCTTCGGCGGCGCGCAGCAGGGCGCGCTCCGCATCCAGCACCGCGACGGCGTTGATCGTGGGATCGATCGCCGAGACACGCGCCAACTGGCTTCGGAGCAACTCGACGCTGGTGATGTCTCCATGGCGCAGCAGGCTCAGGAGTTCATGGGCAGTTGAATAGTCTTTCACTGGACGACTCCCCTTCGGTCAGCGGTTGACTGCCTGCGCAGGCATCAGGAGCACCGCCATGCTGCCCAGGGCGAGGCAGGCGGCGAGAACGCCCAGACCCAGCGAGGCGCTTCCGGTCGTCGCGAAGAGCCACCCGAAGACCGATGGGCTGGCAAAGCCGGCGATCTGCCCGAAGGCATTGACGAAGGCGAGACCGACGGCGGCCGCGGCGCCTGACATGAACGCGGTCGGCAGGTTCCAGTACAGCGCGTTGGCGACCACGTTGCAGCTGATGGCAACGGTGCTGGCGGCCAGCAGCAACGTCGGGTTGTCCAGCGTCCAGGGCATGACCGCAAGGCCCGCCGCGGCGGCAAAGCCGGGCAAGGCGCTGTGCCAGCGGCGCTCACCGGAGGCATCGGAGGTCCGGCCCAGGACCAGCATGCCGATGACCGCCAGGACATACGGTATGGCAACCATCCAGCCGATCTCCACCGTGCTCTTCACCCCGGCGTTGCGCAGCATGGATGGCATCCAGAAGGCCAGCGTGATGCCGCAAAGGAATGCGAAGTTGATGAACGCCAGCAGCCAGACCAGCGGCGAGCGGAAGGCATCGCGCATGCGGTGGGCGCTGGCATGATGCGCGTCGCTGGCGACACGTTGCTGGAGAAGATGACGTTCGCCCGGGCTGAGCCACTTTGCCTGCGCGATGTTGTCGGGCAGATAGCGAAGCGTGATCCATCCGAGCAGGACGGCGGGAACTCCCTCGACCAGGTATAGCCATTGCCAGGCAGCCATGCCTCCCTGGCCGTCGAATGCGCGCAGGATCCAGCCTGACAGCGGACTGCCAAAGATGCTGGAGACCGGAATGGCCGCCATGAACAGCGTGATGACGCGGCCGCGCCGGTGCGCCGGATACCACTGCGTGAGGTACAGCATGACGCCGGGGAAGAAGCCGGCTTCGGCGGCGCCGAGCAGCAGGCGCAGCACGTAGAAATGCGCGGGGGTCCTGACGAACATGGTGGCCATGGACAACAGTCCCCAGGTCACCATGATGCGGGCGATCCAGCGCCGGGCTCCGAAGCGCCCCAGCAGCAGGTTGCTGGGTACTTCCAGCAGGAAGTAGCTCACGAAGAAGATGCCCGCGCCGAGCCCGAAAACGGCTTCGCTGAAGCCAAGGTCGGCTTGCATGCCGATCTTGGCGAAGCCGACGTTGATCCGATCCAGGAACGCGAAGATAAAGCAGACAAAGAGGAAGCCGACCAGCCGCCTTGTCACCTTGGCGTAAATGCCATCCTCGCTTGCCGCGGGATTGGCGGTCCTGAAATCGGGTGGTGCCGGAAGCCCTTCGGGGCTCTCGAAGTTGACCTGCGGGCGCATCGTGTCTCCTGACAGTTGGCGGAAGCCGGGGCATCCGCGGTGCCAGCATGGTAGGAACGCCGGTCGCGCCGCGCTACTGATAAGATTTCATAGTGAACACTTCTGGTGTTCACAGCCGTACAGGTATCCCGAAGGTGGAAAATGAAAAACAGTCAGTTGCGGGCCTTTGTCGCCATTGCCGAACAGGGAACCATCCGGGCTGCTGCCCGTTCGCTGGCGCTGTCCCAGACAGCGGTGACCAAGTCCCTGCGGGAACTGGAGCTCGACCTCCAGGTGCCTTTGCTGAGCCGCAGCCCGCAAGGCGTGCGGCTGAACGACGCCGGCCTCGAACTGCTCAGGCGCGCGAAGCTGATACTGGCCGAAGTGGACGACGCACGCGCCTCGATCCGGAGTCTGTCCGGCCAGGGCACGCCGCACATCCATGCGGCCGTGACCCCCGCCTTCTCGCTCATGTGCCTGCCCGATGCGCTGCAGCGCTTTCGCAGCCGCTATCCCGACGCGCGCCTGACCATCCGCGACGCCTTCCTGTCGGAAATGTTGCCCCTGCTGCGTGACGGGACCATCGATGTCGCCATCACCTCGCTGCTGCCGGAAGTGCTGGGAGCCGACCTGGGCTTCGAGCCTCTTGGGCGCCTCGCGGTTGCCATGTCGACCCGGGCCGGCAAGTTCGGGCCCGGGCCGCATCGCCTGGCGGACCTGGGCGAGTCGGTCTGGCTGCTCGACAGTTCGCGCGGCGGCACCAGCGAAACGGTTCGCCAGTGGTTCATCCGCCATCAGGTGCCGCTGCCACGCCAGATCATCGAATGTCCATCGTCCATGGCGTCGCTCGTGCTTTCCACCAATGGCGATGCCATCGCCCCGGTTCCGCAGCCGGTGCTATCGCTGCCGTGGATGGCACCGCTGATCAGCGAGATCCGGCTCAGGGAGCCGCTGCCGACCATGCAGATCGGGATCGTCAAGCGCAAGGGCAATGTGCTGGACGCGCCCGCCAACTGGTTCGTCGAATGTGCGCGCCTGGCGATACGCTCGGTCCCCAGCATGAATCTGTCCCGCTAGCGGAGCAGCGGCACTGGAACGATGGGACGAGCGAAATCCGGATACTCAGGTTCCGCATCGAGCATCACTTCGAGAGCACTCAAGGTGAGCGCCTGAGTGGGCGCAGCTATCCGGCGACAGGCGGAAACACATACCACCCGCCATCGCCGTGGCGGAAAAAGGCAATGGACAAGCGCCGCGTGGTTCGGGTCGATTCGACACACACCAGGCAACCCTTGTGGTTGGCAAGATGCCTGAAGCAGGTAACGCGCGCCGGACTGGCGTCGCTGGGCGACAACCACTTTTCTACCAGCGCGCGTAGCGAATTTTCTGATCTGCGCATGGTGGCACTCCTTCTGAGGCACGTCTTGCCGGTACCGCACACCGCATCGGCCCCTCCTTGATTTCAAGGCTAGTTGTGGAACCTCGCCGATGCCTTCGGTTGGGGGCCACAATACGCAGCAGAATGAACTGAATCGTGCGTAGGACGTTCCTGACAGAATGTGGTGCCGAGCCCGGCGCGTCGGCCGGAGCACTTCGGTCCTTGCGACTGCAAGTCAATCCCCCCGAGGCAACGGGAAGGCGATGCCGAACCGGCCGGCGCCGACGCGCAGCGAAACAAGACACCGGCACCGACGATCGCGCCAGGTCATCTCCCCGTGCCGGCCGCTACGCAATTGCCGTCGGCTTCCGCTTCTCCAGGAACGCCGATACAGCTTCCCGATGGTCGGCCGTCTGGTGCGAGATCACCTGGAAGCCGGCCGACAACTCCAGCAGCGAATCCAGCCGCATGTGCATGCCTTCGCGCAGCAGGCGCTTGGCCATGCGCACCGCATGCGGCGGGTTGGCAGCCACTGCCTCGGCCAGTTCGCTGGCGGTGGCAAGCAACTGGTCCGCCGGGACAACCTGGGACACCAGGTTCCACTCCAGCGCCTTGCCGGCATCGATCGCACGCCCCGTGAATGTCAGTTCCGCCGCGCGCGACAAGCCGACGATGCGCGGCAGCAACCACGCGCCGCCGTCGCCCGGGATGATCCCCAGCTTCACGAAGCTCTCGGCAAAGATCGCCTTCTCGGATGCGATGCGCATATCGCACATGCAGGCCAGGTCCAGCCCCGCGCCGATGGCGGGGCCGTTGACGGCGGCAATCACGGGCACCTCGAGATTGAACAGCGCCAGCGGCAGGCGCTGTATGCCCCGCCGGTAGTCGCGGCGGATCTCCATTCCGGAGACGTCGCCCGACGACTGGCGCTCCATTTCCTGGATGCTGCCGCCCGACGAGAAGGCGGTGCCGGCACCGGTGATGATGACCGCGCGCACGCTGCTGTCACCCTCGATCCGGTCGATGGCTTCGAGGAACTCGTCCACCGCCGTGTTGCCGGTCAGCGGATTGCGCCGGTCAGGCGCGTTCATGGTCAGCGTGACGACGTGGCCACGGTGTGCGTAATGCAGAAAGCTTGTCATGGTGTTCCTGGTTTTCGGATGCCAGTCAGATGGCCGAGTTCTCGCGCAGGCGCCTGATCTCGCCGTCGTCGTAGCCCAACAGTGTCTTCAGTACATGTTCGGTATGCTGACCTAGCAGAGGCGGCGCCGACTTTGCCTCGGGTGGCGTCGCGCTCATCCGGATCGGGTTGCGCACCAGCCGGACCGCACCGCCGAGCGGGTGGTCGACCTCAACCTTCATGCCGCGTGCAATGACCTGCTCGTTCTCGAAGACTTCGGCCATGTCGTTGATCGGACCGCAGGGGACGCCCGCCGCTTCCAGCTGCGCAATCCACTGGTGCTTGTTGCGCGAGCCGACCATCTCGGCGAGGATCAGGACCAGCGTCTCGCGGTTCCGGACCCGTGCGGGATTCGTCGCGAAGCGCTCGTCGTCCGCCAGTTCCACTCGCCCGCCCGTCTGCACGAACTTGCGGAACTGGCTATCGTTGCCGACCGCCACGATGATCCAGCCGTCGCTCGCCTTGAACGATTGGTACGGCACGATATTCGCGTGGGCATTGCCCCATCGCCTGGGGACTGTGCCACCGGTCAGGAAGTTGGCGCCGACGTTTGCCAGCATCGCCACCTGCACGTCGAGCAGTGCGAGGTCGGTCGATGTACTGGCCCTCGCCGGTGCGGTCGCGGTGCGCCAGCGCAGCCAGCACGGCCGTGGTCGCGTACATGCCGGTCATCAGGTCGGCAATCGCCACGCCGGCCTTCTGCGGCCCGTCACCACCGCCGTCGGCGTCAGGCTCGCCGGTGACGCTCATGAAGCCACCCATTCCCTGGACGATGAAATCGTAGCCCGCGCGCTGCGCATACGGGCCGTCCTGCCCGAACCCCGTGATCGAGCAGTAGATCAGCGCCGGATTGATCGCCTTCAGCGAGGCGTAGTCGAGGCCGTACTTCCTCAACTGGCCGACCTTGTAGTTCTCCAGCACGACATCGCTCTGCGCGGCCAGATCGCGCACGATGCGCTGTCCTTCCGGCGTGCCGATATCGACTGTCACCGAGCGCTTGTTCCGGTTGGCCGCAAGGTAATAGGCCGCCTCGCGCGTCGCGGTGCCGTCCGGTGTCTTGAAGTACGGCGGGCCCCATTGGCGCGTGTCGTCTCCCTCGCCCCGACGTTCGATCTTGATGACGTCGGCACCGAAGTCGGCGAGCGTCTGGGCGCACCACGGCCCTGCCAGCACGCGCGTCAGATCGAGCACGCGGATTTGATCCAGTGCACCCATGGCTATTCCTTCATCAGCATCTGAACTCTTTTGAACCGGGCCTGTTCTGCCTGCATGAACTTCTCCGTGTCTTCCGTGGACATCGGGCTCATGGATGTCGCTCCGGTCGACGTGGCCCAGAGTTGATAGTCCGGATCATGGACTGCCGCGGCAAAGACATCATGCAGCTTCTTCTGGACTTCCGGCGATGTCTTTCGGGACACAAAAATGGACGGCCAGACTCTGTATCGGAAGTCCTTCACGAGCCTGCTTTCCCCGGCCGCAGCAGCGTTTGGCAAATGCGCGCTGCGCTGATCCGACGCAATGAAAACCACATGGAGCTTCCCCGCCTTGACCAGGTCGATGATCTGGCCATTAAGAGGCAGGAAGCCCAGGTCAATATTGCCCGCCAGGATATCCTGCAGCAGCGGTGCACCACCTTTATATGGCACATCGATTCCCTTGATCCCGGTCTGTGCGCGAAGATCCAGAGCGGCGACATGAGAGAGAGATCCAGGCCCCCAGTTGCCGAAGGACAGGGGATTACTTTCACGCTTCTTGCTTAGTGCAACCAGCTCATCGATCCCTTTGGGAGGGTTCTTCATGGTGGATACCAGAGCCATATCCGAAATGCGCAGCGGATAGACGAGCTTGAATTGCTCCACTCCCACCTTCCCGCCCTTCCGCAGCGCCGAAAGTGCCATGATGTCGTCGCCGGTAAGGCAGGCGACGGTGCTTCCATCCGCCTGATCACTCAGTGTTGACTGCGCCGCAAGCAGACCCGAGGCGCCGCCGAGATTCTCCGGGACGACCGTTCTCCCGTGATCCGCTTCAATGGCACGGCGACTCGCCTGACAGCCGTGTCCGCCGCTCCGCCTGCGGCGTATCCGATCTTGATGACTAGTGGAGAGGGATTGGCATCCGCTGCCTGGGCGCCGATTGAACAGAGGATCAGAGCGAACCAGGTCGCTGTCAGTAACAATGCTCGATGAATCACGGTTTGTCTCCTGGGATTCTTAATGTCACGCCACGGTTGAACGCACTTCCCCAAGGCCAACCCGTAGTCCATTGGGCAAGAGTGCGTGCCCGGTCAGCACCGTCTCATCGCCATCTTCCAGGAAAGATCTGGTGTTCCCGTTACCGAGCGTGACGGGGTGAGTGCCATTCTTTGAGATTTCCATCAGGCAACCCAATTCATCCTCCCGCGGACCACTGACAGTGCCCGACGCAAAGAGATCGCCCACTCTTGTCCGGGCACCGTTGACGGTCATATGCGCAAGCATCTGAGCCGGCGACCAATACATATCGCGAAAGTTTGGCCTGGCGATGGCGTGACCGTTGATGGCGACCTCCAGAGCCAGGTCCAGTCCCCATGCAGGGACTTCCCCGCCGAGGTAGGACGCGGGAACCGGATCTTGAGGAGGCAGAGGCAGTCTTGCTCCGTCCAGGGCTGCCAGCGGCACAACCCAATGCGAAATGGAAGTCAGGAACGACTTGCCGGTGAACGGGCCAAGTGGAAAGGTCTCCCAGGCTTGCAGATCACGCGCGGTCCAGTCGCACACAAGGCTCGCGCCGAAGACATAGTCGTCGAAGTCATCGACCGTCACCGGTTGGCCGATGGGCGAACCGCGACCCACGACAAAGCCGACTTCCAGTTCGAAGTCGAGTTTCCGGCTCGGGCCGTATATCGCCTGGCCGTCGCCCGACGCTGACTGACCCCAGGGACGCTTTACTGGCACGCCAGACGGATACACCGTACCCGCCCGGCCGTGATATCCGACAGGAAGGCTCTTCCAGTTGGCGTGCAAGGGCGGAGTTCCCGGGCGAAAGAGCCGTGCAACGTTCACCGCGTGATGCTCGCTCGCGAAGAAGTCAACGTAGTCTGCCACTTCGAATGGCATCCCGAGATGAACGTCATTGAGCGGGCGGGCATTCCTGACAACCAGATCGCGCAATCGCGGACGCTCCAGTGACTCGATGATCCGGCCGCGCAGCTCGTTCCACGTGCCCCGGCCTTGTTCCATGAGCGGGTTGAGTGCAGACGCGCTCAGGTAGGCATCGCCGAACATTCCGAAGAGGTCAAGGACATGGTCGCCGAGACGGGCGCCGATTCGTGGCGCGGAGCCGTCTGATGGTTGGAAAATGCCGTACGGCAGACACTGAATCCCGAAAAGGTCGTCGCCACAGAGTTTGTCAAGGTCGAAGGGCATCTCGGTCGCCTCACTTTCCGGTGAATTTCAGGGCAGGCCGTGCACCGCCTGTGGCCAACGCCTTTGCCGCGGAGTCGATGCCTGCGCGTACATCCTCACTATCGAGAACGGCAGGGATCAGCTCGATCATCTGCGCGTCCGCGTGATGGATGCCACCGGATGCCCAGGCCCCGAGGACCGCTTTCGTAGCCGCGTGCGCCCGGGTAGGACCTTCTGCGAGCTGCGTGGCCATGGCGAGGGTTTCGTCGCCGATCAGTTCATGAGGTACGACTTTGGAGACAATATTGAGGCTGTGCGCCTGGCTTGCGGAGAGATTCTCGGCAAGCATGACGATCCTGTTTGCGACGTTCCGGCCCGCCCGCTCCGCAATACGCTGTACGCCGCCAGCCAGGGGAAAGACCGCAATGGTCGCTTCGGTAAAGCGGAAATTTGCCTCTTCGCTGGCGATGACAAAGTCCGTATGCAGGGCCAACTCGAAGCCGAATCCGTTCGCGCGGCCGTGCACGGATGCGATCGTCGGAATGGTCAGGTTTTCAAGGGCGGACAGGATGCCGTTGGAAAACTGCCAGCGTTCCTTGCGCTTCTGATAGGAGTTGTAGGTCGACCATTCCCGAAAATCGCCGCCCATGCAGAAATTTTCGCCTTCGGCATTGACCACCAGAACGCGAACGTCGGATAGCGCCGCCTCGCGCACGGCGTCGCCCAGGTCTGCAACGAGCTTGCGGTTGGCGCGGTTGTCGGGAGGACGATGCAGGGTGACGTAGCCAATGGCGTCCTTGCGGGAAAACGAGACGAATTTTTCGGTGCTCATGATTTATTTTCCAATTCAGAAAGAAGAAATTCAGCGAAGTGGCCAGACTTGCGCGAGCTGTTCGGCGTCGGTCAGCGTGTTTGCCATGGCGACGACGCGCCAGCCGTTATCGGTGCGATGCACTTCGAAATGCGTAGCCACCCTTTGGAGTTCCTGGTCTTGCGCACCTTTGCGCGACCAGAGTGCATCGACACAGGCTGCGGACTGGTTGTAGATCGTGACCCTGCGGTCCAGGATTTTTGTTGTCCGGTACCCGCTCGCTTTCAGGGGAGCTTGCGTCGCACGGATCTGTGCGAGTACATCGCTTTCACTCATGAGCCACTGCGTTCGCACCATCGCCGCGGCATGTAGCGGCGCTCCCCAGTACTGGAGCATGCTCTCGGGCTCCGCGGCTCCGCTGCAGACGGCTATCCAGGTGTCAACGTAGGACTCGAAGAACCATTCTTCGAATTCCTCTGCGGTCCTGTCGAGGTTCGATGCGCTGATGACCTGCGGTGCGGACAGGTTCGGCCTGATTTCAGCAATGAAGGCGGCTACCGCGTCAGCGGTGGCCTGAGGCTTTTCGACGTGCGGCCAATGCCCTGCCCCTGCAACGTGCTGCGTGCTTACGTTGGCAAAGCGAGCGCACACCGCTTCTTGCAGAAAGGATGGCGAGAAGAATTTGTCGTCAGAGGTAATGACGAGTGTCGGGGCATAAGCGCGCGAGGGAACTGCCCCCAATCGATGTCCCTGCACCCAGGCCTCCAGTTCGACCAGGGATTCGTCGACAGGCGTGTTCACTGCCGATGCCACAAGGACTTGCATGGCGTCAGGGTCGGCTTCGAATGTCCGGGCCGCCCGCCCTTTCCCGACCACTTGCGGATCCTTCTGCCTTGCAAGCGCCTGGAACGCTTGCATCTGGTCAGCGGTCAGCGGGTAACCACGAAGTGGCGCGGGCAGGATCAGCGCCAGTGCATCGACCCGCGAGACTCCGGCCACCAGTTCGGCAACCTGGCCGCCCATGCTGTGCCCGACAAGCACGACGGGTAGCCGTGGTTCGCGGAGCTTCTCGATCAGTCCAGCGACCCGGGTCGCATAGGCGTCGAGAGCGTTGCTCGTTACCCCCTTCGCATAGTCCATGGAAACCACCGTCCAACCGTCCAGGCTGGCGGCCGACGCGAACCGCTGCCAGGTATGACGATCGTCCAGAAACCCATGAATGAGGGCCACCAGACCCTTGGGCCCTTCCCTCCAGACCTGGTACTGCACACCCAATTCGGAACCTGCTCCAACTACCTTTTCGTCGCCCATGCCTTCCTCTTGAAACCGGTTGAAGTGGTGTCATTATAAAACCGGTTGAACAGGTGTCAAGACGCGGGCGCATTGGTACAATCCCGGTGAAACGATGGAGAACCCAAGGAAAAGACGTGGAAAATGCCAGCTACAAAGCACTTGCCTATGTGGGTGGGCGACGGTGCCTGGACTTTGTTGCGACCTGCCGCAAGCGGTACTCCCAACCGGTCGAACTTCTTGCCGACCCGGAATCGCTACTGACCTGGCTCAGGGAAGCCGGCTTCGAGACCAGGCAGGACGCCGAGGCCGGATGTACGGCCGAAGACCTGCAGGCAGCCATACGTTTGCGGGAGGCGATCTACCAGCTCGTTCAGGCGACCATTGACAAGCGAGGATTTGCGCAAGGAGACGCAGACGTCGTGAATACCTATGCCAGGCGTCCCAACCTCGCCCCACAGCTAACGGTAGATGGCGTCAGTGATCCGGAGCATCCCTACAAGCTGGGCTGGACTGCCGATGAGTTCGTCACGGCCGCCCTTTCCACCATTGCCCGCGACGCTGTGACTTTGCTGTCTTCGCCGCTTCTCGCGCGAGTCAAGTCCTGCGCAAACCCGAAATGCTCGATGCTGTTTCTGGATGATTCGCAGGGTCTAAGGCGAAAGTGGTGCTCCATGAGCCGATGCGGCAACCTTTCGAAGCTTGCGACATACCGCGCGCGCCAATAAGCACAGAAGCCATTCCATCAATGCGTGCGGCCATGAAGTCATGGCTGCTCATCCGAACCCGGCCGGCGATGGGCTCTCCGCCAGGGCTCGGCTGCGCGCCCCGATCCCAGCTTGCAGCCGTAGCAGAACAGCGTGCTGTGAAGCATTTGCAGGGCTCGTCGAGCCTGGCCTCGAACCCTGAAGCGGCCCGAACCGCCTACGAAGATGGAGCTCGGGGCCGGAATGGCCGGCCCCGACTGTTGATCGGTATTAAAAGATATGGCGGACACCTGCTGCAACGCCGATCATCGACGTCTGTCCGTTCGCAGGCGCGTAAGTGTTATTGAGTAAGAGGCTGGCGCCATAGCCAGACGCCGCTGATTCGAGCATCAGCCCGGCGTTACGCGCATAGGCCGTGGACACATACAAATCTGTCCGCTTGCTCAGGCTATATTTCGCCATGAAGAGCAGTTGCCATGGGTTCGCCACCGTAACGCTCCCGTTCAGATTCCGGACATTCTGGTAATCATATTCGAGCGTCAGTTCGAAGGCTGGAGTCAATTGATAATTCGCCCCCACCCAGTAATAGTCATCGCGCAGAACTGTCAGGCTATGCTGATCCTTGTTCTGCCCCCAGCGATACCCACCCATGACCTTGGTCTTCCCATCGAACGTATAGCTCGCCGCGACCGCTACGCGCCGATTGGTACCGCTGCCTTGGGCGATTGACGGATTGTACTGATCGTAGTCGATGGTGAAGCCGAACGCGCCGGGCGTATAGATCAGCGCTGCACCATACCCCGTGTCACCCCTGGCTCGCCCCGGCACCTCGCCATTGCCTCCGACCATGACTTGCTGGGCGAACGGACTGGTAGGAGGCAAAGTGATCCCGACACCAAAGGACCAATGCGCAATCGCTGTCACCGGCCCTGCTACGGCGGCGTACTGAACGGTATTGTTCTCGCGGAAGTTCGGGCCGGCTATCACACCGATCGGCTCATACTGAACCGCGTAGGCCGCTGGCATGAAATTGGCCAATCCGAGAAAGAGCGAAGTGTACTGCCGGCCGAATGTGAGTTGGCCAAACTTGTTGCTGCGCAAACCGACGTACGCCTGCCGGTCAAACAGTGTGTTGTTCATTTCCAGAGCGCCTGTATCGGCCTGAAAACCGCTTTCCAGGACGAAGAGCGACTTCATGCCGGCACCCAGGTCCTCTTCTCCGCGTAAGCCCCAGCGGGATCCCGCAACGCCACCGCTGTTCATGCGGGTGACGCTGTGCCCCGCCCCAGGGTTGTAAAGATTCGTAGGTAATGGAACCGATCCAACTCGATTCATGTATTCGAGATTGGTGTCAACAACCCCATACAGCGTGACACTGGACTGGGCGTGGGCAGCCCCGGAAAACAATCCGACGGCTGCACAGGTAAGAATGCGCTCTCTCATGCTGCAATGTCTCCTCATTGTCGTATCGGTGGTAATGAAAGCAGGTGGAAAGAGATCTGGAAGAGCCGGCCACAGCGGTCAGCCGGACACCATCGAGACACACCAGCGCGAACGCTGAACGCGAGTTCCCCGCCGCGTACCAGGGCTTCGCCCAACTCGGCTGGTGTGGGGTGATGGGCACGGCTATCCCAGCCGTGCCGTCAGCTCATCGGGGCGCGCATGCTGACGGGTACCGCTCCCGCCTCCGATGGCCGGGGGACTAGCACGATTTCGCCGAGATAAAGGCTTTCGTGGAGTTCGCAGCCCCTGTGCGCCGTTCCCGCGCTGTGATGGATTTCAATGCGATAGGCGCCGCTTTTTCCGGGCAGGCTGCCAAAGCGGAAGTCGCCGAAATCATCGCTTTCGGTCATGGCAATCTTCTTGTCGCCCTGGTACAGCGACACTTCGGCGCCCGCAACGCAATCGACCTTGCCAGATGCCTCGACGCTGACGCTGCCACCGATGAAGCACGCATCCCAGCGCTCCAGCCCACGGTAATAGACTCTCGGCCTGGCGCCCAGCCTGGGCAGCAGCACATTCAATCCCTCAGTGCGGGCCTTCTGGGCCATGGCGTTGTCGTCAAGCTTCACCGCCTCGAAGACATCGGTGGGGCATGCTTGCTGACAGCGGGGGCGCTGCCAACCGTTGTCGAGCAAATGGGCATCAAAAATCCAGGTCTGAGGGAGCTGGAGCTCCTCGTTCCAGACGATGGCCTTGTAAGGGCAGGATCGGACGATGTCCTTGCGGCCCTTGCCCTTGACGGGGTCAATGATGACAATGCCATCCTTGCGCTTCGTAATCGCGTCCCCGCCCGCTTTCATGCATGGCGGGTTGTCGCAGTGGTTGCACATGACTGGCAGGTAGGTCGTTTCGACCATTGGCGCCTGTCCCTCGACGCGGCGCAGAATGCGGATCGTGCTTTCACCGGACACGGATGCGGGAGCCGCATACCCGGGAAAGTCGTTACCGACGTGCTCGTCCTTCTCGGCAATGACGCAGTTATAGCAATTCTCGCAACGGCCGACGTTGATGATGAGATTCCACTTACTCATGAGCGATCCCTGTGTGGGCGCGGCCCAGCTTGAATTGCTCGGCGCCATGCCATTTCTCGATTTGCACCAGGCATGAATTGGGGCTCATGCTGCTTGTGCCCCGCGTCTGGGGGCGGTCCGGCGTGAGGATGTTCATGCAGCCGCCGATCTCGACGGTTTCGCCTCCGAAGTCCACCATCTGGAACTCGGCACTCGCCTCATGCGACTTCACCACGCCTGGCACCATCAAGGGCGAGATATCTGCCGCACAGATCACCGCCCCGCGGTCGTTATAGACCTTGACCAGGTCACGGTGCGCGATCCCGCGTTCTTTCGCGTCGACGGCATTGATGCGCAGCAGCCAGAAGTCATGACCGGCGATCCGGGCACGGTGGTCTCGCACGTGATTCACGGCGCTGTTCTTGCCATCGCTGGACGTGTGGAAGCTATAGCGAGAGTGCGTGGCGATCATCTGCAGGGGATATTTGCCCGCCAGCGCGGTCCCGAGACCTTCCCACGAGGGGATGTAGCGATTGAGCGCCGGCCGGTCGGGATTGTCTGCCGTGTGGCGCCTGAGAATTTCGGGAACGAACTCGATCTTGCCACTGGGCGTTTGCACGCCCGTGCCGAATCCCTCGGCAAACTGGCTTGGCAGCGGGTGCGGCTCGGGGACGTCCTTCTGGCGGCCTTCTGCGAACCACCGCATATCCACCGGTTGGCTGAAATCCGGCCTTTCGGGCGGGACAACGTAGTAGCCCTTGCGACAGAACTCGGTCCAGGAGATATGGTTCGGCAGATCGGAGCCATCGAAAACGCGCTTGACCCAGTCAAGCTCCGAACCGCCTTCGGTAAACAAGGCCCCGAGACCCAGCCGCTCCAGAATCCCGGTGAATATGTCGTAGTCAGACCTGGACTCACCGAGTGGATCGATGCACTTGTGCTGCAGCGTTACGACGCGATGATTGACGCCGGCAATCCCATGATGCGCGTAGCCCCCCGAATTCGACCATTCGCCAATGTCCCAGCGCTCCAGCGCGCTGCAGGCCGGAAGAATGATGTCAGCGAACTGGGCCTCGCCCTCCATCCAGATCGACTGATTGACGACAAATTCAATGCTAGGGTGACGATAGGCATCGATCCATCGGCCGGACTTGGTGATGGTGCTGAATGCCGAGCCTCCGTACCGGTAGATCATGTGGATGGGCGAATAACCCGGCATCGGATAAGTGAAAGGCGCGAATTGCGCTTCCTGCGAAATGCCGTCCCAGAGATAGCCGCTGGCGTGGCCGTTGATGATGGCGTCGGGAAGCTGTTGCCGCGGGACCATTTGCTTGACCGGGTTCATCGTCAGAATGTGCGGCATCCGCTGATAGTTGTTGACAGCATTGCCGGTCCACACCAGATCACCGGAAATCCCTCCATCTGCGTACCCCGGAAAGTAGAAATGCAGGTCCACTGGCGTGCCGAGCTGAAGGCATCCGAAATTGACCCCCGGCTTGCCCCAGCCCTGCATCGCCATCATCATGATCATGCAGCGTGCCCACTGTTGCCCTGTGGCGCCGCGGCCGGCGCCGCCGAATCCGGCGCCCGTCATGCCGGCCGCCAGATAGACCTTCCTGTTGCCCCACTTTCGAGCGAGGGCGCGCACGTCCCTGGCCGGCACGCCCGTTTCGGCTTCCTGCCACTCTGGCGTCTTGGGGATACCGTCGGTTTGTCCCAGCAGATAGGCCTTCCACTCTTCGAAGCCGGTCGTGCGGGCCGCAACGTAGTCCTTGTCGTACAAGCCTTCGACTGCCCATACGTACATGATTGCAGTAGCCAGGGCGGCGTCGGTTTGCGGCCGTACCGGAATCCAGCGCCCGCCGAGCAATTGCGCCGTCGGATTGTTGTGCGGGTCGATGTGTATGAACTCGATGCCAAGTTCCTTGGCCCACAGGCGCCGTTGCGTGCCTTCGAATCCGGCATAGGCACCATTGGTGCTCTCCGGATCGCAGGACCAGAAGACAATCAGTTCGGCTTCCTTGAGGCAATCTTCGACTCCGCCATAGCCGGCCGGGACGCCGATGCGCATGGAATTGCCAAAATGATGCATTGCTCCCCAGTACCAGCCCTCCCAACTGTCCGGATTGGCAGCGACTCGGGTGAAGCCAATCAGATTGGCGAAGCGCGTCAAAGCGCTGAGGTAGTAGCCGACGTTGCCCCACTGATGGTGGGACGACATCGGAAAGGTGATGGCACCGGGACCGTGGACGCGTTTCTGCCGGTTGATTTCCGTGGCGACAAGGTCAAGGGCCTCGTCCCAGGATATGCGCACGTAGCCCGATTTCCCTCGGTTCTGTGGATTGCGCTCGCCATCGGGATCGTAATCCACGCGCTTCATCGGATGAAGAATGCGCTTGTCCGAATAGACGACCGACTTCAGCGTCATCGCATGAGGCGCCACCAGTGCACGGCGCTGCGGTCGAAAGGTCTTCCCGCGCGCCGTGACCTCCCAGCCTTGCGCATCGTCGGCGTCGAACTCGAGAGGTGTCACCCGCAGGACGCGTCCCGCTTTCACGTAGACGAAAAGCGGGCCGCCATTCGTGCAGGTCGTAAAGCGGCGCGTTCCGTCGGCCACCGGCGTACCCATCGAGACGCCCACAGTCTGGCTGAGGTTCAGCGTTTGCATCAACCAGACCACCAAGGGGTCCGGCCCCTTCGTGATGACCTTGAAATTTTTCGCGGCGTGGATGATATCGCCCTGATCCGGATTGGGCATGAGGAATTTCAGTGCCGTCGGGATATCCCTGAACAGCATGCTGACGTCGGGCTCGACGCTCTTCGCGTTCCGCGACCGCACCTTTCCTCCCTTGATTTCGAGGGTGAGACCAATGCTGCCGTCCAGCAACCCGACAAAGGCAGTACAGTTCTTTTGCTTCAGTCGCTGGCGGAAATTCGGCTGCTTCCAGGCGGTCAGATTGAGGACCCTTGGCAAGGCGAACAAGATGGTTCGAAGGACAATCTTCTTCATCGCTAGATCGAGTTGCGGGTCACGCCGGATGAGTGAAGTCGAGCGGGAATGGAAACCGTCCGACCAGGAGATCCCGCACGCGTTCGGCGTCGGCGGCGGCGCATTGGATGAACGCTACGGTGCCCCGCCTGATATCCGGCCCAACACGTACGTTGGCGGGCACACCGGCCAGTGCCAGATGTTCGCGGAATACTTCCTCGACAGCGCGCATGCGCAACTCGGCGCGGGCCACTTTGCCGACAGGGGTCAGCGGCAGCGCTTGCAGGATTTCGACGCGTGCGGGTACGGCGGCGCGCTCCGGTACAAGCGTGCGCGCCGCAGCCAGCAACTCGTCAGCGGAGAGAACGTGCCCCGGCTTGAGCGTGACATAGGCAACGGGCAATTCACCGGCGTGCGCATCCGGCTGGCTCACTGCAGCCGCCATCGCCACCGCCGGATGCTGAAGGAGCGCTTCCTCGATCATTGCCGGGTCGATATTGTGGCCGCCGCGAATGATCAGTTCCTTGGCACGGCCCGTCAGGTGCAGATAGCCATCCGCATCGAGATAACCGAGGTCGCCGGTGTTGAGCCAGCCCGGCTTTAGCCAGATGCCGCGGTTATCGTGCTCCTGCAGGTAGCCCGGGAACACATTGGGACCATGAATGCCGATCACACCGGTTTCGCCGGGAGCGGCCGGTTCAGTCGCAAGGCCGGCGCTACCACTCTTCCAGACTCCGATGGCCTGGTGGGGGAGACGCAATCCAACGCTACCGAGGCGGCGCTCGCCAAGTGGCGAACTGAGGGCCGAAACGCACGCGCCTTCTGTCATGCCATAGCCCTCGTACAACGGGATGCCGGCGGCAGCTTCGAAGCGTCTCGCAACTTCGGCCGGCAGCGGCGCGGCACCGCAGAAGGCGAAGCGAAGCGAAGAAATGTCGGCGCCATCGCGAGGCAGATCGGCTAGTGTGCTATAGATCGTCGGCACACCACTGAAGCTGTTCGCCCGAAACCGTTCAACCAGCTTCCAGAAGTTCGCCATCACGCCGTGACCGCGATAGCCGGCCGCCGTGAGCATGACGACCTCCCAGCCGCTATGGAAGGCGGCCAGACCGGTGACCATCGCGCCGTTCACATGGAACAGCGGAAGGCCGCACAGGATTGTATTGGAGGACGGGGTGAGCACGCTCAGCATTGACGCAACGAACGCCTCGTTGAGATGCGCGTGCGTCGCGACTTTTGGCAGGCCGGTGGTGCCACCGGTATGAAAGTACGAGCAGATGTCGGTCGGCAGAATGCGTCGCTCAGAGACCAGCGTGTCTGAAGGCTCGGCCGCCAACGCCTCTTCGAAGCCGACGATATTCACATCCACGCGAGCCGGCCGTGACGCCGCTTCGAATGCCGCCTCCAGGCGCTTGCGCTCTTCTTCGCCAACGTACGGCGTAGCGCTGACGACGAACAGGGTCCGCACCGCACGACAACGGTCAACCACAGCGATGGCCTTGTCCCAAAGCGTGCTGTCGTCCATCGGCGCGCAGGCGACCAGCACCTGGGCCCCGGTTTCCTCGACGATGGCGGCGATATAGTCCACCTCGAGCATCGGGTTGATGGGACTGGCAATGCCTGCGGCCTGCGCGCCGAGCAAGGCATAGTGAGTCTCAGGGAGATTGGGAAGCAGCACGGTTACCGCAGTACCTGGTGTCACGCCGGCACGGAAGAAAGCATTGGCGGCTTGCGTCACGCGCGCTTTCAGGCTCGCGTAGTTCACCGTAAACTCGGGGGCGTCGGGCGCTCCAGTCATCACGAAGCGAAGCGCGGTCTGCTCCTGATGGCGATCGCATGCGCGGCACAGGAGCTCGTATGTGTTTTGCGCGGGAACCTTCTCTTGCCAGGGCGTGCGTTCAAAGACGTCGATATCGGCCTGGGTCCGGATTTCGCCGGACAAAGTCCCGTCGCCCACCGTTGTATCGGGCATGCTTGTCTCCTTGATGTGGGGGTTCTTTTTGTCAGGGTTGCTGTGGCAGCAGGACTGCCCGCCCGGGCTCGCGCCGGGCGACGTGCAGGTATGCCTGCTCCACCTGCGAAAGCGGGAAGGTCTTCACGCAAAGTGGGCGCAGGGACGCTGCGCAGGTGGTAAGCGATTCCAGCACGGCTGAGCTCGAGCGGAACGTCGTCCACCCGTACCGTGCGCCGTGCGGAATCAGGGCGCGTTTGGCCCGCTTGCCAGCGAACGAGGCGACGCCGCCCGCGATCAGGCCCAGTCTGTCGAAGTTGCCGAGCAGCGGATGAACCGTTGTTGCATGACCCACCGCGTCTGGCGAGAGCAGGTGCAGCAGCTTTGCTTCATCGTCCCAGTTGGCGAAGTTCAGCGTGGCGGCAAAATGCCGCGGCAAGCTGGCGAGCGATTGCGCATGGCGGTCTACCACTTCCGCGGCGCCAGCGTCAAAACAGGCCTGGAGCCCGTTCTTTGCGCCGACCGCCGTGACCTTGGCTCCCAGCAGGTAGAGCAACCTGACAGCAATTTGTCCGAGGCCGCCAGTCGCCCCATACACGAGTACCGGGCGCTCCCGCACGGTATCGCGCGAAATGCCAGCGTCCGCGAATGCTCTCGCCACGGTTTGGAAGTTGTAGGGTAACGTGGCAAGGGCGTCAGCCGGAATAGATGAAGGGCTGAGCGCAACGTGGTCGGCCCGGACCATTACGTGCGTGGCATGCGTCCCCTCGCTTGACGGAGGCTTGGCCCCGAAAACAGCGTCGCCTTCGCGCAAGCCGTTCACGCCAGCACCCACGGCACAAACAATCCCTGCAAAATCGTTGCCGAGAACCAGGGGCATGCGCGTTGCCCCCATCAGCGAAAAGATTCTCCTGCCATAGCCGCCGCGTCGGCGCACATCGATGGGATTGACCGCCGCTGCCTCGACCTTCACCACGACTTCGCCGTTGCTCGGCTTCCTTTTGGACATCGGACGAACCTGCAGCGCAAAGTCCTCCCCGAATCCGTCGATCGCGGCAACCGCGGTAGCAGGTCCGAAGTCTGGGGAGTTCATGCCGACACCACGCGATTGCGCTGCTCGCCCAGCTCGATCGCACCATCGTCCGTGCGAATCGAAGCAGTCATGATGTCTCCCGGCTGAAGGTAGGCGGGGTTCGAGCGACCCTTCTTGATGAAAAGTTGCCACTTCGTACGCTCGGACAGTACGTGGCGGAACACCCACGTCGCCAGCTTGCCCGGCGCGCGGGCTGCGCAGCCCGCCGGCGTGCCGGTGGCAATGAGGTCACCGGGCTGCAGATCATGGAGCGCGGACAACTCCGTCAGCGTCTGGTGCGGTTTGAAGATCATGTCGCCGCAGTAGGTGTCCTGGCGCGGCTGCCCGTTCACATGTAGCCGCATGCGCAATTCAGGCCAGCGTGCCCATTCCTCGGCGTTCAGCAGTACCAGGAAAGGACCCACGGGACCAAAGCTGCGATAGCTCTTTCCTTTGTAGAACTGAGCCTGTGGCAGCTGAACGTCGCGGGCGGAAATGTCATTGACAATGGTGACACCCGCGAGAAACTCGTGAAGCTGCTCCGGACCGACGCGGAGCGCGCCCGTCAGCGGCTTGCGCACAACCAGGCCGAGTTCGATCTCGTAGTCGAGCAGGTGCACATGCCCCGGCCGCAAGACGTCGGCGTCAGCCGCGGCGAGACACGAAGGAGCCTTGGTGAACAGCGTGTTGAAGCCGATCTTGTCGGGGTCCATGCCAGACTCACGTACATGACTGGCGTAGTTAATGCCCTGGCACAAGAACTGGCGGTCTGGCGTCACTGGCGGCAGCAGCGTGACACCATCGAGCGCAAGCGTTGCCTCGCCCGGCGTGCTGCGCCAGGCTGCTTCCAGGCCATTCGTGACGAAGTCGGCAGTACTGGCGCCATCGCAGAGCAGTGGTGCGATACGGCGGTCGTGGACCACGCCCCAGTGTGGCTCGCCGGCATGGCTATATCGGACGACCTTGACAGCCATTTGTTCTCCTTGATGTGAGGGTTCTTGCAGTGACCGCGAGAGCGTTCACAGCCAGGGTCGAGCAGGACTCATGGCGCGCCCAAGCAACTTCAGGCGCTCCAGGGATAACCGTCCGGACCGCAGCAATCGAGCCACACGGAACACCGTGTCGAAATTGCGCTTGACGCCCATGCTGGCCGGGACGTCGTCGCCCCAGGCCCAGATGCCGGACATGTCGAGGGGGACGTAATGCGTCTCATGGTCGGCGGTAAAGACATCGCCGTCGGTGTAGTGCTCGAACTCCATGCCGTCGGGATCGAACCAGTAGTCGAAGAGTTGGCTGCCGAGGACGTGCCGGCCGATGCCCCACATATGCCGGTGGCCGTTCGCACGCAGCACGTTGTGGCCCTGTCCGAGCGCATCAAGGTCGAGCACCTCGTACGCACTGTGCTCATACTTCTCCTCAATCCCTCCTGCGAGAACGAAGGAGTGATGGTCCGCGGGCGTGCTTCCCAGATCCAGGCGGAAAAAGCAGAGGTTCGGTGACCCGTCCTCCAGATACTGAACATCGGTCGGGATCAGGCCGAGATGCCGCATGTACCAGCCCGCCATGCCAGGAAAGTCCACGGTCTGGAGCACGACGTGGCCGAGCTTCACCACGGCGGCGGGCTCCAGCGGCGGCCGCACCATTGCATTCACCCTGCGAAGCTGCCCTGGATCATTCGCGAGAGCGTGTGTCGGTTCCCGCAATGGCAGCCGATTGAGCGGCTGCTGTCCCGTGACCAGCCACAGGAGATTCCCGGCCGGGTCGGTCAGCTCGACGCCAGAACCGCCTCCCGGAACGGAGCCCTGCGGCAGTCGACGGGCATTCGCCTCGGCCTCGAGGCGAACCAGATCGGCCTCGCTGCGAACGGTAAACGCGGCGCCGACATAACGCGAGCGCCGGCCTTTCTGTATCAACAGCAGGCATGGCTGTGGCCCGGCACCGCGCATCAGCAACTGCTTGTCCGTGCGCGACACGCTGCACATGCCGAAATCCGTCAGGAAGCTCTCTGCAGCGCGCAAGTCATGCTTTTCAAAGATGAGAAAAGCAAGCGCCTGGGCTTTCACCAGGGCTTCTGGCCGCTGGAGTTTCTGGACCGAGGAAGGCAGTGCACTTTCTGGAAATGCTGGCGGCGTGCGCAGCACGCTGCGAGGCTGGCGGGTCATGTCGTCTCCTGGAGATGGCCGGGCATTGCCTGTAGCAACGCCCGATCTTTCGATGACATTATGGTCATCCTGACCGTTAAGTCAATATGAAAGCATGAATTGCGGTGTCGAATTTTCAGTCGAGCCTGCCGATGTACGTCTGGTGAAACCAGTCGCCTCTCGCGAAATGATCGCGTCGCAGTCCGACGCGCAATGGGCCGATTGCATTATTCGGCGGGACCCGCGTGCAGGCTCGGCCTGGTCTCCGCCCGTTCCAGGCTTTCTCTCAGCCGCAGGAATTCGGCCGAATCGCGCAGCGCCGAGCGGCCCGCTTCCACCAGCTGATGCGCTTGCCCCGGCAGGATCGTCAGCGCCGTCGGTACCTGAAGCAGCGCCTGACGGACTCCCGGGTCCTTCACGTCGCGCAGGCTGACACTGATCACATGAATTTCCGCATCCGGCGCAAACGGGCTATCCTTCGTGCCACGCACTGCGGTCAACTCCTTGGCCCAGCGGCGGACGTTGTCATCCATTGCCGCGATGGTTTCACCGGTCGCGCGGGAGCCGGCGCCGAAGATCAGAGAATCCAGAACCTGTGGTGTCACAGGCACCCGGTCGCTACGGTCAATGCGCTCCGCGGTGTCGCGTTCTGAATTCACGCTGATCAGCACAATCTTGCGTATCGAGCCTGCAGGCAGATTTCCGAAGCTCGCGTCGAGCGAGCCGCGCGCCGCGGTACGGTCCAGCAGGCCCCGCACGCCCAGGTTGTCAACCAGGCCACCGTCGACAAGATGCAGGTACGGCCGGTTCTCGGCGTCGAGATAGCTCTGCGCACTGGCATGCAGCATCCTTGCCTGCAGATTGCGGTCGCTGCGTACAGCGTCGGCCAGTTGGGCGGCCTGGGGACAGGCACCGGCATAGTTGCGCAGCGTCACGGGACTGAGCAAGATCGGAACCGATGACGACGCGGCCACGGCAAATGACAAGGGCACGCTGCCAAGGTCGGAGCAGATCAGGGCAAACTGCTCAGGGGTGAACTCGAACGCCGCCCCGGTGGTAAGGTCGGTTGCGGTCACCAACAGATGCGGCCCACGGCTTCGGGCGCGCAGGTCACCGAAGGTCTTGCCCCGGTAGAGCGCCTCAAGTTTTTCCTGCAGGACATTGGTGCGGCCGAACCATGGCGAGGTCATCCTGTACAGCGTGCCTGGCGCCAACACATGGCTGACGAGGCCACCCTGGAAGTCCGTCAGCAGGAATTCGGGCTCAAAACGCGTCAGGGTCTCGTCGCCGAACGCCGCGAAATACGCAGCCAGCACGCTGCCGCCCGACACGCCACTGACCAGGCCGACCTCATCCAGCAGCGTCGTGCTGCGGCCTTCCCAGTCGAAACGCGTGGCTTTCATTTCCTCCAGCACGCCGAGGCCGAACGCCGCTGCTCGCGCACCGCCGCCGGACAGCGTAACGGCTGCGATGATGCTCGGCGGTCGCGACTGTTCCGGCACCTGCACGGGGCTCGTCGACGGAAGCGGGGATTCCGCGGCAATCGGCTCGTTGATCCAGGGCCGCGCGGTCGAGCAGGCCGCCAGTGCGACGGCCGCGATCAATACCGTCAGGCGGCGAGCCATGCCAGTTGCCTTGTGTGCCAGCGGCGCCGTGGGTTGCGGTGTGGTCGAGGCGCAGGCGACGTTCGTCTGTCTTGCGCGCATTACGACGCCAGCCACGCGCTCAATGCGCGCAGGCTGTCCTCATTCAGTTCGCCGGCCGCCGCTTCCAGTCGGAGGCGACCCATCAGATAGTCGACGCGTGCCTGGATCAAGTTCAGCTCCGCCGTATACATGCGCTGCTGCGCGTCGAGGACATCCGGCTGCGTACGCGTACCCACGTCGCGCCCGAGGGTGGTCGACTCCAGGGCGCTGCGCGCAGACACGAGCGCCTGCTCGAGCGCAGCGATACGAGACACACCAGTCTTTACTGCCAGGAACCCGTCCTGCACCTGCAATCTCACGTCACGTCGCGCGGCGGCAAGTTCCTGCTCGGCCTGGCGCCGCTTTGCGGCGGCCTCGCGCTCTCGCGAATCGATCCCGCCGCCGGCGTAAATCGGGATATTGAGCTGGAGTCCGATCAGCGCCGTGCGGTTGCCCTCCCGCGCCACCAGCGGCGACAGGTTGCCGTTCTGGTCCTCGGTGCCATAGCCGGCCACCAGGTTCAGCGTCGGCCGGCTCGCGAGACGAAACTTGTCGATTTCCGCCCCGGCAATTTCCAGCTCGGATTGCCTGGTCTTGACCACGGTGTTCCGGTCCTCGCCCCTCATCTGCCAGGCAGTCAGATCGTCCGGCAGCGGCGGCTGCGCGGCAAAGGTCGGCGCCAGAGCCGAGAGCCGATCGGGCGCAACACCAATCGTCTCGCGATAGCTGGCGCGTCGCAGTTCGAGCGTCGAGGTGGCCGACACTTCCCGCGCCTCCACGCCGTCGAGCCGTGCCTGGGCTTCCTGCAGGTCCGTGATCTTGCCCTGGCCGACGTCAAAGCGCGCTTTGGCACGGTCACGCTGCTGTCCCAACGCGCGCTTTTCGGCCTGTACTACGCGCAGCGTCTCTTCCGCCACCAGGACACCGAAATAGGCATCTGCCACCCGCAGCGCGAGACTCTCTCGGGAGTGATCGAACTGCGTCCGGGCGAGTTCGGACTGCTCGCGCAATTGCCGCCTGGTTGCACCCGCGGCCTTGTCGTAGAGCGGTTGCACCAGCTGCACCGATGCCTGCCTGACCGTGCCATTGGTATTGGACGGGGCCAGCCCGGACAGCGGCGCCGGCAGGTCGGCGGAAGAGCGATTGTTGATCCGGGACGCGCCAGCCTGCAGGTTGATGCGCGGACGCAGCAATGCGTTGCCCTGCACCGCCTTCTCGCGGCCGGCGGTCAGCGCTTCGTCAGCGGCGAGTGCTGCCGGATCGTTGTGCAATGCCTGCGAATAGGCTTCAACCAGGTCCATCGCGCCCGCCTGTCCGGCACCGGCTGCCAGAAACAGGGCGAACGCCGCCTGCGCCGCCCGTCGGGCGGTGTTTGAAATGGTCTTCATTGGAGAATCTCTTTGTCTGGAATGCCCGTCAGTTCGAGCCAGGGCGTCGGGCGTGGTAACAGGCCGCGTATAGCGCTGGCAGGAAAACCAGGGTCAGCAACGTTGCGACGGCCAGGCCGCCCATGATGGCCCACGCCATCGGACCCCAGAACACCGAATGGGTCAAAGGCACCATGCCAAGGATGGCGGCCAGGGCGGTGAGAACGATAGGCCGCAGTCGACGTACGGCGGATTCAACGATGGCCGTCCACAAGGGCACGCCCGCCGCCACGTCGTGGTCGATTTGCACCACGAGAATCACCGAGTTGCGGATGATCATGCCGGCCAGCGCAATCACCCCCAGCATCGCCACGAAGCCGAAAGGGATGTGGAAGGCCGCCATGATCGCGCTCACACCGATCAGGCCCAGCGGCGCGGTCAGCAGCACCATGCCCGTCTTCTTCATGTCCTGCAGTTGGATCATCAGAAGCAAGAGCACGATGATGACGGTCACTGGCATCACGGCAAAGACGGACTTTTGCGCTTTCGCACTCGATTCGGTCGCGCCACCGACGTCGATGCCATAACCCAGCGGCAGTGCCCTGGTCAGCTCCTCGATCTTTGGCATCAGCACCCGCGTAACGTCCGGCGCCTGGCCACCCGAGACGTCGGCGCGTACGGTCAGTGTCGGGATGCGGTTGCGTCGCCAGAGTTCGCTGTCCTCGCTCTCCAGAGACAGCCTCGCGACCTGTGAAACCGGCACGAACTTGCCGTCGCGCAGATAGATCTTGGCATCCTTGAGGTTATTCAGATCTGTGCGTTCAGCCTCGACCAGACGCGCGACCACGTCCAGCCCCTGGTCTCCTTCGCGGTACTGGGTGACCGGCGTGCCGGACAGCGATGCCTGCAGCGCTTCCTTGATCTGACCCGAACTGACGCCGAGCACGCGTGCCTTGTCCTGGTCGACATCGACCTGCATGCGCTTGACCCGCTCGCCCCAGTCGACATTGACGCGGCGCAGGTTCGGGTTGTCACGCATGATGGCGGCCACGCGCTCTCCGATTTCGCGAACCTTGGCGTTGTCGCTGCCGAAGACCCGGAACTGGACGGGATAACCGACGGGCGGACCGTTCTCCAGCCGCAGAACCCGGCCCCGCACGTTCGCGAAGCGCTCGTCGAACAGCTTGTCGATCTTCGCCATGACCCGCTCGCGTGCCTCGCCACCCTTGGTCATGACCATCAACTCGCCGAGGTTGAGATTGGGCGTCTGTACGTCCAGCGGCAGGTAGAACCGGGGCGCCCCATTGCCGACGAAACTCGTGACGGCTTCGATATCGGCGTCGCGCTTGAGCAGGCGTTCGAGATCACGAACCTCGCGCTCGCTGGCGTCGAACGTCGAAGCCTTGGGCATCCACAGATCCACGATCAACTCGGGACGGTCCGATGCCGGGAAAAACTGCTGCGGCACGACCTTGAACAGGGCGAGCGAGCCGGCGAATGCCGCGAAAGTAATGGCGATCACCCAGCGACGGTGGGTCAGGCAGAAGTCGATGAAATGGCGGAACTTGACGTAGAAACCGCTTTGATACACCGCATCTTCGTCATGGGAAGCGTGCGCTTCCTGCTTGAGCAGCTTGAAACCGATATATGGAGTGAACAGGACCGCGACCACCCACGACAGCAACAGTGAAATGCCCACCACCTGAAACAGCGAAAACACATACTCACCGGTTCCCGACTTGGCAAAGCCCACTGGCAGGAAGCCTGCCGCGGTGATAAGCGTGCCGGTCAACATCGGGAATGCGGTCGCTGTGTACGCATAAGTGGCAGCGCGGAATTTGTCCCAGCCCTGTTCAAGCTTCAGGGCCATCATCTCGACGGCAATGATGGCGTCGTCAACCAACAGGCCGAGCGCAATGATCAGGGCGCCCAGCGAAATCCGCTGCAGCTCGATGCCGAGCACATACATCGCGAGAAAGGTCATGGCGAGGACCAGCGGGATGCTCATGGCAACCACCAGCCCACTGCGCACGCCCAGAGACAAGAAGCTGACAGCCAGCACGATCACCACGGCCTCGGTCAGGCTCTTCTTGAACTCGAATACCGAGTGCTCGACCACACGGGGCTGGTCGCTGACGGCATGAATCTCCACGCCGACTGGCAGTTCGGCGCGGATACGCCGCACGGTTTCGTCCAGCTGGCTGCCCAGGTGGATTACATCGCCCCCCTTGCGCATGCTTACCGCCAAGCCCATCGTCTCGGTACCGTTGAAACGCATGCGTTGTGCTGCCGGCTCGATAAAGCCTCGGTGGACCTCGGCAATGTCGCCCAGGCGGAAGGTCCGGCCGCCGGCATGGATGCCAATCGCGCGGATGTTGTCGACCGAATCGAACTCACCGCCCACTGTCAGGCGCACCTGCTCGCTCGTGGTCTGTACCGTGCCCGCAGCGGTCACCGCGTTGGTCTGGGCGAGCGTCGAGGCGATGAGGGCGGGATCCAGGCCCAGCGACGCCAGTTTGGCGGTGGACATCTCCACATAGATCTTCTCTTCCTGCTTGCCAATCAGGTCCACCTTGTTGACGTCGGACACACGCAGAAATTCGTTGCGCGCGGCGTCGGCGAAGCGGCGCAGGTCCTCATAGCTGAAGCCGTCTCCGGTCAACGCATACATGTTGCCGAATGTATCGCCAAACTCGTCGTTGAAGAACGGGCCTTGCGTGCCCTGGGGCAGGGTCTGCCGGATATCGCCCAGCTTCTTGCGTACCTGGTACCAAACGTCCGGAACCGCTTTCGGCGGCACGTCTTCGCGCAGGTTGACCTTGATCTGAGTCTCGCCCGGCTTCACATAGCTGGACGTGTAGTCGATCTCCGCGACTTCCTGCAGTTTGCGCTCGATCTTGTCGGTGACCTGATCCGCCATTTGCTGCGCCGAACTGCCGGGCCAGTAGGCCTGCACCACCATGGTCTTGATGGTGAACTCGGGGTCTTCTTTCTGGCCCAGGCTGGTGTAGGCCAGGATGCCGGTCACGGACAGCAGCAACAGCAGGAAGGCGATCATCTGCTGGTGCTTGAGCGCCCATTCTGAGAGATTGATGCCCTTCATTTGTCGCTCCCTGCCTGGGTCGCAGCCTCTATGACTTTGACGCGTTGACCAGCCTTGAGCATATGCACGCCCGCCGTCACCACGGTTTCGCCACCAAACAGGCCCGCCGTGACGAGTACGCTGTCCTTCTGCGCACTGCCAAGCTGGACGTCGCGCGCCTGGACACGCGAGCTCTTCGGGGGCACGATCCACACCTGGCTGCTATTGCCGCGGTCCACGATCGCGGTTAGCGGCAGCCGGATCGCTCGGTTCCCGTCCACATCCGGCGCGAACACCGACGCCGTCATGCCGAGTCGCAGCAGCGTCTCGTCAGGATGCTGAATCGAAATGCGCGCCGAATAGGTGCGCGTCACGCTATCGGTGTCCGGGGCCAACTCCCGGAGCGAGCCAGTCCAAGCCTTGTCCGGATGAGCCCAGACCGAGACCTGCAGAGCCTTGGCCTTGCGCAGTTCTTCGACGCGGGACTCCGGAATGTTGATCGCCACCTCGCGCTCACCGTCGGCCGCCACTGTCACGACGGACTGCCCCGCTGCCACGACCTGGCCGGCCTCGGCGCTGATTGTGCTGACCACCCCATCGCGGTCCGCCACCAGTGTGGTGAACCCCTCCTGGTTTGCATTCAGCCGCTGGCGCGCCAATGCAGAGCGCAATTGCGCTTCGGACTGGTCCAATGCGAGTCGCTGCTGGTCCAGTTCAGCCTGCGAAGCAAAATTGCGCGCCAGCAGTTGTTCGATTCGCTTTACATCCACACGCGCCTGCGCGACCCGGCTGCGTGCGGCGTCGACATCAGCGGAGGCGGCTGTCACTTGCAAGGCCTCCTGCGTCGGGTCAAGCCGTAGTAATACCTGTCCGCGCTTGACGTGGGCGCCCACGTCGACGAGCCGCGCGACGATCTTTCCGCCCGTACGGAAGCCAAGCTGGCTCTCGTACCGGGCGCGAATCTCACCTGAATAGCTCGCGCCGACGGTGCCAGAGGTCTGACCGGCAATGATGGTGCGCACCGGACGCACTTCCTCATGCTGAGGGGGCTCGGCCGGGGAACAGGCGGCGACCGCGTAGGCCGCGATCAGTCCAAGGGCTAGGGTTTTAGGGTTCAGGGTCAATTTCTGCCTTCCTTTCAGATCCGCTGCAGGGGCGGCCGTTGTGGGGTCCTGGCCGCCGTGCGCCAATCCGCCAAAAGTGCGTCGAGCCGCATGCAGCCCGGCTCGCCTGACGGGGTGGTCCAGTCGCTGCGGGATCGGGGCGTCGGTATCGACGGAACGAACTATATATCATCTTGAACTAAATGTCATGATGACGATTAGTGTAATATGCGAGGATGCGCAACTGGCACCGCCTCCTCTGGATGCGGAACAGAGGGCCGTGGCGAACGGCTCTTAAGTGTGGGGCGGCGTCGGAGCGCGGCAAAGCGCAGGCGGCCGTTAGGGATCTTGATGCGCCAAGTCGCGCTTCCTTCGATGCTTACAGCTGGAAGAGACGATGCGAGCCTTCGTCTCGCCCGGGAGCCAGGTACAGCGAGGAGGACCGGCGCGCCATGTTAGTTACGCGTATTGCACGACGCAGCAGGATGACGACGTCCGGTTGAACCTTTTTTCATAATGAACATAGTTGCACCATGACAAAACCGGCTATCTCACCGAAGACCGAGGCGGAGCGGAAGGAAGATCACCCGAACGATGAGTTCGATGTTGGAAGTCGGCCGCCGCAAATGGCGAACCATCGTCAGCGTGTTGGTGCCGAACGCCGCGAGCGAATGCGTTGGCGGCTTCTGCACAGCGCGCTGAAGCTGGTGGCGAGCAAGGGCCACGCCGCCATGTCGGTTGACGACGTGATCGGGGAGGCGGGCGTGTCACGCGGAACGTTTTACAAGTACTTTCCGTCTCCAGATGCCCTGATCCGGGTACTCGCCACTGAAATCGCCAACCAGATCGTCCGCACCGTCGATCCGTTGGTGCGCGGAATTGACGATCCGGCTCGGCTGGTGGCGCGCGGCATTCGGCTCGCGTCGCGGCTTGCCTTGCACTACTCGGCAGTCGCCGACTTTCTCGCGCACGTGGGATGGCCGGGCGAACAAGGGCCGAATATGCTGGAATTCGTGCGCACTGACATCGAGGAGGGCTTCCGGCAAGGGCGCTTCACGCGCATGCCGATGGCCATCGCGCTCAATATCGTTGTGGGGGCTGTGCTGGGCACGATCCAGCGGATGCGGGAATCGGATAGCCGGGAAGACTATTCAGAGCAAGCGGCCGCCATGGCGCTGCGAGCGCTAGGGATTGACGCACACAGCGCGGACGAGATCGCCCGGACGCTGCCCGATGGAGACGAGGCTCAGCTTGTCGGCGCCTTGGCTGCTACCCTTGGTATCGCGGCAGGATGAACCTGTCCGCCGACAACCCTGGCCGTATCCGACGAGTCAGGCGGAGGCACCGTTTGCGGACTCCGTTCGTGCTTGCGTCTTCGCCAGCATCGAATCGGGCGGTGCCGTCAGCTTTGGGACGGGCGCTTCTGTCAATGCGTGCGCCATGGCCGCGCCGATGCCGAGCCCGCGCAGCATGGCCTCGACAAGGGTTTCCGGATAGCGCTTAGCCGTGCGGCTGTTGGTCATCCGATGCACGGCAATGAGGCAGGTGCCCGCGATCAAGTCGACAGCGGCGTCGATCGGCATGGGGCTGAAGAACCCTCGCTTCTGGCCTTCCTTGAGGTCCGGCGGCAGGTAGTCGAACATGGCACTGCCCTTGCCAGCCAAGCTGAGGCCAGCGCTGCAAAGAAAGCGGGCGACGATCGGATACGACCGCACCAGGTGCAGGTACGATCGGACGCCGGTGGCCACTCGCAACGCCGGGTCCTCGATCCCGCCCACGGCGCCCTCGATCAGCGCCAGCATCTCGTTGCTCAATTCCTCGCTGACCCCCATCAGCAATTCCTCGTTGGTGCGGAAATAATTGTAGAACGAGCCTTTCGAGACTTCCGCCGCAGCGACCACTTCCGGAATGACACCGGCCCCAAGACCCTTCTGCGCGAACACGATCATCGCGCTTTCCAGCAGTCTCTTGCGCATGCGCGCGCGACGCTCGGCGGCGACGCGGGGACGGTGATCTGTGGGGGAGACAGGGGTAGGCATCTTGCAGTTATGGCCGTCCAGAAGCCGACGAGTTTACCAGTTCCGGGTCCTGGTCCGCCGTGGACATCTTCTCAGCAAGGGAACCAGGCTACCCCCGTGGTCCCCACGGCCGCCCGGGCGGACGAGAGCTGGGGGACGGATCTTCCGGGTCCGGAGCCACCGTGCCACATCTCGACTCCTGGGAGTCCAATCGACCGACGGCGGACGCCTGCCAGCTGACGGCCCCCCGTCCTTCTGGTGCATACTCCAAGGTTCAGAATGTCAGGCAATGGGAATGACGGACGATCGAACTACGGGGACTGAGCGGCCGGAACTGTCGGCTGAACGGGGCGTTGCGCAATATCAGCGGCTGGCTTCGTTGCTGAGGCACCGGATCGCAAAGGGCGAGTATCCGCTGGGCATGCTGCTGCCGCCGATCACGCAGCTCGCGGCTGACCTCGGCGTTGCCGTCGTCAGCGTCCGGCAGGCGTATGAGCTGCTTTCCAAAGAAGGGCTGATTCGCAGCCAGCGGGGCATCGGGACCCACGTGGCTGCCCTGCCCGCCGCCACGGGCGAGCTCGAACTGGCGATCAACGATCCGTTCGCTGCGCCTGAGGCGCTCGCCTTTGAGGTACTCGAAGTCCGGCGCCGCACCGGGGTGCCACAGGAACTGCTCGGACCGGGCGACCGGTCGGACGGCGAATACGTCTGTGTCCGCAAGCTGCACACCTATTCCGGCGAGCCATTCTGCTACGCGGAGATCTATGTGTTGGCCCCGGTCTTCGATGCCTTGCCCAAGGACACCGCCAGGAAGAAAAAGCTCCTCGCCGCGGTGCTCGATGAACTGGGCTCGCGGAGCAAGCGTGTGCGACAACGCATGACCGTGATGCCGGCGGATTTTCCCCTGTGCGACATGCTGAAGATCCCTTTCGCCGCACCCGTCGCGAAGATGTCGCGGCGCCTTCTTGACGGCAAGGGCAGCGTGCTGTACGCAGGCGTCACCTGGTATCGGGGTGACCGCTACGTCTCCGAAATCGACATCCCCGTGTCCGCCTTGAAGACGGCGCCGGCCATCACCGAACCCCAACGGCAAGCCGTTAGCGAGCGCAAGCAGGGCTAAAGCCTTCATCCAGTTCTAGGGTAAACGAGGGCGGTCAGCCCTCTCTAAAACTCCTAACATTCTAATATTAGAAGTTTAGGAGTTTTAGAAATGACATGCGGGGCCGGCATCGGGTCCGCGACACCGCCGGACCGGCGTGCCCCTTCCGTCTCATCAAAGGGCGGATTTCTTCCACTGTTTCTCATCCTCCAACAAACGGAGACAACTCATGACTGCAAGAATTCTCGCGCAGCCCACCACGTCCACCGGCGCCAAGCTGCCGCTGCCCGCCCTGCCGCAGGACAAGCTCCTGACCGTCAACATCGAGCAGATCCCGCTGATCAAGGATGTCTTTCCGGGCATCCACATCAAGCCGCTGCGCCTGGACCCGGAGCGCGGAGAGTGGGTCTTCATGGCCATCGTGGAACCTGGTTGTTCCTTGCCGATCCACTACCACACCGGTACGGCGCAGGTGTGGACGATCCAGGGCTGCTGGAAGTATCGCGAGTACCCCGACCAGCCGCAGACGGCCGGCTCTTACCTGTACGAACCCGGCGGCTCGGTGCATACCTTCTACACCCCCGAGGACAACACCGAGGACACCATCACCATCGCCTGGATCGAAGGCGCGCAGGTGAGCTTCAACGAGGACGGCACCTTCCACTCGCTCAATGACGCGCTCTCGATCCAGTACGCGATCCAGGCCCTCGCCGCGGCGCGCGGCATCGGACCCGTGCCCTACGTCCGCGGCAACGGTGCCGACGTTATCGAGGGATAAGAAGCGGCTTACACCATGGCAGGCCGCTCGCCGGCCTGCGCGGTGCCGTTCCTCTGCTCCTGATAGACCAGCGTATACGTCACCGATCAGATCAATCAGTAACGATCCATCAATCCGCGAGATTGAGCGAGTGCAATATGAGAATGATCAAAGCCCAGAGGATGCCGATACTGCCGATGCTGATTTTGCTCGTGTTGCTGGCGACGCCGCTGGCCGCAAGAGCCTGGGAGCGCGGCAAGGTTGAGACATTTGCCACTTTGCCCGCGGGTGAGGCGCATCCCGAGGGGATCACCGTGGATCGCGAGGGCAACGTCTACGTCGTCACGGTGGCGGCGAACAAACCCAGGACGAGCGAGGGCACGCTTCTTGTGTTCAACCCGCAGGGCAAGCACCTGCGCACCGTGCGCATCAAGGGCTCGAGCAGATTGTTGCTAGACCTCGGCTTCCATCCCCGGACTGGCCAGTTGCTCGTCGTCGATTACCTGGGCGCGAAGGTCCTGAGCGTCGATCCCGGAACGGGTGCCTCGTCCGTGTTCATGACAGTCACCAGCAAGAACCCCGGCCTCGACGGGATGACGTTCGACCCCGCAGGAAACGTCTACGTGACCGACGCCCACCAGGGCATCATCTGGAAGGTCGGACCCGACGGCGGCGAAGCGTCGGCATGGGTCACCAGCGCGCTGCTGAAGCCGACGCGGATCCCGCCGACCATCGGCGCCAATGGCCTGGCGTTCAACAACAGGAAGACGGCCTTGTTCGTCGCCAATACGGCGAACGACACTGTCGTCAAGATACCGGTGACCGGCTCGACGCTCGAGCCCGGCACGCCTGAAGTCTTCGTCAACCGAATTGGCGGCGGGCCCGACGGCCTGATCATCGACGAGCACGACAACCTCTGGATCGCGTGCAACCAGTCCAACGAGATTCTCGTGCTCGAGCCGGCGCAGGGGCAGGTGATCGCCAAGCTCGGCGACTTCGGTGGCATCGATCGCAAGGGGGCACCCATCGGCTTTCTCTGGTCGAACAGCCTCGTCTTCCATGGCGGCGACGTTCTCGTCACCAACCTCTCGCTCGATGTCGAGACGTCGCTTGCCCAACTCAGTGACGAGCTTGGCCTGGCGCATCTCAAGGACAAGAATCTGCGCACCATCGATGGACCGTGGGCACAGCGGGTGAAGCTCCACACCGTCTCGAAAATCAAGAAGCGGATACCAGCGCTGGCCGGGGCGGAGCTCGACCGATGACCGATGCATTGCTGCAAGCCCGATGTCGCGGCCAATCGACAGGGAACGGTGGCCTGCGGGCCAGCCGTCATACATTGCCCCACCGGGATGAAACGGATATGAAGAAAGAGCAGACAACGGGCCCGCTGGCCGGCGTGAAAGTCGTTGACATCACGTCAGTATTCATGGGGCCCTCTGCCACCCAGATGCTGGCTGACCTTGGCGCCGATGTCATCAAGGTCGAGGCGCCGAGCGGAGACAGTACGCGCGGCATCGGCCCCTGCGGCGATGAAAAGCTGGGGCCGCTCTTCCTGGGCCTGAACCGCAACAAGCGCAGCATCGTGCTTGACCTGAAAGCGCCCGAGGGGCGGGAGGCCCTGCTTTGCCTGGTACGGGATGCCGACGTGCTGGCCTACAACGTGCGTCCGCAGGCCATGCAGCGGCTGGGGCTTGACTATGAAACGCTGTCGGCCATCAATCCGCGCCTGGTCTATGTCGGCATGTTCGGCTTTTCGCAGCGCGGACGCTACGCGCCCCAGGCTGCCTTCGATGATCTGATCCAGGCCGCAACGGGCCTGCCGCTGGCCGTTTCGCTGGGCAGCGGCGACAGTCCCCGATACCTGCCAATCACCATCGCGGATCGCTCGGTGGGGCTCTATGCTTTCGGCGTGATCTGTGCCGCCCTGTATTCGCGGACGAGCACCGGAAAGGGCCAGCGCGTCGATGTCCCCATGTTCGAGACCATGGTTCCCTATGTGATGGGGGACCACCTGTATGGCGAGACCTTCGTCCCGCCAAAGGGCGGCTTCGGCTATCCGCGCCTGCTCTCGCCCGAGCGGCGCCCGTACCGGACGAAGGACGGACATGTCTGCTGCCTGATCTATCACGATCATCATTGGAAGGCGTTCCTCCAGGTCATTGGCAAGCCGGAGATGTACGACACCGATCCGCGCCTCGCCAACATGAACACCCGCACCGCCAACATCACCGACCTGTATGCCATGGTCAGCGACGAAATGGCCAAGCGCACCACCGAGGAATGGCGCACCCTGCTCAAGGAGGCCGATGTTCCGGTGTTTCCGATGCACACGTTCGAGTCGCTGCTGGACGATCCCCATTTGCAGGACATCGGTTTCTTCAGCGAATCGGACCACCCGGCCGTCGGGCGTATCCGGCAGATGGCGGTGCCCAGCGAATGGCATGGCACCCCACCGACAAGCCGCCGCCATGCACCTGGCCTGGGTGAGCACAGCCGTGAGGTACTGCGTGAGGCCGGCTATGACGACCCCGCCATCGACACGTTGTTCGCGTCAGGCATCTCCAGGGATGGGTCAAAGGCGCAACGAACCGATGGAGATACTCCCCATGAATGACGAACTGCTGAGCGAGGTCCGGGACGCAGCACTCTACCTGACCATCAACCGGCCGGAGCGCCGCAACGCCATCACGCCGGGGGTGCTGCAGGGACTTCGCGACGGCATCCTGCGCGCCAATCGCGATGCCGACATCCGCGCCGTGGTCATTACCGGAACGGGCGAACAGGCGTTCTGCGCGGGCGCCGATTTGCAGACCGGCAAGTCCTTTGCCTTCGATTACGCCGAGCCCTACCTGGGCATGGCGGACCTTTTCCGCTGCACCAGGCAGTCGACGGTGCCGCTGATCGCCCGTGTCAACGGCGCCTGCATGGCGGGCGGCATGGGGCTGATCGCAATGTGCGATCTGGCGATAGCTGGCGAAGGCGCTCGCTTCGGCCTGCCGGAGGTCAAGCTGGGCTTGTTCCCGGCGCAGGTGCTGAGCGTGCTGCAGCACTTGGTGCCACGTCGCACGCTCACCGAATTGTGCCTGTGCGGCGAACCACTGTCCGCGAGGGAAGCGCTGGCCGCAGGACTCGTCAACGATGTCAGCGACGATCTCGACGGCAGGCTGGATCTGCTGCTGACCCGCCTGCTGAACAATTCGCCCGCCGCCATCCGCCGGGGGCTGTACACGCTCAAGCATATGGAAACCATGTCGTTCGAGCAGTCCATGGCGTTCACCGAAAGCCAGATCGGGCTGTTTGCACTGACCGAGGACGCGCGCGAAGGCCAGCAGGCATTCCGCGAGAAGCGCCAGCCCATGTGGACTGGCAGATAGGGAGATGGGAATGGACGCGAAAACGGTACGCATTGGCGGGGCTTCCGGCTTCTGGGGCGACAGCAGCGTAGGCGCGCCGCAGCTTGTGCGCCACGGCGGTATCGATTACCTGGTGTTCGACTACCTGGCCGAACTGACCATGTCGATTCTGGCCGCTGCCCGCTTGCGCAAGCCGGAACTGGGTTACGCCACCGATTTCGTGACGGTGACAATGAAGGCCCTGATCGGAGAGATCGCGGCACGCGGCATCCGCGTGGTCAGCAACGCCGGTGGCATGAACCCGCACGGGTGTGCGCAGGCCATTGCCGCGCTGGCGGCGGAACAGGGCCTGACGCTGCGCATCGCGGTGGTGGAAGGCGATGACGTGATGCCCCTGCTTCCCCAGCTGCGCGAAGCCGGTGTGCAGGACATGCAGAAAGGCCGCCCACTGCCGGAGAAGGTGGTCAGCGCCAACGCGTACCTGGGGGCCTTGCCGATCAAACAGGCGCTGGACCAGGGCGCCCAGATCGTCATCACCGGACGCTGCGTGGACAGTGCCGTGACACTCGGCGTGCTGATGCACGAATTCGGCTGGCATGCGGACGACTATGATCGCCTGGCCCAAGGCAGTCTGGCCGGCCACATCATCGAGTGTGGGTGCCAGGCCACGGGCGGCTTGCATACCGACTGGGAAAGCGTCCCGGACTGGCACGACATCGGCTATCCGGTGGTCGAATGCCGTGCCGACGGCACCTTCCTTGTCGGCAAGCCGCCCGCCACCGGGGGACTGGTCAATACCGCCACGGTCGGCGAGCAAGTGCTGTACGAGATCGGCGACCCGGGCACCTACCTGCTGCCAGACGTCACCTGCGATTTCACCCAGGTAAACCTGCGGCAGGCCGCACCGGACCTGGTGGAAGTCAGCGGCGCACGCGGGCGGGCCCCGGGCAATGCCTACAAGGTCTGTGCCACCTATGTCGACGGCTTTCGCTGCAACGCGCAGCTTTCCATCGTCGGCGTCGACGCGGTGGCCAAGGCGGAACGCACGGCGGAGGCGATCCTGGCCCGCACGCGCAAGCTTTTCGATGAGAACGGGTGGGGAGACTATAGTCGGACCCGGATCGAGGTGCTGGGAGCGGAGTCCTGCTTTGGGCCACATGCTGCCGTCCGACATACCCGCGAGGTGGTGATGCGACTGGCGGTCATGCATCCCGAGAAGGCGGCGCTGGAACTGTTCGCGCGGGAAATTTCCGCTGCGGGGACCAGTTGGGCGCCGGGCACGACGGGCTCTACGGGCGGACGTTCCAGTCCCTCGCCGTCGATTCGACAATATGCATTCCTGCTCGACAAGACCGCCCTGACCCCGGCGGTGGTGATGGATGGCGTACGCACCGGCGTGGCCGTTCCTTCGGGCGGACAGCCGGTCCCGGTCGCGCCGGTGGCGCCTGCACTCGCGGAAGCGCCCGGCACGGGCCCGGCAGAACACGATACCGTGGAAGTTCCGCTGATCCGGCTTGCCTATGGCCGCAGCGGCGACAAGGGGGATACCTCGAACATCGGGCTGATCGCACGCCGGCCGGCGTATTTGCCCGTGCTGCGGGCCCAAGTGACCGCGGCCCGCGTGGCCGACTGGCTGGGGCACCTTGTAGCGGGGCCGGTGACCCGCTACGAATTGCCCGGCTTCGAGGCCATGAACATTGTTTGCGAGGCGGCCCTGGATGGCGGCGGCATGGCGTCGCTGCGCAACGACCCGCTCGGCAAGGGCATGGCGCAGATCCTGCTCGCCATGCCGGTGCGCGTGCCGCGAAAGCTGTTGTCATGACGAAGCATGCACCCAACGCAGCTGCCAACGAAAGCCTCGTCCTCGCCGACGACAGCACCGGAGGCGTGACACGATATCGACAACTGGCCAGCGTCATCCGACACAAGATCGTTTCGGGCGAGTACGAGGTGGGGACGCAGCTGCCAACCGTGGACAGCCTCGCGCAAGTCTACGGGATCGCCAAGGTCACCGTGCGCCAGGCCTTTGCCGCGCTGACGGAAGAGGGACTGGTCAGCAGCCAGCGCGGTCGTGGCACGCACGTCATCAGGCAGCCATCGGAACCCCGACAAGGGCTGCGCAACGCCATCAATGACGAATCAGCCCATGGCAGCGATCTGGAAATCCGCATCCTGGAAATGCGCAAGGGCGTGGCGTTGCGGCCAGGCTTGGTCCGGCGCGGCACGCCGCTGGACGGCTATGTCATGGTGCGCAAACTCCATGTACATGGCGGGACGCCATTCTGCCTGATCGAGATGTATGTGGCTTCGTCAGTCTTTGCCCGCTTTCCCCGCGGTAGCGAAAAGCACCACAAGCTCGGTCACCTGCTGCGCCAGGTCGAAGGCGACCGCCTTGGCATGATGCAGCAGACCATGACGGTCGAGCCGGCCGACTACATCCTGGCACGCGACCTCGCCTATGGCTTCGGGGCGCCAATCGCCAGGATCGTCCGATCGACGCTGGACGTCGACGGCAATGTGCTGCTGGCAGGGCAGTTCTGGTACCGCGGCGACCGTTTCATCCTGGACGTGGAGATGCCGGCCAGGCTGACCGAGCACTACCCGGCGCTGGCCATCCCCGACAGCCGCCGCTGAGCGCGACAGACTTCACCATTCGAGAGAGGAGACAACGGAATGACATCATCGTTTGTACGGAGGGCCACCGACGTGGCCGCGTACGCACCGGCCAACCACACCGGAACGGCGAACCAGCGCATCATCGGCAAGGAAACTGTCGGCGCGCGCCGGCTCGAGGTCCTGCTGGGCACGATTTCGCGGGGCCACGGGGCGTTGCCGCATGCTCACCCGGCCCTTGAGCAGGCGTCGTTCCTGCTCGCCGGCGAGGGTATCGGCGAACTACCCGGAAAGCAGCGCATCTTGCGCGCGGGGGACTGGAGCTTCAATGCGGCTGGCGTCTTTCATCGCTTCGAGGTCACCAGCGACGAACCGGTACGGGTGATGGTGGTCTACGCTCCGCCTTACAGCGAAAACCCGAACGCAGCAGTGACCGCGACCGGGCCGGACGACCCGCGCCTTCAGGCCGGTGCCGCCGATGTTCGCGACGTTCCTCCCAGCACCGAAGCGATCGGGCTGCCGCACTACCGTGGCGCGCTCGCCAGGCCCGTCATCACACGTCAGACCGTCGACTCGCGGTTTCTCGACATCTACATGGTAGAGCTGGATCCAGATGGCGGCGCCGAGCCGCACAGGCTTGGCGAGACCGAGCAGGTGCTCTTCGTGCGTAGCGGCTCGATCCACGGGCGCATCGAGGGAGAGAGCTTCGCCGCCGGGACCGGAGAGTGGGTCTATGTTCCCGACGGAGCGGAGCTCAGCCTCGAATCCGCAGGCGGCACGGGCGAGCTGATTGTCATTCGCGCACACGATCCGATGCTCTGACGCAAAAGCTCGGCCTAGTCACTCAATCAGATCCCGGGATGCGGGAAGAGACAAGATGATCCAGCGAATTCCACGGCGACGCATGCTCGCCCTGCTGTCCGGACTGACCGCTGCCTTCGGGGCGTCGCAACTGGTGTGTGCCGCTGGCCCGAACCAGTATCCGGACAAGCCGATCCGCGTGGTGGTGCCGTTCCCCGCAGGCAGTGGCACCGACAACACCGCGCGCTACATCGCGCGGACCATCACTACCCAGACCGGCCAGTCTGTCGTCGTGGAAAACCGTCCCGGCGCCAACGGGTTCATCGCGGCGACGGCGGTCGCGACAGCGCCCGGCGATGGCTACACGATGCTCATCACGACAAATACCACACACGCGGCCAATGCATCCCTGTTCAAGAAGCTGCCCTATGATCCCGTCAAAGACTACGCGCCGGTGTCGTTGATTGCCAAGAGTGGATTGGTCCTGGTGGTGCCGTCAGACAGCCCTGTGCAGAAGGTGGCAGACCTGACCACACTGGCAACAAACCGGCAAGGCAAGATGACCTTTTCCAGCGGCAGTTCCTCCACGCGGGTAGCCAGTGAACTCTACAAGATGATGAGCGGTGCACCGGCACTGGATGTGCCCTACAAGGGCGTGCCGCAAGCACTGACCGACCTGATGGGGCACCAGGTCGACTTCATGATTTCCGACATCAACCCAGCGCTGCCGCTGATCCAGAATGGCAAGCTGCGAGCAGTAGCCGTGACCACGTCCGGGCGCAATCCCCTGCTCGGTAATGTGCCAACCATGGCAGAAAGCGGCCTACCGGGGTATGAGATGACGGCTTGGGTGGCTGCGTTCTTCCCTGCCAATACGCCAAAGCCGGTCGTCGCGCGTATGAGCCAACTGATTCGTCAGGGGCTGACGGGCCCTGCAGCTATCGAGCACTTCAGCCGGACAGGTGGGCAACCCTCCCCTTCGACGCCAGAAGAGTTGGCAGCGTTCGTGCGCAGCGAGACAGCGAAATGGGCAAAGGTGATCAAAGCCGCCGGCATCGAGCCGGAATGACCATCTTCATCGGGAAGACGAGATCACGATCAAATAACGGGCAAGATGTGCCTGCCTGCTAGCGCTCCGATGACAGAGTCGTTTAGGAAGCTTCGCGCTATGCGTGCCAGGCCATCGATGGCGGCTCGGATGCAAGATTGGCCTGGGAGGCCCAGGCACAAGGAAGTTTCATGAAAGGAAATAGTATGGGCAATTTCACCATGACGTCCCCTGAATTCGAGGATCAGGATCCGCTGCAACTGGTGCATGAGTTCAATGGCTTCGATGGCGCGGGGCAGAACCGTTCGCCCGCGCTGCAATGGCAGGGCGCGCCGGAAGGCACCAAGAGCTTCGCGCTGACGCTGTATGACCCGGACGCGCCCACCGGCAGCGGCTTCTGGCACTGGATCCTGTTCGACATCGATCCGTCCGTCACCCGGCTCGCCGCGGGTGCAGGCTCGGCCGGAGCGACTGACCTCGGCGCCAGCGGCACTCAGGCTGCCAACGACTACGGCCTCACCGGCTACGGCGGACCCTGCCCGCCCGTGGGCTTGCCCGCGCACCGCTACATCTTCACCGTGCACGCGCTGAGCACGCCGAAGCTGGAGTTGCCGGCCAACCCGACCAATGCCGTGGTGCGCTTCGTGATCAACCAGAATACCCTCGCCGCGGCCACCCTGACCGGCCTTTACAAACGCTCAGCACGCGGTGTTGCGATGACTGTTTGAATGGCTCGCCAGCTGTGAAATCGAAGCAGTTTTCCGCCTTCGTCTAAACGGCTGCATAGACCGGTTCGCTAAGTTTTTCTACGCTGTGAATCGCTCTTGCGCGTATAACCGGACCTCCGGGTCATCCTCCGCTTGTGCCGCTTCGCGCTCGCCGTTGATGGTCAGCAAGCCTTTGTCCATCGACACCTTGACCCGATCTGGATCGAGCCCGGTGCGAACGCGACGATCTTGATGGAATCGTCCCTGGCGCCGATATCGACCGGGGAATGCCCCTAAGCGGCCGGAGCGGATGCTGGTTGGGAAGCCGCCGAACAAGCTCGCCATCTGCCTTGCACATGGTCGAGTTCGCTGAAGAGCTCAGTTCCAAGGAAACGATCGCTCATGGTCGTACCCTCCTTCGACGCAGCCAGGAGGCGAAGGGGCCTAAGCGTTCCCATCCGAAATAGTAATTGGCCACCCAGGGGACATCCCGGGGCCGTTCCGCGAAAGGACGGCGCCGGGCGATCCTGCTTCCGCGATCACGTTCCGGCACATTGGCTTGCATTCCATCAGAAGATTGCTCCCACTGACGGCACCGCCTTGTGTGCAGAATGAAGCGCACTTGTCATGCGCCGGGCTAGGCGGCGAGTGCTATTGCAGTTGCATCCCAGACACCCGTCGCCCTCGCGATCGTCCGGCGCAAAGGGTACATGGCTGGCGATCCAATTCTTCATTCAAATCATCGGCTTAGCGACGATGGGGCGGACTTTTTGCTTTTCCCCGTCAATCCTCTCTCTCGAGTCCCCCTCTTATGCTCGACCGTCCTCTCCACGAGAGGGACGAGCGGCGCGGGCTCACGATTCCAGCAAATCCCGCTTGACAGCCAACAGGCTGACTGTCTAATCTTGATTGCGACCACAATCAAAGCTGGACATCTGGCAGTCCGTGAGGCTTGAACGGAGCTTGAAGCACGAAATCACGCGCGGCATTCGCCAGTCTTCGCCGCACCCGTATCTGGAGAAGACCATGGTGTATGTCAAACGCGAGCAATCCGACGAAAACCGCGCAGCGCTGCTGGCTACGGCCGGCCGACTGTTTCGCGAACGAGGCATCGATGGCGTGGGCGTCGCGGAGATCGCGCGCGAAGCCGGGCTGACGCACGGGGCGCTGTATGCGCATTTCCGCTCGAAGGACGATCTTGCGACGGAGGCCTTTTCGCAGGGCCTGGCGCGCAGCCGCGAAGCGTTCCGTGGCGCGGCAACGGATCGCGACGGCAGCGTGTCGGGGTATCTCGACTATCTGCTTTCGCCGCTACGACGCGACGATCCCGGCATGAGTTGCCCGATGACTGCATCGGCCAGCGAAGTCGGGCGGCACGGAAAGGACATCAGTGCGCGGTTCGCCAAAGGGTTCCAGGACAAGGCGAGCGCATTCGAGGCCGTGCTTGACGACGCTATCCCCGATGCCGAACGGCGCCGCCTGGCGATGACCATCGTCGCGGCGGAAATCGGGGCAATGGCCGTCGCCCGTGCCGTCGCCAAGAGCGACCCTTCGTTATCCGATGAAGTATTGAAGGCCGTGCATGCCGTGCTGGTGAAAGCGTCAAAGGCGCAGTAAAGCGCTACTAAGAAGCGTTAGACAGCATGAGCGATGGGATCGACGTGGCACCCAAGGTCGGCGAGACGTTTGAGCAGGCGTCGAATTGTTTTCTCGGCATGATGGCGGTCGAAGT
>NZ_CAJPUY010000023.1 GCF_905397275.1 Cupriavidus yeoncheonensis | reverse complement strand
CCAGCGCAGTATTGCCGCGCTCAAACGCCGGGCCACGGCCCTCGGGTTCCAGGTCAATCCGATAGAGGTGGCCACATGAACACAACCACCTTCACTTCTGTTTCTTGAGAGCCTTTGAGGTCCCTTGGCCGGGCCCGCCGTGGGCGGAGAAACGGGGATTGGCTATACCAGTGAACGGCAGCGCTGCGATGACCGACGCACCAATGGTGCGCACCCACGGCGTGGCATGCCGTGGAGCGAGCCCGCTTAAGAGCCTGGTCCGGGAATCGTCGCCGACAGTGGTGAGCGCAGCGATGCGCATCCCGTTCAGGAGATCGAGTCGATTCTCGACGCTTCCCATGGCGCTGCCGTTCATCAACGATGGTGGAGCAAGCCATGACCATACGCAAGCGAGACGACGAGGTCGTGTTTCCCAATGCGGCAGGGATCGACGTGGGCGCGTCGAGCCACTGGGCGGCGGTGCCGCGGCATCTGGCCGAACATGCCGGCTGCGAGCCGGTGTGTGAGTTCGGCGCGATGACCGACGATCTGCACGCGCTGGCTGACTGGCTGCTGGCGTGCGGCGTGGACACCGTGGCGCTGGAATCCACCGGGGTCTACTGGATCCCCGTGTATGAGGTGCTGGAGCAGCGCGGCCTGACGGTCTGGCTGGTCGATGCGCGGCAGCTCAAGTACGTGCCCGGGCGCAAGAGCGACGTGCTCGACTGCCAGTGGTTGCAAAAGCTGATGAGCCTGGGGCTGCTGCGCGGCGCGTTCCGCCCCGACGACGAGGTGTGTGTCGTGCGCGCGGTGGTGCGCCAGCGCGAAGTGCTGCTCACCGAGCAAGCTTGCTGGGTGCAGCGCATGCAAAAGGCGCTAGTGCAGATGAACCTTCAGCTCACCGAAGTGCTTACCGACGTGATGGGCATGACCGGGCAAGCCATCATCCGCGACATCGTGGCCGGCCAGCGCGACCCCGCGGTCCTGGCGCAGCACCGCCATAGCCGCGTCAAGGCCAGCGTGGTCGACATCCAGCGCGCACTGACGGGAAACTGGCGTGAGGAGCACCTCTTCGTGCTGGCGCAGTCGCTGGCCATGTACGACAGCCTCGCACAACGCATGGCCGAATGCGATGCCAAGCTCCAGGCGCTGCTGGCGCCGTTAGGATCCCACGAGGCCAATCTCAGCGGGCCGGGCAAGCGTGCCGGCAAAAACACTCCGGCCTTCGACTTGCGTACCGCGCTGGCGCGCTGGGCCGGCGTGGACCTGACGCGCATCAACGGCCTGGCGATCACCTCCGTGCTGACGGTGCTGTCGGAGATCGGGCCGGACCTGCGCCGCTTCGCCAACGTCAAGCACTTCTGTTCCTGGCTGGGACTATGTCCGGGCACCAAGATCAGCGGTGGCAAGGTCCTGTCGGCGCGCACGCGACGCTCGACCAACCGGGTGCGCCAGGCGCTGAAACTCGCGGCCATGAGTCTCTCGCGCAATCGTTCGGCGCTGGGCGCCTTTTACCGGCGCCTGTGCGCGCGCATGGACAAGCCGCGCGCCAATACCGCCGTCGCCCACAAGCTCGCCCGCATGGTGTACTTCATGCTCACGCGCGGCGAGGCCTTCGTCGATCAAGGTCAGCAGAAGTACGAGGAGCAGCAGCGCCACCGCTCCATCGCCGCTTTGCGCCGCCGCGCCGCTGACCTCGGCTTCGCCATCACGCCTGTGACAGCGGCGGCTCCATAGCGCCAGCCGTCATCTGTTTCTCAGGAGGGGAAGGCATTGCATTGGCGACCGCGTCTCGAGTTTCACTCGCAACGCCTCGTCGTCGACGAGACGCATCAGAGCAAGCGCCCCGACCGTGGCAGCATAGGCGGCTATGGCCGAGTCCCGTGCGCCAATAGCGCGCATTGCGGCCGACCACAACCACCGCCTCGCGCTCGACCGCCGCGCGAACCAGATCGACCTGCCCTGCTTCGCGGTCGCGCAGATCAGGCACCGCTGGTATTGCATCGACCAGGTCTTTGAGGACCACCGAGTCGTGCCGATAGGCACCGGTCACGACTGCCGTCGGCCTGCCAATCGTGAAGGCAACGCCAGCGAGCCATGCCACTGCCGAAGCCTGGTTCCTGCGGCAAGTCTTGCCACGCAATCCCGGCCTGCAATACGAACAAGATGCCGCCCAGCGCCGCCCGGTCGTTCACTCTGGTGTGCCTCATGTCGCATGTCCTTTGTCCTTCTGGTGAAACAATCCATTCCGCTCTGCGCACTTTCATTGCTAATGGAAAACCCGTAGGATCGTCCAACTGGATGCTGCGCTGCGACAAATCTGCTGTATTCGTCACAGCAACGTCGCCGCGCAAAGCCAGGCAAGGCAGTCCGCCACTGAGCGATGCCTGCGCAGGAATCAGCCCCATGTCTGGCTGAGGCAATCAAGTTATCGAACTGTGATGACTCCACAACTTACAGGGATCCTCGTGAAAATAGATGACATCCGTAAGAACGCTTTTGCAATGCCTCTGCATAGCCCCTCGTATCCGCGTCCGCCTTTCCGATTCCTCAATCGCGAATACCTGATCATTACCTACGAAACTGACCTGGATGCCCTGCGAGCGGTCGTGCCCGAGCCCTTGACGGTCGATTCGGCGCTGGTCCACTACGAGTTCATCCGCATGCCGGACTCCTCCGGATTCGGTGACTACACGGAGAGCGGCCAGGTGATTTCCGTCATCGATGACTCGGGCCAGAAGGGCAACTACACGCATTCGATGTACCTGGATGATGAAGGACCGATCGCCGGCGGCCGTGAAATCTGGGGGTTTCCGAAGAAGCTCGCCTCGCCCCGCCTGACCATTGATGGTAACGATACGCTGCTTGGCACCGTTGACTATGGGACGCAGCGGATCGCGACCGGCACCATGGGTTATAAATTCCGCCCGCTCGATATCGAGGCCGAACGCCGGAAGCTGGCGGATACGCCGAACTACCTGCTCAAGGTGATCCCGCACGTCGATGGCTCGCCGCGGATCTGCGAACTGGTCCGTTTCTATCTGAAGGACGTGACGGTGCTCGGCGCCTGGGAAGGACCCGCCGCGCTGGAACTCCACCCGCACGCGCTGGCGCCCGTTGCCGAGCTTCCGGTCAGGAAGATCATTGGCGCGAGGCATGTCATTACCAATCTCACGCTTGATATCGGCGAAGTCGCGTTTGATTACCTCGCGCCTGCACAGGCCCCGAGGCTTGTCGTCAACCAGTAACCCCGCAAGGAGCAACCATGTCATTGCAAGGAAAAGTCGCACTCGTTACCGGCGCAGCAAGTGGTATTGGTGAACAATGCGCACGCCAGCTGGCTCAGGATGGCGCCGCCGTCGTCATCGCCGACCTGAATCTGCAGAATGCGCAGAAAGTCGCGGATGCGATCGTCGCTGAGGGCGGCAAGGCAATTGCTGTGTCGATGGACGTGACGAGCGAAGCCGCGGTCAACGCCGGCATCGAGGAAACGGTCAGCAAGCTCGGCAGCATCGATGTGCTGGTGTCGAATGCCGGCATCCAGATTGTCAATCCGATTGAAGACTACGAATTCTCGGACTGGAAGAAAATGCTGGCCATTCACCTGGACGGCGCTTTCCTGACGACGAAAGCTGCCATCCGGCATATGTACGCGGCAGGCAAGGGTGGTTCCATTATCTACATGGGTTCGGTTCACTCACATGAGGCATCGAAGCTGAAGTCGGCCTATGTGACAGCTAAGCACGGGCTCCTTGGCCTTGCCCGCGTTGTCGCGAAGGAAGGCGGCCCGCGCGGCGTGCGCGCCAACGTGGTGTGTCCGGGCTTTGTCCGCACGCCGTTGGTCGACAAGCAGATTCCAGAGCAGGCCAAGGCCCTCGGAATCTCGGAAGCGGAAGTCGTCAAGAACGTGATGCTCAAGGAGACCGTGGACGGGGAATTCACGACTGTGGCTGACGTGGCCAGAACGGTTGCCTTCCTGGCCGGATTCGAGTCGGCGGCGTTGACGGGGCAGTCGGTCGTGGTGAGTCACGGCTGGTTCATGCAATAAATACAAGGAGTCAGACGTGCGCCGCAGCGGAACCAGCAGAATCAATCGCGACCATCAGCTAGAGTTGCCCCCCTATGACGAAATCGGATTGGTCCTGCAGGGAGGCGGCGCACTCGGCTCCTATCAGGCAGGCGTTTATCAAGGTCTGGCCGAAGCTGGCATCAGGCCCACCTGGATCTCGGGAATTTCGATTGGTGCATTGAATACGGCCATCATCGCAGGCAACGCGCCTGAAGACGGCGTGGAAGCATTGAGCGGCTTCTGGAACACCATTTGCCAGCCTGCGGACCTGATCGGTCACGTGGGCGCCTGGTGGCCGGCGACATTGGGTTTCAAGGATATTGCGCGCAAGTGGTCGAGCATGTGGGCCGCCAGCCGCGCGCTGGCGGAAGGCCAGAAGGGGTTCTTTACGCCGCGCTCGCTCCTGCATGGCGCGGGGCTGATACCTAAAGAGCCAAGCCAGGTGAGCTTTTACGATACGGCCGCCTTGCGCGCCACGCTGCTCAAGTACGCCGACTTCGATCGTATCAACGACGGCGATATTCGGGTTTCCGTGGGGGCGGTCAATGTCCGCACAGGGAACCTGATCTATTTCGACAATACCAAGATGCGCCTGAAGCCGGAGCACTTCATGGCATCGGGCGCGCTGCCGCCGGGGTTCCCCGCAGTTGAAATCGATGGCGAATACTATTGGGACGGCGGCCTCGTCTCGAACACGCCGCTCACTGAGATCGTCAGGGAATCGCAGCACAAGGACACACTGATATTCCAGGTGGATCTGTGGAGCTCGCGTGGCAGGCTGCCGGGCAACTTCCTTGACATCTCGGAGCGGACCAAGGATATCCAGTACTCGAGCCGGACCCGGGCGATTACCACCTTTCTCGAAGCAGAGCAGAGGCACGCCGGTCTCATCAAGCAGCTACTGGAACACGTGCCGGAGGAAGTGCGCCAGAGCCATCCGCTCATGCGCAAGGCGCGGGAAGTCGCGGGTGGCCGTGCGGTCAATGTGGTCCACCTGATCTACAAGAACAAGGCCTTCGAGGGACACTACAAGGACTACGAGTTCAGCACCGACACGCTTGGCGAGCATTGGGAGGGCGGGCTGGAGGACATCCGCCGCTCGCTTGGCAACCCCGACTGGTTTGCCATTCCAAGCCGCGACATCGGCTTCGTGACACACGACGTACATCGCCAGCAAGCGTCGGAAACTTTGACTTCCGATGCATTCAACGGTGATGTGGTCGACACCTCAAGGCTCGTGACGCTCGAGAGATTTCCCGCCGACCAGGCGGACGATCTGAACGCCGGCGCCAGCTAACATCAGTCGGCGTGGGCTTGCGACGATCTGCTCGTGAGGCACAGGTTTGCAGCGCATAGCACCGGAAACGCCGCTCGAACGGGCATGCCGCGCACCGATGGTCGCGCGGACAAACGTTCGGTGCGCTCGCGCAGGCGCGCGGCGCTGGTCACGATGGACAAGCTCGTGTGGCCGCCTACGCCGGGCGTCAGGACGCGGCGCGCGCGGCGAAGGTGATCCGAGGTGCGAGGCGGTTGATGAGCCAATCTCCACGGTCATTGCATGCCAGCTCGCATTCCACGTCAGCCAGCAGGGCCGGCACCACCTTGTCCACGGGGAGCGTTGGCGCTGCCCCCGTGTCGGAGCGATAGACGGTCAGGCCGAAGGCCACCTTGGCCACTGATCCGCCATGCTCCAGGACAATAAAATTGCTGACATAGTGTCGAGTGAACAGCGTTGCGGACCGCTTGCTCAGGGAAGCAAGGATCTGTTCTGGCCCGAGCAGTGCATGAGTGCCATGATCCCAAATGCCATCCGGCATGAAGCACTCGGATGTACCAGGATAGTCTCGTCGGTCGAGGGCGTGATACATGCGGATCACCGTCTGCTCGCCGCCAATGACAAGGGAAAGAGTCTCTGGGTTGTTCATGGTTCCATTACCTGAAATGCCACGCCGAAGCCGGACGGTCGCCAGCATGGCCCGTCCGGAAGATCGCGCGACTGGTGCGCGAGAACTGTGCTTTGGGGAGGCGAAGCCTCCCCAGGACTGACGCTGGGTCAGGCCACCTTCTTCAGGAAGCCTTGTTGCGCGCCCTTGCGATTGGGCGCGAAGCCGTTTTCCTGCAGTGTTTCCTCCACCGTGTCATAGAACACGCCGATCTTGCACATTTCGCGCGCTTGCTGGGCGGTCGCGATCGGGCGACTCATCTCTCGCGAGATACGCACCAGTTGCTCGATCTGGGCCACCGTACCCATTTTCTCGGTACGGGTCTGGTTCCAGAGCGTGTCTTCGGTGCCGCAGCGAACATGCAGCCCCATCGCAATCCCAAACGTGTTCACCGGGAGCACGTTGAGTACCGAGCTTTCCACCGTCAACACAGCGCCATCCGGCACGGCGCGCACGAAGTTGGCCAGGCTGTAGATACTCGGTGAGTCCATGCCCCCGCCAATCGCGACCCAGTTCAGGACCAGCGGTCCCTTGTAGATCCCGCGGCGCATCAGTCGTTCCACAGACTCGAAGCTGTTGATGTTGTAGCACTGGAACGCGCTCTGGATCCCTGCCGCGCTCAGCCGACGGACGTGCTCCTCGACCCAGCCCGGCTGCGCCGGCACAGTCATCTCTTTGTAGGCATTGAAGACCACCGGGTCTTCCATTGAACTGCCCACGATGTCGCGATGATCAAACTGCTCGAGGATGTTCATCTGCGACGTATTGACGGTAACCGTAACCTGGTCGGGCTTCGGGTCGAGTTCGGCCAGCATGTGGCGCGTGTCGTCCGAGAGCCACTTTGCAGCCGCGCCTTCCGTTTCCGGAGCAAAGCTGATCGAGCCGCCGACCTGGATGATCATCTCCGGTACCCGGGCCCGCACGCCAGCGATCAGCTCATTGAACTTGGACAGACGCTTGGAGCCTTTGCCATCGAGCTCCCGTACATGCAGGTGCAGTACGGTGGCACCCGCGTTGTAGCAATCCACCGCCTTCTGGATTTGCTCCTCCATGGTGACGGCGATGTCCTCGGGAAAGTCCGACGGCATCCACGAGGGAGCGTAAGGCGCAGCCGTGATGATCAGCGGTTGCTGGTTTTCGGGGAACAGGTGTCCGTCAAGAAAGTTCATGGTATCGACAGGAAGAGCATCTACGAAGGGTCCGGGGCTCCCGCGCTGTGGAAGGCCTTTCAGGCTTCACTGACGCCTGCACCGGCGGTACTACGGCGCACTGGGCAGGCGAATCATTCACTGGGGGGAGGCTTGCAAGGAAGTATTGACGAATACGCCGTCCTGCATTTGATCTTTTGGGACGGTCATTTGACAATACGGGACACCGAGGAGCTTGCATCTCCCGCACCGACGTCGACGGTCTGGACATCATCCTCAGCGATGACCCCGAATGCCTGCTCCAGCACAGGCTGGCCACCGCCCCCCGCAGAGATGGTCGCGAGGGAGGACACGCGGGGCGTTAGTGGCCGCGTGTCGCATTCGAGGGGAGCCTCACCCCGCCACGCGGCACGCCCGGTTGCGCACTGCCCTATCCGGCTAGTGGCAACCGCGCCCCCTCCCGAAATAATCGAACCGTCCGTCCCGATTCGACTGGACCGCTTTTATCCAACATCTGTTTCGAAAGGAGTATCGATGCAACAACTCTGCAAGGACCGCGTGGTCGTCATCACTGGCGCCGGCCGTGGCCTCGGCCGCGAATATGCCCTGGAATTCGCTCGCCACGGTGCGAAAGTGGTCGTCAACGATCTCGGCGCATCACCGGATGGCAGCGAGATTGCCGCAGGACCCGCGCAGCAGGTCGTCGAAGAGATCCGCGCCATGGGTGGCACGGCCGTGGCCAATAACGACGACGTGGCCGACTGGGACGGCGCGAAGCGCATGATCCAGTCGGCCATCGAGAACTTCGGCAGCATTGACGTGCTGGTCAACAATGCCGCGATCATCCGTGACCGCATGCTGGTCAATATGGAGGTGGAGGACTGGGACGCCGTGATCCGGGTGCACCTGCGCGGCACCTTCGCGCCGATGCGCCACGCCGCCGCCTGGTGGCGCGACGAATCCAAGGCCGGCCGTCAGCGCGCGGCCCGCGTGATCAACACCTCGTCCTCGGCCGGCCTGTTCGGCAACGTAGGCCAGACCTGCTACGGCGCCGCGAAGGCGGGCATCGCCTGCATGTCGAACGTCGCGGCGACGGAACTGGGCCGCTATGGCGTCACGGTCAACACCATCTACCCGAGCGGCACGACCCGCCACACCGAGCACCTGATCAAGAGCGGCCGGCTTAACCCCGTCGTCAATGCCGTGACTGGCTTCGAGGCCCTCGACCCGGCCAACGTCGCGCCGCTGGTGGTCTGGCTCGGCAGCACCGAATCCGCAGACGTCACCGGCCGCGTGTTCGGCAGCCGTGGTGGCCGCATCACGGTCGCCGAAGGCTGGCACGCGGGTCCGCACATCGAGAAGCCTGGCCGGTGGGAGGTGGCCGAACTGGGCGCGCTGGTGCCGGACCTCGTGCGTCGCGCCACGCCGAACGCCACGCTCGATGGCGTCATCCCCGCCGCCGCCTGACTGACCGGAGACATGTCATGCTCGACAAGAACCTGATCGGCCACAGCTTCGGGCAGCGCAGCATCAAGGTGGAGGAATGGGCCGTGCGCTGGTACGCGCGGGCCATCGGCGAGACCGACCCGTCCTACCACGACCTCGCCGCCGCCCGCGCGGCGGGGCTCCCCTCGCTGCGCGTCCCGCCGACCTTCGTCTCCTGCATGGAAGGCTGGCTGTTCAATACCTTCGACCTGCTCGCACTGGCCCGCGTGGAGCCCTCGCGTGTGCTGCACGCCGAGCAGCAATACGACTTTCACGCACCCATCCACGCAGGCGATACCCTGACCTACGAACCCCGCATCGTCGATGTCTACGACAAGAAGGGCGGCGCCCTCGAATTCCTTGTCAAGGGCACCCGCATCATCAACCAGGACGGCACGCACGTGGCCGATGCGCGCTCTGTGCTCGTCCAGCGCCAGATCTGACGGAGACCTCATGACGACCACGACGAATCTCGCCCATCACGCAACGCTGGCCGAACTGCAGCCGGGCGACGACATCCCCGAACTGCGGGTCTCCCCCATCAGCCGGCGCACTCTCGCCATCTATGCCGGCGCTTCCGGCGACCACCACCCGCTGCATATCGATTCCGACTATGCGCGCGAGGCGGGCCTTGGCGACGTATTTGCCCACGGCATGCTGTCCGCCGCCTATCTGGGCCGCCTGGTGACAAACTGGGCGGGACAGGATCGCCTGCGCTCCCTGAAGATGCGCTTCACTGGCATCACGCACCTGCGTGACGCGCCCCATTGCACGGGCCGGGTCAGCGAGCGATTCGAGGAGAACGGCGAAGCGCGACTGCGCGTCGAGATGGTCTGCGCAAACCAGAACGGCGAACAGAAGATTGTCGGCGAGGCGATCGTCGCCATCGCCTGATCTCAACCACTGCACACACCCGCCCATGCCCCGACTGACCCGACATTTTGCGCACTGGCCCCCCGGGGCCCCGCGCACGCTGGATGTAGCAGACTGCAATCTGTTCTCCCACCTCGAAGATTCGGCGGCGCGGCTGCCGGACAAGCCAGCCGCAATCTTCTACGGCAAGCCGACCACGTTCCGCGAGATGCAGGCGGCTGCGGTGGCACTGGCGGGCTACCTGCAGCAACGCCTTGGCGTGCGGCGCGGTGACCGCGTGCTGTTGCTGATGCAGACCTGTCCTCAGTTCTATGCCTCGTTCTACGCCGTGATGCGTTGCGACGCGGTCGTGGTGGCGCTGAACCCGATGAGCACGCCGGACGAAATCGCCTACTTCGCCGCCGACTCGGGCGCCCGCGTGCTGGTGGCCACACAGGACGTGGCTGGCCGCGCGGTAACGCTGATGGACGACGGGACGCTGGATGCCTGTGTCGTCGGCGCGCTGTCGGACTTCGCGGCCCCGCCGGAGGCGTCCCCCTGGCTTGAACTTCCCGCCATCGTGCGCGAGCCGCGACGGGCCATGCCGCATCCCCGCTGCCACGACATGGCCGCCGCGCTGGCTGCCGGCGCTCAGCCGGCGCCGGCGCAGGCGAAGGGGGAGGACCTTGCCGTGATCGGGTACACCTCCGGCACCACCGGCAAGCCAAAGGGCGCGATGCTGTCCCACCGGAACTTCTGCTATACGCTCGCGCACCGCGCGCACTGGCAGGACGACAGGGAGGACGAGGACGAACTGCTGGCCCTTCCGGCCAGCCATCTCGCCGGCATGCGGGTGATGCTGCAGGCCGGCCGGATCGGCCGCACGCTGGTGATGCTCGCCAGGTGGGATGCGAAGGCTGCCGTCGAGTTGATCCATCGCCTGCGCATCCGCTCCTGGCCGACCGTGCCGACGATGCTGTCGGAAGTGCTCGGCGCCGCCGACGACGCGGCGCACGCGCTCTCTTCCCTGATGCGGCTGTACGGCGGCGCAGCGGCCATGCCGGACGCCCTCGCCCGTGAAATCCAGGAGCGGCTCGGTCTCGTCTTCCTGGAAAGCTATGGCATGACCGAGTTCTGCGGTCTCGCGCTCAGCAATCCGCCACAGGCTGCGCGACGGCAGTGCGCCGGCGTGCCGGTGATCAACTGCGACGTGCGCATCATCGATCCCGTGACGCTCGAAGAACTCGGGCCGGACCAGCCGGGCGAGATCGTCATGCATGGCCCCACGCTGTTCGCGGGCTACCTGAACAAGCCCGAGGCAACGGCCGAGACGCATATCGAGATCGACGGCAAGCGCTTCCTGCGCAGCGGCGACCTGGGATATCAGGACGACGACGGCTATTTCTACGTGACCGACCGCCTCAAGCGGATGATCAACAGTTCCGGCCTGAAGGTGTGGCCGGCGGAGATTGAATTGGCACTCTACGGTCATCCCGCCGTGCAGGAAGCGTGCGTGATCTCGGCGCGCGATCCGCACCGGGGCGAGACGCCCAAGGCGTTGATCGTGCTGCGTCCGGCGGCGCGCGGGACGGTGAAGGCCGACGACCTGATCGCATGGGCCCGCGAGCAGATTGCCGCGTACAAGGTGCCCCGGATCGTGGAAATCGTCGAGGCACTGCCCAAGACGGCGACCGGGAAGATCCTGTGGCGGGTGTTGCAGGAGGAGCAGGACAGAGAGGAGCGGAAGGCGTTGTCCACTTCCTGAGATCAGTCCGCCCGTCGATGACCTTCCCGCACTACGACGCCCCCGCCCGCGCCGGATTGTGGTCCGTGTGGGCGGCCGGGCCGGGCCGTGCCGGTAACTCACCGCTCATGGCCGGCGCTCCGGAGGATGTCCGCGCAGCGCTGGCCGCCTCCGTGCCGTTTCGGAAGCGCGTCAGCAATCCTGCGAGTTTGCCGCCGCGGCCGAAATGTGGTGACGACCGCCTGCTTCAACGGACGAAAGCATCCGCCTGGACGGCGGGATCCGCATGGCGCCGCGCTGATGGTGGCAGGGAAAGGCGGGCGTTGGCCAGCCGCCTCCCGGGAATCGGGCCCCCGCTCTTGCGGGGAAACCCGCGCGACCGACCGGCGGTCTCCGGCCCCCAATGCCTCGGAGACCGGCCACCCGCTTAGCGCTGCGCCGCCTGCAACTGCTGGGCAAACGGCCGATAGTGCGTGATTTCCGCTTCGACCAGCGCCCCGACCTCTTTCCCCGATGCGGCAAACACGTCAGCCCCCATGTTCTCCGTCAGGAACCTGATGTACTCCGGCCGCTTCATCGCCTTGGTCACGGCAGCTTCGAGTGACTGCGCGACATTCTCCGGTGTCTTCGCGGCCACGCCGATGGCGGTCCACCCGGACATCTCGAACTGCTTCAGTCCGGCTTCGGCAACCGTCGGCACGGCGGGCAGCGCGCGGCTTCGTGCCTTGCTGGCCACCGCCAGCGGACGCAGCTTGCCGGAAGCGATCAGCGGCATCGCCCCGCCGATATCGACCAGCGCCACATCCACCGCCCCGCCGATCACGTCGGCCTGCAGCGGTGCCGCGGTCTTGTAGGTCACCTGGTTGAACGTCACCTGCGCTATCTGCTGCATGCGCAATGCCCCGAGCCGGTAGTAGGCACTGTAGCTGCCCATGCTGACCGCCCCCGGCGCCTGCTTCGCCTCGGCCAGCACGTCGGCCAACGTGTGGAAGCGGGACTGGCCCCCGGTCACGAGCAGGGCCCCGACGCGCATCATGCCGGCCACCGGGCGCAGGTCGCGCAGCGGCTCATAGGACAGGGAGGCGTTGATCAGCGGGTTGATGATCATCGAACTCGGCGAGATCATCAGGATGCTGTACCCGTCCGCCGGTGCGGACAGCAGCGCCTGCACCGCTACAAGGGAGTCCGCGCCGGGCCTGTTCTCCACGACGACGGGTTGCCCCAGTTCTTCTCCGGCAAACCTGGCAAGGAGCCGCGCGCTGGAGTCGGAGCTGCTGCCCGGGCCGAGCGGCACGAGGAAGCGTATCGGCCGTGAAGGCCAGATCTCGGCATGGGCCGCGCCAACGCCGGGAATCCAGCCGTCAGCCCAGCCGGGTAGCGAGACGGCCAGCGCGAGCGCCAGCAGGCGAATGCGGGAACGACGTGTCATGGGTGTCTCCTCCTGTATTGGAAGTGTTGTATCGCCGGGACCTCGTGTCACGATGGCTGGTCCCGGCTTGCCGGGGGGCCGGTCAGTGCTTGCCGTACAGCGTCACCACGCAGGCCCCGCCCAGCCCCAGGTTGTGCGCCAGCGCCAGCCGCGCGCCCTCCACCTGTCGCTTGTCGGCGTTGCCACGGAGCTGGTTGGTCAGCTCGTAGCATTGCGCGAGGCCCGTCGCGCCCGGCGGATGGCCCTTGGACAGGAGCCCGCCCGATGGATTGGTCACGACCTTGCCGCCATAGGTGTTGTCGCCGTCCTGCACAAATTTCTCGGCCCCACCCTCCGGACAGAAGCCGAGCGACTCATACAGGATGACCTCGTTCTGCGCGAAGCAGTCATGCAGCTCGCAGACGTCGATGTCATCGGGGCCGACGCCGGCCTTCTCCCAGACCTGCCTGACGGCCGCGCGCGTCATGTGCGAGCCGACCCAGCTCAGCATCGACGGCGGATCGAATGCCTCCGGCGGGTCGGTAGTGAGCGCCTGCGCCAGGATCTGCACGTCGGTGCGCAGGCCGTGCCGGCGGGCGAACTTCTCCGACACGATCACCGCCGCGGCCGCCCCGCACGTCGGCGGGCAGGCCATCCATCGCGTCATCACGCCCGGAACGATCACGGTGTCGGCCATGATTTCCTCCACCGACAAGGGCCGGCGGAAGATTGCCAGTGGATTGTTGACGGCATGCCGGCTCGCCTTCGCGCGCACGCGGGCGAAGGTCTCCATTCGCGTGCCGTATTTCTCCATGTGCTCACGCCCCGCGCCGCCGAAGGTACGCAGCGACTGGCCGAGGTGCTCGAGACCTGGCGTCAGCGAATGCAATACCGGCATGAAACGCACGCGCGGCGGCGGGCGGTCGTCCCAGTGCATCTTCAGCGCACCTGGCTGCATCTGCTCGAAGCCGACCGCCAGCGCGCAATCCACCTCGTCCGACATGACCGCCTTGCGCGCCAGATACAGCGCCGTCGAGCCCGTCGAGCAGTTGTTGTTCACATTGACCACCGGGATGCCCGTCATGCCGACCTCGTAGAGCGTGGTCTGGCCGCATGTGGAGTCGCCGTAGACGTAGCCGGCATAGGCTTCCTGAATCTGGTCGTAGCCAATCCCGGCATCGGCCAGCGCCGCGCGCACGGCGTCTGCGCCCATCTCGAAATATGGCTGGCTCGTGCCCGGCTTGACGAAGGGTGTCATGCCCACGCCCGCGACTAATGTCTTTTCGCTCATGATGTTCCGTGTGTGGAGTGATGGATTACAGCTTGCGCGCGATCAGGTCGCGCATGACTTCGCTTGCGCCACCCGCAATGCGCGAGACCCGATAGTCGGTGAACGCGCGCCCGATCGCGTAGTCGCGCATATAGCCGTATCCGCCATGCATCTGCACCATTTCGTCGATGCACTTCCCCATGGTCTCGGTGGCGAACAGCTTTGCAATGGCGGCTTCCTGCACGGTCAGGCGGCGCTTCATGTGCTCGCCGATGTAGTAGTCGACCATCGTGCGGACCGCGACGGCTTGCGCCTTGATGTCGGCGAGCTTGAACTTGGTGTTCTGGAAATCCCACACCGTGCCACCGAACGCCTTGCGGTCCTTGACGTAGTCCACCGTGACCTGTAGTAGCCGCTCGATGGCGATGGCCGAGTACAGCGCGATCAGGAGGCGCTCCTGCGGCAATTCCTGCATCAGGTACGAGAAGCCCATGTTCTCCTCGCCGAGCAGGTTTTCCACCGGCACGCGGACGTTGTCGAAGAACAGTTCGGCGGTGTCGGCACCGGGCTGGCCGATCTTTTCCAGCTTGCGGCCACGCCGGAAGCCCGGGCGGTCGGCTTCGACCATGATCAGGCTCACCCCCTTCGCGCCGGCGGACTGGTCGGTCTTGGTGACCAGCATGATCATGTCGCAGTTCAGCCCGTTGCTGATAAAGGTCTTGCTGCCGTTGATGACGTACTCGTCGCCGTCGCGCACGGCGGTCGTACGGCAGGCCTTCACGTCGGAGCCGCAGCCGGGCTCGGTGATGCCGACCGCCATGATCGTCTCTCCCGCGCAGATCGACGGCAGCCAGCGGTGCTTCTGCGCCTCGGTGCCAAGCCGGGCAATGTACGGCGCGATGATGTCGGAGTGGATGGAGAACCCCGCGCCGGAGATGCCGGCGCGGTGCATCTCCTCCATGACGATGGCCGAGTGGCCGAAGTCGCCACCGCCGCCACCATATTCGGCGGGCACCGAGACGCACAGCAGACCCTCGCGGCCAGCCTTCAGCCAGGTCTCGCGGTCGGTCCGGCCGGCCTGGTCCCACTCGGCCTGGCGCGGCGCGCACTCACGTTCGAAGAATCGCCGCGCGGTGGGGCGAAGCATTTCATGGTCTTCACGAAAGACGTTGCGGATGACGTCCACTGGCAGGCTCCTTGTCGATGTGTCGGACTCTCCGGCGCACAGCGCCCATGCGGGGCCGTGCCGGATAACACATCTTGGTCCCCCGGGACGCTCAGTTCACTAGCCGGATTGGCGAGGTCGGCTGTGCGGACAACGCGAGATCACGCATGCGGGCCACCGCTTCGTCCCGCTCCGAGACTCCGAGCTTTCCGTAGATCTTGCGCAGGTGCCACTTGACTGTGTGCGTCGTGAGGCCGAGCACGCGGGCGATCTTCTTGTTCGGCATGGCCTGGGCAACGAGTTCCAGCACTTGCCGCTCGCGCGCATTGAGCAGGTCGGCTCGGTCTTCCCCGCAGGCCGGGCGCAACGGAGGTGCCTCCCTCATGCGCGCGTCGAGCAGACGTCGGATATAGAACGCCAGCACCGGGTCCGGCGCGCCGTCGTCGAGCAGGTCTTCCAGCAACGTCGCGACGCCCGCTGACGCGTCAAGCAGGCTGCGGGCCAGTCCGAGCCGGTGGCCCAGGCGCAGGCCCTTGAATGCCTGCCGTCGCGCTGCCTTGCGGTCGCCGCGCCCGGCTTCGGCCACTGCTAGCATCATGTGCAGCGTTGCCACGCCGGCCCAGCGGCCCACCGAGGCCGTGAGCACCAACAGCGGCAGGCAACGCGACACGGCGCCATCGAAGTCCTGCCAGTGAAGGCAGGCTTCGACCCGCGCCTGTTCGCAGACCCGGCGGATCTCGGCGGGGGCGCCCTGCCGCGCACGGGCGTGGAGGGTGCCCAGCGCCACCAGCCGTTCCAGCACGGCCATGGCCTGCGTCGTCTCGCCCCGCGCATGATGGACGCGCAGGCGCAGCGCCAGCGCATGAGCCTGCGCGCGTTCCTGCCCGTTGCGAGTGGCATAGGCTTCCAGCCGCGCGAGGCAGGCCAGCGCCTCGGTGCGGCGGCCGAGCGTCCAGTGGGCCTGGAACAGCGCGACCAGGGCGCGCAACGCGGCGTCGGGGCCCGAGATGCGCTCCAGCACATCGAGGCGGGGCTCCAGCAACTGGCAGACGGCTTCGCGCTCGTTGGCTTCGTACAGCGTCTCGCCGAGCAGGCCGTCCGCCAGCCCCGCAGCGTCCACCGAGGCCGCGCCCTGCAGCGCGCATCCTCGCTGCACTTCGCGCAGCAGGTGCCCGGCGCGAATCATGTGGCCTTCCAGCGTCAGGCTCATTCCTTCCAGGGCAAGGCTGACCAGGCGGCGCGCCGAGGTGACGTTGTGGGGGGCGGCTTCGCGCAGAATCGCGCGCGCGCGCTCGAAGTGGCCGTCGTACATGTGCGACCAGGCCAGCAGGTGAGCGCGGCCCGCAAAGGCAAAGCCCTGCGCGTCGTGCGGAATGACTTCGATGTCGGGCCGCATCGCGCGCACGGTCTCGGTGTCGTCGCGCTGCATGGCGGACGCGCCCCGCAGCAGGCAGACGGCGAAGCGTTCGCGCGCCGGCATGGTGTCCTGATCCGCCTCCAGGCTCGCCAGCGCCACTTGGAGCGCGTCGAGGTCGCGCGCATACATGCACAGGTAGGCGGTCACCATGCGCAACTGGATGCGCGGCCGCACTTCCTCTTCCGGCAACTGGCGCATGATGCCGGCAAGCTGGACCAGTTCGCCCTGTCCCATCAGGTCGATGGCGCAGCCCTCCAATACTTCCGCAGCGGCATGCGCCTCGCCTGCCTGCACCGCATGGCGCACCGCCTCGTCGAGGTGGCCGCGCAGCTCGAACCAGCGCCACGCCGCCTTGTGCAGCGCCTGCCGTGTGCCCGCGTCGTGATGGCCGGGCCTGCCCAGCAGCACCTCGCGCAGCAGGGGATGGAGCCTGTACCACGCCTCCTGGTTGGCGCCGCTGATCTGGCTGATGAAGAGGCTATCGCTGTCGAGCCGCGCCAGCCGCGAGGTCATGCTCGCTACGGCGTGCGGCTGCTGCATCAGCGTGGCGCACAGCGAGGCGCAGAAGCGGTTGCAGATGGCAGCGCGGCTGAGCAGGTCGAGATCGTCCGGCGCGAGGTTCACCAGGACTTCGCGCTCGAAGTAGCTGGCGAAGGCGGTCGCGTCGCGCACCTGGACGCGCGGATAGCGCGTGCCACTGCGCGTCTTCAGGTCGACCGCAAAAAGCTGCAGGCCGGCCACCCAGCCGTCGGTCAGCTGGTGGAGCATCTCCGCATCGCTGCGGTCGATGCGACCGAGGTGATCGCGCAGGAAGCGCTCGGATTCCTCAGGGGAGAAGCGCAGGTCCCTGAGGTCGAACTCGCTCACCTGGCCCTGCGCCCGCAGCCGCGCAAGCGACAGCGGGAGCACGCTGCGGATGGCGAAGACGAGGTGAAGATTGGGCGGCGCGTAGTCGACCAGCCATTGCAGCACCTGGTGGCTGCGCGGTTCCTCGAGGCAGTGCGCGTCGTCGATCATCAGCACGAAGTCGCGCGCGCGGCCCGCGATGGCGTGGACCACCGTGATGATGCAGCGCTCCAACACCGCCTTGCTGTGATCGCGACCGACCAGCAGGGCCGCCTCGCGCACCACGGTGGCATCGACCATCGCGAACGAGGCCAGCAAGGCGCCGAAGAAGCGAGTCAGCTCATTGTCCTCGGCGGCGACGGTCAGCCACGCCACGTCGAAGTCCAGCGCAAGCAGTCTTTGGCGCCACGCAACGAGCGTGGAGGTCTTGCCACTGCCGGCCGGGCCCTGCACGATCACGCAACGCTGGCGTCGCACGGCCAGCAGGCGCTCCTGCAAGGCATCGCGCGGGACCAGCCGGCGCGCAGGGCGCGGGGGAACCAGCTTGGTGCTGGGCACGGCCTCGATGGCGCGGCCGATGGACTGCGCCGGCACTGCGGCGGATACATCGCTATGGGACACGGAATCCTGACTCGATGCGCTGCGCGTGGCAGAGGGACCTTTCATCATTGTCCGCCGCCGCCCCGCTGCCCGCCCCCTGTCGTGGGGGGGGTGGAAAATCTCTCATTTCAATCTAGACGGAACGTTGAAGGCTCGGCCAATGTTGTCCCCCATCACCCGTCACTAGCCGATCCGGCTAGTCGCAAACGCCCTCTCCGCCGAGACAATCGTGCGTCAGACAAACAGCGGAGGAAGCTATGCAGGCGACTATCGACATCGGCACGGTGTTCGGGGAGATCCAGGACTGGACAATGTCTGCAATCCTTGCACGGCGGGCAGCGCTGTCCGCCGACAAGCTATTCCTGCGCGACATGCCCGATGGTCGCAGCTATACATACGGCGAACTGGAGCGCGAAACCAATGGCCTCGCGCATGCATTCCGCGACATGGGGATCGGGTACCGCGACCACGTCGCAGTGATGTTCGAGAACTGCCCGGAACAGGTCCTCAGCTACTTCGCGCTCGGCAAGGCCGGGGCCGTCTCGGTGCCCATCAACACCGCCGCGAAGGGTCAGCTGCTGCGCTACTACCTCGACCATGCCGACTGCTCGTCGGTGGTCGTATCCGAGGCACTGGCGGAGGAAATCGTGCAAGTGGCAGGCGATCTGCCCGGGCTCAGCCGTCTCATCATCCTCGGCGACGCGCAGCCCACGCGCGCGCGTCTTGCAGGAACCGGGATCGACGTCCAGGCATTCCCGCGCGATTGCGCCTCCGACGCCCCCTTCGACAGCCCCGCCCGGTTCAACGACCTCGCCTACCTGCTATACACCTCGGGAACGACTGGCCCGTCTAAAGCGATCATGCTCACCCATGCCTGCACGCATTTCTGGGGCGAGCAGACCATACGGTTCCGGCATGTGCAGGCGGGCGACGTCGACTATGTCTACCTGCCGCTCTTTCACGCCAATGCCCTGCTGATAGGCGTGACGACCGCGCTGATGGCCGGTACGACCGTCGCGCTCGCGCGCCGCTTCTCCGCCGGCCGGTTCTGGAGCGATGTGCGCGCCGCGGGCGTCACGCGGTTCAGCTCGATCGGCGCCGTCGCCAATTTCCTGTATGCACAGCCTCCCGGCCCCGGCGACCGCGACCACCAGGTCCGCGTCTGTACGCTGGCGCCGGTGCCTGCATTCGTCCACGACTTCGAAGCGCGGTTCGGACTCCGGGTACTGAGCGGCTACGCGCTGAGCGACTACTGCGCCGCGACCTGGAGGCCGCTGGACACCCCACCGGAAAAGTATTTCAGCGCCGGCCTGCCGCGCGACACCGTGAACGTGCGCGTGGTGGACGATGACGACTTCGACGTGCCCGCGGGCTCCCCGGGCGAGATCCTGCTGCGCGTCGAGCAGCCCTGGGCGACTCCGCTGGGCTACTACAAGATGCCGGAAGCGACGGTCGCCGCCCACCTGAATGGCTGGTTCCATACCGGCGACCGGGGCTATTTCGACGCGGATGGCTATCTCTACTTCACGGATCGCAAGAAGGACGCCATCCGCCGGCGGGGCGAGAACATTTCCGCCTACGAGGTGGAGACGATCATGCAGACTCACCCGGCGATCCGGCAGGTAGCGGTCTATCCCGTGCGCTCCGAGTTCACGGAGGACGAAGTCGCCGCCACGGTGATCCTGCACGAGGGCCAGACGCTGTCTTGCGAAGCGCTGATCAAATACTGCAGCGCCAACATGAGCAAGTTCATGGTCCCCCGCTTCGTGGAATTCGTCGACGAACTGCCACTGACCCTGACCAACAAGGTGGAGAAGTACAAGCTGCGCCAGCGTGCGGAGGCAAATCTCGCGCGCTTGTGGGACCGCGACGGCCACCGCTGATGAACGAGCGTCTTGCCCCTCTTGTTTCGAGGGGCAAGACGCCTGGTCGGGCCTATCCTCGTGCCTGATGGGTGCTGCAAATGAAACAAAGACGGCGGATCTACTACACCGAGACTCAAAAAGCACTAATGTGGGAGCGCTGGCGCAAAGGTGACACCTTGCGCAGATTGCCCGACTGTTCGATCGCTACCCCTCATCTGTGCAAGGGATTTTCGCCAGGACTGGCGGAATACTGCCAGCTTCTGAACCGACTTTCCCGCCCTCCCCAGGCAATTCAGGCGCTCAGGTAAGCGCGGAACGCCCGCGCCAGTTCTTCGTCGAACTCCCGGCTCTCCAGTCGCAGCGGCCCGGGATTGTTGAGCATCGCATTGACGATGCTCCCAATGGCGAACTGGAAGGCGACATGGATACGCCGCTCCACCAGCTGTGGGTCGGCGCCTTCATACAGGCGCAGCAGTACAGGCACCGCCTCCTCGATGAAGGCATACCGCCCTGCCTTCATGCGCGGCCATGTAGTGCCGCGGGCTTCCAGGATCGTTGCTCGCAGCACGCCCTGGTGGCGCCGTACGACGCGCCGCAACTCGGCCAGCAGCGCGTGGATCCCGGTCTCCAACGTCCACTCCCCCTCCTTCAGCGCCGCCAGCCGCGCTTGCATCGCGCTACGCGCGTCCTCCTCCGCCACGGCCTGCATTGCGCGGAAGAACGATTCCTTGCTGTCGAACCTGCCGTAGAAGGCCCCGGTCGTCACGCAGGCTGCCGCGCATATCTCCTGGATGGTTACGCTGTCCAGTGCCCGCTCGGATAGCAGTTCACGCCCCGCGCGCAACAGGGCGTCCGTTGTCCGCCCTGCACGGGTATATCGCGGAGGGACGAATCCAGGCTGGCCATCCAGCGCTGCCAGCACCTTTGCTCTTGTCATGACTTCCCGGCACCTTATGTCTTGTCGTGGTTTTCCCGCCCCCCCGATCTGCTTGTTGCATCGGGTCTCGGGATAGGCCAAAAATATAGCCAAGATTATAAATTGGAGATGAGCGATGAGTCCTGTCAACGCTGCTGAAATCCCGATGGTCGCCCCGGCAGTGGTTCGTCCTTGCGCCCTGCAATCGTCCTTCACGGTTACCCGAATCTCGCCGGCGCTTGGTGCGGAGATCGGCAATATTGACCTGACGGCGCAGGTCGACGACGACACCATTGCTGCACTGCGCAGCGCACTGGTGGAGCACAAGGTGCTGGTGTTTCGCGATCAGGACATTACGCCGGTGCAGCACGTGACGCTGGCGCGCCGCTTCGGGGAACTCGAAGTTCATCCCACCTTCCCGCACCATGCGGAGTTCCCCGAGCTTGTCATGCTGGGCGGTGACGACAAGCGGCCCGCCATGGAGAACGGGTACCACAGCGATGTGTCGTGGCGTGAGATTCCGTCGATGGCATCGATGCTGCGTTGCGTGCAGTGCCCCGAGATCGGCGGCGATACCGTGTGGGTCAACATGGCGCTGGCCTACGAGCGGTTGCCTGAATCCCGCAAGCGGCAAATCGACGGGCTGCTGGCCGTGCACGACATTCGCCCTGCCTTTGGCGACAGGATGACACCGGAACAGCAGCGGGAATTCCCTCCCGCCACGCATCCGGTGGTGCGGACCCACCCAGAGAGCGGCGAGAAGATCCTCTACGTCAATGGCGGCTTCGTTACCCACTTCGTCAACTTCAAGACGCGCAATCCGGTGCGCGGCGCATTCGAATCGCATTCCGAGAAGCAGGACCTGCTCGATTATCTTCTCCGGCAGCCCGCCATCCTCGAGTACCAAATGCGACTGCGCTGGCGCCCCAACACCATCGCTTTCTGGGACAACCGCTCGACCCAGCACTACGCGATCCAGGACTACTTTCCCGCCGTGCGCCGCATGATGCGGGCGACCATCATCGGCGATCGTCCGTTCTGAGCCGACCATACGCGAGAGCAGGAGGCAGACACATGAAATGGAGAGCGCTCCTCAGCGCCGCCGCGCTCGTTTGTAGCGGGGCAGCCCGGGCCGACAACTATCCTGGCCGGCCGATCACATTTGTGGTTCCCAGCGCCCCCGGCGGCGCCATGGACGCCATCGCACGCACGCTGGCAGAAGTCATGAGCAAGCGGATGGGACAACCCATCATCGTCGACAACAAGCCCGGCGCCAGCGGCATGCTCGGCACACAGTATGTCGCCCGCGCCGCACCTGACGGCTACACGGTCCTGGTCACGACGTCCGCGCCGCTCCTCAATGCGCCCTTCATGTTCGCGAAGGTGCCATATGACGTAAAGCGTGACCTGTCGTTCGTGTCGCAGATCTGTACCGGGGAGCTCGTGCTTGCGGTGAATCCGAAAAAGGTGCCAGTGAAGACGATCCACGAGTTCGTCGCCTGGGCGCGGCAGCACAACGGCACACTTGCCTATGGCTCTTACGGCGTGGGCTCGGCCTCGCACCTGATGGGGTCGTACTTCAGTACGTCGAACAAGCTTGACATGACACATGCCCCGTACAAGGGCGAATCGTTGATGGTGCAGGACATGATCGGTGGACAAGTCGACTGGGGCATCGGCACGCTCGGCGTGATGGCGCCACACTTCCAGAATGGCCGCCTGCGCGCGTTGGCCGTCATGGGCGACCGCAGGCCCGCCGAACTCCCGAATGTGCCGACCATGGCCGAATCGGGATTTCCGCAGCAAGAGTACAAGCCCGTCGGATGGGCCGCGATGCTGGCGCCGGCGAACGTGCCGCCTGCCGTGCTGAATCGCCTGGAAGAGGAAGTCCGCGCCGCCGTGCAGACCACGACGATGAAGGCGCGCTTCCAGGTCTACGGAATGTACGCCCTTGGCACCAGTTCAGCCGAGTTCCGGCGCGATTTCGACGCCACCGCCCCCGTGACCGAACGGCTGATCCGGCTCTCCGGCGCGCGCAGCGACTGAGGCGGGGCGCGGGATGTCAAACTGGCCGGCCGATGGCCTGATCCTGCTTGCCGGCATGGCGATCGGCGCCACATCGATTGGCGGCGTGGCCGTGGTACCGGTCTTGTCCGGCATAGGCGGCGTGACGCTGCCGCAAGCCATTGCCGCCTCCAGCCTCGCGTTCCTGCCGACGGGACTGCTTGGCTGGTGCGTCGCCTGCCGGGAGGCAAAGGTGTGGCACAAGTCATGGCCGTTGCACATAGCGGCGCTGATCGGAGCGCTGGCGGGCGCCACGGCGGTTCATTCCCTTCCGCCCGGCGCAGCGCGCATCGGGCTGGCGTTGCTGACGGCGGCATCCGGGCTCTATGGTCTGGCATCGGCATCGGCATCGGCATCGGTATCGGCAGCGGCAGCGGCATCGACAGCGCCCGAGCGCCCGATGCCCGGCCAGGCCGCCCTGTTCGCGCTGGGGCTGGGGGTGGGATTCGCCTCGGCCTTGTCCGGCACGGGCGGCCCTGTGCTGCTCCTGCCACTGCTGATACTGTGGCGCGCGCCAACCGTCACCGCGGTCGCGGCCGCAATGGCCATCCAGCTTCCGGTTGCCGTCGCCGCCAGCGCGGCGCACATGCTCGCCGGGCAACTGCCGGTGGCATTAGGCGTGCAGACCGGTGTGATCTTGCTGGCCGGTGCATGGACCGGACGGCTTGTCATGCGGCGGCTGCCTGGGCGGGCTTTGCGCCTGGGAACGTCGCTTTGCCTGATTGCGGTGGCGGGGTGGTATGGCTTGTCTCACTGGAGTCCATGAACATCATGACGCATCTCGCTGACCTTTCTGCCACCGATCTGCTGCAAAGCTACGCCAACCGCGACCTGTCACCAGTGGAGGTGCTGGACGCCGTACTCGCACGCGTGGCGCAGCTTGAGCCGGTGGTCAACGCCTTCCGCTTCGTCGACACGAACGGCGCCCGCGAGCAGGCGCGCGCATCCGAAGCACGCTGGCTGCGCAACAGGCCCCGCGGGCTGCTCGACGGCGTGCCGGTGGCTTTCAAGGACCTGCTCCACGTGCGCGGCTGGCCCACCCGCATGGGAAGCCTCGCCACCAGCGACCGCCCGCAGGCAGAAGATTGCCCGGCGGCGGCTCGCCTGCGCGAGCAGGGGGCCGTGTTGCTGGGCAAGACCAATACTTCCGAGTTTGGCGCGAAGGGCCTCACCGAAAGCAGGCTCGCCGGCATTACGCGCAATCCCTGGCTGACGACGCACACACCAGGCGGGAGTAGCGGCGGCGCGGCCGTCGCCACGGCACTGGGCATGGCGGCCCTGCATGTTGCCAGTGATGGCGGCGGCTCGATTCGGGGTCCGGCAGCGGCCTGCGGCGTGTTCGGCTTCAAGCCAAGCTTCGGACGTGTGCCTTGCTACCCGCCCGCTCACTCCGGCACGCTGTTTCACCTGGGCCCCATGGCGCGCAGCGTGACCGATGCTGCGCTGTTGCTGAATGTCATTGGCGGACGCGACGTCCGCGATTGGCATGCACTGCCACACGAGGATCGTGACTGGCGCGCGGGCCTGGACGGCGGCGTCGCCGGCTTACGCGTGGCGTACAGCCGGACACTCGGCTACCTCCCGGTGGACCCGGAGGTGGGCGCCATCTGCGACCAGGCCGCGCGACGCTTTGCCAGCCTCGGCGCCACTGTGGAGGACACAGATCCCGGCTTCGACAACCCCACTCCGATCTTCCGGACGCTGTGGGATGCAGGCGTTGCGCGACTGATGCGCAGCATCCCCGCGGATCGCCTGTCGTTGCTCGACGCCGCACTGCACGAGTCCGACGCACGCGCCCGCAGCCTCGACGTCAGTGCCTACCTCGAGGCCATGGACCGCCGCCGGGAACTCGGCGCCACACTGGCCAAGTTCCACGAGCGCTATGACCTTCTGCTTACCCCCACCCTGGCTGCCGCGGCCCCGAAAGTCAGCACGACGTGGTCGGCGCCATTCTGCCTGCCTTTCAATCTCACCCAGCAACCCGCGGCCAGCGTGCCTTGCGGTTTCACTCAGGCCGGCCTCCCCGTGGCGCTCCAGATTATCGGTGCCGCGCACGCCGATGCGCTCGTCCTGCGCGCCGCCAGGGCATTCGAATCGACGCAGCCTCGATCGTTCCCGTGCCCCGACCATATCCTGAATGGAGATTCCGATGACTGAATCTGAAGTGAAAACGCTGATGGCCACCTTTGGCGCCGCCTTCCGTGCAGGCGATGCAGACGCGGCCGGCGCCTGTCTTGCCGACGACTTTACGTGGCAGTTACCTGCCGGCAACGGCGATCCGCGCGGCCAGGTCCTGCAAGGCCGTGACGCTACGCTGCGCTACTTGCGCGAGCGATTCTCCCAACAGCAAGACGGCGGTAACGGCGTGACCTTTTCGGACACCCGCATGGAGGTGTTCGGCGACCTGGTGATTCTGCGCTATCGCGTCCGCGGGACGGCTGAAGATGGCCAGCCTGTGGATGCAATGGGACTTGACATGTTTCGCGTTGCCAACGGGCGGATTCTGTCAAAGGATGCGTACTGGAAGCAGGTCACCTGGCCGATCTCGACCCACTGAGTGGTTCGGCTTCGAGGGTCAAGTCATCCAGACTTCTTTCGATGTACCTCCGGATCATGCTCAGGATCGGCGTGATGCCGAACCTCCCGCAATGAACAGATGGCTGCCACGGTAGCCCAGTTCCGGCCAGCGCCACGCCGTCCCGGAAGCAGCCTCTCGGGCTCCTGTCTGCGCGCCCGACTATTGCCAGCGCCACCGCCGGGCAGCTTCATCCCCCAAAATTGGGCAACCTGCCCTCTCGGCTTCTGGCGCGTCAGGCGCACCGGTCGGTCAACGTCCGCTCACGCATAGGCATCCGCCTTGCGCGGCGTGTACAGCAGCACGACCTGCGCGCCGTCGTTGCCGGCCGTGAAGCCTGGCAGCGCGTCGCCGGCGGAGACGAATGCGCTTTCCCACGGGCCCAGTTCCTGCCCGTCGCCGCGCAACGAGCCCGACAGCACGACGAGGAACAGGTCGCCTGCATGAGGCGGCCGGAACAAGTCGCCTGCATGAGGCGGCCGCGCGGGAACCAGCGCCGCGCCGGCCGGAAGACGCGCGACCGTGACGCCGAGCCCGTCCTCCGCGAGCGGAAAGACGTCCTCGCAGGTGGCCGTCGGCAAGGTGCGCAGGTGGTCGGGCGCATCCGTGGCAATGGGGCCGACGTGCGCATGCCGCTTCGGTCCCCGGATCATCTGCTCGCGTTCAGTGACCGGAACAAGCCCGCTCTCGAAGACTGGCCGGATCGTGAAGTACTTGAGCCCGGCGCTGCCGGCGACCAGCGGCCCGTAGCCGGTATAGGCGCCCGCGTAGTGCACGGTCAGCGGCGCGAGCGCGTGCCGTCCGATCGACCCGTCGCCGTCGAAAAAGAGCTGGAACTGGTTCTGCCGGTGGAAGTGCGCGGGGGCGACCGAGTGCGGCGGCTGTTCGACGAGGAATATGGTGGGCGAGAGCTGCGGGTCCTTGCCCGTGTCCATCCATTCCGACTTGTGGAAGACGTATGGCTCGCCACCCTCGAAACGCAGTGGAATGGCGCGTCGCGTGGCTTCCGCGCGCGCCCTGGTGCCGTAAACAATCATTGGATGCTCTCCTTGTTCATGTTGGACCGGATGCCCGGGGTGCGGGCAGCAAACAGGCAGACGAGCATATTTCTTGGCATGAGCGCGGTCTGGAAGCAACCCGCGGGGCGGGGTGGCCGCACTCCCCAGGAGCGCGGCCCTCCCTTGCCAGACCGGCCGTCAGCCCTTCCGTTCAATCAGCGCGTCCACGGCCACGATGCGGTCCGGCGTGCAGATCAGCGGATTCACGTCGAACTCGGCGATCACGTCGCGCTGGTCGGCCGCGAACTCGGACAGGCTGGCGATGACCTCCGCCAGACGCTCCATGTCCACGCCGGCTGCGCCCCGGAAGCCGTTGAGCAGCGCCACGCCGCGCAAGCGCGCCAGCATCTCGCGCGCCTGCTGCGCCGAGCACGGCGCGATCGTGGCCACCGTGTCCTGCATCAGTTCGACCATCACGCCGCCCAGGCCGACCACCAGCAGCGCGCCGAGGTGCGGATCGACGCGGGCGCCGACCAGGATCTCGACGCCGGCCGGCACCTGGCTCTGCACCAGCACGCCGTTGATGCGGTCGTCCGTCGTCACCTTGCGGGCGTTGGCCATCACCTCGCGGTAAGCGACGGCGACTTCCTGCGCCGACGTCAGGCCGAGGCGAATCACGCCGGCTTCCGACTTGTGCGGGATGGCCGGACTTTCGACCTTCAGCACCACCGGATAGCCGCATGTCCCGGCGGCCCGCACGGCGGCCTCCTCGCTGGCGGCCAGCGATTCGCCCACCACCGGCACGCCGTACAGCGCCAGCACGTCCTTCGCCTCGCGCTCGGTCAGCGTGGCCGATGGCGCCGCCAGGATGCGGGCGCGCGCGTCGGCCGCTACCGACGGGTGCGTCAGCCGCGGCGCCTTCGCCGGCTGGCGCGACAGCAGCCACTGCTCGCGCTGGTGCCACGCCGCCAGCGCCGCGAAGCAGTGCGACACCGAGCGGAACAGCGCCAGCCGCGGCAGCGCCTCGGCCTCGCGCGATTCCGGCCCTTCCATCCAGTTCGACATCCACAGGCCGCAGGTCATCTTGCCGTGCTTCACCGCGAGGTCGTTGAAGACCTCGAAGCGGCGGCCATTGCCCTCGCCTGTCACCACCAGCGGCACGACCGCCGCACCATAGGCCGGGTCCGCGAACACCGCGTCGCCGCACTGGACGAACGAGTCGAAGTTGTTGGCAGCCTGGGCCGTCAGGTCGCACGGATTGCGCGCGGCGCCGAAGTCCGGGATGTGGGATTCGAGCACCGCCCGGGTGGCGTCGCCCGGCTGCGGCAGCGGCACGTTGAACCGTTCGGCTTCGTCGGCGGCGACGATGCCCGCGCCGCCCGAGCCGGAGACGATCGCCACACCGGTCGCCACCGGACGCGGCGCCTTGGCGAAGAACACCGTGGTCGGCACCAGTTGCTCAATGGTGTCGACCTGCACCACGCCGGCCTCGCGCAGCGCCGTGCTGTAGGCGCGGTCGGACCCGGCCATCGAGCCGGTATGCGACATGGCAGCCGCCGCCCCCGCTTCGCCGCGCGCCATCTTGTAGACGACCAGCGGCTTGCCGGCTTCTGCACACAACTCGGCGGCGCGGATGATGCGGCTGGCGTCGGACAGCCCCTCGAACACGCACGCGATCGCCGCGCACGCCGGATCGCCGGCCATGTAAGCGATCTGGTCGGCCACGTCGATGTCACATGCGTTGCCGCACGAGAACACGTGGCTGAACGCCGTGCCGTGGTTGGCCGCCTGTTCCAGCGCGAACGCCAGCGCGCCGGACTGGCTCACCAGCCCGATGGCATGCCGCGGCAGCGCGCCCTCGCGGGCCGGCAGCGCCGTGAACGACACCATCGCGTTGTTGATGTAGTTGGCGTAGCCGATGGTATTGGGGCCGAGCAGGCGCACGCCGCTTTCCCGGGCGATTGCCACCAGCCGCTCCTGGTCGGCGGCCTTCTCCGGGTTGCCGGTCTCGGCGTAGCCCGACGCGAACAGCACCACGCCGCCCACGCCCAGCGTGGCGCACTCGCGCACGATCGGCTCGACCGTGTCGCGCCCGGTGGCGATCAGCACGCAGTCCGGCACCTCCGGCAGCGCGGAGAGCGACGGGTAGCAGCGTTCCCCGTTGATTTCCTCGTAGCGCGGGTTGACCAGCAGCACCTTGCCGTCGAATTGCCGCAGGTTCGTCATCGAGCGGCCGGCGAAGGCCTTCTCGTTGGGCGTCGCCCCGACCACCGCGATCGATCGCGGATGGAAGGTGCGGCGCAGCTCATCATGGGTAAACAGCTTGCGTGACGACATGCCCGCCTCAGCTCGCCAGGTGGAAGCCGCCGTTCACGCCGAGGTGCTGGCCGAGCACGTAGCCGGCAGCGTCCGACAGCAGGAAGGCGATCGGGCTCGCCACTTCTTCCGGCTGTGCCCAGCGGCCCATCGGGATCATGGCCAGGTACTGGTCGCGGAAGCGGTCGCTGCGGATGGTCTCGGTCATCGGCGTCTCGACCATGCCCAGGCAGATGGTGTTGGTGCGCACGCCGTACTTGCCCCACTCGCGGGCGGCGGCCATGGTCATGCCCAGCATGCCGGCCTTGGCCGAGGCGTAGTTGATCTGGCCGATGGAGCCGCGACGGCCCGCCTCGGACGAGATGTTGACGATCGAGCCGCTGACCTTCTCGCCGTTCTTCGCGCGCTCGACGAGGCGCGAGCCCACTGCCTGGAGCCACAGGAAGGCGCCGGTCAGGTGGCAGTCGATCACTTCGTTCCAGGTCTTCAGCGTCATGTTCTCGATCATCGCGGCGCGCACGATGCCGGCGCAGTTGACGAGTCCGTCCACCTTGCCGAAGCGCGACACGGCGTGCTCGACCGAGGCCGAGACGAAGTCGGGGTCGGCCACGTTGCCCACGTACGCCTGCACGTGGTCGGGATGCTCGGCGGCGAGGGCCTGGAGGGGCTCGCCCTTCAGGTCCACCACGCAGACCTTGGCGCCCAAATTGAGCGCGAGTTCGGCGGTGGCACGGCCCACGCCCTGCGCGGCGCCGGTGACGATGATGACCTTGCCGGCCAGGGACATGAGGTTGTTGTCGGACATGGTGGATCTCCTCTCGAAGTTGTCGAGTTATTCGTAGGTTGCGCGGGTTTCGCGGGTTTCGCGGGGGTTATGCAGGGGCTATTCGGGACGCCCTTCGAGGCGACCCAGGTGGTATTGCATGTCGCCATGCAGCTGGTCGAGCACGAGGATGCGGCGCAGGTAGTGGCCCACCGCGTACTCTTCGGTCATGCCGATGCCGCCATGCATCTGGATGGCTTCCTGGCAGACCTGTCGCGCATGGCGGGTGATGAACACCTTGGCGGCGTGCGCGGGCACGTCGGCACCGGTCAGGTCGTTGCGGCCGGCCAGCGCGAGGGCCAGGGAAACCGACAGGCTGCGGCTTTGCTCCAGCGCCACCAGCATGTCGACGGCACGGTGCTGGAGCGCCTGGTTCGCGCCGATCAGGCGGCCGAACTGCTTGCGGGTCTTCAGGTAGGCGACGGTCAGGGTGTACGCCGCGTCCATCGCGCCGACCATCTCGGCACAGGCCGCGCTGATGCCGGTGTCAAGCACGCGTTGCAGCAGCGCCGGGGTGAGCGTGCCAAGCCGCTCGCCCTCGGCGTCGTCCAGCGTCACGTCCGCCGCTGACGTACCGTCGATCAGGCGGCCGCCGGCAATGGCCACGCCCGTGGTGCGGGCATTGACCAGGAACAGCTGGACGCCTTCATTCGGTGCCAGCGCGGTCACCAGGAAGTAATCCGCTCCGGACCCATGCAGCACGCAGGGCTTGGTGCCATACAGGCGCCAGCCATCGATGCCATGGGCGGAATGCGTGGCGACGCGGCCGGGCACCGCTTCGCCATGCGCCCACGCCACCTGCAGTTCGCCCCGCGCGATCCGTGGCAACAGGCTGGACTGCTGCGTCGGCGAGCCGAGCCGTTCAATGGCCGTGGCCGCCATGACCACGGTGCCGTGATACGGCTCCAGCGACAGGCACTTGCCCAGCGCCTCGGAGACCACCATGTGGTCCACGGCATCGCCGCCGAAGCCGCCATGCGCCTCGGGCGTCGCGGCGGCGGTCACGCCGAGTTCGGCCAGTTGCGCCCACACCTCGGGCGAGTGGCCGGCTTCGGCCGCCACGTATTGCTGGCGATGGCCGAAATCGTATTCGCGGGCCAGCAGCCGCGCCAGGCTGTCCTGCAGTTGCTGCTGGACGTCGTTCAGTTGCAGGTTCATGACAGGTCGAGCACGGTGGCGGAAAGGATGTTCTTCTGCACTTCGGTGCTGCCGCCGAAGATGGAGACGGCGCGCGAGTACAGGTATGACTTGGTGAGCGATCCGGTGTCCGCCCGCAGCGAGGCCGGGGCGGTCATGCGGCAGATCACGTCGGTGATGGCCTGGAAGATCTCGCTGCCGCGCGCCTTGAGCATCGGCGACAGCTTCATGTCGGCGTGGCCGCCGTGCATGCGGAACTGCGTGACCTCCAGCGCGTGCAGATCGGCCTCGATCAGCGCGATCTGGCCCCGGTACGCCGCCAGCGTCGACGCCGGATGCCCTTCCCCTGCCAGCTTCGCCAGCAGGGCCTTCGCGCAGGCCACGCGCTCCTTGTTGCGGCCGATGCCGGCGATGTACGCGCGCTCGTGGCCGAGCAGGAACTTGGCGTAGTCCCAGCCCTTGTTCTCTTCGCCGACGAGGTTGGCGGCGGGCACCCGCACGTTGTCGAAAAACACTTCGTTCAGGCTGTGGCGGCCGTCGATGCTGATGATCGGGCGCACGGTCACGCCCGGCGTCTTCAGGTCGATCAGCAGGAACGAGATGCCGGCCTGCTTCTTCACCGCGTTGGGATCGGTGCGGACCAGGCAGAACACCCAGTCGGAGTAATGCGCCTGGCTGGTCCAGATCTTCTGGCCGTTGACCACGTACGCGTCGCCCTCGCGCACGGCGGCGGTCTTGAGCGAGGCGAGATCGGAGCCGGAGCCCGGTTCCGAAAAACCCTGGCAGACCTGGATGTCGGCGTTCAGCAGCTTCGGCAGGAAGTACTCGCGCTGGGCATCGGAGCCGAAATGGATGATGACCGGCCCGAGCATCGTGATGTTGAAGATGTGCGGCGGCGGCGCCGGGGCGGCGGCACACTCGTCGGCGAAGATCTGCTGTTCGGCGGCATCCCAGCCAGCGCCGCCGAAGGCCTTCGGCCAGGCGGGCGCGCCCCAGCCGCGCCGGTTCAGCGCGCGTTGCCAGAGTTCGGTGTCGGCCTTGGAGGCGAAACCGCCGGCGCGCAGGCGCTGGCGCATGTCGTCGGGCAGGTTGGCGGCGATGAAGTCGCGCACTTCCTGCCGGAACGCCTTGTGCGCCTCGGAGTAAAACAGGTCCATGTCAGTTCTCTTTCGTTCAGCAGCCCTTGAAGGCGGGCTGCCGCTTCTCGGCGAAGGCCCGCAGGCCTTCCTTCATGTCGTGGGAGCGCTGGTGATGGCGCAGTTCCAGCAGTTCGTGGCGCAGGGCATCGGCCAGGGTCTTGTCGGCGGCCTCGGCGGCCACGCGCTTCATGCGGGCCAGCACCAGCGGGCTCTTGGCCGCGAGCAGTTCGCCCACGGCCTGCGCGCGGGCCGCGAGTCCGGCGTCGGCCACGACTTCGTTGACCAGCCCGTAATGCTCCATTTGCGCGGCGGTGAAACTGGCGCCGGTGAACAGCAGCCAGCGCGCCACGTTGACCGGCAGCTTGCGCGGCAGCACGGCCGCGCCGCCCGCGCCGGGGAAGACGCCGAAGTTGGAATGGGCGTCGCCCAGCTTCGCGCTCTCGGCGGCGAGGACGAGGTCGCAGGCCATTACCGTTTCGAGCCCGCCCGCCAGCGCCAGCCCGTTCACGGCGGCGATCACCGGCTTCGGGAAGGCGCGCAGCGTATCGACGAAGCCGACGACCAGGTCGAGGAAGTCGGGCTCGCCGGTGACAGGAGGCTCGGCCACTTCCTTCAGGTCGGCCCCGGCGCAGAAGGCGCGGCCGCTGCCGGTCAGCACCACCACGCGCACGGCGGGATCGTCGCGCCACGCATTGAGCTGCGCGGTCATGGCGGCGGCCATCTCGCGGTTCAGGCTGTTCATGGCGGCCGCGCGGTCCATGACCAGCCAGCCGACCGCGTTCTCGATGCGATGCTGAAGACTCATGCCACCCTCCTCAGCACAGTTCCAGGCCAACGGCGGTCGCCTCGCCGCCGCCCAGGCACAGGCTGGCGAGACCGCGCTTCAGGCCGCGCCGCTGCAGCGCATGGACCAGCGTCACCAGCAGGCGGGCGCCGGTGGCCCCGACCGGATGGCCGAGCGCGCAGGCGCCGCCGTTGACGTTCAGCCGGTCGTGGCCGATGCCCAGTTCGTCCAGCGCGATCATCGTCACCACGGCGAAGGCCTCGTTGACTTCGTAGAGATCGACGTCGCGCGCGGTCCAGCCGGCCTTGTCGAACACGCGGCGCGCGGCCAGCACGGGGGCGTCGGCGAACTGCTGCGGCGGGTTGGCGTGGGTGGCGTGGGCGACGATGCGGGCCAGCGGCGTGCGGCCCTGGCGGATCGCGTCGCTCTCGCGCATCAGCACGAGCGCGGCGGCGCCGTCGGAGATCGACGAGGCGTTGCCGGCCGTCACCGAGCCGCCGTCGCGGAAGACGGCCTTGAGCTTCGGCAGCCTGGCGGCGTCGCACTGGCCCGGCGTCTCGTCCGCGGCGAACTCGCCGCCGCGCTTGAGGGCGACCGGCGCGATCTCGTCGCGGAAGCGGCCTTCGGCCACTGCAGCCTGCGCCCGCAGCAGGCTCTCGCGCGCATAGGCGTCCTGGGCTTCGCGGCCGATGCCGCGCGCTTCGGCGGCGAGGTCGGCGTAGTAGCCCATGAGGTGGCCCTCGTAGGCATCCTCCAGTCCGTCGCAGTACATGTGGTCGAGGAACTGGCCGTGCCCGAGGCGGTACCCCTGGCGGCCGCGCGGCACGACATACGGCGCGTTGGTCATCGACTCCATGCCCCCCGCCACCGCCACATTGCAGGTGCCGGCGAGCAGCAGGTCATGCGCCAGCATCACCGACTTCATGCCGGAGCCGCACATCTTGCTGATGGTGGTCGCCGGCGTCGACGCGGGCAGACCCGCGCCGAGCACGGCCTGCCGCGCCGGCGCCTGGCCCACGTTGGCGAACAGGCACAGGCCCATGATGGCTTCGTCGACCGACGCCGGATCGACGCCCGCCTGCGCCACGGCGGCACGGATGGCGATGGCGCCCAGCTCCGGCGCCCTGAACGCTGCCAGCGAGCCGTTGAACGCCCCGATGGGCGTGCGCTTCGCGCCGACGATGACGATGGATTCCTTGGTGTTCTGCATGGTGTCTTCAGGCGTTAAAGGCAAGCTGCTTGCGCGCGAAATCGAGAATGACCTGGCTCGACGCACCGTCCTGCGCGAACAGCGCGTTGCCCAGCAGCGTCGCGCAATACGACTCGCCGCCGGCCACGCTGCGCCCCTCGTGCAGGCGGCGGGTAAAGAGGCCCAGCGCCAGTTCCTCGGTGATGCCGATGGCGCCATGCACCGCATGGGCGATGGCCGCCACGCGCTCGCCCGCCTCGCAGGCGCGCAGCTTGGCCGACGCCGCGCGCAGCGGATCGGGGAGATAGCCGTCGGCCGCGCAGCCCAGGCGGGCGGCGAACACCGCCGAACTGGCCTGCTCGGCCATCACGCTCAGTTCCTGCTGCATGGCCTGGAACTGGCTGATGGCGCGGCCGAACTGCTGGCGGTCGTTGACGTAGGCGACGCTCATCGCCAGCACGCGCTGCATCGCGCCGGCCATGCCGGTGGCGTGGGCGGCGTTGCACAGGGCGACGATGTCGGCACCGTCTTCACGGAAGCGGAACACGGCCGCCTCCGCCGACTGCCATTGCAGCGAGGCCGATGCCTGCGGGCGGTAGATGCCCGGCGTGCGCATCGCGGCGCTCACCGGCAACAGCAGCCATTCGCCGCGCCACTGCGTCAGCACCAGATCGGCGAGCGCGGCGCCCGGCACGTTGCGGCAGACGATGCGCTGGCCGCCAGCGGCGGCGGGAGCGATGGCAATGCATTCGCCCCTGCTCTCGCGCCCCGCCTTCGCCAGCAAGGCGCGGGCCATGGCGGTCTCGGCGAACGGGTGGCTCAGGCCGGCGCGGCCGGCGGCGAGGAAGAGAGGAAAAGCTTCTGCGAGCGAGAGCCCGGCGCCGCCGCATTCGGCGGGCACGAGGGCGTCGGTGTAGCCGAGGGCGTCGATCGCGGCCCACTGCGCGGCGGCGCCTTCGCCCGCTTCGCTGCGGCGCACCGCGTCGTCGGCACACAGGTCGGCGAGCGCGCGCTCGAAGCCTTCCAGGAGGGAATCAGTCATGGCAGGTATCCGGATATGTCTTAGCGAAGCCCGAGCGAGCGGGCGATGATGCCGCGCAGGATCTGGCGCGTGCCGCCGCGCAGCGAAAAGCTCGGGCAAAGCTGCGTGATATAGGCGATAGCGCGCTGCAGCGGCTCCGACGGCTGGAAGTCCGGCATCTGCTCGATGGCCGAGGCGATCCAGCCCGGTACGGTCTGCTCGAACTCGGTGCCGAGGTCCTTGACGTAGGCCGCATCGGTCTCGGGGTTCTGCCCCTTGTCGAGCAGGTCGGCCACGGCGAGCGACATGGCACGCAGCGCGGCAAGGCGGCCGGCGATGCGGCCGGCGATGGCTGTCACCGCCTCCGGCACAGGGAGGCCCGAGGCGCGCACTTCGGCGAGCCAGGTCTCGGCCAGCAGCAGGCTGGTCAGGATGCGTTCCGGGCCGCTGCGCTCGAAGGCCAGCTCGGCGGTCACCTGCTTCCAGCCGGAGCCTTCCTCGCCGACGATGGCGTCGGCCGGCAGGTCCACGTCCTCGAAGACCACTTCGCAGAAGTGCGCGTCGCCGGCCAGGTCCTTGATGGGGCGGTAGCTGATGCCCGGCAGGCTCAGGTCGATCAGCACCTGCGACAGGCCCTTGTGGCGGTCGCCGTGCTGGCCGGAGGTGCGCACCAGCGCGCACATGTACTGGGTGCGGTGCGCGTTGGTCGTCCAGATCTTGCGGCCGTTCAGGCGCCAGCCACTGCTGGGACCAGTTCCGGTGCGCACGGCGCGGGTGCGCACGCTGGAGAGGTCGGAGCCGGTGTCGGGCTCGCTCATGCCGATGCACATGAAGATCTCGCCGCGCACCATGCGCGGGACGAAGTACGCGCGCTGCGCGGGCGTGCCGAACTTGAGGATCAGCGGCGCGGTCTGGCGGTCGGCGAACCAGTGGGCCGACACCGGCGCGCCGGCGGCGATCAGTTCCTCCACCAGCACGAAGCGGGCGAAGGCGCTGCGGCCGGCGCCGCCGTATTCTTTCGGGAGGGCGAGGCCGAGCCAGCCCTGTTGCGCGAGGGCGCGGCTGAAGTCGGCGTCGTAGCCCATCCAGGTGCGGGCGCGGACATGCGTCGGCACGTTGGCCAGCTTCTCTTCGAGGAACGCGCGGATGGGGGCGCGCAGCGCCTCATCCGTGGGCGGAATGGCGACGAGCGGCAGGGATTCGAGGCTTGTGGTCAAGGTAAAGCTCCGGATATGACGTTACTGCGCGGCCGGAGCGAGCACGGTGGCGCCCTCTTCGGCCAGCTTGTGGATGTCGGCGGCGCTATAGCCGGCCTCGGCCAGCACTTCGGCGCTGTGCTCGCCCAGGCGCGGGGCCTGGCGTGCGACCTGCGGCGGCGTCTTCGACCATTGCGACGGGATCGCCATCGAGCGGATCGCGCCTTCGGTGGGGTGCTCCACCACATCGAAGAAACCCACGGCACCGAGGTGCGGGTCGGCCAGCAGCGAGTCGATGGTGTGGAGCTGCATCACCGGCATGTCGGCGGCTTCGAGCAATGCGATCCACTCGGCGGAGGTGCGCGTGGGCATCACCTCGGCCACCATCTGGTAGAGCTCGTTGATGTGCCTGGTGCGCTCGCCGATCGTGGCGAAGCGCGGGTCGTTGTCCATCAGGCCCGGCCTGCCGATCATGTCGAAGAACTTGCGCCACTGCTTGTCGTTGTAGACGAGCACGCAGACATAGCCGTCCTTCGTGCGGTACGGGCGGCGGTTATGGTCGAGAATGCGCGCATAGCCGCTCGGGCCGATCGGCGGGTCGAAGGTCAGGCCGCCCATGTGGTCGCCCAGCACGAACTGCGCCATGGTCTCGAACATCGGCACGTCGATGGCCTGGCCCTCGCCGGTGCGCAGGCGGTGGAACAGCCCGGCCGTCACGGCATTGGCGGCGGCGAGCGCGACGATGCGGTCGGCGATGGCGCTCGGTGCGTAGCGTGGCACGTCGGCCCCGGCCGTCTTGGCCAGCGACGGGATGGCCACCGCGCCCTGGATCAGGTCGTCATAGGCGGACTTGGCGGCGTACGGGCCGCCCTGGCCGTAGCCGTACACGCCCACGTACAGGATGCGCGGATTGACCCTGGCGATTTCCTCGTAGCCGAGGTTCAGCCGCGCCATTGCCTGCGGGCGGACGTTGTAGATCAGCACGTCGGCATCGGCGGCGAGGCGCAGCAGCGCCTCGCGCCCGGCGGGCTTCTTCAGGTCCAGCACGACGCTGCGCTTGCTGCGGTTGACGTGCAGGAAGATGCCGGCCATGCCGTCGTGGCGGCGCGGGCCCACGTCGCGCACGGTGTCGCCGGTGGGCGGCTCGACCTTGACGACGTCGGCGCCAAGGTCGCCGAGGATCTGGGTGGCGTACGGTCCCATCAGGACCGTGGTCATGTCGATGATGCGAACGCCTTGCAGGGGGCCTGTCATGCTCGGCATCCCTGTTGCTGCAGTGCTGCGGGGCTCATGCTGTCTCCTCGAAACGTGTGAAGCCATCGTACGTTTCGGGGAGACATCGGAAAAATACTTTCGGTATGTCGAGCGATACACCGGCTGTATTGGCGGAACTTATCCGGGGACGGGTCCCGCCAATACGGACGCCAATACGGACGTCAGTATGGACGCCAGTACGGCGTCGATCAGAAGATGTGGCGGATGCCCGTGGTCACGCCGACCATGTTCTTCTGGCCCGGCGCCTGCGGATAGCCGAACAGGAAGGCCGTGAACTGGCCGTCGTTGATCAGGCTGCCGTTGTGGGCGAAGCCGGTGGCGATGTAGACGTCGGTGCGCTTGCTCAGGTTGTAGTCGGCCACGAACGCCACCTGCTGCGGGTTCGCCGGATTGGTCGACACGCCCGTCGGGGTCTGGCGGAACTGCTTGACGTTCGAGTAGTAGTAGCCCAGTTGCAGGCCGAGCGCGGCAGTGGCCTGGTAGTTCACGCCCGCGAACCAGTAGTCGTCGCGGATCAGCGTGGCGCCGGTGTTGAACGCGCTGTCGCGGTAGCGGTAGCCGCCCATCACCTTCAGCGGGCCGGTCGTGTAGCTCACGCCGATGCCCGCCTTGCGCTCGCGGCCGGTGTTGCCCGGCGTCGTGGACGGGGCCGGATGCCACTCGTCATAGGCGATGCCCACGCCAACCCCGCTGCCGAAGTACGCCAGCGAGGCGCCCCAGGCATTGTTGTCCTTGATGCTGCCAGGCGTCTCGCCGCCTCCCAGCGCCTGCCCGGTACCTGCCGCCTGCACCGACGATGCCGTGCCGAAGGAATAGTGTGCAACGGCTTGCAGCCCACCGAAGTTGCCCGTGTACTTGGCCATGTTCGACTGGCGGTAGTTGACACCCAGCCACCAGACGCCCGGTTCGTAGGTGGCCGCGAAGCGCAGCGGCGAGAAGTTGATCAGGCCGTCGGTCATCGCCGTGTACTGGCGACCAAACGTCACCTTGCCGTATTCCGCGTTGCTGAGGCCGACGATCGCGGTCCGGTTGAACAGCGGCGCGGTGGTCAGGTTGCCGGTGTCCCAGTCGAAGCCCGACTCCAGGTTGAACAGGGCCGACCAGCCGGTGCCCAGGTCCTCCGTGCCACGCAAACCCCAGCGCGAGGCCGACAGGCCGCCGGCGCGCGGCATGTCGAAGCGCGGGCCGACCGGCGCGGTCGGCGTGCCGGACGCGACCGGATTGGCCGGCGCCGTTCCCACGCGGTTCACATACTCGATGCTCCCGTCAATCACGCCATACAGCGTCACGCTGGTCTGGGCCTGGGCAGTGCCTGCCACGGCCAGCAGTGCAGCCAGCGCAAAAAGCGATTTCTTCATTTCCTGTCTTCTCCATATGATTATTGGCTCCACCCCCGATGCGGCCGGCAGGTGAAGGTTTTCCAGCACGCACACTCCTCCGGGCATGCGCAGACGGAAGCAGACCACGGGGCGGGCAGTCTCATCCCTACCTGTCCCGAGGCGTTGTGCCTACCCACATGGCCACCCGGGTCGGGGGGCATGCAGGCGCAGGCAACACGTGTAAAAAAAATGCTCCGGCACGGGGCCGGAGCAGAGAGACCCGCAGCCAGAGCGGACTGCGAGGTGGAGATTTCGCGAGATCCCGCGCAACCCCGATGCCCATGTCCCGTCAGGTGCGCAACGAGGTGTGCAACGGAAGCGATCGAACGCCTTCGCGCGTGCGTCCTGCGGCCCATCGGTGCAGGGCCGGAGCCGGCTGTTGCAGGCCTGGGCGAACTTATCGGGAGCAGGGTCGGCATCCGCAAGCAGCCCTTACACTTCGCGCGCCGCGCGGTCCCAGTCGAACCGCAGCCCTTCGCCGCGCAGGAAGCCCCCGATGGCATCCCGGTAGAACTGCGTCGAGGCGGCCAGGCCCTGCGCCTGCCCCTCCAGCGCGAACATGGTCTCGTAGGACGACTCGAAGGTGCTGTTGAGCGCGCGCTTGGTCAGGGCCACCGCGTCGCGCGGGGCGTCGAGGAAGCGCGCGGCGAACTGGCGCGCCGCTGCTGGCAACGCGTCTGTACCGTGGATCGCCTGGACGATGCCGCGCTCGCGCGCCTCCTGCGCATCCATGCGCCGGCCCGTGTACATCAGTTCCTTCGCCAGTCCCATGCCGACCGCGCGCGGCAGCGAATACATCGCACCCATGTCGGGCACCAGCCCGATCTTGACGAAGGCCATCGAGAACGAGGCGCGCTCCGACGCCAGCACGAAATCCGCCGCCAGCGCCAGCGAGAAGCCGGCACCCGCGGCGGCGCCATCGACGGCCGCGATCACGGGCAATTCGAGGTCGTGCAGGCGGCGCAGCCAGCCGTGGATCCCGGTCAGCCGGCGGCGCATGGCGGCGGGCTCGCGCACGCTGGGGTCAGGGTCCTCCAGCAGGTCGCGGACGGACCGCAGGTCGCCGCCCGCGCAGAAGCTGCCCCCCGAGCCGGTGAGGATCAGCGCCCGCACCTCGCGCTCGGCCTCGACGATGTCGATCATGTCGGCATAGTCCTGCCGCAGTTCCAGCGAGAGCGCGTTGCGCGCCTGCGGCCGCTGGTGGGTAAATTCGGCAATGCCCTCCGAGATGGCGAGGGTGGCATGGCGTAGCGGGTATTGCCTGGAGTGCATGGTCCTTCCTTCGAAGATGGGAACGGTCCGGCTTCTGCAACGTCGACTTCCACTGCTCTGTCACTGCGTGACACAGTGTCCCGTCCCGGGGGCGGCAGCGGTCCCACTCGACATGGGGGGACAAGGCGGGGTGCGGGGTTGCGGGATCCCGCACAAGAGCCGGATGGTCCGCAACGAGGCGCCTGTCCCGGTCATGAAGGTGCTTATCGGGTGGTATGACCACCAGTGGTGGGGGGCGATGCACGCCCGGCTCTGCGCCAAGATGTCAGCATCGCGACGGTCCGCAGCGGCGGCCCGCGCGGCCGTGACATGGAGAGCATTCAGATGGACTTCCGCCCCGACCCCACCCTTGACGAATTCCGCCAGGAAGTGCGCCACTTCCTGAAACACCAGGTTCCCGCGGACCTGCCCCACCGCGCGCACGGCATGCGCTCGCCCCGCGAGACCGTCATGCAGTGGCAACGCGTGCTGAACGCGCACGGCTGGGGCGCCCCCTACTGGCAGAAGGAACACGGCGGCACCGGCTGGACGGTGTCGCAACGCCTGGCCTTCGACGAGGAGTGCGCCGCCGCCGGCGTGCCGTCGCAGGATGCGTTCGCGCAGAAGCTGGTCGGCCCGGTGATCAACCACTTCGGCACGCCCGCGCAGAAGGCGGAGCACGTCGGCGCCATCCTGCGCGGCGAGCGCCTGTGGTGCCAGGGCTTCTCGGAACCCGGCTCGGGCTCCGATCTCGCCTCGCTGCGCACGCAGGCCGTGCGCGACGGCGACGCGTACGTCATCAATGGCCAGAAGATCTGGACCAGCTATGCCCACCACGCCGACTGGATCTTCCTGCTGGTACGCACCGATACGTCGGCGAAGAAGCAGGCCGGCATCAGCTTCCTGCTGGTGGACATGAAGACGCCCGGCATCACCGTGCGCCCGATCATCAGCATCGACGGCTGCCACCACCTGAACGAGACCTTCTTCGACAACGTCCGCGTGCCGGTTGCCAACCTCGTCAGCGAGGAAGGCAGCGGCTGGAAGGTGACCAAGTTCCTGCTGAACAACGAGCACGCCACCACCGCCGACCTGCCCACGCTGCGCCGCCTGCAACGCCAGTTGCGCGCCATGGCGGCATCGTCCGCGGGCAAGCGCACGCTGGGGGACCACCACCAGTTCTCGCTGCGCCTGGCGCGCTGCGAGGCCGAACTGCAGGCCATCTCGGTGATGGTGCAGCGGGTGGCCGCGCTGGAGGAAGACCACAGCCCGGCGGCACATGCGATGGGTTCGATGCTCAAGATCCGTGGCACCGAGCTGCAGCAGCAGATGGGGCAGTTCCTCGTGGAGAGCCTGGGCGACTACGCCCCCGTCTCCTATCCGTCCAGCCATGACGGCCCCCGGCACGAGCCGCTGCCGCGCCAGGACGTGATGCGCGACATCGCCGCCGAGATGTTCTTCCGGCGCGCCACCACGATCTACGGCGGGACCAGCGAGATCCAGCGCGGCATCGTGGCGAAATCGCTGTTCGGGTTCTGACGAGGCCGCTCCCCGCTCCCGTGCCAACGGGAGCGGGGAGCAGGCAGCCGGCGTCGCGGCTTACTCCGGCTGGATCCCCGCCACGCCGATGATCTTCTGCCAGATCTGCTGGTCGGCCCGCACCGCCGCACCCAGCTCCGCGCCCGTCCCCGGATTCGCCAGGCTGCCTCGCGCCGCATAGTGCTTCTGCGCCTCCGGCGAGTTGACGAATTCGATGGTCAGCTTGCCGATCCGGTCGACCATCGGCGCGGGCGTGCCGGCGGGGGCGAACAGGCCGCTCCAGTTGGTGCGCGACACCGCCTCCATCAGTTGCGGATTCAGCATCCCGGCTTCCGACAGCGTGGGCACGTCGGGCAGCAACGGCAGCCGCTTCGGGCTGAGCACCGCCAGCGCCCGCAGCTTTTTCGACTGCACCAGCGCATAGGCCCCGCCAAACTCCACCATGCTGTAGTCCACCTGGCCGCCGGCGAGGTCCGGCAGCAGGCCGGCCGTGGACTTGTAGGGCACGTCCGTCGTCCTGATCCCCGCGGCCTCGTTGAAGGCCGCCGACATCAGGCGGTAGCCCGTGCTGCTGGAGCCGCCATTGATGGCACCCGGCTTCGCCCGCGCGGCAGCCACCAGGTCCGAGATCGACTTGTACGGCGACTGTTCCGGCACCACCAGCGCGACCGGCAGCGTGGACATGCGCGCCACCGGCACAAAGTCCTTGTTGGGGTTGTAGGGCAGCTTGCGGTACAGGAACGGATTGGCCGACATCGCGCTGGACGCCGTGAGCAGCAGCGTGTACCCGTCCGGCGCCGACTTGGCGACCGCGTCGTTCGCCAGGATCATGTTGGCGCCGGGCCGGTTCTCCACCACCACGTTTTGGCCGAGCCGCTCGCCCAGGAACTTTGCCAGCAGGCGGGTGTAGTCGTCGATGCCGGTGCCGGGGCTCGCCACGGACACGATACGGACCGGGCGCTCCGGATACTTGTCCGCGTGCGCGGGTCCGGCGCCGGCCAGCAGTGCGCCGCAGGCGACGGCGAGCAGGACGCGCCGGCGCGTCGGTTGGCTGTGCTTCATTGCTTGTCTCCTCAAAGTCAGAAAGCCGCGCCGATGCCGGCGCGGCTGGTTCCTGCAACTTCGGTGTCGCGCGGTACCCCTTTTCTTTGTGTGCAGGGCTTCCGCGCCATGCTCAGGGGTAGCGACGCGTGATCGACTCGGCGATGCACACCGGCTTGGTGCCGCCTTCCCGCTCGACGATCATCTCCACCTTGGTCTGTGCGCCGCCGCCTTCCAGCGCCTCGTACGACAGCAGCTTGAAGTGCGCGCGCAGCTTGCTGCATACCGGCACCGGCGCCGGGAAGCGCACCTTGTCGAGGCCGTAGTTCACACCGGTGCGGCTTTCCGCCACGCGATAGGCCGCGTTCGAGAACTCCGGCAGCAGGCTCAGCGTCAGGAAGCCGTGGGCGATGGGCGTGCCGAAGGGACCGTCCTTGGCACGCACGGGATCGACGTGAATCCACTGGTGGTCGCCGGTGGCGTCGGCGAACTGGTTGATGCGGCCCTGCTCGATGCTCACCCACTCGCTGGTGCCGATGATCTCGCCGACGAGCGGCTGGAGATCGCTGATCTTTTCGTAGACTTTCATGCTCGTATTCACTCCACTACGGTTTCGGACAGGGATTGCTGCAATGAACGCGCGACCAGCGATTCGTGCAGGTCGGCGTTGCCGAAGATGGCATCGGCCACCACGGCGCGCTTGAAGTAGTGGCCGACCGTGTATTCCTCGGTCATGCCAATGCCGCCGTGAAGCTGGATGCCTTGCCCACAGACGTACTTGGCCGCGCGGCCGATCAGCGCCTTGGCCTGGGACACCACGCTGCGCACTTCCTCCGGCGACCCGCTTTCCACCGTCGCCAGCAGCGCGTACAGCATCGAGCGCGCTACTTCCAGTTCGGCGGCCATGTCAGACATGCGGTGCTGGAGCGACTGGAAGCTGCCGATGGCCACGCCGAACTGCTTGCGCACCTTCAGGTACTCGGCGGTGACCTCGATGGTCTTCTCCATCGCGCCGACCAGTTCCGCGCACAGTGCCGCGGTGCCATGCAGCAGGCCGTGGTCCAGCGCGGCCAGGCCGGTGCCCGGCTCGCCCAGCAGGGCGTCGGCGGGAACGAATACGCCGTCGAGCGTGACTTCGGCCGCCCAGCTGCCGTCGTGCAGCGGCAGCGCGCGGCGCGACAGGCCCGGCGCATCGGCCGGCACCACGAACAGGCGCAGTTCGGCGCCGTCGTGCGCGCTGACCGGCTGCGCGATGGGGGTCATGGCGGTGACGAGGAAGGCGTCGGCTTCGGTGCCGCCGAGCACGAGCGTCTTCACGCCGCGCAGCACGTAGCCGCCGGGCGCGGCGTCGGCATGCGTGGCGATGGGTGCCGGCAGGCCGCGCGCACCGGCTTCGCTGTAGGCGAGCGCGAGCTTGCGCGAGCCGTCGGCCAGCGCCGGCAGCAGCGCGTCGCGCTGGGCAGGCGTGGCGGCGGCCAGCAGCGTCTGCGCGGCAAGCACGGCGCAGCCGAGGTATGGCTCGATGACCAGGCCGCGGCCAAGCTGGCCGGCGATCAGCACGGTGTCGAGCAGCGTGCCGCCCAGGCCGCCCTGCTCTTCCGGCAGCGCGGCGGCAAGCCAGCCGTTGCTGGCGAAGGTGTCCCAGTGCTTCGCGCTGCAGCGCGAGCCGGACTTGATCAGCGCGGTGCGCGCTTCGAAGTCGTAGTCGCGGTCGACAAAGCGGCGCACGCTGTCCTGCAGCATCTGCTGCTCGGAGTCGAGATTGAAGTTCATGGTCTGTGTGACTCAGTGTGACGTGGGGGGCTTCAGAGCTGGAACAGCGCGCGCGCGATGATGCCGCGCTGCACCTCACTGGTACCGCCGTAGATGGTGGAGGCGCGGCGGAAGAACATCTCGTTGGCCAGGCCGCGCGCGATGTCCTCCATCGGCAGCGCATCGCCGGCGTCGGCTTCAGGCGGCGCGAAGGCCACCGGGCCGAAGTCGCCCAGCGATTCCACGATGAAGCTGCTCATGCGCTGCTGCAGTTCCGTGCCGCGCACCTTCAGGATCGATCCGAGCGCATGCGCGGCGGCGCTGTGGTCCTGCGCCTGCTCCAGCGCGGCCACGCGCTGTACCAGCATGGCGATGGCGGACAGGTCGGCCTCGAAGCGGGCGACCTGCTGGGCGAACTGCGGGCACGCGATCAGCGCGCGGCCTTCGCCGTCGCGCTGTTGCGCGAGCATGCGGATCTGGCGCATGTACTTGCGCAGCATTGGCAGGTCGGCGGCCGTGGCGTGCTCGTTGTTCAGCAGGAACTTGGTGATCTTCCAGCCGTCGCCCTCGGCGCCGATGCGGTTGGCAACCGGCACGCGGACGTTGTCGAAGAAGGTCTCGTTCAGGTGGTGGCAGCCGTCGATGGTGTGGATCGGGCGCACGGTGATGCCGGGCGTCTTCATGTCCACCAGCAGGAAGCTGATGCCGGCCTGCTTCTTGACCTCGGTGTCAGTGCGCACCAGCAGGAAGATCCAGTCGGCGCGATGGGCGTGGCTGGTCCAGATCTTCTGGCCATTGACGACGTACGCGTCACCGTCGCGCACGGCCTGCGTGCGCAGCGAGGCCAGGTCCGAGCCCGAGCCCGGTTCCGAGAAGCCCTGGCACCAGAAGCGCGTGCCGTTGAAGATGTGCGGCAGGTGTTCGGCCTTCTGCTCCGGCGTGGCGAATGCGTTCAGCACGGGGCCGAGCAGCTTCTGCGCGCCGGTGTCCTGCGTGGGCGTGCCGGCGGCGGTGCATTCCTCGTCGAAGACCAGCCGCTGCAGCACATTCCAGCCGGTGCCGCCATGGGCCTCGGGCCAGTACGGCGCGCCCCAGCCGTTCTCGTTCAGGATGCGCTGCCACGGCGCGAGTTCCTCGCGCGGCGAGCGCGTGCCGATACGCAGGCGCCCGGCCAGGCCGGCCGGCAGCTTTGCGCGCAGGAACCCGCGCACTTGCTCCCGGAATGCCTCCAGACTGAGGTCTGGCTGAAAATCCATGTCTTGTCTCCTTGATGCCGGCGGGATACTGCCCCGCCGGCTTTCTCTGCTGCCAGGGCCGCGTCAGACCGGGTCCCAGCCGAACACGTCGCGCGACAGTTCGAGCGGGATGAGCGACGGCTGGAACATCGGGATGGCACGCTCCAGGCACGACTCCACGGTCCAGCCATCGGAGTTGTGCGCGGTGCGGATCGGGCGCGGCTGCGAGAACAGGTAGATCTCGTTGTTGCGCACGCCGAAGATCTGGCCGGTGACGTGCTTCGCCTTGTCGGCCAGCAGCGCCAGCGTGAACGGGGCGATCTTGCCGGCTTCGAGGCGCATGTTGATCTTCATGCGTTCGGCGGCTTCCGGCGTGTTGGTCGGGATGCTGCCGACCATGCGCGTGAAGGCGAACGGCGCGATGCAGTTCGAGCGCACGTTGAACTTCTGCATGTCGACCGCGATGGACTTCGACAGCCCGACGATGCCCAGCTTGGCCGCCGCGTAGTTGGCCTGGCCGAAGTTGCCGATCAGGCCGGAGGTGGAAGTCATGTGCACGAAGGCGCCGCCTTCCTGGGCCTTGAAATGCGGCGCGGCCGCACGCGACATGTTCCAGGTGCCCTTCAGGTGCACGCGGATCACGGCGTCGAAGTCGTCCTCGCTCATCTTGTGGAAGATGATGTCGCGCAGGTTGCCGGCGTTGTTGACCACGCCGTCCACGCGGCCGTACAGGTCCAGGGCTTGCTGGATGATCTTCTGGGCCGAGCCCCAGTCCGCCACGCTGTCGGTGTTGGCCGCGGCTTCGCCGCCGAAGGCCTTGATCTCGTCGACGGCCTGCTGGGCGGGACCGGCGCTGCCGCCGGAACCGTCGATGTTCACGCCGAGATCGTTGACGATCACGCGCGCGCCCTGGCGGGCGGCTTCCAGGGCGATGCCCTTGCCAACGCCGGCACCGGCGCCGGTGACGATGACAACCTTTCCTTCAAGCAAGCTCATGCTTCGTACTCCATGTGTCGAGGGGGTGAATGAGGGGCAGCGGCGCGATGCCCGCCGACAGCGCGCCGGCAAAGTCGTGCAGGCCCGGACGCGCGGGCGCGTTGCCGCAGACAATGCAACCGTAGAGCGTGCCGTCGTCGAGCAACGGCGCGAGTTCCGGCAGCGATGCAGGCGCGACAATGGCTGCGCGCGCGGCGGTAGTGGGCACGCGCGCGGCCGGATCGAGCGAATCGAGCGAATCGAGCGGCTCGAGCGGCTCGAGCGGGACGGCCCGCGCGGCGCACCGGTCGATGGCGAACACGGCCACCGCCCGTTGCGGGCAGTCATCCAGCGACAACAGCACGCTGGCGCCACTGCGCACGCCCAGCCGCTGCTGCATGTAGCCGGCGAGCATCTGGCAGGCGTCGAGCAGTTCACCGTAGGACATGCCGCCCGCCGGAAATGCACAGGCATCGGGCGTCGCCGCCGCGCGCGCCGCGAGCCGGGCAAACAGCGCCTCGCCGGCAAGGTCCGCGCAAGTCGGAATGCCTTCTGGCCAGTTTGCAAAGGTCGGAGAAGATGGGGATGACATGGCGACTGCGAGCGGAGGACTGCCGGGATGATTGCCATCATCGCGGGCAGCCCGCCGGGGGGGTACTCCCCGACGCGGGTGGAAGCGCGTGGAGGGAACTTATGCGCAGGATGGTGGTGGAACTTATGCGTCCATCGCGCGGCACCGGCGGCGCACATCAGGCGGCCCGCGCGACCAGTTCGCCGGCCGCGAGATCGCGCAGCCGGGCCGCCGCCTTGCCGCGGCCGTTGACGCCGAGCTTGGCGTAGATGTTCTTCAGGTGCCATTTCACCGTTTCCGGCGACAGGTTCAGCACCGACGCGATCTTCTTGTTCGACATCGCCTGCGCAAGCAGGCCGAGGATTTCGCCTTCGCGCTCGCTGAGCACGGACATGGAAGACGGCCCGCCCGCGCCGTCGGCCGACACGCCGCTCGCGCGGGTCCCGGCCGCCGCGAGCAAGCGCTTGACATAGAACGCCAGTACCGGCTCGTGCTGCGGCGTTCGCGCGAGGGCGGCGAACGCCTCGGGCGCGCTGGCCGTCGCATCCAGCAGCGAACGCAGCAGGCTGGCGCCGTGGCCCATGCGGATGGCGCGGCCAAAGGCGTCGCGCGCAGCGCCTTCGTTATGCAGGGCCTGCTGCGCCATCGCGCGCTGCAGGGTCAGGCTGGCCGCGCCGGACCCGCCGGCTGCGGCCGACGCCAGCAATGCGTCGATCATGGCGGCGGCGCCGGCAAAGTCCTGGGTGGACATCGCCATCTCGATGCGGCCGAGCGCGGCCGCCTGCCGGATCCGGTCGCCCCGTGTCCCGCCGGGATGCTTCTCCGCCAGCGCGGCCAGGCACTGCAATACCGTGTTGGCGCGCTCGGTCTCGCCTTCCTGCAGATGGCGGCGCAGGCGCAGCACCAGCGCCTCGGCCAGCACGCGGTCCAGCCCGAAGCGCACGGCATAGGCTTCCAGCCGGTCCAGGCAGGCATTGGCCTGCACGCGCCGGCCCGCCAGCCAGTGCGCGTTGGACAGCACCATCAGCACGCGCAGCACGACATCCGGCAGCGAGACGCGCTCCAGCCCGGCAATGCGCGGCTCCAGCAGCCGGCAGGCGGCCTCGGGATCGTTGGCCTCATAGAGGATGTCGGCCAGCAGCCCGGCGGCCAGGCAGGCGAGCCCGACAAAGGCCGGCCCCTGCCGCTCGGCTTCGCGCAGCACGTCGCGCACGTGCTGGCCGGCGCGCTCCACCTGCCCTTCCAGCGCGAGGCTGGTGGCCCGGATGTAGCGCCCGAACAGCGAACTGCGCGGCGCGCCGGTGCGCAGGGTGATGTCGTCCTGCAGGCGGCGTACCTCGTCGTACTCGCCCCGTTGCAGGAACAGCCACGACAGCACGTTGCCGCGCGACGACCATGCGAGATCGTCGGCGCCGGGCGGAATGTCCCACAACTGCGGGAGCATGCCGAGCACGGTGTCGGGATCGTCGAGTTGCAGCGCGAGGCCCGCGCGCAGCAGGCCGAGCGTGTAGGTGCGAAGCGGGTCGGCAGCGTCATGCGCGGCGAGTTCGTCCAGGGTGTGCCGCAGCCCATCCACATTGCGGGCATAGAGCTGCAGGTAGCCGTTCACCACCAGCAGGCCGTGGCGCTGCCGCACCTGCGCGGACGGCAGCAGCCGCAGCAGGGCCGCAAGCTGGCTCAGCTCGCCGCGCGCCAGCAGGGCCTGGCCGCAGGCTTCGACCATGGCCGCCGCCGCGGCTTCGTCGCCCGCACGCACGGCGTGGAATACAGCATCGTCGAGCCGCCCGCGCGCGTCGAACCAGCGCCACGCAGCGGCATGCATCGCCTGGCGGTCGGGTTCCGGCAACCGGCCGTGCCGCTCCAGCAGCGTCTCGCGCAGCAGCGGATGGATGCGATACCAGGGCTCGCGATTGGAACTGTGATTGGGACTGCCCACCTGCGCCAGGAAGAGGTTGTCCGCCTCCAGCCGCGCCAGGCGCGCGCCGATGTCGGCTTCGTGCTTCCCGAGCATCGACGCGCACAGCGCCACGCAGAAGGACTGGCAGGTCGCCATGCGCACCAGCATGTCGAGGTCGTCCGGGGCCAGCCGGACCACCACCTCGCGCTCGAAGTACGCGACGAAGCTGCGCGCATCGCGCACCGGCACGACCGGATAGCCCGCGCCGCGCCGGGCGCGCAGGTCGACGGCGAACAGTTGCAGGCCGGCCACCCAGCCGTCGGTCAGGTCGTGGATGGCAGCGGCGTCGCGCGGATCGATGGCGCCCAGTTGCTGGCGCAGGAACCGCTCGGACTCCTCGGCCGTGAAGCACAGGTCGCGCATGTCGAACTCGGCGACCAGGCCCTGGGCGCGCAGGCATTCGAGCGCCAGCGGCAGGGCGCTGCGCGAAGCGAAGGCGAGATGCAGCTGCGCCGGCGCATAGTCGATCAGCCGCTGCAGCGCCTGGACGATGTGCGGCGAGGTCACGTGGTGGAGATCGTCCAGGATCAGCACCAGGTCGCGCTGGCGCTGGCCGAGCGCCTGCACCAGCTGGATGACCCAGTGCTCGATGGCCGGGGCATCGCACTCGCCGCCTGGCGCCGTGGCATCGCGTGTCAGGGACGGATCGACGGCGTCGAGGCTGGCCGACAGGCAATCGAAGAAGCGGTCCGGCGCGTTGTCCTCGGCGCCAAGCGCCAGCCAGCAGACATCGAAGCCGAGCGAGATCAGGCTCTTGCGCCAGGCCGCCAGCGTACTGGTCTTGCCGCTGCCCGCCTGCCCCTGCACGACGACGCAGCGGCGCCGCCGCGCCTCCTGCAGCCGCGCCATCAATGCCTCGCGGACAATCGCCTGTCCGCCCTGGCGCGGCGGCAACAGCTTCGCGCTGTCCACCGGCTGCGCTGCCTCGCGCACGCATTCCAGGCCCGCCATGACGCCCGCCGACGGGATGGCCGCGGAGCGCGGCAGGAACGCGGACACAGACCCGGTACGTTCGTTATGCTCGTCAGGGGCCGGGTCCCGCGCCCACGGTGCCGCCTGGCGCGGCGTCACTGGCGACAGGAAGGTGCCCGGCTGTCCGGCGTCGCCCTGACGCAGCCAGCGCAACGGCCAGCGGACGGGCTCGCTCAGGAACGCCAGCACCTGGGGAATGCCGGCAGCAAAGCCCCAGGGCGCATCCCGCAGCAACTGCTGCACCGCGCGGCGCCAGGCCGCCGCGCCTGCCACGGGATGCACCACGAGGCGCGGGTGGCGGGCCAGCCATTCGCGGACGTCCGGATGCTGCTGGGTGACATGGTTGTCCGCGATGAGGTGCAGTGTGATGCCATCCGGCGTGCCGGTTTCCAGCTCGCGGAGGAAGTCGAGCCAGTCGGCCGGCCGGGCCGCGTCTGGCGCGGGCATGGCTGCCGGCAGATCGGAGGCATCGGCGTCGACCAGTTGCAGCGCCGTCATGAACGAGGTCGCGAGGTGGCGCTGCATGGCCGTGCCCGGCCGCGCGGGTTGCGCCCCCGGTTGCGCCTCCCTTCCCCCCATGCCGCAGGCCACAACCAGCGCGTGCTCGCGCGGGGCCACATACAGGCCGACGACGTCGACTGCGCGGCCATCCAGATCGAGACCCGGCAAGGCCTGGTTCTCCTGCCGTGCCGGCAAACCCGTCGAGCGCCAGTGGCGCGACACGCTGGATGCGCTGACCCCAAGCTCCACCGCCAGGCTGCGGGTGCTCAGCTGCGCGGTGGCTGGCTCGCTGGCCAGTTCCACGAGCCGCCCCACATCCATCCGGACCGGCGGCGCGCCGCGCGGGAGGTCGTGTTCGATGCCGGCCAGCCGCGCCTGCGCATAGCGGTCGCGCCAGCGCGCCACCTGCACGCGGCCCACGCCAAGATGGGCCGCGATCGCCTTGTTCTGGATGCCCTCCGCAGCCAGCAGGATGATGCGGGCACGCAGGGCAAGCCGCGGATGGGTTGCACCGGCGGCAGCGGCGGCTTGCAGGTCGGCGCGCTCGTGGTCGGACAGGAGAATTTGTGGGGCAATGCGCATGATGGATCCTCGGGTTGACGGATCGGGAAGACGGCTTCGGCGGCTCCGGCGGCTCCGGTATATGGCCAGGGCGCGGCAGGCGCCCTGGCGCACGCTCAGGCCGCCCTTGCGACCACCGCGGCGGGCGGCTCCGCGTACAGTTCGCCGATCAGGCCGGCGCGGCGCTCGCGCGTGGTGGCCTGGTTGATGTAGCCCTTGTCGGCGATCTCGCCGGCATCGATGGACGGCGGCTCGGCCATCAGCAGCACGCGCCGCGCGTGCTGGCTCGCGGCGCCCGTCACCGCCCGCAGGCGTTCGGACAGGGCCGCCACCACGATGGGATGCGACACCAGCTGCTCGACCGGCAATCCGGTCAGTTCCGACGCCAGGCGCTGGCAAGCCACCGCGTTGGGCCACGCCAGCGCGGCCACGAAGTCCCTGTCATGGCCGCAGATGACCGCATCGGCCAGCAGCGGCGCGCATTGCTCCAGCAGGGCCACGCGCACGGCGCCGGTCCGCACCCAGGTGCCGTTGCTGAGCTTGAAGTCTTCCACGCAGCGGCCGGCGTAGCGCAAGCCGGCGCCCGGCACCGCCGGGTCGACCATGCGGGCGGCGTCGCCCATGCAGTAGAAGCCTTCGTCGTCGAAGGCGGCGGCGCTCAGTTCCGGCTGCTGCAGGTAGCCGGAGAAGATGTTGCGGCCGCGCATGCGCACTTCGTAGCGGCCGTCGCCGCCATCGAGCGGCACCAGCTTCAGTTCCACGCCCGGCACCGGCATGCCGAGGTTGCCGGTGTCGTCGGCGGGCTGGCTGAAGTTCAGGCCCATCGCCGTGGTTTCGGTGGCGCCAAAGCCGCTGGTAAAGAGAATGCGGGCGCCGGCCACGCGCTCGGCCACGCGCTGGAAGCGCGCCAGCACGTCGCCCGGCAGGCTGGCGCCGCCGTAGCTGACGAACATCAGGCGCGAGAAGAACGCCTGCGCCAGCGCCTCGTCGCGCTCCAGTTCGGTCACGAGCATGCCCCACGCCGCCGGCACGGTGGCGAACATGGTCGGGGAGATCTCGCGCAGGTTCTTCACGGTGCGGGCGAACAGCGCCGGCGTGGGGCGGCCGTCGTCGATATAGAACGAGGCGCCCAGCACGAAGGCGCGGCCGAGGTTGCCGATGCCGCCGAAGACGTGATTCCACGGCAGCCAGTCGAGCACCACGGTCCCCTGGTACTCCGGCGCGCCATGGGCGAACAGGAACTGGCCCATCAGCGCCTGGATGCTGTCGTAGGTGATGGTCACGCCCTTGGGCGCGCCGGTGGAGCCCGAGGTGAAGAAGTAGCGCGCCGTATCCGCGGCAGAAATGCCGGCGTGCGCCGACTCCACGCGGTCCTCGCGCGCGGGCGTGAGCGGCGCGTCCTGCAGCGCCATCCAGTCGACCTGCCCTGCCGTCGCCCCTTCGGCCACGATCACCGCTGCGGCCGGGAGGCCCAGCGCTTCGATGGCCCGCGCAAACGGCTCGGCCGCCTGCACGAACACCGCGGCCGGACGCAGCAGCGCGTGGATGCCGCGCAGGCGGGCGAAGTCCTGGCTTTGCAGCGAATAGGCCGGCGACACCGCCGCCGTGGGAATCCCCGCGTACTCGGCGGCCGCCACCAGCAGGGCGTGCTCGATCGAGTTGCCCGACAGGATCATCAGCGGCCGTTCGCGCGACAGGCCCATCTCCAGCAGGCCCGCCGCCACGCTGCGCATGCGCTCGTAGAACTGCGCCCAGGTGACGAGGCGCCAGGCGCCGGACGCATCGCGCTGGCCCAGCGCGGTCTGCCTGCCGCGCTCGTCGGCCCAGCGGCGGGCCCAGGCGCTGAACGTCAGGTATGGCACGGGCACAGGCGCCTGCACCGGGCGCACGAGCACGGTGCCGTCGGCCCGGACCTCATGGGCAACGGGCGACACGCGCAGGGCGGCTTCGCGGTAGCGGGGCATGGCGGCAGGGGAAGCGGCGGCAGCCGTTCCGGTGGGTTGCGACATCTCTTCGGTCTCCTGGCGTTCTGGGGGCCGATCAGCCCCTCTCCTCAAGGGAGGCGCGGTTTGCGCGAATTCCCTTGACTACGAAATCTAGGATAATGCTACTATATTTCGTAGTTGATTGACAGATCGATTCACAGATCGATTCACAGGTCGATTGACAGACGATTGGCAGATCCCTTTCGCAGGGACGCACCCCGAACACGATGAAGGTGCAGCACCGCGCACCTTGCAACCATTTCCGCCCTTCCGGAGACCGCACCGCGATGCCCACCCTGATCCCCGCCGCAAGCCGCGCCATGGCGGTTTTCGAAGTGTTTGCGCGCGAAAAGCGCGAACTTTCGAATTCGGACATGGCCCGCCTGCTCCAGGTGGCCGAAAGCAGCACCTCCGACCTGCTGCATACCCTGCATTCGCTGGGCTACCTGATGCGGACGACGCGCACGCGCCGCTTCTATCCGACCGGTCGGATGCTGGAGACCGTTCGCCAGATCGCCGAGAACGACCCGCTGACCATCGCCGCGCAGGAAGCGGCAGAGCAGCTCGGGGCCCGCAGCGACGAGAGCGCCTTCGTCGGCGTGCCGGACCCGACCTGCGTCAAGGTGGTCGCCACGCAGCCGAGCCGGCTCCCCCTGCGCTACATCCTCGACGTGGGCGCGCGCGCCAGCTTTCACGCATCGGCGCTGGGCAAGGCGCTGCTGGCGCTGCTGCCCGAGGACGAAGCCCGCGCCCGCCTGGCCCGGCACGCGCTGCGCCCGCTGACCTCGCACACCGTGCTCGACGTGGACGCACTGATGGCCCAGGTCGCCGAAGGCCGCGGGCGTGGCTGGTGGGAGTCGCGCGAGGAAGGCAGCGAGGGGGTCTACGGCCTGGCCGTCTCGGGCTGGCTGGGCGACCAGCCGGTGGGACTGTCGCTGGCCGGGCCCGCCGAGCGCATGAAGAAGAACCAGGAAGCCTATCTGACGGTGCTGCGCGGCGTGCGCAATGCGCTGCTCACCGATAGCTGATCCATTGCAGGTAGCCGTCCCCATGCCGCAGCACACCGCCCCCCCGATGGAAGGATTGATGGATCTCCTGCACGAAGTCCGCCAGTTCAGCCGCGACCTCCAGCAGTCCGCCCGCCGCGCCGCGCCGGCTTGCGGGCCGAATACCTACCGCGAGACGCTCCACAGCCTGGTCCACCGCCGCATGCAGGACGACGATCCGCACGGGCGCATCGTCTGCTACGCCTCGGCCGCCGAGCTGGGCGTGCCCGTGGATCTGCCCGCCGAACAGTGCCGGCAGGCCATGAGCGGCGGCCTCGGCTTCGGGCTGCGCGTGCTGTTCTGGGCGGCGCACCGCCGCATGATCGCGACCCGTTCCGTCCGCAACTGGGCGGGACTGGCACTGCAGCCGGCCCATCCCGCGACCCTGAACCACCCGGCCAGCGCGACCACGCGCGCCGCCGGCCCGGAGACACCATGACGACCGCCCCCACCATCCACCGCCGCCCGCTCCACACCCGCACGGTCACCTGCTCCGGCTTCCTGCGCGACGACGGCCTGATCGACATCGAAGGCGAGATGCAGGACATCACGCCCACCGGCACGGACCTGCTGTTCAAGACGGTGCCGCCGGGCGGCGCCATCCACCACATGCGCCTCACGCTGACCATCGACCGCGACATGGTCATCCACCACGTGACGGCACGCATCGAGGCTGGCCCCACCCAGTACTGCCCGGAGATCGAATCCGCCTATGCCGGGCTGAAGGGCCTGCAGATCCGCGGAGGCTTCCGCCAGCAGGCGAAGGCCATCGTGGGCGGCGTGAAGGGCTGCACGCACCTGACCGAACTGCTGGGTCCGATGGCGACCACCGCCATGCAGTCGACCATGGCCATCATGCGCGCCGAGCGCAACGGGCGCCGACCGATGGACGGCGAAGGGCCGATGCCGCGCCCCGCGCTGATCGGCTCGTGCCACACGTATCGCATGGACAGCCCCGTGGTGGAGTACCTGTGGCCGGTCAGGCGCCGGATGCCGGAGGACCTCGGCGACACCGCACCTTCCGCCTGACGGGATCACCGCCACATGGCCGGAAACACGGCCAGGGCCCGGCGTTGCCCGCAGCACCCCTGTAAGCACCCTCGTAGCACCAGACAACACCATCCATCACGACATGGAGGAGACACCATGACAAGCTTTGCAGGCCGCACCCGACGTTTCATCCCCGCGCTCGTGGCCATGACCACCGCGCTGGCCCTGCCCGCCCCGGCCCGGGCACAGTCGGCCCAGACGTATCCGGACCGTCCGGTCCGGATCGTGTCGATCACGAGCGCCGGCACCGGCGCCGACGACTACACCCGCCTGCTGGCGAAGTACCTCGGCCAGAAGCTGGGCCAGAGCTTCGTCGTGGAGAACAAGCCGGGCGGCAACATGATCATCGCGAGCGACTACGTCGCCAAGGCCGCGCCGGACGGCTACACGCTGCTGCTGTCCGCCTCGGGCGCCATGGCGGCCAACCCGTTCCTGTTCAGGAAGCTGCCGTACGACCCGCTGAAGGACTTCGTGCCCATCGCGCGCATGTCGCTGCTGCCGGTGGTGCTGGTCGTCGCGGGCAATTCGCCCTATCGCACGGTGGCCGACCTGGTGAAGGCCGGCCGCGCCAACCCGGGCAAGCTGAACTACGGCACGCCGAGCACGGGCTACCGCACCATCGTCGCCAACTTCAACGACGCGGCAAAGATCGAGGCCACGAGCGTGCCGTACAAGGCCATGAGCGGCCTGCTGCCCGACCTGATGACGGGCATCGTCGACTATGGCGTGGTGGAAGTCTCGGCTGCCGTGCCGCACATCCAGTCCGGCAAGCTGCGCGCGCTGGCGGTGACCAGCGCGGCCCGGCTGTCGCAGCTGAAGGACGTGCCGACCATGGCCGAGGCCGGCCTGCCGCGCGCCGGCGTGAACTCCTGGACCGCGCTGTTCGCCCCGGCCGGCACGCCGCAGCCCATCGTCGACAAGCTCTCGCGCTACACGCTGGAGTTCGTCAACTCCCCGGAGGCCACGTCGCACTACGCCCAGCGCGGCGCCACGCCGTTCCCCGGCAACAGCGCCGAACTGCGCGCCACCATCGTGGCCGACCAGCAGATGTGGAAGCGCCTGATCTCCCTCGCCGGCATCGAGCCGGAATGACAGGCCTGTTCCGTCCCCATCCCGATCACCCCCTCCCCTGCAAGGAAGCAAGCATGAGCATCAATGGCAAGGCCTATATCGTCGGTGCATACGAGCACCCCACCCGCAAGGCGCCGGACAAGACCGTCGCCCAGCTGCACGCCGAATGCGCCAAGGGCGCGCTCGAAGACGCCGGCCTGACGATGGCCGATGTCGACGGCTATTTCTGCGCCGGCGACGCGCCCGGACTGGGCGTGCTGAACATCGTCGACTACCTGGGCCTGAAGGTCCGCCACGTCGACTCCACCGAGACCGGCGGGTCGTCGTATCTCGCGCACGTGTCGCACGCGGCGCAGGCGATCGCCATGGGCAAGTGCAATGTGGCGCTGATCACGCTGGCGGGCCGCCCGCGCTCGGAAGGCTCGAGCGGCACCAAGGCGCGCAACTGGGGCCCGAACCTGCCCGACATGCCGTTCGAGGCGCCCTACAGCCCCCTCACCGTCAACTCGTACGCGATGGTCGCCCAGCGCCATATGTACGAGTACGGCACCACGGCCGAGCAACTGGCGTGGATCAAGGTGGCCGCGTCGCACCATGCCCAGCACAACCCGCACGCCATGCTGCGCAATGTGGTGACCGTGGAAGACGTGGTCAACTCCGACCTCGTTTCCGACCCGCTGCACAAGCTCGACTGCTGCGTGGTGTCGGACGGCGGCGGCGCGCTGATCGTGGCCCGCCCCGAGATCGCCGCGAAGCTGAACCGCCCGAAGGTGAAACTCCTCGGCGCCGGCGAGCACGTCAAGGGCCAGCTCGGCGGACAGGTCGACCTGACGTGGTCGGCGGCGAAGGTGTCGGGCGCGGCGGCATTCGCCGAGGCGCGCGTGACGCCGGCCGATATCCAGTACGCGTCGATCTACGACAGCTTCACCATCACCGTGCTGATGCAACTGGAAGACCTCGGCTTCTGCAAGAAGGGCGAAGGCGGCAGGTTCGTGATGGACGGGAACCTGATCTCCGGCGTCGGCAAGCTGCCCTTCAACACCGACGGCGGCGGCCTGTGCAACAACCACCCGGCCAACCGCGGCGGCATCACGAAGGTGATCGAGGCCGTGCGCCAGCTGCGCGGCGAAGCGCATCCGGCCGTGCAGGTGCCGAACTGCCATCTCGCCCTCGCCCAGGGCACCGGCGGCCTGCTCGGCTCGCGCCATGGCAGCGCCACGCTGATCCTCGAACGCGAGTGAGCAAACGACAGACCCTACACGGATTCAAGCCATGACCACACCTCACACCCCCACCGTTTTCAGCGCGCCGACCGAGTATCCGGACAACGCCGAGTTCTGGGCCGCCGCGCGCGACGGCCGCCTGCTGGTGAAGCACTGCGACGACTGCGGCAAGCCGCACTGGTATCCGCGCACGCTGTGCCCGCACTGCATGGGCACCACGAGCTGGAAGCAGGCCAGCGGGCGCGGCACCGTCTATTCGTACAGCGTGACCCGCCGCGCCGGCCCGACGCCGTTCTGCATGGCCTATGTCACGCTGGAAGAAGGCGTGACGATGATGACGCAGATCGTCGATTGCGACCTCGACACGGTGCGCATCGGCCAGAAGGTCGAACTGACCTTCACGCCCACCGACAACGGGCCGCCGATGCCGACCTTCCGGCCGGTCTGATCGGTCTCGCCCGCCTTGCCAGATGTCGGCCGCCTCCATCCGGGGCGGCCGGTGCCCCTGTGACACCCCCACTTCGCACACGCCACCCATGACCACCACCCCATCGCTGGACCGCCTGCTGGCGCCGCGCTCCGTCGCCGTCATCGGCGCCTCGGACGACCCCGCCCGCATCGGCGGCCGCCCCATCGCTTCCATGCTCAGGCTCGGCTACGCCGGGCGCATCCTGCCCGTCAACCCGAACCGCGCGACCGTGCAGGGCCTGACGGCCTACCCCTCGGTCGACGCACTGCCCGAGGTGCCGGACGTCGCCATCGTCGCCGTGCCCGCGCCGCAGGTGCTGGCGACCGTGACGGCGCTGGCGCAGCGCGGCGTGCCGGGCGCCATCCTGTTCAGCGCCGGCTTTGCGGAAGTGGGCGGCGAAGGCGTGGCAATGCAGGCCGAACTGGTCGCCGCCGCGCGCCAGGGCGGCATGCGCCTGCTCGGGCCGAACTCGCTGGGGCTGGTCAATCTGCAGACCGGCTTTGTCGGCAGCTTCTCGTCGTTCGCCACGATGGCAGGCGTCCGCCCGGGGCGCGTGGGCATCGTCAGCCAGTCAGGCGCCTATGGCAGCCACCTGGTGGCGACCGCCATGGAGGCGGGGGTGTATCCGTCGAACATCGTGATGACCGGCAACGAGGCCGACCTGACGCTGGGCGACATCGTCCGCCTGATGGTGGCCGACCCCAATACCGACGTGATCGCCCTCTACTCGGAAGGCATCAACGACGGCAACGGGCTGGTCGAGGCGCTGCAGGCGGCCCGCGCGGCCCGCAAGCCGGTGGTCATGATGAAAGTGGGCCGCAGCGAGGTGGGTGGCGCGGCGGCGCGCTCGCACACGGCGTCCATCGCGGGCGACGATGCGGTGGTCGATGCGGTGCTGGAGGAACTCGGCGTGGTGCGTGCCCGCACCACCGAGGAGATGCTCGACATCGTGCGACTGGCCACGCGCGGCGTATTCCCGCAGAACAACACGCTGGGCGTGATCACCGTCAGCGGCGGGGCCGGCGTGATCGTCTCCGACGCCGCCGAGGACCTCGGCCTGCCGATGCCGGAGATGCCCGCCGCCGCGCAGCAACGCATGCTGGAAATGCTGCCGATCTGCGCGCCGCGCAACCCGGTGGACACCACGGCCCAGTTCATCAACGACCCGTCGCTGATCACGCCGTTCACCGAGGCGATGCTGTTGGAGGGCGGCTATACGTCCGTGCTGGGCTTCTTCAGCTACGCCGGCTCCACGCCGGAAGTCGCCCCGCTGCTGCGCGGGCAGCTTTCGAAGGTACGCGAGCGCTTCCCGGACCGTCTCTACGTGCTGGTGCTGCGCGGCCCGCGCGACGTGCTCGATTCTTACGAAGCCGCGGGCTTCACCGTGTTCGAGGACCCCAACCGCGCGGTGACGGCCATCGCCGCGATGGGCCGCTTCGGCAAGGCGTTCGCCGGCAGGACGCTGGCGCCGGCGCCGGAGGTGGGCGCGGTCGCCCTGCCGGCACAGACCCCGACCGAAGCGCAGGCCAAGCGCCTGCTCGCCGATGCCGGCATCCCGAGCGCCCCCGAGCGTGCCTGCGCCGAGGTGGAGGCAGCCGTCGCCGCCGCCCGCGAGATCGGCTTCCCGGTGGTGATGAAGATCCTGTCGCCGGACATCCTGCACAAGTCGGAAATCGGCGGCGTGCTGCTGAACGTGCGCGACGAGCAGGCCGTGCGCGCCGGCTTCGCCACCCTGCTGGACCGCGCCCGCACCGCCGCGCCCACCGCGCGTATCGAGGGCGTGCTGGTCGCCCGCCAGCTCAGTGGCGGCGTGGAATGCATCATGGGCATCCAGCGCGACCCGACGTTCGGGCCGGTGGCAATGTTCGGCCTGGGCGGCGTGTTCGTCGAGATCCTGAAGGACGTGGTGTTCCACCGCTGTCCGTTTGGCGAGGACGTGGCCGAGGAGATGATCCGCTCGATCAAGGGTGCGCCGCTGCTGCTGGGCGCGCGCGGACGGCCGGTCGCGGACGTTGCGGCGCTGGCGAAGACGCTGTCACGGCTGTCGTCGTTTGCCGTGGCCGCGGGTCCGCGCCTGCAGTCGATCGACCTGAATCCCGTCATCGCCATGCCGGAGGGACAGGGGGCGTATGCGGTGGATGCGGTGATCGATCTCGAGTAGTCAATCGCGCTCAACGCGCACGCCGCCCGCGCGCTCGTTCTTTCGTTCGGAGACCGGTCAATATGTGCAGCTAAAGGCTTTGCGACGCAAGCCGTGCGCCTTCGACTATCCTTTACGTTGATGTTCTGGCTTTCCGGACACCCGAGGCGGGCGCAGGCCCGCCTTCAACCTGTCCTTCGTTCCCTGTCGTCCATCCCTCGGGTGCGAAATGATCAAGCGCATCACCATTATTTCGGCTTCGATAGCCCTTGGGTGTCTCGCGACCGTCGGCCCGGTGCTCACCAGCCTCTATGTCGCGAAGAAGGAAGTGGAAAGGCGGGACCGGGCGGAAATCCTGGATTTCGCCGGCAAGGCGATCATGCGCACGGACGTCGTCACATCCCAGGCCTTCGCCGCCCTGGCCGATCTCGACCGACATCCGGGTGCCCCCTGCTCGCCCCCGAGTCTCGAACAGGCGGCGCGCGTCATCTACAACTATCGATACGTTCAGGATGCCGGAGCATACGCCGAGGGGCAGTACCTTTGCTCGCCACTGCTCGGCGACGTACGTGCGAAGGACCTGACGCTGCCTCGCCCCGATTACCAGAGCAGTGACGGGTATATCGTGTGGTTCAGGCAAAAGAGTCCGCTCAGCGACGAGCGCAGTGACATCCAGATCGGTCGCAGCGGCCACTACGTTTCCATCGATCGCGCATCCTACGTCGATCTCATTGATCCGGCCAGACGTCCGATCGCGGCAATCCAGACCACGACCGGAACGCTCATCGCGGTCTCGACCGGTGCGGACCCGGACGACATGCTTGACGCCTGGAAGCATGGTGGCAACGTGAAGAGCGACGAATGGAATTACGCGGTCGCCCAGTCTTCGACACGGCAACTCGCCGTCGTCGTGAAATCGCCTCGCAGCAGCGTCGCGGGCACCTGGCCAAAGCTGCTGGCCGCGTGGCTCTCCTTTGGCGTCACTGCCGGCGCCATGCTTGGATGGTTTGCGTACAAGCGCATCTCGTGGCAGCTCTCGTTCCCCGCAACCCTCGAATGGGCCATTTCGCGGCGCAAGATCGACGTGGTCTATCAGCCCATTGTCCGCATTGCCGACAACGAATGTGTAGGCGTCGAAGCGCTCCTGCGGTGGACCCTGCACGGTCAACCGGTCTCGCCCGAGGTATTTGTGCGGGTCGCCGAGGAGAATCACCTCATCCAGGCTTTGACGGATCTGGTACTCGAAAAGACCGTCGCGCAACTTGGCCAGTTTCTCGCCGAGAATCCAACGTTCTACGTCTCGATCAACGTCAGCAGCGAGGATCTTCGCAGCCTCCGATTCCTGAACGTTCTCAGGTCATCGCTTGCAGGAACCGGCATTGCTCCCAGGCAGATCCGCATTGAAGCGACCGAGCGCAGTTTCATGGATGCCGATACGACGCGCGATGTCATTGCCGCGTTCAGGGCGGCCGGCCATCCCGTCTATATCGACGACTTCGGGACCGGCTACTCGAGCCTGTCCTATCTGCAAACCTTCCAGATCGACGTTCTGAAGATCGACAAGTCCTTCGTCGACACGATTGCGCAGGATACGGCCTCTAGCGTCGTCGCCCCTCACATCATTGCGATGGCCCACGAACTGCGCCTGGAAATCGTCGCGGAGGGCGTGGAGTCCGCGTCTCAGGTGGCGTGGCTCCTCGACAAAGGCGTGCAGTACGTGCAAGGCTGGTACTACGCCAAAGCGATGTCAGAGGATGCGCTGGTGACATGGCTTGCCAGCAGGAATCGTGCACCGCGCCAGGCGGAGGGCGTGCTGGCAATTTAGAGGAGACACGCGATCCTGCTGCAGCGCTTGCCTCGTAGTCGCGCCTCTCTGCACTCTCATATTCCCCAGGTGCTAGCCATGCCATCATCCAAGACGACAATCACCCTTTCCAATCCGCACCCCGTGTTCGGCAGCACGGAAGTCTTCAAGGCGTTCAACTATGCGCCGGCCGTTGCCGCTGGCGGCTTGCTGTTCATCGCAGGCCAGATCGGCGTGCGCGCAGACGGGACCGTGCCCTCGGCTGTCGAGGAGCAGATCGATCTCGCATTCCGGAGGTTGGGCGCAATCCTGCAGGCGGCTGGCCTGGGATTCGAGGACCTGGTCGAGCTGGTCAGCTATCACGTCGATGTCGACAAGCAGCTCACGGTGTTCCGTGAGATCAAGGACCGATATATCCATGCGGATGCACCGGCCTGGACCATACTGGGCGTGGCCGCATTGGCAAGGCCGACGCTGTACGTCGAAATCAAGGCTGTAGCTGTGACACGCGCCGTGTAGTCGGCCGTCCGAGGACGGCCATCCCCGTTGGTTCGCTGCCATGCACCCGCAGCCGATCCAACCTGGCAGGCCAGCCCAGACTTGCGATCAAGCTCGTGTTTTTCAGTTATTTCTGTCTTGACAGAAATAACTGAAAAAACTAGGCTTTGAATCATGGAACTCACCCCCGTCTCAGAACGCTTCATCCTCCACTGGGGAGAAATGGGTACCCGTTGGGGCGTGAACCGGACCGTCGCGCAAATCCACGCCTTGCTCTACCTGCTTGGTCGCCCGGTCACCGCGGATAACATTGCCGAGACGCTCGGCGTTGCGCGCTCGAACGTCAGCAACAGCCTGAAGGAGCTTCAAGCCTGGAAGCTGGCTCGCGTTGTCCACATCATGGGCGACCGCCGCGACCACTTTGAGACGTCCACCGACATCTGGGAACTCTTCCGCCTGATCGTGGAAGGCCGCCGCCAGCGCGAACTCGATCCCACACTGGCCATGCTGCGGGATAGCCTTGCAAGCCCGGAACTCAGTGAAGAAGATGCGGAAGCGCAAACGCGCATCCGCAACACCCTGGCGTTCCTTGAAACGCTCACCACCTGGTCCGACGAGATGCTGCGCATGAAGCCCGATACGCTGATGAAGACATTGGGTCTTGGGGCGAAGCTGAGCCGAACGGTGAGGCGCCTCAAACAGTAGCCTGCAAGACGATTCGTGCACGGGCGAAATGCTCGCTGACCCGTGATTTCTGTCTGGGTGGAAATCACAGAGCAAGAAAACCGGATGTTGCCATGCCCGTGACAGCAGTCAGTCCGGAACCTCGGCCTCATTGACAGGAAGGCACGCGTCGTGAACGCCTATCTGGCCGTCAAGGCTCTTCATATCATCTCCTCCGTGGTGCTGACTGGCACTGGATTCGGCACCGCGTTCTATTTCTTCTTCGCGAACCGGACGCGATCCGTCCCGGTGATTGCCGCGGTTTCCCGGCTTGTGGTGCGCGCCGATTTCTGGTTCACCGCGCCAGCCGCGGTCTTTCAGCCGTTGTCCGGGCTCTGGCTTGCGCATGCGGCTGGGTGGGGGTGGGAGACACCGTGGCTGATCGGATCCGTGGTTCTGTTCTTGCTCGCAGGTGCCTGCTGGCTGCCGGTCGTAAAGCTCCAGCTTCACATGGCCGACATGGCTGCCCGAGCCCTGGCCGCCGGCCAGACTACCTTGCCGCAGCGCTACTGGCGTTGCGCGCGGCTGTGGGAATGGCTTGGATATCCGGCCTTCGGCTCGATGCTTGCCGTGTACTTTCTGATGGTGACCAAGCCCGCTTTGACGGGGCTATGAACAGCACCGCCAGGATCATCCCGGCCTTGTGTTAAGGATCAAGCAGTCAGGGGAGCAGAAATGAGGATCGTGATAGTCGGCGGCACGGGCAATTTTGGGGCGCGAATCTGCAGGAGCCTCGCGGCGGACGCCCTGCATGAGATCATCGCCACGGGACGCAGCGAACGTTCATCGAGTACGCTGCCGTGCACGCAAGGCGTGCGCACCGCCAGGCTGGATATCCTCTCGCCCAGTTTCCGGACGGACTTCGCCAAGCTGCGACCAGAGTTGGTCGTTCATTGCGCCGGGCCATTCCAGGGTCAGGACTACCGCGTCGCGGAGGCCGCATGCGCGCTCGGTGCGCACTACGTGGACCTTTCCGATGGCCGCGACTTCGTGGCCGGCTTCGCAAGGCATCTGGACATCCGGGCACGCAGCGCCGGAATCTGCGCCGTCAGCGGGGCAAGCAGCGTTCCCGCGCTATCCAGCGCCGTCGTGGACAAGCTTTCCGCAGGCTTCTCGCGGGTGGATCGCATCAGCGTAGCGATTGCGCCGGGTCAGCAGGCGCCCAGGGGCGTGGCCACGCTCAAGGCTGTATTCAGCTACGCCGGCGCACCCATCCCGAGGTGGGAAGACGGTTCATGGCGGGAGGCATATGGCTGGCAGGATCTGCGCACCATGATATTCCCCGGCCTGGGTACGCGCCTGGCTGCCGCTTGCGATGTCCCTGACCTCGCGCTATTTCCACAGCGCTACCCATCCGTGCGGACCGTAGAGTTTCATGCAGCGCTCGAGCTGCGGATCCAGCATGCGGTGCTGTGGCTTGCCGGCGCACTACGCCGGCACGGTCTGGCCGTTCCCCTTGCGCGCGGCGCGCGGCTGCTCGATCGCATGTCGACGATGCTGCTGGACCGGTTCGGCAGCGAAAACGGCGGCATGCGGGTCAGTGTAGGCGGCGTGCGTCCGGACGGGACACCGGGCCAGTCGGTATGGCACCTGACCGCTCCGCACAAGAACGGGCCCGAGGTGCCCTGCATGGCGGCATTGCTGGTCACGCGCAAGTTGCTTGCCGGGCCGCCGCCGTTTCGCGGCGCCCGCGCCTGCATGGGGTTGCTCGACCTGGCAGAATTCGAGCCGCTGTTCCGGCTGTGGGGTATCAGCACATCTGTCGAGGAGCAATGACGATGGCCAGACGACGCCTGATCCTGACCATGCCCGGCTCAGCCGTCGACGCCTTCGAGGCATTCCACAACCACGAAAAGCGCCTTCTCTGGGATACCCTGCTCTCATCCGCGCAGGTTGAGGGAGGTGGTACACATCCTTATGTCGGAGCCATTACCGCCAACATCGGGCGCGGCTGGATGCGCAGCCTCAGGATGCGTACGCAGTTCGTGAGCTACCGCCCCCCGGAGATTGCGGCGGCGGCAAGTGTCCCTCCCTCGGGTCTGATCGAGTTCTGGGCAGCGTCGATGCGCCACCGGGATATTGAGGCAGGCCAGTCAGAGTTGATCTATACGTTCAGCATCAAATTGCGGCCATCCCTGCGCATCTTTGATCCGCTTGCGGCTTGGGTCTTCGAGCGTGAATCCCGACGGCGGTTTGCTGCGATGGCGGATTATCTGCGCCGGATTTACCCTGGCGAGATTGCCGGTGGATGATATCTGCGTACCAATGCCATCTCCTCATCCGTCCATGATCGTGGATTGGCAGGCTTAGACCGCGAGGGAGGCAAGCAAGGTCGCGTTGGCGAACCAGCCGATCATCCCAACGAACTGACTCCGGGGTACCGACAACTAGACTGTGCGATTCGCCGCACGGAGCTCAGGCGTTGATCCAGGCGCGCGCCTCCTCCAGCTCGTTGACGTGGAACGCCTTGACTTCGGCCTTCGTAAAGAACCGCGCCAGATGCATCGAAGCGTGGATCCAGCCCGCGTCGGCCACCACGGCGGCGCGCGTGATCCTGCGGGCCAGCGGAACGCCGAGCGTCAGATCGGTCCACAGCGCCTTTGGCTCGATGCCGGTGAAATGCTCGATGCGTTCGAGCACGCGGGTCTTGCCGTTCAGTTCGAGATCACCACGCATGCGCTCGATGGCTGCGCGCAGATCGTGGTCGGTGATTTTGCCTTCGACGGAGATTTCGATGACGGGGGAACCGGGGTCAGTGTGATACAGGATCATGGCAGGACCACTTGGCTAGGGAGACGTTGCAAGTTCCGAATGGATAAGACCAGCATTCGATCTGATGGTACCCCTTCCCACATGGTTCGGCTTGCGCTGATAAGGGCTCGATTGAACATGAAGGCGATCCGAGTGGGGCTGTCGGTACTTGATGCTTGTCGTTCACCACACCTTGCCGGACGGCAAGGGGCTCCACGTCAGATTTGAGGCCACCCTGAGGCGAGGTCGAGACGTCCCACGCCTGCAACCAGGTCCTGTACATCAAGACCGGGAACACGCGGGCGACAACGCCGCCCGCATGCGGGTCATGCCGCCTGCGAGGGCGCCAGACCGGCGGACTGGGTGGTATCCGCCGCGGCCGAAGCCATCTTCCGCAGGTCGCCTTCATACGTTCGCGCCGCGCGCCGGAAGCACAGCGCGGCCAGCACGCCGAACGCGGGCATGATGGTCAGTGCCATCTGCAACCCCAGCGCGTCGGAAAGCGCACCACCCACGAACGGCCCGATCGCCAGGCCGAACAGGTTCTGGAACAGCGACAGGACCGCTGCGCCCGTCGAGCGCAGCCCGGGGTGCACCACGTCCAGCACCACGCCCGAGGCCGGTCCGACTGCACAGGTCATCAGGAACCCGCCCAGCGCGATCAGCAGGAACTGCTGGTTCATGGAATGTGCCGCGCCGAAGGCGACGACCAGTACTGGCGTGGTCAGCAGGCACAAAGACGCGAGCACCGTGAGCTTGTTGCGCGGACGGCTGCTGGCAAAGAGGTCGGCAATCACGCCCCAGAAGAACGAGCCGGCGGCACTGCACAGCACGATCAGGGCCGCCTGCATGGCGGCCTGGTCGACCGGCGTGCCGTGGGCGCGATGGAAGTAGCTCGGCAGCCAGGCCCAGACCGTTGACACGACCACCAGTTGCAGCGCGGCGCCCAGGCAAGTCCACCACAGCGTGCGCGAGCTCGTCAGGGCCGCGGCGAGCTGTGCGAGCGTGCCGCCCCGCGCGCCAGTCGATTGTTGTAGGGCCACGGTCTTGTAGTCGGGCACGAACAGGTAGAGCACTGCCAGCAACAGGCCAGGCACGCCCACCACGCCGAAGGCCGCCTCCCATCCCCAGCGCGCCGTGATCACTCCGCCCAGCACAACGCCGAGCACCGCGCCGATGGAGCCCGCCGCGAAGAAGGCGCCCAGCAGCATCGAGCGCAGCCGCGCGGGAAACAGGCTGCCGATGAGCGCCGCCCCCACCGAGCCGTAGCCGGATTCGCCGACCCCCACCACCGCGCGTGCGGCAAACAGTTGCGCGTAGTTGCGCGTGAACATGCAGGAGATCGTGGCCAGGCTCCAGACGCCGGCCATGACGACCACGCTCTTCACCCGGCTGACCCGATCGGCGAGCAGCGCCACGGGCATGGCACCCAGTGCCACCACGACGGAAACGATCGACACCAGCGCGCCAAGCTGCTTGTCCGACAGGCCCCACGCCGCCTTCAGGTGCGGGAACATTGACACAATGACCTGGCGGTCGATGTAGTCGAACAACATCAGCGCGAAGGTCATCGCGAAGGCGAACCAGGCGCGCGACCGGCTCACGAGATAGTCGTTGTTGCCACCTTGCTGCGGACCCAAGGAATGAAGGGACATAATTGATGTGTCTCCGGAACGGGCCGGCGCGCGGCCCGCTGGCGGTTGCCATGTTCTTGTCGGATGCCCGCCAGCCCTCCTCACTCCCCATGCCGACGGTGCGCTGGCAGTATGCGAACTCGCCGCCGGGCGATTTGACATGGTGGGACAGAAATTTGACAAAAGGGGACACTAAGGGATAGTGCTAGCCCAGCGGGGTGCCGGCAGCGCGACAGGAGGACGCGCAGCAACGCACGCGAAAAACATACTGACCAAACATAGCCAGCTCAATTCTGGGCGCGGATCGTGGTGAGACAATCCAGTCTATCGCGCGCACTAAGCGTCGTAGCGATCCAATGCTCGCAGGCCAATGAAGAGGAGATGAATATGCATCGCTTTGTCGTTCTTGCCGCTGTCCCGATCGCATTTGCCTGTGGCTACCTTGCAGCCCGTACGGGACTGCCACCGGCCCACGCGCAAACCCCTCGCACCACATTGGCACCGCAGATCATCAACCTGGTCGCCATGCGCAATGAAGATATCGGACCGCAGGTTCCCAATATGGGCACGCTACGTACGAAAGGGCTGGTGGCGACACCACAAGGGACCATTGGAGTGCAATCGGGCAACGTTCCAAAGCACTACCACACCAGCGCTGACGAGATCCAGTATGTCATTTCAGGAAAGGGCACGTTCTGGCTGGGCAGCGAACAGCGCGAGGTCGGCCCGGGCGACCTGATTGTCATTCCAAAGGGAGTCGCGCACGCGGGTTCGATCGCAACCAGCGGCGATTTCAAATCGCTGGTAGTCAAGTTGCCGCCGCAGGCCGCCGGGGATACCCATATGCTTCCCTGAAATATCAACGCGCTGAAGGCAGAAACTAAAAAGCCCGCTCGTAATCGCCCCCTGCCCTCCGGCCATGTCCTGGCGGCCAGTTGCTGCCTGCCCGACCCGTCACACAGCGGCCGCCTTCGGCTGTGGATTCAACCGGTCGGGCAACCGGCCACCGTCACATGGGTCGGCCTCGGATGTTGTGCGGGTCTTGTCCATACGAATTTCGCGCGCGAGTCTGGCCGTCGCGGCCGTGGACGAACAGGTCGACCTCCCTCTGCCTGGCCTTCTCAGTGCCGGAGGCGACCGCCTCCTCCTGTGTGCGGAATGTTTCGCGGCCGTGTCCGCCGTCCGCCACGACGGCCCAGCGGTCCCCGGCCGGCACGACATGAACGTTGTGGCCTACCATGGCTGTCTCCTGAAGTTGGTGGAGAGAAACGTGAGCCCGCCTTGATGCTTGCGGGCATGCCTGCTACACCCTGCCTTGGGCAACGATTAAAAGGCTAACGGCGTAATGCAGTCGCTAAAATCAAGAGCGCTTGGCTCTTCATCGACGCCATGGATCAGCAGAGCCGCATCCTCCGCCATGGCCATGCGCACACCCGCAGCAATGGCTGCGCCGCGGGATGGATAAATGACGCGTGTGCCAAGGGTGTCGTCAGCTTCTACGGCCCACCGTGATTCCTCCGTCAGCAGGACCCGGATAATCTTTGTCGACATCTGCTCACCTCTTTCAAGTGTTGCCATGTTCGTGTTTTAGATCGAAAAACCAAATCACGGTGTCGGGCAACTTCCTATATTCGCAACTGACTAGAAGCCAGTAGTTGGATGTGCTTTCCTCAACAGGGGGAAGCCGATGCGTCGACCTGCGCGGCGAGAACCGCGCGACCCCGTTGCTGAGATGAAACGCGGTCAGTGGCAGTTCGTTTGCCACCGTGGAGAACTGCCACGCCGAAGAACGCGAGCCACACGCGTCTAGCTTGATTGCACGCCCCGATGTTTCGTCAATTGCGCGTAGCCGGGCCTGCCAGCGTGATGAGCGCCCACATTCACTTCGCACCGCAACATTTCTGCGTAAGCATATGTAATAAATATGACTGTTACAGCACTTTTGTTGTCTGTGTTTAAAGACTTTTTGGGTATGTACCTAGGGATCGAATTAGAAGAAACACTCTAGAATTTGCACTCGGATGGTGCGCCACAGGATTGGCGGCGCTGCCAATCTGGAATTCGCACCTTGCCGTGCGCCCTTTGCATCATATTTTTCAAGCGCCCGGTTCATCAATCCACAGGAGATTACGCATGTCCCCTTTTATGCCGGATCAGTTTGCTGCAGCGCAAAATGCCAATCTACGCCATCTGTTCGCGCTGACGAACTTGGCGTTTGACGGCTTCCAGAAATTGACCGAGCTGAATCTGCAAGCCGTCAGGACGGCGCTTGCTGACGGGCAGGACAATGTCGAAGCGGTGCTGGCCGGAAAGGACCTGCGTGAAGTGCTCGCCGTGAAGGGCAATCCGGCCCAGCCTGCCGCGGAGAAGGCGGTTGCGTATGCACGCCATGTGTACGAGATCGCATCGAGCACCCAGGCGGAACTGAGCAAGGCAGTCGAGGCCCAGTACGAGCAGCACAACCGCAATGCGCAAGCCTTTGTCGACACCTTCGTGAAGAGCGCGCCGGCCGGTTCCGAAGCGATCACCGCGCTGCTGCAATCGAGCGTAGCAGCCGCCAGCAGCACCTATCAGTCGTTCCAGAACGCGGCAAAGCAGACGGCTGAAATCGCCAAGGCCAACTTTGCCACGACGGCCGCAGCCGCCTCCGGCGCGGCACAGCAGGCAGCGCCCCGCGCTTCCAAGCAGTAACGGCATAGCGCTGGCAATGCAGGCCAGGCCAGCGCGCCGAACAGAGATCGCAGGCTTGCAGGCCAGGGGCATCAACCCTCCTGGCTTGCCGCACCGCGACGCCAACTTTCCCGCATAAGCATCAAAACCGGGACCGGAATTCATCCGGCCCGGTTCGGTTTCGCTTTTCCCGCGGGAGGGCAATGGGCTTGCTCGGGGCAACCAGGGCAAGAGCCCTTCCCGGCAAGGCAGGGGTCTTTCAACTTTACGAGCATGAAGCAAGCAGGATGACAAAGAAAATCGCACTAATAACAGGTGGTATGGGCGGGCTGGGAGAAGCCATCAGCATCAGGTTGCACGACGCAGGCTATGCCGTGGTGGTGACGCACTCGCCGGGCAATGCCAACGCTCGGGACTGGCTTGCCGCGATGGCCGCCACTGGCCGCGAGATGCGTGCCTACGAGGTTGACGTATCCGACTACGATGCCTGCCAGGCTTGCGCGGCGCGGATCCTGGCTGACGTAGGTCGCGTGGATATCCTGGTGAACAACGCCGGCATTACCCGCGACATGGCCTTCAAGAAGATGGACAAGCCGAACTGGGATGCCGTCATGCGGACCAATCTCGACTCGGTATTCAATCTCACCAAGCCGCTTTGCGAAGGCATGGTCGAACGCGGCTGGGGACGCATCATCAATATCTCGTCGGTCAACGCATCCAAGGGCGCCTTCGGCCAGACCAACTATGCGGCCGCCAAGGCCGGGATGCACGGCTTCACCAAGTCGCTGGCGCTGGAAGTGGCAAGGAAGGGTGTGACGGTCAACACCGTTTCTCCAGGCTACCTTGCCACCAAGATGGTCAACGCCGTGCCCAAGGAAATCATGGAGACCAAGATCCTGCCGCAAATTCCAGTCGGCCGCGTCGGAAAACCGGAAGAAGTCGCAGCTCTGGTTGCCTACCTTTGCTCGGAAGAAGCGGCCTACGTGACCGGGTCCAATATCGCCATCAACGGCGGGCAGCACATGCAGTAAGGGCTGATCGGGTGCCGTCCCGCTCGCGTTCGACTCGACCCACCGTGCCCGGGCGTGCCGGCACTAGGCTTCAGCACCGCTGGCTAGATCGAGTGCAGTGTAGCTGGGTCAGCCATCGTCGCAGGGTGAAGAGGCTCCAACGGCCGACGTCCAATTGGAGTCGCCATCGCGCTAATGTCATTCCGGCGCTGATGCAAGAATGCGGTGAACAGCGTACCGCCGCTCACCGCCCATCCAGCGCGCTGCCCTATCGCGTTTATTCGGCCACGACATTGGCCGCCTTCGCGACCGCACCCCACTTATCTGTTTCGCTCCTGATATAGCCGGCAAACTCTTCGGGCTTGCTGACTACAACTTCCGCACCGAGGGTCGCGAGCTTGTCCTTCACGTCAGGCATGGCCAGCACCTTGACCAGCGCGGCGTTGAGCTGCCTGACAACTTCCGGAGAGGTTCCCGCCGGGGCAACAAGACCACCCCAGGAGGAGGCATCAAAGCCCTGCAGCACCGTCTCGCTAATGGTTGGCGCACTCGGAAATGCCGGCACGCGCTTCTTGCTGGCCACTGCAATCAGCCTGAGCTTGCCCCCCGTAATGTACGGACGCGCGGCAACCGCCGTGGTGAACATCATTGAGACCTGACCGGCCATCACGTCCGTCATCGCCGGGCCGTCCCCCTTGTACGGGACATGCATCATGTCGAGCTTCAGGCCCGACTTGAACATTTCACCAACGAGGTGGTTCGACGAACCATTGCCGGCGGAGGCAAAGGTGTACTTGCCGGGGTTGGCCTTGACTTCGGCCACGAGGCCCTTGATGTCCGTCGCCTTGACCTTCGGGCCGGCAACCAGCACGATCGGCACCGTGGTGGTCTGGCCGATCGGCGCAAAGCTCTTGTTGACGTCGTAGTTCAGGTGCGGATAGATGGCCTGGCTGATCGCGTTCGGACCGACGTTCGCCATCAGCAGCGTGTAGCCGTCCGCCGGCGATTTCGCCACCATTTCCGCAGCGATATTGCCGTTCGCGCCAGGCCGGTTTTCCACCACGAAGGTGCCGCCGGTGACTTCCTTGAGCTTTTCGCTCAGCACCCGTGCAGTGGTATCGGATGCGCCGCCGGGCGGGTATGGCACAACGATACGTACCGGCTTGTCCGGGTACGCTGCCGTGGCCATGCCGGACGCCAGCATTGCAGCAACGATGGCCGCACGCCAGGTAATTCTGAAAATTGCTTTCATGTCTCCTCCAGATAATCTTCAACGGGGATGGATCGGGATCAGTACCGCACCACGAGCCAGCGGCTTCACTGTCTTGCTATAGATGTTCAGCCAGCCCTGCTCCGTGGCGCCCAGGATCGGCACCGCCCGGGCCTGCCGCGCGGCCATCTCGCGCTCATCGACAAGCAGGTTGATCTGCCGGCCGGGAATATCGATTTCGATATCGTCGCCATCCTGAACCAGCGCGAGCGGCCCTCCCGCGGCGGCTTCCGGGCAGACCTGACCGACCGCCACGCCGCGATTGAGGCCCGACAACTGGCCATCGGTCACGACCGCCACCTTGCCGTTGAACCCGGCGCCTTCCACCGCTGCAACGAACGATGAAGCCAGTGCTACGCCCGGCCCGCCAATCGGGCCCATGCCGCGCAGGCAGGCCACGGTGCCGGCGGTGATCTTGCCGTCCGCCAGCGCAGCAATGGCTTCCTCCTGCGAGTGGAACACCATGGCCTTGCCACGGAAGCGCTCCGCCTTTTCGCCAGCGTTGCCTAGTTTCAGGATACTGCCCTCGGGCGCCAGCGATCCCTTCAGGATGACCAGGGACGGTTTGGTCGAAACGGGATCGTCGAGCGTATGCAGGATGGATGGCGACGGGGCCTCATAAGCATCCAGAATCGCACTCCAGGTCTTGCCGGACACGGTCAGGCAATCCTGCTCGATCATCGGCGCCAGGCGCTTGATGGTGGCCAGTGTGCCACCCGCCGCTTCCAGTTCTTCCGTGCGATGGGGGCCATTTGGCTTGACGGTGGCCAGCAGCGGCACTTCGCGCCCAAGGCGGTCGAACAGGTCATAGAGATCGACATCGGTGCCCGCCTCCTCGGCAACGCCCTGCAGATGGCGCAGAACGTTGATCGACGTGGACAGCGCAAGCGCAACCCTGACGGCATTGCGGAACGCCCCCGGGGTCAGGATGCTGCGCGGGGTCAGGCCTGCCTCGACCATTTCGACGATGCGCGCCCCCGCAGCCCTGGCCTGCTCCACCATCGCCGGCGAATTCGCCAGCACCGGGCTCGCGCCCGGCAGGGTCAGGCCCAGTGCCTCGCAGACGATGTGCATCGAGTTGGCCGTGCCCAACCCGGCGCAAACGCCCGGGCTGCGCACCGCGCGCTTGCACATGCCGTCGAGATCCTCGAACGAGAGTTGCCCGGTCACATGCATCCCGACCTTCTCGAACACGTCCTCGATATCGACATGCTCGCCCTTGTATTGGCCGCTGGCCTGGTAGCCGCAGATCACGACGATCGTCGGAATGTTCAGCCGCGCCGCGGCCATCATCTGGCCGGGGGTGGTCTTGTCGCACGATGCCAGGCAAACCATGCCGTCTAGTTGCGCACCCTCGACCTGCACTTCGATGTCGTTGACGATCAGGTCGCGCGACGGCAGGATGTAGCGCCCCTGCTTGCCCGCACTGGTGATGAAATCGCTCGGCGCGGCGGTGCGCACTTCGAACGGCACGCCACCGGCCGCGCGGATCGCCGCCTTCACCTGCACGGCCACTCCATCGAGGTGACTGAAACAGCTCGACAGTTCCGACGACGTGTTGACCACGGCAATCTTCGGCTTCTCCATGTCCGCGTCGCTGAGGCCAAGCGCCTGCCATTGCGCCTTGCGCAGCGCCCAGCGCGTCGTGCCGGGGACGAAATTGCTACGGTATTTCTGTGAAGTCATTGCGCGTCTCCAAGGAATGCGCCGTTGCGGGCCAGGGCCTGCCGGATGTCGGTGACGGGAACGCTGTGCACGCTGCATTGCCGCGTCACGGCGGCTGCAGCCGCATGGCCCGCCGCCTCGCCCATCGCAAAGCACTGCGCGGTGACGCGGATCGACGCCTGCGCGCCATGCGTGGCCGATGCGCAGCGGCCCGCCACCATCAGGTTGTCGAAGCCGGGAAGCGTCAGCGAGCGCAGCGGAATCTGGAAGTACGTGCCCGGCTGCAACCAGATCCATTTGGTGGCACGGCCCGCCGCGTGGTCTTCCATTGGCCAGGCGCAGCAGGCAATAGCGTCGGAGAACCGCGCGCCTTCGAGCACGTCCTGATCGGTCAGGACATAGCTGCCGACCGTGCGCCGGCTCTCGCGCACGCCGATCACGGCGCCGGTATCCATCACGAACGCCGATTCAAAGCCCGGTACGAATTTGCGGAACGCCTGCAGATACAGGCAAACCTGTTCCCGCCCGGCCAACTCCGCCCGCGACATCACGCTGACGTCGAACGGATCAGGAGACTTGCCATCCACCGCGACCTTCGTGATATTCAGATGCGCCAGACCCGGCCGCTCCGCGAATACACCGCCGGCCGTTCGGGGCAGGTCGTAGCCGTCTTCCACGGCGCGTTCCAGACACTCGCGCAACGCCGCCCGGCTCAGATTGCCGAGCACCGTGGTATCGACACCGCCAAAGCGCACCATTGTGGTCGGGAACTGCAGATCACCCGTGGAGATTTCGAACGGTGCTCCGGCGAACTTCACGACATCCGCATCGCCCGAGCAGTCCAGGAATGCACGGGCCCGGATCGCCAGGCGGCCTTGCTTGGTTTCGATGAGCACGGCATCGACGTCCGGGCCATCCATGGCCACACCCACGACCATCGAATGAAACAGCACCTCGACCCTGGCGTCCCGGATGAGTTGGTCGAGCACGACCTTCATCGCGAAGAGGTCATACGGCAACGAGGCCGTCTCCAGCCACCGCGTTGGCTCGCCCACCCCGTCGAGAGCATGCAGGCGTTCGATGACCTCATTGCAGAAGCCGCCGACGATCTGGCGGACTTCCGACTCCGTGACCGCATATAGACCGCAGATGCTGCCCAGGCTGACTGAGGTCAAGGTGCCGCCGAGGAAGCCCTCGCGTTCCAGCAGCAGCACCTTTGCACCGGCACGGGCTGCCGATATGGCTGCCGCCACACCGGCGGCGCCCCCGCCCACCACGCAGATATCTGCCGTCCGGACCACCGGCGTCGAGCGCGGTGGCTCGGCAATGGCCTCGAATGAATACGTAGTCATTTTTCCCCCAAAAATTTGCGGTGGGCGCGAGCCAACCGCATCAGCACGAATGGTTACGTAGTCATTATAGGCGGATGCTTTGCGGAATCAATCTCAAGATGTTGTGCGGCGCAGCACCAGGTCGTTCGGCATCACAAAGGTCTGCGGGGCCAGAAGGGGATCCGCCATGCGACGCTCAAGTCGCTCGACCACCTGCCCCACCATCGCCGGCAGCGGTTGCTGAACGGTGCTCAGCCCGATGCATTCCCACCGGGCCATGGGAATATCGTCATAACCCACGATCCACATGTCATCGGGCACCGACCGCCCGCAGCGTTTGGCGGCATCCAGTGCGCCGATTGCCACGATGTCATTGGTGCAGAACACGCTGTCCACTTCGGGGCTGTCGGTCAGCAACGTCTGCATGGCGTCGAAACCGAATTCATAGCCGAAGTCCGCCGCGTCGGCACGTGTGAAAGCCGGTCCAAGTGCCACATCCCCGAGCCCTTCCATGAACCCTCGTTCGCGTTCGCGAATCGTGCTGGCTCTCGAACTCTTGCTCGATTTTGCGGAAATCAATCCGATATGCTTGCGTCCCGCGGTCAGGAAGTACTCTGAGACGCGTCGGCCACCGGCGTAGTTGTCGCTGACAATCGTATCGAAGAGATTGGTACCGACGGATCGGTTGATCAGGATGATCGGCTTTTCTGCCGCCACCCTGGTCAGCAGCTCTCTGGATTCATCGAGCGCGGCGGCAAAAATGACGCCGTCGGTCGCACTCTCCGCCAGCGCGCGCACCGTTGCATCGTCCATGACGCCGTCCAGTTCCCAAACCGTCGTGCGGAAGCCGCGGCTCGCGAGGCGCTCCACCAATAGCTGAAGCAGCAATGGGTATAGCGGATTAGACAGGCTTGCGACGACGACCGCGACCGTGCCGCTGCGCCTGGTTTTCATCTGGCGAGCTGCGGCACTGGGGGAGTATTCATGATCCTGTATGACCTTGAGGACCCGAGCCTTGGTTTCCGGTTTTACTGACGGCAGATCTTGGAGAACACGGGAAACAGTGGTCTGGGACACGCCCGCGAGGCGGGCAATGTCGATACTGGTAAGCCTCTTGCTCATGGTGCTGTCAGGATCAGCGGCGCGTTTTAGGGAATGCGCCTGATTCTAAACGAACACTTCTGAATGGCCGGTGTGGCCCACGATCCTCCATTGCGTCCTCGCCTATTTGCTGTTGGTGCAAGCCAGGGCCATCCGCCGGGGACGACAGATCTACGGGCAGCCCATCGGGGCCGCCCGTTATCGCTGACTCCCGCCCTGTCTCACCTGACCGCCGCCCGTAGCGCCGCCATGAACTGCAGCATGGCCTCCGACGGCAACTCATTCTTGCGGGTGACAATGCCGTAGCTCGACATGGCGCGCCGGATCGGCACGGGCACCTGCGCCAGCATGCCTTCCGCGACGAAGCGCTCGACCACGGCGCGCGGCTGCAGCGAAAGCATATCCGTCGCCTGCAGCAGTTCCAGCGTGGAAAAGATTGACGGTGTTTCCACCATGCCGACCAGGCCCTGGATGCCCGCCGCCGCAATGGTTTCATCGAACAGTTGCCGGATGGCGGTGAGCTGCGGATAAAGGATCCACGGCCATGCGCCGATGTCGGCAATTTCCAGCCTGGGCCTGTCCAGCAAGGGATGTCCCGGCCGGCAGACGACCCAGACCGGCTCTGGTGACAGGGCCTCGAAATCGAAGATCGCCTGGTGGCGTGGCTCGGTCAGGCGCCCGACCATGATGTCCAGCTTCCGGTCTTCCAGCCAGACGGCGAGCTGGTCACTGCTCTGCTCGATCAGCTTGACGACCAGCCGCGGGCGCTGCTGCAGGATTTCGCGGATCGCCGTGGTCACCACTTGCGCCGCCGACGCCGAAATCGCGCCAACGGTGAGGTGGCCGTGCCCGCCGGCCCGCAGCGCTTCCAGTTCACTCACAAACTTGCCGAGTTCGGCCAGCGCCGTCGACGCGTAGCGCAGCGCGAACTCGCCCAATTCCGTCGGGCGCATATCCCTTGGCAAGCGATCGAACAGCCTGGCCTGCAGGGTGTCTTCAATGTCGCTCAATATCTTCGTGGCAGCCGGCTGGGTGATGTGCAGTTGCTCGGCCGCGATGCGCAAATTGCGGCTGCGTCCCAGCACATCCAACAGCTGAAGATGCCGGAAGCGCAGCTTTGCGAGCACGGCGGAAGGGGCGGAAGCAGTTTGTCTGGCCATGAGCGGGGTAAACCCGGCTGAATCGATAACTAAACGGAATGAATTCTACCCAATAATCGATTGGATGTTTATCGGACTGCCACGTAGAGTTCCACCAACGCTGCGGGTAGTCGCGGCGCTCATGACAACAACATCAGGTGGAGACAATCGATGGCATTGCCGCTCACGCTCAGCGCTACGCAAACGCTTCCTGCCGACGGGCTGGCGGGGACGCTGGTCGGCCGCGCATGGATTCCGGCCGGTGACGGCGTTCCGGCAGGCCCGGCCGTCGTGGTCCTGCGGCCGGATGGTGTATTCGACATTTCCGATGTCGCCCCGACCATGAGCACCCTGCTCGAACAGGACGACCCGCTCAAGGTGGTGCGCCATGCGCCCGGGCGCTGGATTGGCAAGCTCGACGACCTGCTGGTCAACACGGCCGATCCCCGTGGCGGCGACGGTCTGGCCCGCTTGCTGGCACCATGCGACCTGCAGGTGATCAAGGCGGCAGGCGTAACCTTCGCCGGCAGCCTGGTCGAGCGCGTCATCGAGGAGCAGACCAAGGGCGACCCGCAAGGCGCCGCCGAGGTCCGCAGCAGGATCCAGGCGCTGGTGGGCGAGCGCCTGTCCCGGATCCGGCCGGGTTCCCGCGAGGCGGGCGAACTCAAGGCCTTGCTGATCGAGCATGGCATGTGGTCTCAATATCTCGAGGTAGGCATCGGCCCGGACGCCGAGATCTTCACCAAGGCACCGCTGCTTTCGGCGCTGGGCACCGGTACGGAAATCGGCCTCCATCCCGGCTCCGCATGGAACAATCCGGAACCCGAGATCGTGCTGGCCCTCAACAGCCGCGGTGAAGTGCTCGGTGCCACGCTGGGTAACGACGTCAACCTGCGCGATTTCGAGGGCCGCAGTGCGCTGCTGCTGGGCAAGGCCAAGGACAATAACGGCTCCTGCGCGATCGGTCCGTTCCTGCGCCTGTTCGACCAGAGCTTCTCGCTGGACGACGTGCGGCGGGCAACGGTGAACCTGCGCGTCGATGGCCCGGACGGCTTCGTGTTGTCCGGCACCAGCTCGATGGACCAGATCACGCGCGACCCGCTGGAGCTGGCCGGGCAGGCCATGGGCACGACCCACCAGTATCCCGATGGCGCCATGCTGTTCCTTGGTACGCTGTTCGCGCCAGCGGAAGACCGCGACAGCGCGGGCGGCGGTTTCACGCACAAGGATGGCGATCTCGTCACCATCTCCAGCCGCCAGCTCGGCAGCCTGGTCAACCGCGTGGGCCGAAGCGACCGTATCGCTCCGTGGACGTTCGGCGTACGCGCCCTCATGGCCAACCTGGCCGCACGCGGCCACACCACTTTCTGAACGACGATCTCTGAGCGGGCGCCACGGCGCCCCACCCTGAACACCGCAGCCACCCTCGCGCGAGCAAAAGACGGGGATGCCGCAATCCATCACATGAGGCCGCGACGCGCGGCTTCGTACCGGAGACAACCCATGCAGACTCAAGCTGCCAACCACGATCCGCTCGCAAGCGCGGTAAGCAAGGCACGCCTGCGCCTCGCGCCTTTCCTGGCACTGATGTTCGCGCTGTCGATGCTCGACCGCTCCAACGTCGGCTTCGTCAAGCAAGCCCTGATGGTCGATGCCAATATCGGCAATGCGGCCTATGCGCTTGGCGCCGGCATCTTCTTCATCGGCTATGCCGTTTTCGAAATCCCCAGCAACCTGATCCTGCACCGGGTCGGCGCCAGGGTCTGGCTCAGCCGCATCATGGTCACCTGGGGGCTGGCGTCGGCGGCCATGATGTTCGCGCACGACGAGACCTCGTTCTACGTGCTGCGCTTTATCCTTGGCGTCGCCGAAGCGGGATTCTCGCCGGGCGTGATCCTGTACTCCACCTACTGGTTCCCTGCCAGCCAGCGCGGCAAGGCACTTGGTGTCTACTACTTCGGCTTGCCGGTGGCACTGGTACTGGGCGGGCCGGTCTCGGGACTGCTGCTCGATGTGATGGGTGGCCAGCTGGGCCTGCGCAACTGGCAATGGATGTTCATCATCGAAGGCCTGGCGGCGTCGGTAGTGGGCGTGATCGCCTTCTTCTACCTGGCCAGCAAGCCGCGCGATGCCAAGTGGCTGAACGCCGACGAGAAGACTGCGCTCGAAGCCGCTATCGCCGCGGAAGACAACCGGAAGACCGCGCATGGCCCGGCAACCGCACTGAGCGCGCTGGGCAACTGGCAGGTGCTGCGTTTCGTCGCCATCTACTTCGCCATCCAGGTCAGCGTCTACGGCGTCATCTTCTACCTGCCGACGCGTATTTCCGAGCTGACCGGCATGGCGATTGGCGCCAAGGTCGGCCTGCTCACCGCGATTCCGTGGCTGTGCGCGCTGATTTCCCTGCGCCTGATCACCGGCATCGCGGACGCCAGGGGCAAGCAACGGGAATTCGCCATGGCCATGCTCGCCATGGCGGCCACCGGCATCGCACTGTCGACGCTGGGGCACGAGCTGGTGCCCGTGCTGATGGCCTTCTGCCTGGCTACCGTCGGCTTTGTCGTGGTCCAGCCGCTGTTCTGGACGCTGCCCACCGCCTACCTGAGTGGCACCGCCGCGGCCAGCGGCATCGCCCTGATCGGTGCGCTGGGCAATCTCGGCGGCTTTATCGCGCCGACGCTGAAGACCGCTGTCGAATCCGCATTCCATAGCCAGCAAGCGGGCATGCTGGCCCTGACAATCGCAGGCGTGGTCGGCGTGCTGCTGCTGATGAGCATTGGCGCACGGACCCGCCGCGACTCGACCTTGCGGCTTGGCTCCTCCGAGGCGGCCTGACGGCGTCCCGTATTCCCTGCATCCGGAAAACTCACATGACCATCCTCGGACTTCACTACATCGGCGGCGAGCGCCGTGCCGCCGGCACCCTGCTGCACAGCAACGACGCCGTGACAGGCGAACGGTACCCGGTCAGCTTCCACGAAGCCACCGAAGCCGAAGTTGCAGCAGCCGCGCTGGCCGCGCACCAGGCCTTCCCCGCATTCCGCGCCACCAGCCCTGCCGAACGCGCCGCGCTGCTGGAGACCATCGCCGAAGAAATCGATGCGCTGGACCAGGCGTTCATCGCGGCGGCCAGCCGCGAGACCGCCCTGCCGCCGGCGCGGCTGGAAGGCGAGCGCAAGCGCACCAGCAATCAGCTGCGCATGTTCGCGGCCACGGTACGGCGCGGCGACTTCCTCGATGTCCGCATCGACCGCGCGCAGCCTGCGCGCCAGCCGCTGCCGCGGCCCGACCTGCGGCAGTACCGCGTCGGCGTGGGTCCGGTGGCGGTCTTCGGCGCCGGCAATTTCCCGCTCGCATTCTCGGTGGCCGGTGGCGACACCGCTTCGGCGCTGGCAGCGGGCTGCCCGGTGGTGGTGAAGGCGCATCCGGGTCACATGGTCACGTCTGAATACGTTGCCGATGCGATCGAACGCGCGATCGCGCGCAGTGGTGCAGCGGCGGGCGTATTCAACATGGTGTTCGGCACCGCCGCCACCGGGGCGGCACTGGTACGGGCGCCGCACATCAAGGCAGCGGGCTTTACCGGATCGCTGGCTGCGGGCCGGGCTTTGTTCGATATGGCGCAATCGAGGCCGGATCCGATTCCGGTGTTTGCGGAGATGTCGAGCGTGAACCCGGTGTTCCTGATGCCCTCGGCACTGTCCGCTCGCGGCGCACAGATTGCGCGCGAACTGGCGGCCTCGGTCACCTTCGGCTGCGGCCAGCTCTGCACCAGCCCGGGCTTGGTGCTTGGCATCCGCTCACCGGCATTCGATGCGTTCGTCTCCGAACTCGGCACGGCACTGGCGCTGGCCGAGCCGCAGCCCATGCTGGGCGCCGGCATCCGGGACAATTTCCAGCGCGGGCTGGCCGGCTTGCGCGAGGTCCCCGGCGTGGAAGCCCTGGTTTCAAAGCAAGCGGACGGCCGCATCGGCGGGCATCTGCTGAAGGCAGACCGCAGCGCGCTGTTTGCGGAGGATCGTGCGCTGGAGGAGGAAGTATTCGGCCCGTCGACGGTGATCGTCGCGCTGGATTCCGAAGACGACTTCCTGGCCTTTGCCGAACGGATGCGCGGCCAGCTTACGGCCACGCTGATGGCCGATGACGGTGACCTCCATCACCATGCCGCGCTCATCGAGCGCTTGGAAAGCAAGGTCGGCCGGCTGCTCTTCAACGGTTACCCGACCGGCGTGGAAGTCGGCGACGCCATCGTCCATGGTGGCCCCTACCCGGCTACCACCGATGCGCGCGGCACCTCCGTCGGCAGCGCCGCCATCGAGCGCTTCCTGCGCCCGGTGTGCTACCAGAACTATCCCGATCCCGTGCTCCCACCGGCCTTGCGCGACAGTAACCCGTGGCAGCTGCCGCGCCTGGTTGACGGCGTGCCGACATGCGCCGCGCTGCAAGGCGCGCACGACCTGGAGGCCGCAGCATGAGCGCCGTCCTGGAACAAGATGCGGCAACCGCCGTCGAACCCGTCATCCGGCTGCATCCGGATGACGATGTCGTCATCGCGCGTGCGCAGCTGGTGGCAGGCACGCGCCTCGGCGCTGGCCTGGTGGTACGCGGCCTGGTGCCCGCAGGGCACAAGCTGGCAGTGCGCGCACTCGAGGCCGGCGCGCCGGTGCGCCGCTACGGGCAGGTCATCGGCTTCGCCACGCGCCCGGTCGCCCCAGGCGAGCATGTCCACACCCACAACCTGGCCATCGGCGAATTCGAGCGCGACTACGCGTTCGGCAGCGGCAAGCGCCCTGCAGCGGTGGCGACGCAGCGCGCGCAATTCATGGGCATCGTCCGTGCCGACGGGCGGGTCGGCACGCGCAACTACATCGGCATCCTGACGTCCGTCAATTGCTCTGCCACCGCGGCACGCGCCATCGCCGAGCATTTCCGGCGCGAGATCAATCCGCAGGCTCTTGCCGACTATCCGAACGTGGATGGCGTAGTGGCCCTGACGCACGGGCAAGGCTGCGCGGTGGATGGCGAAGGCGAAGGCCTGGCGCTGCTGCGGCGCACGTTGGCGGGCTACGCGCGCCACCCCAACTTTGCCGCCGTGCTGATCGTCGGGCTGGGCTGCGAAACCAACCAGATCGACGGCCTGCTCGACAGCGAGGGACTGGCATGCGGTGCCGCGCTGAAAACCATGACCATCCAGGCCACCGGCGGCACGGCCCGTACGGTGGCGGCGGGCATCGAGCAGATCAAGGCGATGCTGCCCGACGCCAACCGGGTCCGACGCGAGCCCGTCGATGCCAGCCACCTGGTGGTCGGACTGCAATGCGGCGGCTCCGACGGCTATTCCGGCATCAGCGCCAATCCCGCGCTTGGCGCGGCCGTCGACCGGCTGGTGGCGCACGGGGGTACCGCCATCCTGTCGGAGACGCCGGAGATCTATGGCGCCGAGCATTTGCTGACGCGCCGTGCCGTATCACCGCAAGTCGGGCACAAGCTGCTCGACCGGATCCGCTGGTGGGAAGCCTACTGCGCGCGCATGAACGCCAGCCTGGACAACAACCCTTCAGCGGGCAACAAAGCGGGCGGCCTCACCACGATCCTGGAGAAATCACTCGGTGCCGTGGCCAAGGGCGGCACTACCAACCTGGTCGACGTATACGGCTATGCGGAGCGCGTGGAGGCAGCCGGCCTGGTCTTCATGGACACCCCTGGATACGATCCGGTCTCGGCGACCGGCCAGGTGGCCGGCGGCGCCAACCTGATCTGCTTTACCACCGGGCGCGGCTCCGCCTATGGCTGTGCGCCGGCCCCGTCCCTGAAGCTCGGCACCAATACCGCCCTGTGGCAGCGCCAGCAGGAGGATATCGACATCAACTGCGGCACCGTGATCGATGGCACGCAAACCATCGACGCGCTTGGGGAAGAGATCTTCCGCCTCATGCTGGCGGCAGCGTCGGGACAGCGCTCAAAGAGCGAATTGCACGGCTATGGCCAGAACGAGTTCGTTCCCTGGCAGCTTGGCGCGATCACCTGACGAGGTGTCGGCGTGACCGCCGCCATTCGCCACCGGCCTTCGCATCCGGCCCTACGCTGAGCGTGCCTGTCATGGTCGGATGCAAGGTACAGGTGTACGGGAACACCAGGACGTTTCGGCTGCCGGATCTACGCCGCCCCGACGCGTCCTGCACTCGCCCGAGACGGGCGAGTCCTTCCTCGATATTGTTCAACTCGACGCTGTCACGGCTTCAGCGAGGACAACTGGCGAACGCTTGGGCGGCATGGCGTAGAACAAACTCCATGACAGCGGAATAAAGCACCGCCGCGGCGCGTTTACAGAGTTGACAGGCGAGCAGCACCGATTTCGAGGCGGAATAGTGCTGCCTCCGCGGCCTGCCTTCTGGAGACCGAAATGAAAGTGCTGCATCTGATTTCTGGCTTGCTGTTTGCCATGATGGTTGTGGCCGCGTGCTCCACCGACAGTGGCACAGCTTCCCCCGGCAGCTCAGCCCAATCCCAGCGTGGCAGTAGCCGGGGCACGGGCGACGGGTATCGCGGCGGCTACTGACGGGCGGGGTCGACCACGCGGAGAATTCATCCCGGTGAGCTTGCGCGACGACCTCGCCGCCTGCCTGCCGCAGTTGCGCCGTTATGCCCGCGCGCTGACGGGTGATGCCGCATGGGCGGACGATCTGGTGCAGGACACGGTCGAGCGCGCTCTCGGGCGCACCTCGCTGCTACGTGCCCACAGCAATACGCGCACCTGGTTGATGACCATACTGCGCCACCTCTATATCGACCAGTTGCGCAAGCGCCGCGAGCTGGCACTTGATGCCGATGACCCTGTGTGGCAGCGGCTGGAAGCGCGGGACGGGGAAGTCGATGAGCTGCTACTGCTCGATGTGCAGCGCGCGCTCTACCGCCTGCCGCTGGAGCAGCGCGAGGTGTTGCTGCTAGTGGCACTGGAGCAACTGAGCTACCAGGAAGCCGCCGCCATCTTGCGGGTGCCGGTGGGGACGGTGATGTCGCGGCTGTCGCGGGCGCGCGAGCACCTGCGCGTGCTGCTCCGCGGCGGCGACGCTGAAAGCCGGGCCAGGTTTTCAAAGTCGTGAGGAAGAGGCCATGACGGACAATCGCAGTTCCACCGCGCCGACGACCGGCCGGGAGCTGGAGCGGCTCTCGGCGCTGGTCGATGGCGAGCTTGCGCCGCATGATCAGGCCGAGGTCTTGGCCGCGCTGGCGCACGATGCACAAGCCGCCGCACGTGTGGAGGATTACCGGCGTCAGACCGCCGCACTCAGGTCGCTGTTTCCGTTGCCGACGGATGTGCGCTATGTATTGGTGCGGCCACGCCGCGCGTGGTGGCGGCGCGCAGCGGCGGCACTGGCCTGGGTCGGCGCGGGCGCGATGCTCGGCACCGGCGCCGCGTGGCTGCCAGCGCACGAGGCGGATCCCTGGGATTTCGCCCGCCATGCTGACCTCGCCTACGCGATCTACGCGCCAGAGCCGCGCCACCCGGTGGAAGTGACTGCTACCGACCAGGGGCACCTGATGGCGTGGCTGTCGCACGGACTGGGGCGCACGCTGACGGTTCCGGCGCTGGACGAGTACGGCTACACGCTGATGGGCGGGCGGCTGTTGCCCGGCACGACCGGTCCGGCGGCACAGCTGATGTACCAGAACCAGGTGGGCGGGCGCCTCACGCTGTATATCACCGGGGCCGCGCCCCTGCGCGCCTCCTTCCGTGTGCTGCGCCAGGACGACCGGCGCACGTTTTATTGGGCCAGCGCGGGTGCCGGTTACGCGCTCTCGGGCCAGCGCAGCGAGCCGCGCCTGCGCGAGATCGCGATGGACGTCTGCAGCAGCCTGGGCGGCAATCCGCAGGCATGGCAGTAAGTCGCGGTGCCACGTCACCACGCCAGGCCATCTGCTGCCGTTTGACGAACCGCCTGCTGACCACCTGATTGACCGCAGATTCGACGAAGCCCGATGCAATGGACTCCCCACGCGTGCGGCTCCGCGGTCTGCTACCGCCATTCTTTTCACGTACGGTGACTCCGATAAGGAGCTTGCCTGACTTTTCCGTGATGCACCACCGCCTTCGCACGATGGTGAGATATCGGCTTTGCCGGGTAGGCGGCCTGCTGCATGGCGCCGTTCACTTCCTTGCCTCCCAGCCAATGGCGAATCGAAATCAGATCAGCCGTCCGTTTCCAGTTAGACGCCGCTCCCATCAGTACGATGATCACCGGACCGCTTCCCAAGTCGGCCTTCAATACAATGCAGTGGCCCGCTTCGTTGATGAAGCCAGTTTTTGACAGCTGGATACCCCAGTCTGGCTCCCGCGGCATAAGCAGGGTATTGCGATAGCGCAACGAACGCCGAGCCACTTCGACGCGGTGGTTTGAAAGCGTTGTGAACTCGCGAATCAACGGGTAGTGCGAAGCGGCGTCTGCCATGCTCAGAAGGTCGCGCGCGCTGGATACATTGTGTGGCGACAGTCCCGTCGGATCCTGAAAGCGGGTGTGATGCATGCCAAGCGCGCTGGCCTTCTCGTTCATTTTCGCGACGAACATCGACTTCCCGCCGGCAATGGAGCGCGCCAATGCAGAAGCCGATCGATTCTCCGATGCCATCAAGGCCAGGCGGAGCATCTCACCGCGTGCGAGTGTGGTACCGACCGGAAGGCGGGAGGGCGAACGCTTGATCCGATCGACGTCGGCGGGCTCGATGGTCAGAGGTTCGTCCAGCGCCGGATGCTGGTCCAGCGCCACCATCGCAGTCATCAGCTTTGTCAGCGAGGCCACTGGCGCGACTGCGTCCGCCTGCTTCTCCAGCAGGACCCGACCTTGCCCCATGTCGTAGACAACGGCGCTGCGCGAGTACAGGTAAGGCATCGCCGCGCCCACTCTCAGCGGCGCCAAAACCAGGAGCAAGCACACGACGAGTCTCTTCATTTTTGCCTGGCGAGGGGAAGACAAGCGCTACCGACTCCGACGATCCAAAAGGAAGCGGAAGCGCGCGCCATAGCCGAGCCGGGCATGTGTTGCCCTGGAACCGCTCTCTCCAGCTTCAGATGGTTCGCGCAACTCTCAACCCGCCACCTGTCGGCTCTGCGCCGTGAATCGATTGGCGTTCGCACCGCGCTTTCAATTATTGCAAGCCGCTCGTCAAGGTGCCAGTGCTTGGCCAGCATTCAGGAGGCTGATGGGACTCCAAACCCACGACGACAGAAATCACAGTCCTGACACCCATTCGACGTGGAAAAACGCCACAAACGGCGAGCCCCTCGGCGGTCCGAGAAGGGCGTGGCGTGCCTGTGCCGGGCGCTGCGGGATTCTTGCACGAGGCAGAATCCCGTATTGCGGTGTCAGGAACCGGATTTGGTCAACAACACGGGATCGTTGCGATAGAGATCTGGAAAGATCTGCTTCAGGTTGCCGATCTTGGGCAGGTCGTTGATCACGATGTACGGATAGTTCGGATTCTTCGTCAGGAAGTCCTGGTGATAGGCTTCCGCCGGATAGAACCCCTTGTAGTCCTCCACGCGCGTCACGATGGGTGCCCGGAAAACCCTGGCTGCACCAAGCTGGGCAATATAGGCCTCGGCAATCGTGCGCTGTACAGGCGTGACCGGGAAGATCGCGGAGCGGTACTGCGTGCCGTGATCGGGCCCCTGGTAGTTGAGCTGGGTCGGGTTGTGCGCCACCGAGAAAAAGACTTGCAGCAGCTTGCCGTAGCTGACTTGCGCCGGGTCGTAGCGGATCTCGACGGATTCCGCGTGGCCGGTCGTGCCTGAGCCTACCCTCTCGTACTGCGCCGTGCTGGCCGCGCCGCCGGCATAGCCTGATGTCACACGCGTTACGCCGCGCACGTGCTGGAATACGCCCTGGACGCCCCAGAAGCAGCCGCCGGCAAACACGGCCGTCGCGGTGTGGGCATCGCCGGGCTTCTCGTCCTGCGAGGGTGCGGGGATGCGTACCGCGTCCTCGGCCGATAGTGCGGGCTGCCCCCAACTGGTGGCAACGGCCGCCAGCATGGCGACGCCCACGAGCTTGAGCGTGGCGGAGCGCGTCCAGTGCCGCAGTGCTGCAATCGCGTTCATGATGAGGTTCCTTGGTTTCGAAGGGTTAGCCGAATGTGAAGGCATAGGCCTCCACGCCGGGATCGAGGAATTCGATGGCAAAGGTGCGGTCCCTGACCTCGCCGTCCTGCCGCACCAGTTGGTAGAGACGCTGGGCCGTGACCTCGCCGGTGCCATCCGGCGCGATATCGGTGCCGTGCGACGCGCCCGGCGCGGCGCCGTCGATCGTCACACGGAACCTGACCGGCTTGCCGTCCTGGGCCGGGCCGAGCACGAGATGCAGGTCGCGTGCGTGGAAGCGGTAGACGATGCGTCCGTTCGGCCGGTCAAGCGTGGCGTGCTCCGCGCCGACGCGCCAGTTGCCGGCAAGGCCCCATCGGTTCAGGTCGGGCTTCGCGGGCGCCGTGTAGTCCTGCGGCCGGTCATGCACCGCACCGCCAGGCGAGCCGAAGTTCTCCGCGCGTTCGTAGCCAACATAGGTCTCCGGCGATCGCATCGCACCGTTGTCCGCCGCCATCTGCACCCCACTGCCGGCCTTGTCGTTCAACGTGGCCGGCATGGCCGTCGCACGCTTGGCCACATCGGCGTGGCCGGCCTCTTCCAGCAGTTGGCGGATCACGGCTTCGGAGCGTTCGTATTCACCCTCGCCGAAATGGTGGAAGCGAATACGGCCTTGCGGGTCGATGAAATAGTGCGCGGGCCAGTACTGGTTGCCGAAGGCGCGCCAGATGGCGAAATTGTTGTCGATCGCCACCGGGTAGGTCACGCCGAGATCGCGGGAGGCCTTCTTCACGTTGTCGATATTGCGCTCGAACGCGAATTCCGGTGCGTGGACGCCGATAACGACAAGCCCCTGGTCCTTGTACTTGTCGGCCCACGCCTTCACATAGGGCAGCGTGCGCAGGCAGTTGATGCAGGAGTATGTCCAGAAGTCGACCAGCACGACCTTGCCGCGCAGGCCCTCGGCGGTCAGCGGCGGGGAGTTCAGCCATTCGACGGCACCGTTGAGTCCCGGGAACTGGCCTTCGACCGGCAGCGCCGCTGCCCTGCCCCCGGCGCGCATCATCATCGCGCCCCCACTGGCGGCGCCCGGCACCGTGCTCTCCGGATTCGCGCTCGCCATCATCGTGCCGTCCTGCTTTTCGGCGGCATGGTTGCCGGCCAGCCTGTCGACGAGGTGCTGCTCCAGTCCACCCGTGGCAATCGTCGATACACGCGCCAGCACGCCGGTATCGAGACCCAGCCCGATCGCCACCACGCCGGCCAGCATGGCGGCACCGATGCCGCGGCGAATCCATTCGCCGGCATCGAGCGAACGCTTCATGGCCGCGAACACGCGTCCGCCGATCAGCAGGGCCAGCGCCAGCGACGTCGCCGCACCGGCCGCATATGCCGCCAGCAGTAGCGTGGTGCCCAGACTGGCGCCTTGCAGTGCCGCGCCAGTCAGCACGAGGCCCAGGATCGGTCCGGCGCAGGGCGCCCAGAGCAGCCCGGTGGCGATGCCAAGCAGGAACGACGATCCGGGACTGGCCGCGCGGCCACCGGATTGCGCGAAGTTGGACAGGCGGCTGCCGGCGTTGACCAGCGGGCGCATCAGACGCTCGGCAAACCGCGGCAGCAGCAGCGTCAGGCCAAACACGGTCAGCAGTGCAATGGCGAGCCAGCGTCCAAACTGGTTGGCCTGCGCCACCCAGCCGCCGCCCACGGCCGCCAGCGTGGCCACGAGCGCGAAAGTCATGCCCATGCCAGCCAGCAGCGGCAGGCCGCTGCGCGCGAAGGGCTGGTCGGCGCGGGCGAACACGAACGGCAGTACGGGCAGGATGCATGGGCTCAGGATGGTGAGCGCACCGCCGAGATAGGCCAGGATCAGGAGCAGCATGATTTTGTGGGTGCCTTGTGTGTGCCGTGGGAGGCTTCAGGCGGCGGGCCGGAATGTCATGGCGACGCCGTTCATGCAATAGCGCAGGCCGGTCGGCTTCGGTCCGTCGTCGAAGACGTGCCCCAGGTGACCGCCGCAGCGCCGGCAATGGACCTCGGTGCGCAGCATGCCGAAGGCGCGGTCCTCGGTGGTGGCCACGGCATGCTCCAGCGGTGCCCAGAAGCTGGGCCAGCCGGTACCACTGTCGAACTTGGTCTTCGAAGAGAACAAGTCGAGCTGGCAACCGGCACAGGCAAAGATGCCGTTGCGGTGCTCGTCGTTGAGCGGGCTGCTGAAGGGCCGCTCCGTGCCTTCATTGCGCAGCACGGCGTACTGGGCCGGGGACAACTTCTGGCGCCATGCCTCGTCGCTCAGGGTGACCTCGAAGCGCTCCGCGGCCTTGCGGGTGTCGCCGGCAGCGGGCGTGCCGCCGGCCAGCGCGCGCCAGCCGCCCACGGCAGCAAGCGTGGCGGCCATGGCGCCGCCGGACAACAAAAAGCGTCTGCTGATGCGCATGATGGACTCCCATGCAGTTTGAACCGATCGTGACAGCATCCTAGGCGCGAAGCCGTATCGGAGTCCTCGCCAAACCTTAAACAATCCGTGATAACTCGGTGGGCCGGAATTCTGCACAATAGTGTCATTACCGGCGACCACTCCTGGCCTGTCGACGATCGACCGGCGAACCGCTCATGGAACACCTCAAACGCATTCTGCTCGTCGAGGACGACGTTGGCATCGCCAACGTGCTGGCCATGCATCTGCGCGATGAGCGCTACGAGGTCGTCCACAGCGCCGACGGTGCCGAAGGCCTGCGGCTCCTGGAACAGGGCGGCTGGGACGCGCTGGTGCTGGACCTGATGCTACCCGGCGTGGATGGCCTGGAGATCTGCCGGCGTGCGCGCGCCATGACGCGCTACACGCCGATCATCATCACCAGCGCGCGTTCCAGCGAAGTGCATCGCATCCTCGGCCTGGAGCTGGGTGCCGACGACTACCTGGCCAAGCCATTCTCCGTGCTGGAACTGGTGGCGCGCGTCAAGGCGCTGCTGCGGCGCGTCGAGGCGATGGCCAGGGACGTGCGCGCCGACGCCGGCAGCCTCGAACTTGGCGGCCTGACGATCGATCCGCTGGCGCGCGAGGCCACGGTCGACGGGAAGCGGCTCGACCTGACGCCTCGCGAGTTCGACCTGCTGTACTTCTTCGCGCGCCATCCCGGCAAGGTGTTTTCGCGGATGGATCTGCTCAACGCGGTGTGGGGCTACCAGCACGAAGGCTACGAGCATACGGTGAACACGCATATCAACCGGCTGCGCACCAAGATCGAAGCAGACCCGGCGCAGCCGCAGCGCATCCTGACGGTGTGGCGGCGCGGTTACCGGTTCGCGGCCGAGCCCGGCGCTGTCGGCCCGGTCGGCCCGGTCGGCGGCGCGGGAGAGCCATGATGAATCTTTCGCTGACCCAGCGGCTGTCCGCAGTCTTCGCCGCCCTGCTGCTGGCCTGTTGCGGCGCGTCGGCATGGCTGCAGGTCCGCTCCAATGCCATGCACGAGAAAGAAGTGGTGCAGGGCTTGTCGCGCGGGCTGGCGGCATACATCGGCCGCAATGCGCTGCTGGTCGACCAGAGTGCACTTGACCCCGTGGCATTGCGCCAGTTGTTCGGGCAGCTGATGGTCCTGAATCCGAGCGTGGAAGTCTACCTGCTCGACGATGCCGGCCGCATTCGCGGCCACGATGCGCCGATCGGACACCTGATCCGGGACCGTGTGGATCTGGCGCCGGTGAAGGCACTGATCGATGGCGGCGCGCTGCCCATCCTCGGCGAGGATCCGCGCAGCGCGACGGCCCGCAAGGTCTTCAGCGCGGCGCCGCTGCGGCAGGGTGGCTACATCTACGTGGTGCTGATGGGCGAGACCCACGACAAGCTGGCGGCGCAGGCGACAGAGAACTCCGTGTTGCGGACCACGCTGTGGTCGATGGCGCTCGTGGCGGCACTCGGCCTGGTCGCGGGCCTGGTCGCCTTTGCGCTGATCACCAGGCCGCTCCGGCGGCTGACGCAAGCGATGCGGCAGTTCAATTCCGGCGGCGTCCCGCAAGCCGCGGTGGCGGCGCCGGAGCAGCGCGACGAGATCGCCGCGCTGGAGACCGCGTTCCGCCAGATGGCGGATCGCATCGAAGCGCAGTGGCGCACATTGACGCAGCAGGATCAGGAGCGCCGCGAGATGGTCGCCAATATCTCGCACGACCTGCGCACGCCGCTGGCGTCGCTGCACGGCTATCTGGAGACGCTGTCGCTCAAGGCCGACAAGCTCGGTCCCGAGGAGCGCCAGCGCTACCTGGCGATCGCGCTGGCGCAAAGCGTCAAGGTTGGCGGCCTCGCGCAGTCGCTGTTCGAACTGGCGCGGCTGGAACACGGCATGGTGCAGCCGGCTCCGGAGGATTTCTCGATCGTGGACCTGACCCAGGATGTGCTCGAGAAGTTTGCACTGCCGGCGCAGGCCAAGCATCTGCAACTGCGCGCGGGTCTGCCCCCGGCCTTGCCGGCCGTGACGGCGGACCTCGGCATGATCGAGCGCGTCATGACCAATCTGCTCGACAACGCCATCCGGCACACGCCCGCGGAAGGCGTGGTCGAAGTCGACCTGGCTTATCGGGACGGCAAAGTGGCGGTGACCGTCAGCGACAACGGGCCCGGGATTCCGCCGGCGCTACGCGAGTCGCTCTTCCAGCGCCCGTTCCCGTCGGGCGGCGCGCACCGGGGCGGCGGGCTGGGGCTGCTGATCGTGCAGCGCATGCTGCAGCTCAACCACAGCCAGGTAAGGCTGGTCGAAGGCGCCAGCGGAACAACCTTGTGCTTTGAGTTGCGCGTGGCTGGCGTGCCGAAATCGATCGGTTGAGAAGCGTGCTGTGGCTGGCGATGAGACGGACCTATTCCTTGCCAGCCAGACCAGGCCTGAATTCCCGGCCTTAGTCCGTAGATGGCGGCGCCTTGAATCGAACCAGGAAGTAACCGCCCGTCAGCGCCAGCACTACCGTGGCCACGCCGATGAGGGAAGCGCCCGCCATGTGCTCCACATCCAGATTGATCACGTGGCGGCCGACGGCGATGATGGCCACGGCCAGGATGGTTTCCAGCCGGACGCGGTGCGATTTGAAATACACGCGCAAGGTTTCCATCAGCTCGAGCCCGAGAATGATGAGCAGCACACCGGAAAAGGCTGTCTGCACCGACTTCATGAGTTCCGGAACGGTATCGATGCTGCGAACGCGCTCAACGAGATCGGAGGAAAACATGACCCAAAGCTGGATGACCATCGCCAGGATTACTGCCATCAGCAGGATCTGAGCGGCCACCAGAACGCTTTGTTCGAACCAGTAGGTGATTTTCGAGGTGAATTTGCCTTCTTGCATGGCCGATTCCTTGTCAAAAGCGGACATTTCAAGATACGCGTCGCGCGTAGGCGTGACTTTGCACCTGCCGCCCCTGAGTTAGCATTTGGTGCCATGCGGCGATCAGTGCGCCCTGATATCTGCCTTTGAACCCACATCACGCCAACGGCACGGGGCGCGCGTTGCGCTATTCGGGCAGCCGGACCTTGGTCACGACGAACCGGTCGCCCGGCGCCCGGATCACGTCGCATTGAACCTTGGCCTTGCGCTGGGCGCCGTCGGCTCCCATGTACTCGACATCAGCCACCACGCTGTAGGCGTCTTCGGCGACCTTGCGATAGGTGCTGCCATCCCACTTGAAGTGGTCGGGATTCGGCAGTTTTTCCCGCACCGATTTCCTGCAGGCCACCGGCGCGCCCGGGGCTTCGTCCTTGCCGCGCGGCCTTGGCATCTCGAGATCGGCGGCCAGCGCCGTGCCGGCAGCCAGCAGCAGGCCGGCCGCCGAAAGCGCTGCACGGGTTCGGCGGGACAAGACGAGCGTCATGGAGATCTCCTGAACAGGTGGGAGCGCCACATTTTACGCGGGGGCGCCCCGGCCGTGCTCCCGATCAGGCATCTCCGCTCGCCGGGCTGACGGCCAGCAGCGGCAGATTGCGGATCACGAACAGCACCAGCAGCACGGCCGCGACACCCCACGCCGCCGCCGGCAGCCATGGCAGCCAGGCGGCCACCGCGGGCAGCCTGGCCGTGCCGGACGCGACCATGGCAATGCGCACGGAAGCCGCCAGCGCCGCCAGCGCAAACACCAGTCCGGTGAGCTTGCCCTCGCGGCCGACATGGCCGGCGTCGATCGCGGCGCTGGCCGCGGCACTGAACACCACGCCCCACAGCCCTCCCGCCACGCATTGCGCCGCGAGCAGCCAGCCCAGCGAGGGCGCCATGGCAATGCCGGCCAGCACCAGGCTGCCCAGCACCGTGGCAGCCATGAGCACGAACTGGATCGGAAACCGTCCGCGCGGCAGCCACGCGGGCAGCAGCACGCCAAGCGCAAAGCCGATCCAGAAAGCCGGCATCACGCGCACGAGGTCGGCCTGCTTCACGAACTTCAGGTAGGCCGGCGCGGCATTCACCGTGCTATGGACCTGGAAACCGAGCGCCAACAGGAATACGGCGGCCAGCAGCAGCCACACCATGACAATGCCGCCGGCGCGCCCCGTGTTCGGCGTCGCGACCGGCCGGGGACCCGCGTGGCGCTCGACCCACTGCAAGGCGAACACGGCGGCAACCAGGCCAAGGCTTGCCGCAAGAAACGGCAACGCCGGCGCAAGCCCGCGCATCCACACGGTGAGCATGGGCGCCAGCGCGGACGCCAGCCCCACGCCAAGCAGCGAGCACCCGACCAGGAAGGCGGGCGCCGAGGTCCGCAGCCGGCGCGCGATGATCACCATGGGCGGGGCCCGCAGCGCCGAGGAGGTCGCCGCCCAGCACGCGGTGAGCGCGAGCAGCATCGGCGGAGACGCGGACTTCGCCAGGCAGGCGAAGGCCACGGCCGAAACGACGGTCGCGGCGAGCACCCATCCGCCAAGCCGGCGCATGGCATCGGCCACCCGGTCGGCGGCGATGCCGAGCGCGCAATCCATCAGGACGAAGATGGCCTGGTCCATCAGCAGGATCCAGGCGACCTTCGCGGCCGGCAGGCCAGCCTGCGCGGCCAGCGCGGGCAGGAACGCCACGTAGAGCGTCCATGTCACCGCGAGCATGAACTGCACGGAAAACAGCGCCAATGCCTGCATGTCTGCCTGCCGGGATCCGGTCTCAACCGCACGTCAGCCGCACGGTCAGCCGCACGGTCGCGCCGTGCGGCGCGCAGACGGCTGCGCACGCCTGCGCGGGCAGCCGGCATGGCGGCGGCGGCCGGCCACCATGCCTGAACAATACTTGCTGACGGCCTCAGAAACGAGCCGAATACTGGAGCAGGAGGAAGTTGATGCCGGGGTTGGGCTCCTTGATGCCCGCGTTCGAATAATGCTGCAGTCGCAGCGCAAGCTCCGAGTCCAGCGCGTCGCCAAAGCGATAGCCGACGGCCACGCGGTCGCCGAACTGGAACGCGGTGGAAAAGACCTTGTCATCCGAAAGGTGCGTGCGCGACAGCGCATGGACGCCAACGCCGGCCTCCAGGAAGACGCCACTGGACCCTGCGCCCTGCAAGCGCAGGATCGGCGTCAGGCCAAGATCGCCCAAGGCATTGCCGCCACCGCCATGTGGGTTCCAGACGCCTGCCGACGCTTCTATCCCCAGGCGCAGGCGCAACGATTGCGACGACGTGGCCCAGAGGTCGTGCTTCAAATCCCAGCGGGCTTCCAGCCGCGCCATGGCGGCATCATTGCCGGCCCCGACCGCCGCGCCCAGGCGCACCGGCTCGAACCATGGCCCGGCGTGCGACACGCCACTGGACAACGCGGCGGACACGGCGACGGCAACCAGCGCGAAACCGCGTACGCCGCGGCGGGACAGGAGGCAAGGCGGGGGAAGGCGGCTGGGCATGGCGGTGTGGAGGAATTCGGGACAATGGGGCATGGCGACCGCGCATCGAGGGATGCACTGAACCTGCCACCGCGCCGCATTATGCAGTGTTCGCCGCACCGCAAGAAGTCACATGGATTGCACACTGTGTTTCGTTTTTGGAACAATTCGTGCGCTGGCTGATGTCCGGCTGGAACGCGTCCCGAGGTGCACCTCGACATAGCCAAGGTGGGAGCGAAAAAAGAGCCCTCCATGCGGAGGGCTGTGAAGTCGGGGGGTGTAGCAAGATGCCACGTGAGAGATTCTAGGGATCCGCCATCAGGGCAAAGCCTCGAATAGTTGCTGCTGCCTTGCCTTGTTTGCACGTTTGCCACGGCACTCCACCGGATCGCGCCGGCGGCGGGTCAGAAAGTCTGCCAGTCGTGGCCGGCGTCATTGCCAGCGTCACGACCGGCATCTTCGGCACGTGTCGGTCGGGGAGCGGCCGCGGCCGGTCGCGCTCCCGCCTGCACCTTGCCACGGCTTGCAGCTTCCGTTGGCCTGGCGGCTGCCCCCGATGCGCGCGATACCTGCGCCCCGCGCGGTCCATGGCCCGCACCTGCCCCGCCCGCCCCGGCAAGCCGGAACACGGAGACAGCATCGGCCATGGCATTGGCCTGCTCTTCCAGCGACTGCGCGGCCGCCGCCGACTGCTCCACCAGCGCGGCGTTCTGCTGGGTGCCCGAGTCGATCTGGCTGATGGCCACGTGCACCTGCTCCACGCCCTGGCTCTGCTCGCCGGACGCCACGGAAATCTCGCCCATGATGTCCGAGACCTGCTGGATGGCGCGGATCACTTGCCCGACAGTCTGGCCAACTTCTCCGGCCTGCGTCGACCCGTCCCGGACCATGCCGGCGGAGGATTCGATCAGCTCCTTGATCTCCTTGGCCGCGGCCGACGAACGCTGTGCCAGCGCGCGCACCTCGCCCGCCACCACGGCGAATCCGCGCCCCTGCTCGCCCGCTCGCGCGGCCTCGACCGCTGCATTCAGCGCGAGGATATTGGTCTGGAATGCGATGCCTTCGATCAGCGTGGTGATGTCCGATATCCGGTCCGAACTGCCGCTGATGCGGGCCATGGTCTGCACCATGGCCTGCACCGCCGTGTTGCCGGCATGCGCCAGGTCCCTGGCATTGCCGGCCAGCGTATTGGCCTGGGCCGCATTGTCGGCATTCATGCGGACAGTCTGCGAAATCTCCGCCAGGCTGGCCGCGGTTTCCTGCAGCGAAGCCGCCTGCTGCTCCGTGCGCGCCGACAGGTTCATATTGCCGCTGGCGATTTCGCGCGAGGCCACGCGCACGGCTTCGCTCGACACCTGGATGCCCCGCACGGTTTGCGCGAGCTGGCGGCTCATGCGTGCCATGGCGTCCAGCAGCAGTCCGAACTCGTCGCGCGAATGGCTCTCGATCTGCTGGTCGAGGTGTCCGGCGGCAATCTCGTCGGCAATCGCCACGGAACGGCGCAGTTGCCCCATGATGGTCCGCTGGAGATGGTATGACGCCGCCACCGATACCAGCAGGCCAAGCGCGATCAACACCCCCGTCGTCCATAGCGCCGTGCGCGACTGCGCAAGACTGCTGCGGTTATAGTCCGCGGCCTGATCAAGGTTGACCTCCACACTGCGCGTGATCAGCTCGCCGACCTTGTCGCCCGCCGCGACGAGCTCGTTCTCCTGCAGCCGGGCCGCCGCGGCATGGTCGCCGGCATCGAGCAGACGGATCTCCTGCGCGACCAGGTCCGCGAAGCGGCCAAGCGCGGCGTCGAGCGCATCGGCCACGCGTCGCTCGTCCCCGGACGTGACCCGGGCGGGATAGTAATCCCGCCAGCCCTTCTGCATCTTCGCGCGATGCTCCTGGACCAATGCCATGTCTGCGCTGGTTGCGCCCTCCGATGTCGCGCGGATTTTCCAGAGCAGGCGGCGGATATGGAGCTGCGCCACGCGTACCTCCGCCAGCTGGCCGATGGCCACGGTGTTCTGCTCGTACGCGTTGTGCATGTTCTGGTTCAGGCTGGCGATGGTCTGCAGGGCGAACAGCCCGATGCCCAGCATCAGCGCAATACAGACGGCGAACACCAGGAGGATTCTGAACCTGATCGTATGGATGAACTGACTCATGGCGGAAACTTGAATTGCCGGCTTGGTTAAACCCCGATACTCCCGGCCCGCATGCCTGTGCGGGCGCGGTGCGCGCCTTGTTGGAAATTGCGCGGCGCGGTCTTTCGGGTCTTAACGGCAGCGGGTCACCGGATGTAATCGCCGGCGCCATGATCGTTGATGCGCCGCAAACTACGGCCTTGCAGACCCGCAGATTCGAGTGTCCGCTAGCGAACAGTCTGGCATTGTCCAGGCCATCAAGATGCACCTTACCGTCGTCCGGCGCGCGCCGGGCGTTAGAGGCTCTCACGGAGGCCCGCCATGTTCAGGAAATCCATGCTGACCGGCAAGCTGCAGGCTTGCACCGGAGACGCCGCGGTGCCGACCCACGAGGCCGCCGCGCCGGACGCCGTTCCCGATCAGTTTTCGCGCAGCCTGAAAACCCAGGGCGATGCCATGGTGCAGTACGGCGCGCGCCTGCTGGTGCTGCGCGAATTCCTGGCCGCGTTGTGCGCCGGAATGCCGGCGGAACGCCGCGACAGCGTGGAAAGCGCCTTCCGCAGGCGCGTCGACGACCTGCTGTGCATGACCGACGACCGGCAGTTGCCCGAGACCTTCCACACCACGCTGCTGGCCGAGATCAACTACTACCTGGGCGAGCTGAAACGGCACTGACCGGCAGGCGCGCCGGATCATCCGGCGGCCCGGATGTCCGAATCGCGCGGGCCCTGGTCGTCCGGCGCATCTCCCGTTCCCGCTCCCCCGCCCGAACCGTGGCGACTGGCCGCCTGCACGGCTGCCGCATCAGTGCTAACCTGCCGGCCACTGCACGCTGCCTGCACCCGCCCCCCGGATGCAGAGATTGCGCCGGCGCCACTTCGAACGGGCGCGGGAAGTACCAGAACCGGCACCCGCTGCCGCCCAGTTGAAGATCGCCATGACCGTCCAGTCCGCCACCGGCGGGGCCACCGCATCGGGCACGCACCCGATCGAGCCGCCGAAGTCCGTCCCCGCCTGGGTGATACCGTTGCTGGCCGCCGCCTGCGGCATTACCGTCGCCAACCTGTACTTCGCCCAGCCACTGGTGGGGCCGATTGCGGCGGCGCTTCAGCTGTCGCCCGGTTCGGCGGGACTGATCGTGACGCTGGTCCAGGCCGGCTACTGCCTCGGGCTGCTGTTGCTGGTACCGCTGGCCGACCTGGTGGAAAACCGCCGCCTGGTATGCCGGCTGCTGGCCGGCAACGCCGTGGCGCTGACCGCTGCCGCCTTTGCCTCGCACGCGGTCACCTTCCTGCTGGCAGCCTGGCTGATCGGGCTTTGTTCCGTGGCCGTGCAGGTGCTGGTGCCGTTTGCCGCCCACCTTGCGCCCGACCACGCACGCGGACGCGCGGTCGGCAGTGTCACCAGCGGCCTGCTGCTGGGCATCATGCTGGCCCGCCCGATCGCCAGCATCGTGGCCGATCTCTGGGGCTGGCACGCCATCTTCGCCCTGTCGGCCGTGGTCATGGCACTGTTGTCGTTCGTCCTGGCGCGTCGCCTGCCCAAGCGCACGCCGCCCCCGGGGCTGCGCTACGCCGAGATGCTGGCCTCCATGTGGCAGCTGCTGCGCACGCAACCGGTCCTGCGCCGGCGCGCGGCCTACCAGGCCAGCATGTTCGGCGCCTTCAGCCTGTTCTGGACCACGGCTCCGCTCTATCTGTCCGGGCCGGCGTTCGGCCTGTCGCAGCGCGGCATTGCGCTGTTCGCGCTGGCCGGCGTGGCCGGCGCGATCGCCGCCCCCATCGCCGGGCGCCTGGCCGACCGCGGTCGCGGGCGCCGCACGACGGCCATTGCCTTGCTGCTTGGCGCGGCATCGCTCCTGATCGGGCTGGCGGGCACGCCCGGGTCGATGTTTGCACTGGCCATGCTGACCGTCGCCGCCATCGTGCTGGACTTCGGCCTCTCGGCCAGCCTGGTGGTCAGCCAGCGGGCGATCTTCTCGCTGAGCCCCGAGCACCGGGGCCGCCTGAACGGGGTGTTCATGGCCTTGTTCTTCGTCGGCGGTGCGCTCGGTTCCGCACTTGGCGGCTGGGCTTATGCGCACGGCGGCTGGCCGCTGGCCAGTGGCATCGGCTTCGCGATGCCGATACTGGCACTGCTGTACTTCGCCTCCGAACGGCCCTGAACCGGCGCCTTTGGATAATGACCTGAAACAAACTCCGTATTTCCCCGAAGCAAAAGTCTCGCGCCGGCCTGCCGTTATTGTTCCTGCCTGACCGTCGTCCCTCGGGCCAGGCAACCAGGCAACAATTTCCCGGAAAGCCCAGCCATGCCATTTGTCACCAAGAGCGTCGAGATCGAGTACCGCCAGAAGGGCCGCAAGCCGGTCATCAACACCACGGAAGCTGTCGCGTTGTCCGAGCGCCATGCGGACGACCCGAAGGCCATCGTGGCCACGCTGCGGCTGCTGCATCCGCAGTGGGAAGACATCAAGGTGATTTCGGTGTCGTAACCCGCACGGGCGGGCCGTCAAAGAAAAAGGCGCTTCGCGTACCACGCGAAGCGCCTTTGTTCCGATCATCGCGGCAGCATCACCGCATCAGACCGGTACATCCCTGGTCGGGTCCGCCTTTCGGTCGTCGAACCAGCGATACAAGGTGGGCACCATCACCAGCGTCAGCAGCGTCGACGTGATCAGCCCGCCGATCACCACCACCGCCAGCGGGCGCTGCACTTCCGAGCCCGGGCCGGTCGAGAACAGGAACGGCACCAGGCCGAGCATGGCGATGGTCGCCGTCATCATCACCGGCCGGAAACGCTGGGTTGCCCCTTGCACCACCGCCTCATGCAATGACAGCCCCGAATCGCGCAGCGTGCGGATGTACGACACCAGCACCACGCCATTGAGCACCGCCATGCCCCACAGCGCGATAAAGCCCACCGACGCCGGCACCGACAGGTATTCGCCGGTGACGAACAAGCCGATGATGCCGCCGATCGAGGCGAATGGCAGCACCGTGATGATCAGCGTGGCGAAACGCAGCGAGTTGAACAGCAGGAACAGCAGGAAGAAGATCGCGGCGATGGTCACCGGCACGATGATCTTCAGGTGGCCCATGGCGCGTTCCATGTTCTGGAACTGGCCGCCCCACTCGAGGTAATAGCCTTCCGGCAGCCTGACCTTGGCGCCCGTGGCCTGCTGCAGCTCCGCAACGAAGCCGCCGAGGTCGCGGTCCTTCACATTGATCATGACCACCACGCGCCGCTTGGCCATTTCGCGGCTGATCTGCGCGGGGCCGTCGTTGACCTCGATCTTCGCCACGCTCTGCAGCGGCACCTGGATGCCGTTGGGCGTCGACACCAGCAACTGGCGGATGGCCTGCACATTGCCGCGGAACTCCTCCGGCAGGCGCACGGCCGCGGCAAAGCGGCGTTCGCCCTCGAAGATGTCCGTGGCGCGCTTGCCGCCGATCGAGATCTCGATGATGTCGTGGATGTCCGACACGTTGAGCCCGTAGCGCGCAATTGCCTGGCGGTCGATCTCGATCGACAGGTACTGCTGTCCCGACACGCGCTCGATGCGGATGTCCTGCGAGCCCTGAATGCCGCCCGCGACACGCGCGATCTCGCCCGCGAGTTCGCGCAGCTGGTCGAGGTCGTCGCCGAACACCTTCACCGCCACGTCCGAACGCACGCCGCTGACCATCTCGTCGACGCGGTCCGAAATCGGCTGCGCCATCACGATCTGCACGCCGGGGATGGCCTTGAGCTTGTCGCGAATGGCGTTGGCGATGTCATCCTGGGACCACCCGTCGGGCCACTCGTCGCGGTCCTTGAGGCTGGCGATCGGCGTCGATTCGTTCTGGCCCTGCGGATCGGCCGGGCTTTCGCCACGGCCCACGCCGGACACCACCGACTTCACGCCGGGCACGCTCAGCACCAGCTTGTTGGCCTCCTTCTCCAGCTTGACCGATTCTTCCAGCGAGATGTTCGGCACCCGGTCAATGGCCGGCACGATCGAGCCTTCCTTCATCTCCGGGATAAAGGAAGTGCCCAGCAGCGGCACGATGGCCAGCGTCAGCACGAAGGCCCCCACCGCGCTGATCACGGTCTTGCGGCTGTTGCCCAGCGCCCAGTGCAGCAGGCGCAGGTAGTGCCGCTTCATGAAGGCGATCAGCCTCGTGTCATGCTCGGCGCCGCCCTTGAGCAGGTAGGAACTCAGCACCGGCGACAGCGTCAGCGACAGGAACAGCGAGATCGCCAGCGCGATCGAGATCGTGAACGCCAGCGGCGCGAACATCTTGCCTTCCATGCCCGACAGCGTCATCAGCGGCAGGAACACCAGGATGATGATGCCCACGCCGACGACCACGGGCGTGGCCACTTCCTGCACGGCCTTCACCAGGATCTCGGTCTTGGTCAGCCCCGGCTCCTTGTGGCCGAGCCGCTCGAACGCGTTCTCGACCACCACCACCGAGCCGTCCACCATCAGGCCGATCGCGATCGCCAGCCCGCCCAGCGACATCAGGTTGGCCGACAGCCCCATCCGGTTCATGACGATGAAGGTCAGCAACGGTGTCAGCACCAGCGTGGCGAGCACGATGACCGAAGAGCGCACGTCCCCGAGGAACAGGAACAGCACGATCACGACCAGCACCACGCCCTCCAGCAGCACCTTGGTCACCGTCCACAGCGCGGCATCGACCAGCTCGCTGCGGTCGTAGTACGGCACGATCTGCAGCTTGCCGGGCAGCATGCCCTTGGCGTTGATCTCGGCGACGCGCGCCTTGACCCGACTTACCACTTCCTTGGCATTGCCGCCGCGCATCATCATGACGATGCCGCCGACCGCCTCGGTCTGGCCGTTCTTCACGAGCGCACCCTGCCGCACCTCATGTCCGATGGTGACGGTGGCCACGTCGCGCAGGTAGACCGGCGTGCCGGCGACTTCCTTCAGCACGATGCTGCCCAGGTCGTCCACGCCCCTGGCCAGGCCCACGCCGCGGATCAGGTACTGCTCGGCGTAGTGCGGCAGCACGCCGCCGCCGGAGTTGGCGTTGTTGCGCGCGAGCGCCTGGTAGACCTGCTGGATCGAGACATCGTAGTGGCGCATGCGCTCCGGGTTGACCAGCGCCTGGTACTGGCGCACGTAGCCGCCCTGCGAGTTGATCTCGGCCACGCCGGGGATCGAACGCAGCAGCGGGCGCACCACCCAGTCCTGCGCGATGCGGCGCTCGGCCAGTTCTTCCTGCGTCAGCTCGCGGTTGCCGTCGTCGGAGCGGTCCAGCGTGTACTGGTAGACCTCGCCAAGGCCGGTCGAGACCGGCCCGAGCACCGGCGTCACGCCTTCAGGCATGCGTCCGGACACCTCGATCAGGCGCTCCATGACAAGCTGGCGCGCGAAGTAGACGTCCGTGGCATCGGTGAACACGAGCGTGATCAGCGACAGGCCCGCCTTGTTCAGCGAGCGCATCTCTTCCAGCCCGGGCAGGCCGGTCATGGCCATTTCCACCGGCACGGTGACAAAGCGCTCCACCTCTTCCGGCGAACGCCCGGTGGCTTCGGTGGCGATCTGCACCTGCACGTTGGTCACGTCCGGGAATGCATCGACCGACAGCTTGGTGGCCGCGCGCAGGCCGAAGAAGAACAGCACCACGGCAAGCACGCACACCACCAGCCGCTGCTTGATGGCGGCTTCAACCAGGGATTTCATCATGGTGTTCAGCCCTGTTCGAGACGCTTGCGCTCGTTATCGAGATGGAACGCGCCATCCACCACCACGCGGTCGCCGGCCTTGACGCCATTGAGCACCACGCGCATGCCATCGCTCTCCGCGCCCAGCTTGACGCGCGTCTGGCGGAACTGCCCGTCGGCCATTTCGACGTAGACCAGCTCGTCATTGCCTTCGCGCACCACCGCCGACGCCGGCACCACGAGCTGTTCAGCCGGCTTGCTGGCGATCAGCATGCTGGCGAGCATGGCCGGCTTGAGACGGCCCTCGCGGTTCTCGACTTCGGTGCGGACCAGCACCGTGCGCGATTGCGGATTCACTGTACGGCCCACATAGATCAGCTTGCCCGTAATGGTCTGGGCGCCCTTGCCATTGGCCAGCGACGGCACCTCGATTTCCACGCTCTGCCCTTCGGCCACCTGCGCGGCCTGCTGCTCGGGCACCTCGGCCACCACCCACACGCGCGACAGGTCCGCCACGGTGTAGAGCGCATCGGCCGGCTGCACGACCTGGCCCTGGGCAACGTTGCGTTCGACCACGGTGCCGCTGATGCTCGAATACACCGGCGAGTGCGAGTTGATCGTGCCGCCCCTGGCCAGCTCGGCAATGGCGGCCGGCGACATGCCCAGCACGCGCAACTGGTCGCGATAGGCGCGCATCTCGGCGGAGGCAATGGCCAGCTCGCTCTGGCGGCGCTGCAGTTCGCCGCGGCCGATCACATCGGCGGCGTACAGCTGCTGCGCGCGTTCGGCATTGCGGGCCTGCAGTTCGTGCTGCGCCTCGCTTTTCAGGAAGGCCATCTGCGCAGCGCCCAGTTCGGTGCTGTGCAGGCGGGCCAGCACTTGGCCGGCCCTGACCTCCTCGCCCAGGCTCGCGTAGAGGTCGGTCACGCGCCCGGTCACGCTGGCGCCGACGCGCGACACGCGCTGCTCGTCGAAATCGATGCGTCCGGCCACGCGCAGCATCTCGCTGAACGGGGACGTGGCAAGCGGCGCCACCTTCAGCGACTGCATCAGGCCGGCTTCGGGCCTGACCACGCCGGGCGGCAGCCTGGGCGCTTCGGTGGCCGGGACAGGCTCCTTCGAGCAGCCCGCCAGGGCAAACACCATGACGGCGGCGGCCGTCAGCGAAAGCAGGAAATTGGGACGCATGGTCATTGGTTCTGGATGGTGGAGGACGGCAGGCCCGCGGGCATGGTGCCCGGCGCCGTCGACATGAGCTTTTCGATCTGGATGGCGGCGACCTGCAGGTCGAACTGGGCGGCGATCAGTTCATTGCGCGCGCCACGCAGCACGCGCTGCGCATCCAGGTAGTCCAGGATGCCGCGCTCGCCGAAGCGGTACGCCGACTCGGCCACGTTGAGCGCCGATTCGGCCTCGCGCACGATGCCGGATTCGAGCGCGGTCACCTGCGACTGGGTGATCTCGTACTGGCGGTAGGCGGTTTCCAGCTCCTGGGCCAGCTCGAATTCACGCGCTTCCAGCGCGCTGCGGGCCTGCGTGGCCTGGGCCGTGGCCTCGCCCACCGGACCGCTGCGGCGGTCCCACAGCGGAATGGTCAGCACCAGGCCGATCTGCGACACGTTGTTGTCCGGCTGGCGGTCCGTGCTCGCGCGCACGGCCACTTCCGGCCAGCGCAGCGAGCGCTGGTAATCGACGCCCAGCCGCGCGCGCTCCAGTTCCATGCGGCGCTGGGCCAGTTCGGCATTGCTCGCGGTCATGGTGCCGCGCAGTTGCGGCAGCGGCGGCACCTCTGGCGCGCGGCCCAGGCTGCCGTCCAGCGCGAACTGCGCCGGCATCGCGCCGCCGACCTGCTGGCGCAGCGCGGCCTTGGCCTGGTTCACGCGCAGCTCGGCGGTCTGCTGGCTCTTCTGCGCCGCCAGCAGTTCGGTCTCGGCCTTGATCAGTTCATAGCGCGGGGCCTCGCCCACCTCCACGCGCAGGCGCGCGCGGGAATGGATCTGGCGCGTCATGGCCAGGTCCTCGGACGCCGCCTGCAGTTCGCTCTCGCGGCGCAGCACTTCGAAGTAGGCGGTCTTCACGCGCGCGGCAAGCTCGGCGCGGAAGCCCTGCCGCACCGCCTGCGACGCTTCCAGGCCGCGCGTGGCCATGTCTTCGCGCAGGCTGCGCTGGTGCGGATAGTCCAGCTTCTGGGTGATGGCGTAGGTCGGCGCATTGCCGCTGGTGACGCCGGGCTGCTTGCCCTGCAGGCGGCCGTACATCACCTCGACCTGCGGGTTCGGATAGGCGCGCGCGCTGGTGATGGCGGCATTGGCGGCGTCGACATTGGCCTGTGCGGCCTCGACCCCCTTGTTGGTGGATTGCGCCATCCCCAGCAGGTCGTGCAGGCCGTAGGACGGACCGACGGGAGCGGAGGGAGGGGCGGAGGGCGCGGGCGCTGTGTTGCCGGCGGCGAGGACGACAGCGGCCGGCGGGCGCACGTCGTCGCTGGCATGCGCCGGCATGGCGGCGAACGCCACCAGCGAAAGCGACGCGATCAGGGTCAGCTTGGTGTTTGTCATGAGTCGGGAAAGCAAGCGATGCGGCTGCCTGCGCCACGCCGCGACCCCGCCCTCGCGCATGCAACGCAACGCAAAAAGGCGGACGGCCGCAGCGGACTCAGCCGGCTAGCGCAGAGGCGCGCCGGGAAGTCGGGCCAGGCAATGGGACGCACCCCGGACGCGGCAATGCCGCGCACCGGGCGCGAAGAGGATCAGGCGAGGGAAATCGGCGGCTTGAAGAAAGCCGTGGCGGGTGGCGCGATGCGCCCGGAGGGCGCCTGCCAGAAATCTTCCGCGGGCAGCACGAGCTTCGCGGTCGGCAGGTCGAACAAGGCGCTGGACTCTTCGATCTCGTCCAGCAGGTCCAGCGGATCGAGCAGGTCCGCCGACCAGATATTGCAGTAGCCGGGTGGCGGGTCGTCGATGGCGTCTTCGTCGTGCAGGCCGTCATCGCCGGGGGCGATCACCCGCCCCATCTCGTCAACGGACGGCAGCGCCGCGACTTCCGTGACCTTGTCGGGCACGGCGGCAGCCCGGGCGGCCACCGCGGCGACATTTCCCTGCAAACCCGCGTGCGCGTGCGCCGCCGCTCCAAAGGAGAGCAGCGACAGGCACAGGGCAGTCAGCAGCAGGAAAAGAAATCGCATGGGTCGGGGGCGTTCAGCAGGGCCTGATACCGCACTTCGCAAAGGAAGCGCCGGCCGTGCTGCAGGACAACATTGTAACTTAACGATTACGATTGACCCGGCATGGGCCGGTTCGTTCCCTTCGGAACGGGTGAGAGCAGGGCTTCGTGGGAAAGCGCATGAAAGACACGGAGGCCCTAAAAGTCGAACCCGTAGAGCGCCGCCGCGTTCCGCCAGCGTAGCGACTCGGCAAACCCGCGGTCATCCGATCCCTCGCCGCCGGCACCTGGCTCGCACGGCCAGCCGAACAACGCCGCGCATTCATCGGCGCGGGCCGCGGACTCATGATTGGTCCATGGCCAGTCACTGCCCAGCAAGAGCCGGTCATGCCCCACCGTCCGGCCCCATGCCCTGGCGAGCGCACGCCAGTCGGCTCCGGGCAGCAGCCGGTACGGAGCACTCAGCTTCACCCAGACCTGCCGGCGCGCCAGCATCCGTGCCGCCACATCGAAGACGGCGTCGCGCAGACCGTCTTCACCGGGCCTGCCAAAGTGGTCCAGCACGACGGGTGCGGGGCAATGCCCGAGCGCGGCGTCGAGCCCAGCCAGCAGCGCACCGCCCTGCCCGTTCCCGGTATGCAGCTCCACATGCCAGCCCAGCGCGGCAACCCGCGCGAACAGCGCGCGCCACGGCGCCGTGCCGATGCGTGCCCAGTCCGGGTCATCGAATAGATTGAGCCGGATGCCACGCACGCCTGCCGCGCTCATGTCGGCCAGCGCCTCGTCCGAGACCGACGGATCCACCACGGCGACGCCGCGCAGCCGTCCCGGCAGGGCTTGCAGCGCCGCGAGCAACGCGGAATTGTCCGTGCCAAGGAAACTGGTCTGGACAACCACGCCGCCGCAGGGTTCTCCCATCGGTGCCAGCAGTAGCTGCCAGTCCTCGATGCGCGCTGCGTACGCGGGCCGATAACGGGCAGACGGCATGCCGGCCCCGGCGTCGAACAGGTGAAAGTGGCAATCCACCAGCGGCATCGCACTGCGCATCATCGTCAGCCTTCCTCGCATGCGGGTAAGCCCGGATATGGTCCCGGGCGACCCGCAGATAATCTCTAGTCCTCTAGATGACATCAATTTAACACGGACACCAGATGCCAGACAACGACCCGCTGCACCGTGCCGCAACCGCCCCCGGCGTCAGCCGCTATGGCCGGATTGCGGCGCAGTTGCAGCGCAAGATCGTGGCCGGCGAGTGGCTGCCGGGTGCCGCCATTCCCGCCGAGAACACGCTTGCCGCCGAATTCGGCATGGCGCTGGGCACCATCCGCCAGGCCATTGCCGTACTGGTGCAGGAAGGCCTGCTGGAGCGCGTGCAGGGCAAAGGCACCTTCGTGCGCAACGGGCTCACGGGCGCCAGCATGATGCGGTTCTTCCGCTTCCGGGCCGATGCAGGGGCACCGGGCAGCTTGGCCACGGGCACCGAACCAGGCCTGGCGATTCCGCGTTCCGAGATCCTGTCGTGCCGCGCGGCGCGGCTGGACCAGGGCATGGCCGCCCTGTTTGGGCTCGGTGCCGGCGCGCGCGGCCTGGCGATCTCGCGGCGGCGCTGGCTCGATGACAAGCCGCGCCTGCTCGAATCGATCTGGCTGCCGCTGCCGCGCTGCGAGCCTTTGCAGCGCCTGCCCAAGGCCGAATGGGGCGACCTGCTCTATCCGCTGCTGGGCTCGCAGTGTGGCATCACCATCCATCGCGCCGAGGACGAGGTGACCTTCCGCACGCTGGATACCGACGAGGCCGGCCTGCTGGAACTGCCTGACGGCCACCCCTGCGCACTGGTGACGCGGCGCGCCTACGACCTGCAAGGCCACTGCGCGGAGTACCGGCTGACAAGGGGCGATGCCTATGCCTTCCGCTACCAGGCGGACATCCGCTGACGTCCATTGCCCAGAAAAATGAGTCCATTGAAGTGGAGACCAGCTTGAAGCATTCGACAACACGCATTGCAGGGGCCGTGATGGCCACCGTGCTGCTGACCCCTGCCCTTGCGCAGGCCACGGAAACGGCCGCGCAATGGCCGAGCCGGCCCATCACCATTGTCGTGACCTACCCGCCGGGCGGCGGCGCCGACCTGATGGCGCGACTGATTGCGCCCGGGCTCGGGCGCGAGCTCGGCCAGTCCGTCATCGTGGAAAACCGGCCCGGCGCAGGCGGGCAGATCGGCGCCTCGTACGTTGCCAAGGCAGCACCGGACGGCTACACGCTGATGGTCGACGCCTCTTCCTACGCGGTGAATCCGAGCCTGTATCCGCGCCTGCCTTATGACCCCGCCAGGGCCTTCACGGCGATTGGCGTGCTGGCGCGCTATCCCAATGTGCTGGTCGCCACGCCGGGATTCCCCGCGCACTCGGTCAGGGATGTCCTGGCCATCGCGAAGCAGAAGCCGGGCACGGTGGCCTTCGCCTCGTCGGGCAACGGCTCGGCCCAGCACCTGTCCGGCGTGCTGTTCGAGCAGCGCGCTGGCGTGGACCTGCTGCACGTGCCCTACAAGGGCGGCGGCCCGGCCATGACGGACGTCATCGCGGGCCAGGTGCCGCTGTTCTTCGCCAACGTGGCATCGAGCCTGCAGCACATCAAGGCCGGCAAGCTCAGGCCGCTTGCGGTGACCAGCCACACGCGCACGCCGGCGCTGCCGTCGGTGCCGACCATGGAGGAAGCCGGCGTGGCCGGCTACGAAGTCTATGAATGGAATGCCGCGTTCGTCCCCGCCGGCACGCCCCAGCCCATTGCCGGCAAGCTGTCCGAGGCGCTGCAGAAAGTCATGAACAGTCCCGACGTGCGCAAGCGCATCGCGGAACTGGGCGGCGAGGTCGTGGCCGCGCCGCCGGCCGAGGCCGCCCGCTATATCGACAACCAGACCCGCCTGTGGGCCAAGGTCATCCGGGACGGCAACGTCAAGCCCGAATAACGTGAGCGCCGGTCACCCACCGCAAGCGCCCAGCCTTCAAGAACCCTCAAGCCTCTCCGGAGAAACGCATGAACCAGTTTGACCCCGTCCGCCGAGACGTCCTGAAGCTCGCCGCCGCGCTAGGCGCCGGCGCCCTTGCGCCTGCGCTCGCGCGGGCGCAGGCGTGGCCCGCCAAGCCCATCCGCCTGGTCGTGCCGTTCGCGCCCGGTGGCAGCTCCGAGATCGTAGCGCGCTCGACCGCCGCCGAACTGACCCGGCTGCTTGGCGTGTCGGTGTTCGTGGAGAACAAGCCCGGCGGCGCCGGCAACGTCGCCATGGGAGAAGTGGCGCGCGCCGACGACCAGCACACGCTGATCCTGGGCCATATCGGTACGCTCGCGGTGAATCCCTACATCTTCGCCAGGCTGCCCTATGACCCGAACAAGGACTTCCGCCCGGTGTCCCTGCTGTCCAAGGTGCCGAGCCTGTACGTGATCCATCCCGACGTGCCGGCGAAGAACCTGAAGGAGTTCATCGCGCTGGCCAAAAGCAAGCCCGGCAAGCTCAACTACGGTTCGGCCGGCAATGGCAGCGCGGGCCACCTTGCCTTCGAGTACCTGAAGGCCGCCAGCGGCACCTTCATTACCCACGTGCCGTACCGCGGCAGCGGTCCGCAGATCACCGACCTCCTGTCCGGCAGGCTCGATGCGGCAGCGGTTGGCGCGCCGGCCATCCTGCCGTTCATCAAGGCTGGCAAGCTGCGCTGCATCGCCACGGGCACGTCGCAGCGCATTCCGCAGCTGCCCGATGTCGGCACCGTCGCGGAACAAGGCTACCCGGGCTTCGAGATGACGCAGTGGTACGGTCTGCTGGCCCCGGCAAGTCTCGCGCAGCCGGCCGCCGACAAGCTCGCCGACGCCGCGGCCAAGGCGGTAAAGAGCCCGGCGTCGACCCAGCGGCTGAGCGCCGATGCCGCGCTGGTGGTGGGCAGCACGCCGCAGGAATTCGCGCATTTCATCGCCCAGGAACAACAGCGCTGGAAGCCGATCATCGCGCGCGCGCAGATCAAGCCGGACTGATTTTGAATGGGGCGGGTGTGTTGGCGCACTTTTGGTGATGACTGGCTCATCATTCTTGGCAGGCGCCGCTGTTTCGCCGGCGTAGCCGGTTGGTTTTGATTGGCGTGTCGTTCTTGGCAGGCGCCCCTGTTTCGCCGGCGTAGCCGGCGACCTACTTCTTGTCCGAGCGACAAGAAGTAGGCAAGAAACGCGTCGCCTGAGCGGCTGGCTATCAACGATGCGCTTCTACTGTTCAAC
>NZ_CAJPUY010000022.1 GCF_905397275.1 Cupriavidus yeoncheonensis | reverse complement strand
GATATAAGTCTGCAACCAACCGTTCGATGCCTCATGCTCAACTTGCCTTGCAAACCGGAGCGCGTTCATATAAGTAGGTCGCCGGCTACGCCGGCGAAACGGCAGCGCATGTCAAGCACGACAACCCAATCATCAGGAAGATTATCCAGCCCACACTGCTGCGCGAAATCGCCATCGGTCAGGGCGGCAGGCGGCGGGGTGCGTCGGGCACGAGCAAAGGGTTCCGACGAGTATCCCGAAGCGGCTCGCGCCGGCAACTCGTCCAAAGCGACAATCCCAGCGGCCGTTTTCGAGGCGCCTCTTGCGGGACTCCGGCCCCACGCCCGGGCCTGTGATGTGTCCTATATTGGATGCCTGCGCTATGAGGGAACAGACCCGAGGAGACGCGCCATGGCCACCTGGAAGCCGGATCCGAGCTTTTACCCATCCCCCCGCCTGGCAGCCAAGGCCCCGCCGGAGACCATTGCCTACGTGGCGATGTTCGACCCGGAGCGCAAGCAGCCCGACGCCATCGCCGTGGTCGACGTGGACCCGGCGTCACCGCGCTACGCCAGCATCGTCGGCAAGGTCGCCATGCCGCATGCCGGCGACGAACTGCACCACTTCGGCTGGAATGCGTGTTCGTCGTGCCTGTGCCCGAATGCGCCGCATCCGCACATGGAACGGCGCTACCTGGTGGTGCCGGGGCTGCGCTCGTCGCGCATCTATATCCTCGACACCAAGCCCGATCCGCTCAAGCCATTCCTGACCAAGGTGATCGAGCCCGAGACACTGGCCGAGCGCACCGGCTACAGCCGGCCGCATACCGTGCATTGCGGGCCGGGCGGCATCTATGTGACGGCGCTCGGCAACGCCGAGGGCAAGGGCCCCGGCGGCATCGCCATGCTCGACGCGCAAAGCTTCGATCCGCTGGGACGCTGGGAGGTCGAGCGCGGCCCGCAGTACTTTGCCTACGACGGCTGGTGGCACCTGGGCTACGACACGCTCGTCACCAGCGAATGGGGCACGCCGGACATGGTCGAGGACGGCCTGGTGGCCGACATCCTGCTCGGCGCACGCTACGGGCGCCGCCTGCATTTCTGGGACTTCACGCGTCGCAGGCACCTGCAGGAGATCGACTTCGGCGAGGAATACCAGCTGGTGTTCGAACTGCGTCCCGCCCATGACCCGACCCGGGCCTATGGCTTCGTCAATTGCGTGATCAGCCTGAAGGACCTGTCCTCGTCGATCTGGACCTGGTACCGCGACAAGGACAAGTGGGCCGTGCGCAAGGTCATCGAGATCCCGGCCGAGGCCGCCGACCCCGACCAGCTGCCGCCCATGCTCAAGGGCTTCAAGGCGGTGCCGCCTCTGGTGAGCGACATCGACCTGTCGATGGATGACCGCTTCCTCTACGTGTCCTGCTGGGGCACGGGCGACCTGCTGCAATACGATGTGTCCGACCCGTTCGCGCCGAAGCTGACGGGCAAGGTACGCATCGGCGGCATCGTCTCGCGCGCCACCCATCCGGGCGCGAAGAACGGCGCGCTCAATGGCGGGCCGCAGATGGTCGAGGTGAGCCGCGACGGTCGCCGCATCTACTTCACCAACTCGCTCTACGGCGCGGTGGACCCGCAGTTCTACCCCGAAGGCATCGACGGCTGGATGGTGAAGCTCGATGCCGCGCCGGAAGGCGGCCTGTCCTTCGACCCGAAGTTCTTCATCGACTGGCCGAAGAGCCATCGCCCGCACCAGGTGCGGCTGCAAGGCGGGGACTGCTCGTCGGATTCATATTGCTATCCGTGATGGACTCCCCCTCCGCCACGCTGGCCACCGCGTCCGCCCAGTGGGCGGCGTGGTGGCCGTGGGTCGCCATTGCCGCGCTGGGCCTGTTCCATGGCATCAACCCCGCCATGGGCTGGCTGTTCGCCGTGGCGCTGGGCCTGCACCGCCACAAGCGCAGCGTGGTGGTGCTGTCGCTGCTGCCGATCGCGCTGGGCCATGCGCTGGCGGTGGCGGTGTTCGTGGCGGCGGCGCTCACGCTTGGCAGCGCGGTGGATGCGCGGGTGTTTGCCCGCGTCGGCGGGCTGGTCCTGATCGGCTGGGCGGCCTGGCATGTGCTGCGCGGCCACCGCGGCCGTCCGCGCTTCGGCATGCAGGCGGGCATGGCCGGACTTGCGTGCTGGTCGTTCCTGATGGCGGGCGTGCACGGCGCCGGGCTGATGCTGGTGCCCGCGCTGATGCCGCTGTGCGCGTCGCCGCTATCTGGCCAGATAAGCGGGGGCAGCGCCGTGGCACCCGCCGTGCTGGCGCTGGGCCTGCATACCGGGGCCATGCTGCTGGCCATCTGCGCGGTGGCGCTGCTGGTCTATGACCGCATAGGCGTGGCGTTCCTGCGCACGGGATGGGTCAACCTGGACCTGGTCTGGAGCATCGCGCTGGCGTTGTGCGGGGTGGCGCTGCTGGTGTGGTGATTGCAGGCTGGCGATCGTGCCCGATGCGCCTCACCCGCGCAGGAACGGCAACGCCGTCTCCAGCAGCAGCTCCGGCGCCTCCTCGGCAATGTAGTGGCCGCATGGCAGGCCGTGCCCGCTGACGCGCCGCGCCACCTTGCGCCATTCGTCGAGCGGGCGGAAGCATTGGCCCACGGCGCCCTGCTCGCCCCACAGCGCCAGCATTTCGCACTCCACCATGCGCCCGGCGGCCAGGTCGGCGCGGTCATGCTGCAGGTCGATGCCAGCGCTCGCGCGGTAGTCCTCGCACAGCCCATGCGCGGCGCCGGGGCTCTGCAGGCAGCGCAGGTACTCGGCCATCGCCGCCTCGGTGAAGGGCGCCAGCCCCGCGCTGCGCGCGCCCATGGCGCTGCGCAGGTAGAGCGCGGGGTCGGCCTCGATCAGCGTTTCGGGAAACGGCGCAGGCCGGATCAGGAAGAACCAGTGCCAGTAGGCTGTGGCGAAGGCGAGGCTGGTCTGCTCGTACATCGCCAGCGTGGGCGCGATGTCGAGCGTGACCAGGCGTTCGACGCGTTCGCCGTGGTCCAGCGCCATGCGGTGCGCCACGCGCGCGCCGCGGTCGTGGGCCATGACGCGGAAGCGCTCGAAGCCGAGCGCGGCCATCAGTTCGACCTGATCGCGCGCCATCGTGCGTTTGCTGTAGTTGTCGTGGCCGGGCAGGCCGGCGGGCTTGTCGCTGTCCCCGTAGCCGCGCAGGTCGGCCGCCACCACCGTGAAATGGCGCGCGAGCGTCGCCGCGACCTTATGCCAGATCACGCAGGTCTGCGGATGGCCGTGCAACAGCAGCAGCGCCGGGCCCTGCCCACCCACGACGGCATGGATGCCCACGTCCGCACATGGCACGTGGCGATGTTCGAATCCCCTGAATCCTTCCAGCACGGGCTTTCTCCTTTCCTGTTCAGTGACCGGCAAGGCGCGACATCGTCTTCGCCGCCACATCCCGCAGCCAAGGCTGCGCCGCATGATGCCCGCGCGCGAAGCCGTCGATCTGCGCCTGCTGCGTCAGCGTCAGGCCGATCACGTCGAGGCCCTGCAGGAACATGCGGCGATGCCGCTCGCCGAGCGCGAAGCCAGCCTGGAAGCTGCCGGCACGCACGGTCATGGCGTGCAGGTCGATGACGATACGCGGCGGCTCCGGCGACGACACCCCGGCCACCAGACGGTCCACCTCGGACTGCGGCAGCATCACCAGCAGCAAGCGGTTGTTGATGGCATTCGAGTAGAAGATCTCGCCGAAGCTCGCCGCGATCACCGCGCGGATTCCGTACTGCTGCAGGCCCCACACCGCATGCTCGCGGCTGGAGCCGCAGCCGAAGTTCGGTCCCGCCACGAGGATACCGGCTTCCCGGTAGGCTGGCTGGTTGAGCACGAAATCAGGCCGGGGCTGGCCCGCTTCGTCGAAGCGCAGGTCGTGGAACAGCCCCTGGCCAAGCCCTGCCTTGTCGATGATGCGCAGGAACTGCTTGGGCATGATCTGGTCGGTGTCGAGATTGGGCATCGGCAGCGGCGCGCCGCTCCCCTCGATGCGCGCGAGCGTGGCTTCAGGCATGGGTTGGCTCCAGTTGGCGTACGTCGGTAATGCAGCCGGCCAGCGCGGCGGCCGCGGCCATGGCCGGGCTCATCAGGTGCGTGCGGCCGGCGCGGCCCTGGCGGCCTTCGAAATTGCGGTTGGTGGTGGACGCGCAGCGCTCGCCCGGTGCGAGCATGTCGTCGTTCATGGCCAGGCACATCGAACACCCGGGCTGGCGCCATTCGAAGCCGGCGTCGGTGAGCACCCGGGCCAGCCCTTCCGCTTCCGCCTGCTGGCGCACGGCGCCCGATCCCGGCACCACCATGGCCCGGACTCCGGGCGCGACGCGGCGGCCGCGCACCACGTCCGCCACCGCGCGCAGGTCTTCAATGCGCCCGTTGGTGCACGAGCCGATAAACACGCGCTGCACCGGCAGGCCCGCCAGCGAAGCGCCGGCTTCGATGCCGATATAGTCGAGCGCCCGTTGCGCCGCGGCGCGTGCCAGCGGGTCGTCCAGTTCCTCCGGCCGCGGCACGCAGGCGTCGATCGGCACGGCCTGGTCGGGGCTCGTGCCCCAGGTGACGTAGGGGGCCACGGCGCCCGCATCGAAGACGAGATCCCGCGCGAACGATGCCTCGGCATCCGAATGCAGCGCCTGCCAGGCCGCGCGCGCCCGTGGTGCCATGGCGGCATCGATGTCCGCCGCGCGCTGCAGCACATAGTCGATGGCGGCGGCATCCGGCGCGATCAGCGCGCCGCGCGCGCCCGCTTCCACCGTCATATTGCACAAGGTCATGCGCGCCTCCATCGACAGCGCGTCGATCGCAGCGCCGGCGAACTCCACCGCATATCCGCGCGCGCCCTGCGCGCTGATGTGGCCGATGATATGGAGGATCAGGTCCTTGGCCGACGTACCCGCCGGCAGCGCGCCGTCCACGCGGATGCGCATCTCGCCCGCCACGCGATAGACCAGCGTCTGGGTCGCCAGCACGTGCTCGACCTCCGACGTGCCGATGCCGAAACCCAGCGCGCCAAAGGCGCCATAGGTCGTGGTGTGGCTGTCGCCGCAGAGCACCACCATGCCGGGGCGGATCATGCCGTGCTCGGGCGCGATCACATGCTCGATGCCCTGCAGTGGATCATTGGTGTCGAACAGCGGAATGCCGTGCCGCTCGCAGTTGCGCGCGAGATTGCGCGCCTGCAGCGCCGAGGCCGGGTCGCGGATCACGCGCGGCGACTCGGCATGGGTCGGGATGATGTGGTCCACCACCGCCAGGTTCTGCCCGGGCGCCGCCACGCCACGCCCCTGCGCGGCCAGGCCCGCGAAGGCCTGCGGGCTGGTGTACTCGTTCATGATGTGCAGGTCCGCGTACAGCAGCATGTGGTCCGCGTCGAGCGCGGCCACGGTGTGCGAATCGACCAGCTTGCGATAAAGGGTGCGGGGGGTGCGAGGGGTGCTTCCAGCCATGGGATTGCCTGCGAAAGCGGATCGTTGAAGGTGAAGGCAGTGTAATCAGGAAACCGATGGCTATAATTTCCAGCGAAGACCTTCATTAGTTCCTGACATTCACGAATGGACGCCTTTTCCGATCTCGCCTTCTTCGTGCTGCTGGTCAAGCGCGGCAGCCTGGCCGGCGCGGCCCAGCAGATGGGCGTCACGCCGTCGGCGGCCAGCAAGCGGCTGGCCGCACTGGAGACCCGTCTCGGCGTGCGCCTGCTTCACCGCACCACGCGGCGGCTGAGCGTGACGCAGGAGGGCGAGGCCTACCTGGCGCAGGGTGGCCGCATCCTGGCCGAGCTGGAGGAACTGGAGCAGGGGCTCGCGGGCAGCCGGGTCGCGCCGCGCGGACTGTTGCGGGTCAACGCCACGCTTGGCTTCGGGCGGCGCCACCTGGCGCCGGCGGTGGCCGCGTTCCTGCGCGCGTATCCGCAGGTGGAGGTGCAGCTTGAACTGTCCGACCGCGCGCTCAACCTGGCCGAACAGGGCTTCGACGTGGGCGTCCGGCTTGGCGGGCTGCCCGATGCGCGGCTGAGCGCACGGCGCCTGGCCGGCAACCGCCGGCTGCTATGCGCGTCGCCGCACTACCTGTCCGCGCACGGCGCCCCGGCATCGCCACGCGAGCTGGCGCAGCACCGCTGCATCGTGATCCGCGAAAGCGACGAAACCTATGGCACGTGGCAACTGTACGCGGGCACCCGGCAGGAGACCGTCAAGGTACGCGGCCCGGCCACGACCAACGATGGCGAGACCGCGGTCGGGTGGGCGCTGGAAGGGCTTGGCATCCTGCTGCGTTCGGAGTGGGACGTCGCGCCCCTGCTGCGGACGGGCCGGCTGCAACCGGTCCTGCCCGACTGGAGCGCGGCGCCGGCCGACATCTTCGCGGTCTACCTGAGCCGCGACCACCTCTCCGCGAGGGTGCGCGCCTTTATCGACTTCCTGGCCGAGCGTTTCGCCACCGCGCCCGCGCAGCCGTACAACGGCTGGTAGCGCCGGGGGGCGGGCGCTGGCGACGGCGTCAGGCGACGTTGAAGAAATGCGTGCCGTCGCGGTCGAGCTGGGCGATCAGGCCGTACTCCCAGTCCAGGTAGGCCTGCATCGCGGCGGCCGCATTGTCGGTGCCTTCATACGGGCGGCGGTAGCGGTCCGTGCGCGGCACGGCCAGGCGCGTTTCTCCGCTTTCCACCGGCAAGCCGGCGGCGAGCCATGCGAGCGTGCCGCCTTCGACCACGTGGATCTCCGCCTGCGTCAGCGCGCGCAGGTCTTCGGCGGCGAAGCGCGCGAGCTGGCTGGTGCCGCAGGTCAGCACGTAGCGGCGTGCCGCGGGAATCCCCTCCAGCGCCCGGGCAAGCTGCGCGCGAATGACAAACCACGCACCGGGGATGTGGCGCTTTACGTAATTGGCACTGGCCGTGAAGTCCAGCACGACCGTTTGTCCATCCTGCGCATCCAGCCACGCGCTCAGCGTGGCCGGCGACACCGCCGCCACCGGCGCCGCATCGGGCGCGGGCACGCGCGGCACGCCGGATTCGCTGCGCTGCGCCGCATCGACAGGTTCCACCACCCACACGTCCCAGCCCATCTGCGCCAGCCATGACGCGCTCATGTCCGCGCGCACGCCGTCATCGTCGGCCAGCACGATGCGCGCGCCGCGCACGGGCGCGCTGTGGTCGGTCTCCTGCACGAGCTGCCCGCCCGGTGCGTTGACAAAGCCGGGCAGGTGGCCGTCGGCGTATTCCTCGGGTGTCCTCACGTCGAACCGGTAGAGCGTGCGTCCCGGTTGTTCCAGCGACGCCAGCGCCGCATGGGCAATGCGCCGCACCCCGGCGCGCGCGGCGATGGCGCGTGCCCCCTGGCGAGCCTGCTGGCGGTTGGCCTCGCCGATTTCCAGCGGCGCGCGCCGGCTCGCGCCGTGGTCCAGCGTCTGCCCCGCCAGCGTCCAGCCGATGGTGCCATTGCGCAGCGCCGCCACCGGGTTCGGAAGGCCGGCATTGATCAGCGACTGCGTGCCGATGATGCTGCGCGTGCGGCCCGCGCAATTGACGATGACCCGCGTCGACGGGTCCGGAGCCAGTTCGCGCACGCGCAGCACCAATTCGGCGCCCGGCACGCTCGTGGCCGTGGGGATACTCATGGTCTGGTACTCGTCGAAGCGGCGTGCGTCGACCACGACCACGTCGGCGCCGCTGTCGATCAGCGCCTTGACCTCCGGCGCGGGCAGCGACGGCGTATGGCGCTTCGCCTCCACCACTTCGCCGAAGGACTTGCTCGGCACGTTGACATCGCGGAACACTTCGCCGCCCGCGGCGATCCACGCATCGAGTCCGCCGTCGAGCAGGTTCACGTCGGTGTAGCCCAGCTTGCGCAGCACGCTCGCCGCGCGCGGCGCGAGGTCGGTGCCGTCATGCGCGCCATAGACCACGATCTGCGTGTCGCGGCGCGGAATGCGCGCCCATGCTTCCAGTTCCAGCCTGGACAGCGGGAAATTGGCAGCCCACAGCGGATGCGACTGGGCAAACGGGTCTTCCTCGCGCACATCGAGCAGCGCGATCTCCCTGCGGTCGAGCAGGGCCTGGCGCACGGTCTGGCTGGCGATCAGCGGATATTGTTCTGCGGAAGCGGTCATGATGCGGCGGAATCCTTCGAGCGGTCCCACGGATTGGGCAGGTAGGGGTTGGCGTAGCCGGAGACGAACGGCTTGCGTTCGCCGGCCTCGGTATAGACGCTGCGGCGCACGCCGCCGATATTGGCGCCGTAGACGTGGATGCTGATCGAGACGCGGTCGTCGTAGGCGTTGTGCACGCGATGGATGTCACCGACCGTCGGGGATACCGCTTCCACTTGTCCCGGCTCCAGCCGCGTCGGCTCGCCGTGCGCCACCGGGCGCCCCGCGGCATCGATCACGAACGGCTGCGAATACTCGGCGCCGCGCAGCATGCCGATCAGGCCCCACACCGTGTGGTCGTGGATGGGCGTGCGCTGTCCCGGGCCCCAGACAAAGCTGACGACGGAAAAGCGCTCGGCCGAATCGCAGTGCAGCAGCATCTGCTGGTAGTACTCGGGATGCGGCTGCGCGAAGGCATCGGGCAGCCAGTCATCGCGCGCAACCAGCCTGGCGAGCAGCGCGCCGCCTTCGCGCAGGATGCGCGGCTCGTCGGGCTGCTGATCCAGCAGCGCCGTCAGGCCGGTGATGAACTCGCGCAGCGGCGCAAGCGTGGCGCGGCCGGCGGTGAGGGATTCACTCACACAGGTCTCCTGATGTGTCATTGTCCGAGCGCCGCGCGGCCCGCCGCGACCAGGATCGAGTCGTTCTGCGGCGTATGGATGCGGCTGCACAGCACGTCGCGGTAATGTCGCTCCAGCGGGTTGTTGCGGCTCAGGCCATGGTTGCCCGAAAGCCGCAGCGCCAGTTCCACCGCGCGGATCGCATTGCCCGTGACCGTAAACTTTAACAGTCCGCTGTCGGTCGGTGTCGGCGGCGTGCCGGCATCGGTGCGCGCCGCGGCATCGTCGAGCAGCGCCTGGTTGGCATGCAGCAGCGCGGCGATCTCGCCGATCGCTTCCTGCACGCGCGCCAGCGTCGCCAGCGGCGCGCCAAGGCTGCCGGGTGCGCGCTCACGTACAAAGCCGCGGACCCAGTCGAAGCCCGCGCGCGCCACGGCGTCATAGAGGCTGCCGAGCAGCACCACCATCCATGCCTGCTGGTCGCCGTTGGCGTCCACGTCGGCCTGGCTCGCGCCAGCTGGTGCCCAGGCCGATGGCTCGCGGATATCGACCGCGTTCGCGGGCGGAATCCAGACATGGTCGAGCACGGTCTCGTGGCTGCCCGATGCGCGCAGGCCCATGTGGTTCCAGTTCTCCACGACACGGATACCCGCGGCGCCGGCCACGGGACGCGGCACGAGGAATACGCCCACGCGCGGTTGGGGCTCGTCGGTACGTGCCCAGACCGATAGCCAGCGCAGCGCGGGAATGCCGGTGCTGTAGAGCTTGCGCCCGCTCAGCCGCCAGCCATCGGCCACGCGCGTGGCGACCGTCGCCGGCAGGCCGCCGCGCGCGGGCGAGCCCAGGTCCGGCTCCACGCGCAGCGAATTGATCAGCGCGCCATCCTCGACCGCGCTTGCGAACACCTGCCGGCGCAGCGGCTCTGGCCAGTGGGCATCCACGCGGCCGATGGCGCGGTGCTGAAGGTAGGTCATGGTCAGCACCAGCGCAGTCGCGGCATCGCCCGCGGCCACCGCGCCGATGATGCGGCGGGCCTCGGCCAGGCCGGCACCGCCGCCACCGTGGGCGCGCGGCACCACCTGCGCGATCAATCCGTACTGGTGCAGCAGCGCGAAGTTCTCGTGCGGGAAGCTCGCGTCAGCATCGTGCTGCGCGGCGCTGGCCGCGAGGCGCGGCGTCAGCCGGGCGAGCACATCGCCGAGCAGCGCCTCGCTGCCCGGCAGCCGGCGCAGGGAAGACAGGGACATGGTGGATTCCTGGCAAGGCGCGGCGCGCGAACGCACGCCGCAGGTGAATGCCGCATAGCGTACCGCCGCCGTGACGCTTCGAGAACGACGCATCCTGCATATGGTCCGTCGTTTTTATTCGTTCGGCTGCGCGCCGATCGGGCGTACCTTGCGGCTCAGTTCCTTTGCCGTTTCACTTTCTTGTTTCCTCTTTCGCATCCCGCCTTGCGCCTTCCGCGCAAGCGCACCATTGCGCCCTTCCAGTCAGGAGAACCACGCATGAGCGTCGATATCATCGGCATGATCCAGAGCCAGAAGCAGTCCGAGATCCACCGCCCCACGGGCCCGGTGATCGACCGCGACTATGTCCGTGCCTTTGCGCAGGCCCACGAGCAGGCCGGCTTCGACCGCATCCTGGTGCCGCATCACTCCACCGGCCCGTCGGCCACGCTGACGATCTCCTACGCGGCCGCGGTGACCGAACGCATCCACTTCATGCTGGCCCATCGCCCCGGCTTCACCGCGCCGACACTGGCCGCGCGCCAGATCGCCACGCTCGACCAGTTCAGCGGCGGCCGGCTCGGCGTGCACTTCATCTCCGGCGGCTCCGACGACGAGCAGAAGCGCGATGGCGACTACCTGAACCACGACGAGCGCTATGCGCGCACCGACGAATACCTGGACATCCTGCGCCGCATCTGGACCGAGGACAAGCCGTTCGACCACGAAGGCAAGTACTACCGCTTCAGCAATGGCTTCTCCGAAGTCAAGCCGGCGCAGAAGCCGCATGTGCCGATCTACTTCGGCGGCGCGTCCGAAGCCGCGCTCAAGGTCGCGGGCAAACACGCCGATGTGTACGCGCTGTGGGGCGAGTCGCTCGACCAGGTGCGCGACCTGACCGCGCGCGTGCGCGCCGAAGCCGCGCAGCATGGCCGCGAGGTGCGCTTCTCGGTGTCGTTCCGCCCCGTGCTCGCGCAGACCGAGGAAAAGGCCTGGGCCCGCGCCGACAGCATCCTCGAACGCACCCGCGCGCTGCGCGTGCAGCAGGGCTACAGCCGCGGCGGCCCGCAGCAGAGCGAAGGCGCGCGCCGCCTGCTCGCCGCGGCGGAGCAGGGCGACCGCGTCGACCAGCGCCTGTGGACCGCGATTGCGCGCGAGACCGGCGGCCGCTCCAATTCCACCGGCCTCGTCGGCACGCCGGAACAGGTGGCCGAAGCGCTGCTGCAGTACTACGACCTGGGCGTCACCACCTTCCTGATCCGCGGCTTCGATCCGCTCGAAGACGCGGTCGACTATGGCCGCGAGCTGATTCCGCGCGTGCGCGAACTGGTCGCGCAGCGTGATGCCGAACGTCGGACCGAACTCCAGCCTGCACACCAGGCAACGCGCAAGGCCGCCTGAGGCCGACCATCAACAGGAACGGGGAGAATCCATGAGCCATACCGAACCGGCCGACTTACTGGCCAGCGCGGCCACCCACAACGCGCGCCGCCGCAGCGTGCTGCGCGCAGCCGGCGCAGTCGCTGTCGCCGCGCCGGCACTGATCCTTGGCCGCCAGGCCTGGTCGGCACCGCGCAAGCTGACCTTTGCCTGGAACCAGAACTCGTTCTGCCTGACACCGGTGGTGGTGGCGCAGGAGCGCGGCTTCTTCGAGAAGAACGGGCTGCAGGTCGAGCTGGTCAACTACAGCGGCTCCACCGACCAGTTGCTCGAATCGATCGCCACGGGCAAGGCCGATGCCGCGATCGGCATGATCCATCGCTGGCTCAAGCCGCTGGAAGCCGGCTTCGACGTCAAGATCATCGGCAGCTCGCACGGCGGCTGCGTGCGGCTGGTCGGCTCGAAGGCGGCGGGCGTGACCAGCCTGCAGCAGCTCAAGGGCAAGACCGTCGGCGTGAGCGACCTGGCCGCGCCGGGCAAGCACTTCTTCACCATCCTGCTGGCCAAGCACGGCATCGATCCCGACAGGGACATCACCTGGCGCCAGTACCCGGCCGACCTGCTCGGCGTGGCGGTGGACAAGGGCGAGATCCAGGCGATTGCCGACGGCGACCCCAACCTCTACCTGCTGGAGAAGCGCACCAACGGCGCCTATGTCGAGCTGGCCACCAACCTGAGCGGCGAGTACGCGCGCAAAGTCTGCTGCGTGGTCGGCGCGCGTGGCGAGCTGGTGCGAAACGATCGTCCCGCCGCGGCATCGCTGGCGCGCGCGATCGTGCAGGCGACCGGGTTCGTCAACGAGAACCCGAACGAAGCCGCCAAGGTCTTCTCGAAGTACTCGCCCAAGATCAGCCCCGATGACCTGCGCAAGCTCTACGCCACGCTGACCTATACGCACCACCCGACCGGCGTGGACCTGCAGGAAGAGATCGGCTTCTACGCCGACGATTTCCGCCGCATCGGCGTGCTCAAGAAGACCACCGATGCCAGACGCCTGGCGCAGCATGTCTACGCCAATGTCCTGGGGTAATGCCATGACCACAAGCCAATCCGCACTGGATCCGGCACTCGCGGGCGGCGCCGGCACCAGCGCGACAACGGCGCGGGACGCCTGGCGGCCCTGGCCCGCGGGCATCGCCGCCGCAGCCGCCTGGGCGGCGTTCGGCGCCCTCACGTGGCGCTGGCCCAACAAGGTGACGGGCTTCTCCGACTGGGCCTATACCGGGGAACTGGGCATCGCCGCCATGGCGGCGGCGGCCGTGCTGGCGCTGGTTGCGCTGGCTGGCCGGCGCGCGCCGCTGCCGCATGGCACGCTGGCCAGGCTCCACGCTGCCGGACCGTGGCTGATTGCACTGGCCCTGGTGCTGTCCGCGTGGGAGATCCTGACCGCCAAGACCGCGCTCCTGCCGACGCCGTTCTTCGCGCCACCGCAGGCGCTGATCGAAGTCTATGCCGAGGACTGGCCCCGGCTTGGCGACAGCGCGTTCAACACGCTCAAGCTGCTCGGGCTCGGCGTGGCCTACGGGGGCATCGCCGGCTTCCTGACCGGCGTGTCGGTCGGCTGGTCGCGGCGCATCGGGTACTGGGTGCATCCGGTGCTGCGCGTGCTGGGTCCGCTGCCCTCCACCGCGCTGTTGCCGCTGACCTTCTACTTCTTCCCGTCGAGCTATTCCGCCGCGGTGTTCCTGATCGCGCTGGCCACGGCCTTCCCCGTCGCCGTGCTGACCTGGTCCGGCGTGGCCAGCGTCAACAAGAGCTACTACGACGTTGCGCGCACGATGGGTGCGTCGGGCTGGTTCCTGGTGTTGCGCGTGGCGATTCCGGCGGCGTTGCCGCAAGTGTTCGTCGGCCTGTTCATGGGCCTCGGCGCTTCGTTCTCCGTGCTCGTGACGGCCGAGATGATGGGCGTGAAATCCGGCCTTGGCTGGTACCTGACCTGGGCCCAGGGCTGGGCCTCGTACGTCAACATGTACGCCGCGCTGATCGTGATGGCGCTGCTCTTCTCCGGCGTCATCACGCTGCTGTTCACCGTGCGCGACCGCGCGCTGTCGTGGCAGAAAGGAACCGTCAAATGGTAGCCATCGCAGAACGCCCTGCCTCCGCAACCGGCCATGCAAATGGGCATGCAACCGTGCATACGACCGGGCATGCACCCGTGCCCGGCACCGGCGCGCACATCGATATCCGCAATGTCAGCCACTGGTTCGGCAGTGGCGACAGCCGCCTGCAAGTGCTCGATGGCGTGGACCTGACGGTCACCCCTGGCGAGTTCGTCGCGCTGCTCGGCCCCAGCGGCTGCGGCAAGTCCACGCTGCTGCGCCTGGTCGCAGGACTGGACTCGCCCGTCTCCGGCGAGCTGCTGCAGGACGGCAGGCCCATCACCGAGCCCGACCCGTCGCGCATCGTCGTGTTCCAGGACCCGACGCTGTACCCGTGGCGCCGCGTGTGGGACAACGTCGCGCTCGGCCTGCAGGCGCGCGGCATCGTCAGGCAGGAGCGCCATCGTGTCGACGCGGCGCTCAGGCGCGTGGGCCTCGAAGCGTTCGGCCGCGCCTTCCCGCACCAGCTCTCGGGCGGCATGGCGCAGCGCGTGGCGCTTGCGCGCGCGCTCGTCAATGACCCGCGCCTGCTCGTGCTGGATGAACCGCTCGGCAAGCTCGACTCGCTCACGCGCCTGGCCATGCAGGGCGATCTCGTCGAACTGTGGCAGCGCTCGGGCTTCTCCGCGCTGCTGGTCACGCACGACGTGGAAGAAGCCTTGTTCCTGGCCCAGCGCGTGATCCTCTTCAGCGACCGGCCGGCGAAGATCCGCGCCGAACTCACCGTGGACCTGCCCTACCCGCGCCACCGCGGCGACCCGCGCCTCACCGAACTGCGCCACGAAGCGCTGCGCCACCTGGGACTGGATGCAAGCTGGTGACGATGCCCTGGCTTGACGGGCCGGTGCGCCCATGAACGGCCTGCCCGCGCAGGCCTGGCTCAATACCCTGCTGGTCCTGCTCCAGGATGCCCAGCTTGCGCTGCTGCGCCTCTGGCATGCGCTGGGGCTGAGCGGCGACGCCCACGGCCAGCCCGCCTGGCCGTGGGCGCGGCGTATCGCCGGGGAAACGCTGCTGATCGACCTGGGCCTTGCGCGCCAGCTCGGGTTTTCGCTCGGTACGGTGGTGTTCGCGCTGGCGTTGCTGGCCATGGCGGTGGCATGGCGCCGTCGCCGGGCTGTCCTGCTTGCCCTGGCCGCCCTGGCGCTTGTGCTCGCGCCCTGGCCGTCGCCGTCGCTGCTGTTCAGCGCTGCCGCGCCGACCAGCTTCCACAGCAGCCCCACGCGGTTTTCCGTCGATGCCATCGCGCGTGGCGCAACAGTCTATGCGCGGCACTGCGCGTCCTGTCACGGGGACGATGGTCGCGGGGAAGGACCGCAAGCCGCATCACTCAAGCGCTGGCCACCCACGCTGGTCAGCCCGCTGCTCGCGCGGCGCGCGGATGGCGAGCTGTTCTGGCATGTCGTCGCCGGCATGCGCGATCCACAGGGCGAAGTCACCATGCCGGCGTTTGCTCGTGCGCTGGACGACGCAGACACGTGGGCGGTACTGGACTACATGAAGGCGCTGGCCGCAGGCAGCGCAGCCGCCGCCAACGGCAGCTGGCCGATGCCGCTGCCGTTGCCGGATACACGCGTGCGATGCGGTGATGACGCGTCGCCACGTTCGCTTGCGCAGTGGCGCGGCGGGCAGCGCGTGCGCGTGGTTGCGTTTGACGGGGATCTCCGTTCGCTGCCGATGCTGGATCCGAGGTTCCAGACCTTGCTGCTGACGCGCGACGGCACCTTGCCTGCCGGCGTGCCGCGCTTTCGGGCCAACTGTGTTGCGGCGTCTGCGCAGGCATGGGAGGTGTATGCGCGGATAGCCGGCGTGCCCGCCGACCGGCTGGGCGGGATGGAGTTGCTGGCGGATCGCGACGGCTGGCTGCGCGCGCGCGGTGCGCCGGGGCGGAGGGACTGGTCCGATGCGGATATGGTCTGCAGATCAGGTGCCCCGGCTGAGGCCACCCGTGAAGCGCCGGCCGCCGATGGGCTGACGGCGCTGGTGCTGCGGATGGATGGTGAACCGGTCAGGTTTGTTAAGGGGGGATTTGTTCATTGAGGGAGCGCGCGTGGACGCTGGTTGCCGCTTGCTCGCCACATGCATCGGGTTCTGCGGATTGCCGCTTCCCATCGTGGACGAGAGCTTGACGATCTGGAGTTGACCGGATCACCGGCTGGGCGCGCTGCCTGCGCCAGTCGGTCGCGCTGCAGCCAAAAGCGGCGCGGAACCAGTGGCTGAAACTGCTCAGCGTGGAGAAGCCCAGCAAGCTGGCCACTTCCCCGATCGGCTGATCGCTTTCCTGCAGGTGGCGCACCACCAGCTCCTGGCGAACCTGGTCAAGCAGGGACGAGAACGTCAGTCCTTCGGCGCTGAGATAGCGGTGCAGCGTGCGGCGGTCGACGCGCAGACGGTGCGCCAGTTGCTCGGCCGTGCAGCGGCCGGCCGGGAGCAGCACCAGCATCAGCGCCCGGCAGGATTCGCGCACGCCCTCGGCGCGATGCCGCAGCGCGGCCTCGAGATAGTCCCGCGCAAAGCGCGCGGCGCCCGGGTCGCCCGGCGTGCGCGGGATCTGCAGGTCGGCCGCCATGCAGACCATGCCGTTGAAGGACTGGTTGAATTTCGGCAGGCAGCCAAAGAAGGCGCGGTGCGCGGTCGCATCGGCCGGCGCGCGGTGCGTGAAGCAGACCTCGACCGGCTGCCAGCGGGGACCGATCAGCTCGCGGAGAATGCGGAACTTCACGCCCACGGCAAGTTCCATCGCCTGGCGCGTGGACAGGCCCGGGCTCGGCAGCAGGTCCTCGCGAACGATGACGGCGTGCCCGTTGTCCTCGACGTGAGTGACCAGCGTGGCGCTGAGCAGCTTCAGGTAGCGGCACAAGGTATCGAGCGCCTGCCGGGGAGTCGGCTCTTCCTTCAGTACCAGGCTGATGGGCCCCAGGTTCGAGAACGTCCGCTGCCCGGCCAGCCGCAGCGCGAAGTCTTCTATGCCGGTGGCCAGCGCGGTGAGTTCGAGCAGTTCGCGCACGGCATGGCTGGGAATCAGTTGCTCCGGATTCTCGAGCAGCCCGGCCGACAACCCTACCGCGCGCAGGTAGGCGTGGGGATCGCGTCCGAGCGACTTCACCAGCTCGACGTAGCCGTTCAGGCTGGCACTGCGGATCAGCTTGCCGACGGATTGCATGGATTTCCCGATTACAGACGCTGAAATCAACCCTCAGTCCGGGGTGAAGTTGATCGAGCGCAGCAGCTTGCCCTGACGTTCGGACGACTCACGCGCGTCCCTGGCCAGCTCTTCGCTGGTGGCCGCCGAGCCGATCTCCATGCCGAGGTCTTCGATCTTCTTCTGGACCTCGGGCGATTGCATGACCTTGAGCGTCGCTTCGCGCATCCGTGCGAGCACGGCTGGCGGTACGCCCGGCGCGGACCAGAGTGCCATCCAGCTCACTTCCTTGAGGTCCGGAAAGCCGAGCTCGGCAAACGTGGGGACATCGGGCAGTGCCGGAATCCGCTTCGGGTAGGCAATCGCGAACGCCTTGAGCTGCTTCGACCTGATGAACGGCAGCGAGGTGGCCGGGCCGTCGAACATGAGCGGGACGTGGCCCCCCATCACGTCCTGCAGCGCGGGCGGCGACCCCTTGTAGCTCACGGCGCCCGCCGTCACGCCTGCCAGCCGGTTGAACTGCACGCCCATGGTATGGCCACGCATGCCGGCACCGAAGTTCGCGTAGTCGACCTTGCCCGGGTTCGCCTTGATGTAGGTGACCAGCTCGCCGAGGTTCCTCGCGGGCAGGCCGGGCTTGCCGACCAGGATGAGCCCCTGCCGGGTCAGCTGCGCCAAAGGCACGAGGTCCTTGAACGGGTCATAGGTGACCTTCATGACCTGGGGCACTTCCGAGACAATGCCCTTCTGGACCAGCAGGAAGGTGTACCCGTCCCGCGGCGCGGACAGCAGGCCATGCACGCCGATGGTTCCCGCTGCGCCGGCCTTGTTGTCGACGATCAGGGGTTGTCCGAGGGGACTCTGCAGTTCATGGGCAAAGATGCGCGCGAGGATGTCGGCGGTGCCGCCCGGAGGCGCAGCCACGATGATTCGCACAGGCTTGGTCGGCCATTCCGCGGCAGTCGCGGCCTGCGCGACGGGAAACAGGGGAACAGAGGCAATCATCAGCGCCAGCGCCTGGCGTGCAAACTTCGGGAAAGGCTTCATCGCGGTTCCTTGGGGGTCTCTTGGTCCGGTGCCAACCGGCATCCCTGGATGCCGTGGCCGGCTCTGATATGGCCGTCAGGAACATTCTGTGGGCGCGCGCGGCGACCCGCTTTGCATCGCGCGACAGAAATGTGCAGATCGTGACAGCGGGCGCTCCGACGCGGGGGATATCGCCCGGCCCTGTTTCGACGCGGTGCCAGTCCGTGCGCGCATGTGGTGCCCGCGGCGCCTGCTCCAGGCCTGTCCCAACTCGACAAATGAATGTCCCGGATCGACAAGCGTGCGCGGCGGGCGCGCCAGATACTCAGTGGACCGGATCACAGCCGGAAACATGGAGACCAGAGCACCAGGCCGACACGGCCGTCTCCTGAACCGACCACAGCATTCCCCTGGAGACACACCATGAATTTCCTCGACGGCCACCTGTTCCCCGAGAACCAGCAGCCCCTGATCATCACCGCGGCCCCCTACGCCCCGGGCTGGCTGCCTTCGGACTTCCCCGAGGACATTCCGGTCACCATGGAAGCGCAGATCCAGAAGGCCGTGGATTGCTACAACGCCGGCGCCACGGTGCTGCACCTCCATGTGCGGGAACTGGACGGCAAGGGCAGCAAGCGGCTGTCGATGTTCAACGAGCTGATCGCCGGTGTGCGCAAGGCGGTGCCGGAGATGATCATCCAGGTGGGCGGCTCGATCTCGTTTGCGCCCGAGGACGAGGGCCAGGCCGCCAAGTGGCTGTCGGATGACACCCGCCACATGCTGGCCGATCTCGAACCCACGCCCGACCAGGTCACGGTGACGGTCAACACGTCGCAGATGAACGTGACCGACCACGCGGAAGACGCGGATTTCAAGGGCACCTCGCGCGAGAACCCCGCCATCTTCGAGGCCTACAAGGAAATGACCGTGCCTGCGCAGCCGGGCTGGGTGGAGGAGCATGTGCGCCGCCTGACGGCCAAGGGCATCCAGAGCGCCTTCCAGTGCTACAACACCAACAGCTTCGAGTCGGTGGAACGACTGATGCGCCGCGGCTTCTACAAGGGCCCGCTGGTGATGAACTGGGTGGCCATCGGCGGCGGCATGGACACGCCCAATGTCTACAGCCTCGGCAATTTCATGCGCGGCGTGCCCGACGGCGCGGTGGTGACGGTGGAGAGCAATGTGCGCAATGTGCTGCCCGTCAACATGATGGGCATTGCCATGGGACTGCATGTGCGTTGCGGCATCGAGGATGGCATCTGGAACCAGAAGCGCACGGCCAAGCAGAGCACGGTGAAGCAGATCGAGCAGCTGGTGCGCATCTCGCACGAGTTCGGCCGCGAGATCGCGACGGCGAAGGAAGCGCGCGAGATCAGCAAGATCGGCGTGTTCTACGACACCGTGGAAGAGTCGCTGCAGGCCAACGGCTTCGCGCCCAACCGCAACGGCGGCACCCAGGGCTTCCTGCGCAAGACGCAGTGAGGGGGCCGGGCCGACGCCACGGCCCGGTCACACCGGGGTCCCTTCGCAGGTGCGCCGGCGCCGGGATCCCGGAGGCGCTTGCGGCGAGGTCACGTTTCCACCCGACGTGTGCCGCTGCAAAGACCCGACGGCATCTCCTCGATAGGGGTTTACGTTAGATCCTATGTAGGAGTATTGACACGGCACGGGTGGGTGCATACCTTCAGGGCCGGTGACACAGCGCCAGAACGCGGCACCGGAAGTCCAAGGATTCGCCCCCAAGCCATATGAGCACCCTGATTCGCAGCGCCCTCCTGGTCAAGTACTCCGAGATTGCCCGCACCATTGGCGTCGACCCCGAGCGCATGATCCATCATGTCGGGGCCGATCGCTCTTGCATCGTTTCGCCCGACCTGCATGTGCCGGAGCCATGGCTGGCAAAGGTGCTGGATTCCACCGAACAATCGTCCAGCTGCGCCGCGGTGGGCCTGCTGATGGCCGAATCCTGGCGGCTGTCCGACTTCGGCCCCATCAGCCTGGCGTTGCAGCACCAGCCGACGCTGCGCCATGCGCTGGGCCAGCTCGAGACCTATCGCCACCTGCTGAGCGAATCCGTATTCGTCCATGTGGAGGAAGTCGGCGAAACGGCCATCGTCCGGCAGCAGCTGATCACGGAACGGCCGATTCCCGGGCGGCAGCCGGTCGAGCTTTCCGTGGGCGCACTGCTCTGCCTGATGAAGTCCATGCTTGGCGGAAGCTGGAAGCCGCGGAGCGTGCATTTCTCGCATTCCGCGCCGGCAAGTCTCCATGTCCACCACCGGCTGTTCGGGACACGCGTCGAGTTCGGCTGCGACTTCGACGGCATCGTCGTGGACCGGCGCGACCTGGACCGGCCCAATCCACTTGGTGACGTGAATCTCGCGCGCTACGCCAGGGAATTCCTCGACCAGCATCCTCACGGCCGCCAGGTTTCCACGGCCTCCAATGTCCGGCGCGCGGTCCACATGCTGTTGCCGCGCGGACAGGGCAGCATCGATCAGGTCGGCCAGCAGCTCGGCATGAGCTCGCGCACGCTTCAGCGCCGGCTCGAGCAGGAAGGCCTGGAGTTCTCGTCGCTGGTGAATGAAGTCCGGCGCGGGCTGGCCTGCCGCTTCCTGGGGGATATCCGGTACCCGGTGTCCCAGGTGGCCATGCTGGTCGGCTTCGCCGAGGTCAGTACGTTCTCGCGCTGGTTCAGCGCGCAGTTCGGCACGCCGCCGACGCGCTGGCGCGCCGAAACGAACCATTGAAATCGCTTCATTCCCCGGACGCCGGCCTGTGCATCGCCATGCCGTGACCGACACCCCGCGCCGATCTCGGCGGTCTGTCTGACGGCGCTCCACCTGCGCCTGCCATCCGCTTCCCTTGCCCGCACGCGCGCGGATATCGAAGCACCCGCCCTCCCATCGCCCCCGCATTGAAACCGGCGCCGCAAGCTGGCGCAATCCGTCAAGTTGTGGCGCCGCCCGTCAAGCACAGACGCCTGCAACTGCCGAGAATCGCTGTCAGTCAAGTGAAGCGAAAGGAGACGGCATGAAAGCGGCACAAGTGATTCCGGGCGCCGACGGCGGTCGCATCGAGGTGCGGGACATCCCCGTTCCGCGGCCGGGCCCCGAAGAAGTCCTGGTCCGGGTTCGTGCATCCGGCATCAACTACGGCGAGCTCAAGTACATGCGGGAACATCGGGCCGGCAACCCGATGACCGCCGGCGTCGAGTTCGCCGGTGAAGTCGTCAGCGTCGGCGAAAAGGTCAAAGACTGGCGCGAGGGCGACCGCGTCATGGGCCATGGCCGTGGCTGTCACGCGCAGTTCGTGATCGCCGCGCCGCTGGCGCTGATGCCGGTGCCCGACGATGTGTCCTGGGTTGATGCTGCGGCATTCCCCAATGTGTTCATCACCGCCCACGACGCACTGGTGAGCAATGGTGAACTGAAGGCGGGCGAATCGGTGTTCATCAACGGCGCTTCGGGCGGTGTGGGCATGGCCGCGATCATGATCGCGTCGGCGCTCGGCGCCCGGCCGGTGATCGCGTCCTCGCGGTCGGCGCAAAAGCTCGAACGTCTCGCGAGATTCGGCGTCGACGTCGGCGTCAATGCGTCGCGCGATTCGCAGGTAGAAGCCATCATGGCGGCCACCGACAAGCGCGGCGTGGACGTCATCATCGACACCATCGGCGGGTCGGTCTTCGAGGACCATATCAAGAGCCTCGCGGTAAAGGGACGCCTGGTCAATATCGCCCGGCTTGGCGGCGCAAGCACCGCACAGGTCGATATCAACCTGCTCTGGCTGAATCGCCTGAAGCTGATCGGCGTCACGTTCCGCACGCGCACCGAGCAGGAGCGTATTGCGTGCATCCAGGCCTGCGCACGCGACCTCTTGCCGTCCTTCCGTGGCGGCAAGCTGCGCCTGCCGATCGACCGGACCTTCCCCATGGATGCGATCGGCGATGCCTACGCGTATATCGCGGACAGCCAGCACCTGGGCAAGATCGTGCTCACCGCTGACTGACAGAGAAGGTTGCAACAGGCTGGCATGCGATGCCGGCCGCCTCACATGCTCAAGGAGTGGCCACTATGCAAATCAATCAACTTACCTGCTCGATTGGCGCCGAACTGACTGGCGTGAGTCTTGCCGATGTCGCGCGCGACGATTCGCTGTATGCGGAAATCAAGGCGCTGCTGCTCAAGCACCGGGTGCTGTTCTTCCGCGACCAGGACATCACGCGCGAAGACCATGTCGCGTTTGCCCGGCGTTTCGGTGACCTCGAAGACCACCCCGTCAACAACACGGTGCCCGGCTATCCGGGCCTGATCGAGATCTACAAGAGCGAGAAGCGGGACCACTTCGAGAACACCTACCACAGCGATGCCTCGTGGCGCCCGAGCCCGCCCAAGGGCGCGGTACTGCGCTGCATCTCGTGTCCCGACGTGGGTGGCGACACCATCTGGGTGAACATGGTGGAGGCATACAAGCACCTGCCCGAAGAGATCAAGCAGAAGATCTCGCACCTGCGTGCCAAGCATGGCATCGAGCATTCGTTCGGCGCCATCATGTCGACCGAGGAAAGAGAGGAGCTGGTACGCAAGCATCCGCTGGTGGATCACCCGGTGGTCAGGACGCATCCGGAGACAGGCGAGAAGATCCTGTATGTGACGCCGTTCTCGACCCACTTCATCAACTACCACACGCCGGAGAACGTGCGCTTCGGACAGGACAAGACGCCGGGCGCAAGCCTGCTGCTGAACTACCTGCTCAGCCAGGCCGCGATCCCGGAGTACCAGGTGCGCTTCCGCTGGCGTCCCAACAGCGTGGCGATCTGGGACAACGCCGCCACGCAGCACTATGCGGTCAGCGACTACTGGCCGGCGCCGCGCCGCATGGAGCGCGCCACCATCATGGGCGATCGGCCCTTCTGATTGCGGCCCATGGCCGGCTCAGCCGGCCAGCACCGCTGTCGCCTCGATCTCGAACAGCATCTCTTCCAGCGCCAGCTTCGGCACCGGGATCAGCGTGCAGGCCGGCGCCGGGGCATCGCCCCATGTTTCGCGGATGGCCGACGTGACGATGCGATGGCGTTCCGGCGAATGATCGACCACCAGCACGGTCAGCTTGGCCACATCCGCCGGGACGGCCCCGGCGGCGCGTAGCGCGCAGCGCAGGTTGCGCATGGCCTGCCCGACTTGCCTGGCGAACACGGGCGACAGTCCGCCAGCGGCATCTTCGCCGCCTTGCCCGGCCACATAGACGATCCTTCCCGGCCCCCTGGCTACCGCCACATGGGAGTAGCCATTGCAGCGGGGATCGTACAGCGCATTCGGATTGATGAAATTCAGCAGGGCGTTCTGGCTGGCCAGTTCGTACATGATGCGTGGGCTCCGCGATGGAAAGTCGGCGCCCAGTATCAGACCTCAAGTTAAGTTGAGGTCAAGTCATTCCCTGTTAGCATGTCGGGGTTTATCGCCACCGGTGCATTAGATATGGCAACGAAGAACAGCCCCCGCCAGTCCGCGGCCGCGCCACGCCGCAACGACCTGCTTGCCGTCGGCGAGGTGGCGGAGCGCGCCGGCGTGGCCGTTTCGGCGCTGCATTTCTATGAAGCCAGGGGACTGATCGCCAGCACGCGCAGCGCAGGCAACCAGCGCCGCTATCCGCGCGCGGTGCTGCGCCGGCTGGCCGTTATACGCGTGGCGCAACGCATGGGCCTGCCGCTGGCGCTGATCGCGCAGGCCTTGCAAGCGTTGCCGGCCGGGCGCGCGCCCACCGCGGCGGACTGGCGGCGCATGTCCGCGGCATGGCGTGAGGACCTGGACGAACGTATCCGCATGCTGACGCAACTGCGCGACCAGCTCGACGGCTGCATCGGCTGCGGCTGCCTGTCGCTCAAGGCCTGCCCGCTGCGCAATCCGCAGGACACCATGGCCGGAAGCGGACCGGGCCCGCACTTTGGCGGGCCCGGTACCTGAATCAGCCAGTCAGGAGATCAGCGTCGCGCCGGCTCCAGCCCCACCGGCTGCGGATCCGCCGCAACCGTGCGGTTGGCCAGCCCCAGCACCACCTGCAGCGCGAACGACACGGCACCGACGATAAACACCACGTCGCCGAACGTCCGCACCCAGCGCAGGGTCTGCAGGATCGGTTGCTGCATGAACGCCTCGCTGCGCGAGTACCAGGTCCCGTATTCCACGCTGGCCAGGAACTGGATGATGCCGATCGGCAGCAGGCTGGTGCTGATCATCAGCACGAGGCCGGCGTTCAGGCCCCAGAACGCGGTCTTCATCAGGGCCGGGCTCAGGCGGTAGGCCGGACGCACGTAGCGCAGCACCAGCAGCGTGAAGCCGAGCGCGAGGAAGCCATACACCCCGAACAGCGCGGCGTGCGCGTGCACCGGCGTGGTGTTCTGGCCCTGGATGTAGTACAGCGAGATCGGCGGGTTGATCATGAAGCCGAAGACGCCGGCGCCAAGCATGTTCCAGAACGCCACGGCGACGAAGCACATCAGCGGCCACTTCAGGTCGGCCATCCACGGTGCGCGGTCCTTCAGGCGCCAGTTGTCCCACGCTTCATGGCCCAGCACGATCAGCGGCACCACTTCGAGCGCGCTGAACGCGGCGCCGACCGCCATCACCGGCGTGGTGGTGCCGGCAAAGTACAGGTGGTGGAAGGTGCCCGGGATACCCCCCAGCATGAACAGCGATGCCGATGCCAGGCTCGCGGCCGTCGCCATCGGGCGCGACACGAGGCCGAGCGTGCAGAACACAAAGGCCAGTGCCGTGGTGGCGAACACCTCGAAGAAGCCCTCCACCCACAGGTGGACGACCCACCAGCGCCAGTACTCCATCACCGTCAGGCTGGTGCGCTCGCCGTAGGCCAGCCCCGCGCCGTAGAACAGGCCGATCGCGACGACCGACGAGGTCAGCAGCGCAAGCAGGTTCTTGTCGCCGCCGCGCGAACGCAGCGCCGGCCAGATACCGCGCATCATCAGCACGAGCCAGATCAGGATGCCGGCGAACTTGCCGATCTGCCACAGGCGGCCCAGGTCCACATACTCATAGCCCTGGTGGCCGAGCCAGAAGTTCAGGTTCGGGGGCAGGATCTGCGCGATGGCCAGGTAGTTGCCCGTGAAAGAGCCGACCACCACGATCACCAGCGCCCAGAACAGCACGTCCACGCCCAGGCGCTGGAACTTCGGGTCCTTGCCGCCGTTGATCAGCGGTGCGAGGAACAGGCCGGCGGCCAGGAAGCCCGTGGCGATCCAGAACAGCGCGCTCTGGATGTGCCAGGTGCGCACCAGCGAATACGGGAACCACTGCGAGACATCGATGCCGTAGAACTTCTGCCCTTCCACGGTGTAGTGCGCGGTGAAGCCGCCCAGGAACACCTGGAACACGAACAGCGCCACCACCAGGAACAGGTACTTGCCGAGCGCGCGCTGCGACGGCGTGAGCGCCACGGCCAGCAGCGGATCGCGCGCCGGGGCATGCGGCAGGTTCTCTTCCTGCCCGCGCAGGAACGCCCAGGCCCATACCAGCAGGCCAACGCCCGCGAGCAGCACCACCACGCTGATGACCGACCACACCACGTTTTCGCTGGTCGGCTGGTTGCCGATCAGCGGCTCATGCGGCCAGTTGTTGGTGTAGGTGGCTTCGTGCCCCGGACGCGCGGTGGAAGCGGCCCATGCCGTCCAGAAGAAGAAATGCGTGAGTTGCGCACGGCGTTCGGCGCTCGGCAGCGTGTTTTCCTTCATCGCGAAGTGCTCGCGGCTCGTGTGCAGGTCGGGCGAGTCGGAGAACAGGCGGTCGTAGTAGTCCGCGGTCTGTGCAATGGCCTGCGCGCGGCGCGGCGACACGGTCAGCACGCTGGTCTGCGGATCGGCATGATTGCCACGGTACTCGGTGCGCAGCTGTTCGCGCAGCGCGGCTTGCGCCGGGCCGTCGAGCTTTGCGTACGGCCGGCTGTACTGCTGCTGCGCGGCCAGCTCAAGCCAGGCGGTCAGCTCGCGGTGCAGCCAGTCGGCGGTCCAGTCCGGCGCCTGGTAGGCACCGTGGCCCCAGATGGAGCCAAGCTGCATGCCGCCGACCGATTGCCACGCGGTCTGGCCGTCGAGGATGTCCTCGCCGGTGAAGAGTGTGCGGCCGTCGCTGACCACCACCTTGGCAGGCGTGGGTGGCGCCTGCCGATAGACCTCGACACCGTAGTAGCCGAGCAGGGAGAACGTGACCACCAGCACGGCGATCAGCAGGAACCAGAGTCTGCGATAGGGACCCATGATAAGGCTCGCTTTATTTGGGATGATTGGCGTTGGCTCAGTCGTGCGCTGCCTGCGTGGCAGCCGGCTCAAACAGGATGTTGTTTTCCAGGTGGATGTGCTCCATCAGGTCTTCACGCAAGGTGCGCAGGCCCAGGTACAGCGCCCGCCAGGTATTGCACGCCGCGCGCGGCAGCGTGATGTCGTTGGTCAGCGCGGCCAGGCGCTGCAGCGCTTCGCCGTGGTCGTCATGCTCCATGCGCATCACCGCGATCGGCGCCGCGGCGGCTGCCTGCATCCCGCGCGCCAGGATCGGGAACAGCACCTGCTCTTCCTTCTGCATATGCCCTTCGAGTTCGTCGCGCATGGCCACCAGGTGGTCGGCCAGGCCCAGCGGACAATCCGGCCGGTCGCCGTGCACGTGCTCCACGCGGCGGGCCAGGCGGATCAGTTCCGGGAGCTGCTCGCGATGGCGCTCATGGAAGCGCGTGAGGATGTGGGCGATCAGCGAGGCCGGCGGCACGGCGCCCCAGTCGGTCTGCACCGGCTCGCTGTCGCGCTGCAGGGTCTGCAGCCGCATTTCGATGCTGTCGGCATCGAGGCCCTTGGCGGCCGCGGCATCGCGCAGCGTCTGCTTGCCGCCGCAGCAGAAGTCGAGGTCATAGTCGTGGAAGATGCCGGTGGCACCGGGAATACGGCGGGCCAGCTGGCCCAGAGGCTGGTCTTGCAAGCGCATGATGTGCTCCTTCTCGAATGCGTTGCACATCACTATGCCAGTATCGTGCCAGCTTTTTATTCCATATAAATCATTGGCTTATGAAAAACACGGTATAATTCACCCACTTTGAATTGCGGTCTTTTTTACCGTTTAAGGTGTTTATGACCCTGAACCAGCGGGACATCTATACGGAGTTGCTGGCCGATGTGGTCGCCGAACTGCCGCACGCCGTGCGCCTGCAGCGGCTGGTCGGCGCGTTGCGCGCGTATTTCGGCTGTGGTGCCGTCGCCTTGCTGCGGCTCGAAGAAGAACACCTGCGGCCCGTGGCCGTGGACGGGCTGGTACGCGACGCGCTCGGACGACGTTTTGCCGTCGGCCTGCACCCGCGCCTCGGCGCCATCCTGGCGCGGCGCGGCGTCACGTGTTTCCACCATGACAGCGTGCTGCCCGACCCCTATGACGGCCTGATCGACGAACACGTGGGCGAGCCGCTGCCCGTGCACGACTGCATGGGCATCAGGCTGGAACTCGATGGCCGCGCGTGGGGCGTGCTCACGCTCGACGCGCTGCAGGTCGGCACCTTCGACGATGCCGCGCAGGCCGAGCTGGACGGACTGACGCTGCTGGTCGAGACCGCCATCCGCACCACCCGGCTGGAGGCCGATATCCGCGCGCTGCAACTGTCGCGCGGCAAGACGCCCGACAACGAGCTGCCAGCCGACGAGAGCGAGATCGTCGGGCAAAGCGAGGCCATCACCGGGCTGCTGCACGAGCTGGACGTGGTGGCGGATTCGGAGCTGCCGGTGCTGCTGCTCGGCGAAACCGGCGTCGGCAAGGAACTGTTCGCGCACCGGCTGCATCGCCTGTCGCGCCGGAGCGAGCGTCCGCTGGTCCACGTGAACTGCGCCGCGCTGCCGGAGTCGCTCGCGGAAAGCGAGCTGTTTGGCCACGTCAAGGGCGCGTTCTCGGGCGCCACGGGCGAACGGCCCGGCCGCTTTGAAGCCGCCGATGGCGGCACGCTGTTCCTGGATGAAGTGGGCGAGCTGCCGCTCGCTATCCAGGCCAAGCTGCTGCGCACGCTGCAGAACGGCGAGATCCAGCGCCTGGGCTCGGACAAGCCGCGCCGCGTCGACGTGCGCGTGATCGCTGCCACCAACCGCAACCTGCGCGAGCATGTGCGCGACGGCTCGTTCCGCGCGGACCTGTACCACCGGCTGTCGGTCTACCCGATCCCGATCCCGCCGCTGCGCGAGCGCGGCAACGACGTGCTGCTGCTGGCCGGGCGCTTCCTGGAGCTGAACCGCGCGCGGCTCGGCATGCGCAGCCTGCGCCTGTCGCCGGCCGCGCAGGATGCGCTGCGCCGCTACCGCTGGCCCGGCAATGTGCGCGAGCTGGAACACGTGATCAGCCGCGCGGCGCTGCGCTCCGTGAGCCGCGGCGCCAATCGCAATGACATCGTGACGCTGGAGCCCGACTTGCTCGACCTGGACAGCCTGGCGCCGCCCTCCGATGCGTCGGCGTCCGTCACGAATGCCGCGGAAGCCGGGCACCACCACGTGGCACTGCCCGCCGGGACCACGTTGCGCGACGCCGTGGAGCAGATCCAGCGCGACTGCATCGACCAGGCGCTGCGTGCGCAGCAGGGCAACTGGGCGCAGGCAGCGCGCCAGCTCGGCATCGACGCCAGCAATCTGCACAAGCTGGCGAAACGGCTCGGGTGCAAATAGGCGGAACAGGCGGAATAGGCGGAATAGGCGGCCCGGCAATGATGTTGCCCGAGCCACCCGCGCCCTTCAGCGATGCCCCGTCTCCGGCGCCGCGACCCCCAACCCTGCAGCGAGCCGCGACGCCAGCGGTTCAAGCCATGGCGGTCGCGGCGCCGCGTCCAGCCAGTACTTCACTTCGAGCCCAAGCGCCGTGTCGCCGCTGATCACCAGCTTGCGCTGGAAAAAGAGCGTGTCGGTATCGCACTGGCCCGCCAGCAAACGCAGGTAATCGGGCACGCGGGCGCGCAGCGTCAGTTCGGGGTCACCGGCGTTGCTGCCGGCCGAGCGGAAGCGTCCCTGTTCGCAACGGAAAGGCACGTCCAGGCCGAGATCCTCGACCGTCAACAGGAAAGTGTGCCCGTCGAGCGCCGCCGGCGGCTCCAGCCATCCGGCGCGACGCGCCAGTTCCAGGGCCGAGACCAGCGGCAACGCGCGCGCCCGGGCTGGCATGCGGCGATGCACGCGGGCGAGCAATCCTTGCAGTACGCTCATGGCCGGTCCTCCCACGCAATGCCCGGGCGTCCATGCCAGTAGCCGTTGCACGGTTGCGCGCCGGCCGGCACCACGCCGCTCGGCGCGGGCGCGCGTTCGCCGGCGCGGATCGCCGCCAGCGCGGCCACCACCTCCAGCGTCCCGGCCGAATGCGGACTCACGCGCAGCATGTCGACACCCATGTGCGCCATGGCCTGCGCCTGGCCGCACAGGTCCAGGCACGTCGCCGACTGGGTCTGGATGCCATTGAGCGTGAAGAAGTCCTGGCCCTCGCCGGTGGCGGCAACGAGGCCGTCCGGGTAGTCGAGGCAGCGAAACTCGCAGGCGTCCTTGCGCAAGCGGTGGTGTCGCGCGGTGAAGCAGCGCGCCGAGAATGCGAGCGGCATGCGGCCCCAGGCCAGCACCTCCAGCGCCACGCCGGCGCAACGCCCGGCCGACAGCGCGGCCAGCGTCGCGCCGTCCATCTCGACCGGCACGACGCAGCCCCGGGCGCCAAGGCTGGCGAGCCACGCGAGCGTGTCCGCGTGATAGACGTTCAGGTGCGGGCCGCCGATGAACGGGCGGCCGCCCATGCAGCGCACCGCGCCCACGTCGTTGGCCTCGACCAGATAGTCTTCCTGTTCGCAGACACGGCGCATGCAGGCGATATCGGTATCGGACTCGATCAGCACCGGCGTGGACAGCACCACCTCCTTGCCGGCTTCGCGCAGCATCTGCGCGATCTCCAGCCAGTGCGCATGGCGCAGTTCATGGCGGCGCGTGCAGACCGTTTCGCCAAGGTAGACGCGATCGACGGCCGATTCGGCGATGTCGGCATAGAACTGCATCACCGTCGCGCGCGGCCAGTAGTACAGCAACGGTCCCAGCGCGATGCCGAACCGGGCCGCGCCGGGTGTGAAGGGTTCCCGCATGAATGACTCCGTGGTTGGATTTGCCGTGCTCATCGCCACGGCCTGTCGTAGGCGCCCTGCGTGACCTGGTCGCCCTCGGCATGGCGGCCCAGCGTGCCCTGCCATTCCTGGCGCGGGGCGAAGCGTGCCGGCTCGGCACAGGCGGCGTCGATGGCGGCGCGCAGCACGCCGACGACATCCGCCACGTAGCGCGGGCTGCGCTGGCGGCCTTCGATCTTGATCGCGGCGATGCCGATGTCGAGCAGCGCCGGCAGCAGTGACAGCGCGTTGAGGCTGGTGGGCTCTTCCAGCACGTAGCCGCGCTCGCCCTCGACCTCGAAGCGCCCCTTGCACAGCGTGGGATATCCGGCGGGCTCGCCGGGCGCGTAGCTGTCGATCAGGATGCCCGACAGGCGCGCGTGCATGGTGCCGTCCTGCTCGGTCCAGCGCACCGCGTGCGCGGGCGAGCAGACGCCCTTGTTGTTGGGCGAGTCACCGGTGGCATACGAGGACAGCAGGCAGCGGCCCTCGGCCATCACGCACAGGCTGCCGAAGCCGAACACTTCCAGCTCCACGCTGGTCTGCCGCGCCAGCTTGCCGATCTGCGCGAGCGACAGCACGCGCGGCAGCACCACCCGCTTGATATTGAAGCGCTCGCGCATCAGCTCGATGGCGTCGGCATGCGTGGCGGAGCCCTGCACCGACAGGTGCAGCCGCAGTTGCGGGTGCCGCTGGTGCGCGTAGGCCATCAACCCCGCATCGGCCATGATGACCGCGTCGGCGCCAAGGTCCGCGGCCGCGTCGACGGCGCGGTGCCACCTGGCCACTTCACCCATCTGCGGGAACGTGTTGATGGCGAACAGGACCTCCGCGTGGCGCGCATGGGCCTCGGCCACGCCGGTGCGGATATCGGCCTCGGTGAAATTGAGCCCGCCGAAGTTGCGGGCATTGGTGGCGTCGCGCAGACCCAGGTAGACGGCATCGGCGCCGTGCTCCAGCGCCGCGCGCAGCGCGGCCAGCGAGCCGGCGGGCGCGACCAGCTGCGGGGAGCGCGCCCGCACGGAAGATGAGGTTGTCATGTCGGAAGCGCCGCTTGCACGGCGCGGGAATTCGGCCAGCGCAGATGCTAGCGAGCCACTTCGCGTGTGGGCTTGACCACGCGCAAACCGCGCCGCAACGACTTGCGGCATAGACCGGTCGGCCTACGTCATTGGTGCAGGGGCGGCCGCCGCTTGACCTGAGGCAAACGCCGACGCCGGACGCTGTGCCACGCTTGGCGCGTTCGTGCGCGGTCCGATATCGCGGTCCGCACGCAGTTCCAAACAAGCGAGACCATCATGACAGAACACTGGCTGAAACTGGCCGGGCGCCGGCTGCTGCCGATCGTCCAGGGCGGCATGGGCATCGGCATTTCCGCGCACCGCCTGGCGGGTACCGTGGCCGCGCACAACGGCGTGGGCACCATTGCCAGCATCGACCTGCGCCACCACCACCCCGACCTTCTCGCTCAGACACGCGGCACGCGCGACAAGGCGCGCATCGAGGCCGCCAACCTCGTGGCACTGGACCGCGAGATCCAGGCCGCACGCGAACTGTCGCGCGGGCGCGGCCTGGTTGCCGTCAACGTGATGAAGGCCGTGGGCTCGCACGCGCAACTGGTGCGCCAGGCCTGCGAAAGCGGCGCCGACGCCATCGTCATGGGTGCAGGCCTGCCGCTGGACCTGCCGGAGCTGACCGCCAGCCACCCGAAGATCGCGCTGATCCCGATCCTGTCGGAAGCACGCGGCATCGGCCTGGTGCTGCGCAAGTGGATGAAGAAGGGGCGCCTGCCCGACGCCATCGTCGTCGAACACCCGGCCCATGCCGGCGGCCATCTGGGCGCGTCCGCCATCCAGGATCTCGGCGAAGACCGCTTTTCGTTCGCGCGCGTGCTGACGGAATGCCGCGAGCTGTTCCACACGCTCGGGCTCGCGTGGGACAGCGTTCCGCTGATCCTGGCGGGCGGCATCAACAGCCATGCGAAAGTGCGCCACTGGCTCGGCGAAGGCGCTGCCGCGGTGCAACTGGGCACCGCCTTTGCGGTCACGGAGGAATGCGACGCCCACCCGGCCTTCAAGCAGGTGCTGGCCACCGCCGGCCCGGAAGACCTGCGCGAGTTCACCAGCGTGGCGGGGCTGCCGGCGCGCGCGGTGCTCACGCCGTGGCTGTCACGCTATCTGTCGAGCGAAAGCCGGCTGCAGCGCCGCGCCAAGGCCCGCGACTGCCTGGAAGGCTTTGACTGCCTGCAGGCATGTGGCCTGCGCGATGGCGTGTCACGCATCGGCCAGTTCTGCATCGACCTGAAGCTGGCGCAGGCCGTGCGCGGCGACGTGGAACGCGGGTTGTTCTTCCGCGGCAAGGGCGCGCTGCCGTTCGGCGAAGCGATCCGCCCCGTGGCGGACCTGCTCCACTACCTGCTGAGCGGCGAGAAGCCCGCTGCCATGGCCGCACCGGCCGCCGTCGCCACCGTCGCGGCATGAGCGACGGCCGGGGCGTCCGCGCGTGACCCGTCGTCCGCCAGCCGCCCCAGCCCTTCGGCATCGAGCAGGAAGATCTTGCCGCGCTCGAGCCGCACCAGGTTTTCGGCGCAGAAGCGGCTGACCACGCGCGACAGGGTCTCGGGCGTGATGGCAAGCTTGGAGGCCATCACGCGCTGCGTACAGGCCAGCCACGTGCGCCGCCCCGCGCGCGCTTCATCCCGCAGGAATCCGGCCACGCGCTGCAGGGCGTTGTGCAGGCTGGTGGCCTCGATATCGCGCATGAGCGCATGCAGCCTGCCTGACAGATTGCGCAGCAGGCGCGCGGACAGCTGCGGGTCGCGCGCCACCGCGTCCCACAGCACGGCGCTGTCGATGCAATGCACGCTGGTGCGCGTCATCGACTGACAGTCGGCCGGCTGCTGCGCATCCACGAACAGCACGTCTTCTCCAAACGCGGCACCCGGGCCAAAGACCTCGATGGCGCGTTCCGCGCCTTTCGCACTGCCGGCCGCGGCGGGCAGCGAGAGCTTCACCAGTCCGTCGGTCACGATAAACAGCCCGCGGCAGGGTTCGCCGCGGCGGAACAGGAATTCGCCCTTCTGCAGGCGCCGCTGCGTGGCCGCACCGGCGATCGCGTCGAGCACGCCGGCATCGACGCCACGGAACAACGGCAAGCTGTCGAGCGTCACGATCTCAGCCATGGTGGACTCCTTGCACAACCGGCTTGCGCGGCGGCAACCCGCCTTGCGCGCGCATGGCGCGCATGCATCGCATTGCCTTCAGCAACTGCAGCCCGAGCCAGCCATTGGCCAGCGCGAACGCCAGTCCGCCGGCGCGCGCCAGCCAGGCCGGCGCGAGCGGCAACGCCAGCAGCATCGCGAAAGCCGCCAGCAGCAGCCACGCCTGGCGCCGTTGCGTGGCGGGCGTGATGATGGCCTGCATGGCCGGCACGCGCGCGCGCGGTGGCAGCAGCCGGCGCAGGTGCAGCCAGACCAGGAACGGAACGATCTTGCCGAGCATGGCGGTCACGGGCACCACGCCGCCACCGACGAGCGCCAGCGTGCCGACCCACCATGACAGCGTCGCATGCCAGGGCTCGGGGACCAGCGGCAGGGCCGCCGCCAACAGCGCCGCCGCCAGCATGCTGGTTGCCGCGACCGGCCACAGCAGCCAGACCGGATCGTGGCGGCGCCGCGCGCGCAGCGTGGCCGCCAGCGCAAAGCCGGCCACCCATGCCGCAAACAGCAGCCAGGGCACCAGGCCCCAGCGCGCGAGCACGCCATCTGGCTGCGCCACCACCAGCGCGCTGAATCCCAGCAGGGGCAGCCAGTGCCCGAGCGGCAGGCAGCGCTCCAGCCAGCGCGGCAGGCGTGGCGCCTGCCAGAACATCGGCAGCACCGTGGTGGCAATGCCCGTCACCAGCGCGGCCAGCCAGCCGCCCAGGCCCCAGGCCACATGCAGCGCCAGCCATTGCGACGGCGGCACCGTCCACAACCCGCCGAACAAGCCCGCCAGGGCCGCGCCGAGCAGCCCGGTCAACACCAGCGGTGCACCAATGCCGGCCAGCGTGCGCGTGGCGGCATCCACCGCGGCAACGCGCCGTCCGGCCAGCAGCAGCAAGCCCCCCGCGAGCGGCAACAGCAGGCCGCCGGCCACGGCGGCCAGGCGGTATGGCGCGGTGCCGCCACCGAGAAAGCCCGCAGCCAGCGCGCCGGCCGTGGTGCCGGCGGCCAGCGCCACCAGCGGCGCGAGCGCGCCCGAACCCGGCACCGCCACGCCCGCCACCACGGGCATCATCTGGAACAGCGCGCCAAGCATGACGGGCAGCAGCATGCCAAGCGCGAGCACATGCACGGCTGCAAGCGCCAGCGGCGCGAACCTGTCCGGCAGCCCGGCCGCAGGACCGAGCGCAAGCAGCAGGCCCGCGGCCGCGCCCAGCCAGGGCGCCGGCATCAGGCAGCCGAACACCACGCCGGGACGCGGCGCGCGTTCATAGTCGAGGCTGGCGGCTTTCAAGGTGGATTTCCTTTCATGTCGGTCAGCCGACGTTCGCCAGCAAGGCATCAATTCCGGGCACCCGCGCGCGGCACATCGGGAACAGCACGTTTTCCTCCTTGAGGTTGTGCTGCTGCAGCAGCACAACCAGCGTGTCGAGCTCCGCGGCCAGCGCGTTGGCATCACGCAACTGCAGCCATTCGCGGGCGTTTTCCAGCAACGCGCGGACTTCGTCGTGTTCGTGCCGCATCATGGCGGTGGGACCGCAGGCAGAACCTGCCGCCTGCTCGAAAGCGGGGAACAGGCGATCCTCCTCGGCCGAGAAGTTGCCCAGCAGCGCGGCGTCGAGGCGCGCGAACGCACCCGCCGCCGCTACCCAGTCCGGGTTGGGCAGGTACGCTTCAAGGTCCTCAAGGGCCTGGTCGCAATCGCGGTGCTGGCGCACCAGGGTTTCAATGGCGCTGGACATGGTGGTTCTCCGGGGTCAGTCCGGTGGATGCTAGGACCCGTATCGGGGGCGGGACTTGATCGCGAATAAGTCCGCGCGAGATTCGCGGGCAAGACCCGACCACCTTCAGGGTCTATGAGCGCCGGGAGACGCACCGTCATTTTTATATCACGCCATGATATGTCTCCCCACGGAAACCAGGAGGCTCGGCCCAGGTACGGGGCCCGGCGCAGCAAGCGCAGCGCACGGCACAAAACTGTGTCACGGAATGACGTTTTCTTGATCTGGCGCATGCTGAGCCACCCGGACCGCGCGGACAATCGCCCGTAAGGTTGACCGCCCCCAGTCCTCAGACCTTGTTCCCATGTCCTTCCCATGTCCACTCCCGACACCGACACTGCGCCGTTCGCGGACGGCAGTCCGCTTCCCGATGCCGCTGGCCTGACGCCGCCCCGTCACCGCCTGTCCACGCGCATCATCCTGCTGTCGCTGGCTTCGCTGCTGGTGGTGCTCACCATGATCGCCGGTACGCTGTGGCTGTCGTGGAAGCTCGAGGGCGCGGGCGCGGCCATCAATGACGCCGGCAGCCTGCGCATGCGCGCCAACCGCGTGGCGATCGAACTCGCTCTCTCCGCCACCGGCCAGCCCGGCGCACGCAACGATCAGATCCAGGCGCTGGACGACACCCTGGCCCAGCTGCGCAAGGGCAATCCGGTGCGGCCCCTGTTCCTGCCCGACGAACCGGCCATCCATGCGCAGCTCGATCACGTCCTGCATGACTGGCAGCAGCGTCTCAGGCCGCTGGCGCAGGCCGGCAACGGCGCCGCGTACGTGCGGGCGCTGCCGGATTTCGTCGCCCAGGCCGACCGGCTGGTCGTACTGATCGAGCACGACAGTGCGCGCAAGACCGACCTGCTGCGGCTGTCGCAGGCCGGGCTGGCGGCCATTGCGTGCGTGGGTACGGTGGCGGTCATCTACCTGCTCTACCTGTGGATCATCCTGCCCGTGCTGCGCCTGCAGGATGGCCTGCGCCGCATGGCCGCGCGCGAATTCACGCTGCGCCTGCCGGTGGAAACGCGCGATGAGTTCGGCACCCTGAACGCGGGCTTCAACCGGATGGCGGACGAGCTGCAGGACCTGTACCAGGACCTGGCTGCGCGCGTGGCCAGCAAGACTGCCGAACTGGAGCGCCAGAACCGCGACCTCGAAACGCTCTACGACATGGCGGCCTTCCTCAACCAGGCCCGCGATGCCGAAGCCATGGCGCGCGGCTTCCTGCAGCGCGTGATGCGGCTGTTCGATGCCGATGGCGGCTCCGTGCGCGTCATGGACGCACAGCACGGCAAGCTGCATCTGCTCGCTTCCTCCGGCCTGCCCGCGACGCTGGCAGAGGCCGACAACTGCATGGCAGTGGATGCCTGCCACTGCGGCGACGCCACGCACGAAGGCGTGGTCGCCATTGCCGACCTGCGCAAGACGGCGCGCCGCCCGCTGCTGGCGCAGCCTTCGCCCTGCACGCGCGAAGGCTTCACGGCCATGGCGGCCTTCCGCATCGAGAGCCAGCGCGGCGCCATCGGCACGTTCGTGCTGCACTTCCGCGCGCCGCGCGAGCTGCCCGCTTCGGACCGCCAGTTGCTCGAAACGCTGGCGCAGCATCTCGGCATCGCCCTGGAACACCTGCGCCTGTCCGCGAGCGCGCGCCAGCTGGCCGTGGTCGAAGAGCGCAACCTGGTCGCGCAGGGCCTGCACGACAGCATTGCGCAGGGCCTCAATTTCCTGAACCTGCAGGTGCAGCTTCTCAGCGACGCGGTGGGCCGCGACGATCTGGCCGAAGCACGCGAGCTGGTGCCGATGCTGCGCCACGGCGTCGAAGAGAGCTACCAGGACGTGCGCGAGCTGCTCAACAACTTCCGCTCGCGCCTCACGCCCGGCGAATTGCGCCCCGCCGTCGAAGAGACCGTCGAGCGCTTCCGCCGCCAGTGCCGCACCGAAGCCAAGCTGGTCATCGACGACCGTGGCAACAATCTGCCGTTGCAACCCGAGCAGCAGCTGCAGGTGCTGTTCATCCTGCAGGAAGCATTGTCCAACGTGCGCAAGCATGCCATGGCCGCGCACGTCACCGTGTCGCTGAGCCACGGGCACGATTTCCGGCTCGTGGTCGAAGATGATGGCGAGGGCTTTGATCCGGCCGAGCTCGGGCATGACAACGACGTGCACGTCGGCCTGAACATCATGCGCGAGCGCGCCGCACGCCTCGGCGCGCGGCTTGCCATCGAGGCCCGCCCGGCGCAGGGCACGCGCATCGAGCTGGTGCTGCCGCGCGGCGGCCAGGCCGCCCGCGCCGAACGCCATTCCACCGCGGGGCAAGCGTTGCCGCGCCCAACCCAGGAGTCCCTGAGATGACCATCCGCATTCTGCTGATCGACGACCACACGCTGTTCCGCTCGGGCATCCGCGCGCTGCTGCAGCGGCAGGCCGATTTCGAGATCGTCGATGAAGCCGCCGACGGCGTGGAAGGCATCAAGCGCGCCAAGCAGCATCGTCCGGACGTCATCCTGCTGGACCTGAACATGCCCGGCCTGTCCGGGCTGGAAGCGCTGCAGTTGCTGGTCGAGGACCTGCCCGATTCCGCCGTGATCGTGCTCACGGTTTCCGAAGAGGCCGAGGAACTGGCCACCGCGCTGCGCAGCGGTGCGCGCGGCTACCTGCTGAAGAACATCGAGACCGAGGCCCTTACCAGCGCCATCCGCCGCGCCGCCGCCGGCGAGCCGGTGATCTCGGAAGCCATGACCGCCAAGCTCGTTCAGCAGTTCCGCGCACCGGCGCCGGCGCCCGCGCGCCAGGACGACACGGCGCGGCTCACCGCACGCGAGCGCGAAATTGTGCAGGGGCTGGCGCGCGGCGAGAGCAACAAGGAAATCGCCCGCGACCTGGGCGTCGCCGAAAGCACAGTGAAGATCCACGTGCAGAACATCCTGAAGAAGCTCAACCTCGCCAGCCGCGTGCAGGTAGCCGTCTACGCGGTGGAACATGGCCTGACCGAGGCGGGCTAGCGCTCCGCGCCGCGCGTCGTCCGATTCCTACACCGTTTTCAGCCGTGTTCCGGAAGGATGCGGCTGACCGCTGGGCTACGCTGAAATTACGCGGCTAAGCCTGTCCACTGCCCCGCTTGAGCCAACGGACGCCCGGACAGCGAAGCCCAGATGACAAGCGTGGCCTATCGGCCAAAACCTGGAGCACGATATGGGAATCGGCACCATTCTTCTGATCCTTCTCATCCTGTTGCTGGTCGGCGCCTTGCCGGCCTGGCCGTATAGCACCGGATGGGGCTACTGGCCAAGCGGTGGACTGGGACTGATCGTCCTGATCGTGCTGCTGTTAGTGGTCCTGGGCCGCATCTAGCCGGGCGGCAGCGTGCACGAACGCGCTGCCGTCGACGCCCTGCAACGGTACCTCAGTGAAGAAGGAGACAGACATGCCTGCGAAATCCAAGGCACAGCAGCAAGCCGCCGGCGCGGCGCTCGCCGCCAAGCGCGGGGACAAGAAGGCCGGCGCCCTCAAGGGCGCCTCCAGGTCGATGGCCAAGTCCATGAGCATCAGGGAGCTCAAGGACATGGCGTCGACCAAGACCAAGGGCAAACCCAAGCACGTATCCGGTCGCTGAGCGCCTGCCCGGCCACCCGGATACGCCACAGAACGCCCGTCCCGCCCTGCGGGGCGGGCGTTCTGCCGTTCTAGGGGGCGGTGGATCCCTCCACGGCGTGCCCTTCGTCGTCAGCGGATGGCGCATTCGCCGCTGACGGCCGTTGTGCCGCAACCGGTCCCGCGCGCGCGCCGGTGACCATCTCGCGCAGCCAGTTCACCAGGAGGCTGGAATAGGCACGCTGGTGCTCCTCATCGGCGAGGCCGTGGTCGGCGCCCTTGATCACGCGGTAGGTCATGGAACTGGCGTGCACGCAGGCGTCCACGTAGCTCGTGACCGCGGCATGCGGCACGATCTGGTCGTTCTCCGATTCGATGACGAGCACGTCCCCCTCGAATCCGGTGCAGGCGCGCAGCGCGCGATTGGCGTCGGGAGGCACCACCGAGCGCCGGTAGTTGACCAGGTCCTGGTCGCGGTGGAGCTGCCGCTTGGGCAGCTCCCAGCCTTCGTCCATATACAGCGCCGGCGCGCGCAGCGCCATCCAGCGCACCGGGCGCAGCGTCGTCAGCACTGCCGCCAGGTAGCCGCCGTAGCTGCTGCCGACCACGGCAATGGCGTTGCGGTCGACTTCCGGATGCCGCGCGAGCACATCGTAGGCGGCGACCAGGTCGGCCAGGTTGCGCATGCGGCTGACGGTCTCATACTGCGCGCGGGTGCCGGCGTGGCCGGTCAGGTCGAAGGTCAGGCACACGCAGCCCAGGCCCGCGACTTTGCGCGCACGAGCAAGGTACTGCTCCTGGCTGCCGCCCCAGCCATGCACGAACAGTACGCCGGGCAGCCTGGTGGCCGGCGCGATCAGCGTGCCGGCAATGCTGCCGCCTTCGCTCTGGATCTCGATCGTGTCTTCATGGGTTGCCATCGTCTTCCGACTCCAGGAATGCAAACTTGGTCAGCGGACCGACGTCGCGGTCCTCGCCCTGGAAATACACTTCGGCGCCGTCGGGGACGGACACGCCTTCACCATAGACTTCACGCGTCGCGGCCACCACCCGGTGGCGGCCCGGATCGGCACGCAGGGCCTGCAGCGCGGCCAGTTCGGCACCGGTCGCGCCGCCGACGCGCCAGGACTGTTCGAGCACGCCGCCAAGCTCATTGGCACCGGCGTCGCCCGACGGCACGCCGAAGGCCACGTCATAGTTGCAGCGCGACAGCACCATGCCGGGATAGCAGGCGAGGGCGGCGTCGTGATAGGCCGTTGCCGCACGGACCGCCGACAGCGCGCATGGCTCGAACGGCTGTGCGAACAACGCCGCGAAATCGCCGCGCACGACCGTCAGTGTCGACCCGCCATAGACCTGCTCGCCGCTGTTGTTTGCGGTGAGATCCTGTGACCCGCAATAGCTGGCCAGCAAGCCGCCCAGCAGGACCTGGCCGACGCTGTAGGTTCGCGGGGACGCCAGGTCGCGTTCGAGCACGAGGCCATTGGCTTCGATGTCAGCCGGCAACATGGCAGCCAGCGCCTCGTCGAGGGCCGGTTCGCTGTCGACCGTCTGCTGGCCGAGCCCGCCGATGCCACACGGGTCCTTCAGGCGAACGGCGCCTCCGGCCAGCAAGCGCAGGCCCGCATGACGGGCATCTTCGAGCGAGAACGCGGTATAGCCCGGCAGCACCGCCGCATGGGCCCGCCGCACGAAGTCCGGATCCCAGCCTTGCGGGGCCGCCGCATCCGGCGCGACCAGCCCGTGCGTGATCGCCTTGGTAGCAACGAACGCAAACGGCACGACGCCGCCAAACAGGTCTTCGACGCCGTGGACGCCCAGCGCACGTGCCTGCGCGACACCGACCAGCGTGTCCAGGGGCACAAGGTACAGGGCCGCCTCAGGCGTGCCGGCGCGGGCCTCGTAGGCGCCGCCGAAGCCGTAGCCCGCGAGCTGCGCCACTTTCCTGCCGATGCGCTCCAGCGTCACGGCCTGGTGGCTGTCCGGCTGCCCGTAGCTGGCGCAGCCATACACCATCACCTGCCTTGCCTTGTCATGGGCCACCGGCATGTCATGCCCCCTGGCGGACCGGGACGGACTCCGGGGAATCCGCCGGGTTCGCATCGCCTGCCTTCGCGACCGGGCGCCGGCCGGTACGTGCCTCTCGCTTGGTCGCCTGGTTCAGGTGGGCCTCATCCAGGGAGTGGCTTGCCTTGATTCCGCCCTCCTTGTCGGCCAGCTCCGCCAGGTGGCGATAGAACGTGACGAGCTGGTGCAGCTCTTCCTCGTCGAGATCTTCGATCGAGACCAGCATATTGCTCGCTTCGCGATGCGAGGCCAGCAGCTCGTTGAGCTTCAGGTGGACGGCAACGGCGTCCTTGTTCTGGCTTTGCTGGATCAGGAAGACCATGAGGAAGGTCACGATCGTGGTACCGGTATTGATCACCAGCTGCCACGTTTCCGAATAGTCGAACATGGGGCCCGTGACCGCCCATGCGGCCACCACGACCACGGCCACGACAAAGGCCGCCGGCGAGCCGGCGTGGCGCGTGGCGGCGCCGGCAAAGCGGTCGAAGCGATGCATCAGCCAGGATCGTGGCCGCGCGCTTAGCGCGGATGCCGAGCCGCGCGGATCCCGCAGGTCGAGACCGTTTCTGCTCATCGCTGCCCTCCTCATTCGCGGCGGGGTGACGTCTGCCAACACCTGCCGCCAGCACACTGATTTCAGTGTATCGAGCGCACCGCCAATGTTCAGCGGGCGCTGTCCTACAACGCGCAGGCCACTTCCCCATGCGGCCGGCCGCCCTGCGGGAAACGCCAATATGCGGCAATGCCGTGTCAGGCAAAAGCAAGGGCCGGCGCGCATGGCGCCGGCCCTCACCCCTCTCTCCCACCCTGAATGAGGTTCCCGCGAAAGTCAGTGCCACGGGTCGTAGCGGTCCGACTCCCAGTACGGCGAAATGCCGTAGTACTCGTGGATACTCGTGGCCCACTGCGAATCGGCCATGCCAGGCCAGTGATCCTTGTCAAAACCTGGCGCGGCCTTCAGGCGGTCCTTCTCCACGCCGAGCACGAAGCACTTGCGGCGCGTGTCCAGCGTCAGCGCCGACCACGGCAGCGCAAAGAGCTTCTCGCCAATGCCGAGGAAGCCGCCGACCGCAAGCACCGCGTAGGCGACGCGTCCGCCCGGCACGTCGATCATGATGTGGTCGATGGTGCCGAGATCATCGCCGGCGGGATCGACCACCTTGTTGCCTTCCAGCGTATCGGCGGCCATCACGAACGGGCCCGGGCCCGGCGAATCGCGGTCGATGCTGCCGACAATCGCCGCGCCGCGTGGCTGCGATTCGCGAGTCGGGGGTTGGTCTTGTCTCATGGACACCTCCTGAAGTGATGCAAGCAGATGGACGAGAGAAATCGCCCGTCCGTTTCCATGGCCCGTCACGCGCGGCGCGGCTCGCCTTCGCGGCCTGCCGGCACCGGCGGTGCCAGTGGATCAAAATCGGCCCAGCGGCCTTCGCGCCAATGCCCCTGCGCGCGCTCGATGTCGCGGGCGCCGCCCTTGCGCAACAGATCGCATACCAGGCCCGCGTTGGCCGGTTCGACATGGGTGGCCAGCAACACGCCGGCATTGCGCACCGGGGCACGGCCCCGGCGGCCTTCGGCGCGCGCATCGCGCGTCAGCGACAGCGCGCCCACCAGTGACCCGACATAGGCGCACAGCCCCGTGGCGAAAACCAGTACGAACAAGGACACCGGCGGCGACACCCCCAGGATGGTGATGATCGCCGCGCCAAGCGCGGCGCCCGCGGTGGCGCCCAGCAACACACCGGCGATGGCGCCGATGCCCGAGCGGCGCGCGCCCGGATCGACGGCGGTATCGCCGCCGATCGGGTAGGTGGCGTGCTGACCGGGCGGATTCACGTAGAAGACGCTCATGTCCTCTTCCGCGACGCCTTGCGCGCGCAGGCGGCTCGCGGTGGTCTCCGCCTTGGCAAAACTGTCGAAACGACCGGCGATGATGGCATCAGACATGGTGGCTCCTCTGTGTCATGCGCTGGCATCGTGCGCTGCAATGGGGGCGATCCCGGGCTCGTTCAGCCGCGGCCGGTGGCGCCTTTGCGGTGACCGGCGGGCTTTGTGCCGGCAGGCTGGTGTTCACTGCCGCGCTTGAGCTTCCAGTCGACGTCGTCGCGGTGGGTCCGGGTCTTCTTTTCGGCGTGCATCGCCGCGCTCGGCGAAATGGGATCGCTCGCGGGGAACGTCATTTCGAGGGAATCGTCAACGGCGCCCTGATAGGTCTTGCGCTTGTCTTCCGAGGTCTTGCGCTTGTCATCGGCAGACGCGGAGGACCTGGCATCGGGCCTCGCGGGCGTGCGCTTCGCGGAAGCAACCTTTCGGGCGCCTGCCGCCTTCTTGGTGGCGGCCTTCTTGGTGGCTGCCTTCCTGGTGGCTGCGGGCTTGCCGGCCGGACTGGCCTTGGCGGGTGCGTGGGCTTTCTGCATGGCTGGGCCTCCGTGAGGAACATCCCTTCCCATGCAATCGGCGGGCCAGCCGGGGCGCACCCGATTTTGGGCCGGTCGCGCCGCTCCCGACAGCACCCGACCGCGCGCTCGTGCCGGTGCACCGGCGCGCGCCGGCTTGCGACAGGCACTTTGTGCCGGCGCGATGTAAAAGCTACAGCCCGGACGCGCGCTGCGCGTGGCGCGGAAACTTCACCGCGATGCAGACCGACACCTTGTCGGGATCGCAGGTCTCGCTCTCGGTACTGAGCGCGGCGCCGTGCAGTTCCACCATGCGCCGGGTCAGCAGCAATGCGCTGGACTGCCGCGAAGACTGGCCCGCCTGCGGCGGGCGCCGTCCGAAGAAATCGGACAGGATCGACAGCCGGGTGGCGCTGCGCGTCTGGTCCAGCGGCGCGCTCTCTGTAATGCGCAGCTTGATGTGGTCGGGCTCTGCGTACAAGTGGACCGCCACGGATCCGCCCGCCTGTGCGCGCCAGATGCAATGCACCAGCAGATGACGCAAGAGCGGCGCGAGCCGGACCGGATCCCCGTCGATGAAAAACGCTGACGCGTCTGAGTGCGCCTGCACCGATTTCAGCTCTACGCCGCGCGCCGTCGCGGCCGGGCGGCGGTCGGTCACGGCCTGCACGGTCGCGGCCAGCAGGTCGGTGAGGCGCCATTGCGGAGGGCTTTCGTCGGCGAGCAGCCGCACGGCCTCTTCCATTTCCTCGACCAGCGCGAGCTGCTGCTGGATGCCGGCGCGCACGCCCTCCAGCGCGCGCCGGGCAGGTGCCGCGCTCTGGTCGATACCACGTTCGAGGACATAGGCCCAGCTCTGGATGGCATTGAGCGAGGAACGCAGGTCGTGCACGGTCTGGTCGATCAGGGCCCCCACCTCGGTGACGGTCCGCACGTCCTTCTCCAGCTGAGGCGATGACACGCCTTCGCTGTCAGGATGTTCCGGCTCGCTGGATTGCGATTGCGGCGTCATGTTCATGTTGGCCCCGGGTTTCCATGCAGTTGCCATGCAAGAAGCATGCAACTTCAGACAGAGCCGGCCGGTGACTCCAATGGCGCGCCCGTGCCGATCAGCCTGCCGCAGCAACGCCGGCCTGGCTGCTGCGCGACGCGCGCAGCCATTCCGGCAACTCGCCGCGCGCGGCGTAGTCTTCCAGGCGGTTGTACAGAGTCTTCAGGCTGATGCCAAGGATTTCCGCCGCATGCTTCTTTACGCCCGCGCACTGTTCCAGGGTAGCGAAAATAAGCTGGCGATCGGCGTCGGCCAGCGACATCCCCACCGGCACCGACACCATCGCGGCGACCGGCGCCTGCGTGGCCGCCGCTTGCAGCGGCACCTGCACCTCGGTGATGAGGTCGTCGTCGGCCATGATGTAGGCGCGCTGCACGAAGTTGCGCAGCTCGCGCACATTGCCCGGCCAGGTATGCAGACGCAGGCTGTCGAGCACGCCCGGCGCGAAGCGCCGCGTCGTGCCCTGTTCGGCATTGAGCTGCTCCAGCATCGTGTTGGCGATCTGGATCACGTCGTCGCCGCGCGCGCGCAGCGGCGGCAGCTCGACCGGGAACACATTGAGCCGGTGAAAGAGGTCCGCGCGCAGCTTGCCTTCGGCTACGGCATCTTCGGGATTGCGGTTGGTGGCCGCCAGCACGCGCACATCGGCATGCTGCTCGCGGTTGGTCCCCACGCGCATGAATGCGCCGGTTTCGAGCACGCGCAGCAGCTTCACCTGCAGCTCGGCCGGCATCTCCGTGATTTCGTCGAGGAACAGCGTGCCGCCGTCGGCACGCTCGAAGTAGCCCTTGTGCTGGCGGTCGGCGCCGGTGAAGCTGCCGCGCTCGTGGCCGAACATCTCGGTCTCGATCAGGGTCGGCGAGATCGCGCCGCAGTTGACGGCCAGGAAGGGCTGGCGTCGCCGCGCGGACAACTCATGCACCGTCTGCATGGCCAGTTCCTTGCCGGTACCGCTTTCACCGATCAGCAATACCGTGGCCTCGGTGGGCGCCACGCGCGCGAGCTGGTCATAGACGGCCTGCATCACATCGGAACTGCCCAGCAGCCGCCCGAAGCGGCCGTAGCGCCGCAGTTCGCCGCGTAGCGAATGGATCTCCGCGCGCAGCGCGCCGGTATTGGCGAGGCGCTTCAGCACGGTCTGCAGACGCGCCACGTTGATGGGCTTGACCAGGTAATCGGTCGCGCCCGAGCGCAAGGCTTCCACCGCGCTGTCCACGCTGGCATAGCCGGTGGTGAGGATGACTTCCACGCCGGACGAGCCCACTTCGGCAAACAATTCCATGCCGCTGCCATCGGGCAGGCGCAGGTCGGTGAGGATCACGTCGGGCATGCGCCACCCGATCTGCAGCCGGGCTTCACGCAGGCTGCCCGCGGTAGAGGCGGTGAACCCTTCCAGTGCCACGATCTCCACCAGCGCGGCGCAGGCGTTTTCGTCGTCGTCGACAATCAGGATGTGAGGCATGAATGGCGCGGCCCGAAGGCCGGAAGTTTGCCTGGGGAACAACGGTGGATGCCTACAGGCCAGAATGGCACTTCTGCCTGCTGCAGTGCAACACAACGTGTTCGCATCGCGGACATGCGGGGCCACCGCGAAGTGCGTATCGCAAGTCTAAACATCCGGGAGCCCAATTGTTGCCAGTGTCTCTCTGACACGGCTGTCGGATGTTTCCGCGCGCTGCGCCCGACGTCTGGCAGGGCCCTGCCTCACGGGCTAGCATAGGAACGTCCCGCGCCCCCGGATGCAAGCTAACTAACGTGTCGACCACCGCCACTCCGTCCCGACGCGGCACGACCCAGCAAGCGGAGGGCTTGCGGAGTCGCGCCGTTCCGTCCCAGGTTTCCCTGCTATGGGAGAGCACCGCGCCCGCCATGCGCCACCTGCTGGCGCTGGTCGAGCGCGTGGCCGCCACGGATGTGACCATGCTTGCCATAGGGGAAAGCGGCACGGGCAAGGAAGTGGTGGCGCGCGCGGTGCATGCGCACAGCAGCCGGCGCGATGGCCCCTTCGTGGCCGTCAACTGCGGCGCCATTCCGCCCACGCTGATCGAATCGGAACTGTTCGGCCACGAAAAAGGCGGCTTCACCGGCGCTATCGACCAGAAGGCGGGCTACTTCGAGCAGGCCCAGGGCGGGACATTGTTCCTGGACGAAGTCACCGAAATGCCGCCGGCCATGCAGGTCAAATTGTTGCGCGTTCTGGAAAACCGCACCTTTCACCGCGTCGGCGGCGATACGCTGATCGCCAGCGACGTGCGCATCCTTGCCGCCACCAACCGCGAACCGCTCGACGCCGTGCGGGCCGGCCAGCTACGCGAAGACCTGCTGTACCGCATTGCCGTGTTTCCGTTGCATATTCCGCCGCTGCGCGAGCGCGTAGAGGACATCATCCCGCTGGCCCGCCACTTTCTGGACGAGTACAACGCCATGGAGCGCACGGACAAGATGTTTTCCGCCGGCACGCTGGAGCGGCTGACGCGCTACGACTGGCCCGGCAATGTGCGCGAACTGAAGAACGCGGTGTACCGCGCCTTCATCCTGGCCGACACGGTCGTGGAGATCGGCAACCCGAGCCTGGCTGCCCAGACGCAGCGACCGAGCACGGTCGACGGCGTGGTCAACGTGCGCGTCGGCACCACGCTTGCCGACACCCAGCGCGAGATCATCATGGCCACGCTCGCGCATTACAACGGCGACAAGCGACAGGCCGCGCGCGCGCTCGGCATCAGCCTCAAGACCCTGTACAACCGCCTGGAAGCGTATCGGGCCGGCTGATGGCCGACCCGTGCCGGGCGCCCCGGGCGCTAGTCATGGTGTCCGCGCCGCGCCTGCATCATGGCGGCCACGGCGGCCGATGCGCCGACCACCAGCGCCGTGGCCAGCACCGGATGGCGGGCACTTGAGGTGTAGGGGCACGACTGCAACGCGACGCGGTTGCCCGTGCGCTCCTGCAGGCCGTTGCCGCCGCCATACAGGGTGTTGTCCTCGAGCGGGCCTGCCGGGTGGCGGGTCTGCTGCGCACGGCCCATGAAGCGGCGCATGAACAGGTCGAACGCGTGCGGGGCATGATAGGCCGCCGCCGAAAACGCCTTGGCGGCGCCGCCCACGAACAGGTCGCGGCGCGGGTTCTCGGCGGCAAAGAGGATGGCGTCCGCCGCCAGCGCCGGGTCATACAGCGGCGGCGGCAGCCGTGGCTCCACGTCGAGGAAATTCTTGGCGTGCGAGGCCAGCGGGGTTTCAAGCCCGGCAGGCTTGATCAGCGTGACACTGATCGGCGCCATCTCCTGATCCAGCTCCAGCCGCAGCGAATCCGTGAAGCCCTTGATCGCATGCTGCGAGGCCGCATAGGCGCTTTGCAGCGGCAACGGCCCGTCCGAGGCTTCGCTGCCGATATTGATGATGGCGCCCCCGTGCTCGCGCAGGTGCGCCGCCGCCGCGAGCGAGCCATGCACGGTGCCCCAGTAGTTGGTGTCGAACAGGCGCCGCTGGTCTTCCAGCGGCACGTCGGCATGGCGGCCAAAGATGGTCACGCCGGCATTGTTGACCCAGGTATCGAAGCCGCCAAAGCGCTCGATGGCCGCGTGCGCCACGCGGGCAACGTCTTCTTGGCGGCCAACGTCGGCGCTGACAGTGATGACTTCGGCGCCCTTCTCCCGCAGTTCCTCGGCCAGCTTGTGCAGCGACTCTTCGCTGCGGGCCACCAGCACGAGGCGGGCACCCGCGGCCGCCGCCTTGCGCGCAGTGACCAGGCCGACGCCGCTGGTGGCGCCGGTCAGCACGATGACCTGCGACCCGATTGTCTTCAGAGAGAGTTTCATCTGCTTGCTTCCTGATGTCCCGGGCACGGGAACGACGAGCGCCGGCGTCCGGGACACAATGCCGGCGACGCTTGACCGTATGCAGGGCCAGATGCCGCAAGGAGCGTTCCTGCGGCCGGGGCACTGGGCACCGCTGTTTCGCGGGCTCGCATGCCGCATGTCCTCGCGCGGATTTACAACGTCCGGTAAGAAGCACACACACGCGGCATTGGCCGACCCGGGTGTAGGACTGACGCCGATTTCGGTGGGGTGGGGTGCTGCCTAAGCTGAAGCCACCGAGGTTCGCCTCCGTCCCATGTGAAGCCGGTCCACCATGGCCAAGACCACGCGCCAGGCCCCTGACGATGCCCGCACCGCCGGCAAAGGCCCGGCCGCACGCAAGCACAGCGCCGACACCCTGGACAAGTACCGCCGGATGCGGGACTTTGCCGCCACGCCCGAGCCGGGCGGCGTCCGACCGCGCGCCAAGGGATCCAAGCGGGGCGCTGTCCGCACCAGCGCGCTGTCCTTTGTCATCCAGAAGCACGCCGCGCGCCGGCTGCACTATGACTTCAGGCTGGAACTGGACGGCACGCTGAAGAGCTGGGCCGTTCCCAAGGGTCCGAGCCTCGACCCCGCGGACAAGCGCATGGCCGTGCATGTGGAGGACCACCCGCTCGACTACGCGGGTTTCGAAGGGGTGATCCCGCCCGGCCACTACGGCGCCGGCACGGTGATCGTGTGGGATCGCGGGGTGTGGTTGCCGGATGGCGATGCCGATGCGGCGTATCGCGCCGGCAAGCTGAAATTCGAACTGCGTGGCGAGAAGCTGCACGGCCACTGGACGCTGGTGCGCATGCATGGCAGCCGCCAGAAGGAGCAGGATGCGTGGCTGCTGATCAAGGAGCGCGATGACGCGGCGGTGCCCGCCGCCGAACTCGACGTGACCGAGGCCATGCCGGACAGCGTGCTGGCCGGCGCTTCCCCGGCGCGCGCGCCGGGGAAGACCGCGAAGAGCACGAAGGACGCGAAGGGCGCGAAACCCAGAGCTGCCACCAGGGACACGGACAGTGGCACAGGGAAAGCGCCGGCCCTGCCTCGCCGCGCCGTCGCCGCCGCACTGCCCCTGGCCCTCTCGCCGCAGCTTGCCACGCTGGTGGAGCGCCCGCCCGCCGATGCCGAGGCCTGGCGCTACGAGATCAAGTTCGACGGCTACCGCCTGCTGGCCCGCATCGACGGCGACGACGTGCGCCTGTTCACGCGCCAGGGCCATGACTGGACCTCGCGCCTGAAGACGCTTGCGCGCGAAGTGCGCGCGCTGGGCTTGCCGGACGGCTGGCTCGATGGCGAGATCGTGGTGCTCGGCAAGCATGGAGCAACCGACTTCCAGGCCTTGCAGAACGCCTTCGAGACCGCGCACGTCGAGTCGATCGAGTACTACGTGTTCGACCTGCCCTTCTATGCCGGCCACGACCTGCGCAAGGTGCCGCTGTCCGAACGGCGTGCGCTGCTGCGGCGCCTGTTCGAAGGCAGCACCGCGACGCACCTGCGCTTCAGCGAAGACTTCGAAGCCGCCCCGGGCGAGATGCTGGAAGCGGCGTGCCGCATGAAGCTGGAGGGCGTGATCGGCAAACGGGCGGACGCGCCCTATGTCAGCACGCGCAGCAATACCTGGATCAAGCTCAAGTGCACGCAACGGCAGGAGTTCGTGATCGGCGGCTATACCGAACCGAAAGGCAGCCGCGCAGGCCTGGGCGCGCTGATGCTCGGCGTGCACGACGGCGCAGGCCGCCTGCGCTATGCCGGCAATGTGGGCACGGGATTCGACACGCGCACGCTGGCGAAGCTGCGCAAGCAGCTCGATGCGCTGCGCACGGACAAGACGCCGTTTGATGCGCTGCCCGCATCGGTCAAAGGCCTGTGGGTACGGCCACGGCTGGTGGCGGAGGTGTCGTTCGGCGCGTGGACGCGCGAGGGACGCGTGCGGCATGCCGTCTTCCACGGCCTGCGCAGCGACAAGCCCGCCGGTGCGGTGTCCGTGGAACAGCCTGCCGCACCGGCCGGCGACAAGCGCAAGACCGGCGCCGCCGCGCGCAAACCCACCGCAGCGAAGGGCAAGGTTGCCATCAGCCACGCCACTCGCGTCATCGACGCCGCGAGCGGCCTCACCAAGGGCGACCTGGTGCGCTACTACGAACGCGTGGCGCCGTTGATGCTGCCGCACCTGCGCGGCCGCCCGATCGCCATGGTGCGCGCGCCCGCCGGCGTTGCCGGCCAGCAGTTCTTCCAGCGGCATGGCGACACGCTCAGGGTGGATGGCGTCAACGTGCTGGACCCCGACCTGTGGCCGGGCCATCCCGCGCTGCTGGAGATCGTCTCGGAGCACGCGCTGGTGGCGGCCGCCCAGCTCAACGTCGTGGAGTTCCACACCTGGAATTCCAGCAAGCGCAGCATCGACCGGCCCAACCGCATCATCTTCGACCTGGACCCGGGCGAAGGCGTGGCGTGGCCCCCTATGCGCGAAGCCGCCGCGCTGATGAAGGCGTGGCTCGATGAACTGGGACTCGACAGCTTTGTGAAAACCAGCGGCGGCAAGGGCCTGCATGTGGTGGTGCCGCTGACGCCGCGCGCGGGCTGGGACGAGGTCAGGGACTTTGCGCATGGCGTGGTGCTCCACATGGCCCACATGATCCCCGCGCGCTTCGTGGCGAAGAGCGGCGCCCGCAACCGCGTCGGCAAGATTTTCATCGACTACCTGCGCAACGGCGTAGGCGCCACCACGGTGGCGGCGTTCTCGGCGCGCGCGCGCAGCGGTCTGGGCGTATCGGTCCCGCTCGCCTGGGACGAGCTTGACGGCCTCAAGGGCGCCGACCAGTGGACCGTGGCCAACGTGGCGCCACGGCTGGACGAGATCGCGCGTCACGACCCGTGGGAGGCCTATGCGGGCACCCGCCAAACCATGACGCGCGCGGCCGCCCGGCTGGCGCGCGCCGCAAGGAGTCAGCCATGACCCGGTCCTTTATCCGCGATATCCGCCACGTACGCCAGCTGGCTCCCGCTCGACACGCGCTGGTCGCGGCGATGCTGATGGCGATGGCCCTGCCGGCGGGCGCGCGCCTGCCGTCCCCGACACCGGAACAGCAACAAGCCGCCGACGCGCGCAAGGCCAAGGAAGCCGAAGAGGCCAAGCACCAGGCCGAGCTGCTGGCGCAGGCGCAGGACCGCATCGCCGCGCAGTTCGGCAGGAAGGGAGCCGCCGGCGACAGCGCGCCGGCCACGGAGCCAGGCAAGGTATCGCAGAAGGCCGCGGAAGCACCGCAGTCCGCGGGCCCCCACGGCGGAACTTCTCCGAGCGCCGAGGCGCATAGCGGCGAAGCCGCCCGGCATTAGATGCCGGCGGCTTCCGGCACGCCTTTTGCGCGGTGCTCCTGCGGGTCCCATCGATAAGGGGCCGGTCGTCCGCGCAAGACGCTGCCAAGCAAGGGGGAATGACGCCGTGAGCACCGACAGCCATGCAATTACTGCAAAACGCTTGCAACCATACAAGGTAATTTTTACAACGCCATGCGTCGCGCGGCCGCGGTGCGAAGGGTGCCGGCCATGAACGCGAGCGCTCCCCGGCAGGGCCGCCTGATCCTCAATGTGGAAGATGGCGAAGGCCCGCGCTATGTAAAAAGCAGCATCCTCCAGCGCGCCGGCTTCTCGGTGATCGAAGCGTCGACCGGGCAGGCGGCGCTCTCGCTGGCGCGCCAGCATGCGCCAGCGCTGGTGTTGCTGGCCCTGCAGCTTCCCGATATCAGCGGGTTCGAGGTGTGCCGGCTGCTGAAGGCCGATCCTCATCTGGCCCACACGCCGATCCTGCTGACCTCGTCTGCGCTGGCCTCTTCCTCGCAACGCGTGCAGGCACTCGAATGTGGCGCGGACAGCTTCATCGCCGAGCCGGCCGAGCCCGAGGAACTGGTCGCGAGCATCCACTCGCTGCTGCGCCTGCGCACGGCGGAAGATGCCTACCACCGCACCAGCCAGGCGCTGCACGACAACGAGGACATGTTCCGCCAGCTCGCCGAATCGCTGGTCGACGTAGTCTGGCTGCTCGACGCGCGCGACCGGCGCCTGCTGTTCGTCAGCCCAAGCGTCGCGGACCTGTGCGGCCAGCCACCCGAGAAGATGCTCGAAGATCCGCAATGTTGCCTGGCCCGCGTGATCCCGGCGGATCGGGCGCGCGTGGCGCAGGCGTTTGCCGGCATGCTGCAGGACGGCCACCTCGATATCGAATTCCAGCTCATGCACGCCGACGGCGGCATCCACGAGATCCGTGCACGGGCCTTCCCGGTGCATGGCGCCGACATTCGGGAAACCCGGGTCCTGCGCGTGGCCGGCACCTGCCAGGACGTGACCAGCCAGAACCGTGCGCGCCGCGCCTTGCGCGGCGAAGAGCGCCGCAAGGAACAGTTCCTGGCCATGCTCGCGCACGAGCTGCGCAACCCGCTGGCGCCGATGCGCAGCGCCGTGGACTTGCTGCAGCAGCCTGCGCCGACACCCGCGGACACGTTCCGCGCGCGCGACGTGATCGGGCGCCAGCTCAGGCACCTGTCGCAACTCGTGGACGATCTGCTCGACATCTCCCGCTTCAACCAGGGAACGATCACGTTGCGGCAGGATCTCGTGGAACTGCGCGGTGCACTCAACACCGCAGTCGAAACCGTGCGGCCGGTCATGGAGGCGCAACAGCACACGCTGCGGCTTGCCTTGCCCGAACAGCCGTTGCCGGTACGCGGCGACATGGTCCGGCTCACCCAGATCTTCAGCAACCTGCTGCATAACGCGGCCGCCTATACGCCGCCCGGGGGCCAGATTCGCATCGACGCGACGGCAGGGGACGGACAGGTCGCCGTTCGCATCCACGACAACGGCATGGGCCTGAGCCAGACCTTGCAGCGCTTGCTGTTCGACCCGCTGGCGCCCGGGGAGCCCGGCACTGCCACCGCGGCCAGTGGCAGCGGCCATGCCGGCGGGGAATCTGATAACGGCGCGGATACCGGCGCGGATACGAGCGGCGCGCAACTTGCCGTGCCGGAAGGTCCGGGCATCGGCCTGACGCTGGTGCAGCAACTCGTGCGGCTGCATGGCGGCAGGGTTCGGGCCGAGAGCCCGGGTCCGGGCGAAGGCAGTACGTTTGTGGTCGAGCTTCCGATCGAGCCGTGGCAGAACTGGCATCCGGCCGACACCATGGCGCCGCGGCCATCCGGACCGCCGCGCGTGATCATGGTGGTGGATGACAACACCGATGCCCTGGAAGCCATGAGCATGACACTGACGTCGCTGGGACACACCGTGGTCACCGCGGCCGACGGCGAGAGCGCGGTCGCGCGCGCGCCGGAAGTCAAGCCCGAGGTGGTGCTGCTCGACCTGGGCATGCCGACCATGGACGGCTTCGAAACCGCCCGGCGGCTGCGTGCCCTGCCTGAAATGCGCGGCGCCACGCTGGTGGCGCTGACCGGCTACGGGCGGCCGGAAGACCGCCGCCGTGCGCTGGAGGCCGGCTTCGACCGCCATCTGATCAAGCCGGCCACCCTCGAATCCCTGATCCGGCTGTTCGAAGAGCCTGGCGACTGACGCGGCCACAACCGCCTCGCCAACTTATCGGAGTCCCGAACCATGCATACCACCCCCGATCCCGACCTGCCTTCGCACAAGCCGGAGGTCCCACCACCAGAACCGCCACCGGGACCGCCCGAGCCTGTCGTCGATCCGCCGCCGGGCGACCAGCCGGCGCCGCCGCCGCAGCGCGCTGGCGCGTGACGGCAGGACACGCAAGGAGACGCATCGTGTCGCGCATCATCTGGAAGGGCGCCATTACTTTCGGCCTGGTCAACATCCCGGTCGTGCTGCGGCCGGCATCGCGCAGCCAGTCGCTCGACCTGGATCTGCTGGACGTGCGCGACATGGCACCCGTGGGCTACCAGCGCATCAACAAGAGCACGGGCAAGCCGGTCGAGAAGGAACACATCGCCAAGGGCTATCAGTACGAGAAAGACGAATACGTACTGCTGAGCGACGAAGACTTCCGGCAGGCCAACGTCGAAGCCACGCAGACCGTGGATATCGTCAGCTTTGTGCAGGCTGACGAGATTCCCCCGTACTACTTCGACACCCCCTATTATTTGGAACCCGACAAGCGCGGAGAACGCGGCTACGCGCTGCTGCGCGAAACCATGCGCCGCACCGGTCGCGCCGCGCTCGCGCTGGTGGTGCTGCGCAACCGGCAGCACCTGGCTGCCATGCTCGTCCAGGAGAACGCGCTGGTCCTGAACACCATGCGCTTCGCCGACGAAGTGCTGCCGATCTCCGACCTCAGGCTGCCGAAAGCCTCTGGCGCAAAGGCCACCGGCGCCCACGCGCGCGAGATCGGGATGGCCGTCAAGCTGGTCGAGGACATGAGCGAAGCGTGGTCGCCGGAGCAGTATCGCGATACGTATCGCGACGACCTCATGGCCCGCATCGACGCGAAGATCGAATCAGGCAAGACCCATCAGCTCACGCCGGCCGCCAAAGAAGAGGAAGCACCGCGGCAGGGTGCCAAGGTCATCGACATGGTGGCGCTGCTCAAGAAGAGCCTGGATCACCACGGCAAGCGAGGCACTGCCAGGAGCGAGCCGGAGGAAGAAAAGGCAAAGGCGCCGCGCAAGACCACCAGCAGCCGCGCTCCCGCGAAGAAGCATGCAACGCCCGCCAGGCGTGCGGCCGGAAGCCGGGCGTCCGCCAAGCGGTCTACCCACCATGCCGCCACGGGCAAGACCTCGTCCACTACCCGAAGCACGGCACGACGCAAGCAGGCGTAGCCGCCTGCGGTCGACAGCCGGAACAGATAAAGCCGGGCCCTGACGTGACGTCCGGGCCCGGCAATCGTGCACAACGCAATCAGCGCGACGATACCTTCAGGGTGTCGTTGACGGACACCACGCCTTCCACTCCGCGGATGGTCTGCAACGCCATGTCGTGCTGTTCCTGGCTCGGCACCGTTCCGCTCACATTGACCGTGCCATCCGTGGTCTTCACGTGAATGCCCGTGGACTTCAGGTCCTTGGTCGACAGCAGCTTGGTCTTGATCTTGGTGGTGATCGTGCTGTCCGCGACGACCTGCTTGGTCGTGTCGGTGCTCACGTCATGGCTGGGCGGTGGCGCCGTGTCGCGGTTGATTTCGGCGCGGCCCGGCATGCCAGGCGCGGAATTGGCGGGCGCGGGCGCAGCCGTGTCGACGGCAGTGCGCATCAGGCCGCCGGCATCAAGCGCGCAAGCGCTGCCCGCGACGGCTGCCAGTGCTGCCGCCAGACAAGCCTTGCGCAGGATCGGAGCGGTAGGTCGGCTGGATTGCATGGTTGACTCTCCTTGGCGGGTGACAGGAATGACCGCGCCCCGCGCGTGCGCCGTGTGCGCCGGATGCGCGACTCGGCGTGGGGCGCCCCTCGATGCTTCCCCGCAATCCCCGTACCCGCCTGTGCGGGATGGCCTGCCAGTGCTTTGTGCGGCGTGCGCGGCGCAGACGGCATGCGGCTGTGTAAATCGGGACAACGCTTTGTAAATCCGGTGGGAAAGCATCGCTGCCGCCCTGCCGGAATCCCGCCAGCGGTGGCCTCGCGGACCTGGCATGTGGCTTGCAACAAGTACCTTGCGGCAGTTCGCCGCGTCATGGAGACAGTGATGGGACAGCAGCAGCAGCCGGGGCAATCCCAAAAGGGCCAACAAGGCCAGGGTCAGCGACAGCAGGAGCAGTCGCAAAGCGGCCAGCGCAGCGGCCAGCAGGGTTCCAACCAAGACCAGCGTTCTGGCGGCGGACAGATGGGTAACCAGGACAAAGGTACGGGCCAACAGCAGCAGGATAGCGGCAAGAGCTCGCAACAGGGCCATCAGCAGGGACAGGGCGGAACGGGCGGAACGGGCGGTCAACGCTAGCAATGACGGCTGACCGGCGCCGATAAGGCGCCGACCCAGCGGGCCGGGGTTCTTCGGAATTCCGGCCTTTTTGTTGCCGCGCCACCCAGGGCCATGGCACGGCCCGGGGCCCGACACATCCGCGCCTTCCCGTGTATCCTGAACGGAACTCGCAACGTATTCACCCACCTTTGCCAGCCTCCACCGATCCGGCGGCCGCTCGCCGCCAGGGCCAGTTCCTCGACCGCATTTCCAGCCGCCTGCGCACCACGGCGGGCGCGCAGGTGCGCGCACTGACGCGCAGCAACTCGGGCCTGACCCTCGACTACGACAACCCACCCGGCGATCCCGGGCTGTTTGGCCCGGACGCGGTCTGCTGGCGCGTGCATGCCGATTTTCCGGCCATGCTGGCCGGCGGCGTCAGCGCCTTGCTGATGCAGACGCTGCACCCGCTGGCACTGGCCGGCGTCTGGGACCATTCGACCTTTCGCGCCGATATGCAGGGCCGGCTGGGGCGTACCGCGCAGTTCATCGCCGGCACGACCTACGGCAGCCGCGCGGACGCCATGACGCTGATCGACCGCGTACGGCGCATCCATGCGCACGTCAGCGGCAGCGCGCCGGACGGCAGGCCCTACTCAGCCGACGACCCGGCACTGCTGACATGGGTGCACGTGGCGGAAGTCTCCAGCTTCCTGGCCGGCTACCTGCGCTACGTGGGGCCGCTGAGCGAAGCGGAACAGGACCGCTACTACGACGAAGTCGCCCGGATCGCCGAACTGCTGGGTGCCACCGGCGTACCGCGCTCGTGCGCGGCGGTGGCCGCCTACCTGGAAGCCATGCGCCCGCAACTCGAAGCCAGCGCGCGCACGCGCGAGGTGGCGCGGCTCGTGATGAAGTTGCCGGTCGCCAACCCGATGCTGGTCCCGGCGGTACGCGTGATGGCGCACGCGGGCATTGCGCTGATGCCGGACTGGGCCCGCCGGATGCTGGAGCTGGATGGCCCCTCGATCCGCCGCCCCGTGTCGCTCGCGGGGATGCGCGTGCTGGCGCCGACGCTGCGCTGGGCGCTCGGCGCCGGGCTGGCGGCCCGTGCGCGGCGGCGCGTGGCACGCGCCGCCTGAGCGGGCGTCAGGCTATTCGGCCGCCGAGGCGGCAGCGGCAGGGCTGCCGCGCAGCGTGGCTTCGCGCAGGCGCGCGACCAGGAACGGCGACAGCAGCGACACGGCCGCGCTCATCAGGAACAGCAGACGGAACGCGCGCTCGGCGGCTGCGCGCACCGCCGCGGCATCCGCCGCCGGCGTGTCGGCCGCCAGCGCCCGGTGGAACATGCTCATGAGCACGTCTTCGCCGCCCGACAGGTCGGTCACCGCCATGCCGCCGTGGCGCAGCAGCGCGATCAGCACCGTGGTCAGCACCGCCACGCCGACCGCGCCACCCAGCATGCGCGAAAACGAGGTCAGTGCCGTGGCAATCCCCACCTGCTGTGGCGGCACGGCGTTCTGCGTGGCAACCAGGCCGCTTGGCAACTGCAGCCCGATGGCGAACCCGAGGACCACCATCACCGGCACGCACAGCCATACCGCGCCCGGATCGACAAAGGCCAGCGCCACGATGGCCAGCGGTGCCAGGGAAGCACCCGCCATCTGCAGCGGCTTGTAGCGGCCGGTCCACGACATGATCCGCCCCGCCGCGTAGGCGCCGAACGGAATCGCCAGCGTGAGCGGCACCAGCCGCAGCGCGGCAGCGTCCGCCTGCGCGCCGCCCACGACCTGGAAGCGCAGCGGCAGCAGCACCGACATGGCGATCAGCTGGAAAAAGCAGAAGAACAGCGTGGCGCAGCAGATGGCCACGGTCGGCACGCGCAGCATGGCAAGCGGGATCACCGGGTCGGCCGCGCGCCGCTCCTGCCAGATGAACAGCGCCAGCGCGACCACGCCGGCAACCAGCAGCGCCAGCGAGTCGGCGCGCAGCGGCGAATGGCCCTGCCCCAGCCGCGTCAGGAACACCAGCACGCCACTCAACCCGCCACCGAACAGCAGCGCGCCGAGGTAATCGATGCGGTGACGCCGGCCGCTGACCGGCAGGAAGCGCAGCGCGCGCCGCACCACGACCAGCGCCAGCAAGGCCAGCGGCAGGTTGATCCAGAAGATCCAGCGCCAGGACAGGTAGTGCGCGAGGTAGCCGCCGATCACCGGCCCGGCCATGCTGGCCACGGCCCACACGCCGCTCACGTAGCCCTGGTAGCGGCCACGCTCGCGCAGCGGCACCACGTCGGCAATCGCGGCCTGCGATACCGAGATCAGCCCGCCGCCGCCCAGGCCCTGGAGGATCCGGGCCACGATCAGCTGCGGCATGGTCTGCGCCAGCGCGCAGACCACCGAGGCCAGCAGGAACAGCACGATCGAAAAGGACAGGACCGAGCGCCGCCCCAGCACGTCCGACAGCTTGCCGTAGATCGGCGTGGCCACGGTCGAGGCCACGAGGTAGGCCGAAATGACCCACGCCATGTCTTCGAAGCCGCGCAGTTGCAAGGCGATCTCGGGCAAGACCACCGCGACGATCGACTGTTCGAGCGCGCCCAGCAGGATGGCGAGCATCAGGCCGAACAGGATCTGCATGACCGGTGGCTGCGGCGCGGCAGCCGAAGAGGAGGAAGGTGAAGCATCTGCCGCGCGGGGCGGCTCGGAGGGAACGGCGGTCATCGGCACCAGCGGCGGCAGGCATGGCGGCCGCGCGGGGCGCCGCATGCGCCATGGGTGGACCGGCCCGCTCTTGCTTCGAGGATCAGGGGGAGCGGCTATTGTAGGCGCTTTGAGACATCCGCGCCGGCGCCGGCCCCGAAGGAGGCAGGCGCCGGGGCGCGGACTGTGGGACTTTGGTGCGGTGCTGCGGCTGGATCAGAAGGTTTCCCAGTCGCTGCTGTCGGCCGTGCCCGGCTGGCTGGCCGCCGTGATCCGGCGTGCCCCGGACTTCAGCACCGGTTCCTGGCGCTGCCGCCCGACCGGCTGGCGCGGTGTCGCCGGCGGCGCGGCCGCGCGCCTGGCCAGCACCGGCTGTGGCTGCGCCTTGCGCTGCACCGGCGGACGCGCCGCGGCCGGCACGGCCGGGGCACGGCTGCGCGCCGATACCGCACGCGCTACCGGAGCCGGCGCCGGCTCCGGCGGCACCGGTGCGGGTTCCATCTGGCGGGCCGGCACGGCCACGGCCGGCGCATGGCCTGCGGCCGTGCCGTGGGCAATCTCGAAGCGGCCCACCTCGTGCACCAGGCCGCCGGCCTGCTGCATCAGGCTCTCCGCGGCGGCGGCGGCCTGCTCGACCAGCGCGGCATTCTGCTGCGTCATGCTTTCCATTTGCGTCACGGCCAGGCTGACCTGCTCGATGCCCGAAGTCTGTTCCGAGCTGGCCGCGGAAATTTCGCCCATGATGTCCGTCACCCGCCGCACCGCGCCGACGATGTCGTTCATCGTCCTGCCGGCCTGCTCGGCCTGGCGCGCGCCGTCCTGCACCTGTCGGACCGAGCCGCCGATCAGCCCGGCGATTTCCTTGGCCGCGGCCGAGGAACGCTGCGCGAGGTTGCGGACCTCGGAGGCCACCACCGCGAAGCCCCGGCCCTGCTCGCCGGCACGCGCCGCTTCCACTGCGGCATTGAGCGCCAGGATATTGGTCTGGAACGCGATGCTTTCGATGACGCCGGTAATCTCCGCCACCTGCGTGGAGGACTTGGAGATGCGGTCCATGGTCTGCACCACGTCGCGCACGACGCGGCCGCCCTCGGTGGCCACCTCCGACGCGCTGACCGCGAGCTGGTTGGCCTGCCTGGCGTTGTCGGCGTTCTGGCGCACCGTGGAGGTGAGCTGTTCCATCGAGGCCGCGGTCTGCTCCAGCGAAGCCGCCTGCTGCTCGGTGCGCTGCGACAGGTCGGTGTTGCCGCGCGCGATCTCGCGCGTGGCGCCATCAATGGAGCCGGACGCCTGCTGGATGCCATGCACCAGGGCCGCCAGGTGGCGGAAGGCACGCTCCAGCGCGGCCAGCATGCGGCCCATTTCATCGCTGCTGCGCACGGTGAACGCATGGCGCAGGTTGCCGGTGGCCAGCGCCTCGGCGGCCTCCAGCGCTTCACGCGTGGGGCCGGTGATCGACCGCGTGATGGTCGTTCCCATCGCCACCGCCAGCAGCACGGCGAGTGCCGTCAGGGCCAGCAGCACATTGCGGGTCCAGGCAAAGCCTTCGTCGGCCTGTCTGACCGCGGCCAGGGCCAGGTTGCGCCCGCCGGTCATGAGGTCATCGAGCTTCTCGAAATAGGGACCTTGCGCCGCGGGCAGGGTCGCGACGAGCGCGGCGCGCGCGCCGGCGAACTCGCCCGAGCTCAGCTGGCGCAGCACCATGTCGAGCTGGCCGTTATATGCGTCGCGCGCGGTGGTGAGATCGGCAAAGGTCTTCTGCAGGTCAGGGCGGCCGGAAGCCGCGATCAGCTTGCCCAGCGCGTCGAGCGTGCCGCCCATCTCCTTGCGCATGCCGTCGATGCGCTGCGTATGGCGCTGGACCAGCGCGGAATCCTCGGTCAGGGCGGCATCCCGCACCATCACGCCGATTTCCAGCGCGTTTTCCTTGACGTGGCCAAGGTCGATGACCTTGAGCAGGCGCCCTTCCACAGTCATGTGCATGGAGGCATTCATGCCCGCCAGCGATGTCACGCTATATATAGCGACGCCGATCAGCAGCAGCACCACCAGCGTAAAGGCCAGGGACAGGCGGGTCCCTATGCCGAGGTTTCGCAACCAGGCCATCTCACTCCCTCCGGACAGATCAATATTCTTGTCGCGTGCGCACGCGGAATCGATGCGGCTGACAAGCGGGCTGACAAGCGGCGCACGGCTGCCTATCGGCGGTGACCGAACACTTCTTGAAGGAATTCTGGAATTGACGGGGAAAGTCCCCGCATTTCTGCGGATGGGCGTATTGCGGTGTGCCTTTTAATGCTGCCTGGCATCCCGATGGCCGCATAGCTGCGGTGTGCGTCGCGAGGCGCAGCCCGCTCGACGTGAGCCCCAAAAAAAGAAGCCCACGCGCGGGGTGCTCGTAGGCTTTCCAGGACTGCTTAGAGCCAGATAGCTCTGGGATGAATATAAACGTGCTTACATGAGGTGTAAATCCTGCTTCTATCAGTGAACCCCCTAGTTGAATGAGCGCAATACGGCACTTTATGTGCAGCGTATTCTGCATATTTCCCGGGGTAAGGATTACCTTATGTCAGCATTCACTTATGTCTGTCTCAAGGGCCTATAAGCCTTCCTGGAAACACCCAGGCGGTCTGTCGATCCTGGGTCGACAGACCTCTACCCTGGAGATCGAGGCATCGACAACGAACGATCTAGAGCAAAACCTCTAATCTCTTGACGACGCGCGCGCCGTCGGTCTTTGTAAAAATTTGTTACTCTCCCCCCTGAAGTATTCCCCTTCTCACCTGGCTGCACCGGGCGCCGGCAGGCGCGTCGAAGACAGCGATCCGTTGCCGGATCCCGTCCACGCCACGGCGCACCCGGCCCGCACCGGTACCGAGAGCGAATGTTTCGCCCATCGCGCTGACCGGACCATACTTCTCGGAAGTACCAGTCGGCGAACCGCCATCAGCCGCCAGAACCCTTGCGGGCTCTTCCGGAGTCGTTGTGAAGAAGGAAACCAGGCCCCCGCGAGACAGCCGGAAACTGCAGGACCAGCAACTGTCGCTCCATGCCGTCAGCCGGTCTCCGGTTGTCGTGTCTCTGTGCAACGGGACCCGGCTGCAAGGCGTCGTGGTCGCCGTGGACGAATATCTGCTCATGCTTGGCAAGGACTTGCACGACAGCAAGCCGACCGCGGTGTACAAGCACGCGATTGCCATGATCACGCCAGCCAGCGCTGGCGGCGAGACACCACCTGCGCCCCAGCCGGATCCATCGCCGGATTTCGTGCCTATCTATATGCCGCGCACGCGGCGGCGGCGCTGAAGCGCTGCCCCGGCGGCGACTGGCGTCCCTGCGCGGCCCTCGCCTCAACGCGTCCGGCGATTGCGAACGCTCCTGTTGCAATCACGCGAAAAAGTCACTCTAAACCTTTCGCGACGCCTGTCGATAACCCAAACAACGGAGGCACTCTACGCCCTGCAAAGCAGGCAGCCAACGTTACGGCAACTGCCGGAATGCCCAAAACTTTGCATACAGGAGTCGTAAATGGCGCAAGTCATTAATACCAACTCGTTGTCTCTGATGACTCAGAACAACCTGAACGCTTCGCAATCGCAGCTGAACACCGCGATCCAACGCCTGTCGTCAGGCCTGCGCATCAACAGCGCCAAGGATGACGCTGCCGGCCAAGCCATTGCGAACCGCTTCACCTCGAACATCAATGGCCTGACCCAAGCCCAGCGCAACGCCAACGACGGCATCTCGATGGCGCAGACCACTGAAGGTGCGCTGACCGAAGTCACCAACAACCTGCAGCGTATCCGCCAACTGTCTGTGCAGGCTGCCAACGGCTCGAACTCGTCTTCGGATCTGCAGTCGATCCAGGACGAAATTACGCAGCGCATGTCGGAAATCGACCGCATCTCGGCACAAACCGATTTCAACGGCGTGAAGGTCCTGTCTTCGAAGGCCTCGCCGCTGAACATCCAAGTGGGCGCCAACGACGGCCAGACCATCTCGGTCAACCTGCAGGAAATCAGCACCAAGACGCTGGGCATGGCCAGCTTCAATGTCTCGGGCACCGGTACAGCAAACACGGCTGCAACGGAGAATGATCTGAAGTTGGCTGGCACGGCGACGGGCGCGCCGGTTAACGGCACTCAACAGTACGACGTAACCTCCAACAACAAAGCTGCTACCACCAGCGACCTGTATAGCAAAATCGGAAACGGCGATGTCGTCACCGATACCACGACCGCTGTCGCGTACACATACAACTCAGCACAAGGCGCCTTCACGTTCAACGAAGCCGGTCGCACCAACGTGAACACGATTGCTGCGCTGAAGCCGCCCGTCGGCTCCAGCCTCAATGCAACTGTGACGATCGGCGGTAAGTCCACTGACATTTCCGTCGACAGCGCCGGGAACATCACTGATGCGGCGAGCGGAAAGCAGCTCTATCTCGACGCGTCCAAGAATTTGACGCAGACTGGCGCCGGTGCGGTTGCTGCGGCAACGTTGACTAACCTGACGGCGGTGGGAACCGGCATGCAGGCTGGCGATACGATCACGCTTTCCGGCACAGGGACGGTCTACACTGCGGCTGGCGCAGGCGCCTTTAACGTGACGGGCGATACGATCAAGGCTAACGTTCTCCAAGACAAGATCAAGACAGCAGCTGACACGTCGACTGTCAAGATCGGTGCCAACACGTACAACGTCAATGCAGCCGGCACGCCGACGAACGCCTATTTCGACACGACCGGGGCGTTGACTACTACCGCCACCACGACCGCCAGCTACTACGTTCACAGCAACGGTTCCGTTACTGACAGCGCTTCCAATGTCGTGTACACCGACTCGGCAAACCCGGGCGGCTTTACCCTGAACGCGCGCAGCGGTACCACCACAACCACCAACCCGCTTGACACGCTGGACAAGGCCCTGTCGATCGTCGACAAGCTGCGCAGCTCGCTGGGTGCCATCCAGAACCGCCTGGATTCCACCATCTCCAACCTGGGCACCACCATCAACAACCTGTCGTCCTCGCGCTCGCGCATCCAGGACGCGGACTACGCAACGGAAGTGTCGAACATGACCCGCGCGAACATCCTGCAACAGGCTGGTACCTCGGTGCTGGCGCAAGCCAACCAGACCACGCAAGGCGTGCTGTCGCTGCTGCGTTAATCCGCAACGGCAATGTCAAGGCCGGGCCTCGCGCCCGGCCTTGATCTGGAATGTTTCCCCAGGGCTTCGGCCCTGCGAAAGCATTTCAACCGTTTCGATCTCTTTCAATCATGGCCGACCTTTCGCCGATCTCGTCCAGCCTGCCGAGCATCTCGACTGCCGCACCGGCAACAGTGTCGGCCGCGCCCAGCACGACCACCGCGACCGCCACTCATCCAACTCCGTCGGCCGAGCTACAGTTAAACGCGACCAAGCCCGAATACCGAGCCGGCGCTCTGGAAGCCGCGCGGAAGCACTTGTCGGATGTGTTGCGCGATACATCATACCGCGTGGTGTTCGACATTGATGACGCCTCGCACCACATCATTACCAAGATCGTTGACAAGACCTCTGGCGAAGTGATTCGACAGGTTCCGACCGAGCAGACCGTCAAGCTTGCAAACGCTATGCAGAAATTGCAGGGCATGTTTGTGAATCAATCTGTCTGAGCCAACGCGCGCCGCCTGAAAGCCCTTTCTGGAAAGTACCACCATGACTTCTATCTCGAACCTCGGCGTTGGCTCCGGCCTGGATCTCAGCTCGCTGCTCGACCAGTTGACGACCGCCGAACAGGCACCCCTGGACGCCATCAAGAGCCGCGCTTCGAGCTATCAGTCCAAGCTGTCGGCGTATGGCACGCTGCAGAGCATGCTGGGCGCATTCCAGGGGTCAGCCAAGCAACTGGCTGACCCGAACTTCTTCAACAGCACGACGGCCGCATCGAGTAACACGACGGTTCTGTCCGCGGCAGGAAGCAACACTGCGACGTCGGGTACCTATGCGATCAACGTATCGGCGCTTGCCCAATCGCAGTCGCTGGTGAGCGCTGGCCAGGCCAGCCAGACCGCTGTGCTGACCACGGGTACCATCCATATCGATTTCGGTACGATCACGGATACGGCCACTGGCACGCTGGACACCGATCCGAGTCATGCCACCTATGGCAAATACAGCGGAGCCACGTTCAACGCGAACGCCGGATCCACGGGTTTTGACATCAAGATCGACAGCACCAACAACACTTTGCAAGGTGTCAGGGATGCGATCAACAAGGCCAATGCCGGCGTGACAGCCAGCATTATCAATGACGGCTCGGGAGTGCCCTACCGGCTGGTGCTGACATCGAACACCACTGGTGCCACTAACAGCATGCAGATCAAGGTCAGCGACGAGGCCGGTACCGGTGCGTCGCTGTCTGGCCTGCTTTCATACGACGTTAGCGCAGGCGTTACCGGACAGAATCTGCAACAGACTACTGCCGCACAGAATGCGCAGTTGACCGTCAATAACATCGCCGTGCAAAGCACGAGCAACACAGTGTCCGGCGCCATCCAGGGCGTTACCCTGAATCTGGCTCAGACCGGCTCCTCTACTGTTTCAGTCCAACGCGATACTGGCACCATCCAGTCGGGCGTCCAGGCCTTTGTCACCGCCTACAACAACCTCCAGAAAGCCGCAACCAGCCTGTCCGCCTATGATCCGAGCACGAATACCGGCTCTCCTCTCACCGGCGATACCACTCTGCGCATCATCCAATCGCAGATGCGCGGGCTGATGAATATGCCGCAGGTCGGTTCGGGCGCCAACGCAATTACCACGCTTTCGCAGGTAGGGGTCACGTTCCAGACGGATGGCACCATCCAACTGGACAGCAGCAAGCTCAAAGATGCGCTCAATGCCAATCCCACCGGCGTGGCAGCACTGTTCGGAAGCACCGACGGAAAGTCGGGCTACGGCAATCAGATCAACAACCTGGTTTCCACGCTGACCTCGAGCAACGGTGCGCTGACGTCGGCAACAAACGGCATCACCCAGACCCTGAGAGACCTCGGCACCCAGTACGCAGCGCAACAGGATCTGGTCAACGCCACGATCGCGAACTACAAGGCGCAATTCACGCAGCTCGACATGATCATGGCGCAGATGAAAAACACCAGCACCTATCTGACACAACAATTCAGCGCGATGACCAACTCGTCGTCGAGCAAGTAACCTCTGTCTGGAGCATGCCGCCATGTTTGCACGGAATGCCGTCAAGGCCTATGCAGCGGTCGGAACGCAAACGGCCGTCATGGACGCGAGCCCGCACAAGCTGATCTCCATGCTTTACGACGGGGCTCGTGCCGCCATCGCAAAATCGAAATTTCACCTGGAACTCGGTGAGGTAGCCGCGCGCGGCAACGCCATTTCCAAGGCCATCGACATTATCGACAACGGCCTGCGCGCGGTGCTGGACCATCAGACAGGCGGCGAGATCTCCGCCAATCTGGAATCCCTGTACGAATACATGGTGCGCCGGCTGATGCTGGCAAACCTGCGTAGCGATGTGACGCTGCTCAACGAAGTCGATGCACTGCTGGAGAATCTGGCCTCCGCCTGGGCACAGATCGACGAACCGGCGCAGCAGGCGGACCGTCAACCTGCCCTGCAAGGCAACTGAAATGACCCAATTCTCCGCCATTGTCACCTGCTACGAAGAAATCCTCGTGTTGTCTGGCCGAATGCTCGAGGCCGCTCAGGCCGCAGACTGGGATACTGTCACCGAGCTGCAACGCAGCTACCTGGCGCTGGTCGAGAACCTGCGCCAGCTGGACCATGAGGCGCCGTTCTCGGATGCCGAGCGCATGCGCCGCTACCAGCTTCTGGATCGCATCCTGACGTACGATGCGCGCATCCGCGACCTGGCCATGCCGCAACTACAGAAGGTGGGCGCCATGCTGACCAGCTCCCGCCGCCAGTTCGACCTATCCGCCGCCTATGGCGCCATGGCGTAACAGCCAGGCGGGCGGCCGATGCGCCCGCCCGCGTTTTCTGCCTCCGGCCTGATGACCGGCATCCACCTCCCCTCCGGGCTGACTTCCGCCCAGACGCTCGATCCGCAGCAACTGCGCACGGGCCTCAGCACACTCGACAAGGTCGCACTGCTCCAGCCCGTGCTGGATGCGTCCGAGTCCGGCGTGCAGAATTCGATCGACCAGGCCATCCGCAACAGCCAGGCGGCCAGGGCCACCAATGGCCAGGCAGCCACCGGCACGCTGCCGCCAGGCACTTCCACGCGTGAATCGCTCAGTTTCGCCGCGCGTGCCATTCTCACGCTGATGGATGGCAAGCCAGCCCAGCCGCTGCGCTCCGCCGGCCCGCTGCTGCCGGCGCCCCCGGCGGCTGGCAACAGTGCGACTGTGGCAGCCGCACTGGCGACGCTGGTGGACGAAAGCGGGCTGTTCTATGAATCTCACCTGTCGCAATGGGTAGCGGGTGCACGCCCGCTGGCCAGCATATTGCAGCAGCCACAAGCCCCGCTCGGCCGGCCGGCCTTGACCCAGCTGCCCTTCCAGCCGCCAGGCGCGAAGGGGGGGCCGGACGCACCGATGCTGACGTACAACGGACCGTCGGGCGCCGGGAGTTCCACGCCGTCGGATCTGCCGCGCCGCGCCGGCCCGATAACGATTCCGGCCGCACAGTTGCTCGCCGAAGCGCTGGCGGCACCGGGCAATCCGCGTGTCGCACACAGCCATGCGCCGGCCGAACAGGGCGTGCGCCAGGGAATGGGTTCGCATGCGGGTTACAGCAAGGATGCATCACCGGCGGACGGCATGCCGTCGCGGCCTTCCGCGGCGTCGGTAGCCATGCAGGCCTACCAGGCCACTGCCGACGCTGGGCGGGCACCCGAGCAGGCAGCGATGCCGCGCCACAATATGCTGATGAATCTCGGCACGGAACCCGCGCAGCAAGCGGCGCAAGGCCCTGCCATTCACCCGTCCACCGAGGGCGTGGTGCGCCAGCAGCTTGAGCTGCTGGCTACCCAGCAGTTCCGTTTCGCCGGTGAAGCGTGGCCCGGCACGCCGATGGAATGGGATATCACGCGCCAGGAGGACGGCACCGCCGGACAGGAAGCGACGGGCGCCGCCCGCCAGTGGTCCAGCCGCCTGCAGTTGCAGTTGCCCAGGCTCGGCCTCGTCGAGGCGGTGCTGACGTTCGGCCCCAACGGCCTGCAAGCGCGCCTGGCGACAGCCGAGACTGATGTCGCCGCACGTTTCATCGAGGCACGCCCGCAGTTGCGCAACCAGCTCGAAGCACAAGGTATCGTGCTCCAGCGACTCGACGTGGAAACACGCGACAGCATGGACGACGGAGGTGCGGCATGAGCGAAGCCGATCCAGGGCGCGGCGCCGCCATCGCCTTGTCGTACCAGGCGGACGACAAGGCGCCGCGCGTGGTCGCCAAGGGATACGGCGTGGTGGCCGAGGCCATCATCGCGCGCGCCCGCGAAGCCGGCGTCTACGTGCATGGCTCGCCAACGCTTGTGAACCTGCTGATGCAGGTGGACCTGGACAGCCACATCCCGCCGCAGCTTTACGTCGCCATCGCCGAGCTGCTGGCCTGGCTCTACCAGCTCGAAGCCGGCACGGACGCGCCGGCCTGATTCCACCCCAAATGAAAGCAGCCCCTGCCCGCTCGCGCGGCACAGGGGCTGCCTGATATCCGGTTTGCCGGCGCCTGCCGGCACGGCCTTACACCGGCATATTCATCATTTCCTGATACGCCTGCACCAGCCGGTTCCTCACCTGCACCCCCGTCTGGAACGACACATTGGCCTTCTGCAGTTCGATCATCACATCATTGAGCGCCACACCGGGCTTGCCCAGTTCAAACGCCTCGGACAGCCCGTAGGCGCGTTCCTGCGAGGCATTGATGCGGCTCAGGCTGCGCTGCAGTTCGCCGGCAAAGCCGCCGGCAGCCGCCGGCGCGGCCGCCTGCGAGCTGTTGCCGGTAGCGGTCTGGGCCAGGCCGCGCAGTTGCTGCAGCATGCCCTCGATCGGAGATAGCGTGGTCATGAGACTGGTTTCCCTGCCGGCCGTGGCTGAAGCGCCGGAGCCGGTTCCTGTTGTTTGACGATAGCCAGACGCGCGAATGCCGTCGGAACGAGCCGCAAGATCCACATTGCAGCCAGCTCGCACGCACTCGTCGCCCAATTTCAGCAGGCAAAGCGTACCCGTCGCCGCCAGCCCTCCATCAGCCGAAATCGGGAGGAAAACCCAGCCTATTCACCAGATTGTGGCTGCCCGCGTTGACCGATCATCGCTACCGTGCCGGAAAGGCGCGGGCTTCGCCTTGCGTCTCCCGTCCGGTGCGATGTTCCAGACAACCATCCCGGGAGTACGCGTGTTTTCTCAGCAGCCTGAAATGAGCCGTGCCGAAGTGAGGCGTGCCGACGTCCATGGCGGTCACCATCGCCAGAGCGATCGGGGCAACGGCCCGGCCCTGACCGGAGCGCGCGCATGACCGCGGCGGTGTCCTTGCCTGGCCGCCCGGGTGAAATGATCGAGCGCCTCAAGGCCAATCCGAAGCTGCCCATGATGCTGGGTGGCGCGGCGCTGGCCGCGGCCATCGCCGTCGGGGTGCTGTGGTCGCGCGCACCGGACTACAAGGTGCTGTACAGCAACCTGTCCGAGCGCGACGGCGGCGCGGTGCTGCAGTCGCTGCAGCAGATGAACGTGCCGTACAAGTTCGCCGAAGGCGGCGGCGCGGTCATGGTCCCGGCCGACAAGGTGCATGAGACGCGCCTGCGCCTGGCCTCGCAAGGCCTGCCCAGGAGCGGCACCACGGGCCTGGAACTGATGGACAACCAGAAGTTCGGCATCAGCCAGTTCGCCGAACAGGTCAACTACCAGCGCGGCCTTGAGGGCGAGCTGGCGCGTTCGATCGAGTCGATCGCGGCCGTGCAGTCGGCGCGCGTGCACCTGGCCATTCCCAAGCCGACGCTGTTCGTGCGCGAACGCCAGAAGCCGACGGCGTCGATCGTGCTGCAGCTCCACCCGGGCCGTGCCATCGATGAAGGCCAGGTCGCGGCGATCAGCCATCTGGTGTCGTCGAGCGTGCCGGAACTGACGCCCAAGGCGATCTCCATCGTCGACCAGCATGGCAACCTGCTGTCGAACAGCGGCAACGAGCGCATGCTCGATGCCACCCAGCTCAAGTACGTACAGGCGCTGGAACAGAACTACCTCAAGCGCATCGAGTCGATCCTGGCGCCGATCGTCGGCAAGGACAATGTGCGCGCCCAGGTGACGGCCGACGTGGACTTCTCCATCGTCGAGCACACCGACGAGAGCTACAAGCCGAACCAGGACCCGACCCACGCGGCCATCCGCAGCCAGCAGACGAGCGAGTCGAACCAGCAAGGCGCGACTCCGCCGGGCGGCGTGCCGGGCGCGCTGTCCAACCAACCGCCGGCACCAGCCGCGGCACCGGTCACCACCGCGCAGACGCCGCGCGCCGGGCAGGCGCCCGGCCAGGCCGGCGCGCCCGCGCAGCCTCAGGGCGCGCAGGCAGGACAAGCCCAGGGCGCACAGGGTGCCAGCTCGACCGCCTCCGGCGGCCCGAGCAGCAACCGCCGCGACTCCACCGTCAACTACGAACTCGACCGCACCGTGCGCCACGTGCAGCAGGCGCCGGGCGGCGTGCGCCGCCTGTCGGTCGCGGTGGTGGTGAACTACCGGCAGCAGCCCGATGCCAAGGGCAAGATGGTCGCCCAGGCGCTGCCGCCCGCGCTGCTGGCCCAGATCCAGAACCTCACCAAGGAAGCCATGGGCTTCTCGGCCGACCGTGGCGACTCGATCAATGTCGTGAACAGCCCCTTCACCGTCGACCGCGAAGTCACGCCTGAACTGCCCGTGTGGAAGCAACCTGAAATGATCGACCTGGCCAAGACCGGCGCCGGCTACCTGCTGCTGGCGCTGCTGGCGCTGTTCGCGTGGTTCAAGGTGGCGCGCCCGATCCTGCGCCGCTACACCACCCCGCCGCTGCCGGCGCCCGTGACGGCTGAAGAGGCCGCGGCCGAACTGCTGCCGCCCGATGAGCCGGCCAATCCGGAAGTCCTGCGGCTGGCCGCGAAGTATGAAAGTGACCTCGCACTGGTGCGTGACGCCGCGCAACGCGACCCGCGCCTGGTTGCCAGCGTAATCAAGAACTGGATTGGCAATGACCTCCGCTAAAGCCGCTTCCGCCTCCGCCCCGACCTCCGGCCTGCAGAAGAGCGCCATCCTGATGATGGCGATCGGCGAGGACGCCGCCGCCGAAGTATTCAAGCACCTGTCCCAGCGCGAAGTACAGGAGCTTGGCTCCGCCATGGCCGAACTCCGGTCGGTGACGCGCGAAGAAATGGCCGGCGTGCTCGGCGAGTTCCGCGGCGAGACCGAGCAGTACCTGGCGCTGAACGTGGATTCGAGCTCGTTCATCCGCAGCGTGCTGAACAAGGCGCTGGGCGAAGAGCGCGCCCAGTCGGTGATCGAGGACATCCTGGAATCGCGCGACCCGGGCAGCGGCATCGACTCGCTGAACTGGATGGATTCGACCTCGGTGGCCGAACTGATCCGCGAGGAACATCCGCAGATCATCGCCACCATCCTGATCCACCTGGACCGCCAGAAGGCGTCCGAGGTGCTGGCAATGTTTACCGAGCGCCTGCGCAACGACGTGATCCTGCGTATCGCCACCTTCGGCGGCGTGCAGCCGGGCGCGCTGCAGGAGCTGACCGACGTGCTGTCCAAGCTGCTGTCGGGCCAGAGCCTGAAGCGCAGCCGCATGGGCGGCGTACGCACCGCGGCCGAGATCATCAACCTGATGAGCACCGCGCACGAAGAAGCCGTGATCGACGGCGTGCGCCTGCACGACGGCGACCTGGCGCAGAAGATCATCGACGAGATGTTCCTGTTCGAGAACCTGCTGGAGGTCGACGACCGCGGTATCCAGCGCGTGCTCAAGGAAATCGCCACCGAATCGCTCATCGTCGCGCTCAAGGGCGCGCCGCCGGAGCTGCGCGACAAGTTCATCCGCAACATGTCCACCCGCGCCGGCGAAATGCTGCGCGAAGACCTGGATGCGCTGGGCCCGGTGCGCGTGTCGCAGGTCGAGGCCGAGCAGAAGGCCATCCTGCAGGTGGTAAGACGCCTGGCCGATGCCGGCGAAGTCCAGATTGGCGGAGGAGACGATGCCTATGTCTGAGCGCGGCCTTGCCGCACGTCTCGCGCTGCGCGAGAGCCCGGCCGGCGGCGATGCCGACGGCTTTGCCGCATTCGAGCCGCCGCGCCGCACGCGTGGCGCCGGATGGCAACGCTGGAACATGGGTTCCCTGGACCCGCGCGACGCGATGCGCGAGATCGTGCGGGAAGCACCCGCCGAGCCGGCGCCGCCGCCGATCGACTTCGCGGCGCTCGAAGCCATGCGCGACGGCGCCCGCAAGGAAGGCTATGCACAGGGCTATACCCAGGGCCAGACCCAGGGCTACGGCGACGGCCACCGCGAAGGCTATGCACGCGGCCTGGAAGGCGCGCGCAACGAAGCCACGCGCCTGCACGGCCTGGCCGGGAACTTCCGCAAGGCACTGGCCGGCGTGGACCAGGAAGTGTCCGATGCGCTGGTCACGCTGGCGCTGGACGTCGCGCGCCAGCTCGTCCGCGGCCGCGTGGAAGACGATCCCGAAGTCCTGCTGCCCGCCGTGCGCGAACTGCTCACGAGCGAACCGGCGCTGTCCGGCTCGCCATGCCTGCTGCTTCACCCGGAAGACGTGGGTCTGATCGAAGCCCATATGCAGGGCGAACTCGAAGCCGCCGGATGGACCCTGCGCGCGGATCCGGCCGTCGCTCGTGGCGGCTGCATTGCCAGCGCCGCCAGCGGCGAACTCGACGCCAGGCTGGAAACCCGCTGGACGCGCGTGGTCAGGGCCATGGGCCGCGACGATCCGTGGGAGCCGCCGCATGACTGACGCCGCCACGGCATCCCGCGCGGATGACCATGAAGTTGCGCCGGTCGCGCACGCGCAGCACTGGCGCCACGCGCTGAACGCGGCGCAGGCCGATATCGCCGGCCTGGACAGCAAGCGCAGTTGCGGCCGGCTCACGCGCGCGGCCGGCCTGGTGCTGGAAGCCGTGGGCCTGCGCCTGCCCGTCGGCAGCGACTGCCTGATCGAACTGCCGGCGGGGCAGTTCAGCGCCAGCCCCGGCGCAGCGCGCACGGCCGAAGCCGAAGTGGTCGGCTTTGGCGCGGACCGCCTGTTCCTGATGCCGCAATCCGACGTGGTCGGCCTGCTGCCCGGCGCGCGCGTCTATCCGCTCGAGCCGTCGCCGCAGCCCCAGGGCGCCAGCGCACCGCGCGAGCCCGGTTCCAAGCGCCTGCCCGTGGGGGAAGGCATGCTCGGCCGCGTGGTCGATGCCGCCGGAAGGCCGCTCGACGGCCTGGGCCCGATCCGGGCTGCGCAGGAAGTGACGCTGTCGGGCGAGCAGATCAACCCGCTGATGCGCGCGCCGATCGAAACGGTGCTCGACACCGGCGTGCGCGCCATCAACGGCATGCTGACCGTCGGGCGTGGCCAGCGCATGGGCCTGTTCGCGGGCTCCGGCGTGGGCAAGAGCGTGCTGCTCGGCATGATGGCGCGCTACACCAGCGCGGACGTGATCGTGGTCGGCCTGATCGGCGAACGCGGCCGCGAGGTGAAGGAATTCATCGAACACATCCTCGGCGCGGAAGGCCGCGCGCGCTCCGTCGTGGTGGCGGCCCCGGCCGACTGCTCGCCGCTGCTGCGCATGCAGGGCGCCGCCTACTCCACGCGGCTGGCCGAGTATTTCCGCGACCAGGGCAAGCATGTGCTGCTGATCATGGATTCGCTCACGCGCTATGCCATGGCCCAGCGCGAGATCGCCCTGGCGATCGGCGAGCCGCCGGCCACCAAGGGCTATCCGCCGTCGGTCTTCGCCAAGCTGCCCACGCTGGTGGAACGCACCGGCAACGGCCCCGAAGGCGGCGGCTCCATCACGGCCTTCTATACCGTGCTGACCGAGGGCGACGACCAGCAGGACCCGATTGCCGACTCGGCCCGCGCCATCCTGGACGGCCACATCGTGCTCTCGCGCAGCCTGGCCGAGGCCGGCCACTATCCGGCGATCGACGTGGAAGCCTCGATCAGCCGGGCGATGACCGCGCTGATTTCGCCCGAGCAGTTTGCTTCGGTGCGCCGCTTCAAGCAGCTGATGTCGCGCTACCAGCGCAACCGCGACCTGATCAGCGTGGGCGCCTATGTGCCCGGCAACGATCCCGAACTGGATCTGGCGATCCGGTTCCACCCCCGGATGGAAGCCTTCCTGCAGCAGGACATCCACGAGCGCGCCGGCTACGACGATGCGATCGGGCAGCTGCATAGCCTCTTCGACAGGAGCGAACATGGCTAGACCGAATCCCCTGATGACGTTGTCCGAACTGGCCCAGAACGACACCGATGCCGCCGCGCGCGAACTCGGACGGCTGCAGGGGCTGCGGACCCAGGCCGAGCAGCAGCTCAACCAGCTCACGCAGTACCGGCAGGAATACCGCGAACGCATGCAGGTGGTGGCGGCGGAAGGCATGACCACCAGCCGCTGGCACGACTTCTCGCGCTTCCTGGATTCGCTGGACCACGCCATCCGCCAGCAGACCGCCGCGCTGGACAAGGCCGAAGCCGACCTGCTGACCGGGCGCAGCAACTGGCAGAAGCAGAAGCGCCGCCTGAACTCCTTCGACACCCTGATCGCGCGCGCCGATGCGCGCGAGGAAAAAGTGGTCGCGCGCCGCGAGCAGCGCACCAACGACGAATACGCCGCACGACTGGCCCGCGACGCCGGCAGCCGACTCAACTGAGCCCAGAGGGCAAGCATTCATCCATGATCGATATCAGCCAGATCGTCAGCAACGCCAGCGCCAAGGCAGATCCCGCCAGCCGCAGCATGGCGGCAGACGCCGGGAACAATGCCTTCAGCGGCGCGCTGTCGCGCGCGCAGGACAACGCGCGCCCTGAATCGCGCCCTGAATCGCGCCAGGACTCCGGCAGCAGCGCCCAGCCTGCCAGCGGCTCGCCGGCGAAGGAAAGCCAGGCCACCGACGCGGCCCGCGCGGCTGCGGGCAAGCCGGGCCGCCGCAAGGACCATGACGATAAGGACCAGAAGGACGACGGCAGCAGCCAGGCTGCCGACGCGGGCGCCGCAGCTGCGGCACTGGACGCTTTGCTGCCGGCCACCCCGGTCCCGGCCGCAGCGGGCAACGGCGCGGCGGACAGCGCCGCGCTCGGCGCCGCCGGCGCCAACGGCCTCGCCATGCTGCAAGCCCCGGCCGCCGCATCGGCCGATGCAGCCAGCGCGGCACTTGCCGGTGTGACATCCGACGCCGCCGGGAAACAGGCCATCCAGGCATCGATCAAGGACGCCGCCGCTGCAACCTCGGCCAACGCCGCCGCGCCGACCGCAGCCGACACGCTGGCCAACATCCTGTCGCAGCGCACCGCGCTGCCGGGCGCCTCGGCACAGCCAGCGACGACCGACAGCACCCAGGCTGCCACCACGCCGGGCACCGCGCTGAATGCCATGGCGGATGCGCGCCAGGGCCAAACCGGCCAGTTCGCCGATGGCCAATCCCAGGCGGGCACGGGCCACGCCCGCCATGCCGCGCTGCCGCAGGCAGACGGCGCCGCCCAGGACGGCAAACCCGCCGCCGCCCCGTTCACGCCCGTGCCGGTCGCCGCCAGGACGGGCGATGCCGCGACGGTCACGCAGAACGATGGCGCCGCACCGGCCATTGCCGCCGTGCTGGCGAACCAGACCCCTTCGGCCGCACCGGCCGCCGTCGCCGCCGCCGCACGCCCGGTCGTGGCGCCGCCGCTGAACGATACGCAGTGGCCGCAGGCGCTGGGCCAGCAGATGATCCGGCTGACCACGCAAGGCAGCCAGAGCGCCGAACTGCAGCTCAATCCGCCCAACCTCGGTCCGCTCAAGGTGGTGCTCAACGTGGTCAACGACCAGGCCCAGGCGCAGTTCGTTTCGCCGCACCAGGCCGTGCGCGCGGCGGTGGAAGCCGCGCTGCCGCACCTGCGCACCGCGCTGTCGGAAAGCGGCATCCAGCTCGGCCAGACTTCGGTGGGCGCGGACAGCTTTGCCGGCCAGGCCGGCAACGGCCAGCAGCAACAGCAGCAGGCCGGCAGCGGTCGCGGCCATGCGGGCTTCGGCACGACCCTGGCCGCTGCCGATTCCCAGGCCGCACCCATCGCCGCGCCGGTCCGTCCGGCGCGCGCGCTGGCACAGGGAGAGGTCGATACCTTTGCCTGACCCTTTGCCAGACCGGCAGGCGCCGCAAGCGCCATGACAAAGGCCGCCTCTCGGGCGGCCTTTGTTCTTTCGGCATGCTGCCGGCGCCGGACTCAGGGCTGGAAGATGTCCAGGCCCGCGAGGGCGACCACGCCGCTCAGTGCGATCATCGAAACCGAGTCGCGTCCCAGGATCAGCAGGGCGGCAGCGAGCCAGGCGACAAGGCTGAAGGCGAGAAATCGTTTCATGATGCGGCGGTGGGACTGGGGCGACCAGACGGGCGCCAGGGCCATGTCAGCCCGGAATCCAGGAAAGTTGGGGCTAAGTATAAACCCTGATTCTGCCGATGAAAGGGATACCTGGAGGAAGATGGGAATGTGCGCGAGACGGCGCCACTTGCCGCCCGCACCGCGCGAGCGCCGGGGCGATAATGGCCGCGTGACTCCGTGCGCTGCCCCCGTGCCATGACGTTCGACCTCTTCGACAACCTGGATAGCCCCGACGACTGGCGCGGCGCCACCGGCGCGACCGAACCGCTCGCGGACGGTGCCGTGGTGCTGCGCGGCTTTGCGCGCGCGCAGGCGCCGCAGTTGCTTGCCGACATCGGCCACGTCGCCGGGCAGGCGCCGTGGCGCCACATGATCACGCCGGGCGGATTGCGCATGTCAGTGGCCATGACCAACTGCGGGCAGGCCGGCTGGGTCTCGGACCGGACGGGCTATCGCTACGACCGGCACGATCCGCTCAGCGGCGAGACCTGGCCCGCCATGCCGGCGGCATTCCTCGACCTGGCCACGCGCGCCGCCGCCGAGGCAGGCTTTGCCGGATTTGCGCCGGACGCCTGCCTGGTCAACCGCTATGTGCCCGGCACGCGCCTGTCCTTGCATCAGGACCGCGACGAGCGCGACCTGCGCGCGCCCATCGTGTCAGTCTCGCTCGGCCTGCCGGCGGTGTTCCTGTTCGGCGGGCTGCGGCGCGCCGACCGCCCCGCCCGCACGCGGCTCGCGCATGGCGACGTGGTGGTGTGGGGCGGCCCCGCGCGGCTGGCCTTCCATGGCGTGGCGCCACTGGCCGACGGCGACCATCCGCTGCTCGGGCACGAGCGGATCAACCTGACCTTCCGCAAGGCGCTGTAGCGCCTCCGCGCCGAGGCACCGCCGCAAGCCGCACAGCGCCCATTGCGCCGGGCGGCACGTCTCCTACAGTCAATGGCATCCCGCCACGCTCGACTGGAGGCCCTACCATGCATCTCGAAGGCTCGTGCCATTGCGGCGCCGTGCACTTCTCGCTGGAGTCCGATTCGCCGTATCCGTTCATGCATTGCCACTGCTCGATCTGCCGCAAGACCGCCGGCAGCGGCGGCTATGCCATCAACCTCGGCGGCGATGCCACAACGCTGCGCGTGCGCGGCAAGAAGTACCTGGGCATCTACCATGCGGTCATGCGCGAGCCGGGCAAGCGGGCCACGCGCTCGCCGGCGCAGCGGCATTTCTGCGTCAGGTGCGGCAGCGCGCTGTGGCTGTTCGACCCGCGCTGGCCCCATCTGGTCCATCCGCACGCGTCGGCCATCGATACCCCGCTGCCCAGGCCGCCCGACGTGGTCGAGGCCGGGCTCGACTTCGCGCCCGAGTGGGTGGACGTGCCGCGCGGCAAGGGCCATGTGCGTTGCGGCACGTGGCCGGCCGAGTCACTGCAGGAATGGCATCGCCGGCACGGCCTGTTATCGGGTTGATGCACCGGGCGTGATGCACCGGGCGTGATGCACTGCGCGCCGGGCTGGCGACGCCGATATCAGCGTCTTGTCGCCCTTCCGCGCGGGGGCCCGCAGCGAAGTCGCTCGCGTATGATGTGAGCCGCTTCCGATCCGTTGCTCCTTCCCGTTTCGCCGCCGTGCCCGCAATGCCCGACCCGCTGCCCGCCCATTTCCTGCTGTCTTCGTTGTTGATCTTTGGTCTGGGCGGATTGCTGGGCGCCGTAGGCGGCCTGTTCGGGATTGGCGGCGGGCTGATCGCGATCCCCGCGCTGGGGCTGCTGTTCGGCATGGACCAGCAGCTCGCCCAGGGTACGGCACTGGTCATGATCGCGCCGAACGTGCTGATCGGCTTCTGGCAGTACCGGCGGCGCGCGGACATTGCGCTGCGCACGGCGCTGGTGCTCGGGCTCAGCGCCGTGCTGGCCACCTACTTGTCGGCGCGCGCGGCCACAGCCATCGATGCGCAACTGCTGCGCCGCGTGTTCGCCTGCTTCATGATCGGCCTGGCGCTGTATTTCCTCTGGCGCCTGCTGCCGGGGCGGGCGGCCACCGTGCAGCACGCACGCGTCTCGCCGCGCTGGATGCCACTTGTCGGTGTGGTGGGCGGTGCGTTCTCGGGCTTCTTCAGCGTGGGTGGCGGCGTGGTCGCGGCACCGGCGCTGGTCGGCCTGTTCGGCATGCGACAGGCGGCCGCACAGGGGCTGGCGCTGGCCCTGGTGACGCCCGGGGCCGTAGTGGCGCTCGCCACCTATGCGCACGCGGGACACGTGGACTGGGCCTGCGGCATACCGCTCTCGCTGGGCGGCATGCTGACGATCTCGTGGGGCGTGGCGCTGGCGCACCGCATGCCCGAGCGGCGCTTGCGCGCCCTGTTCGCCCTTTGCCTGATCGCAACGGCCTTGGTAATGCTGGTTCGCGGTTGACGCGCTGGCTGCGCGCGTCAGGCGGGGCTGGCCGGCCTACTTCCGGAACACCAGCATGAAATTGTTGGCCGGCATGGCCACCGGCGCGTCGCAGCGCATGCCCTGCGCCTCGCCCAGTGCAATCACGTCCTCCATGTCGCGCACGCCCCAATCGGGGTCCGTGGCCCGCAACTGCGCGTCGAACGCCGCATTGCTCGGCGCGGTGTGCGCACCGCCACGCTGGTAGGGTCCGTACAGGACCAGCACGCCGCCGGGCCCGAGCAGCCTGCCGGCGCCGGCAAAGAGCGCCTGCGCCGCCGCCCACGGGGAGATGTGGATCATGTTGATGCAGACCACGGCATCGGCCGCGTCGATGCCCCACGGCTGCGCGCAGACATCCAGCGCCAGCGGGGCGCGCACATTGGCCACGCCGGAGTGCGCGATCCAGGCGGCGATCGACGCGCGCGCCGCGGCGTCGGGGTCGCTCGGCTGCCAGGTCAGCCCCGGCAGCGCCGCGGCAAAGTGGACCGCGTGCTGGCCGGTGCCGCTGGCCACCTCCAGCACCGTGCCATTCGCCGGCAGCACATTGCGCAGCACGGCGAGGATCGGCTCGCGGTTGCGCTCCGTGGCCGGTGCCATGCGGCGGGAATCGGGGTCGTGGGTCATGGATATTCCTGCGCGGGCATCGCGGCGAGAGATGGGCTGGGCGGGACGGAGCGGGACTGAGCGTGAGTAAGCGGACTAAGCGCTCAATCAGCCCTGCTCCCAGGCGCTGCACCAGCCGGCGGCCGCCACCTCCTTGTCGCCGAACAGGACGCAACCGCCCGCGGCGCTGCCCTTGTCGCCCTGATAGAGCTGGCAGTTGGCGCAGGTCTGGCTGGTCTTGTGGCCGGGATACTTCTTCGGGTCGACCTTGGTGGTGTCGGCCTTGTAGCCGAGCTTCTGTGCCTGCGGCTCCTGCTCGCCGAGCACGGCCGCGCTGACCGGGAGGCTGCCGAGCAGTCCGGTGACGGCCACGCCGCCGGATAAGGCGAGCGGCAGGTATCCAAGAAAGCGGCGTCTGCACGGCATGGCAGTCTCCTCTGAGGCGGGGCACGGCGGCATGTGCCTCCCGCATGGCGCAGAGGTTACTGCGGATTGCAAGGCCGGTGCAATGCCTGGCGTGATCTTCCGGCGCGACCTGCCGGCGCGACCTGCCGGCGAGCCTACAGCTTGAACTCGCCTACCACGCCCTGGAGCTGGTGGGCCTGGTCGGCCAGCGATGCCGAGGCCGCGGCGGCCTGCTCCACCAGCGCCGCGTTCTGCTGCGTGACGGCGTCCATCTGCGCCACGGCCTGGTTGACCTGCTCGATGCTGCTGCTCTGGTCGCGCGAAGCCACCGAGATCTCGCCCAGGATGCCCGTGACGCTGCGCACGGCCTGCTGGATCTCCTCCATGGTCTGCCCGGCCTTGTCGACCAGCACTGCGCCGCCTTCGACCTGCCTGGCGGAATCGCCGATCAGCACGCGGATTTCCTTCGCGGCGGTGGCGCTGCGCTGGGCCAGCGTGCGCACCTCGCCAGCCACCACGGCGAAGCCGCGGCCCTGCTCGCCCGCGCGCGCCGCTTCCACGGCGGCATTGAGGGCCAGGATGTTGGTCTGGAAGGCAATGCCTTCGATCACCTGGATGATCTCGACCACCTTGTTCGAACTGGCGCTGATCGCCTGCATGGTCTGCACCACGTCGTTGACCACCACGCCGCCGCGCTCGGCAATCTCCGATGCACTGGCGGCGATGTCGTTGGCGGCATGCGCGCGCTCGGCGTTGCGGCGGACCATATCGGTCAGGCTGCCCATGCTCGACGCCGTCTCCTGCAGGGTGGCCGCCTGCTCCTCGGTGCGCTGGGAGAGGTCGGTATTGCCGTCCGCGATCTGGCGGGAGGAGTCTGCAATCGAGTCCGTGGAGCTCTTGATCCGGCTCACCAGGTCCGTCAGGATGTCCTCCATCTTACCCATGCCGCCGAGCAGCCGGCCGAATGCGCCGCCCTGGTCGGTATCGAAGTCCTGGCTGAGGTCACCCGCGGCCACGGTCTCGGCGATGTAGACGGCGTCCGCCAACGGGCGCTCGATGCCGGCAGCCAGCCAGAAAGCGCCGGCAATGGCCGCTGCCAGTACCGCCAGGCCGAGGCCCAGCATGGTGTAGCGCGTCGCGTCGCTGCCCTCCAGCTGCGCCAGGCCCGTGCCGATGGCGGCGCCCGCCAACAGCACGACCAGCCCGAAGGTTGCGCCCAGGCGGGCCCGGATGGTCAGATTTGCCTGCGACATTGCGGTTCTCCCCCATATTGGAATGTCTGTTCTTGATGGTCTGCCGTTGGAGTATCGGCAGTAATGCGCGGAGGTTTAGGAATGGAGGAGTTGGGGAAATCCCGAACGACAATCCAGTCATGAAAGCCGCTGGCATCCCGGAAACTCGGCGACCCAACAAAAAAAGGCGGGCCGCAGCCCGCCTCCGATTCGCCTTGCCCGACCGGTCAGGCCTTGGCCAGCTTGATGCTCGATGGATCAGCCGTCAGGTAGCCGACCGCCGCGCCGGCACGATCCTTGTAGTTGGCGCGCACCAGCGGATCCAGCGTCGCCTGGACCTTGGCGTGCAAGCTGCCCCAGTCACCGGCGTGCTGGAAGTTGCTCATGATGTAGGTCCAGCCGTTGATTTCATCCACCGCGTGCAGGCCGGTGGCTTCGGCGCCGGCGGGCGTGGACAGCAGGCGCGAGAGCTGCCTCGTGTCCACGTTGTAGGCCCACAGGAAGTTGTTGACGTGCTGGCCGCTGTCCTCGCCGATGAACAGCGTGCGCAGCTTCTCCGAGAACTTCAGGTTGTCCGGGTTGGCGATCCACTCCGGGTCGGCCGTATTGCCGAGCACGTCGCCCAGGATGTCGTGGCCGTTGAGCAGGCCCTTGGTATGCACCGGCACCCATTCGCTGTTGATGGCGTCGCCGTCCAGGTCCTTCTGGCCACCGTCGAGCTTGTGCTGCATCACCGCGCCGGCGTTGAGCGCCTTGTCGACCGAGATGCCGCTCTGCGCGTTCCAGCCCTTGCTGTTGTTCAGGACCATCGAGTCGACAACGTTCTGCAGCGCGGAATAGGCGACCTTGTCCTTGATGTTGACCGTGGTGCCTTCCATCTTGGTAAAGCCCATGCTGCCGCCCTTCAGGTAAGCATAGCGGTGGGTTTCCAGGAAGGCCGCGGCCTTCTCCATGCCAGGCTTGAGGCGAACCCAGTTGGCCTTGCCGCCGAGGAAGATCTTGGTGTAGCTCACGTCGGCCGGATCGGTGGTTGCCACATCCATGATATCGGCCGGCGCCGTCGACTTGGCCAGCGCCTCGATCTCGGCGCTGGTGGCGTGCCCCAGCTTGACCCACGTCAGGTCGGCGCCCGCCGCGGACGGATCGATCGAGAAGCCCGCGCCCACCTTGGCCACGTACAGCGTGCCCGCCGACAGGTCCTTCTCCTTGTCGGCCACGAACATGAACAGGCCGCTGTTGGTGGCATCGTCGCCCATCAGCACGGTGCGATTGTCCGGCATGACCTGCACCAGCTCATGCGAGATGCGGCCCAGGCAGTAGTGCTTGCGGATCGAGCCCGTCCCGTCGGCATTGACCGTCACCTCCGGCAGGTGGCCGTAAAGGTAGGGATTGGCCGCGGTCTCGCTGCCATAGAGGTTCTTGCTGTAGGCCTTGAACTGGCTGTTGCCTGCGATCGTGAACGCGTCGGGCTCGTACTCCTCGCTCGACAGGTGCGTGTTCCACGGCGACAGGCTGGCGCCGCAGGTAATCCACAGGCCGTGCGCCGGCGAGGTGTCCACGTTGTGGTACTTGACCAGCGTGAGCTTGCCGGTGGCCGGGTCCTGGTCCAGCGTCAGCACGGCGATCGGCGACGGCAGGCGGCCATAGGTATCGGCGCCCGACTGGTCGCGCGTGTTGTATTCGAACTGCACCACGGCAAACACCGTGTTGCCCTTCACGCCGCTGACCTTGGCGCCTTCGATCCTGAGCAGCGAGGTGCCGTCCGGCGCGTCGGAGTAGAACTGGCGCTCCTTGCCCGCCACCGACGTGTCGACGATCGGCTGGTTGTTGATGTCGTAGTAGCCGCCGGCCAGGATGGTGCCGCCCTTGCCGTCCGGCACCATGTCGCCGGTCACGAAAAACGGCTGGTAGGCCAGCTTGAAGGTCTGGCTGCTGCCGTCGCTGAAATTGACCTTCAGGCCCGAGCCCACCGTGGTCGTGGCCATCGCGGCCGGGCTGGCCAGCGTCGGGGCGCTCATGCCGGTGAATTCGGCCGTGGTGAATGTGGCGCTCGGGCCCGGGTTGGGGGTGGGGTTGCCGGCCGGCGCGGCAATGGCGTCGTCGCCACCGCCACAGCCCACGAGCAGGCCGGCCGAAGCCAGGCCCAGCGGCAGCATCGGCGCACCGGCGAGGAATTTCAGCGCCTTGCGGCGCGAGGCGTCAGGTTTGTCGAACATGTTCTTTTCCGGGGAAGGTGGTGGCGGCGCGTCAACGCGACGCCGTCTGCTTGTCATCAAAATCAGACATGGCGCGGCGGCCGCGCCCTCGTCGCTGCGCATCCTATGGGCCCTATGTGACAGGAAGTTGACGACGGACCACAAAGCCAGCTCCGACCCAGCCGGCGGCGGCGCTGCGGTAGACTTCCGTTTTTGCCGTAGTCGGCAGGCCGCCTGGCCGCCCAGCAGATTCCGCTTGCCCACCTATACCCTCGCCACCCCGGTCGAAGCCGAACTCGAGATCCGCAAGAGCCGCTTCCTGGCCCTGGCGATTCCCGTGCCGGATCGCGACGCCGCCATGGCCGTGCTGCAGTCGCTGCGCGCGCAGCACCCGACCGCCACGCACGTGTGCTGGGCACTGCTCGCGGGTGGGCAGTCGGGCATGTCGGATGACGGCGAGCCCTCCGGCACGGCCGGGCGGCCGATCCTGGAGGTGTTGCGCCACCATGACCTGGACGGCGTACTGGCCGCCGTGGTGCGCTACTACGGCGGCGTCAAGCTCGGTGCCGGCGGGCTGGTGCGCGCCTATACCGATGCGATTGCCGCGGCGCTGAAATCGGCGGAACGGGTCGAGCGCATCGCCTACGCCGAACTGACCGTGGAGGTCGACTACGCCGACGAGCCGCGCGTGCGCCGCTGGCTGGACCAGTCCGCGCAGGACGGCTGCACGCTGGCGGACACCGCCTACGGCGCCCTGGCGCGGCTGGTGATCCGCCTGCCCGCCACGCAGCGCGACGCCGCGCTGGCGGCATTGCGCGACGCCACGCACGGGCGCGCACAGTTTCCGCAGACCGACGATGACGGCCCCTCAGACTGAAACCGGCAAGGTCCCGGTGGACGAGCAGGCCGAGTTCAGCGCGCGCGTGCTGCCTGCCGGTGCCACCTTCGCGGCGCCGGCGGCCCTGAGCCTGCTCGAGGCGGCGCTCCTCGACGGGCTGGCGCTGCCCAACTCCTGCCGCAACGGCACCTGCCGCGCCTGCGCCAGCCGGCTCCATGCGGGCGCCATCCGCTATCGCATCGAATGGCCGGGGCTCAGCCCGGACGAGAAGGACGACGGGTGGATCCTGCCTTGCGTCGCCTGCCCCGTCAGCGATGTGGTGATCGAGCCAGGCAAGCTCGAATAGGCGGTTGGCCGCTTGGCGCTGCCGGCCCGGCCGCCACCGTCACCGGTCCGCAAAGAAACGCAACGCGATCCGCAGCGCATCGGGTCCGCGCGGGTCCGAGAATGCCTGTGCCGCCGGACCGCCACTCCACGCATGCCCCAGGCCCTCGATCCTGACGAGCCGCACGCAGGTCTGGCCTGCGACCATCCAGTCGGAGACCTCGGCCGGCAAACGCTGCCCGCGCTGCACGCGGCGCGCGGGCGCTACGGCCAAGTGCGCCGCGGGTTCAGGCAACAGGTCCAGCCACAAGCGCGCGGCGGTCATGGCATTGTCGAATGTCACCACGGCATCCGCGTCGCCATGCAACAGCAATAGCGGCGGCAGGCGCCGCCCGGCCAGCCACAGGCGCATTGCCTGGCGCGCCGCGGCGTCAGGCGCGCGGCTGCCGCGCATGGCCGCGGCGGCCTGGGTCGCGTTGCTGGCGCTGTAAGGGACCGCCCCCGAATGCGAGCCGATGGCGACAAAGCGCTGCGGATAGCGCAGGCCCAGCATCATCGCCATGACGCCACCGGCGGACAGCCCCATCACGCTGACGCGCTCCGGCCGCACCGGATAGCGTTCGCAGACATGGTCGATCATGGCCATCAGCAGCGCAGCCTCGGCGCCGCCGCGGGTGCCGGGACGGAACCAGTTCCAGCAGCGTTGCGCGTTGGCCTGCGACGACTGCTCCGGCAACAGCACCACGCAGCCGGCGTCACGCGCCGACGCCGCCGCGCGCGTGACCGCGGCAAAGCTCGCCGCGTCCTGGCCGCAGCCGTGCAGCAGCACCAGCATGGGCGCGCGCCGCCTGGCCGTCAGGCCCGCGGGAAGGAAAATGCGGTAGTGGCGCTGCGCGAGCGGGCCGGCTCCGGCCGTGCCCGCTTCCCAGCGCCCGCTGCCACGGCTCTGCGGCGCCGGCACCGGAGACGCTACGCCGGACAACGCGCGCTGCGTGGCCCTGGCCACCGCCGATGACTGCTTCACGGCGTTGCGCACGATGGCATCGGTCATCGGTTGCGTGACTGTCTGGTTCAGCGTCCGGTTCAGCGCCCGGGTCATCTCGCGCCCCATGCGCCGGGCCTGGCGCGTGGCGGTCTTGCCCAGCGCCGTCCATAGCCGTGCCGTGCTGCTGCCGCGGCGTCCCATGTGGCTGGCCTCCCGTCCGGATTCCGTTGACGGGGTCGATTGTGTCAGGCTTTGCGGTCAGCCGCGCATGCGGACCGGGACCTCACAGGCCGCGCAGCGCCAGTTCGCCGCCCAGCACCAGCAAGCCGCAGAAGAACAGGCGGCGGAAGCGCTCGGCGCTGATGCGGTGGCGCAGCCACTGGCCGATGAACATGCCGCCCAGCGCCGGCAGCAGCGCCAGCACCGACGCGCCCAGCACGGGCAGATGCAGCAGCGCGCCACCCATGGCCAGGCTGACCGCCAGCGCGACGGTGGAGACGGTGAACGACAGGCCCAGCGCCTGGACCATGCTCTCCTTGTCGAGCCCGAGCCCCTGCAGGTAAGGCACCGCGGGAATCACGAACACGCCCGTCACCGCGGTGATGGCCCCGGTGACCAACCCGGCCAGCGGCCCGAGCCAGCGTTCCGCGCGCGGCGGCACATGGAGCCTGGCCGCAGCCAGCCCGACCAGCGCATACAGCACCAGCGCCACGCCCAGCGCCGCGGTGGCATGGGTCATCATGTGCGCCGGCACCAGCGCGGCGCACAGCCAGGTCCCCGCGCAGATCGCCACCAGCATCGGCCACAGCCGGCGCAGCAACTGCCCGAAGCGCGGGCCGCTGAACAACTGCACCACGTTGGTCACCATCGACGGCGCCACCAGCAGGGCCGCGGCCTGCGCCGGTGGCATCACCAGGCCCAGCAGGCCCACCGCCACGGTCGGCAGGCCCAGGCCGACCACGCCTTTCACGAAGCCGGCCAACAGGAAGGTGAAGCCGATAAAGGCCATCTCGGCGAGCGGCAGGGACATCGACATATGCATCCCCGCTCAGCGCGCGGCGCGGTCATGTACCGCGCGGCTGTCGGCGGGCGCCTGGTCGCGCTCGTCCAGCCCGTAGTCGCGCAGCACCTGCGCCACGCGCAGCCGGTAGCCCGCGAACACGCCGCCGCGTCCGGCCGCCTGGGCCTGGCGATGGTCCTCGGTATTGCGCCACGCCATGACCGCCGCTTCATCGCGGAAGAACGACAGCGACAGGATCTTGCCCGGCGTGGTCAGGCTCTGGAAGCGCTCGACCGAGATAAAGCCGTCGATGGCCTCCAGCGTCGGCCGCAGCTTTGCAGCGAGTTCGAGATAGGTGTCCTTGCGGCCCGGTGCGGGCTCGACTTCGAAGATGACGGCGATCATGGCGGATGTCTCTCTGTGGAAAGGGTCGGGGGCAGCCAGTGTTTCAGTTGAAATGCGGGATGCGCGCATTGTGCGAGGGCCGGTAGCGAAACGCCCGCGCCAGCGCGGCCGGCCGCGCGCCGCGCGCGAGCAGGGCTTCGACCGTCGCGGCGGCAAGCGCCTGCGCGAGCGCATCGCCGGGGCAGGCATGGCGGCCCGCGCCGAATGTCCACGCGCGTCCGCCAGCCTCGCCAGGCGTTGCGCACGAGGCAGCCGCCAGCAGCACGAGCACGGCATCGCCCGCCCTGACCGGCACGCCGCACAGGCATGCGTCAGCGGCCAGGAAGCGGCGTGTATTCTGCACCGGAGGATCCTCTCGTGCCACGCGCGCAGCCAGTTCAGGCAGGTTGCCCACGGCCGTGCCGGCGCGGCCCAGACGAAGCAGCATATTGCCCGCCAGCCCCGCGGAGGCCTCGCACGCCTGCACCATCAGGCCAATGGCATTGGCGGCGACGGCTTCCGGTGCGATGCCTTCCGCTTGCGCCGCATGTCGCAACGCTGGCAGCAAGCCCGGATCTTCGGCTTGGCGTGGCACTTCCGTGGCGGCATGCAGCCATTGCCCGAGCCAGCGCGCCGCGTCGGCGCCTGCCGCGACATCGCCAGCCGTGGCCAGCGGCGACTGCGCCGCGGCGTAGGCGGCCACGCGCGCGGCCACGGCCATGGCATCGGCCCCGGCGCGCACCGGCAGGCCGAGCAGGTCGGCCACGGTAACGACGGGCAGCGTGAAGATCCAGCGGTTGACGGCGGCGCCGGTGTCCGGCGCCATGCCGGGCAGCGCATCGAGCGCGGCCGCAAGCATGGCCGCGCGCGCCACGGCGGCATCAGTGCCGATGGCCGCCATCAATCGCAGCAGGATCGCCTTGAGCGGCGCATGGGCCGCTCCGTCATTCATGCGGATCAGGCGTCCGAACAGTTCGCCCGCCGCGCTGCCGGCAAGCGCGGGCGGCACCGGCTGGGCCGCCGGACGCACGCGGCAATCAGCGTGCGCGAGCACGGCAGCGACCTCGGCGGGCGCCGCGGCCACCCACAGCCCCAGCCGTTCATCGAAGCCGAACGGCCGCTGCGCAGCCAGCGCGCGGTAGTAGGGATAGGGATCGGGATGGGTGACGGCTTCCAGCGGGTCGGCGGGCATCATGGCGTGACAGATTCGGCGGTGGTCCGATCAGCCACCCGCGCCGACAGGCTTGCGGGCAGCGACAGCGTATGACGAATCTTTGCACCGTCCCGTGCGAAGAAGCTTCGCGGCGACATGAAATGTCGAATGCATAAGCCCCGGCGTGACAGCCGGGGCTCGGGTACTGGTTTGGGTACCGTCTCTGTACCGCTACACCAGGCCAGGCAACGGCGCGGCGGCGGCGACCAGGTCCTGTGCGCGCAGCGCCTGCCAGAACGCCCGCGGAATTTCCGCTTGCGCGAGCGCCAGGTTTGCGGCGATACGCTCCGGCCGGCTCGCGCCCGGGATGACCGCCGCCACGGCGGGATGCGCGAGCGAGAACTGCAGCGCGGCGGCGCGGATATCCACACTGAACTCCGCACACAGCCCGCGCAGCGCCTCGACACGCGCAAGGATTTCCGGCGTCGCCTTTTGGTACTCGTAGTGCTCGCCCCCGGCCAGGATGCCCGAGTTGTACGGCCCGCCCACCACGATGCCCGCGCCACGGTCCGCGCAAGCGGGCATCAGTTCGCGCAGCGCATCGGCGTGGTCGAGCAGCGTATAGCGGCCGGCGATCAGGAAACCGTCGGGGTCGGCCTGCTGCAGCGCCATTTCGCATGGCTCGACGCGGTTGACGCCAAGGCCCCAGGCCTTGATCACGCCTTGCTCGCGCAGCCGGGTCAGCGCTGCGGCGGCACCGGTCATCGCCGTCTGGAACACGTCGCGCCAGGCATCGCCGTGAAAGTCCCTGGCCGGGTCGTGGATCCAGACGATGTCGAGGCGATCGGTCTTCAGGCGCTTCAGGCTGGCTTCGATCGCGCGCTGCGTGCCGTCGGCGCTGTAGTCGTAGACGATCTTGTTGGGCAGGCCGTGTTCGAACAGCCCGCCCTTCTCGCCGAGGTCGCGGCTGGCGGTGTCTTCGGTCTCGTCGAGTACCAGCCGGCCCACTTTGGTGCTGAGCACGTACGCGTCGCGCGGGCGGTGCTGCAACGCGTTGCCGAGCCGGATCTCGGCCAGGCCCGCGCCATAGAGCGGCGCGGCGTCGAAGTAGCGGATGCCCTGCTCCCAGGCGGCGTCGACGGTGTCGAGCGCTTCCTGTTCGGGGATGTCGCGGTACATATTGCCCAGCGGCGCGGTACCGAAGCCGATTTTCGTCGGTATGGAAATTCGCATGGTTGTGATGGATTGGATCGTGGAGCGCGGCTCAGGCGTCGGGGCCTGCCAGCTCAGTCAAGGGTCCCTGCATCCGGTAGAAGGTCTGGTCGGACGCCGTGAAGAACGCCATGGAGCGGCCGTGGGTGAAGTCGTCGACATGCACCACGGTCGCGCCGTCGGCTTCCTGCCACGAGATCGCATAGACGCCTTCGGCGATCTCGCGCATTCGCAGCGCGATTCGCCGCTGGCGCCCGCATACGGGCCGGAGACGATCGCGTAGCGGAGCGACTGCCCGTCTTCCGCGTAGACGTTGTGCGCGGACAGGCCGTCGTAGTCGACGCGGAAGCCGCGGCCGGCGAACGGCGGCTTGCTGAGAGGGTTCTGGGTCATCGGTCAGGCTGCCTTGGCGGTCAAGCGCGGATAGTCGGTCAGGCCGCGCGCGCCGCCGCCAAACAGCGTGTCGCGGTCATGCGGGGTGAGCGTGGCGCCGGTGCGCAGGCGCTCCGGCAGGTCCGGGTTGGCGACGAACGGGCGGCCGAACGCGATCAGGTCGGCCCAGCCCTCGTCCAGTGCTGCCTGCGCGCGATCCGCGGTGTACTTGCCCGCGTAGATCAGCGTGCCCGGATAGACCTGGCGCAGCCGCTGCTTGAAGGCGACGGGCATGTGCGGCGCGTCGTCCCAGTCGGCTTCGGCGATGTGGATATAGCCCACGCCGATCTCGCCAAGCCACTTCGCGGCAGCGGTATAAGTGGTCTCCGGATCCGCATCGACGCAGCCGTTGAGCGTAGTCAGCGGCGCCAGCCGGATGCCGACGCGGTCCTTGCTGCCCGTGCCTTCGATCAGCGCCTGCGCCACTTCGCGCAGGAAGCGCAGGCGATTGTCGAGCGAGCCACCGTATGCGTCGGTGCGGCCGTTGGCCCCGGAATCAATGAACTGGTTGACGAGGTAGCCGTTGGCCGCATGCAGTTCGACACCGTCGAAGCCGGCCGCCATCGCGTTGCGCGCGGCCTGCCGGAATTCGTCGACGATGCCGTGGATCTCTTCGACCGTCAGCGCACGCGGCTGCGACGCCTGCACGAAGCCGGGCGTGCCGTCGTGTTCGGCCACGAACACGTTGACACCGTTCGCCCGGATCGCCGATGAGGACACCGGCGCCTGCCCGCCGAGCAGGCTGACGTGGCTCAGCCGGCCCACGTGCCAGAGCTGGGCGAAGATGCGTCCGCCCGCCGCATGCACGGCGCTGGTCACCTTGCGCCAGCCTTCAACCTGCGCCGGCGAGTGGATGCCCGGGGTCCATGCATAGCCCTTGCCAAGCGGCGAAACCCAGGTGCCTTCGCTGATGATCAGGCCGGCACCGGCACGCTGTGCGTAGTACTCGGCCATCAGCGCATTCGGAACGTCGCCGGGCTGGCTGGCGCGCGAGCGCGTCATCGGCGGCATCACGATGCGGTTCGGCAGCGCCAGGGTGCCGAGGGAATGGGGCTGGAACAGCGGGTTGCGCGTATCGGACATCATCGCCTCCCTCAGTCCCACACCGGGGCCAGGCCCTCGGGGCTGACCTCGCGGCCGTTGCGTTCCAGCGCGGCGATCTGCGCCATGTCGTCGGCGTCGAGCTTCAGGTCGCGCGCCAGCAAGTTGCCGGCCAGGTTCGCGCGCTTCGTCGACGAAGGAATCACCGCGTAGCCAAGCTGCAGCGCCCAGGCCAGCGCAACCTGCGCCACGGTGGCATCGTGCTTCGCCGCAATCTGCGCGAGGACCGGGTCCTTCAGCACCTTGCCGTAGGCCAGCGTCATGTACGAGGTCACGGTGATGCCCTGCTCCTGCAGGAACGCGGTGAGCTTGCGGCTCTGCAGGTAGGGGCTCAGTTCGATCTGGTTGGTCGCGATCTCGCCCTTGCCGACCACGTCGATGGCCTGCCGGGCCAGTTCGATATTGAAGTTCGAGATGCCGATCTGGCGCGTCAGCCCCAGCGACTTCGCCGCGGCCAGCGCTTCCATGTACTCGCGCAGCGGCACGCCGTTGCCGGGGGCAGGCCAGTGGATCAGCGTCAGGTCGGCATGGTCGGTGCGCAGCTTGTCCAGGCTCTCGCGCAGGCTCGGCACCAGCTTGTCGGCAGCGTAGTTCGCGGTCCAGATCTTGGTGGTGACGAACAGCGCGTCACGCTTCACGCCGCTTGCGGCGATGGCCTGCCCGACCTCGGCCTCGTTGCCGTAGATCTGCGCGGTATCGACGGCGCGGTAGCCGACGTCCAGCGCGTTGCGCACGGAATCGACAGCCGCGTGGCCGGTCAGGCGGAAAGTGCCGACACCAAACGAAGGAATGCTCATGGGGTAACTCCTGGTACAGGGGCAAGAGAAGACTTGCAATGGACGCAGTGTGCCGGCTTTACATTTGCAAATTAAGCCGTGTATAAGTCAAATTCATTTGATTTGAAATCAACAATGAAAACGACCGTCGACGAACTGCTGGCCTTTGCGGCCGTCGTGGATACCGGCTCGATCACGGCCGCCGCGGAACAACTCGGCCTGACCGTGTCGGCGACCAGCCGCACGCTGAGCCGGCTGGAAGAGAAGCTGCAGACCACGCTCCTGCGCCGGACCACGCGGCGCCTGGAACTGACGGAGGAAGGGGCGGCGTTCCTGGCCCATGCGCGCACCATCCTCGCCATGGTCGATGAGGCGGAAGAGCAGATGGCGGCACGCCGCATGCGCCCGGTGGGTCGCCTGCGCGTCGACGCGGCCACGCCGTTCATGCTGCATGTGCTCGTGCCGCTGGTGGAAGGATTCCGCGCGCAATTCCCGGAAGTGGAACTGGAGCTGCAATCGACCGAAGGCATCATCGACCTGATCGAGAAGCGGACCGACGTGGCATTCCGCATCGGCGCGCTGAAGGATTCGACGCTGCATGCGCGGCCGATCGGCACCAGCCGCGTGCGCGTGCTGGCCAGCCCCGCATACCTGAAACGCCACGGCACGCCGACCAAGCCGGCCCAGCTCGCGCAGCATGCGCTGCTGGGCTTCAGCCAGCCGGATTCACTGAATGACTGGCCGCTGCGCAACGACGACGGCAGCATCGTGCACATCAAGCCCGCCATTGCGTCATCGAGCGGCGAAACGCTCAGGAGCCTGGCGCTGGCCGGGCTGGGCATTGTCTGCCTGTCGGACTTCATGACCCGCGACGATCGCCACAGCGGCCGGCTGGTGCCGCTGTTCGGCAGGCAGACGCTCGATGTGCGGCAGTCGATTAATGCCGTCTACTACCGCAACACGGCGCTGGCGTCGCGCATCACGTGCTTTGTCGATCATGTGGTCGGCGTGCTTGGCAAACAGCCGTTCGACGAATAGGTGTGCGCCAAAGTCGTCCGGCGCCGGATTCGACCGCAAGCATCGGAGTGCCGGCCGCCGCGCCGCTCCTTACACTGGCATCACGCGACAACGCTGTGAGTGAGCCATATGAAGGCGCAAAGCATCAAGACCGCCGCCGGCGACATCAAGACCGGGATCGCCTGGGAGGATGTCGCGGCATCGCTCGATGCCCATGGCAATGCCGTCCTGCCGGGCATCCTGACGCCGGAACAATGCACGGAACTGGCCGCGCTGTACGACCGCGATGACATCTTCCGCTCCCGTGTCGTGATGGCCCGCCACGGCTTCGGGCGCGGCGAATACAAGTACTTCGCCTATCCGCTGCCGCCGTTGCTGGAGCGGCTGCGCCGCGCGCTGTACGCGCCGCTGGCGGAGATCGCCAATCGCTGGAACCGGCAGATGCGCGTCGATGTGCAGTACCCCGATACGCTGGACGCTTTCCTCGACCAATGCCACCGTGCGGGCCAGACGCGGCCGACGCCGCTGATCCTGCAATACGGCGCAGGCGACTACAACTGCCTGCATCAGGATCTGTATGGCGCGCACGTGTTCCCGCTGCAGGTCGCGATCCTGCTGTCCGAGCCGGGCCGGGATTTCGCCGGCGGAGAGTTCGTCATGACGGAAAACGCCGGACGCAGCCAGCGCGCCGATGTCGTGCCGCTGCGGCAGGGCGACGCCGTGGTGTTCACCGTCAACGAGCGGCCGGTAGCGGGCCTGCGCGGCGGTACGCGCAAAGTGGCGATGCGCCATGGCGTCAGTGTCATCCGCAGCGGCAGGCGCCATACGGTGGGACTGATCTTCCATGATGCGCAGTAGCGTCGCCGGTCGCTCCTACTGCGCGGCGATGTAGGTGCCGAGGCCTTCGGCAAGCGCATCGAATACCGTGCGGCATGCAATGCTGTGGCGCAGGTTCTCGTGCATGGTGATCCAGGTTTCGAGCCGCATCGAGAACTTGCGAGGCAAGACCCGCCGCAGCACCGGCTGCCTGGCCGCCAGCCCGGTCTGGCAGATCCCGATGCCGGCGCCGGCCCGGATCAGCGACAGTTGCGCGACATCGCTGTCGGCACGCAGCGCGAACGCGGCGCGCTCAGGCCACGGCAGCGAGCGCGCCGCCTCCCGGATGAACGGCGTGGACTGGTCGTAGCCGATCAGCGCATGGCGGCGCAGCGCTTCCAGGTCTCGCGGCATGCCGTGGCGCGCGAGGTAGTCCTCATGCGCATACAGGCCCAGTTCGATGGCGCCGACCCGGCGCGCCACCAGTTGCTCCTGCACCGGGCGCTGCATGCGCACCGCGACGTCGGCTTCGCGGCGCAACAGGTCATGGATGCGGTTGCTCAACACGAGTTCGATGACGAGCGCCGGATGACGCGCGCGCAGCGCGGCCAGCACGGGCGGCAACACTTCAATGCCAACCACCTCGCTGGCCGAGACGCGCACGGTTCCCGCTACGTCCCCGCCCGCACCCGTGACCGTGCGCTCCATGGCGGCGGCCGTGCTTTCCATGGCCTCGGCGTAGTCGCGCAGGATCAGGGCGGCCTCGGTGGGCAGCAGGCCCGATTGCGAGCGCGTGAACAGGATGGCGCCCAGATCCTGTTCGAGCGTGTCGATATGCCGGCCCACGGTTGGCTGCGACAGCCCCAGTTCCCGCGCCGCGCCGGAAAGCGAGCCGGTGCGAAGTACGCCCAGCAGGCTCCGGTAGAGTTCCCAGCTGATCTTCGATGTCATACGTAAATGTATAGCGTCTCCACATTTCCATCCAATTCCAATTATCCCGGACAACTCCCACAATGCCTGCATGGCAAACGCAGGGAGCAACAGTCATGGCAAACGGAAAGTGCGCGCTGGTTCTCGGCGCAACCAGCGGCATCGGCTCGGAAGTGGCGCGACAGCTCGGCGCGGCGGGATGGCAGGTCCGCGCGCTGCGGCGCGGCGGAGCACCGGCTGGCGCGCAGCCGGGTGCCATCGAATGGGTATCGGGAGACGCCATGCGGCGGCAGGACGTGCTGTCCGCCGCGCACGGCTGCGGCGTGATCGTCCACGCGGTGAACCCGCCCGGCTACCGGCGCTGGCCGGAACTCGTGCTGCCGATGCTCGACAACACCATTGCCGCCGGCCGCGCCGCGGGGGCCACGATCGTGCTGCCCGGCACGGTCTACAACTTCGGGCCGGACGCCCTGCCCGAGCCGGCGGAAGATGCGCCCCAGCATCCCGTCACGCGCAAGGGCGCCATCCGCGTCGAAATGGAGCGGCGCCTGCGGGAAGCGGCCGGGCACGGCACGCGCGTCATCATCGTGCGCGCGGGCGACTTCTTCGGGCCGCAGGCCGGCAACAACTGGTTCTCCCAGGCGCTGGTGCGGCCGGGGCAGGCGGTGCGAACCATCCGGTATCCGGGCGCGTCCGGCGTGGGGCACCAGTGGGCCTACCTGCCTGACGTGGCGAACGCCATGGTCAGGCTGCTGGAGCAGGCGGCGTTGCTGCCGCCCTTCGCCGTATTCCATCTGGCCGGACACTGGGACACGGACGGCACGGAGATGGTCCGGGCCATCCAGCGCGCAGTGGCCCGCCGCGGCGGCCAGTTGCCGAAGGTACGGCGGTTTCCATGGTGGCTGCTATCGGCAGCGGCCCCCTTCGTCGCGACGTTCCGGGAAATGCAGGAAATGCGCTACCTGTGGCGCGAGCCGGTGCGCATGCGTGGCGGGCGCCTGCCCGGTGGCGAACCCCACACGCCGCTCGAGCAGGCCGTGGAAGCCACGCTGAAAGGCCTTGGTTGCCTTGAAACCGGAACCGCTGCCCCTTGCGTTCCTTCACCTCGCTGACGGACGACGCACGACGCCAGCGCGCGGCCCCGGGGGAAAGGTGCGGCAAGTCTGCTCCGGCGGACCTGCCGCGCCCGCAAGCCTTGCGGCTCAGATGACGTTGATCACGACATCGATGTTGCCGCGCGTTGCCTTGGAATACGGGCAGGTCTGGTGCGCCTTCTCCACCAGGGCCCGCGCGGTATCCGCGGGGATTCCCGGCAGGCTGACATTGAGTCGCGCCTGCAGGAAGTAGGCGTCCGCGGTCGTGCCCAGGTCCACTTCGGCATCGACGGCCACGTCGGCTGGAAGCCTGACCTTCAGCGCGCTTGCCGCCTTTCCCATCGCGCCGATAAAGCAGGCTGACCAGCCCGCGGCGAACAGCTGCTCCGGGTTCGTGCCGCCGCCGGCACTGCCCGGGGGCGAGAGCCTGATATCCAGGCGCCCGTCGCTGCTGCGCGACGCGCCGTCGCGTCCGCCCGTGGTGCGGGTCTTGCCGGTGTACAGGACATTTTCGATCTTGGTCATGATGGAATCCTCAGGGTGTGTAAGTGAGTGTGTGGAGTTCGTGTGTTGCGATGCTTCAGGTCTTGCAGTCGTGCCGCGCGCTCACGCGACATAGCCGTCGCGATTGCTGATGAGGGCCAGTGTCGCGCCCGAACCGGCCTGCGCGATTGGCGCGTCGGCGACATAGCCATCGCGATTGCTGACGCGGGCCAGTGTCGCGCCGGAACCGGCCTGCGCGACTGGCGCGTCGGCGACGTAGCCATCGCGATTGCTGACGCGGGCCAGTGTCGCGCCGGAACCGGCCCGCGCGATTGGCGCGTCGGCGGCGTAGCCATCGCGGTTGCTGATGCGTGCCAGCGTGGCGGCTTCCGGTTGCCGCGCACCGTCGAGGAACGGATCCGGCGCGGCGGTGCGGCTGCCGCTGGTGAACGGATCGCGGTCCGCGTGGACTGCGGCTGCCATGGCAATGCCCGCGTCTGCCTGCGGACCAGGGCCTTGCGCGTGCACCGCCTGCATGCCGCTTGCGGCGCCGACAATGGCGGCGATGGAAATGACGTGGCGGGCAAGCTTTCGGGCGTGGATGAGGGACATGCTGTTCTCCTGGGTTTCGGACCACTGCGGCATGGCGCCACAGTGCAACGCCGGGGCAGGGCTGGATCGTTGCTGCTGCCGTCACGTTGATGCACGTATTTAAGGCGGCCGATGTATCGCCGCTGTAGCGGCGGGCCGGCGATGTTGTGAGCCCAGGTATCGGCGTCTCCGGTTGATACACACGCATACAAAGGGCCGGCAGAGATACCCCCGCATGCGACGAACACGCACTTGTTCCGCGATGTACCAACTGCATTGCGCCGCCATGCCTTTATCCGCCGCCGGCACGGCCATACAGTGGCCGGCATGTGCAACAGCCACTTGTCAGGAGGCACCATGTCGATCGAGGAAAAGCTTGCAGCGCGCGGCCTTGCGCTGCCGGATCCGCCACAGCCGCTGGGCAGCTATACGGCCACAAGCCAGGCGGGCGACCTGCTGTTCATTTCGGGGCAATTGCCGCTCAGGGACGGCAAGGTGGTGTGGCAGGGGCAGCTTGGCAGGGACCTGACGCTCGAGCAGGGCAGGCAGGCGGCGGAGCTGGCCGCGCTCAACGTGCTCGCGCAGATCCGCGCGCATGTGGGCAGCTTTGATCGCCTGGATCACATCGTGCGCGTGGAAGGGCACGTCACCAGTGCGCAGGGCTGGCTGCAACAGCCGGCGGTGATCGATGGGGCTTCGGACCTGTTCGCCGAAGTACTCGGAGAAAAGGCCGGCCACGCGCGGGCCGCGTATTCGCACTTCCAGCAACCCGGCAATGCGGCCGTGATCCTGGTCGTCATCGCACAGCTGCGGCGACTGACCGCATCCGCTAGGCGGCGCACTTCTCCATCAGGAAGTCGACGAAGGCGCGCACGCGCCGCGTGACGTGGCGCGCGCTCGGGTAGAGCAGCACGAACGGCCGCGTGCTGCCGCCTTATGCCTGCAGCACCTCGACCAGCGTGCCGTTGCGCAAGTCCTGCTCCGCCACGAACCGATACGTCTGGAACAGCCCGGCACCGCCGCGCGCGAGCGTCGCGCCGCCCAATGCATCTTCCGACGTGCTGTAGGCGTCGCTGGTCGGCACGTCGGTCTCCGCGCCATCCACCTGACGGCCGCCGCACTGAAGCTGCCGAGTTCGGCCGCCAGGCAGAACAGTTCGATGCTGCCAAGCTGAAGGTCGTCGAACTGCCGTTTCATATCGGAAGGTGCCTGATCGGATCCATATCGCTGCCACCGTAGCCTGCTTCGGTTCGCGCCGGACTGGCGGGGGACAGGGCTCGAAACTCGATCATAGTCCCGGATGCGCCACATCGCACGCCGCGCCGGACGCCCGGCATGCCGCCGCCGCGCCGTCGACTTGTTCTCGCGCGGCATAACTGTTTGGTCGCGAGATCTATTTCCCGGCGGCGGCGCCTCGCCTAAATTTTCATCCATCGGTCCCGTCGGTCCGATTGGCAAGACAGCCAGGTCCAATCAAGCAGAGGTCAGAAATGAGTGCTTCACAGAAGGTCGCCATCATCACGGGCGCGTCCCAGGGTATCGGTGCAGAGCTGGTCAAGGCTTATCGCGAGCGCGGCTACCGCGTTGTCGCGACGGCGCGCAGCATCCAGCCATCGGAGGATCCGGACATCGTCACCGTGGCCGGCGACATCGGCGACCGGGACACCGCGCGCCGCGTCATTGCCGCAGCGCTGGAAAAGTTCGACCGCGTCGACACGCTTGTCAACAACGCCGGCCTCTTCGTGGCCAAGCCCTTCACCAGCTATACGGACGAAGACTACGCAGCGGTGACCAGCGTGAACCTGTCCGGCTTCTTCCACATCACGCAGCTCGCGATTGCCGAGATGGAGAAGCGCCGCAGCGGCCATGTGGTCAGCATCACGACCAGCCTCGTGGACCATGCCATCAGCGGCGTGCCTTCGGTGCTGGCCTCGCTGACCAAGGGCGGCCTCAACGCCGCGACGAAGTCGCTGGCCATCGAGTATGCAAAGACCGGCATCCGCGTGAATGCCGTATCGCCCGGCATCATCAAGTCGCCGATGCATCCGCCCGAAACCCACGAGGCGCTTGGCTCGCTGCACCCGGTCGGCCATATGGGCGAGATGCGCGACATCGCGGACGCGGTGCTTTATCTCGAATCCGCGGGCTTCGTGACCGGGGAGATTCTGCATGTGGATGGGGGACAGAGCGCGGGGCATTGAAGGTAAGAGCCATGCCGGAAGGCGCCGGTGTTCCGCCGGCGCCCGTCAGGCACACCACCCCATCCCTCACCGCAAACCCCATCAATCCGCCACCCCCAACCTCCTCACCACCGCCCTCAACGTCAGTCCATTGCAGACAAGATTGGCAAGCACGAACCCCACCGCCACCACGGACGCCATGTGCCGGGCCTCCACCGGAAGTTCCGGCGCGCGCGCCGCGCACAAGGCCAGCACCAGCGTGACCGGCCCCCGCACCCCACCCCATGTAATCACCAGCCGGTGCGCACGCGGCAACGGCGCGCACATGCCGATGCGGCTCAGCAGCGGCAGGCTGCACCCGAGCACGGCCCAGCGGCTGAGCAAGGCGGCGACCAGCACAGCCAGGATCAGGAAGAGGTCCGGCGCACGCAGCTCGCGCAGCATGCCAGGCACGTGCATGGCGGCCAGCAGGAAGACCATTCCTGCCGCCATGCCACCCGTATGCCGCCATAGATCGCGGAACGGTTCATGCTCGGCCGGCAGGCTGGAGCGCCGCAGCAGCGTGCCGGCCGTCAGCCCGGCCGCGACCACCGTCACCACGCCCGAGACATGCAGCCACAGGTCGGCAATCGGATAAAGCAGGCTGGGCAAGGCCAGCGACAACGAGAAGCGCGACAGCGGCGCATGCGGAATGGCGCGGCACACGCGCGCCAGCAACAGGCCCGCCAGCCCGCCCAGGACGCCGCCGGCAAGCAAAGAGCCGAACACGTCGCCAAGCACGGAGCCGTTCATGGCGGCCCCGGGATCGCCGACGATGCGCGCCGTCAGGTGCGAGGCCAGCGCGATGGCCGCCGCGTCGTTCAGCAGGCTTTCGCCCTCGACCAGGCGCACCATGCGCGCCGGTACCCCGCTGCTGCGGAAGAGTTCGATCACGGCAGACGGGTCGGTGGTGCTCACGATGGCGCCCACCAGCAGGCAGACCGCCAGGCTGGCGCCGGTGACGAAGTGGGCCGTCAGGCCGACCATCAGCGTCGCGGCGAACACCGCGCCGATCGCCAGCACAAGGATGGGCAGCAGGTCGCGCGCCAGCGCAGCGGCGTCAGCCTCCAGCGCTGCCTGGAACAGGATGGGCGGCAGGAATAGCCAGAGATACCCGTCAGGCGCGAGCGAGGGCGACAGCAACGGCTCAATGGCGCGCGCGGTGAACGCGGGCGCGTATTCACCGGCCAGCAGATACACCGTGCCGAGCACGATGCCGGCAGCGGTCAGCGTCAGGGCATCCGGCAGCCGCAGCTTGAGGGCGGCCACGTTGCAGGCGGCGATCAGGGCCAGAAGACAGCCGATGCGCAGGGTCAGTTCGACAGAGACTTCCATTGAGCAGGCACGAGCGCCGGGAGGAACGTAGCCTGTCTGACCCACCCACGCGGGCCTGTGTTCGTGCCGATTCGCGAAACGCGTCATTCCGCCGCGCACGGTTGACGCCGTGGCTTCCGGCAGGCCGCGGCGCGTCGAGACGAGCGCGCGGCCTGACGTGACTGCCCGCCGGACTCCGGTCGCGATCAGGCGTAGGCGCCATCCAGATACGGGTCGACCTGGCGGGCCGGCGGCGCCGAGACGCCGCTGCGGTCCATGCCGGCGAGCGTGCGCGCGCCGTCGGTATAAGGATCGCGCCGGTCCTCCACCGTGCGGGCACCTTCGCTGTAGGGGTCGCGCGCGGACTGCACGTCGCGGGCGCCATCGGTATAGGGGCTGGGTGCGGATTGCACCGAACGCGAACCGGCGGTGTACGGGTCGGTCGCGCCCCCGTAGGACAGTCCGGCGGCCTGCGCCCCGGCTGCGGCGGCGACAAGAGTGACGGCGAGAGCGAGACGCTTGACGAGATGAGTACGCATGATTGGCATCCTTAAGAGATTGCGTTGAGATCTGGGCCGTCGCGAATCGCCTTGTTGTCGTTCGCTGCCTGCCACGGAACGTATTTAAGGAGACCGGCGTATCCCGCCTGTAGCGTGCGGGATGTCCTTCTGTCAGGGCCTGTATCGCGCCACTGGCCTGATACAGGCGCATACAAGAAAGCCGATGAGCGGCGAATTCCAGGCCGGCGCTGCCGTGCCGCGCTTGACTCACGCTTGACATAAAGTTCTCAATTTACAATACTAAATACACTTTCATTCTGAATTTGAGAACGACACGGTAAAACGTGCCGCAAGAGAACGTGGAACTCGCAGAGTTGGAGATCTTTCGGGCCGTCGCGCGCGAACAGAGCATCACCCGGGCCGCCAAAGCGCTTGAGCGCGTCCAGTCCAACGTCACCACCCGCGTCAAGCAACTCGAGGAGAGCCTCGGCGTCTCTCTGTTCCAGCGCGACAGCCGGAAGATGCTCCTGACGCCGGAAGGACACCGGCTGCTCGGCTACGCGGAGCAGATGCTGGCCCTGGCGGAAGAGGCGCGGCAATCGATGCGCCTGAGCGCGCCGAGCGGCACGCTGCGTGTCGGTTCCATGGAGAGTTCCGCCGCGACATTGCTGCCAACGCCACTTGGCCGATTTCATGCCGCGTGGCCGGACGTGGAACTGAATCTCGCCACGGGTACCACGGGCTACCTGGTGGATGCCGTGCTGAGCCATCGACTGGACTGCGCGGTGGTCGCCCACCCGGGTACCGGCGCGCCGTCCGATATGGACATGGCGGAACTTGGCGAAGGCCTGGAAGGCATCTTCCTGCGGACCGAAGAACTGGTCCTGGTCCTGCCCGGCACCCACCCGAAGGCACGCGGCCCGCAGGACGTGACACTGCGGCACCTTGCCGCGTTCGCGAAGGGTTGCACCTATCGCCGCTGCGCCGAAGACTGGCTGGAGCAAGGCGGCGAGGACCTTCGCCGCAGGCTGTCGGTGGTGGAACTGCCGTCGTATCACGCGATCCTGGCCTATGTCAGCGCGGGATCGGCCGTGGCGATCGTGCCGCGTTCGCTGCTGGCGATGTACCCGAATGCAAGCGGATTCCAGACCGTACCCGTGCGCTCCGCGCACACTTTTCTGGTGAAGCGCGCCGGCTTCACGACATCGGCATACGAAGCGTTCGTGCGCGAACTGCGCCATGCCTGAACCAGAACACCGCCGGCAAGGCCCCGCACGCTCCGGCTCTGAATACCTCACCCGACCTCAACAGGGAATCACCGCCATGGACACCACAACACGTTCCGGCAATGGCCGCAGCCTGCTTTCACTGCTCAATATCGCCACGCCGATCATCCAGGCGCCGATGGCCGGCGTCAGCACCCCGGCCATGGCCGCTGCCGTGTCCGAGGCGGGCGGACTCGGCTCGCTCGGCGTCGGCGCCATGGACGCCGACGGCGCGCGCAAGGCCATTCGCGAGACCCGCGCGCTGACCGGCAAGCCGTTCAACGTCAACCTGTTCTGCCATGCGCCCGCGGTGGCCGATGCCGCGCGCGAGAAGGCCTGGCTCGACTACCTTGCGCCGCGCTTTGCCGAGTACGGCGCGACGGCCCCGGCAAGCCTGCGCGAAATCTACAAGACCTTTCTCGCCGACGAAGCCATGTTCCACATGCTGCTGGAAGAGAAGCCGGCGGTGGTGAGCTTCCACTTCGGCCTGCCCCCGCAGGAGAAGATCGATGCGCTGCATGCTGCGGGCATCGTGCTGTTGGCCAGCGCCACGTCGTTGCAGGAGGCCCGCCAGATCGAAGCGGCGGGTATCGACGCGATCGTCGCGCAGGGCATCGAGGCCGGCGGTCATCGTGGCGTCTTTGATCCGGCCGGCTACGATGAAGGCCTCGGCACGTTCGCGCTGGTGCGCGTCCTGGCCCGGCACACCGGCCTGCCCGTGATCGCCGCCGGCGGCATCATGGACGGCGCGGGAATTGCCGCGGCGCTGGCGCTCGGCGCACAGGCCGCGCAACTGGGCACGGCCTTCGTCGGCTGCGCGGAATCCTCGGCCGACGCGGCCTACCGCGCTGCATTTTCAGCGCAACCCGAAAGGACGACCACGCTGACCCGCGCCATCTCCGGCCGCGCGGCACGCGGCTTCACGAACCGCTTCACCGAGCTCGGCGAGGCGCCCGATGCCCCCGCCATCCCCGACTATCCGACCACCTACGACGCCGGCAAGGCCCTGCACGCGGCGGCCAAGGCGAAGGGCAACAGCGACTACGCCGCGCAGTGGGCGGGCCAGGCGGCTCCGCTGGCGCGGCAGCTCCCCGCCGCCGAACTGGTCAGTCAGTTGAAGGCGGAATTGAAGGAGGCGATTGCGGGGTTGAACGCCAGGTACGGCGTGGGGGTCTAGCCAGACTTCACCGGGCCATCGCAGGACCACACGCGCGGCGGCTCTCGCCGCGCGCCTGCGACTCGGCAAGCATTCACGAGCCGGGAATCCGGTCCGGCTCCGACCGCTGGTCCAGCACGATCTGCATAAAGGCCAGATCCAGCCATTTCCCAAACTTGGTTCCAACCTCCGGAAGCAAGCCCACCTGCCTGAAGCCAAGCTTTTCATGCAGGCGAATGGAGCTGGCATTCTGCGCTTCGATCGCCGCCACCATGACGTGCTTTCCGAGACCGCGCGCGCGCTCGATCAGCGCGGACATCAGCGCTTCGGCGATGCCCTTGCGCCGCTGGTCCGAGCGGACATAAACGGAATGCTCAACGGTGTGCCGGTAACCGTCGAACGCGCGCCAGTCGCCGAAGGACGCGTAGCCCACCACGCCGGCATCGTCGTCGACCGCGACCAGCACGGGGTAGCCCGACTTCCGGCGCGCTTCGAGCCATTCCACGCGATTCGCCGCATCGACAGCTATCTCGTTCCAGATCGCAGTCGTATTGGCCACGGCCTCGTTGTAGATGACCGTGACCGCCGGCATGTCGTCAGGGCCTGCGTCGCGAATCTTCATTTCGCCTCTCCGAATCGATTTCTCGTATGATAGCCTACCGTCCACTATAGTGGATATCGAAAATACGCTTCGCGCGCGCGACCGCGCTGTCGCGCCATCACTCCTGATCCCTGTGAATCAACCGCCACCGGACCCCACCTTTGCGATCTCCACGCGCGTGCGCATCGAGCGCGAGTCGCGTGAGTGGTCGCTATCGGACCTTGCGCAGCGCTCCGGCGTGTCGAAGGCCATGATCAGCAAGATCGAGCGCGGCGAGGCGAGCCCCACCGCGACCGTGCTGGGAAAACTGTCTGGTGCGTTCGGCCTGCCGCTTTCCATGCTGCTCGCGCTGGCCGAGCAGGCCGGCGAGCGCCTGAGCCGCGCGGCGGACCAGCCGGTCTGGACAGATCCCGAGACCGGCTATACCCGGCGCGCAGTGTCGCCACGCAGCGGCAGCCTGCTCGAACTGGTAGAGGTCACACTGCCCCCGAACGCACGGGTCTCCTATCCGTCATCCGCGTTCACGTTCATGCACCAGCAGATCTGGGTACGGAATGGAGCGCTGGTGTTCGAAGAAGGCGACATGACGCACGAACTGGAAGCGGGAGACTGCCTCCAGCTTGGCCCGCCTGCGCCCTGCACGTTCTTCAATCCGGGGAACAAGCCCTGCAGCTATGTCGTGGCGCTGGTCCGGCGCTAGCTACACGCAGAGCCTGTCTGCTTTGGTACATCCCGCCCGCGGTCGATCCATCGTGATCGTTGGCAGCACTATGGCGCATTTCCACAACTGGCAGACCCAATGAGGTGACGTTGAGCGGCGACGCCTGACGCCGCGTCACAGAAACCTTCACTGAATCCGGGGCGGTTCTGCCCAATGGCGATCGACAACGCGCCGCCGTTCTTTAACGTATCTTCACCAGGTCTTTGGTGTATTGCCGCGCCTTCAACATATAGTCTCTAGCATTCTGCTCTATCCCCTGTTTGATCTCTTCGGTCAACTCACGCGATACCTTTGCAGGCATGCCCATCACTAGGCTCCCCCCAGGAAAGACTTTCCGTTCGCCTACCAGGGATCCAGCTCCGACAAGACAGCCCTCGCCAATCTCTGACCCATTAAGGATCACGGATTGAATACCCACAAGGCTACGCGCCCCCACCGTACAGCCGTGGAGCATAGCCTGATGTCCGACGGAGACCAGCTCACCTACCTCGAGAGGAAATCCCGGATCAGCATGCAAGACCGCACCCTCCTGGATATTCGCTCCGCGATGGATCGTAACCTTGTCGTTATCACCACGGATCACTGCGCCCGGCCATACAGAAACCTCCTCGGCAATGTCTACGTCACCGATGATTACTGCATGTTCGGATACGTAAGCCGTCGGATGAATTTTCGGCGTTTTGTTCCCAAATCGATAAATCGCCACGACTTGCTCCTCCTGTTTGGATAGGACTACGCACTTCCGCAGATCCGTCAATTTCAGCTTGATAGACCTGCGCGAGAATCGGGTTGTCGACAGAGTCGATTCATGCAACTGGCGATCTGAACATCTTCTACGCTTTTGGAGTAAGCGTGGCTGCAACCTCAAAGGCCACGGCGAGCACCCCTTCGCGACCCCTATGCGACGGCTAGTGAGACCGAGTTCAAGGTCTGGAGCTTTTGCACGAAGCACCACTCGGGCCCGCTGTTTCCACAAATTTGAAGCCGCGCTACACGCAAACTTCCTTTGTTTGTCTGCAACGTGCCCTCCATGGCCGACACCAACCCCAGCGTTCCCCAAGCCAGGCTCTCGGCAACTTGCTCTCTAAGTTCTTGACATCCTCCGGTTCGATTCTAAACTGATGTAATCGATTGCATCAAGTGACCTTGGTTGCATCGCAACAAGACAATATGCGGCATTGCCACAGTATCTTCTGTAGAAAACCATGATCATGTAATCGATTACCTAACCCAAGGAGACAACAATGCAAGAGCGCCGTCGCAAGTTTTATGGCTGGGGTTATGAGGGAGACAGCGTCACGCCGGAGGAAATCAAAGAGTTCGAGGCGGCATGGACGCGACTGTTGGGCATTGAGCACTTCGAAGCCACGCCGTTTCCAAGACCTGAGGAAATTGAGTTGAGAGCTCCCCGGGTACAACCGCCCGCTTCGCTTCGCGAACTCTGCACGACAGATCACTATGACCGCCTGTATCACACATATGGAGCGGGCACCATGGATGTGGCGCGCGCCATGCGAAAGGAGTTTTCAAATCCTCCAGACTTAGTCGCTTATCCGCGGACTGAACAGGATATCGTTGATCTGTTCGACTGGTGTGGGCGTCAGAGCATTGCCGCGGTCCCTTACGGCGGCGGCACTAGCGTTGTGGCTGGAGTCAACCCGCCAGTACACGATCGTTACCGCGGCGTGGTGTCCATTGACATGAAGTACTTCGACAAGGTGCTGGAGGTAGATCACGTATCACAGGCGGCCCGTATTCAAGCAGGTGTCTTAGGCCCCGATCTGGAGCGCCAGCTCAAACCTACCGGCCTGACCATGCGATTCTTCTTGCAGGCTTGGGAATTTTCGTCATTGGGTGGCTGGATCGCGACACGCGCTGCAGGGCACTTCGCGACGGCGTTCACCCAGATCGACGACCATGTTGAAAGCATGCGCGTCGTAACCCCCCGGGGAGATATTGCCTCTAAGCGCTTCCCAGTGTCTGGCTCGGGACCCAACCCAGATCGCCTCTTTCTCGGCTCGGAGGGCGCACTGGGCATCATTACCGAGGCGTGGGTCAAACTTCATCGGCGCCCGGTCTTCCGCAAACAGGCAACTGTGCGCTTTCGAGACTATGGGAATGCTGTCGAGGCAACGAGATTGCTCTCGCAGTCGGGACTGAATCCCTCTAACGCCCGCCTCGTAGAACGAGAGGAGGCGGAATATACCGGGTCCAGCGACGGTAGCTACGACATCCTTGTTCTAGGATTTGAATCCGCCGACCACCCTGTCGACGCACGACTGAAGCGCGCATTGGAAATCTGCGCAGAATTCGGCGCTGAATGGGATAAAGACACCGTAAGCGGAAACCAGGATGGCGCAGACTCAGCGACATCGAGTTGGCGCAATAAATTCCTGCGCGGCCCCTACTTGCGTGAATACGCCATCGCGCGTGGCGTTATGCGCGAAACCATGGAGACTGCCATCACGTGGGACCGGTTTGCCGCGCTCCATCAACACGTCAAGGCTGAAACGCATCGAGCCATTCGCGAAGTGACCGGGCGTCCCGGGTCGGTAACTTGCCGATTTACCCACCTCTATCCAGATGGGCCAGCTCCATACTTTACGTGGTTTGCCTACGGCGACAAGACGAGGCTGCCCGAGCAGTTCCAGGCAATCAAACGGATCGCGGAACAGGCCATGGTCGACGCGGGGGGCACGGTCACACATCACCATGCGCTCGGCAGGGACCACCGGCCTTGGTACGACAAGGAGCGCCCAGAACTCTTCTGCACGGCTCTGAAGGCAGCCAAACAAGCCTTTGACCCGCACCAAATCCTGAATCCTGGCGTGCTGTTTGACCCAAGCTAACTGGCCCAATCGGAAGGAGCAAGAATATGGCAGGCCCCCTTGCAGGTATCAAGGTCTTAGACCTGAGCCGGATCCTGGCCGGCCCCTGGAGCACGCAATTGCTGTCCGATTTGGGCGCCGACGTGATCAAGGTCGAGCGTCCTGGCAGCGGAGACGACACGCGAGCTTGGGGCCCGCCCTTCCTTACCCGGGAAGATGGCACTACGACAGATGAGTCAGCTTACTTCCTGTGTGCCAATCGCGGCAAACGCTCGATCACTCTAGATGTGAGCAGCAAGGCCGGTCAGGATTTGCTGCGCGAGTTAGTCAAGGATAGCGACGTCTTTGTTGAGAACTACAAGTTCGGTGACATGCAACGCTACGGGTTGGAATTCAACGCGTTAAGTGAGATCAATCCTCGCCTCGTCTACTGCTCCATCACAGGTTTCGGTCAGACGGGTCCGTACCGCAAGCGAGCCGGCTACGATTTCGTGGTGCAAGCCATGGGAGGCCTGATGAGTATTACGGGAGAGCGCGACGATCTCCCTGGTGGCGGCCCGCAGAAATGCGGGGTACCAATATCGGACTTGATGACCGGGATGTATGCGAGCGTTGCAATTGTCAGTGCGCTCTTCGAGCGCGTCACCAGTGGTTGCGGGCAGTACATCGACATGAGCCTGCTGGATACTCAGGTGGCATGGCTGGCAAACCAGGCGTCGAACTACCTGGTGGGTGGGATCCATCCACGACGCTGGGGCAATGCGCATCCCAATCTGGCACCTTACCAATCATTTCCTGCAAGCGATGGCTCTCTTATCGTAGCGGTCGGAAATGACCGGCAGTTCCGAGCGTTGTGCGAAGCCCTAGGGCTAGTCAAGCTTCCAGATGATGACCGCTATCGAAACAATGCGGATCGTCTAAAGCACCGTGAAAGTCTTGTGACCGTGCTCTCAGAGCGTTTTGCCGAACGAGAGAGAGACACGTGGCTCACACTATTGGAATCGGTCGGCGTACCTTGTGGGCCTATCCAGAGCGTTCCCGAAACACTGGAGGACCCTCATGTCCGAGCGCGCGAGATGGTTTTCTCATTACCCCACAGCTGCGGAACAAGCGCGCCCCAGATTGCAAATCCCATCAAGTTCTCTCGTAGCAGGATCGACTATCGTCGCGCTCCCCCAGCGCTGGGCGAACACACAGAAGCCATCCTGAAGGAAGAACTCGGACAAACCTTGGAGCAAATTCACGCACTGCGCCGCAACGGGACGATTTGACGCGTAGATGGCTTGAACACAGTGATCGCCAAAAAGATCATGTTCACATGGAGACAAGCATGCATCGATTTCTGCGAATTGCGGGGGCATTGGCCTTCTGCGGAGCAACACTAACTATCGGACAGGCGGCCCAGGCCAAAGAATGGCCAGCCCAACCGATTCGAGTCGTTCTTCCCTATCCACCTGGTGGCGCCTCAGATGTGACGGCCAGACTCCTAAGCGCAAGACTCAGCCAAGCGTGGGGCGAATCCGTTGTTGTCGAGAACCGACCTGGTGCAAACGGCATCATCGCTAACGAAGCGGTCGCGAAAGCGCAGCCTGACGGCTACACGGTGCTGATGGCCAATCTGGGACCGAATGCCATCAATCCTGCGGTATACGGAAAACTCCCTTATGACTCCCTGAAGGACTTTGCTCCAGTTGTCTTGGTGACAACTGTGCCGCTCATCATCGTCACAGCAGCAAATTCGCCAATCAAGGACCTGCGCCAATTGATCGCGATGGCAAAGGCCAAGCCGGGTCAGATCACTTATGGATCCGCCGGCAATGGTGCGGGCAGCCACCTGGCCGGCGAACTCCTTAATACCATGGCTGGGGTCAAGATGAGCCACGTTCCCTATAAGGGAGATGCGCCTTCGCTCACAGACGTGCTTGGTCAGCAGATCAATATTGCCCTTCCCACCGCGCTTGCGGGCATGCCGCACGTCAAGAGTGGAAAGCTCAGGGCGCTCGCGGTCACGAGCAAGACCCGATTACCGTCACTGCCCGATGTACCCACGGTTGATGAAGCGCTCGGGATAAGCGGCTACGAAGCCGTGTCCTGGGGGGGCTTCATGGTTCCGAACGGGACATCACAGGCCATCATTGCCAAGATGAACGCCGAATTCAACAAAGCCCTCCAGGATCCGGAGATCCGCGACAAGCTGATGGCTCAAGGGGCGCAAATCGCGGGTGGCACACCTGAGGCGTTCAATACGTTTCTTCGCGCCGAGCTGTCGAAGTGGAAACGAGTGGCAGATTCAGCAAAGGTCCGCCTTGACTAGCATCACCGCGATGTAGGTCCGTCGTCGGGACAGGGCCCCTCGACGACGGGAAATAGCTTTCGATTAACGTCGTTACAATGGATGACAGACGGCCGGCATCCCGGCTGAAGATAACATCTGGCCCGATATGGTGAATGTCAAGCAAGTCGCCCTCCTCGCCGGGGTTTCCTCGGCAACTGTTTCCCGTGCGCTGACATCGCCGGATCGGCTGCGACCTGACACGCTGGAGCGCGTACGAAACGCTATTGCAAGCCTCAACTACGTTCCTTCCTCGGCAGCTCGCGAGCTACGCCAGGGGCGCACGCGGTCGGTTGGCATAATCGCGCCGACACTGATGAATGAGCTTTACGCCAAAGCAGTCGATACCTTGGAGGCCCAGCTCGACCGGCTTGGATATACGGTTCTATTAACTTGCCACCGTGACGACAGCGAGACCGAATTGCGCTGCGCGCGCGCCCTATTGGAGCGCAGAGTCGACGGAATCGCAATAATCGGTTCGCAACATCATCCCGAAGTCTTCTCGCTAATACACAAGCACGCCATTCCGTATGTCCTAATGTGGGCCGTCGACCGTGAAGGTATGCACCCGACGGTGGGGTATGACAACCGCTTGGCCATGCGCAGGCTAACTGCCTACCTGGTCAAACAAGGACACCGGCAGTTTGCCGTGCTCCCAGGACCTCTCGAAACTCAGTTTCTATCGTCCCAACGGCTTCTGGGCATCCGAGACGTCCTCAGCGAGAACAGCATTTCCTTACCCGACAGCCGCATTTTTCCGACCCCTTACGACGCACCTGCTGTGCGGCAAGCGGTTCGCGCCTGCCTGCAGCACAAGGGCTCGCTGTCGCATGACGAACAGCCGACCGCCCTGATATGCATCAATGACTTCATCGCTGTGGCAGCGATTGCGGAGTGCCGCACCTTAGGACTTTCGGTTCCGAGCGACATCTCGGTCACAGGCTTCGGCGACTGGCAGATGGCGGAACTAGTAACGCCCGCACTAACGACCGTGCGCTCGAATCCCGTTCTGATTGGCGAACTTACTTCGCGCAACTTGATTGACCAGATTGAAGGCGGGGCCAAACGCATCCAGACCGAGTTCGAACCTGACTTAGTGATTCGCGAAAGTACTTCACCACCCCGATAGTTAAGAGTTGATTCCGTTGAACTACTTCTGGCGGAATAATACAACTAGGCTGGTTGATACTGGAAAGCGTGCGTCCTACCTTCCAGCCGTCTCTTCTCGCAATTCTCTAGCGGCCGTGTCGGACAGGGTTTCCTGCTCGTCTCGCCGCCCACCAGGCAACGCTCCGCGCAGCGCGAGCATTGTGCACACGTCTGCTATCGCGACATCGAATGCGGCCTCGAACGGGCTCGTGGGTCGTGAGTTCGCTTCTCCTACACGTTGTGCGTCGCAAACGACTCTTGGTACGAACTTAATTTACTAGTAAGCGCTTAGTTTTCACTGACCAACTGATATGGTGTCTGACAAAAGCTGCCTTACAGACCCTCCTGTAAGCCTTTGATATTTCTCGCAGCCATTTGCTTCGTGAACGGCCTTGCTCTTACATAACCTATGCATCACGTACAAAAGCTGACTTACCAAATGTCTTGGCCCCCTAGGTTGCCCTTGTCGACCGCTCCCATCAGGAAGCGTCAGGATCAAGGTCTGCGTGCGTCCGCCTCAACTCACCCCTCATAACCCTATAAATGTCGCTGTCGTGTATCGTTCGTCCCGCACACTCAAGTCCAACAACGATCCGCAGGCCGCACGAGCATGCCAAATGAGCAACTTCCGATCGCCGTGGTATTCGGACTTGCTCGACCCGGTGATTGGGGCCGTGATCGGCGCTATCATTAGGACAATAGAACGCCGACTTTTTCCAGTGGCTTTTCGACCCGGAAACCACCTGCTTCCAATTCGATGGCGTTCGCCTTCCTTTTGCGTACAACACTTTCGCCGACCCCAGGGGTATCTTCATTGCCTCGGCAACCACATTAAGGGTCATGCCAGCATCGACTTGACTCGTCACTTCAAACGCCCAGTCCTTGCCGTAGGTGTTGACCGCCTCCACTTGAGACATGTCGAAGATCGTTCTATTGAATCGCGAGCTGATCTTGATTGACAGACCGCAGGCACACGAAGCACGCACAAACTCGCCGGCCCACCTTCTCGGCGAGACGATCGCCATGGCGATCGGCCCCATATGCGACGCAAATGGGTTAGGGCATAGCAAGATTAGACGTTTCCTTGCCGCTTCGTCGTTGCTGGCTTCTCGTTCCCTCTCATCCTCCAGTTCCACGTCATATTTGTCCTTGAGAAATATCCTCCACATCGTTCGACACAGCGGATCTCTCATGACCTTGTCTCGACAAGATTCGTGACTCAACCATCCACAGGGGAAAAAGTCATCCAGGCCCTTCAGTCGGGAAATCGCTTCCTGCCAATATGTCTCGAAGGTGGTCTCACACAATCTTTCCTCCACGCGGCCGGAAAAGCCTGCCTTCTGCGTCGCTATCAGCAAGGAAGGCACTTCATCCGAACAGGAACAGGTCGGCTGTCGAAGCAACTCGATGACATGTCTTGACAGCATTTTCAACCTGTCCGACAGGACCGGCGTCTTCCGGTACTTCGCAGTGTCCCTGGGGATCAATATTTCAGCCGACTCCCAGAGTAGCGCGTCCTCATATCCTTCGACAGCATCAGCGCCAATCAACTCGACTTGGTGGATGTCACATGTCCAGACGCCGGCTAGCTGATGACTAAGGTGCCACCAAGCTTCACCACTTTCTCTCTCTTCGTCCGCACAATCCGGACACCAGCGAAGGGTACCGGCCACCAAATGCTTCGCGGATCTGATGACCGAATAGACTTTACCTCGCCAATCCCCGCCCTGTAACAACGTCGTGTAGATCAGCGCGGCGGCATCCGGCCGTTGATATGCACAAAGGTAAGGGATGATCGTATGGTGGAGGAACAACTGAATCCATGTAACGCTGGAATGCAGTTCGTAATCCAAGGCAACCCTGCTCAGTGCTATCGGAAGGTGAAATGGAAGGTGAAATCCCCCCCGTTCACGTTTCCCGAAAAACGCTGGAAACCGTAACCTGGCTTCCTGTCTTCCAAAAGAAGCGATGTAGCGCATGCATACGCTGGAAGCCAATTCGTCCTGGTATGGTGCTGGCAGAAATAGATTCATGTCGGCCTCCCATTGTGCCCGGCATAGTCCTCCATCATCTCATCGGCAGCAGCCTTCTCACGACCCGTAGCATTGCTTGCATTTTTCTTTAAATTTTTATTCTGCAAGTACTCAACAATTAGCCATTGTGCGTCGCACGCTACTCGCCTCTCGGCAAGCTGCGACAGCGATCGGACGACTTCATCCTCCTTTTCCCCCATGCTGAGGAGGATAGCGACCGCGTGCGCCACCGTCCGTTGGACTTCGGCTTTTTTCGACTCCGCCTTGAGCTTCGACCGCTGCAGAGACAATCGCATACGCTTAATTTCTTCTTCTATTTCCCCCCCTATCTCCTTCATTAATTGATCAAAGTTTTCAGGATGTTCTATTGGCGCTTCAACTTTTACCTTATACAACAGCGGAAATAACGGCTTAAGATATTTGAACGCCATTTCCTCAAGAAGCTCCTTTGTTATTTTATAAATCGGTACGTCTTTTTGAAGACCCCTCACTTGATTGTGGTGGTCTAATTTCCTCGGACAGGTCGATAGGAGGACAATCCGGAATCGACGAGGAAGAAAGATAGATGACAAGAAGGCGCCGACAATTTGACGCCAGCTTCAAGCTG
>NZ_CAJPUY010000021.1 GCF_905397275.1 Cupriavidus yeoncheonensis | reverse complement strand
GCCACAGCGGGCTGAAATACGTCACGCCGAACCAGCGGCACCGCGGGGAAGCGATACCCCTGCTGGCGCGACGAATGGTGGTGTATCAGGCTGCGCGCGCCCGGCACCCGCTGCGCTGGTCGCGGGGAATCCGGAATTGGAAGCTGGATCCAGTGGTCTACCTGAACCCCGAGCGGGCTGAGTTGGAGCCTAAGGAGTACCGGAAAGCAGCATAGCGGCGGACGCGACAACTACCTTGACACACGCCGAAGCGACAGAAAGTAACCAAAGAGCGCGTCGCCTGAGCGGCTGGCTATCAACGATGCGCTCCTTGTTTTCAAGCGGCTTTGGTCTCGCGAAACGTGATCGCCGTTCGAACCTGCTACGCATAGTGAGTCAGAACCTGTGCCTCCGATAACCTGCTTTTGTACGATCCCCATGTAGGGCTCGGGTACAGCGTTCCAACAGCGCCAGCGGTGGGACGCCTGCGGCTGCGCTGCGCGCGCGTCCTGGTCGGAATGCGCGCGGCATTAATGTTGCTGGCGCCGGTGCTTCCCGTCCCTTCCGGTCCTCCGCCTGCCACTTCCCCATATTGCCCTGATTGTTTTCCGCTGAGCCGCGCGCAGCGCAGCCGCAGGCGTCCCACCGATGGCGCGTTTAGCAGGGGCCACCAAGTAATCCGGCTTCGTTCATCCGACGTCTCTATCCTGATCATCTACGCGGCAGGCAGTCTGGCTATGCCCTGTACCGTCTTCACCCCATCGGGCCCTTCGTCAACCACGTAAACGCGCTTTTTGGTCACTTTTTGTCGCTCGGACAAAAAGTGACTCGCCGGCTTCGCCGGCGAAACGGCAGCGTCTGCCAAGCACGACACCCCAATCAAAACCCCACCGGCTACGCCGGCGAAACACAGCCCCCATCCGCCCCCCAAAGCACGCCCTGCAAGCTTTCAATTCGCAAGCTATCATTTCGTCAAACTTGCAAATCGATAGTGAAGCCAGCGCCAGGCACGGAGACCTATGCCCCCCACCGATTTCACCACCATGCCCTGCCCGGTGGCCCGCTCGATGGCGGTGCTGGGCGAGCGCTGGGCCATCCTCGTGATGCGCGAAGCCTTCTACGGCAGCACGCGCTTCGACGAATTCGAGAAGAACCTCGGCATTGCGCCCAACATCCTGAGCGCGCGGCTGAAGACGCTCGTGACGCACGGGCTGCTGGACCGCGTCACGCCGGAAGGCGGCGGCCGCCATGTCTACCAGCTCACGGAAAAAGGCCGGGACTTCTTCCCGGCCTATGTCGCGCTCAAGGCCTGGGCCGACCGCTGGATGACCGATGAAAAGGGGCCGCTGACGGTCCTGCAGGACAAGCGCAGCGGCACCGAAATTTCCACGCCCTCGCTCACGCGCGCCGACGGCACCGCGATCACGCTGGACGACGTCCGCGTGTTGCCCGGTCCGGGCGCGGGCCGCTTCCTGCGGGCGCCGCTTCGGCGAAGCCGACGCCGGGCCAGAGGACAACCATGGCTGAGACGCCTGCCATGACCGCGCCCGGTACCGTCGCCACGGCCGCCAGCGCCGACCTCGTACCGGCGACCGAGCTGGCGCGCCGCATCGGCAGCCTGGCAGGGCCCACCGCCGTGATCGCGCTGCTGCAGTCCTGCGCGCAACTGGCGGAAACCTGGCTGGCCGCGCGCCAGGGCACCGCGGCCCTGGCCGGCTGGGCGGTGGTGCTGCCATTTGCGCTGCTGCTGCAGCAGATGTCCACGGGCGCCATGGGCGGCGGCGTCGTGTCCGCCATCGCCCGCGCGCTGGGGGCCGACAAGCGTGACGAGGCCTCGTCGCTGGTCTTGCATGCGCTCATCATCGCGGTGACGGCCGGCCTGGCGTTCGCGGTCGTGCTGGCGGGTTTCCCGCGCGGCGTGCTGGGCGCGGTGGCCGGTGTCCCGGCAGCCGAGGCGGCGGCCACCTACGCTATCTGGCTGTTTGGCGCGGGCGCGGTGCCAGCCTGGCTCGCCAACACGCTGGCTTCGGTGCTGCGCGGCGGCGGGCGCCACGCCCTGGCCGCGCGCGTGCTGGCGCTGATGTGGGTGGCCTTCCCGCTGCTGTCGTGGCTGCTGGCCGAGCCGATGGGCATGGGTCTCGCCGGCATTGGCGCAGCGCTGGCGGCGGTGTCGTGGGCCGCGGCGCTGGCGATGGCCGTGGTGGTGGCGCGCGGCGGCGCGGGCTTCGTGCCGGTGCTGCGCATGCGTCCGTCCCGCGCGCTGTTCGCGCGCATCCTGTCGGTCGGGCTGGTGGCCTGCGCGCTGGCGTCGGTGGCCAACCTGACCACCATCCTCGTCACCGCGCAGCTGCGCCACCATGGCACGGCCGCCGTGGCCGCCTACGGCATCTCGGCACGGCTGGAATTCCTGATGATCCCGCTGGCGTTCGGCGTCGGCTCGGCGCTGACCGCGCTGGTCGGCCGCGCGGTCGGCGCGGGCGACTGGCATACCGCGCGCCGCACGGCGTGGGTCGGCGCGCTGCTGGCGCTGCTCATTGCGGGGCTGGCCGGTGCGCTGGTCGGCATGATGCCGCACCGGTTCGCCGGGCTGTTCACGCAGGACGAGCAGGTGACGGCCATTGCCGCGCGCGCGCTGTCCTGGGTCGGGCCGGCCTTTGGCGGCTTCGGGCTGGGCATGGCGCTGTACTTCGCGTCGATGGGCGCGGGCCGCATGCGCTGGCCGATCGTGGCCGGGCTGTGCCGGATCGGCCTGGCTGCCGGCGGCGGCTGGCTTCTCGCCAATGTCGCCGGCATGGGGCTGGACGGGCATTTCCTGGGCGTGGCGATGGGGATCACCGCCTACGGCCTGGTCACGGCGCTGGGCGTGCGCCAGGGGGAATGGTCAGCGCGCTAGGACGGGCGCGTCGCCCTGCATGCCCGCGCCCCTGACCGCATCGGGCACCGCCGGCCAGCCGCCGCCCAGCGACTTGTACAGCGCCGCGGTGCCGTTCAGCACGTCGACCTGTCCCTGGATGGCCGCCAGCTGCGCGTCGAACAGCTTCTCGCGCGCGTTGGTGACTTCCAGGTAGCTCGAATAGCCGCCCTCATAGCGCGCAAAGGCCTGGTCGGCATAGGTAGTCAGGCTCTTTTCCTGCTGGCGCAGGCTGCCCAGGCGGTTGCGCGTCTCGACGCCGTTGGCCAGGGCGGTGTTCACGTCGGCCAGCGCCGCGAGCACGGTGCCCTGGTAGGCCAGCATGGCCTCGGTGCGCTGCGCTGACGCGGTCTGCACCTGGCCGCGGATCGCGCCGCCCTGGAAGATGGGCTGGGTCAGTCCCGCACCAAACCCCCACACCCGCGATGCGCTGTCCCACAACCCCGCCGGAGACGAGGCGATGGCACCGAACAATCCGCTCAGGTTGACGGCCGGCAGGTAAAGCGCCTGTGCCGCGCCCAGTTGCGCGTTGGCCGACACCGCGACCTGCTCGGCCTGCAGCACGTCGGGCCGGCGCGACAGCAGTGCCGCGGGCAGGTCGGCGCCCACTGGCGGCGCCTGCAGCGCATAGATGTCCTTGCCCCGTTCTATCGGCCCCGGCTGGCGGCCGAGCAGCACCGACAGCGCATTCTCGGTCTGCGCGATGCTGGTGCGGATCTGCGGCAGGGAAGCCTCCGCCACATAGAAATCGTTCTGGGCCTGGGCCAGCTCCATTTCAGAGATGACCCCGCCCTCGTATCGCTGCTTGAAGATATCGAGTCCGCTGGCGCGTGAGTCCAGTGTCTGCTTCGCGACTTCAAGCTGGGCGTCGAGCCCGCGCAGCGTGGCATAGCCCTGCACCACCGACGCCGCGAGCGACAGCACCACGCCGCGCCGCGCGTATTCGGCATTCCACAGGGTGGCCTCGGCGGCCTCGGCCTGGCGCCGGATGCGGCCCCACAGGTCGAGTTCCCAGCTCGCGTTGGCCAGCAGCTGGTACGAATTGCGCGGCGCGTCGAACGATGCGAACTGCGTGCCGTTGAACGTGCCCGCGCGCTGGCGCGTGGCGGCCGCCGTCAGGTTCAGATGCGGGAAGAGGCCGGAGCGCGCGACCATCAGCTGGCCGCGGAATTCGTCGATGCGCGCGGCGGCAATGCGCACGTCGTAGTTGTTCGCCAGCGCCTCGTCGATCAGCGCGTTGAGCACCGGATCGTCGAACTGGTTCCACCAGTCGCTGTCCGCCGCGATGGCGAGCTGGCCGGTGTCCATGCGGTACTGCGCGACATCGGGCGTTTCCGGCCGCTGGTAGTTGGGGCCGATCGCGCAACCGCCCAGCGCCGCTGCCGCGCAGGCGCCCAGCATCCAGTCACGCGGTCTCATGATGGTTCTCCCGCCGGAGGCGTGGCAGGCGGCTGCGCCGCGCCGCCGGTCTGGTCTGCGCCCTTTGTCTTGCCTTCGGACATGCGCTCCAGCCCCCAGAAGAACATCGGGATGAAGAACAGCGCGATCACCGTGGCCCCCAGCATGCCGCCGATCACGCCCGTCCCGAGCGATTGCCGGCTGGCCGCCGAAGCGCCGCTGGCAATGGCCAGCGGCACGCAGCCCAGGATGAACGCGAGCGAAGTCATGATGATCGGGCGCAGCCGCATCTTGGACGCATGGATGGCGGCGTCATAGGCGCTGAGCCCTTCCTTCTCGCGCATTTCCACCGCGAACTCGAAGATCAGGATGGCGTTCTTCGCGGCCAGCGCGATCAGCACGGTCAGGCCGATCTGGAAGTAGACGTCGTTCTCCATGCCCCGGATCAGGATGCCAAGCAAGGCCCCGAACAGCGCGAACGGCACCGCCAGCAGCACGCCGAGCGGCAGCGACCATTTCTCGTACTGGGCCGCCAGGATCAGGAACACCATCAGCAGCGCGAAGGCGAAGACGTAGACCGCCGTTGACCCTGCGGTCTTCTCTTCGTAGGCCTGCCCGCTCCACGCGTACGCGTAGCCCTCGCCGAGCACCTCCTGCGCGATCTCCTCCATGGCCGAGAGTGCCTGCCCCGAGCTGTAGCCCGGTGCGGCATCGCCGACAATCTTGGCGGCGGGGAAGTTGTTGAAGCGTGTGACGATGTCGGCGCCAGGCATGTACTTGGTCGTGGTCACCGCCTTGATCGGCACCATGTCGCCCTTGCTGTTGCGCACGTAGACCTTGTCGAGGTCTTCAGGCCGCGAGCGGAAATCCGGTTCGGCCTGCAGGATCACCTGGAACAGACGGCTGTTCTTCGGGAACTGGCTCACGTACAGGGACCCGAACATGGTCTGCAACGCCGAATACACGTTCTCCACCGGCACGCCCTGCGTTTCGGAACGTTCGCGGTCTACCTCCACCAGGTACTGGCGCGAGCGGGAGTTGATGGTGGAGTTGACGCCTGTCAGTTCCGGCCGCTGGTGTGCCTTGGCAATGAACGCGCGCACCCTCTCCTCAAGCTGCTGGTACGTGTTGTCGCCGGTGCTCTGCAGCCAGAACTCGAAGCCGCCGGTCGTGCCCAGGCCGGGAATCGACGGCGGGTTGATCGGGATCGCCACGCCGTCCTGGTAGGTCGAGAACTCCTTCTTGCCCTTGGCGATCAGGTCGTTGGCGCTTTCGCCCTTGCCGCGTTCGCCAAAGCCCTTGAGCGTGATGAACAGCGTGCCGGAATTGGCCTTGTTCTGGGAGTCGATCAGGCTGTAGCCGTCGACGGTCGCCACCGACGCCACGCCGGGTTGCTTGGCGAGCCAGGTTTCCGCGCGCTTGGTCAGGTCGCCGGTGCGATCCAGGCTAGCGGCGTCGGGCATGACCGCGGCGCCAAACAGGTAGCCCTGGTCCTCGACCGGCAGGAACGAGCCGGGAATGCGCACGAACATCAGCACGCTCACGGCAACCATGACCACGATGAGCGCGATCGACACCACAGTGCGCCGGATGACCACCTGCAGCGACTTGTCGTAACCGGCGATAAGCTGGTCGAACTTGTTGTTGAACCAGGTGAAAAAGCGGTTCTTCTGGTGTTCGCCAGGCTTGAGCAGGATGGCCGCCATGGCTGGCGACAGCGTCAGCGCCACGACCCCGGACAGCACCACCGACACGGCAATGGTGACGGCGAACTGCTTGTAGAGCTGGCCGGTAATGCCGGACAGGAATGCGACCGGGATAAACACCGCGAGCAGCACCAGCACGATCGCAACCACCGGCCCGCTCACCTCGTCCATCGCCCGCTTGGCGGCTTCCTTCGGTGGCAGCTTGAACTCGGTCATGTTGCGCTCGACGTTCTCGATCACCACGATGGCATCGTCCACGACAATGCCGATCGCTAACACCATGCCGAATAAGGTCAGCATGTTGACCGAGAAGCCGAACGCGCTCATGCCGACAAAGGCACCGATGATCGACACCGGCACGGCCAGCAGCGGCACCAGCGTGGCGCGGAAGCTCTGCAGGAACAGGTACACCACCAGGATCACGAGGATCACGGCGTCGCGCAGCGTATGCACCACTTCGTTGATCGACTCATGCACGAACTCGGTCGTGTCCAGCGCGACCTCGTACTCCAGCCCCGGCGGGAAGCTCTTCTTCAGCTCGGTGAGCGTGGCGCGCACCTGCTTGGCGACGTCCAGCGCATTGGCGCCCGGCTGCTGGTAGACCGCCATCAGCGTGGCCGTCTTGCCCTTGTAGCGGCTGCGCAGCGAATAGTCCTTGGACCCCAGTTCGGCGTGGCCGATGTCCTTGAGCCGCACCAGCGCCGTTTCGCCGGACTGCGCACGCAGGATCATGTTGTCAAACTCGGCCGGCTCCGTCATGCGGCCCTTGGTCGAGATCGGGAACGTCAGCTGCACCGGACCGTTGGTTGGCGACTGGCCGATACGCCCGGCGGAGAACTGCTGGTTCTGGGCCGCGACCGCGTTCTTCACATCCTCGGTCGTGATCCCGAGCGAGGCCATGCGGTCCGGCCGCAGCCAGATGCGCATGGCGTAGTCGGGACTGCCGAAGATGGACGACTGGTTGGCGCCCGGGATGCGCTTGATCGCATCCAGCACATAGATGTTGGCGTAGTTGCCGACAAAGGTCTGGTTGTAGCTGTTGTCCGGCGAGTAGATGGCAATCACCATCATGAACGCGGACGAACGCTTCTGCACCGACACGCCCTGCGACGTCACCTCGCTCGGCAGGGTGGGCAACGCCAGATTGACGCGGTTCTGCACGTCCACCTGCGCGAGTTCCGGGTCCGTGCCGATCTCGAAATAGGAGGTCAGCGTCAGGTCACCCGTCGAGGAACTCGTCGAGCTCATGTACATCATGTGGTCCGCGCCGTTGACCTGCTGCTCGATCGGCGCGGCCACGTTCTGCGCGACCACTTCCGCGCTGGCGCCCGGGTAGCGCGTGGTGACGGTAATCGTCGGCGGCGTGATGTCAGGAAACTGGGCGATCGGCAGCTTGGTCAGCGCGACCAGGCCGCCCACCGTGATGACGATGGAAACGACCGACGCAAAGATGGGCCGGTCGATAAAAAAATGGGCAAGTTTCATGACTTGCCCCCTGCGGGTGCCGCCGCAGCCTTGCCCGACGCCGGGGCCGGGGCCGGGGCCGGGGCCGGGGCCGGGGCCGACGCCGGGGCCGGGACCGCGGGCGCCGCCGCGGCGCCACTGGCCGCAGCGGGCGCAGTGCCCGGCTTGGCCTCGACCGGCTTGACCGGTGCCCCTGGCGCGAGGCGCAGCGTGCCGGTCACCGCCACGCGCTCCCCTGCCTTCAGCCCGGAACGCACCACCCAGTTGTTGCCGGTCCACTCGCCGACGTCGACCACGCGTTGCTGGGCCTTGTTGTCAGCCCCGATCACCCACACCGTCTGGCCGCGCTGGCTCTGGATGATCGCGTCCTGCGGCACGGCAATCGCATTCGTGCGCGTGGCGCCATGCACCTTGACCCGCACGAACTGGCCGGGGCGCAGCACGCCTTCCGGGTTGCTCACCTCGGCACGAATCAGGTAGGTGCCGGTTTCGGCGTTGAACGACGCGTCGGCAAAGGCAATGCGCCCGTGGTTCGGGAACTCGGTACCGTCGGCCAGCACGATGACGATCTCGAACTTGTCCTGCGCCGGATACTTGATCGTGCCCGCTTCGCGTTCCGTGCGCATCCGCAGCACTTCATTCTCGGACAGGCTGAAGTTCACCCACATCGGGTCGAGCTTGGCGACGTACGTCAGCAGGCTGTTGGTCGGGTCGATATAGGAGCCGGGCTGGCGCTTGGCAAAGCTCGACAGGCCGGCCACCGGCGATGTGATGGTCGTATAGCCCAGGTTGAGCCTGGCGCTGATGACATTGGCCCGTGCGCCTTCGACGGCCGCCGCGGCGGCCTGTTCCTTGCCCACGGCATCATCGAGGTCGCGCTGGCTCAGGGCGTTGCGCTCGGCCAGCGGCCGTACGCGCTTCAGGTCCGCGCGGGCCGTGGACAGTCGTGCCTGCTGCTGCCCCAGTTCGGCCTCGGCCGCCTGCAAGGTGGCCTCGAACGGCTTGCGGTCCATCAGGAACAGGGTCTGGCCGGCCTTGACCACGGCGCCTTCGGTATAGACCCGCTTGTCCAGGAAGCCGTTGACGCGCGCCCGGATCTCCACCTGCTGCGAACTCTCGGTCTGGCCGACGAAATCGTAGACCAGTGGCACGTCCCGCAGCGCCACCGTCATAACCCCGACCTCCGCCGCAGGAGGCGCAACTGCCGCAGGCTTTTCCTTGCTGCACCCCGCCACCAGCAAGACCGCAAGCAGCCCCGCTGCGCTGCGCCAGTTGAGCATTGTCCTCACGTGACCTCCTGTGCCAGCAACCATGGCCGCCCCTTGTTCCGTACACGGCGGGCCAAAGCCGGCCGATCCGGTGCCTGTTCAGGCAGGTTACGGCGCGCCTCAGGGCGCGCCTATTCAAACTTTTTGTGTCCGTGTTTACTCATTTCGTCGCGCCTCCCGGCGGTCATGCGCTCGTGCCGGCTCGCGCGACCGCCATGCGCGTCAACGCCGGAAGCCGCCGTGGAACCGGCCGCCGCCCCGGGAGCCGCCGCCGCCGAAGCGGCCACCACCCTGCCACTGCTGCGCCGCGCCCTGGAAGCGTTGCTGCCCGACCTCGCGAGCCTGGCGTTGCTGATCCAGCCGGCCGGTGACTTCGTTGCCGGACTGCACGGGCTCCCAGCCGCCTGGCGTGTGCTTTTGCCAGCCGTTGTCGGTGTGCTGGTACACAGACCCGTCGTGGCCGGCATAGACATTGCCGTTGTTCCAGACCACCGCATTGCCCTTGTCCGGGTTGGCGACAAAGCCACGGCTGGCCGCCGTGTGCTGGCCGGTCTGGGCATTGCCGGCGATGCCGGCCTCGGCCGCGCCCACGCGCCCGGTCTGGGCGTTGTAGCCCGCGGCCTGGCGCCCGGCCGCGTAGTTGCCGGTGTATTCGTTGCCGACGACGCCGCCACGCCCGGCGCCTTCACGGCCGGTGGACGGATTGGCGAACGCCCCCTGCCGCCCCGCCGCGAAATTGCCGGAATACGGATTAAAGGCGGCGCCACGGCTGCCCTGGAACTGCGCTCCCGTCGCCGGGTTGAACCCGGAGGCCGCGGTGCCGCGCCACTCAGTGCCGGTCCAGGCGTTCCAGCCCTGGGCGTGCGTGACCGTGCCCTGCCCCCAGCGGCCATAGAAGTTGGCCTGGTTCACGTTCACGTAATTCCAGTTGTAGGGGCCGCCGCCCCACCAGTACGGTCCCCAGTACGGCGATGCCGCGCCCCAGAATGCACCGGCCGCGAAGCCGAATGCAAACCCCTCGGCCAGGCCGATGCCGAAGCCGGCGCCGTAGCCGTAAGTGACCGGATAGCCGTAGTAGACCGCGCCCACGTAAGCCGGATAGACGTAGCCGGTGCCGTACACCACGGTACCGTCGGCATTGACCACCACACCCATATAGCCCGGGGTGTAGCCCACCACGACGGTCTCCGGCGTGACCGAGTAGATGCGCACGTATGTCACGTAGTAGACCGGGGAACTCGGCGGAATCGTGTAGATGGCCGATGGCACCTCGGTCGCCACGCGCCAGGCGCCCGCCGGCGAGAGCGCCGTGAACCAGATGCCGTTGGCCACGGCGTAGTAATGGCCGCTGTCGACTTCGATCACCGGCGTGCCGGTGTTGGCCGCGTAGCTGAGCGACGTGCCGGTGATCGGCACGAAGCGCGGCGCGCCGTCATAGGCCACGGTCAGCTCCGCCTTGGCGCGCGACACGGTGGCCGTCTGCGGAATGGTGGCGGCGATCGCGGCTTCCTTCGCCTGCGGCGTGCCCGGCACCGACACCAGCACGTTGGCCTTGGGATCGTTCGGGGCGATCTTCGCGAAATCTGCCGGCAGCTCGGCGCCCGGCACATACTCCCAGGGGCCTGGCAGCATCGTGGCGCGGAACCAACGGCCAGACACCAGCACGTAGTAGTTGTTGGAGGCCGGATCCACGAACACCGCGTGGTCGGCATTGGACATGGCCAGCAGCCTGCCACCGCCCACCGGCGTCATCTGCGGCGCGCCGCTGGTCACCACGAGTTCGGTCGGCCGCGTCGCCAGCAGGATGTCGGGTCCGCGCGCGGGGCGCTTGCCGTCCGCCGGCAGCATCGCATCTGGTCTGGATGACGCGGCGGCCTTGGCTGCTGCGGCCTGCAGGGCCTTCGGCACGGTCGACATCACCTCCCAGGAGCCGCCAGCGGACTCGGATCGGTACCAGTACCCTGCCGCCTGCAGGTACAGCTCGCCGCCGGGCTCGCGCAGCAGCAGGGCCCGGCTGTTGAGCGCGCGCTCGTACCCGGTGCCCGGTACCGGGCGCCAGGCCGGGTCGCCGTCCACCAGCACCAGCAGGGTCGGCGTGGTGGCAAAGATGATCCGCGGTGCATCGTTCTTCACCGTCACCCGCGCGGCGCTGGCCAGCTGGCGCGAAACGGCGTAGCTGGCCTGGAGTTCGTCCAGCGGCACGGTCAGGCCGTCGGGCGGCAGCCGGGCCAGCAGCGCGTTGCGCACCTGGTCGGCGGCGTCCGGGCGCGTCGGCACCTCGACACTTTCAATGGTGATCCGGGTCAGTTGAACCAGCGCCGATGGCTTGTCGATATCGGCGATGGCCGAGAAACGGACCACGCCATAAGTCGGCGTTCCGTCCTTCGCGCCGACTGCCACCGCGGCACGGCCGGACATGCGGTTGCCCTCCCACTTCTCGATCTCGGGCTGATATAGCTCGACATGCTCGCTGGCCGCGTCGAAATTGCGGGGCCAGGTGAGCGGCGTGACCGTCTTGGGCGGGGTTGCCGCCTGTGGCGCGACCGGCGCCAGCGCGATACAGGCGGCAGCCACCAGCGCGCTGGCGTGCTTCAGGCGAAACGACATGGTTTATCTCCGGCTGGGGATGACCGCATTGCACAGGCAGAGCAGGCGTGCGCTGGGCACGATGCTGCACAAGCGGCGCCCCTGTGTGCGAATCTAGATGAGCCCGCAAAGGCGGACAATCCGTTTCAAAAACATTCAGCACGAGACCGCAAAGGGCTCAGATCACTATCCACGGCGCGCGCGGGGCGCGCCGGTGGCATCACATGCCGATGCCGATTGGATCGCCGGAGATCCGCGGTATATCCCTGCCACTGCCGTCAATGACGCATTGCAGCCACGCCGGCAGCGCGCGCCCCCTTGAACGCGCGCCGCGCTGCCCCCACCTTCACGGGACTGTCGCCCGCACCCGCCCCCATGCCCCCAAGGACCACCATCCTGACCGCCGGTGCCATCACGGCACTGCTGCATGCCTATATCGCCTTGCGCCTGCTGCCTGACCTGCCCGTGCCCCTGCTGGTCAAGGCGCTCGGCGGTGGCTGGCTGGCGCTGTCATGCGCGCTGCTGCCCGCCGGCCTGCTGGCGCGCCGCGTAAGCCAGCCGTGGTCGGACGCCGTGTCCTGGATCGGCATGCTGGCCATGGGCTTCTTCTCCACGCTGCTGGTGCTGACGGTCGCACGCGACATCGGGCTGGGCGTCGCCTGGCTCGCGGGCTGGCAACCCGTCGGGCTGAACGCATACAGCGCCGCCGCGGTGCCGCTGCTGGCGCTGCTGGTGACGCTGGCCGGCTATGTGAATGCGCGACGGCTCGCCCGCGTGGTCGAAGTCGACGTGCCGGTCAGCGGCCTGCCCGAGGCGCTGCACGGCTTCACGATTGCCCAGATCAGCGACATCCACGTCGGCCCGACGATCAAGCGGCCTTACCTGGACCGCATCGTCGACCGGGTCAACAGCCTGCAGGCCGACGCGGTGGCCATCACCGGCGACCTTGTCGACGGCACCGTGCGTGAACTATCCGCCCACACCGCGCCACTGGCGCGGCTGCAGGCGCGCCACGGCGTGTACTTCGTCACCGGCAACCACGAGTATTACTCCGGCGCCGAACCGTGGATCGCCGAACTGCGGCGGCTGGGCCTGCGCGTGCTGATGAACGAGCACGTGGCGCTCGATCATGGCGGCGATGTACTGGTGCTGGCCGGCGTGACCGATTATTCGGCCGGCCGCTTCCACGAGCACCACCGCAGCGACCCGACGCGCGCGCTGCAAGGCGCGCCGCGCGCCGGCGCACGCGTGCTGCTGGCCCACCAGCCGCGCACGGCGCCGGCGGCGGTCGAGGCCGGCTTCGACCTCCAGCTGTCGGGCCACACCCATGGCGGCCAGTTCTGGCCGTGGAACCTGTTCGTGCCGATGCAGCAGCCATACACGGCGGGCCTGGCACGGCACGGGTCGATGTGGGTCTACGTCAGCCGGGGCACCGGATACTGGGGCCCGCCCAAGCGGTTCGGGGCGCCGTCGGAGATTACGCGGGTGAGGCTGGTGCGGGCGCGGGACTGACGAAAACCCATGTAATCCGACCACTCAAGACAAAAAGCCAGGCACAAAGGCCTGGCTTTTTTGCTGCTGTCGCACCGATCAGCGCGAAATCGGCTTGTAGCGGATCCGCTTCGGCTTGGCGCCTTCCTCGCCGAGGCGGCGCTTCTTGTCGGCCTCGTACTCCTGGTAGTTGCCCGGGAAGAATTCCACGTGCGAATCGCCTTCGAAGGCCAGGATGTGCGTGGCGATCCGGTCCAGGAACCAGCGATCGTGCGAGATCACCATCACGCAGCCGGCGAATTCCAGCAGCGCGTCTTCGAGCGCGCGCAGCGTTTCCACGTCCAGATCGTTCGACGGTTCGTCGAGCAGCAGCACGTTGCCGCCGGCGATCAGCGTCTTGGCCATGTGCAGGCGGCCGCGCTCGCCGCCCGACAGCGTGCCGACCTGCTTCTGCTGGTCGCCGCCCTTGAAGTTGAAGCGGCCGATGTAGGCGCGCGACGGTGTTTCGTACCGGCCGACGGTCAGGACGTCGGCGCCGCCCGAGATTTCCTCGAACACGGTCTTGGTGCCGTCCAGCGCGTCACGGCTCTGGTCGACGAAGGCCATCTTCACGGTCGGCCCGATCTTGATCTCGCCGCTGTCCGGCTGCTCCTTGCCCGTGAGCATCTTGAAGAACGTCGACTTGCCGGCGCCGTTCGGGCCGATGATGCCGACAATGGCGCCCGGCGGCACCTTGAAGCTCAGGTTCTCGATCAGCATGCGGTCGCCGAAACCCTTGCTGACGTTGTCGAACTCGATCACTTCGTTGCCCAGGCGCTCACCCACGGGGATGAAGATTTCCTGGGTTTCGTTGCGCTTCTGGTATTCCTGGCTGTTCAGCTCGTCGAAACGGGCCAGACGCGCCTTGGACTTGGCCTGGCGGCCCTTCGGGTTCTGGCGCACCCACTCCAGTTCCTTGTGCAGCGCCTTCTGGCGGGCCGATTCGCTGGCCTCTTCCTGCTTCAGGCGGGCTTCCTTCTGGTCCAGCCACGAGCTGTAGTTGCCCTTCCAGGGAATGCCCTGGCCGCGGTCCAGTTCCAGGATCCACTCGGCGGCGTTGTCGAGGAAGTAGCGGTCGTGGGTCACGGCCACCACGGTGCCCGGGAAACGCGTCAGGAACTGCTCCAGCCAGTCCACCGACTCGGCATCCAGGTGGTTGGTCGGTTCGTCGAGCAGCAGCATGTCGGGGCGCGACAGCAGCAGGCGGCACAGGGCCACGCGGCGCTTCTCGCCACCGGACAGGTTGCCGACCTTGGCCTCCCAAGGCGGCAGGCGCAGCGCATCGGCGGCGATGTCGAGCTGGAGTTCGGCGTTGTTGCCGTCGCTGGCGGCGAGGATCGCCTCGTACTTGGCCTGGTCGGCGGCGAGTGCGTCAAAATCCGCATCCGGCTCGGCGTAGGCGGCGTAGATCTCGTCGAGCTTCTTGCGTGCCTCGAACACGCCGCCCAGCGCGGCCTCCACCGATTCACGCACGGTCTGCTCGGGATCGAGCTGCGGTTCCTGCGGCAGGTAGCCGATGTTCAGGTTCGGCATCGGCGTGGCCTCGCCCTCGATCTCCTTGTCGAGACCGGCCATGATCTTCAGCAGCGTGGACTTGCCCGAGCCGTTCAGGCCCAGCACGCCGATCTTGGCACCGGGGAAAAAGGACAGCGAGATGTCCTTCAGGATGTGACGCTTGGGCGGAACGATCTTGCCCACGCGGTTCATGGTGAAAACGTACTGAGCCATGGAGTGCGGTGCCTGTGCTTTTTGGGAATGGGCGGAGTTTAACAAAGGCGGGGGTCCGACGGCCTGCGAAATACCTGCGCGGCCGGTACAATTCAAGGTTCGCCCCTGCGCTAACCCTTTGATTTCATTCGCCCATGAGCAAGCCTGCCCTGACCCTGAAGTTCAAGTGCAAGAAGTGCACGAAGCCCGTCATCCTGTATCTGCAGAAGACCTCGGCCTGCTCGCATATCACGCCGTACCAGGGCTTCTGCAAGTGCGGCGAACTGATGCGCCACGCGACAGGCGACAAGGACGCCGTGGAGTCCTTCGTCAATTCGATGGACAACAGCTGGATGCACCACCATCACCACCACCACTGATTCGCGCGCAGTGAACGGAAACACCTGGCAGCCTTCCGCCAAGGACCCGATGCGCTTCCTGGGCGGCTACCCGCCTGGCGTGCTCGACCAGGTGCGCGAGCTTGCCGCGGCCGGCAAGCTAGGTGAACACATCTCGCGCCGCTACCCGGACCAGCACGGCGTGCAGTCCGACCGCGCGCTGTACGACTACGCGTCCGAACTGAAGCAGGAATTCCTGCGCAGCGCCCCGCCGCTGCACAAGGTGGGCTACGACGCACGCCTCGACACGGCCCACAAGGCGCTCGGCCTGCATACCGCGATCTCCCGCGTACAGGGCGGCAAGCTCAAGGCCAAGAAGGAAATCCGCGTGGCCTCGCTGTTCAAGGAAGCGCCATCCGAATTCCTGCGCATGATCGTCGTACATGAACTCGCCCACCTCAAAGAGAGCGACCACAACAAGGCGTTCTATCGCCTGTGCGAGCACATGGAGCCGCGCTACCACCAGCTGGAGTTCGACACGCGGCTTTGGCTGGCGTGGCGGGAGCTGGAACGCGGCAGCACCTGAGGCTTCCGCACGGCCTCGTGCTAGGCGGCACAGCCGTCCTTGACGAGCGCGACAGGCGCCAGGCGGACGACGGTCAATTGAGCGATTCGCCATTTCCCGGCTGAGGTCCGCCAGGATGCCCTCCGGTCCGGATGGGAATGCAAAGTCCGGCTGGTCCTCGAAGCTCGAGACACGAGGCCAGGACGAAGGCGTCGCGGCATAAGAAGAACGGGCTACGCATTTGCGTAGCCCCATCCTCTTACCGCGACAACACCCAAGTCGCCAACGTCTTCAGATCCGCCTCTTCCAGTTGCGGGAACGCCGGCATCGGCACCTGCCCCCACTTGCCGCTGCCGCCGCTGCGGATGCTCTGCATCAGCTTGGCGGTAGCGTCGGCATTGCCGGCGTACTTGGCCGCCACGTCGTGAAACGCGGGGCCGACCACCTTCTTGTCAACCGCATGGCAGGCGCTGCACTGGTTGGCGCCGAGCAGCGCATCCGCCGTGCGCGGCGCGCCACTAGCGGCCGGCGTGGCAGCCGCGGGAGCGGCGGCCACGGGCGTTGCGCTGCCGCGCTCCGCACCGTAGGTCTTGACGAGGTAATCAACGATGGCCGGCATGTCTTCGTCGCGCAGCGGCGCGCCGAAGGGCTTCTTCATCTTCTTGACGGTCGCGTCCCAGTAGGCGCGCGAGGAGGTCTGCGGCTGTGTCTCCACGTACTGCGCCGAATGGCAGGTCATGCAGTTCTGCTGCACGAGCCGGTAGCCGGGCAGATCGCTCGGACGATAGGCGGCGGCTTCCGCGGGCAGGGTGACCTCCAGCGCCATGGCTGGGAGGGCGAAAGCGGCAAGCGCGGCGGCGATCAGGGTCTTCATGTTCATGACGTCCCCTCCCTCAAACCGCAGTGACGCGCGTGGTTTCGACCACGTTGCGCATATAGCCCGGCGGGTTCCACAGCGCCTCCAGCGGCTGGCTCTGGCCAGTCCGGTTCACCGCGCGCACGCGCAGGTCGAGTTTGCCGCGGCGCGGCGGGCGCAGCACAGCCGTCCATTCACGGAACGAGTAGCGCCCCAGGTCCTGGCCGAGTTTTGCGGATTGCCACGAGCGGCCGCCATCGGCGGAGAAGCCGACTTCGCCGATACCGTAACCGCCGTCGAAGGCGATGCCACGCACCACCGTTTCGCGGCCCGCCGGCACCTTGGCGCCGTCTTCCAGGCTGGTGATGAACGAGCGCACGGTGAAGCGGCCGATCGGCGTGGTGGCCGACGGCGCCGTACCGGGTGCCACGCAGGCGCACGGGTTCGCCGGGATGCGATAGGCCGATGCCATCCAGAAGCCATCGAAGACCTTGTCCACGACCTGAATGTCCGACAGGTGCTTGACCCAGTACGTGCCGTAGTGCCCCGGCACCACGAGACGCAACGGATAGCCATTGAGCATCGGCAGGTCCGCCCCGTTCATCGCCCAGGCGAGCATCACCTCACCGTCGAGCGCGTGATCGATGTTCAACGCCTTGACGAAGTCCGGGCCGGTTTCGAGAGGCGGCTTGTCGAGGCCGTTGAAAGTCACCTGCACGGCACCCGGCTGCACGCCGGCCTTTTCCAGCACCTTCTTGAGCGGCACGCCAGTCCAGCGCGCATTGCCCATCGCACCGTTGCCCAGCTGGCCGCCGTTGACGCGCGGATCGAAGAAGCCCCGGCTGTTGCCCGAGCACTGGTTCACGGCCACGATCTCGACCGGATCGGTCAGGGTCTTCAGTTCCGCCAGCGACAGTTCCAGCGGCGCCTTCACATGGCCGCCAATGCGCAGGCGATAAGTCTGGGGATCGATCGAGGTCGGGATGCCGCTCCAGTGGTAGCGCACGAAGAAGGCATCGTTGGGCGTGAGGATGCCCTCGTTGAACACGCTGAACGGCGTCTCCAGTTGCGGCGGACGGCTGGTCAGCAGGATCAGCGGACGCTTCTGCGGGAAAGTGGCCAGTTCGCGCTCGCCATTGGCGAAGGGCATGGCGACCTTGCCGGGCGTGCCGGCGGCCAGCGCGTCGAGCGCGGTGGCGCCCAGCGCGGCCTGGGCCATCAGGGCACCAGCCCCTTGCAGGAAGCGGCGCCGCTCGCGCGTCGGGCGGCGGTGAGGATGGTCTGAGGCAGTCATGGTCTTCTCCCCTTTTGTTCTGAATATAGTGCCCACGGTGAGGACATCCGCGCATTGTCTCTAGCGGGCTAGGGCGGCGTATAACTCGATATTCTGGTAAGGGTTATCGGCAGAATCGAATTCGCCGTTGTCGTGCCGTCGTCGGCTTGCCCACGACCGCTACAATGCGCCCTACCCTCGCGCCAACACCGCACTCATGCCAAACCCTACCCGGGCCTACCTGCTCGGCCCGCTGCTGAAGGGAGTTTCCCGCTCGTTCTATCTGACGCTGCGCATCCTGCCGGCGGGCATGCGCGATCCGGTCGGCCTGGCTTACCTGCTGGCGCGCGCGGCCGACACGATTGCGGACACCGCGCTGATTCCCCCTGCGCAGCGTCTTGACCTGCTGCTGGCGCTGCGCGAGTGTGTCAACGGCCGCTGCGATCCCGTGCCGTTCGCCGATCGTTTGTCCCGCGAAGTCGCCAACCATCAGACCGAGTCCAGGGAAAAGGCCTTGCTGGAGTCGATCCGGCCCGCGTTCGACGTGCTGGCCCAGCTCGATGACGCCGACCGTGCCGCCGTGCGCGGCATCGTCACCACGCTGACCGAGGGCATGGAGTTCGACCTGCGCACGTTCCCGGACGAACGCTCGGGAGAAGTTGGCGCGTTGCAGGGCTCAGACGACCTTGATCGCTACACCTACCTCGTTGCCGGCTGCGTGGGGGAGTTCTGGACGGCGATGACTTACGCCCACTTGCCCGGCGTACTCAGGGAGGAGCCGGCCGTCATGCAGCGTCGGGGCATCCGCTTCGGCAAGGCCTTGCAGATGGTCAATGTGCTGCGCGACTGTGGCAGCGACCTGCGTATCGGGCGCTGCTATCTGCCGAAGGAACTCCTCGATCGCCACGGATACGGGCCGCGCGACCTGCTGGAGCCGGCAAATTCGCGGCGCATGCGGCCGGTGCTGTTCGAACTCGTGCGCCTGGCGCTGGACCACTTCCGCGAAGCCATGGCCTACACGCTGGCGATTCCGCGAACCGCCGTGCGCTTGCGGCTCGCCTGCCTGTGGCCGATCTTGATCGGGCTTGAGACCTTTCGGCTGCTCGTGGAGAACGAAGCCTGGCTCGACCCGGGCAAGGTCTCGAAGATCGATCGCAAGAAGGTCTACCGCATCCTCGGCGGCAGCGCAGTGCTGGTCATATCGGATGGCCTGCTGCGCCGGTGGATGGAAGGCGACATCGCAAGCATCGAGGCAGTGATGTCGCGATAAGGTTGGATTGGAACAACGCAAACCGGACTGACGGAGCCGAATGCATCAAAGGCGGCCCAGGAGATTCCAGCCTCCCGCACTTTATCGTTTCGCCGCCTGACAGCAGGACTCGCGCCTTGTAACTAGTGCCCTGGCCGCGCCACGCGCAACGCCTTGACCGCATCCGCCTTCACATCCGCGGGCTGCCCGCCGTAGGTCGCTCGCAGGTATTTGGCGAGTTGCGCCAGTTCGCCATCATTCATCGCGAGGTCCGCGATGACGTGTGACAGCGCGGGAGCGCTGACGAGCCTCAACAGGGTTGGACGAGAGTTACGTGCGGGTAGAAACGACAAGGGGTTGCAAGCTTTCGCCTGTAACCCCTTGGTTTTATCTGGTGCCGGCTGCAGGACTCGAACCCGCCACCTGATGATTACAAATCAACTGCTCTACCTGATGAGCTAAGCCGGCATATCTGATGCAGACCGCGATTCTACTGCATTGCGGTCCGCTTTGGTGCGTTGCGGGTGACTTACTTCACCACCTTCAGCGACGGCTTCTTGCCACCGATGCGCGGCACGGGCGGCGGGGTTTCGTCGTCGTCCGGAGCGCCTTGCTCGGTGCTGACCGAAGTCTCGGATTCCACCGGTGCCAGCTTGGGCGGCGGGTTGTTTTCGCGCTCGGTTGCGGCCTGGGTTTCCGGCAGGCTGCGCTCGACCGGGAAAGCCATGCCCTGGCCGTTTTCGCGCGCGTAGATGGCGAGCACGTTTTCCACGGGCACGTCGATCTTGCGCGAGATACCCCCAAAGCGCGCGCTGAACGTGATCCACTCATTGCCCATGTCCAGGCCGCTCGTGGCGTCGAAGCTGACGTTGAGCACGATCTCGTTGTTCTTGACGAACTCGCGCGGCACGCTGGTATTGGCGTCGACAAAAACGGCGACGTACGGCGTAAAGCCGTTGTCCGTGCACCACTCGTAGATGGCGCGGATCAGGTAGGGCTTGGTGGAGGTTTCAGGCATGGTGCTTCTTCATGACGCCAGTGGTCGGCCCGATGCGCAAGCATCGGGCCTGCCAGGCTTAGCGGCGCATCACCTTTTCGGACGGGGTGAGCGCTTCGATATAGGCCGGGCGGCTGAAGATGCGCTCGGCGTACTTGAGCAGCGGTGCGGCATTCTTCGACAGCTCGATGCCATAGTGGTCCAGGCGCCAGAGCAGCGGCGCGATGGCGACGTCGAGCATGGAAAACTCTTCGCCAAGCATGTACTTGTTCTTGACGAAGATCGGCGCGAGCTGGGTCAGGCGGTCACGGATCGCGGCGCGGGCGCGCTCGTGGTTCTTCTCGGCGGCCTTACCCTTTTCATTCTCCAGCACGTAGACGTGGGTGAACAGTTCCTTTTCGAAGTTGAACAGGAACAGGCGGGCGCGCGCGCGCTGCACCGGGTCGGCCGGCATCAGCTGCGGGTGCGGGAAGCGCTCGTCGATGTACTCGTTGATGATGTTCGACTCATACAGGATGAGGTCGCGCTCGACCAGGATAGGTACCTGGCCGTAGGGATTCATCACCGAAATATCTTCGGGCTTGTTGAACAGGTCAACGTCGCGGATCTCGAAGTCCATGCCTTTTTCGAACAGGACGAGGCGGCAACGTTGGGAAAACGGGCAAGTCGTACCCGAATACAACACCATCATGGTTGGATTCCTTGGGCTTAGCCGATGCGGGGTCGGACGGTAAGGTCAGCCATTCTGCCAAAACCCGGCACCGAAAAGCAAATAAGTTATATATAAATCACTTGTAGAGGGCCTACTGCGGCAATTCCAATAGAAAAAGGGCCAGAGCGGTGCTGCAACGGCAACTTCCGCTCTGGCCCTCTCCTTCATGCCGGGCCGGCCTGGGGCGTTACTTTATGTCTTTCCAGAAGGCAGCATTCAGGCGCCATGCTAAGACGGTGAACACGCCCAGGAACAGCAGGACCCAGACGCCGAGGCGCTTGCGGTGGTTCTGCGCGGGCTCGGCCACCCAGTCCAGAAAGCCAACCAGGTCGGCAGTCGCCTGGTCATACTCGACCTTGCTCAGCTTGCCGGGACTCAGTTGCTCAAAACCGGCGAACTTGTGGACCTTCTCGCCATGCACTTCCGCTTCGGCGAACTTGGCGGCGCGCTGGCCCTGCAGTTCCCACAGCACGTGCGGCATGCCGACGCTCGGGAACACCAGGTTGTTCCAGCCGGTGGCGCGGCTGTCGTCGCGGTAGAAGGTACGCAGGTAGGTGTAGAGCCAGTCGTCGCCGCGGGCGCGGGCGATGACGGACAGGTCGGGCGGCTGCGCGCCGAAGAAGGCCTTGGCTTCCTTCGGCTGCATGGCGATGGTCATGGTCTCGCCAACCTTGTCCGCGGAGAACAGCAGGTTGTCGCGGATCTGGTCATCGGTCAGGCCAATGTCCTTGAGCCGGTTGTAGCGCATCATCGATGCGCTGTGGCAGTTCAGGCAGTAATTGACGAACAGCTTGGCGCCACGCTGCAGCGACGACAGGTCTGCAGTATTCACCGGTGCCGGCTCCAGGGGATACCCCCCTTCGTTGGCCATGACGGGCGCGGCGGCAAAGCAGGCGCCTGCCAGTGCAATGATGGAAAGCAGCTTTTTCATCGTGTGTCCTTGTCCTCTTGTCGGGGTTCGCGTTCGCTCAGTGCGGGTGGAACGTGACGCGCTCCGGGACCGGCTTGAACTGGCCGGCGCGGCTCCACAGCGGCATGGTCAGGAAGAAGGCGAAGTACAGCAGCGTGCCGAGCTGCGACACCTTTTCACCAACCGGCGACGGCGGTTGCACACCGAGGTAGCCGAGGACGATGAACACCACCACGAAGACGCTCAGGATGGTCTTATGGAAGGCGGGACGATAGCGGATGGACTTCACCGGCGAGCAGTCGAGCCACGGCAGGAAGAACAGGATCACGACCGAGCCGCCCATCACCAGCACGCCCCAGAACTTGGCGTCGATGAAGTAGAAGCCAACCGCCAGGATCACGGCGATGGCCACGGCAGCAGCCTTGATGCGGCCGTCCTTGCTGCGCATGAACAGCATGCCGAGCACCAGCGCGAAGAACACCCACAGGATCGGCAGGAAGTTCGACGTGGTGGCGCGCAGCATCGAGTAGAACGGCGTGAAGTACCACACCGGCGCGATGTGCGGCGGAGTCTTGAGCGGATCAGCCGGGAAGAAGTTGTTGGATTCCAGGAAATAGCCGCCCACTTCCGGGAAGAAGAAGATCACGGCCGAGAAGATCATCAGGAAGCCGCCCACGCCCAGCAGGTCGTGCACCGAGTAGTACGGGTGGAACGGGATACCATCGAGCGGCACGCCGTTTGCGTCCTTCTTGGCCTTGATCTCGACGCCGTCCGGGTTGTTGGAGCCCACTTCGTGCAGCGCGATGATGTGCGCGACCACCAGCGCCAGCAGCACCAGCGGCACGGCAATGACGTGGAACGAGAAGAAGCGGTTCAGCGTCGCATCGCTCACCACGTAGTCGCCGCGGATGAACAGCGACAGGTCCTGGCCGATCACGGGGATGGCCGAGAACAGGTTCACGATCACCTGGGCGCCCCAGTACGACATCTGGCCCCACGGCAGCAGATAGCCCATGAAGGCTTCGGCCATCAGGCACAGGAAGATCAGGCAGCCGAAGATCCAGACCAGCTCGCGCGGCTTGCGATACGAGCCGTACAGCAGCCCGCGGAACATGTGCAGGTACACCACCACGAAGAACGCCGAGGCGCCGGTCGAGTGCATGTAGCGCACCAGCCAGCCCCAGGGTACTTCGCGCATGATGTATTCCACGCTGGCGAAGGCGACGGGAATGCCTGCGGCATTGAGCGTGCCGTCCGGCTTGTAGTTCATCACCAGGAAGATGCCGGTGACGATCTGAATCACGAGGACCAGCAGCGCCAGCGAGCCGAAGAAATACCAGAAGTTGAAGTTCTTCGGCGCGTAGTACTTGGAGAGATGGTCTTCCCACAGCTGCGTGGCGGGGAAGCGGGCGTCGATCCAGCCCAGCAGACCGGTTGTCTTGACTTGCTTATCGGCCGCCATGATCAAGCTTCTCCTTTTTCATCCTTGCCGATCACGATCTTGGTGTCGGTGAGGAACTGGTAGGGGGGAACATCGAGATTCTGCGGAGCCGGTTTGTTCTTGAAGACGCGGCCAGCCAGGTCGAAGGTGGAGCCGTGGCAGGGGCAGAGAAAACCGGGATCAGTGCCGAGCTGAGGATTGGAGCCGGCAGCGAAAGGGCCCGAAGGCGAGCAACCAAGGTGGGAGCAGATGCCCACGACGACCAGGAGGTCCTTGTGTTCCGCGCGGGAACGGGTTTCGTTCTTGCAGTACTCGGGCGTCTGCATCGTGAACGCAACGTCTGACTTGGGGTCGGCGACTTCGCCGTCGGTCTTCTTGAGCGAGGCCAGCATCTCGTCGGTGCGACGCAGGATCCAGACCGGCTTGCCACGCCATTCGACCGTCATCATCTCGCCGGGCTTGAGGGCGCCGATATCGGCTTCCACTGGCGCGCCGGCCGCCTTGGCCTTCTCGGATGGTGCGAAGGTACTGACGAAAGGAACCGCTACCGCTACGCTTCCGACGCCGCCAGCGACGGATGTCGCGATCAACCAATTGCGGCGACCTTTATCCACGCTCTTCACGTCTTGCTGGTCACTCATTCCAAACCCCAGGGGAAGTCAATTTAGATTTTGCGTCAACCATAAATTGTACATGAGGCACCTCCGCGCAAGATAGGCGAAAAACCCAATGGGCATGTACGATTATCGGCCGGACGCGCGGATTGCCGCGTGCAAGCTTGATTTCCGCGCATCGATGCGGCAGGCTTCTGGGCTTGAAGGCGTTCATTGCTTGCAACAAGAAGGAGAAAGCCCCATGAGCATGGTGTCGGAGTTCAAGACCTTCGCAATGCGCGGCAACGTGATCGACCTTGCGGTCGGCGTGATCATTGGCGCGGCATTCGGGAAAATCGTCGATTCGATCGTCAATGACCTGATCATGCCCGTGATCGGGCGCATCGTTGGCAAGCTGGATTTTTCCAATATGTTCGTTACGCTGGCTGAGCCGCCGGCAGGCACGGCGATGACGCTGGATGCCTTGAAGAAAGCAGGCGTGCCGGTGTTTGCCTACGGCAATTTCCTGACCATTGTGGTCAACTTTGTGATTCTGGCCTTCATAATTTTCCTGATGGTGCGGGCATTCAATAAGATGCGCGCCGAAGAACCGGCAGCCCCGGCGGAACCGCCAGCGACGCCCGAAGATATTGTCCTGCTGCGCGAAATCCGCGACAGCCTGAAAGCCCGCCAGCCCTGATCGGGCAAGAGCAGGATTCTGACAAGACAACGGCCCCAGTGGGGGCCGTTTTTATTGATACGCGTCAAACAGGATTGGGAATATCGATGAAGGTGTGGTGCAGGCCGAAGCGCTGCGCCACATGCTCGCCGAGCGAACGAATGCCGTAGCGCTCGGTGGCATGATGCCCGGCCGCAAGATACGCCACACCGCTTTCGCGCGCGAGGTGCGTGGTCTGTTCAGAGACTTCGCCGCTCAGATAGGCATCGACGCCCGCTGCAACGGCAGCATCGAAATAGCCTTGCGCACCGCCGGTGCACCACCCCACCGTGCGGATCATCTGATCGGGGTCGCCAATGGCCAGTGGTTCGCGCCCGAGCACTCCGCCGACATGCGCAGCCAGCGCCTGCAGCGGCATCGGCGAAGGCAGCGTGCCGGTCCAGCCGAGTTCGTCGTCGCTGAAGCGCCCCGTCGGGGTGAAGCCGAGTTGAAGTGCGAGCTGGGCGTTGTTGCCGAACTCGGGATGGTTGTCGAGCGGCAGGTGATACGCGAACAGGTTGACATCCGAGCCCAGCAACCGCTTGAGGCGTGCGTGCTTCTGGCCAACCACGCGCGCGTCCTCGTTTTTCCAGAAGTAGCCATGATGCACGAGGATGGCCTGTGCGCCGGCTTCGATGGCCGCTTCGACCAGCGCCAGGCTGGCCGTGACCCCCGTCACGATATGTGTGACCTCGGCGCTGCCTTGCACTTGCAGGCCGTTGGGACAATAGTCCTTGTAGCGGGAAACCGCCAACAGGTCGTTCAAGTACAATTCCAGCTCTTTAGTCTTCATTTTTTGCTCAAACTCCAATATGTTGCGGCGCTTTTGGCTGTTCTTTGCCCAGGCTGTCACCGTCGTGCTGGCAGTCTGGTTCGTCGTCGCCACGCTCAAGCCCGAGTGGCTTCAGAGGGGGCGCGTCGCGGTGCAGTCGGGGTCGCCTATCGTGGCGCTGAAGGAAGTCGTGCCCAACGTGGCCGGCACCGCTGCGGAAGGGTCTTACAGCGAAGCTGCGCAGCTGGCGATGCCTGCCGTGGTGAATATTTTTACCAGCAAGAACGGCACCCGACGCTCTCCCCACCCGCAGGCCGAGGATCCGTGGTTCCGCTTCTTCTTCGGCGACCGCCTGCCGGAACGCCAGGAACCGGTGTCCAGCCTGGGATCGGGCGTCATTGTCAGTGCCGAGGGTTACATTCTAACCAACCATCACGTGGTGGACGGCGCCGATGAAATCGAGGTTGCGCTGACCGACGGCCGCAAGGCGAACGCCAAAGTCGTGGGCTCGGATCCAGAAACCGACCTGGCAGTGCTGAAGATCTCGCTGAAGGACCTGCCTGCCATCACGCTCGGCCGCCTGGAGAACGTCAAGGTCGGCGATGTGGTGCTGGCAATCGGCAATCCGTTCGGCGTCGGCCAGACCGTGACCATGGGCATCGTCTCGGCGCTGGGCCGCAGCCACCTTGGGATCAACACGTTCGAGAACTTCATCCAGACGGATGCGGCGATCAACCCCGGCAATTCCGGCGGCGCGCTGGTGGATGCGCGGGGCAACCTGCTGGGCATCAACACCGCCATCTATTCACGTTCGGGCGGGTCGCTCGGCATCGGCTTCGCGATCCCGGTGTCGACGGCCAAGCAGGTGATGGAATCGATCATCTCGACCGGCAGCGTGACGCGCGGCTGGATCGGCGTGGAACCGCAGGACATGACGCCCGAAATCGCCGAATCGTTCGGGCTCGACGCCAAGGAAGGCGCATTGATCGCGGCGGTGGTGCAAGGCGGCCCGGCCGACAAGGCGGGAGTGAAGCCCGGCGATGTGCTGGCTTCCGTTGATGGCCAGCCCATCACCGATACCACCGCGCTGCTGAACGCGATCGCCCAGCTCAAGCCGGGTGTGGACATCAAGATGAAAGTGATCCGCCGCGGTAAGCCGGCCGAGCTGACCGTGACCATTGGCAAGCGGCCTCCGCCTCCGCGGCGTGCCGTACCGTTTGATGATGAGGAATAGCGCGTTCGTCCGATCTCTGGTCTGATTGCGAAAATAAAAACCCCGCTGTAGATGGCGGGGTTTTTTGTTGTCTGTTGCCGAGAAGGATCTTGCCCAATCACTCATGGCGCAGACCGCGCCGCTCGGTGCCGACAAATCGCCAGCGTCTGCAGCCGACGGGAATCCTGGCCGGGCGCAACATAAGCGGCAATGGCCGAGAGCGCAGACTTGTCGTGCCAGCGGTCACGCGAACGCCCGGCGCGAGGCGCATACGCTTGCCAGTGTGTCCGGCGGCTCCCAACAATCCAGGCCCAACCATGCCTCCCCGCATAAGACTCAGCTCCGCGCGCTTGTCACCGCGCAGCCCCTTGGCATAGGTTTGGCACGCGACCGACAAAGTAAAACGCCGCCACCCTTTCGAGTGCCGGCGTTTTTCAAGCCAATCTACAGCGGGCTCAGGCCCGCATCAGATTAGAACTTATGACGGATACCAACGGTAGCGCCGAACTGGCTGTCACCATGGCCGGTAGCGTCAACGTTGGTCTTGCCAAAGCCGCTAACACCCAGGTTCGAGTTGTCCTTGTTGTGGGCGTATGCCAGGCTCAGGTAAGCGTCGGTACGCTTCGACAGGGCGTAGTCAGCCGTAGCCACGAACAGCCACGGATCCGCCTTGTTGCCACGGAAGTCCTGGTAGTACGCTGCACCGGTCAGCGAGAAGGCCGGCGTGACTTGGTAACCCAGGCCCAGCCAGTACAGGTTCGACGAAGCCTTGGCGCCGGTCAGAGCTTGTGCGCTCAGGCCCAGGAACGGGATCGTGCCCAGGTCAACACCCTTGGCCCAACGGTAGCCGGCGAATGCCTTGGCCGGACCGAAGGCGTACGTACCAGCCAGCGAAGCGCGGCGAACCACGGCGTCCGGATTGGCGGTGAAGCCCAGGTTCGTTTCGTCATAGATGGCGCCCACGGAGAACGGACCACCAGCGTAGGTCAGACCCAGGCTGTATTCGCGGCCAATCTTCCACGTGCCCGGAACTTCACCTTGGTTGCCCTGGAAGACGCCAGCAGCGCCGCCGGTGTTCGAGCCGAAGCTGTACAGTGCGTTGGCGGTCAGGCCACCGAACGTACCGATGTACTTGATCGAGTTGTCGGCACGGCTCGAGAAAGCGCCATCTTGAGCGGTGATCGAGTAGTTCGACGCAATGGCCATCGGGTCGAACTGCAGACCGAAGTCATAGAACGGGGTCTGGTGACGACCCAGGGTCAGCTGACCGTACTGGCTGCCCACACCGACGTAAGCCTGACGACCGAACAGGCGGCTGTCGTTGCCCATCTTGCCATCGTCAACGGTGAAACCGCTTTCCAGCACGAACAGACCCTTCAGGCCACCGCCCAGATCTTCCACGCCACGCAGGCCCCAGCGGCTGCCCGACTGGCCACCCGAGATCAGACGGGTCACGCTGTGGCCATTGGAGATGCCTTGCGACGGAACAGCAGGCTGGTTGTTCTGATATTCGATACCAGCGTCAACCACACCGTACAGGGTTACGCTCGATTGGGCGTACGCGCCACCAGCGGCCAGAGCGGCGACGGCGGCAGCAAACAGTTTCATCTTCATATCGACACTTTCCTTGTCAACTGATTGGGAAATCTTGGTTGCCCAAGTACTTGGGCGACGCATTAACGTTCACGTCTGCTGCGTATTATGGGCCAGCGTCCCCGGCCGTCAGAAGGCTTTTTCGGCGTAAACTGCGTATACGGGCCCTTTTTGTTGTGACTGAACAACAGAAATGGGGAATAAATTCCCCATTTTGGTGCAAAACAACCACTTTCGCTGTCCCATAGACTCAATCGGCCTGCGTTTCTCCCGCAGCATCGGCGCTGGTTTCAGGCCGCCCCACAAAGCGTGCCATCAGCAAACCGAGTTCATAAAGTGCGATCAGTGGCACGGCTAGAAGGAGTTGCGAAAGCACGTCTGGCGGCGTGACCACGGCGGCAACAATGAAAGCCCCGACGATCACATAGGGACGGATCTGCTTGAGTTTTTCCAGCTCCACAACGCCAAAGCGAACCAGGACAATCACGACCACCGGCACCTCGAAGGTGATGCCGAAGGCGAGAAAGGTGGTCATGGCGAAACTCAGGTACTTGTCGATATCCGTCGACATGTCCGCGCCGAGCGGCGCGTTGTAGTGCGCCATGAAATGGAACACGGTCGGGAAGACCAGGAAGTACGCGAATGCCACGCCGCACAGGAACAGCACGTAGCTGCTGCTCACGAGCGGCACGATCAGCCGCTTCTCGTGTTGGTACAGGCCCGGTGCGACAAATTGCCAGACCTGGTACAGGACCCACGGCAGAGCGATCAGGAAAGCGACCAGCAGCGTGACCTTCATCGGCACGAAAAAGGAGCCAGTGACATCGGTCACGATCATCCTGCCGCCCTTGGGCAACGCGTCCATCAGCGGACGCGCGAACAGGTTGAAGATGACCGGCGCCCAGTACACCAATCCCACGAAGACCAGGATGACGCCGGCCACCGCCTTGACCAGGCGTTCGCGCAGTTCGACCAGGTGTGAAATGAAGGTTTCCTGCTGCGATTCGTCTTGGGGATCGTTGGACCGGTTGTCGCTCATGGCGTGGACCGCTCAGCCGTGGCGGCTGGCATTTGGATTTCGGTGAGACCGCTTGCGCGGCAGGCATCGCGATGGCGGGCGGCATGCGTGCTGCTGCCCGGCCATGCTCATTCTAAGAAGGATCGGGCCCGGCCGGTGGCCGGGCGGTGGCGCTTGACGCGCGCGGCGCCGGACTGGACCCAGACCCGGACATTGTTCTGGCGCTTGAACCAGAGCGGGCGCGCGCCCTGCTTGACCCGCCAGCTCTTGCGGCCGTTGTGCGACTTGTGAGCCGAGTCCCAGCTAGGCGAGAAGCTCGAAGCACCACCGCCGGACGGGACAGATCCATCAGCACCGCCCAGCGCCTCGTTCAGCGCCTGCGTCTGCTCGCTGACCTCCTTGTGGATGGTGCGCTCGACATCGCGCGCGGCGTCTTCGAATTCCGTGCGCATCTTGCGCAGTTCCTCGAGCTCCACCTCGCGGCTGACCTCAGCCTTGACGTCGTTGATATAGCGCTGAGCACGCCCGACCAGTGCGCCCACCGTCCGCGCCACGCGGGGCAGGCGCTCGGGGCCGATCACGATCAGCGCCACGGCGCCGATCAGCGCCAGCTTCGAAATGCCAAGGTCGATCATGCGGGCGTCAGGCGGATTACTGCCAGGGCGAGAATCATCGGTCGTGCAACCACTCGGTGCGGAGACAGGGCGAAAAGGGAAAAGGCGGCAAGGCCAGGCTTACTGCTGGCGGCTCTTTTCCTTGGCGTCCACGTCGATCGTGGTGGAATCACGCAGTTCCTTGGCCTCTGCCGGCTTGTCGTCGCCGCCTTCCTTCATGCCGTCCTTGAAGCCCTTGACTGCACCGCCCAGGTCCTGGCCGATATTGCGCAGCTTCTTGGTACCGAAAACGAGCATGACGATCACCAGAACGATCAGCCAATGCCAAATGCTAAACGAACCCATTTTTTGCTCCTGATGAAGCCGCGGGCGTTACCTGTTGCCGCCCGGACCCGTTGTTCCGTCCAAATCTGGCTGCGCCGGGCGACGGTTGCCGGCGCAGCGTCCGGCCCGCGCTCGCGGTCCGGCTCCTCATGCTTCGTCTGCCCGGTCAGGGCAGCGACACCTTCCATTGGTTGCGCGGCCCACCCAGCACATGAACGTGCAGGTGGTAGACCTCCTGGCCGCCATCCGGGCCGGTATTGATCACCGTCCGGAAGCCATTGCCACAGCCCGCCGCGCGCGCCAGTTCGGGCACCTTCAGCATCATTCTAGCAAGCACCTCCCCTTCGGCTGGACCACACTCCGCCAGCGAATCGACGTGTGACTTGGGGATCAGCAGGAAGTGTACCGGGGCCTTCGGGTGGATATCGTGGAAGGCCATCATGTCGTCGTCTTCATAGACCTTACGCGACGGGATCTGGCCGGCCACAATCTTGCAGAAGATGCAATTATCGTGGGAATTCATGAAGTTTTCGTTGCGATGTCGGGCACATACCCCCCCGCCGCGATATAGCTGAACGCTAAAAGCCCTGTTCCGGATACATCGGCTTGCTGTCATGGAGATAGAGCCAGCCCTTGACGATACGATACAGCATCCAGAAGGACAGAATGCCCCACACCGCGAAGGCCAGCGGAATCAGCACCACGCTGAAGAAAAACACGCCGCCGAGCACCGCCCACGCCACCGACCACCAGAACGAGCGGATCTGCCACGCGAAGTGCGACGCATACAGCGTGCCGCGCGCATCGTCGCGCTTGACGTAGTCGACGATGATGGCGATCAGCGCCGTCACGCCACCGGTCAGCCAGAAGATGGCATACAGCGCATAAAGGATGTGCATCAGCTTGCGCAGGCTGGCGAGCCGTTCGCTATCGCTGATCGTGGCCTGCCCGGTGTAGTCGTTCGCCATGCTCGCCCTCCCGATTCCGTCGCCGGATTGGCGCCTGCCCGTCAACCCTGCTCCGGGCGGCTGGCCTTTTCCTCGAGGCCGGACAACCCTTCGCGGCGCGCCAGTTCGTTGACGACATCCGCCGGCTTCAGGCCGAAGTTGGCCAGCAGCACCATGGTGTGGAACCACAGGTCCGCCACCTCGTAGACAACCTTGTCCGCTTCCGTGCCGGTCTTCCCGGCCGCGCGCGCGTCCTTGGCAGCCATCACGGTCTCGGTGGCTTCCTCGCCGATCTTCTTGAGGATGGCATCGTCGCCCTTGCGGAACAGTCGCGCGACGTACGATTTCTCGGGGTCGCCGCCGTTTTCAGGCTTGCGCGATTCCAGCACCGCGGCCAGGCGCGCCAGCACGTCGGCACCGCCGGAGTGGGATTCGGTCATGGCTTTGCGTTGTAGATTTGGGAAGGATCCTTGAGCACTGGCTCGACGGTCTGCCAGTCGCCGGTTTCGGCATCGCCCTCGAACTTCTGGAAGAAGCAGGAATGCCGGCCGGTGTGGCACGCAATACTGTCGACCTGCGTGACCTTGAGCAGCACCACGTCTTCATCGCAGTCCAGCCGCATCTCGTGCACCTTCTGCACGTGGCCGGACTCCTCGCCCTTGTGCCACAGGCGCTTGCGCGAACGCGACCAGAACACGGCCTCGCCGAGTTCGGCCGTCTTCTGCAGCGCATCGCGGTTCATGAACGCGAACATCAGCACGTCGTTGCTGCCGACTTCCTGCACGATCACCGGCACCAGGCCGTTATCGTCCCACTTGACCTTGTTGAGCCACTTCTTTGCCATGATCAGATCCGCACGGGGATGCCCTCTCGGGCCATGAATGCCTTTGCCTCGCCAACCGTATGCTGGCCGTAATGGAAGATGCTGGCGGCGAGGACCGCATCGGCGTGGCCGAGACGGATACCGTCGGCCAGGTCCTGCAGTCCGCCAACGCCGCCCGAGGCAATCACCGGCACCGGCACCGCGTCGCTGACGGCCCGCGTCAGCTCCAGGTCGAAGCCGCTCTTGGTGCCGTCGCGATCCATGCTGGTCAGCAGGATTTCACCGGCGCCGCGCGCAGCCATTTCCTTCGCCCACGCCACCGCGTCCAGCCCAGTGGCCTTGCGTCCGCCATGCGTAAAGACTTCCCAGCGCGGCGGCTCGCCCGGCGCCGAACTGCGCTTGGCGTCGATGGCCACCACGATGCACTGCGAGCCGTACTTGCCGGTAGCGTCCGACACCAGTTGCGGATTGGCGATGGCCGACGAATTGACGCTGATCTTGTCCGCGCCGGCATTGAGCAGGCGCCTCACGTCTTCCACGGCGCGCACGCCGCCGCCCACGGTCAGCGGGATAAAGACCTGCGAAGCCACCGCTTCGATGATGTGGAGGATCAGGTCGCGCCCGTCGCTGGTCGCGGTGATGTCCAGGAAAGTGATTTCATCGGCGCCCTGTTCGTCATAGCGGCGCGCAATTTCCACGGGGTCGCCCGCATCGCGCAGCTCGACGAAATTGACGCCCTTGACCACCCGCCCGTTCGTCACATCGAGGCAGGGGATGATACGTTTGGCTAGCATGAGATTCCTTGTCCGCCGCGGGCGGTGGCGGCCCGACGGCGGCGGCGCCCCGTGGGGCGCATTGGCTTATTCCCCGGTGCTCAGCTTGTCCGCGCGCGCCTGCGCGTCGACAAAATTGAGATCGCCAGAGTAGATGGCACGGCCGCAGATGACACCTTCCACACCGTCGTTCTCCACGGCGCACAGGTTGTCGATGTCGGCCAGGTTGGACAGCCCGCCGCTGGCGATCACCGGGATCGACATCGATTGCGCCAGCTTCACGGTGGCATCGATATTGATTCCCTGCAACATGCCGTCGCGGCCGATATCGGTATAGATAATGGCTTCCACGCCATAGTCTTCGTACTTGCGGGCGAGGTCCGCCACTTCGTGGCCGGTCAGCTTGCTCCAGCCGTCGGTCGCCACCTTGCCGTCCTTGGCATCCAGGCCGACGATGATGTGGCCGCCGAAGGCCGAGCAGGCGTCCTTCAGGAAACCGGGGTTCTTCACCGCGGCGGTGCCGATGATGACGTACGACAGGCCATCGTCCAGCCACCGCTCGATGGTGTTCAGGTCGCGGATGCCGCCGCCGAGCTGCACCGGGATCTCATCGCCGACTTCCGCGATGATGGCCTTGATGGCAGCTTCGTTGCGGGGCTTGCCGACAAATGCGCCGTTGAGATCGACCAGGTGCAGCCGGCGCGCACCCTGATTGACCCAGTGACGTGCCATGGCGGCGGGATCTTCGGAAAAGACGGTGGCCTGGTCCATGTCGCCTTGTTTGAGGCGTACACACTGACCGTCCTTCAGGTCGATGGCCGGAATGAGCAACATAATCGTGACGAGCGTGGTTAAGTGAGTGAGATAGAGCCAGTCCGGCCAACGGCCGGCAAGTCCGGTTCAATAGGCAAGTATTCCTGAATGGCGTTGACTGGCTCGGATCGGATCTTCAGGGATTCCAGTGCACGAAGTTCCGGTAAAGCTGCAACCCCATGGCTGCGCTTTTTTCGGGGTGGAACTGCGTGGCAAAAATATTATCGCGTGCTACCGCGCTGGTAAACACACTCCCATACTCCGTTTCGCCGGCAATATGGGCCGGATCCTGCGCGTGCACAAAGTAGCTGTGCACGAAGTAAAACCAGCTTTCGTCCGGGATGCCATCCCACAGCGGATGGGCCCTGCACTGCCTGACGCGGTTCCACCCCATCTGCGGCACCTTGAAGCGGGACCCGTCCGGCTGGATCATCCCGTCCAGCTCGAAGCGGATGACTTCGCCGGGCATCAGCCCGAGGCAAGGCGTCTTGTCGGTGCCGGCCCTGGCTTCCCTGCTGTGTTCGAACAGCATCTGTTCGCCAACGCACACACCGAACATCGGCTTGCTGGCCGCCGCCTCGAGCACCGCCTCCTGCAGCCCCGAAGCGCCCAGCGCCGACATGCAGTCAGGCATGGCGCCCTGTCCCGGCAACACCACACGGTCCGCGCTGCGGATGCCTTCGGGGACATCCACTACGCGCACGTCCGCTTCGGGCGCCGCGGCACGCAAGGCCTGCGCCACCGAGCGCAGATTGCCCATGCCGTAATCCACAATTGCTATGGTAGTCATGATTTCAAAACAGGCAACAATGTCTTCAGCCCGTCCACAATGAATTCAACGGCCAGCGCCGACAGGATCAGCCCCATCAGCCGCGTGCCGATATTGATGCCGGTACGCCCGACCACCCGGGCGATCGGATCCGCCGCGCGGAACACCGCATAGACTACCGCGCCCAGCACCACGCCGATACCGACCAGGATCAGCAACTGATACCAGTGCTGGGTCTTGCCGGCATAGACGATCACCGTGCTGATCGAACCGGGGCCGGTCAGCAGCGGCAGCGCCAGCGGCACCACCGCGATGCTGGACCTGGCCTCGGCCTCGTCCTCTTCTTCCGGCGTGGCTTTGGTCCGGCTGGTCTGGGCATTCAGCATGTTCATGGCCATCATGATCATGATGAGCCCGCCGCCGACCTGCAGCGACGCCACCGAGATATTGAAGAACTCGATGATCTGCTGGCCCAGCAGCGCCGATACCGCCACCACGATGGCCACCGAGACCGATGCGATCTTGATGGTACGCAGTTTCTCCGCTTCCGACTGCTGGCCGGTCAGGCTGATGAAGAATGGAATGGCGCCGATCGGGTTGATCAGCGCCAGCAGCGAAATGAACGACTTGAGCGTATCCATCGGTTGCGGGTATCCGGTGCCCCGGCCCAGTTTCGCGAAGTTCGGTCAGCGGGCGCCGCAACCAGCCGGCACGCCTTCGGTTCAGCAGCCGGTCAGAGCGTGCCCTTGGTCGATGGAATGGTGTTCGCCGAACGCGGGTCCAGCTCCACCGCCATGCGCAGTGCCCGGCCAAAGGCCTTGAACACGGTCTCGCACTGGTGGTGGGCATTGATGCCCCGCAGGTTGTCGACATGCAGGGTCACGCCCGCATGGTTGACGAATCCACGGAAGAATTCGATGGTGAGGTCGACGTCGAAGCTGCCCACGCGCGCACGGGTGAACGCCACGTGGAATTCCAGGCCCGGGCGGCCGGAAAAGTCGATCACGACGCGCGACAGGCATTCATCCAGCGGCACGTAGCTGTGGCCGTAGCGGGTAATGCCCTTCTTGTCGCCGATGGCCTTGGCGACTGCCTGGCCGAGGGTGATGCCGACGTCCTCCACAGTGTGATGGTCGTCGATATGCGTATCGCCGGTAGCCTCGACTTCCAGGTCGAACATGCCGTGGCGGGCAATCTGGTCGAGCATGTGGTCGAGGAACGGCACGCCGGACGCCAGTTTCTGGCGGCCGGTGCCATCAAGGTTCAGGGAAACGCGAATTTGCGTTTCCGAAGTATTGCGGGTGACCTCTGCAACACGCATGGTGTTAATCCTGCAGCGACGCTGCGAATGCCTCAAGGAACTGCGCGTTTTCTTCGGGAGTGCTGACCGTCACGCGCAGACAGTTGGCCAGCAATGGGTGCATTTTACTCACGTTCTTGATCAGCACCTTGCGGGCCAGGAGCCGGTCGAACGTCTGTGCCGCATCCGGCACGCGCGCGAGCAGGAAATTGGCCGCGCTGGGGAACACGGTCACGCCGGCGTGGGCAGCCATGCCCTGCGCGACGCGCGCACGTTCAGCGCGCAGCTGCGCCGCCTGCTCGTCGAGCACCGCGACGTGCTCGAGCGCGAAGAGGGCCGCCGCTTCGGTCAGCACGTTCACGTTGTAGGGCGGCCGCACCTTGTCGAGCTGCTCCAGCCACTGTGGTGCGCCTGCCACATAGCCCAGGCGGATACCGGCCAGGCCCAGCTTGGACACCGTGCGCATGACCAGCAGATTGCCGAACTCGGTCAGGCGCGGCATCCAGCTTTCCTGCGCGAACGGCTGGTAGGCCTCGTCCACCACCACCAGGCTGCGGCACACCGGACCCTGCGCGCCACGGACGATGGCCTCCATGTCGGCGGCATCGAACAGGTTGCCGGTCGGATTGTTCGGATAGGCCAGGTAGACGATGGCGGGCTGGTGTTCGGCCATGGCGGCCAGCATTGCTTCGCGGTCCAGCGTGAAGTCGGCGCGCAGCGGCACGCCCACGAACTCAAGGCCGGCGAACTGGGCCGACATCGCGTACATCACGAAGCCGGGCACGGGCGCCATCACCTTCGCACCGGGGCGGGCCGCGGCCAGCGCCAGCATGCTGATGATTTCATCCGACCCGTTGCCGAGCAGCACGTCCATGCCGGCCGGCACCTGCATGACTTCCTTCAGCTTCACGCGCAGCGCCTCGCTGCTGGGCACCGGGTAGCGGTTCAGAGCCACCTCGCCCAGCCGCGCGGCCAGTTCGGCGCGCAATTCGGGCGGCAGGCGGTACGGGTTCTCCATGGCATCGAGCTTCACCAGACCATGCGAATCCGGCACGTGGTAGGCGCCCATGGCGCGCACGTCGTCACGGATGATTCGCTCGATCAGGGAAGGGTCTACGACTGACATGGATGCTCCTGTGTGCGCTGCCGCACCGATGCGGCAGCCATGGGTTCAACTACGCTTGAAACGATACTCGGCGCTGCGGGCGTGGGCCTGCAGGCCTTCGCCATACGCCAGCTCGGCGGCAATCTGGCCGAGCATCTGCGCCCCGCCCTCGCTCACCTCGATCAGGCTCGAACGCTTCTGGAAGTCGTACACGCCCAGCGGCGACGAGAAGCGCGCGGTGCGCGAAGTCGGCAGCACGTGGTTGGGGCCGGCGCAGTAGTCGCCCAGCGATTCGCTGGTATAGCGGCCCAGGAAGATGGCGCCCGCGTGGCGGATCTTCTCGCTCCACTGGCGCGGATTCTCGGTGGAGATTTCCAGGTGCTCCGGCGCGATCGCGTTGGCGATCTCGCAGGCCTCTTCCATGTCGCGCACCTTGACCAGCGCGCCCCGGCCCGAGATCGATGCGGCAATCACCTCGCGGCGCGGCATGCTGTCGAGCTGGCGCTGGATGCTGGCTGCCACCTGCGCGATGTAGTCCGCGTCCGGGCACAGCAGGATCGACTGTGCGAGCTCGTCGTGCTCGGCCTGCGAGAACAGGTCCATCGCCACCCAGTCCGGATCGGTCGTGCCATCGCAAATCACCAGGATTTCCGACGGACCCGCGATCATGTCGATGCCGACCGTGCCGAACACGCGGCGCTTGGCGGCGGCCACATACGCATTGCCGGGGCCAACGATCTTGTCCACCTGCGGCAGCGTCGCCGTGCCGTAGGCCAGCGCGCCAATCGCCTGTGCGCCGCCAATGGTGAACACGCGGTCCACGCCCGCGATCTGCGCGGCAGCCAGCACCAGTTCATTGTGCACGCCGCCCGGCGTGGGCACGACCATGATGATTTCCTTGACACCGGCCACGCGCGCCGGAATCGCGTTCATCAGCACGGACGACGGATACGCGGCCTTGCCGCCCGGCACGTAGATGCCCACGCGGTCCAGCGGCGTCACCTTCTGGCCGAGCATGGTGCCGTCGGCCTCGGTGTACTCCCAGCTGTGGCTGCCGCATTCGATCTTCTGCTTCTCGTGGTAGGCACGCACACGCGCGGCGGCGGCTTCCAGCGCGGCGCGGCGCTTGGGCTCCAGCTCTTCGAGCGCAGCTTCGAGTTCGCTTTGCGCGATTTCCAGCGCGCCCATCGACGCGGCCTCGACCCGGTCAAAGCGCTGCGTGTACTCGAGCACCGCGGCGTCGCCGCGATCCTTCACGTCGGCCAGGATCTGCGCCGCGGCGCGGTCGATGGCCTCATCCTCGCCGGCCTCGAAGGCCAGCACCTCGCGCAGCGCCTGGGCAAAGCCCGGCGCGGCGGAGTCGAGCCGGCGGATCGACACGTTTTCCAATTCGGTTGCGTTCATGACTCCATTCCTCTCTGGGGCGCAGGCCTCAGGCCAGCGCCGCCGATGCCTTCTCGAACGCGTCGAGAATCGGCGTCAGCCGTTCGCGCTTGAGTTTGAGCGCAGCCTGGTTCACCACCAGGCGCGACGAAATCTGCACGATCTCTTCGACTTCCACCAGGTTGTTGGCGCGCAGCGTATTGCCCGTGCTGACCAGGTCGACGATGGCATCCGACAGGCCGACCAGCGGGCCCAGTTCCATCGAGCCGTACAGCTTGATCAGGTCGACGTGCACACCCTTCTTGGCGAAGTGCTCGCGCGCGGTCTGCACGTACTTGGTGGCCACCGCCAGGCGCGCGCCCTGGCGCACGGCCTTGGCGTAGTCAAACCCGGCCGGCACCGCCACCGACATGCGGCAGCGTGCGATGTTCAGGTCGATCGGCGCGTACAGGCCGGTCATGCCGTGCTCCATCAGCACGTCCTTGCCGGCCACGCCGAAGTCGGCGGCGCCGTATTGCACGTAGGTCGGCACGTCGGACGCGCGCACGATGATCACGCGCACGGCCGGGTCCGAGGTCGGCAGGATCAGCTTGCGCGAAGTCTCCGGATCCTCGGTGACACGGATGCCGGCGGCCTCGAGCAGCGGCAGTGTTTCCTTGAAGATGCGGCCCTTGGAAAGCGCCAGGGTGAGCTGGCTGGGCGAAGCGTTGAAAGCGGGGCTCATCGGGTTCCTCAGGCAATGCGGCGGATCTTGGCGCCAACTGCCGACAGCTTGTCTTCCATGCGGTCGTAGCCGCGGTCCAGGTGGTAGATGCGGTCGATCACGGTGTCGCCGTCGGCCACCAGGCCGGCAATGACCAGGCTCGCCGAGGCGCGCAGGTCGGTGGCCATCACGTTGGCGCCGGACAGGCGCGGCACGCCCGTCACCACGGCCGTATTGCCTTCCGCCGTGATGCTGGCACCCAGGCGATTCAGCTCCTGCACGTGCATGAAGCGGTTCTCGAAGATGGTCTCGGTAATGCGCGCGGTGCCTTCGGCCACGGCGTTCAGCGCCATGAACTGAGCCTGCATGTCGGTCGGGAAGGCCGGGTATTCCGAGGTGCGGAAGCTCACGGCCTGGGCGCGGCGCGGCATCGACAGGCGGATCCAGTCATCACCGGTTTCCACGTTGGCACCGGCCTCGCGCAGCTTGATCAGCACGGCGTCGAGGATCAGCGGAGGAATATCGCGCAGCACCAGGTCGCCCAGCGTGGCCGCGGCCGCGCACAGGAAGGTGCCGGCCTCGATGCGGTCGGCGACGACCGAGTGCTTCGCGCCATGGAGCTTGTCGACGCCCTGCACGATCAGCCGGTCGGTCCCGATGCCGTCGATCTTCGCGCCCATCTTGACGAGCAGGTTGGCGAGATCGGTCACCTCGGGTTCGCGCGCGGCGTTCTCCAGCACCGTCTCGCCGTCGGCGAGGGTCGCGGCCATCAGCAGGTTTTCCGTGCCGGTCACGGTGATCATGTCCGTCACCACGCGCGCGCCCTTCAGGCGGCTGGCGCGGGCATGGATGAAGCCATGCTCGATAGTGATCTCGGCACCCATGGCCTGCAGGCCCTTGATGTGCTGGTCCACCGGACGCGCGCCGATGCCGCAGCCACCGGGCAGCGAGACGCGCGCCTCGCCGAAGCGCGCGACCAGCGGGCCGAGCACCAGGATCGACGCGCGCATGGTCTTCACCAGCTCATACGGCGCCTCGGGCGAATTGATGTCGGCGCCCCCAAGCGTGGCGGTAGCGCCGGTCATCTCGGCATGCATGCCCATCTGCCGCAGCAGCTTGAGCATGGTGCGCGTGTCCTGCAGGTTCGGCACGTTGTCGATGGTGACGGTGTCGGCCGTCAGCAGGCCGGCGCAGAGGATCGGCAGCGCGGCGTTCTTGGCGCCGGAAACACGGATCTCGCCTTTGAGCGGGCCATTGCCCTGGATCTGGAATTTGTCCATGTTCTGTCAGTTGCAGCCGGACGGAGTGAGCACGCCCGGCGTCGTTATCGCGGGAGCCGCACGCACCGGCATGCAGCCCGAATCTGTGAAATCGCCGGCCCCGGCCGCTTATTTGCCGGCGCCCGCCTGCCATTCGGCCGGCGTCAGCGTCTTCATCGACAGCGCATGGATCTCGGCACGCATGCGGTCGCCGAGCGCGGCGTACACGCGCTGGTGACGCTGGATCAGGCGCTTGCCGTCGAACTCGGTGCTGACGATGGTGGCAAAGAAGTGCTGGCCGTCACCCTCGACTTCCAGGTGTTCGCAGGGCAACCCTTGGGCAATGTAATCCCTGACTTGTTCCGGAGTAGGCAGCATGATTTCTTCTCTTCTGTGTGGATGGCCGCGTCTTCAGTGGCGCAGCTTGAAACCCGACTTCAGCAGGCGCAACGCCAGCATCGCGAGCAGCACGAAGGCCGCGCCGACCACCGCCAGGCTGAACAGCGGCGACACGTCCGAGACGCCGAAGAAGCCATAGCGGAAGCCGTCGATCATGTAGAAGAACGGGTTGGCATGGGACACCGCCTGCCAGAAGGCGGGCAGCGAATGGATGGAATAGAACACGCCCGACAGGAAGGTCGCGGGCATGATCAGGAAGTTCTGGAAGGCGGCCAGCTGGTCGAATTTCTCGGCCCAGATACCGGCGATCAGCCCGAGCGTGCCCAGGATGCCCGCACCGAGCAGCGCGAACACCAGGATCCAGCCGACGCTGGCGAAATGCAGGTTGGCGAACCACGCGGTCACCAGCAGCACGCCAAGGCCAACCGTCAGCCCGCGGATGACGGAGGCCACCACGTAGGCGCCGAACATCTCCCAGTGCGACAGCGGCGGCAGCAGGATGAACACCAGGTTGCCGGTGATCTTGGACTGGATCAGCGACGACGAGCTGTTGGCGAAGGCGTTCTGCAGCACGCTCATCATCACCAGTCCCGGCACCAGGAAGGCGGTATAGCTGATCTGGTCATAGACCTTGACGCGGTCTTCCAGCACGTGGCCGAAGATCAGCAGGTACAGCACGGCCGTGAGCACGGGCGCGGCCACCGTCTGGAAGCTGACCTTCCAGAAGCGCAGCACTTCCTTGTAGAGCAGGGTCCGGAAACCGACCAGCCCGCCTACGGCCATCGGCGCGAGCCGGGTGCTGTCGAGCATTTCGATATCGCCAGGCTGCTTCATGCCGCGGCCTCCATGGCCTGGTCGGGCAAGGCGCCGGGCATGTGGCCCTCGCGCCGCATGATCTGGACGAACACGTCTTCGAGATCGGCCTTGTTGATTTCCATGTCTTCGATTTCACAGCCCGCCTCGCGGCAGGCGGCCAGGATGGGTTCCACGGCCGGGTAGCCCGACAGGCGCAGGCGCACCGCGCGCTCGCCCGGGTTGGCCGGCATGCGCAGCGGCTCCAGCGCCACGGGCAGCGTGCCGCGCGCGAACGTCAGCACCAGTTGCAGCCCGGCGAACTGCGTCAGCAGGTTGCTGGTCCGGTCCAGCGCCACCACCTCGCCGAATTTCAGCATGGCGATGCGGTCGCACAGCGCTTCGGCCTCTTCCAGGTAGTGCGTGGTCAGGATGATGGTGTGCCCTTCCCGGTTCAGCCGCGAGATGAACTTCCACAGCGTCTGGCGCAACTCCACGTCCACGCCGGCGGTGGGTTCGTCGAGCACGATCACGGGCGGACGATGCACCAGCGCCTGGGCCACCAGCACGCGCCGCTTCATGCCACCAGAGAGCTGGCGCATATTGGCGTCGGCCTTGTTGGTGAGATCCAGGTTGGCCATGATCTCGTCGATCCAGTCGTCATTGCGCGTCAGGCCGAAGTAGCCGGACTGCAGCCGCAGCGTCTCGCGCACGGTGAAGAACGGATCGAACACCAGTTCCTGCGGCACCACGCCGAGCATACGCCGCGCCATGCGGTAGTCGGACACGACATCGTGCCCGAGCACACTGACGCGGCCCGAGTCCGCGCGGTTCAGGCCCGCCAGGATGGAGATCAGCGTGGTCTTGCCGGCACCGTTGGGGCCGAGCAGCCCAAAAAATTCGCCGCGCTCGACGGTGAAGCTGACGCCCTTGAGCGCCTGCAGGTTGCTGTAGCGCTTGCGAACGTCGGTGAGTTCGATGGCTTTCATGGCCGAATGTCTGGGGCTGGCCCGACTGGGACCGGCTGTCTGGAAATGGGGACCAACTTGGAGCAACTGGTGCCCGGGCTACCCTGAACCGGCCCGAAGTGCTGCGGGGGAATGGGCGAACAACCCGGAATTATAGGGGATGCGGGGAGACTCCCGCTTGGGGCGCAGCCACCGCGTCAGGCAGCGGCCGGGGCATCCTGATGACCGCTATTGAGGCGCGCGGTCAGGGATGCCGGGTCAATGTCGATGCGAAGCCGCTTGCGCCAGGCCCAGCAGGCTGTCGACACCATACAGCAAAGCCAGCTCGGCGAGCTGCGGCGGGACGCCTTGCAGCGCCAGCGTGCCCTGGCGGGCGGCGGCGGCGCGCTGCCAGGCCAGCAGCACGGCCACGGCGGACGAATCCACCTGCTCCAGCGCGGCGCAGTCCACCTGCGTTTCGCCTTGCGCAACGCGCGACAGGCCATCACGCAGCACGGCGGCGGCGTTCTGGTTGGTCAGCGAGGTGCCAAGCGACAGCATGGGAAAGGACGGGTCGGCGAAGCCAGCGAAATTCCGGAAAACACAAGCTCCCGCCAGGGGCGGGAGCTTGTGTGCGTGCGGCCTATTGTAGAGCAGTTTCGGGGGCGCGTGCCGCAACGCAGCGACGCTGCAGCGACAGCGCGCCCCGTGGCATCAGCTCTTGGCGTTGGCCAGCTGGCGGTTGCGGTCCTGCAGCGTCTTGATCACGCCATCCACGCCCTGCTGGCCGACGATGGTGTTGAAGCTGCCCTTGTAGGCTTCGGTCAGCCACGCGCCCAGCACGTTGATGTCATAGACCTTCCAGCCCTGCGCCGTCTTTTCGAGGCGGTAATCGAGCTGGATCGGCTCGCCCTTGTTGATCACCTGGGTGCGGATGGTCGCATCGGTGTCCTCCGGCGAACCGCGATACGGCTTGTACTGGACGGTCTGGTCACGGATCTGCGCGATGGCGCCGGCGTAGGTGCGGATCAGCAGCGTCTTGAACTCATCGGTGATCACCTTCTGCTGCTCGGGCGTGGCCTTCGACCAGTTGCGGCCCATGGCGATCTGCGTGGTCTTCTGGAAGTTCGCGTTCGGCAGGATCTTCTGCTCGACCAGCGCGGAGATCTTGGCAATATTGCCGGCCTGCATGTCCTTGTCGCTCTTGACGCTGGCCATCACATCGTTCACCACCGACTTGACCAGCGCTTCGGGGCTGGCGGTATCCTGCGCCGAGACTTGCGCATGGGCGGCGCCGGCAAAGGCGGCTACAGCGAGGAAGGGGAGCAACAGTCGCTTGATCATGGATTTTCCTTCTCAGTCAGAGTGATTCGCCCGCCCCGGAGAACCGGCCGTTGCTTCGGGCAGGCCCGCAATCCGAGGTGTTGCGCACATTGGAACACAGTCCACGGCGGCGCGTTTCTGGCGCCAGCGCATCCGGCGCCACTTGAAAACATTTTGTTTCAGTGCTCACAGCGCATTCACAGCGCCGCTGCATGGTGTCACCGAATGCGCAGGCCGCCGCCCGGGACGATGCGCTGCATCGGCGACGTCGGTGGCACCGGCAGATTCTGGCCCTCGGGCTGCGTCGTCCCCTCCGAGGGCGCGGCCGGTTGTTGGGACGGCTGCTGGGACGGCTCCTGTGGCGGCTGCTGGGGTGCGCCGTCGCTCTCGGATTCGTCGTTCTCCCGGCTCGGAGGATTGCCGTCGTAGATCAGGTACTCGCGCCGCTGCAGGTACGCATCACGCATGAACGCGTACTTGTCCAGCGCCGCCTGCTCGAGCAGGTTGGTCGCGCCAAGCAGTTGCGCGCGGCCCGCGACGATGCGCACCCCGACCAGCGAATTGCGCAGCGAAACCGGATAGAAATACGCCGACGGGTCGATCTGCCGGTCCACCAGCATGCCCGCGGTGTCGCGTACGGTGCTCGGCCCGAACAGCGGCAGCACCAGGTACGGCCCCGACGGCACGCCCCAGACGCCCAGGGTCTGGCCGAAATCTTCCTTGTACTTGGGCAGGCCGCCCGGGGTAGCGATATCGATCAGCCCGCCGATGCCAAGCACGGTGTTGATCGCCACCCGCATGGTGTCCTCGGCGGCGCGCGTCGGCTTGCCCTGCAGCAGGTTGTTCACCGCCGAATAGACGTCGCTGACGTTCGAAAAGAAGTTGTCGACCGCGGTCTGGACCGGCGACGGAATGTAGTCGGAATAGAGCTGGGCAACCGGCTTCAGCACGCCCTTGTCGAAGTCCTCGTTGATGCGCGAGATCTCGCGGTTGAACGGTTCGATCGGATCCTTCGGATTGGCGGTCGGGCCCGTGGCGCAACCGGCCAGCAGCATCAGCGCGCTGGCCGCGAAGGCCAGCGCGGCGCGCCGGGGCGCCGCCCTACAGGCGCAAGCGGTCATTTAGCGGCTCCGCCAAGGGCCGGTGCGCTCGCCGCGCCACCACTGCTGCCCCCGCCGGATCCGGCATCGGCCGCCTTGTTGTAGAGGAACTGGCCGATCAGGTTCTCCAGCACCACCGCCGACTGCGTCATGGTGATGCGCGACCCCTGTGCCAGCATGGCGGTATCGCCGCCAGCCTCCAGGCCGATGTACTGCTCGCCGAGCAGGCCCGAGGTCAGGATCTTGGCCGAGGTGTCCTTGGGAAACTGGTACTGCTTCTCCAGGTTCATGACCACGGTCGCCTGGTAGATCTTGTCGTCGAAGCGGATCGCGGCCACGCGCCCCACCACCACGCCGGCGCTCTTGACCGGCGCGCGCGGCTTCAGGCCGCCGATATTGTCGAAGCGCGCTTCGACCGTGTAGGTTTCCTGGAACGTGAAGGCGCTCATGTTGCCGACCTTCAGGGCGAGGAACAGCAAGGCAACGAAGCCTGCCACCACAAACAACCCCACCCAGAAATCGAGTGCACTTTTTTTCATTGGGATCTCTTTCTACCCGTTGTCCTGTCAGTTGCCCCGTTGCCGTTGTTCATCAGCTGAACATCAGCGCGGTCAGCAGGAAATCCAGCCCCAGCACGGCCAGCGACGCAATCACCACGGTGCGGGTCGTGGCCCGCGATACACCTTCCGGCGTGGGCTTGGCTTCGAAACCCTGGTAAAGCGCAATGAACGTCACGGCAATGCCGAAGATGAAACTCTTGATGACGCCGTTGATCACATCGGCGCGCACATCCACGCCACCCTGCATCTGCGACCAGAAGGCGCCGGCATCCACGCCGATCAGTTGCACGCCGACCAGGTAGCCGCCCAGGATGCCGACCGCACTGAAGATCGCGGCCAGCACCGGCATCGCCACCACGCCCGCCCAGAAGCGCGGGGCGATCACGCGCTGCAACGGGTTAACGGCCATCATCTCCATGGCCGTGAGCTGTTCGCCAGCCTTCATCAGGCCGATCTCCGCGGTCAGCGAGGTGCCCGCGCGGCCGGCGAACAACAGCGCGGTGATCACCGGGCCAAGTTCGCGTACGAGCGACAGCGCCACCAGCAGGCCGAGTGCCTGCTCGGACCCGTAGCGGTTCAGCGTGTAGTAGCCCTGCAGCCCGAGCACGAAGCCAACGAACAGGCCGGACACGGCAATGATCACCAGCGACAGGTTGCCGACGAAGAAGATCTGGTCGGACACCAGGCGGAAACGCCGCAGCAGCGCCGGCGACAGGCCCAGCACGGTGAAGAACATCCGGGCGGCACGACCGAGCCCGGCAACGCCCAGCCGTACCGCGGCGCCGATGGCAATCAGCATGCCCGTCACCTCGCACCTCCGGCGGCAAAATCTTCGGCCAGCGTCGGACCCGCATAGTGGAACGGCACCGGACCGTCGGCCTCGGCATGGACGAACTGGTGCACGAACGGATCCGTCGAGGCGCGCAGGGCCTCGGGCTCGCCCTGTGCGGCGATGCGGCCGTTGGCAATGAAATACACGTAGTCGGCGATCTGGAAAGTCTCGTGCACGTCGTGCGAGACGATGATCGTGGTGGCGCCCAGCGCGTCGTTGAGGCTGCGAATCAGCCGCGCGGTGAGCCCCAGCGAAATGGGATCGAGCCCGGCAAAGGGCTCGTCGTACATCAACAGCATCGGATCCAGCGCGATGGCCCGCGCCAGTGCCACCCGTCGCGCCATGCCGCCCGAGATCTGCGACGGCATCAGGTCGCGCGCGCCGCGCAGGCCCACGGCATTGAGCTTCATCAGCACCAGGTCCCGGATCATCGATTCCGGCAGGTCCGTGTGCTCACGCAGCGGGAAGGCCACATTGTCGAACACCGACAGGTCCGTAAACAGCGCGCCGAACTGGAACAGCATGCCCATCTGGCGCCGCACGGCGTACAGCCCCTTCACATCGAGCGCGTGGATGTCGGCACCATCGAACGCGACCGCGCCGGATTGCGGCCGCACCTGGCCGCCGATCAGGCGCAGTACGGTGGTCTTGCCGCAGCCCGATCCGCCCATCACCGCGATCACCTTGCCACGCGAGAATTGCATGGTCAGGCCGGACAGGATCGGCTTGGCATCACGCGAGTAGGCAAAATCTACCGCATTGAGTTCGACGAGATTGTGGGCAGAATCAGTCACGTTGGCAGGGTTCCGGGCAGTCGGCCATTATAAGGGCTACTACCTACACCTGCAGACGGCCGTGTGGCGGCCGCCACATTGACCGGCCGCCGGGATTATGGCTCTCCTTGTGCGGCATCGCGCAGGATGACCTGCCACTGGATCGATTCCGAGCGGATCGCGGTGGCAAAGGCCTCCGGCGAATCGCGCAGCGGCGTCAGGCCCGCGGCCATCAGGCGGGCGCGGACTTCACGCTCGGCCATGACCTCGTCCAGCTCGACAGCCAGCCTCGCAATGATCGCGCGCGGCGTCTTGGCCGGCGCCATCACACCGAACCAGGCGGCGGCGGCAAAGCCTTCCAGGCCGGATTCCTGCAGTGTCGGCACCAGCGGCGCCAGCGGTGAGCGCGACACGCCGGTCACGCCGATCATGCGCAGCGAGCCGTTGCGCACATGACTCTGCACCGCCGCATAGGAACAGAAGCAGGCGCTGATACGGCCAGCCAGCATCTCCTGCACGATCGCCCCCTCGCCCTTGGCCGTCACGAGCGGCACGCCGTTGCGGATGCCGCGCACCGCGTATTCCGCATACAGGTGGGAGGGGCTGCCCGGCTGGCCGTATCCGTAACTGTAAGAGCCGGGATTCGACTTGACTGCGACAGCCCATTGTTCCGGCGTGCGCATGGGCAAGCGGCCGTCGATGACCAGGAAGAGCGGCGTGGTGGCGACGCGGGCCACCGGCGTGAAGTCGCGCACCACGTCATACGGCACGGGCTCCAGCCCGGGCTGAATCAGCATATTGGCCTGGTGAAACAGCAAGGTATGCCCGTCCGAGCTGGACTTGGCAACGATTTCGCCGGCCGTGGTACCGGCCGCGCCGGGCCGGTTGTCCACGTCCACCGGCACCCCCAGCCGGGCCGACAGGCGCTCGGCAAGCAGGCGTGCGATGGCATCGGCCACGCCGCCCGCGGGAAACGGAACGATCAGGCGCATCGGCCGCGCCGGAAACGACATCGTCCGCGCCATGGCGGGCGGCGCCGACGCGGTAGCGGCCGATACGGTTTGCGCGGCAAAAGGCGTCCCCACCGCCAGCAAGGCGGCCAACACCCCAAACCACGTCACTGCAGCGTTCCGGATGGCAGCAGGAAGCGTCAACCTCGCTTTACCTCGCCAAAGCCGCGACAAGATGCGCACTTCGGACATCAATTTTCTCCGCACGTCCCGCTTAGCAGGACCGCATCTGGGTCGGCTGAAAAAGGATTCGAGGCAGATTCCGTTTATTGTTTTTGTAAATTGTATGAACAACCTCCGGCAGGGCACAGGCACGTAAACCATAGCGCGGGAGAACCCTGAAACTCGCGAAACGTTGCCTGAACGTACAGCATCTTTACGCAATGGCATGCAATGCCGCCTACAATGGCGCGATGTCAAATTTCCTTGTGCGGCGCATGACGGCCGCTGACCTGCCCGGCGTACTCGGGGTCCAGGCGCACTGCTATCAAAACGACCTGCTTGAAGGCATCGATGCGTTCGCGAGCCGGCTCGCGCTTTCGCCGGCAACTTGCCTGGTGGCAAGCGCAGCCGAGGGCCCGGCCCTGGCTGGCTATCTGTTTACCCACCCATGGCCACAGCGCAGCCTGCCGCCGCTGGACGGCGTACTGAAGCCATTCACGCACGACAGAACCGAGGCCGCCCCCATGACCTGGTTTGTGCATGACATGGCCGTGGCGCCGGCAGGACGCGGGGGTGGCCTCGCGCTACGACTGTATGAGGCTGCCCTGCAGGCTGCCCTGGACGCCGGCTGGCAGCATTCGCGGCTGATTGCCGTGCAGGCCGCGGCGGACTGGTGGCGCAGGCTCGGGTACGCGCCGATGGCGGCGCACCAGGCCGCCATGCATGCCGGCAAGCTCGCCTGCTATGGGCCGGGCGCGCTGATCATGGAGCGCACACTGAGCGCGTAGTACCTCGACGGAAAAAGAAAAAACCCGCCTGGCTCGCGCCAGGCGGGTTTCGCGATGGGTCGTGATGACCCGATCAGCGCGGCAGTTCCGAATGCCCCATCAGGAATGCGTCGACCGAACGCGCGGCCTGGCGGCCTTCGCGGATGGCCCACACCACCAGCGACTGGCCGCGGCGCACGTCGCCGGCGGCAAACACCTTCGGCACATTGGTCTGATAGGCACGCTCGCCCTCGGTGGCGGCCTTGGCGTTCTTGCGCGCATCGGTATCGACACCGAACGCGTCCAGCATCGAACCCACCGGGTTGGTGAAGCCCATGGCCAGCAGCACCAGGTCCGCCGGCAGGATGAACTCGCTGCCCGGCACTTCCTGCATCCTGCCGTCCTTCCACTCGACGCGGCAGGCCTTCAGCGCGGTGACCTTGCCGTTCTCGCCGATGAATTCCTTGGTGGCGACGGACCAGTCGCGGTCGCAGCCCTCTTCGTGCGACGACGAGGTGCGCAGCTTGATCGGCCAGTACGGCCACACCAGCGGCTTGTCCTCTTCTTCCGGCGGCTGCGGCAGCAGTTCGAACTGGTTCACCGAGGCAGCGCCATGGCGGTTCGAGGTGCCGACGCAGTCGGAACCCGTATCACCACCACCGATCACGATCACGTTCTTGCCTTCGGCGCGGATATCGTTCTCGCCATCGCCGGCCACTTCCTTGTTCTGCGGAATCAGGAATTCCAGCGCGAAGTGGATACCGTCCAGGTCGCGGCCCGGCACCGGCAGGTCGCGCGGCACTTCCGAACCACCGGCCAGCACGACAGCGTCGAACTGGTCCATCAGGTTCTTGGCCGAGATGGTTTCGCGGGCGTAGTTCTTGATGCCGGCCGGCAGCGCGCCGTCGGTCACCATCACGCCGGCACGGAAGGTCACGCCTTCGGCCTGCATCTGCTCGATGCGCCGGTCGATCAGCGTCTTCTCCATCTTGAAGTCGGGGATGCCGTAGCGCAGCAGGCCGCCGATGCGGTCGTTCTTTTCGAACACGGTCACGTCATGGCCGGCGCGTGCCAGTTGCTGCGCGGCAGCCATGCCGGCGGGGCCCGAGCCGACCACGGCCACGGTCTTGCCGGTCTTGTGCTTGGGTGCCTGCGGTGCGACCCAGCCTTCTTCCCAGGCCTTGTCGATGATGGCGTGCTCGATCGACTTGATACCGACCGGCAGTTCATTGATGCCCAGCGTGCAGGCGGCCTCGCACGGTGCCGGGCAGATGCGGCCCGTGAATTCGGGGAAGTTGTTGGTCTGGTGCAGCACCTCGATGGCGCTCTTCCAGTCCTGGCGGTACACCAGGTCGTTGAAGTCCGGAATGATGTTGTTGACCGGGCAGCCGTTGTTGCAGAACGGGATGCCGCAGTCCATGCAGCGCGCACCCTGGAGCTTCGCTTCGCTGTCGGACAGCGCGAACACGAATTCCTTGTAGTGCTTCACGCGCTTGACTACCGCTTCGTAGCCTTCGTTCTGGCGCGGAAATTCGAGAAAGCCAGTCGCCTTACCCATGTTGCGTCCTTGGTCTTGCTGGCAAGACCGGCGTGGCCGGCCTTGCTGTGAGGTCAGTATCTTGTCGGGACCGCCGCCGGTGTTGCCCTGGCTGCGGCCCCTGTCTCGTGATGCCGCGGATCAGGCGGCGATGGCTTCGCGGTCGCTGTCGCGGGTGGCCTGTTCCTTGGCGTACATCTCGCCCAGCGCGCGCTTGTACTCGGTCGGGAAGACCTTGACGAACTTGCGGCGTGCCGTGGTCCAGTCCGCCAGCAACGCCTTGGCGCGCTCGGAACCGGTGTAGCGGAAGTGCTGCTCGATCAGGTTGCGCAGGATGACTTCGTCGAGCTGGCGCGTGCCGTTGACCTTGTGCCACGAAGCCGGGCTCTGGCCCTTCTCCTGGTCGGCCGCGGCCAGCACGGCTTCCAGTGCCACCATCGAGGTGTTGCAGCGCTTGTCGAACAGGCCGTCCTCGTCATAGACGTAGGCCACGCCACCCGACATGCCCGCCGCGAAGTTGCGGCCGGTGCCGCCCAGCACCACCACGGTACCGCCGGTCATGTACTCGCAACCATGGTCGCCAGTGCCTTCCACCACGGCCGCCGCGCCCGAGTTGCGCACCGCGAAGCGCTCGCCGGCCACGCCGTTGAAGAACGCCTCACCGGCAATCGCGCCGTACAGCACGGTGTTGCCGACGATGATGTTGCGGGTCGGGTCGCCACGGAATTCGTGCGGAGCACGGACGATCACGCGGCCGCCCGACAAGCCCTTGCCAACGTAGTCGTTGCCGTCGCCCACCAGGTCCAGCGTGATGCCGTGCGCCAGGAACGCGCCGAACGACTGGCCGGCGGTGCCTTGCAGCTGGATATGGATGGTGTCGTCCGGCAGGCCCTCGTGGCCGTATTGCTTGGCCACCACGCCCGACAGCATCGCACCGACGGTACGGTTCACGTTCTTGACCGGCTGGATGAACGACACGCGTTCGCCCTTCTCGATCGCCGGGCGCGCCTTGGCGATCAGCACGTGGTCCAGCGCCTTGCCGGCTTCAGCCGACAGGCCGTGGTCCTGCACGTCGGTGTGGAACAGCGGCGTGTCCGCCGGCAGTGCCACCTGGTGGAAGATGCGGGCGAAGTCCAGGCCGCGTGCCTTCCAGTGTTCGATGCCGGCCTTCGTGTCGAGCAGGTCGGCGCGGCCGATCAGTTCGTCGAAGGTGCGGATGCCCAGCTGGGCCATGATCTCGCGGGCTTCCTCGGCAACAAAGAAGAAGAAGTTGACGACGTGTTCCGGCTTGCCCTGGAACTTCTTGCGCAGCTGCGGATCCTGCGTGGCCACGCCCACCGGGCAGGTGTTCAGGTGGCACTTGCGCATCATGATGCAGCCCTCGGCAACCAGCGGTGCCGTGGCAAAACCGAACTCGTCGGCGCCCAGCAGCGCGCCGATGACGACGTCGCGGCCGGTCTTCATCTGGCCGTCGGCCTGCACGCGGATGCGGTTGCGCAGGCCGTTGAGCAGCAGCGTCTGCTGCGTTTCGGCCAGGCCCAGTTCCCACGGCGAGCCGGCGTGCTTGATCGACGACCACGGCGAAGCACCGGTGCCGCCATCGTGGCCGGCGATCACGACGTGATCGGCCTTGGCCTTGGACACACCAGCAGCCACGGTGCCGACGCCCACTTCGGACACCAGCTTGACCGAGATATCCGACGACGGGTTGACGTTCTTCAGGTCGTGGATCAGCTGCGCCAGATCCTCGATCGAGTAGATGTCGTGGTGCGGCGGCGGCGAGATCAGGCCCACACCCGGCACCGAGTAACGCAGCTTGCCGATGTAGTCCGACACCTTGTGGCCCGGCAGCTGGCCGCCTTCGCCCGGCTTGGCGCCCTGCGCCATCTTGATCTGGATCTGGTCGGCGGAGGCCAGGTACTCGGCGGTCACGCCGAAACGGCCCGATGCCACCTGCTTGATCTTCGAACGCAGCGAGTCGCCATCCTGCAGCGGCAGGTCGGCCTCGATCACGTCGCCCAGCAGGCTCTTCAGGCTGTCGCCCTGCTTGATCGGGATGCCGCGCAGTTCATTGCGGTAGCGCTTCTCGTCCTCGCCGCCTTCGCCGGTGTTCGACTTGCCGCCGATGCGGTTCATCGCCACGGCCAGCGTGGCATGGGCTTCGGTCGAGATCGAGCCGAGCGACATCGCGCCGGTGGCGAAGCGCCGCACGATTTCCTTGGCGGGCTCGACTTCTTCCAGCGGAATCGCCTTGGCCGGATCGACCTTGAACTCGAACAGACCACGCAGCGTCATGTGGCGCTTGCTCTGGTCGTTGATGATATTGGCGTATTCCTTGTACGTCTGGTAGGCGCCCTTGCCGTCGTCAGCGCGCACCGAGTGCTGCAGCTTGGCGATCGAGTCCGGGGTCCACATATGCTCTTCGCCGCGGACGCGGAAAGCGTACTCGCCGCCGGTGTCGAGCATGGTGTCCAGCACCGGGTTGTTGCCGAACGCGTCCTTGTGCAGGCGCAGCGCTTCCTCGGCCACCTCGAAGATGCCGATGCCCTCGACGTTCGACGGCGTGCCATGGAAGTACTTCTGCACCAGCTCGCGCGACAGACCGATCGCTTCGAAGATCTGCGCGCCGGTGTATGACATGTACGTGGAGATGCCCATCTTGGACATCACCTTGAACAGGCCCTTGCCGATCGCCTTGACGAAGTTCTTGATCGCCTTTTCGGCCGACAGGTCGCCCGACAGCTCAGCGGCCATGTCGGCCAGCGTTTCCATGGCGAGGTACGGGTGCACGGCTTCCGCGCCGTAGCCGGCCAGCAGCGCGAAGTGGTGCACTTCGCGCGCGGTGCCGGTCTCGACCACCAGGCCGGTGGACGTGCGCAGGCCCTTCTCCACCAGGTGGTGGTGGATCGCGGACGTGGCCAGCAGCGCGGGAATCGCGACCTGGTCGGCATCGACGCGGCGGTCGGTCACGATCAGGATGTTGTAGCCCGAGCGCACCGCATCCACGGCTTCGGCGCACAGCGAGGCCAGGCGGGCTTCAATGCCTTCCTTGCCCCATGCGGTCGGGTAGCAGATGTTCAGCTCGTACGAACGGAACTTGCCGCCGGTGTAGTGCTCGATGTTGCGGATCTTCGCAATGTCCTTGAAGTCCAGCACGGGCTGGGACACTTCGAGGCGCATCGGCGGGTTGATGTTGTTCAGCTCGAGCAGGTTCGGCTTCGGGCCGATGAACGACACCAGCGACATCACCATGTTCTCGCGGATCGGGTCGATCGGCGGGTTGGTCACCTGGGCGAACAGCTGCCTGAAGTAGTGGTACAGGGTCTTGTTCTTCGACGACAGCACGGCCAGCGGCGAGTCATTGCCCATCGAGCCGGTAGCTTCCTCGCCCGACAGCGCCATCGGCGCCATCAGGAACTTGACGTCTTCCTGCGTGTAGCCGAAGGACTGCTGGCGGTCCAGCAGCTTGGCCACGGGCTTCTTCTCGGCGGCGACGTCTTCCGGCTTGGCATCGATCTCGTCCAGCTTGATGCGGACGGCGTCGATCCAGCTCTTGTACGGCTTGGCGTTGGCCAGGTTGTCCTTGAGTTCCTTGTCGTCGATGATGCGGCCCTGCTCCATGTCGATCAGGAACATCTTGCCCGGCTGCAGGCGCCACTTTTCGACGATGCGCGACTCGGGGAACGGCAGTACGCCGGCTTCCGAGGCCAGCACGACGATGTCGTCCTCGGTCACGTAGAAGCGGGCCGGACGCAGACCGTTACGGTCCAGCGTGGCGCCGATCTGGCGGCCGTCGGTGAAGCAGATCGCGGCCGGGCCGTCCCACGGCTCCATCATGGCGGCGTGGTACTCGTAGAAGGCGCGACGGTTGTCGTCCATCAGCGTGTGCTGTTCCCAGGCTTCCGGGATCATCATCATCATCGCGTGGACGAGCGGGTAGCCGGCCATCGTCAGCAGTTCGAGGCAGTTGTCGAACGATGCGGTGTCGGACTGGCCGGGGTAGATCAGCGGCCACAGCTTGGGCAGGTCGTCGCCGAGCACCGGCGACGAGATGGCGCCGGTACGCGCGTTGATCCAGTTCACATTGCCCTTCACGGTGTTGATTTCACCGTTGTGGGCGACCATGCGGTACGGGTGGGCCAGTTCCCAGGCCGGGAAGGTGTTGGTCGAGAAGCGCTGGTGCACCAGGGCCAGGGCCGAAACGGCGCGCTGGTCCTGCAGGTCCAGGTAGTACTCGCCGACCTGGTTGGCCAGCAGCAGCCCCTTGTACACCACCGTGCGCGCCGACATCGACGGCACGAAGTATTCCTTGCCGTGCTTCAGCTTGAGCGCCTGGATGGCGTGGCTGGCGGTCTTGCGGATCACGTAGAGCTTACGCTCCAGCGCGTCCGTGGTCATGATGTCGCGGCCGCGGCCAATGAAGATCTGGCGGATGACAGGCTCGGTCTTGCGGACCGTCGGCGACATCGGCATGTTGCAGTCGACCGGCACGTCGCGCCAGCCCAGCACGACCTGGCCTTCCAGGCGGACGGTGCGCTCGAGTTCCTGTTCGCACGCCAGGCGCGAGGCGTGTTCCTTCGGCAGGAAGATCATGCCCACGCCGTATTCGCCGGCGGGCGGCAGGCTCACACCCTGCGCGGCCATCTCTTCGCGATAGAACTGGTCGGGAATCTGGATCAGGATGCCGGCGCCGTCGCCCATCAGCGCATCCGCGCCGACCGCACCGCGGTGGTCCAGGTTTTCAAGAATCTTCAGGCCCTGGCTGACGATCTCGTGCGACTTCTTGCCCTTGATATGCGCGACCATGCCGACGCCGCAGGCATCGTGCTCATTGGTCGGGTCGTACAGGCCTTGCGACTCGGGTCGCAGGGCGATGTCAGTGGAAATTGCGCTGGTCTGCGCCTGGGCCAGTTCCTGGGCCGATTGGTTTTGCGATTGGTCCACGGGCTGAATTCCGGTGAAGGCTGCGCGGAATGCCAGGTAAACCGAACGGGTACCGCGTGCTGCCTGCGCGCCGGACACAATTTGGACCGGGTGGGCCGGTTTGGACCGGCTCATCTGCTGTCAGGGGACTACGGGGATCCGAAGCGGCGTACACGAGCGTGACGCGCCGCACAATGACTGTGGGTGGAGCAACTATATGGGAATCCCGCGAACGCCGCAAAATTTTTAAATGGGGTCAGAACACATTTAAAATCGAGCCAATTAGAATTCCCATTTAAATGGGGACACATTAAATCCGGACGTATTGACCGCTACGTGACGTTTGAGCAGCCCAGGAGCCAGCTACGCCGCCGATGCGTTCGGTTCGCCCGGCTCCGCGGATGGTTCACGTTTGGGCCGGCCTTTTGGCAACGGCTGCACGCGTCGCGCGCCCTGGCGCTCGAGTTGCGCGAGGAAAGCCTCGCCTCCGAGCGGCCAGCCACTGTGGGCGTGCTTGCGCAAGGTGGCGAGGGTCCGGCCCGAGAGGCCTTCATTGCTCAGGGAGCTGTAGTTGGACTGCCGTTCGAACGGTGTATTGCCCAGCCCCCAGTACGCGGAGTGATCGCTCACCAGTGCGCTGGCCTCTATGCCGACATGGTGGCGGTGGCTGCTCCACCGGTCGGCCTCCGGCGTCGTGACCTCGCCGGCCCGCATGGCATTGCCTTCGGCGTACAGCATCGCCGGCAGCATCCAGTCGGCGGGGTCGAACACCGCGGACCGGAAGCGCCCTTCCCATAGCGTGCCTGTGCGTCCGGCGCTCCGGTTGAAGTAGCGCGCGTAGCGGCGCCCCACGGCCTGCATGGTCAGGCTCAGCGAATCCTGCCCGCGCGGCGTGGCCACCAGATGGATGTGATTGGGTCGCAGGCCGTAGGCATGGATGGCGACGTCATGTTCGCGCGCAGCCATGCGCAGGCTGTCCAGGTAGTGCAGGTAATCGTCCGGCCCCAGGAAGACCGGTTGACGGTTGTTGCCGCGTTGCAACACAAGCGCCGGCAGGCCGGCCGGAGAAAAGCGTGGAAGTCGTGCCATCGGGAAGCTGCAGAGATCAGGACCGGGTTGCCCCGAATGATAGCCTGATCCGTCCCCAATTTCTGCGGGCACCGCCTCGTGCCCGCTTTTGCACGCAAAGGACCGTGCTAGCTGCCTTCGCTGACCGCGAAGATGCGGCGATGTTCGCGAATGGCGTAGCGGTCGGTCATGCCCGCGATGTAGTTGGCGATCAGCCGCGACTGGTCGCCGCCATGCGCGGCCTGGTACTGGGGCGGCAACAGGCGCGAATCGGACATGAAGACGCCGAACAGGTCGGAGACGATGCGCTGCGCCTTGGACGACATGCGCATGACCAGGTAATGCCGGTACAGGTGCCGGAACAGGAAGCGCTTGAGTGCGGCCGCCTCTTCGTGGATCTGCGGGCTGAACCCGATCAGTGGCCCCGCCGCGCGCACGGCCTCGATCGAGCGCGGGTTCGCCGCGGCGATGTTCCGGCTGGTGGTCTCGATCAGGTCCACGATCAGCGTATTGATCATGCGCCGCACGGTTTCATTGATGGCGCGGCGGCCGTTGATGCCCGGGAAGGCTTCAGCCACCTCGGCGCGGTGGCGCCCCCACATCGGCACTTCGTCGAGCTGCTCCAGCGTCAGCAGGCCCGAGCGCAGGCCATCGTCGATATCGTGGTTGTTGTAGGCGATCTCGTCGGCAAGGTTGGCCAGCTGCGCCTCCAGCGACGGTTGCGAGCCCTCCAGGAAGCGCCGGCCCAGTTCGCCAAGCGCGGCCGCGTTGACGCGCGAACAATGCTTAAGGATGCCCTCGCGCGTCTCGAAGGTCAGGTTCAGGCCATTGAAGCCGCCATAGCGCTCCTCCAGTTCGTCCACGACCAGCAGGCTTTGCAGGTTGTGCTCGAAGCCGCCGTGGTTCTTCATGCAGGCATTGAGCGCGTCCTGGCCGGCATGGCCGAACGGGGTATGGCCAAGGTCGTGCGCGAGTGAGATCGCTTCGACGAGGTCCTCGTTCAGGCGCAGGTTGCGCGCGATCGAGCGTGCGATCTGCGCCACTTCCAGGCTGTGCGTCAGGCGCGTGCGGAACAGGTCGCCTTCATGGTTGACGAAGACCTGGGTCTTGTACTCCAGCCTGCGGAAGGCCGTGCTGTGGATGACGCGGTCGCGGTCGCGCTGGAATTCGCTGCGCGACGACGACGCAGGCTCGGCATGGACCCGTCCGCGCGTCTGCGCGGAGCGGGCGGCGTAGGGAGCGAGATGGCTTTCAAGGTCGGTCATGCGGCAATCCGTGGGCTGGGTCAGGGTTGCGAGGCATAACCGATCGTTTACGCGACCGAGGCCTCGGTGGGAGGTTTAAGGACTGCCTGCGCCAGCGTCGCGCGCAGGTCGGCATCGGGAACCGTTGTGATGAACGCGTCGCCTAGCTTCTTCAGCAGGATGAACTTGATGCTGCCGGCTTCGGCCTTCTTGTCCACCTTCATCAGTTCGATATAGCGGTCAGTGCCCAGTTCCGGCGCGACGATGGGCAGCATCGCCGCGTGCGTCAGTTCGCGGATGCGCGCACGGGTTTCGGTGTCTATGAAGCCCAGGCGGTGCGACAGGTCGGCCGCCATCACCATGCCGCAGCCGACCGCCTCGCCATGGAGCCATTCGCCATAGCCCATGCCGGCTTCAATCGCATGGCCGAAGGTGTGGCCGAAGTTGAGGATAGCGCGCAGCCCGCCTTCGCGCTCATCCTGGGCCACCACGCCCGCCTTGATTTCGCAGGAGCGCTGCACGGCCAGCGCCATCAGGTCCGGATCGCAGTTGTTGAGCGCGGCGATATTGCGCTCGATCCAGGCGAAGTACTCCACATCGGCGATCGCGCCATGCTTGATGACCTCGGCCATGCCCGCGGCCAGTTCACGCGGAGGCAGCGTGCGCAGCGTGTCGATGTCGGCAATCACCGCGTTGGGCTGGTGAAACGCGCCGATCATGTTCTTGCCAAGGGGGTGGTTGATGCCGGTCTTGCCGCCCACCGACGAATCCACCTGCGACAGCAGCGTGGTCGGCACCTGCACGAACGGCACGCCGCGCATGTAGCAGGCTGCCGCAAACCCCGTCATGTCGCCCACCACGCCGCCGCCCAGCGCGACCAGCGTGGTCTTGCGGTCGGCGCCGGCAGACAGCAGCGCGTCGAAGATCAGGTTGAGCGTTTCCCACTGCTTGAAGGCCTCGCCGTCGGGCAGCGTCACCACGCGCACGGTCTTGCCCAGCGCCTTCAGGCTGGCTTCCACGCGCGCCGCGTAAAGCGGACCGACGGTTTCGTTCGTGACGATGACGGCATGCTGGCCACGCACGTGCGGGCGCAGCAGTTCGGCATTGCCGAGCAGGCCGGTACCGATATGGATGGGATAGCTGCGCTCTCCCAGGTCGACTTGTAGCGTGATCATGAATGCGTATCGTTAGCCGGCTGTTCCGGCGCCTCAGCGACGGGATCGATGCGGAAACCGGCCATTTCCAGTTGCATCAGCACCATATTAGCAAGCTGCGCCACCGAGGGCTTGCCGGTCTCGATGATGAAATCGGCCACCTCGCGGTACAGCGGGTCGCGCGCGGCGTAGAGCGCTTCCAGCTTGCCCTTCGGATCCTCGGTCTGCAACAGCGGGCGGTTGCGGTCGTGCCGGGTGCGCAGCCACAGGTCGTGCGGGCTGGCGCGCAGGTAGACCACGGTGCCGCGGGACTTGAGCAGCTCGCGGTTCTCCGCCCGCAGCACCGCGCCGCCGCCGGTGGCCAGCACGATGCCGCTGCGCCCGGTCAGCTCGCTGATCATCGCGGCCTCGCGGTCGCGGAAGCCTTCCTCGCCCTCGTGTTCGAAGATCACCGGGATGCGCACGCCGCAATGCGCTTCCAGCTCATGGTCGGAATCGAAGAACGGATAGTGCAGGCGCCGCGCGACCGTACGGCCCACGGTAGTCTTGCCGGCGCCCATCAGGCCGACGAAGAAGAGATTGGGACGGCCGGTCTCCGTGGCCGTCGGCAAGGCTATCACTGGATTGTCGCTTGGGAACGCGGATTCCGGTCCGCCCTCCTCCGTTGGAAACTGCATCATCTTCTTATGTTGGGCCGCATGCAGCAAGTGCCGGATGCGGCATGGCCTTGCGATTGGCCGTCACGGACAAAAAAAGGCCGCATCGGTCGATGCGGCCTTGCAGTCTACTGCATCCAGCGTCCCGGGCGCCAATTACGCCTCATTCGCACCGGGGCGTGCCTTATTTCAGCGTGACGCTCTCATTCAGGACACGCGGCGTCAGGAAGACCAGCAGTTCGGTACGGTTGCGCACCTTGGCGTTGCTCTTGAACAGGTAGCCGAGCACGGGGATATCCCCCAGGAACGGCACCTTGTCGGTGTCGTTGGACTCGGTCTGCGTGTAGATACCGCCGATGACCACCGTGCCGCCGTTGTCCACCAGCACCTGGGTCTGCACATGCTTGGTATCGATGGCAAAGCCCGACGTGGTCTGGATGCCGACGCTGTCCTTGTTCACGTCCACGTCAAGCAGCACATTGCCCTCCGGCGTGATCTGAGGCGTCACCTCCAGCTTCAGGTTGGCCTTGCGGAACTGGACTGACGTGGCACCGCTGGACGTCGCCGCCTGGTAAGGCAGCTCCGTGCCCTGCTCGATCAATGCCTTGATATTGTTGGCCGTGACCACGCGCGGGCTGGAGATGATCTTGCCCTTGCCGTCCGCCTCGAGCGCCGACAGCTCGAGCGCCAGGAATTTGGTGGCCGCGCTGTTGAAGATGCTGACCGCGATGTTCGCCGGGTTCGCGCCGTTGATCGCGCCGGCCGGCAGGCTCAGGAACGGGCCGTTGTCGGATGTGGCACCGGGCAGCACGTTGCCGTAGGTGTTCCCCACCTTGGCGTTGTTGTACTGGCCGGCGAAGCCGAGCTTGACACCAAGGTTGCGGCTGAACGTATCGGTCGCCTCGACGATGCGCGCCTCGATGATGACCTGGCGCACCGGGATGTCGATCTTGACCAGGAAGTTCTGCACTTCCTCGAGCTTGCTGGCAATGTCCGATACGAACAGCTGGTTGGTACGGGCATCGGCCGTCAGCGAACCGCGCTTGGACAGCATGCGCGACGCCAGGCCGGCCGCGCCACCAATGGCCGGAGCCGCCGCACCGGGAGCACCCGTGGTCACGCCCAGCAGCATCTTGCGCACGTCTTCGGCACGCTGGTAGTTCAGCTGATACACCTGACTGCGGATCGGCTCCAGGTCATTGATCTGCTGCTGCGCCTCCAGCTCGAGCTTCTCCTTGGTCGCCAGTTCCGCCTTGGGCGCCACCCACAGCACATTGCCATTGCGGCGCGACGCCAGCCCCTTGGCATCCATCACGATCTGCAAGGCCTGGTCCCACGGCACGTCCTTCAGACGCAGCGTGATGTTGCCCTGCACGGTGTCGCTGGTGATGATGTTCAGGTTGGTGAAATCGGCAAACACCTGCAGCAGCGAGCGGATGTCGATGTTCTGGAAGTTGAGCGACAGGCGCTCGCCACGGTAGCCCGGACCACTGATCAGCTTGGTCGGATCTTCCTTGACGGGACGCACTTCCACGACGAACTGGGTGTCGGTCTGGTAGGAGCTGTACTCCCAGTTGCCGCGCGGCTCGATGGTCAGGCGGGTATTGCCGCTGCTGTCCGTGGCGCGCATGCCCTGCACCGGCGTCCCGAAGTCGCTCACATCGAAGCGGCGGCGCAGGTTGTCGGGCAGCGAGGTGCCAAGGAAGTCGACCACCACGTTCTGGCCCTGCTGCGCGATATTGATGCCGGAATCGCGCGAGGACAGGTCAACCACCACGCGCCCCGCTCCATCCGTACCGCGACGGAAGTCGATATTGCGCACCGAGGCACGCCCCGCGGCAGCCGAGGTCGGCGCGTAAGGCGCCGCGAAGGTGGGCGCGGCCGCCCTGGCCCCTGGTGCGACGTTGTCCAGCAGTACCACGAACTGGTTGCCGCGGACTTCGGTGCGGTAGGTCGCCGTGCGCGTCAGGTCGAGCACCACGCGCGTACGGTCGCCGATCTGCATGACGTTGGCGCCGCGCAGCAGCTTGCTGCCGTAGTCATACTGGGCGCGTCCGGCGGAAAACCCGGTATCGAAGAAATCGATCGCGACGCGCGCGGGATTCTGCGTCGTGAAGTCCGCCGGCTTCTGCGCCAGGGGCGACTGCAGGTCGATGGTGAACACGGTCTGCTCGCCCACGACATTGGAGTCGACCGACTTCACCTGGTTTGTCTGTGCCAGCGCGGCCGGAGAGGCCAGCACCAGAGCCATCGTTGCCGCGCCCGCAAGCGCTCGGTACCAGCGACTCAGGGTCATGCCGACACCTCCAGCTTCAGACTGGTCATTTTCTCTTTCCACTCGGATACCCCTTCCCGGACCAATTCGCGCAACACGATCTCCTGATCGGTGATGCGGACCACCCGGCCGTAGCTCTGGCCGAGATACTGACCCACCTTGACGTGGTGGATCTTGTTATCAACACGCACAATGCCGAAGGTCTCGCCGTGTTTCTTCATCATGCCGAGCATCTTGAAGTTTTCGAGCGGATAGTCCTCCAGCGGCTCGCGGTGCCGCCCGGCTTCGGGCGACTCCGCCAGCATCTTGTTGAGTTCGCCGATCTTGGTCTGTGCGAATGGCTCCGGTGCGCTGCGCCCTGCGTATTCGCGCGGCACGTAGGGCTTGGGTTCGGGCAGGGGCGCCGGCGGCTGCGCCTTGGCGTTGCGCGTGGCGTCCATCCACTGGTGCAGCGCCTGTTCGTCGCTGGAGCCACATGCGCCCAGCAGGCCTGCGGCCAGCGCGGCAGCGGCCAGCACGCGGGCGCGATGCATGGAAAGGCTCACGAGGCGGCTCATTTGGCACCTCCGGCCGGCTTGGCGGCGTTGGCGGCAGCCTTGCGTTGCGCGGCCTGCTCGTCCGGGTCCAGCGCGCGGTAGGCCATCGCGACCGCCTCCATGGTCAGCGCGCCGTCCTTGGTATTGGCGAGCTGCAGGTTCTGCATCGACACGATCCGCGACAGGGCGGCGACATCGGCGTTGAACTGCGCGACGTCGTGGTAGCGGCCAGTCACCTTCAGGTTCACCGGGATCTCGGCAAAGTAAGGCTTGAGCACGGCGGCCTGCGGCTTGAACAGTTCGAACTGCAGGCCACGCGCCACGCCGGCGTGGTTGACGTCGGCCAGCAGGGCATCCATCTCCGTCTTGTTGGGAAGCTGGCGCTCCAGCTGCGCGACACGCTGCTCGACCTGCTTCTTCTGCTCACGCAGCGCCTCGAGGTTTGCCACCTGCGCGATCTTGGACTGGTAGGCCTGCTTGAGGGTCTCCTGCTCGGCGCGCTGGCGGTCCAGCTCCTCGGACTTGCCGCTCCAGTAGAACTGCCATCCAAGCACCAGCACCATCGCCGCCGCCAGGATGGCGAAGGCCACGCGCGGCGCCGTGGGCCAGGTTTCGGGCTCGTTCAAGTTGAGCCCGCGGAACTGGCCTGCCAGGTCCGCCAGGTTGATGTCGGAGTTGAGCGCCATGGTCAGGCCTTTCCGTTGGCGGCCGGCGTCTGGGCCGGGCGTGCCGGACCATCCTTCTTGTCGGCCGGCGTTTCGGGAGCGCGGTAGGCGAAGCGCATGGAGAAATCGAACAGGCGGCGCTGCTCACGCAGGTTGTTGGTCATCGTCACCGCCTTGGACTCGACCAGCTCTGCCTTGTCGAGCCAGGGCACCGCGCCAACATTGCGCAACAGCTCGGAAATGCGCTCGTTGGACTGCGCCACGCCGGCAATCGTGAAGGCCTCGCCGGTCTGCTTCAGGCTGGTCAGGTAGACCCCTTCCGGCACCTGGCGCACCAGCTCTTCAAGCAGCTGCACCGGGCGGTTGCGTTCGGTCTGCAGGCTTTCCACGGCCTGCTGGCGCTGCAGCAGGGCCTCGATGTCCTTCTTGAGTGTGTTGACCTCGCGGATCTGGCCGTCCAGCCGCGCATTCTCGGTGGTCAGGACCTGGTTCAGCCCGACGACCGATTCGATCTGGCGATCGATATAAAGCCCGCCCAGCAGCACCACCAGCGCCCCACCCGCAGCCGCACCGCCAAGGATCGCGTAGACGCGCTTGCGTCGGGCGGCCTTGCGGGCTTCGTGGTAGGGCAGCAGGTTGACCGACGGGAGCGTGTTCGTTGACATTCGGTTTCCCCCGGGGTGCGTTATTGCAGGCCGCGCAAGGCCAGTCCGGCGCTGACGATATACGCCGGCAGGTCACGCTGCAGGTAGCGCTCGTTGACCTTGCCGTTGGTGATCATGTTGGCGAACGGGTTCGCCAGCGTGGTGGTGATCTGGGTCTGCTGCTGGATGGCCGCCTGCACGCCGACCAGCGACGCATGCCCGCCCGACAGCAGGATCTCGTCGACCCGGCCGAGGCTGGAGCTCGCGATGAAATTCCCCACCGCGGCCTGCACTTCCATGGCCAGCGCTTCGAGCGACGGCTTGAGCAGCTGGGCGCGCCAGGCTTCCGGCAGCGTGTTCTTGCGTTTCTTGATCTCGGCCTTGAGCGCGTCGAGCGTGAACATGCGCGCGGCGCTCTGCGTGAGCTGGTCGCCGTAGCTATTCAGGGGCTGCTCGTACAGCTCTTTCCAGCCCTGGTAGAAGATGGCCTTGGAACGGCTGCCGCCGAGATGAACGACGGCCACCACCGGCAGCGCGCGTGCATCGGCTTCAGGCATATCGCGCGGCACGCCGAGCATCTGCACGATGGTCCGCTGCACCGCGTATTCCTCGACGTCCATGACCTGCGGGCGCAGGCCCGCCATTTCGGCGGCGGTGACGCGCTCCTGCACGCGATCGCTGTTGGCCGCGGTCACGCGCACGCCGATACCGCCCTCGGTTTCGCTCGGGCCAATCACGGCGAAGTCGAAATTCACCGTCTGCGACGGCGGATACAGCCGGTGCGCCTCGGATTCGACCTGGGAATAGAGTTCGTCTTCGGACAGGTTGTCCGGCAGACTGACCGTCTGTGATTCGGTCAGCATCGAAGGCACGCCAAGCACCACGTCCTTGGTGCGGATGCCGGCCTTGCCGAGCGCGCGCTTGAGCGCGATGCCGACAGCCTCGATATTGACCACGTTGCCGTCGGCAACGGCATTGCGGTCCAGCAGTTCGCTGGCACACTTTTCCAGCCGGTAGTCATGTTTGCTGCCCCCCACGGACAGCTCGACTACCTTGACACTGGACGACCCGATATCTACGCCGACCGTAGTCCGGCGCAGAAGCCCCGACAAAATGCCCCGTCGCAAGGTGACCCCCTCACATTTGAACTCACCCCTGGCTTGACTGCTCTAATCGGGCGAGCCCTGTTTCTCGATGAAACGTTTTGCTCTTTTATGTTGGCCGATTCTCACAAAAACCGGCAGTGCTGGCAATGTGCCGGTCTGGCCACGCTTTTATTTTTGCGACGGCTCCTCCAAAGCGTTGCCAAAACCCCACGGTCGTCGGGTTCCCTTCCCAGCCTTTTTCCTGCTCGCACATCGGCGCAAGCTTCCGCTGTCGGGGACATTACATCTTGTAACAGCACAGTAGCGCCGCAGGCGCCACTGTGCAGGAAGGTGCCGCTATCCCGGGCGATATAATCCCCCGCACTCCTGACTAGGTTTTTCCCTTATGGCCACAGCACACCAGAAGCCGTCCCTCCCTGCCCGCCGCCCGCTCTGGGCGCGGCTCACGTTCTGGGTGGTCGGTCTGATCGTCGCCGGCATCGTGGCGGTCGCGCTGCTGCTTGGCTACGCGTTGCTGGTGGCTGCGCCCAACCTGCCGTCGCTCGATACCATCACGGACTACCGGCCCAAGATTCCGCTGCGTATCTTCACCGCCGACAATGTCCTGATCGGCGAGTTCGGCGAAGAGCGCCGCAACTTCGTGCCGATCGCCGAGATCCCCGACGTGATGAAGAAGGCGGTGCTGGCGATCGAGGACGACCGCTTCTACGAGCACGGCGGCGTGGACTTTGTCGGGGTGATGCGGGCGGGCCTGGCAAACCTGCGCGGCGGGCTGTCGCAAGGCGCTTCGACGATCACGATGCAGGTGGCGCGCAACTTCTTCCTGTCCAGCGAGAAGACCTACACGCGCAAGATCTACGAAATGCTGCTCGCGTACAAGATCGAGGCGAACCTGAGCAAGGACCAGATCCTCGAGCTGTACATGAACCAGATCTACCTGGGCCAGCGCGCCTATGGCTTCGACAGCGCCGCGCGCGTCTACTTCGGCAAGTCGGTGCGCGACGTCACGCCGGCGGAGGCCGCCATGCTGGCCGGCCTGCCCAAGGCGCCGTCCGCCTACAACCCGGTGGTGAATCCCAAGCGCGCGAAGGTACGCCAAGAATACATCCTGCAGCGCATGCGCGACCTGCGCTACATCACGCCGGAGCAGTATGACCAGGCCCTGCGTGAAGCGCCGAAGGTCCGCACGGAAGGCAACGAGTTTTCCACGCACGCCGAGTACGTGGCCGAGATCGTGCGCCAGCTGATGTACGCGCAATACCGCGAGGAAACCTACACGCGCGGCCTCACCGTCTACACCACGCTGGCCAAGCCCGACCAGGACGCGGCGTACGAATCCGTGCGCTCGGGCATCATGAACTACGAGCGCAAGCACGGCTACCGCGGCCCGGAGGCCTTTATCGACCTGCCCTCGGACCAGGCTGAACGCGAGCAGGCCATCGACGACGCGCTGGTCGAGCACCCGGGCAGCGACGACCTGCGTTCCGCCGTGGTGACCAGCGTGTCTTCGCGCGAGGTAAAGGCCACGCTGCTGTCGGGCGAAGTGGCCACCATCGAAGGGTCGGCGCTGCGCTTTATCGCGCCATCGCTGTCGGCAAACGCGCAGCCGAAGACCAAGATCCGCCCCGGCGCCATCATCCGCGTGACGCAGGACGAAAAGGGCCAGTGGACGGTTACGCAGCTCCCTGAAGTCTCGGCGGCCTTCGTCTCGATCAACCCGCAGGACGGCGAGATCCGCTCGATGGTCGGCGGCTTCGACTTCAACCGCAACAAGTTCAACCATGTGACGCAGGCCTGGCGCCAGCCGGGTTCCAGCTTCAAGCCGTTCATCTATTCGGCCGCGCTGGAAAAGGGCTTCTCCCCGGCCACCGTCATCAATGACGCACCGCTGACGATCGGCCCGGACACCGGCGGCCAGGTGTGGGAGCCGAAGAACTACGACGGCAAGTTCGAAGGCCCCATGACCATGCGCCGCGCGCTGGCGAAGTCGAAGAACCTGGTCTCGGTGCGCATCCTGCGTGCGATCGGCACGCAATACGCGCAGGACTACATCACCCGCTTCGGCTTCGAAGCCGACAAGCACCCGGCCTACCTGCCGATGGCGCTCGGCGCGGGCAGCGTGACGCCGCTGCAGATGGCGGGCGCCTACTCGGTGTTTGCCAACGGTGGCTACCGCATCAACCCGTACCTGATCCAGAAGGTGGTCGATGCGCGCGGCAAGGTCCTCTCCGAAACGCAGCCGCAGCGCGCCGGCAGCGATGCGGTGCGCGTGCTCGATGCACGCACGGCGTTCATCGCCGACACCATGCTGCGCGACGTGGTGCGCATGGGCACGGCCAATGCAGCCAAGCAGCGCCTGGGCCGCAACGACCTGGCCGGCAAGACCGGCACCACCAACGACGCCGTGGATGCCTGGTTCGCCGGCTACACCCCGAACCTGGTGGCGATCGCCTGGATGGGCTACGACCAGCCCAAGAGCCTCGGTGTGCGCGAGACCGGCGGCGGCCTGGCCCTGCCGATCTGGGTTGGCTACATGGGCAAGATGCTCAAGGGCGTGCCGGAAAGCCCGGAACGCCCGGCGCCGGAAGGCGTGCTGATGGTCGGTGGCGACTGGACCTTCGAGGAGAACGCCAGCGGCGCCGGCGTCGCTTCGGTCGGCCTGGGCGATCCGTGGCCGGGCAAGCCGGAGGAAAGCACGCGCTCGCCGGCCGATGTCGAGGCGGAGAAGAAGAAGATCCTGGAGATGTTCGGCGGCGCCTGAGCGCAGCTGCCCAGGCAAGGAAAAGCCGGCCACTGGGCCGGCTTTTTCATTGGGGACTTGACAGAAACGCGCTTGGCGGCGCGTCAGCCGAGCGTGAGCGTCGCTTCCGCCTGCTGGCTCACGTAGCCGGACAGCGCGGCGTACAACTCGTTGCCGCTGCGCGTATCGACCCAACGCTCGCCGTCGCGGCGGAAATGGAAGCCGCCCGAGCGCGCCGCGACCCACAGCTCCTGCATCGGCGCCTGGCTGTTGATGATGATCTTGGAGCCGTTCTCGAATTCCAGCTCCATCACGTTGCCGGTCCGGCTGATTTCGATGTCGGCGTCGGCCGCGTCCGCGGCGGCTTCCACTGCGGCTTCGATGCGGTCCAGCTCCTTGACCGCCAGGGCCAGGAACTCGCTTTCGCTCATGGGGGGCATGCTAAACTCCAAGACCGCCGGCGCCAGCGCTGTCCGCCTTGCTATGCCACATGGGACATCGCATGGAGCACTTGCAGTGACCGGCTTTTTTGTTGAGGATTTCCGGATTCCGGCCGTGCCCTGGAATTCTGGCGGCGGCCGCGGACGACACGCCGGCTGCCAGTCCGACAGCTTTCCCAACCGCTTTCAAGGACGACCCGATGCTCCGTCGTGTTGCGATTGTATCGGCGTTTGCCGCCGGCCTTGCGATGCCCCTGCTGGGCGGATGCGGCATTCGCGGGCCGCTGACCATGCCCAAGGTGCCGCCTGAGCCGACCGCTCCGGCCGTGCCCGATCCTGGCCTGGGTCATGCGGACGCGACGCTGCCCGTCCCGGCAGCCCCCGCGACGCCCCCGGCCACTTCCGACGCCCCCACCACCAGGTAACCATGACCGCATTTTTCCATCGCCAGGACGGCGCCCTTGTTGCCGAACAGGTGCCGCTGGCGCAGATCGCCGCAGAGTTCGGCACGCCGACCTACGTGTACTCGCGTGCGGCGCTGACTGCCGCCTACCAGGGCTATGCCGCAGCCTGCAAGGGCCGCAAGGCGCAGGTGCAGTACGCCATGAAGGCCAACTCGAACCTGGCGGTGCTGCAGGTATTCGCCAAGCTCGGGGCCGGCTTCGACATCGTCTCGGGCGGCGAACTCAAGCGCGTGCTGGCCGCCGGCGGCGATCCGCGCAAGGTGGTGTTCTCCGGCGTGGGCAAGAGCGCGGCGGAGATGGAACTGGCGCTGGCGCACGACGTGCGCTGCTTTAACGTCGAATCGATTCCTGAACTGGACCGCCTCAATGCGGTCGCCGGCCAGGTGGGCAAGCGCGCGCGCGTATCGCTGCGCATCAACCCGGATGTGGACGCCAAGACGCACCCGTATATCTCCACGGGCCTGAAGGGCAACAAGTTCGGCATCGCGTTCGAGGACGTGCTGCCCACGTACCGGGCCGCCGCGGCGCTGCCGCATATCGAGATCACCGGTATCGACTGCCACATCGGTTCGCAGATCACCGAGGTGGCGCCGTACCTGGAGGCACTCGACAAGGTGCTCGACGTGGTGGAAGCGCTGGAACGCGAGGGCATCGTCCTCCAGCACATCGACGTCGGCGGCGGCCTTGGCATCACCTACGATGACGAGACCCCGCCGGACATCACGGGCTTTGCCACCACGCTGCTGGACCGCGTGGCCGCACGCGGCCATGGTCATCGCGAAGTGCTGTTCGAGCCGGGCCGCTCGCTCGTCGGCAATGCCGGCGTGCTGCTGACCCAGGTCGAATTCCTCAAGCCCGGCGCGGCCAAGAACTTCTGCATCGTCGATGCTGCCATGAACGACCTGGCACGCCCGGCCATGTACGAGGCCTTCCACCGCATCGAGCCGGTGCTGGCAAGCAGCGCGTCGGCGCTCACCTACGACATTGTGGGTCCCGTGTGCGAATCGGGCGACTGGCTTGGCCGCGACCGCGCGCTGGCCGTGCAGCCCGGCGACCTGCTGGCGGTGATGTCGGCGGGTGCCTACGGCTTCACGATGAGCTCCAACTACAACACCCGTCCGCGCGCCGCCGAAGTGATGGTCGACGGCAACAAGGTCCACGTGGTGCGCGAGCGCGAACTGGTTGAAGACCTGTTCCGCGACGAACGCCTGCTGCAGGACTGACCCTGCCGGCGGGCCCGGCCGGCCCCCTCAGCGGGCGGCCGGCCTCCAGCGCCACCACAGGCGCAGCCCCAGCAGTACGAACACCACCGCGGCATAGATCGACACCTCGCCGAAGTCGTTCTTGCCGGCCTTGTGCCACCAGTAGTGCAGGATGGCCAGCACCGCAATGGCATAAACCGCCTTGTGCAGCGCCTGCCAGCGCCTGCCGCCCAGGCGCCGCACCATGCCGCTGGTCGACGTCAGCGCCAGCGGGGCCATCAGCACGAAGGCCGTGAAGCCGACCGTGATGAACGGCCGCTTGGCCACGTCCTTGAGCATGTAGGCGAGGTCAAACCCACGGTCGACGCCGATCCACAGCAGGAAGTGCTGAAGGCCATAGAAGAACGCAAACAGCCCCAGCATGCGCCGCATCCGCACGAGCCAGTTCCAGCCCGTCAGGCGGCGCAGCGGCGTGACCGCCAGCGTCACGCACAGCATCACCAGCGTCCACGTGCCGGTGGATCGTGTGACAAACTCCAGCGGGTTGGCGCCAAACTGGCTGGTCGAACCCAGGTACAGCAAACGCACGAACGGCAACATCGCCAGCAGCCAGATGGCTACCTTGACGATGCTCACCTGCGACTGCGGCAGCGCCGCCAGGCCGCTGGCCTTGCCGCCCCGTGCACCCGCCGAATGCGGGGAAGCCGGTTGCGCGACCGTCATGTCGGCGCGGCCCATCAGAAGAACTTCCTCAGATCCATGCCCTGGTACAGCGACGCCACCTGCTGGCCGTAGCCGTTGAACGGCAGCGTCTTGCGCTTGGGCGCGAACAACGCGGCAAAGCCGCCACCGCGGCTGTCCTCGCCGATGCGCCGCTCGGTGGCCTGGCTCCAGCGCGGGTGGTCCACCTCCGGGTTCACGTTCGAGTAGAAGCCATACTCCTGCGGCGCAGCCAGGTTCCAGCTCGTCGGCGGCTGCTTGTCGAGGAAGCGGATCTTCACGATCGACTTGGCGCTCTTGAAGCCATATTTCCACGGCAGCACCATGCGCACGGGCGCGCCGTTCTGGTTCGGCAGCACTTCGCCATACAGGCCGAACGTCAGCAGCGCGAGTGGGTGCATGGCCTCATCCATGCGCAGGCCTTCGCTGTAGGGCCAGTCCAGCACCGAGCTGCTGACGCCGGGCATCTGCTTCTTGTCGGCAAGCGTGATGAACTGCACGTACTTTGCGCCGGGCTGCGGTTCCACGCGGCGGATCAACTCGGCCAGCGGATAGCCGATCCACGGGATCACCATCGACCAGCCCTCGACGCAGCGCAGGCGGTACACGCGTTCTTCCATTGGCGCGAGCTTCAGCAGCTCATCGAGGTCATAGACCTTGGGCTTCTTCACCAGCCCTTCCACCGCTACCTGCCAGGGTCGCGTCCGCAGCGTGCCGGCATTGCGCGCCGGGTCGGACTTGTCGGTGCCGAATTCGTAGAAGTTGTTGTAGGTCGTCACGTCCTCGAAGGGTGTGCGCTTTTCCGTCACCACGTAGGCCTGGTTGGCCGTGGCGGCCAGCTTCGCCCCGTGCTGGCCCTGCTGGGCGCGGGCTTCACGCGCGAACCATGGGCTCAGCGCTGCACCGGCAGTTCCGGCAGCCGCAAGCGCGAGCAAGCGGCGGCGCGCGGCGAACACGTGGCGCGGCGTGATTTCGGAGGCGGCGATATCGTCGCCGCGCAGCCACTTCGGGGAGGGAATCAGCATGGTTGTTCCTGGGATGCTTCGAACGGCCCGGGGATTGGACTTTCCCTTGGTCGGATAGTGCAGGCCATTCCTGACAGTCTTTTTTGCTGCCGGATCGTGGGCGCTTATCCGCCCTGGCTCTGGTATTGCTGGTACACGGACTGCGCAACCGTCAGCAGCCGCGCGCGATCGACCTGCCCGGCCAGCGCGAAGCCGAGGCTGCGGTCGATCCAGTAGAACGCCATGGCACCCGCGCCCTTGGCGGGGGCGGCCTGCGGCATCCGCTCGAGCCGGAAGCCTGTATCCGGCGTGCCTTGCGCCATGCGGCGCAACTGCAGCGACAGGCGCGTGCCGTCGTCGGCTTCGTACATCAGGATCGCGGACGGCCCGCCCTCGGCCACGCCAAGGCGGCCGCCGATCAGATGAAAGCCCTGTGGACGCAGGTCCGGCACGTGAAGCGGAGCACCCAGGCGCTTGGACAACCATGCGATCAGGTGGGCCTCGTCGCTGGCGGGCACCTCCACCGGATGTCGGACTTCGGGCGCATAGACTACGTGTGACACCAACGCATCGCGCGCGAAGCGCTCGCCCGGGGCCATGGCAACGCTGACACCGTCAGCCATGCGGCCATGCGCAAGCCAGCCAACTGCGCCGCCCACGGCCAGCGAGGCAAGCGAGGCGCACGCGGCGACCCATACCGTGCGCCAGCCACTGCCCACGCCATCACGCCTTGGGGTGCCATCGCGCAGCGGTTCAGGGAGTGCCGCGAGTGGCACGGGCTCGTTGAGCACGCCATCGAGCGCGCCATGCATGGCCTCGGCCTGGCGGCGCCACGCCGCTACGCGTGCCGCGACCTCGGGCCGTTCGGCGAGATACGCCTCCACGGCCGCGCGGCGGCGGCCGCTCAGTTGGCCGTCGGCGTAGGCGTGCAGGTCGGCTTCGTGGATCGGGGACATCATTTCACTCGCTGCAGCGTCGTACCGGCCTCCGCGGCCGGTGCCGGCTGACGCGTGCCGTCCAGCAGGGCTCGCATGTGTTCGCGAGCCCGTGCCAGGCGGGACATCACGGTGCCGACCGGAACGTTCAGCACGTGGGCGGCCTCGGCATAGGTGAACTGCTCCAGGCTGACCAGCAACAACACCGCGCGCTGGGTCTCGGGCAGTTCCGCGAGTGCCTGCAGCAGGTCGCGCCGCAGGCCAGGGTCGGTAACCGGGGCACTGACGTCCGGCAGGGTATCGGTGGTCACCACCAGCTCCTTGCGCCGTACCGTGTTCAGGCGCAAACGGTGCATCAGCGTGAGCAGCCAGGGCAGCAGGCCATCGGCACCATCGCCCCACCAGGCTCCCGGGCGCAGGCGAAAACGCCAGCGGTAGCGCAACGCGCGCTCCAGCGTGTCCTGCACCAGGTCGTCAGCCAGCGCCGTGTCCCTGGTCAGGCCACGCGCGTGGCGCCGCAGGCGCGGCGCCAGCGCCACCAGTTGGCCCTCAAACCCGTCCATGCCTTGCCGGACTCAATCCGCCCCTGACCGTTCAGGGCTTGGCGACGTGCCAGACGTTGTTGAAGTTGTCGCCGGCCCGATCGCCCGCCTTGGTGTCCTTGGCAAAGCGATACAGCGGCATGCCGCGGTAGGCCCACTGCTTGCCGCCATCGTCACGCGTGATGATGGTGTAGCTGCCCGAAGCGTTCGTACCGGGTGCCGCCATCAGCGGCGGCCAGTTGTTCGCGCATGGGCCATTGCAGGCGCTCTTGCCGCTGTCCTTCGCATCGCGGTCGAACGTGTACAGCGTCAGGCCTTGCGGATCGGTCAGCACGCCGTCGGTCACCTTGACGGTGGGAGGCATGTTGCCGGCACCACCCATGCCGCCCATGCCCATGCCCGAACAGGCGGTCAGCAGGACGGATGCACAGCCCAGGGCCAGTGCGGCAGGACGAAACAGCGATGCAGCGATAGGACGACGCAGAAGTGCCATGATGTTCTTCTCCATGCAAGCCGGTGCCGCCAACCGGCACCGTTCCTCCAGTAAACACCGAATGTGATGCATTTATTCCCCGAGGACGAAAAAAAACCTGCCCATGGGGCAGGTTTTCTTTGCCTATGGGAGCGCAATCCTCACAACTCGCCGTAGCTGTGCAGGCCCGACAGGAACATGTTGACGCCCAGGAACGCGAACGTGGTCACCAGCAGGCCGGTCAGCGCCCACCAGGCCGCGACCGTGCCGCGCAGGCCCTTCATCAGCCGCATGTGCAGCCAGGCTGCGTAATTCAGCCAGACGATCAGCGCCCACGTCTCCTTCGGATCCCAGCTCCAGTAGCCGCCCCAGGCCTCCGCGGCCCACAGTGCGCCGAGAATCGTCGCGATGGTGAAGAAGGCAAAGCCGACCGCGATAGCCTTGTACATCACATCATCCAGCACTTCGAGCGAAGGCAGGCGCTCGGCCAGGATGCCGCGCTGCTTGAGCAGGTAGGCCACCGAGACCATCGCCGCCAGCGCGAACGTGCCGTAGCCGATGAAGTTGGCCGGGACGTGAATCTTCATCCACCAGCTCTGCAGCGCCGGCACCAGCGGCTGGATCTCCTGCGCATTGCGGCTGACCGTGTACCACAGCAGGAAGCCCACCGCGGCCGATACCACGAGCATGACGAAAGGCCCGAGCGCGCGCGTGCTGTAGCGCCCTTCGTAGTAGAGGTAGAAGAGCGACGTGATCAGCGTGAACAGCACGAACACTTCATAGAGGTTCGAGATCGGGATATGCCCGATGTCCGTGCCGATCAGATACGACTCGTACCAGCGCACCAGGAGCCCGGTGAAGCCCAGCACCACGGCAGCCCAGCATAGCTTGCTGCCGATGCTGTAGCCGGTCGCCGCGCGCGTCGCCAGCCCCACCCAATAGAACAGCGTGGACAGGAACACCAGCGCGCTCATCCACAGAATGGCCGACTGGCTGGACAGGAAGTACTTCAGGAAGAAGGCCTGGTCGGCGCGCGCGAGCTGTCCCTGATAGAGCTGCACGGCGAACAGCGACAGGATGGCCAGCCCTGGCATCAGGGCGCGCACCGGCTTCCAGTGCCAGCCGAGCAAGGCGAAAGTCGGCACCGAGGCAATCAGTACGGCCTTGTCGTAGCCGTTCATCCACTGGCCATAGCGCGACAGCGCCACGCCGGCACCAACGGCCAGCAGCACCGCAAAAGCCCAGTCCAGCCAAGTGAGGCGGCGCAGGAAGGAGGGTTCAAGGTAGGCCTCGTCCACCGCGCCGGAATCGGCAGGGGTTGCCGGCCGCATGGCCGGCCGGGCGGCCTGGTTCACGTTTGAAGACATAGCGTTACCTGCGATCTGCGCACAGCCCTTGGCTGCGCAACGAAGACGGGGCGGCTACCGGCGAAGATCGCCATTGCCCGGCCCGACGGATTCAATGCCGCGCCTGCGCCGGGGCGTCCTGGTCGGCCCCGGCCGCGCGGCCGATGTCGTCGCGCAAGGCGACGAATTCCTTCTCGAAGTCGAGCGTGCGGCGCTGGGTCGACATGGCCATCAGCACATGGCTGCCAGGCGCTGTCGCATCGGTTGGCGCGGTCGGCGCGGCCGGTGCAGCGGAGCCCGCATGATGTCCCGGATCCTTGATCCAGACCCACACTCTGCGCTCGCGGATATAGAACATCGAGAACACGCCCAGCACCAGCAGCAGACACCCAAGATACACGATGTTCTTGCCCGGCGCACGGGTCATCTGGAACACGCTGGCCTTGATTTGCTTGAAGTCGTCGAGCTGCAGGAAAACCGGCGCGCCATAGAAGAAGCTGTCCGACAACGCGTTGATCGACTGCTGCAGGAACGCTCCGCTCTGGACACTGTTGGGCACCACCGGCTGCTTGTCTTGCGCGCGTGCGAGCTGCCACAGCTCCCACATCGAGCCATTGAGGATCTTCAGCAGGACATCGGCAGCCTTCTGCTGCTCGGTCGCGGGAACCGATTTCTCGAGGAAAGCCGCGATCGCCGTGAAGCCGCCCGGCGGAGAGTCCGGGCTGGGGCGGGTGGCACCGGCAAAGAGATCCAGCGCGCGCAGCGCACTTTCTGCCAGCTGGCCGCGAAGCTCGGCCTTGTCCGCGCCGGGCATCGACGCCAGCGCGAAGCGGCGTGCCGCCTCGCCGCGCAGGCCGCGGTCCTGCAACGCGGCTCGCAGGCGCATCCAGTCAGCCACACTGCCCTGGTCGTCGGCCGGGATGCGCAGGTAACGGAATGGCTCGTTCGGCGACTCGCGCATGCCGGCCAGGAACACCGACTGGCCGTCGAGCTGCACCGGCACCATGTAGTTGTTGTACTCGCGCGCCTGGCCGTTGCGGTCGCGCAGCTTGTACTGCACCGACGGGCCGACGTTGTGCAGCGCCTTTTCCTTCTGCGTGTTGGCCGCGGCGCCCAGGTGCGACTCGAGCGTCTCGTTGAACGACTTGCGCGCCACGCCGCGTGCATCGGGCTTGCCCGAGGCATCGGTGACGTTCTCGATGTTCATCAGTCGGAAGTCGCTGAATTCGACCGTCAGGCCGTCCGCGTCGGCGGCCGTGCCCGTGGCGGTCAGCGGCGCATTGCCGCCGACAGTACCGGCGAACGGAAAGGTCCCGTGGGCACTGCCCTGCATCGGGTAGCCGACGAACTTGAGCTGCGAACCGCCGTCCTCGAAGCTCGACTGGTAGATCGCAACGCCATCGACGATCAGCGGCTCGTTGACCTTCACCGTGGCATGCGTCTGCTTGCCGGTGGCGCGGTCGGTCACGATCACATCCGACGCGAACAGCTTGGGCATGCCGGTCGGGTAGAAGTCGACCGTGAACTTCTTGAGGGTGATGTTGAACGGCAGGTCCTGTACCAGCGCGCCATCGGCGATGTTCAGGATGGCCGTGGATACCGTCGAGCCTTCGGGCACGAAGGCATTGCCGCGGAAGCCCGGGTTGGCCGCCGACAGTCGATGCTCCGGCGGGATCTCGCTGATGACAGCGTTGCCGCTGATCGGCGTCTTGCCGCCGAACCACATCTGGGCGCGGATCAGCATGTCGCCGTCGAGCAGGCCACCGATGCAGATCACCACGATCGCGGTGTGCGCCAGGATATAACCGAGCTTGTTGGCGGCGCCGGCCTTCGCTGCCAGCAGTGTGGCGCCATCATGCTCGACCTGCCGGGTTCGATAGCCGCGGTTGTGCAGCAGCGCATTCACGCGGGCCACGGCTTCGGTACGCGGGCGGGCCGCGTCGAATTCGCCGCGGTGATGGAAGGCGCGCAGGCTGCGTTCGCGCACATGATCCTTCCAGGACCGCATGTCGACGATCATCTTGGGCGCGTTGCGCACGAGACACAGGGACGTCGACACCACCAGGAAGGCCAGGATCAGCAGGAACCACCACGATCCATAAACCTTCTGCAGCGACAGCGCGTGGAAGACATCGGCCCAGAACGGCCCGAACTGGTTGACGTAGTTCGGGTACGGCTCGTTCTGCTTGAGTACGGTACCGACCACGCTGGCGATGGCGATCACCGTCAGCAGGGTGATCGCGAATCGCATCGAAGACAGTAATTCGACCGCGTCGCGCAACACGCGGTGTGGGGTCTTCAGGTGCAGGCCTGAAGTGGAAGCGGTCGACATGTGATGTGCAGCTATAAGCTTTGAAATAAAAAAGGGTGGACATGCTTGGCAAGCAGGCCACCCTCTTCGATTGTTGCCGACGCCATCGGTTGCATCCTGCTTCGTGCCCCGCGTTCGCGGAGCGGCAGGCCAACCGTCGGGCCGGCGCGGAACGACTTAGCGAACGCCGGCGACGTAGTCCGCCACGGCCTTGATCTCGGCGTCCGACATCTTGGCGGCGATAGTCGTCATCACCGGATTGTTCTTGCGGGTGCCCTGGCGGAATGCCACGAGCTGGGCTTCGGTGTAATCCGACCACTGGCCGCCGATGCGCGGGTACTGGGCCGGAATGCCGGCGCCGGTCGGACCATGGCAGGCGGCGCAGGCCGGCACGCCCTTGGCCGCGATGCCGGCACGATAGATCTTCTGGCCGGCCTCGATGGTGTCCTTGTTCTTGGCCGTGGCCGGCTTGATCGGCTGCTTGGCGAGATAGGCGCCGATGTCCTTCATTTCCTGGTCGTTCAGCGAGCCGGCCAGCGGCGACATGATCGCGTTGTTGCGCGACTTGTCCTTGAAGTTGGCGAGTTGCTTGTGGACGTATTCAGGATGCTGCGCGGCCAGCTTGGGGTTGGCGGCGGCGCCGCTGTTGCCGTTGGCGCCGTGGCAGCTCAGGCAGGCTGGGACATTGCGATCGGGCGCACCCTGCGTATAAAGCGTTTCGCCCTTTGCCGGATCCGCCTTCGCGGCGGCCTGCTCCGAGGCAGAAGCCAGACCGGTCATGGCGGTTGCAGGCAGGGCCAGCACCAGTACACCCAGAAGCTTCGCAATGCGGTTCATTCGCACACCTTGTCTGAATTGTTTTGAATACCGTAGTGCATGCCGGCGGGCGCTCTGCGGGCGGTGAGGACGCGCCATGCAAGGCCCTGGCATCGTGGTCGCGGCAACCGGGGAATTCCGGTCTGACGGGTGCGCCAGGCAAGCAGACCCCGCCTTTCCTGGCGCCGCTCACGATGGAACGGCAAACACGGCTCCCGTCCGGATGGATCGGGCCACCGGCAACGCGGTCATGGATGCACTGCGTCACCTGGTCAGGAGACCGTAAACCGGCGTATTGTACAATAAATAATGTGCCGGATTGATGCCATGGCGCCCCCTGTGCTGCGCAAGATCAACCTCCGGTGGCCTGGCCGATTCCGTGCCGCCAGCCTTACCACCTCGGCGTGACCGTAGTTGCACTCCCGCGCGATTCGCGCCGGCCGCAACCCGCCCGCCCCACCTGCGTCAACGCATGTCTCTCCTACACCAGGCCCGCTTCTTCACGACCGTCAACCATCTGCGCGACCTGCCCGCCACCGCGGTGCCCGAAGTCGCGTTTGCCGGACGCTCCAACGCCGGCAAGTCGACGGCCATCAATATCCTGTGCAACCAGAAGCGCCTGGCCTTTTCGTCGCGCACGCCGGGCCGCACGCAGCATATCAACTACTTCACCGTGGCCCCGGTCAAGGCGCCGGACCCGCTGGCCTTCCTGGTCGATCTGCCGGGTTATGGCTACGCTGAGGTCTCGGGTTCAGCCAAGTTCCACTGGCAAGGACTGCTCAGCGACTATGTGCAGAGCCGCACCCAATTGTCCGGCCTGATCCTGATGATGGATGCGCGCCGCCCCTTCACCGATCTCGATTGCCAGATGGTGGAGTGGTTCCTGCCCACCGGAAAGCCGATTCATGTGTTGCTGACCAAGGCCGACAAGCTGACCAACAGCGAAAACGCCAATGCCCTGCGCGAGACAAGGCAGATACTGGCCGGCTATTCGGAGCAACTGGGAACGCCGGTGCCGCTCACCGCGCAGCTGTTCTCCAGCCTCAAGCGCCGCGGCATCGAAGAAGCGCAGCGCGTCATCGCAGGCTGGCTGTCGCTGCCTGAAGCGCAGGCCGCGACGCCGGACCAGCCGCCCGCGAATCCTGGCGCCCCGGAGTAACGCAAGCATTTCGAGCGAGCAAAAAAAGCCCCGTTGCAAGCAACGGGGACAAACTTTCCCGCCGGTTAAGGCGGGTACCCGCTCAGGGAGGAGTAGCGGGGGACACCACGCCGCGCCAGGCGCAACGCAAGGTGTCCGCGAGTATGATAGCGGGCACACTCAAAAGTTTAGTTTTTCTGCACAACGCGCTCTGGCGCGTCCGCCGCCTGCCGGCGACGGGCCGCTTTCCGCATAATTCCCTCCTGAACTCCCCCCTTCAAGCTGCCATGTCTGCCTTTCCCGAGTACCGTCCCCGCCGCATGCGTCGCGATGACTTCTCGCGGCGCCTGATGCGCGAGCACCGCCTGTCGCCGGACAACCTGATCTACCCCGTCTTTATCCTGGACGGGCAGAACCAGCGCCAGTCCGTGGCATCCATGCCGGGCGTGGAGCGCGTTTCCGTCGATCTGCTGCTGCCGGTCGCGGAAGACTGTGTAAAGCTGGGTATCCCGGTGATCGCGCTGTTCCCGGTGATCGACCCTTCGCTGAAGACCCCCGACGGCATTGAAGCCACCAACGCTGAAGGCCTGGTGCCGCGCGCCGTGCGCGCCCTGAAAGACCGCTTCCCCGAACTGGGCGTGCTGACCGACGTGGCGCTCGATCCGTACACCAGCCACGGCCAGGACGGCGTGCTTGACGAGAACGGCTATGTGATCAACGACCAGACTGTCGAGATCCTGGTCAGGCAGGCGCTGGTCCAGGCCGAAGCCGGCGTGGATATCGTGGCCCCGTCGGACATGATGGACGGCCGCATCGGCGCCGTACGCATGGCGCTGGAAGATGCCGGCCAGATCCACACGCGCATCATGGCCTACTCGGCCAAGTACGCGTCGGCGTTCTACGGCCCGTTCCGCGATGCCGTGGGCTCGGCCGCCAACCTGGGCAAGGGCAACAAGATGACCTACCAGATGGACCCGGCCAACACCGACGAAGCGCTGCGCGAAGTCGCCCAGGACATCATGGAAGGCGCCGACATGGTGATGGTCAAGCCCGGCATGCCGTACCTGGACATCGTGCGCCGCGTGAAGGACGAGTTCCGCTTTCCGACCTACGTCTACCAGGTCAGCGGCGAGTACGCGATGCTCAAGGCCGCCGCGCAGAATGGCTGGCTGGACCACGACAAGGTCATGATGGAATCGCTGCTGGCCTTCCGCCGTGCCGGTGCCGACGGCATCCTGACCTATTTCGCGCGCGATGCCGCGCGCCTGCTTGCAGGCTGAGGCCACGCCGCGCGCATGGAGTTGCTAGGCTTCTCGGCCAGCCAGGTTCACCCGCTCGCCTCGCTGGCCGAGGCGGGCACGTTCCTCGCCGGTAATGCGGCGGCCCGCTTCGTCTGGGCCGATTTTCCCATCGAAGAGGTCTCGGCGGCCCCGGAAAGCTGGCGCGAGAGCATGCGCCAGCTCACCGGCGCGCCCATCCTGGACCTGCATCTGGTGGATGCCACCAACACCGCGCATCCGTCGTACTTCGACACGACGCATGCGTACGACATGGTGATCTTCCGCAAGCTGACCTTCGAGACCAGCCGCGCCATTGCCGAGGCGGCCGGCTCGGCACCGCCTGCGACAGAGGCTGCACCAAAGCCGCGCCGCCATCCGCCCGGCTTCCTGCCAGCACTGGCCCGGATCGACACGCAGCCGGTCACTTTCTTCGTCTTCGACAACGTGCTGGTCACCGTCCGGCCCGGTCCGTCGCGCACCGTCGACCAGGTCCGCCAACGCCTGCTGGAGCTTTGCCAGGAGCCACGGCCACAAGCCGCGTCAAGGGCGAACGGACAGGCACCGCTATTGCATGGTGTGCGGCCACCGAGCCGGCCCGAGGACCTGATGCTGCGCCTGCTCAACGCCATGGTCGACCGCTACCTGGATCTGCGCGCGCCGCTCACGCGGCAGCTCGACCGCTGGCAGCGTGCGCTGCTCAATGCGCGGCGAGGCTTCTCAAGCTGGGAAGGATTGCTCGATGCCCGCATCCAGCTGCGCAAGCTCGAACATCTGAGCGAAGAGCAGCGCGATGCCTTGCAGGAATTCCGCGACAGTGTGCTGGACAATCGCCTTAGCGCCGATCCGACCGAGCCCGCGGACAAGGCGCCAGGGCGGGACGAAATGTTGCTGGTCCGCATCAACGATCTGATGGAGCACATCCAGCGCGTGCTCGCGCACGCGCGGCGGCTCGAAGATTCGATCGAGTCCGCCGTCCAGATCCATTTCTCGGCGGTCGCCCACCGGACCAACCGCACCATGCGCACGCTGACGCTGATCACGGCGCTGTTCATGCCGCTGACGCTGATCACCGGCATCTTCGGCATGAACTTCGAACGCATGCCGTGGCTGCGCGAGCCCGACGGCTTCTGGTGGTCGCTCGGCCTGATGGGCGCGGTGGTGGTGGTACTGGGCGCCGTATGGGCGCTCGGACGACAGCTGGAGCGCTAGTGTCCTGAGTTGGAAGTTCGTTGCAGGAATAAGTCTGTCGAGAAGGCGTGCGAGCCTAGGAGTGAAGCGCAGCAAGGCTGGAGCCTTGCGAGCATTCGCGACGACGGATCGTGCGCCTTATCGGCAGACTTATGCAACGACCTTGTAATTCAGGACACCAAGTCTCAGGTGCTGGGGCGCGTGCCAAGCGCGCGCTCCAGGCTGTCCAGGAAACGGCCGGCGGACTGGTAGCCGATCACGCGCACCGGCCGTTCGCGGCCGTCGGCGCCGAACAGGATGATGCCCGGCGGTCCGAACAGGCCGAAGCGCTTGAGCAAGGCCTTGTCGTCGGCGTTGTTGGCCGTGACATCGGCCTGCAGCAGTACGATCTCGGACATACGCGAGCGCACCCGGGCATCCGTGAACGTCATCCGCTCCATCTCCTTGCAGCTCACACACCAGTCCGCGTAGAAATCGAGCAGCACCGGCTTGCCTGCGGCCGCGGCCTGCGCCACGCGCGCATCCAGCTCCGCGACGCTGCGAACGCGCTCGAAATGCACGGCCCGAGGACCAGCCGGCGCTTCGGCGGCGGCGCCTGTCACGCGCGCCAGGTTCAGATGCGCCAGCGGCTGCAGCGGGTCCCGCCCGCCGGAAGCCAGGCCCAGCAGCAAGATGGCGCCCGCGAGCGCAGCCAGCACGCCGAGCCCCTTGCCGAGCCTTGCCACGCCACGCGCTTCGGCGCCCAGCGCATCAAACGCGCCGAGGAATACCGCCGCCACGAGCAGCAGCGCCGCCCACAAGGCCATGATCAGCCACGCCGGCAGCACAGGCGTGACCATCCAGATCGCCACGCCCAGCAGCAGGAAGCCGAAGAAGCGCTTGGTGGCTTCCATCCAGCGCCCGGCGCGCGGCAGCAGGTTGCCCGCCCCGACCCCGACCAGCACCAGCGGAACTCCCATGCCCAGCGCCATCGCCAGCAGCGCGCTGCCGCCGGTCACCGCATCGCGCGTCTGGGCGATGTAGGCCAGTGCACCGGCCAGCGGCGCCGTCACGCACGGGCCTACGATCAGTGCGGAAATCGCGCCCATGGCGGCGGCACCGATCACCTGGCCGCCGCGCCGGCGGTTCGACGTAGCCGTCAGGCGGTTCTGCCATTGCTGTGGAAGCTGGAGCTCATAGAGGCCGAACATCGACAGCGACAGCGCCACCATCAGCGCGGCGAATGCAGCGAGCACCGCCGGCGTCTGCAAGGCCGCGGCCAGACCTTCGCCGAGCAGACCCGCGGCCACGCCGATCGCCGTGTACACCACGGCCATCCCAAGGACATAAGCCAGCGACACCACCAGCGCCCGGCTGCGCGTGGCGTGCTCTCCGACAACGATGGACGACAGGATCGGCACCATCGGCAGGACGCACGGCGTAAAGGTCAACAGCAGGCCCAGGCCGAAGAAGAGCGCCACGACGATGGCGAGGTTGCGGCTGGCGAGCACACCGGCAATGCGGTCGTTTTCATCAATGCGTGCGGAAGGTGCGGCGGCGTCCGTGCCCGGTCCCGCCGCCGGCGGCCGAGTCGTCGCCTCGCTGCGCGGGCTGTTGCCTAACAGGCTGCCCAGCGACACGGCGCCCACCTTGTAGACGCTCTCCATCGGCGGATAGCACAACCCCTTGTCGGCGCAGCCCTGAGACGTCACGACCAGCGACCACTTGCCGTCGGCTGGCGCAGACTGCACCGGCACCCGGATCACGACGGTGTCCCGATAGGTCTCCATCTCCTTGCCGAAAGTCTCATCGAACTTGACCTTGCCGGCGGGAAATTCAGGCTTGCCCAGGCGGACGGTATCGGGCTGGGCGGCAATGGCAAAGCGCTCGCGGTAAAGGTAGTAGCCGCTCGCCACATCGAAGCGCACTTCGATGGTCTGTGGGTCGATCTGCCGTGCGGCGAAGCGGAAGGCCTGATCGGGTGGCAGGAAATCCTCTTCCGTGGCCGCGCCAGCAGCTGCAGCCAGGCACAACCACGCCGCCAACATCGCCAGCGCTGCGGCAATATGCCGCGCCCAGCCCAACCGGTGTGACCGCTCTGACAGAGCAAAACCCATATTCATAGACCGTCCCGAATCCTTTTGTCGCTTCCGTAATCCCGGGCGCCGCCGTCATTCCGCACCATGTGCGGCGCCCCCCACTTCGTCACGCACCCACGCGAGATAAGGGCCAAAACCCTGACTAACGGGCCACGCGATGATCTCCGGCACATCATAGGGATGGTTCGCCCGGATGACCGCCTCAAGCGCCGCATAGCGTGCCCGCGTCGTCTTGGCCAGCAGCGGCCATTCCGTCGCCTGTTCCAGCTTGTCCTGCCACCAGTACTCGGATTGCACGGGCGCGAGACGGTTCACGCATGCGCACACGCGTGCCTCGAGCAAGGCCCGCGAAAGCCGCGTCGCGGTGTCCGCGTCGGGCAGGTTGGTCAGCACGGCGATGACCGCCGCATCGTCGCCATCGGCGGCTTGTTGTGAACTGGCACTGGCTTGCATCCGGCCCTCCGAATCCTGGCGCACAAAACAAAAGAGCCAGGCAAATTGCCTGGCTCGATTGTAAGCGGTGTGTCCGAACCCGTCGGAAGACGGGTTGGAACTCAACCTTACTCAGCAGCTTCTTCAGCCGGAGCTTCGGTGATTTCCGGACGATCCACCAGCTCGACCAGCGCCATCGGCGCGTTGTCGCCCTGACGGAAACCGAACTTCAGGATACGGGTGTAGCCGCCCGGACGAGCGTTGTAGCGCGGGCCCAGTTCGGTGAACAGCTTGGTGACCATGTCGCGATCGCGCAGACGGGCGAAGGCCAGACGGCGGTTGGCAACGGTGTCCTTCTTGGCCAGCGTGATGAGCGGCTCGACAACCTTGCGCAGTTCCTTGGCCTTGGGCAGGGTGGTCTTAATCAGCTCGTGCTGGAACAGCGAGTTGGACATGTTGCGCAGCATCGCGAGACGGTGCGACGAGGTGCGGTTCAGTTTCCGCAAACCATGACGGTGACGCATGATGATTCCTTTCAGATTAAGTGTTTGACCAGCTCTTCTATCGCCCCCTGGCGCAAACCTCGGGACGCGGGCCGGTAGTCATACGTGCCCCGGCCGGAACCGGGGCGGTTACCGCAACGCGAGGACAATGCCTCGCGCCGCAATTACTTGTCCAGACCTGCAGGCGGCCAGTTCTCGAGCTTCATGCCCAGAGTCAGGCCACGCGAGGCGAGGACTTCCTTGATCTCGTTGAGCGACTTGCGACCCAGGTTCGGGGTCTTCAGCAGCTCGTTCTCGGTACGCTGGATCAGGTCGCCGATGTAGTAGATGTTTTCGGCCTTCAGGCAGTTGGCCGAACGCACCGTCAGCTCCAGGTCGTCGACCGGGCGCAGCAGGATCGGATCGATCTGCGGTGCGCGGCTCGAAGCGGCCTCGGCGGCGGACTCGGTGCCTTCCAGCGCGGCGAACACCGACAACTGGTCAACCAGGATGCGGGCCGACTGGCGAATCGCTTCCTCGGGCGAGATCACGCCGTCGGTTTCGATGTTCATCACCAGCTTGTCCAGGTCGGTACGCTGCTCCACGCGAGCGGACTCGACGGCGTACGACACGCGGCGCACCGGCGAGAACGAGGCGTCCAGCACGATACGGCCGATCACCTTGCCCGACTCGTCGCCGAACTTGCGCACGTTGCCCGGCACATAGCCACGGCCTTGCTCGACCTTGATCTGCATATCCAGCTTGCCGCCGGCAGACAGGTGGGCGATGACGTGGTTCGGGTTGATGATCTCGACATCGTGCGGCAGCTCGATATCGGCCGCGGTTACGATGCCTTCACCGTCCTTGCGCAGCGAAACCGTGACTTCGTCGCGGTTGTGCAGCTTGAACACAACGCCCTTCAGATTGAGCAGCAGGTTGACGACGTCTTCCTGCACGCCGTCGATGGTGGAATACTCATGGACCACCCCAGCGATCGTCACTTCGGTCGGGGCATAACCGACCATCGATGACAGCAGCACGCGACGCAGGGCGTTACCGAGCGTATGGCCGTAGCCGCGCTCGAACGGCTCCATCACGACTTTGGCGTGATGATCGCCCAACGGCTCGACGGCGATGATTTTTGGCTTGAGGAGTGCTGTTTGCATTAGGTTGTCCTTTTCAATACCCTCGGCTCGTTACACCGATAAGGCTGACGTTTGGAACCTGAAAGACCCATCGTGCGATGGGCAATAAGCCCGACCGCGCGTATAGCGCGGCGGGCTGAAAGAGAGGCCTTGCGGGAATCGCAAGCTCGAACCGTTCTGTTCGGCGGTTCGGCTGATTAACGCGAGTACAGTTCGACGATCAGGCTTTCGTTGATGTCGCCCGCGATGTCGGCGCGATCCGGAGCCTGCTTGAAGGTGCCTTCGAACTTCTTGGCATCCACAGCGACCCAGGTCGGGAAACCCGACTGCTCGGCCAGCGACAGCGCTTCAGCGATACGCGATTGCTTCTTCGATTGCTCGCGGATGGCGATGACGTCGCCCGACTTGACCTGGGCCGACGGCACGTTCAGGGTCTGACCATTCACCAGGATCGCCTTGTGCGACACCAGCTGGCGCGCTTCAGCGCGGGTCGAGCCGAAGCCCATGCGGTACACCACGTTGTCCAGACGCGATTCCAGCAGTTGCAGCAGCTTTTCGCCGGTGTTGCCCTTGCGGCGGTCGGCTTCAGCGAAATAGCGGCGGAACTGGCGCTCGAGCACACCGTAGATGCGCTTGACCTTCTGCTTTTCGCGCAGCTGGTTGCCGTAGTCGGAGGTGCGGGCACCCGAGGTGCGGCCATGCTGGCCCGGCTTGCTGTCCAGCTTGCACTTGTCGGCCAGCGAGCGGCGCGAGCTCTTCAGGAACAGGTCGGTGCCTTCACGGCGGGAAAGTTTGGCCTTCGGGCCGATATAACGTGCCACGTTGTCTTCCTTTGTTCGATCACGGCGCCTTCTTGACGCGCCGCGAGTCCGCCAACGCTGTGCTACCGGGAATCCCCGGAGACCGTGACGGACGGTGGGCTTATGAAGCGTGCCCCGTTGCCGGGTGCGACGCGAAAAGCATTGTTCAATGCGCAGGCGTGCAATGCGCTTGATGCAGCATTCTCGCCGCGCAAAACGAAAACCTGCCGCATCAGATGCAGCAGGTCAGCGCGCGATACTACCATATCCGAAACCGGCAGGTAAACCCGCCGGTCCGGACACGCCAACGCTTAGATGCGGCGGCGCTTCGGCGGACGGCAGCCGTTGTGCGGAATCGGCGTGACGTCTTCGATGATCGCGATCTTGATGCCCAGCGCGTTCAGCGCACGGACAGCCGACTCACGACCCGGGCCCGGGCCCTTGATGCGCACTTCCAGGTTCTTGATACCCTGGTCTTGTGCCACGCGGCCGGCGTTCTCGGCAGCAACCTGGGCAGCGAACGGGGTCGACTTGCGCGAACCCTTGAAGCCCTGGCCACCGGCGGTCGCCCACGACAGGGCATTGCCCTGGCGGTCGGTGATCGTGATGATGGTGTTGTTGAACGAGGCGTGGACGTGCGCAATGCCGTCGGCAACGTTCTTCTTGACCTTTTTACGCGCGCGAGCGGCGTTATTCGGACCTTTTGCCATTAGTTTCTTCCTCTGCCTTCGGCTTTACTTCTTCAGAGCCACGCCGGCCTTGCGCGGACCCTTGCGGGTACGGGCGTTGGTACGGGTACGCTGACCGCGCATGGGCAGGCCCTTGCGGTGACGCATGCCACGATAGCAACCAAGGTCCATCAGACGCTTGATGTTCATCGTGGTTTCACGACGCAGGTCACCCTCGACCGTGACCTTACCCACTTCGTCACGAAGCTTTTCCAGGTCGGCGTCGGTCAGATCCTTGACCTTCTTGTCAAACGGTACACCGGTGGCCTCGCAAATCTTGCGAGCGCGCGAGCGGCCGACACCATAAATGGCCGTCAGGCCGATTTCGGTGTGCTTGTGGTTCGGGATGTTAACCCCTGCGATACGTGCCATTCGTCAATCCTCTTTCCGATTAGCCTTGGCGTTGCTTGTGGCGGGGATCCGACGAGCAGATCACGCGCACGACACCGTTGCGCTTGATGATTTTGCAGTTGCGGCAAATGCGCTTAACAGAAGCCAGCACTTTCATAATTTTCCTCTTCCTTCAATTCCTGTTCGCTCACTTCGTCCGGAAGACGATCCGTGCGCGTGACAGATCATATGGGGTCAGTTCGACCGTCACCTTGTCACCCGGAAGGATCCGGATGTAATGCATTCGCATCTTGCCGGAGATGTGGCCGAGTACTACGTGGCCATTCTCCAGTTTGACGCGGAACGTCGTGTTCGGAAGGCTTTCCAGGACCTCCCCCTGCATCTGGATGACGTCGTCTTTAGCCATACCTTGTCTGTACCGATCTGAATCAGCGCAGGGTCAGGTTGCCCTTAAAGTTCGCTTTCTTCAGCAACGATTCATACTGCTGCGACATGACGTAGGACTGAACCTGGGCCATGAAGTCCATCGTGACGACCACGATGATCAGCAGCGAGGTCCCGCCAAAATAGAACGGAACGTTCCAGCGCAGCACCAGGAATTCCGGCAACAGGCAGACCAGTGTGATGTAGATCGCACCAGCCAGCGTCAGACGCACCAGAATCTTGTCGATGTAGCGCGTCGTCTGCTCGCCCGGACGAATGCCCGGAATGAAGGCACCGCTTTTCTTCAGGTTGTCCGCCACTTCACGACTGTTGTACACCAGAGCCGTATAGAAGAAGCAGAAAAATACAATCGCAGCAGCGTACAGCAGGATGTAGACCGGCTGGCCCGGCGACAGCGTGGCAGCCAGGTCCTTGATGAACCTGCCAACCGCGCCCGTCGACTGGGACGTGAACCAGCCCGCAATCGTCGCCGGGAACAGGATGATCGACGATGCGAAGATCGGCGGAATCACCCCTGCCATGTTCAGCTTCAGCGGCAGGTGCGACGACTGACCGCCGTACACCTTGTTGCCGACCTGACGCTTGGCATAGTTCACCAGGATCTTGCGCTGGCCACGCTCGACAAACACCACGGCGAAGGTCACAGCGATCACGATCGCGACGATGAAGATCGACGCGATGATGCTCATGGAACCCGTGCGGACCAGTTCAAACAGTCCGCCGATCGCGTTGGGCAGGCCCGCCGCGATACCGCCGAAAATGATGATCGAGATGCCGTTGCCCAGACCACGTTCAGTGATCTGCTCACCCAGCCACATCAGGAACATCGTGCCGGTCACCAGCGTGATCACCGCCGTAGCCCGGAACATCAGGCCCGGATCGATTACCAGCCCTGGCTGCGACTCCAGTGCGACCGCAATCGACAGCGCCTGGAACGTGGCCAGAACCACGGTGCCGTAACGCGTGTATTGCGTGATCTTGCGCTGCCCTGCCTGCCCTTCCTTCTTCAGCGACTCCAGCTGCGGCAGCACGATCGTCAGCAATTGCATGATGATCGACGCCGAGATGTACGGCATGATGCCGAGCGCGAAGACGGTAAAGCGCGACAGCGCCCCGCCCGAGAACAGGTTGAACATCCCGAGGATGCCACCCGACTGACTCTGGAAAAGCTTCGCGAGCTGGTCCGGATCGATGCCCGGCACCGGAATATGTGCGCCGATGCGGTAAACGATCAGGGCCATCACCAGGAACATCAGCCGGCGCTTGAGGTCGCCGTACTTAGCCGTGTTCCTGGCTTGCGCGCTTGCATTGGGTTTCGCCGTGGCCAAACGATGCTCCGACTATAACTGCCTATGCTGCGATAAATGCCTGTCAGGCTGCGATCTGGCCGCCGGCGGCTTCGATCGCTGCCTTGGCGCCAGCAGTGGCGCCCAGACCCTTGATCGACACCTTGCGGGTCAGTTCACCGGCCTTGATGACCTTGGCGCTCTTGATCAGCTCGCCTACCAGGCCAGCTTGCTTCAGGACCAGCAGGTCGACTTCGGTCGCTTCCAGGCGCTCGATGTCACGCAGCGAGACTTCGGCCGTGAAGGCCTTGGTCAGCGACGTGAAGCCGCGCTTCGGCAGACGACGGTACAGCGGCATTTGACCGCCTTCGAAGCCCACCTTGTGGAAGCCGCCCGAACGCGACTTCTGACCCTTGTGACCGCGACCGGCAGTCTTGCCCAGGCCGGAGCCGATACCGCGGCCGACGCGACGCTTGGCGTGCTTCGAACCGGCGGCCGGTTTCAGGTTGTTCAGTTGCATCTTGCTCTCCGAAGTCCCGGTATCAGGCCAGAACCTTGACCAGGTACGAGACCTTGTTGATCATGCCGCGCACGGCGGGCGTGTCCTGCAGCTCCGACACCGAGTTGATGCGGCGCAGGCCCAGACCACGCACAGTGGCGCGATGATCCTCGCGCGTGCCGATCAGGCTGCGCACGAGTTGCACTTTTACGGTTTTCTGCGACATTGCGTTCACCTTAACCCAGGATGTCTTCGACCGACTTGCCACGCTTGGCGGCGATTTCGCCCGGCGTGCTCATCTTCTGAAGGCCGTCCAGCGTGGCGCGAACCATGTTGTACGGGTTGGTGGAGCCGTGCGACTTGGTCACCACGTTGGTGACGCCCATCACTTCGAAGATCGCGCGCATCGGGCCGCCGGCGATCACGCCGGTACCTTCCTTCGCGGGCATCATCAGCACCTTGGCGGCGCCGTGCTTGCCAACGACTTCGTGTTGCAGCGTGCCGTTCTTCAGCGAGACCTTGACCATCTTGCGACGGGCTTCGTCCATTGCCTTCTGAACTGCCACCGGCACTTCCTTGGCCTTGCCCTTGCCCATGCCGATGCGGCCATCGCCGTCACCAACCACGGTCAGCGCAGCGAAACCGAGAATCCGGCCACCCTTCACCACCTTGGTGACACGGTTGACCGAGATCATCTTCTCGCGGAGGCCGTCGTCGCGTTCGTCCTGTTGGACTTTTGCTTGCATCTTTGCCATGACGTATCTCTCTTTATGCGCTTAGAACTTCAGGCCGGCTTCGCGGGCGGCGTCTGCCAGGGCCTTCACGCGGCCATGGAAACGGAAGCCGGCGCGATCGAACGCGACGGTTTCCACGCCGGCAGCCTTCGCCTTTTCGGCGATGCGCTTGCCAACCGCGGTAGCGGCAGCGGCGGTAGCGCCTTTGCCATCCAGTTCCTTGCGCACTTCCACCTCGGCGGTCGAAGCCGAAGCCAGCACCTTGGTGCCGCACTCCGAGAAGACCTGGGCGTAAATATGCGAATTCGTACGGAACACGGTCAGACGATTGACTTTCATCTCCGCGATCTTGGCGCGGGTCTGACGTGCACGGCGCAAACGAGCGTCTTTCTTGTTCATCATTGCACCCCTTACTTCTTCTTGGTTTCCTTCAGGATGACGCGCTCGTCGCTGTAGCGAACACCCTTGCCCTTATAGGGCTCAGGCGGACGGTACGCGCGAACTTCCGCGGCAACCTGACCGACTTTCTGCTTGTCCGCACCCTTGATGATGATCTCGGTCTGCGTCGGCGTTTCCGCCTTCACGCCTTCCGGCATCTCATGGATCACGTCGTGCGAGAAACCAAGCTGGAGCTTCAGCGCAGCGCCTTGCAGCTGGGCACGATAGCCCACGCCAACGAGGTTCAGCTTGCGCTCGAAACCGGTGGTCACACCCTTGACCATGTTCGCCGCCAGGGCGCGCATGGTGCCTTGCAGGGCGTTTGCTTCACGCGATTCGTCAGCCGGCGCGAAGGTCAGCGTGTCGTTTTCGACATTGACCTTGACCAGGCTGTGAATCGGCTGCGACAGCGTACCCAGCGGACCCTTGATGGAGAGCACGCCAGCCGCCACGTTCACTTCCGCGCCTTTGGGCAGCGCGATGGGAGCCTTACCTACACGGGACATGTTCTCTCCTTAAGCGACGTAGCAGAGAACTTCGCCGCCCACGCCAGTTGCGCGAGCCTTGCGGTCGGTCATCAGACCCTGCGGGGTCGAGATGATCGCCACACCGAGGCCGTTCATCACTTGCGGGATGTCGCTGCGGCCCTTGTACACGCGCAGGCCGGGCTTCGAGACGCGTTCGATGCGCTCGATGACCGGACGGCCGGCGTAGTACTTCAGGCCGATGCTCAGTTGTGCCTTGCCGCCATCTTCCTGGACGGCGTAGTCGTCGATGTAGCCTTCGTCCTTGAGGACCTTGGCGATTGCCACTTTCAGCTTCGACGACGGCATGACAACCGACGCTTTCTGCACGCCCTGGGCGTTGCGGATGCGCGTCAGCATATCGGCGATAGGATCGCTCATGCTCATACTGTTTCTCCTGTAGCCTGTGCGTAATTACCAGCTGGCTTTCGTCAGACCCGGGATTTCGCCCTTGAAGGCGATTTCGCGGATCTTGTTACGCGCCAGGCCAAACTTGCGGAAGGTACCGCGGGGACGACCGGTGATCGCGCAGCGGTTACGCTGGCGGGTCGGGTTCGCGTTGCGCGGGAGCTGTTGCAGCTCGAGACGCGCGCTGTAACGCTCTTCTTCCGACTTTTCTTGGTCGTCAATAATGGCCTTGAGGTTGGCGCGCTTGGCGGCATACTTCGCCACCAGCTTGGCGCGCTTCTTCTCACGTTCAATCAGAGCCAGTTTAGCCACGGTTACCCCTTAATTGCGGAACGGGAACTTGAACGCGCCGAGCAGCGCCTTCGCTTCCTCATCGTTCTTTGCCGTCGTCGTGATGCTGATGTTCAGACCACGCAGTGCGTCGATCTTGTCGTACTCGATTTCGGGGAAAATGATCTGCTCTTTCACACCGATGTTGTAGTTGCCACGACCGTCGAACGAACGGCCCGACACACCACGGAAGTCACGCACGCGCGGCAGGGCCACGGTGACGAAACGATCGAGGAATTCGAACATGCGCTCGCCACGCAGGGTCACCATCGCACCGATGGGATAGCCCTGGCGGATCTTGAAGCCGGCGATGGCCTTCTTGGCCTTCGTCACCACGGGCTTCTGACCAGCGATCTTGGTCAGGTCGCCGACAGCATTTTCAATGATCTTCTTGTCATTGATCGCTTCGCCAAGGCCCATGTTCAGGGTGATCTTGGTGATACGCGGCACTTCCATGACCGACTTGTAACCGAACTGTTCGATCAGCTTCGGCACAACCTTATCTTTGTAGAACTCTTGCAGACGTGCTGCCATGCTCAACTCCTAAACGTGCCCAGAATCAAGCTGCCACGACGGCGCCGGTGGTCTTCAGCACGCGCACACGCTTGCCGTCTTCCACCTTGATGCCGACGCGCGACGGCTTGCCATTGGCATCCACGAGCGCAACGTTGGAAATATGCAGCGGCATGACCTTGTCGACCACACCACCGGTGGTGCCCAGCATCGGGTTCGGGCGGGCGTGCTTCTTCGCAACGTTCACGCCTTCCACTGCAACCTTGTCGCCAAGCACGGCTTGCACGGTACCGCGCTTGCCCTTGTCCTTGCCGGTCAGGACGATGACTTCGTCGCCCTTGCGAATCTTGTTCATGGCGGCTCCTTACAGCACTTCCGGAGCGAGCGACACGATCTTCATGAAGCGCTCGGTACGGAGTTCACGAGTCACCGGCCCGAAGATACGGGTGCCGATCGGCTCGAGCTTGTTGTTCAGCAGGACGGCGGCATTGCTGTCGAACTTGACGAGCGAACCGTCCGCGCGGCGAACGCCCTTGGCAGTACGCACGACAACGGCGTTGTAGATGTCGCCCTTCTTCACGCGACCGCGCGGCGCTGCGTCCTTGACGGTCACCTTGATGATGTCGCCCACGCTCGCGTAGCGGCGCTTGGACCCACCCAGCACTTTGATGCACAGCACTTCGCGCGCACCAGTGTTATCGGCCACTTCGAGCCGGCTTTCTGTCTGAATCATGGTGTTTGTCTTCCCAACTTAATCCGCCAGGTGCAAAAAACGCCCGTCGGTCAGTCTTGGTCCCGTCGGCTCCGGCTTTGCGCCAGCTCCGTATGGGTTGATCAACTTTGAGTCGGTAGGAACCTGGCACTCCCGACAGACGTCGAGGCCACCTGGCCCTGGCTCGCTCAACAGGTCCGCCCGGGTGGTACAACTAAGGCGAACGCAATAAAGCGGAAGTCCAGGATTATAACCACATAATCCTGGACTTGCAAGTCAAGCTAAGAACCTGTTGTTCTTAGATGACGCGTGCAGCCTCTACCAGCCGGGAAACCACCCAGGACTTGGTCCGCGACAGCGGACGGCCTTCCTGGATTTCGACCTTGTCGCCTTCCTTGTACTGGTTGGCTTCGTCGTGTGCGTGGTACTTCTTGGAACGCAGCACGTACTTGCCGTACAGAGGATGCTTGACGCGGTTTTCAACCAAGACCGTAACGGTCTTGTCCATCTTGTCGCTTACCACACGACCGACAAGGGTGCGGCGAAGCGACGTTTCCGTTTTTGCAGCTTCAGTCATTTCGCGTTGGCCTTCTCAGTCAGCACGGTTTGCACTCGCGCGATGTCCTTGCGAACCTTCTTCAGCTGGCTGGTGTTCTGCAGCTGTTGGGTTGCCTTTTGCATGCGCAGGCTAAATTGGGCCTTCAGCAGCTCGGAGAGCTCCTGATTCAGGCCTGCGGCGTCCTTGCCGCGAAGTTCGGATGCTTTCATCCCTGCTCTCCTTACGTCCCGACCTGGCGCACCACGAAATTGGTGGCGATCGGCAGCTTGGCAGCCGCGAGGCGGAACGCCTCACGTGCCAGATCTTCGCTCACACCATCCATCTCGTAGAGCATCTTGCCCGGCTGGATTTCAGCCACGTAGTACTCCGGATTGCCCTTACCGTTACCCATACGGACTTCGGCGGGCTTCTTCGAGATCGGCTTGTCCGGGAAAATCCGGATCCAGATGCGGCCGCCACGCTTGATGTGACGGGTCATCGCACGACGTGCCGACTCGATCTGGCGAGCCGTCAGGCGGCCACGGCCCATGGCCTTCAGGCCGAATTCGCCGAAAGACACGGCGTTGCCACGGGTAGCTTTACCCGTGTTGCGGCCTTTCTGCTCCTTGCGGTATTTTCTGCGCTTCGGTTGCAGCATCGTTATTCTCCACTCTTCGCATCTGCGCCAGGCGCAGCGCGGCGACCGGCACCGGCGCCACCGCGACGGTTGCCACCCGGGCGGCCTTCGCCTTCACGGCGGCGGCCTTCCGGACGACCCGGACGACGACGACGGTCGTCTTGCGGCTCTTCCACCACCGGCGCGTCATTGCGGCCGAGGTGATCACCCTTGTAGACCCACACCTTGACACCGATGATGCCGTAGGTGGTTTCTGCCTCGGAGAAGCCGTAGTCGATGTCGGCGCGCAGGGTGTGCAGGGGCACACGGCCTTCGCGGTACCACTCGGTACGTGCGATTTCGATACCGTTCAGACGACCCGAGCTCATGATCTTGATGCCCTGGGCGCCAAGACGCATCGCGTTCTGCATGGCGCGCTTCATGGCGCGGCGGAACATGATGCGGCGCTCGAGCTGCTGGGTGATCGAATCGGCGATCAGCTGAGCATCGGTTTCCGGCTTGCGGATTTCCTCGATGTTCACGTGCACGGGCACGCCCATGCGACGCTGCAGTTCAGCCTTCAGCAGTTCGATGTCCTCACCCTTCTTGCCGATCACCACGCCCGGACGCGAGCTGTAAATGGTGATACGGGCATTGCGGGCCGGACGCTCGATGACCACGCGGCCAACCGATGCGTTCTTGAGCTTCTTCTTCAGAAACTCGCGAACCTCGATGTCTTCTTTCAGCATGCCGGCGAACTTCGTATTGTTGGCGTACCAACGCGAAGCCCAGTTACGGCTGACGGCCAGACGGAAGCCAGTCGGATGAATCTTCTGTCCCATCGTGACTCCTTAGTTGCCGAGCGTCACAGTGATGTGACAAGTTTGTTTCTCGATACGGTTGCCGCGGCCCTTTGCCCGTGCCGTGAAGCGCTTGAGCGAGGTTGCCTTGTCGACGAAGATCGATTTGACCTTCAGTTCGTCGATGTCGGCGCCTTCGTTGTGCTCGGCGTTGGCGATGGCCGATTCGACCACCTTCTTCACGATCCCAGCAGCCTTCTTCGGGCTGAAAGCCAGGACATTGAGCGCGCGCTCGATCGGCAGACCACGGATCTGGTCAGCGACCAGGCGCGTCTTCTGGGCGGAGATGCGGGCACCGCGATGAATCGCTTTCACTTCCATGATGGCACCTTACCTCTTCGCTTTCTTGTCAGCCGCGTGGCCCTTGAACGTGCGGGTGAGCGCAAATTCGCCGAGCTTGTGGCCAACCATGTTTTCCGTGACATACACCGGCACGTGTTGACGGCCGTTGTGCACGGCGATCGTCAGGCCAATGAATTCCGGCATGATGGTCGAGCGGCGCGACCACGTCTTGATGGGCTTCTTGTCCTTGCCGCCTGCGGCCGTTTCCACCTTCTTCAGCAGGTGGGCGTCGCAGAACGGACCCTTTTTAGCGGAACGAGTCATATCTTTAGCTCCTACCTACCGATTAGCGCTTGTGGCGCTTCTGGACGATCATGCTGTCCGTGCGCTTGTTGCTGCGGGTGCGGTAGCCCTTGGCCGGGGTACCCCACGGCGACACAGGATCGCGACCGGCAGCGGTCTTGCCCTCGCCACCACCGTGCGGGTGGTCGACCGGGTTCATCACAACGCCGCGGACCGTCGGGCGGATACCGCGCCAACGGGTCGCACCGGCCTTGCCGATGACGCGCAGGCTGTGCTCTTCGTTGCCCACTTCACCGATGGTGGCGCGGCACTCGATGTGCACACGACGCACTTCACCGGAGCGCAGACGCACCTGAGCGTACAGGCCTTCGCGAGCCAGCAGCACGGCGGAACCGCCAGCAGCACGGGCGATCTGGGCGCCCTTGCCCGGCAGGATTTCCACGTTGTTGATCGTGGTACCAACCGGAATGTTGCGGATCGGCAGGTTGTTGCCAGCCTTGATCGGGGCTTCCGCGCCGTTCAGCAGCGCCTGGCCAGCAACCATGCCCTTGGTGGCGATGATGTAGCGGCGCTCGCCGTCGGCGAAGAGCACCAGCGCAATGTTCGCGCTGCGGTTCGGATCGTATTCCAGGCGCTCGACCTTGGCGGCGATGCCGTCCTTGTCGTTGCGCTTGAAGTCGACCACGCGGTAGTGGTGCTTATGACCACCGCCCTTGTGGCGGGTGGTGATATGACCATTGTTGTTACGACCCGACTTCTGGAATTGCTTTTCCAGCAGCGGAGCGTGGGGAGCGCCCTTGTGAAGGTCCTTGTTGACCACCTTCACCATCGAGCGACGACCCGGGGAAGTCGGCTTGGTCTTGACGAGTGCCATGATTACTTGGCCTCCGCTTCAAAATTGATTTCCTGACCCGGCTTCAGCGAAACGTAGGCCTTCTTCACGTGGTTGCGACGCCCCATGAAACGGCCAAAGCGCTTTTGCTTGCCCTTCTGGTTCAGGATCTGAACGGACTGCACCTCGACCTTGAACAGCAGTTCGACGGCGGCCTTCACTTCTGCCTTGTTGGCATCGCGAGCCACTTCGAACACGACTTGTTCGTTCTTGTCGGCGACCAGGGTTGCCTTTTCGGAAACCACCGGCGCGAGCAGCACCTGCATCAAACGATGATCGTTCTTGGCTACTTGCGTCATTTCAGCAACTCCTCGATCTGCGCGACGGCTGCCTTGGTCACCAGCACCTTCTTGTAGTGCACGAGCGACAGCGGGTCAGCCTGGCGCGGCTCGACAACTGCCACGTGCGGCAGGTTGCGCGAAGCCAGGTAGAGGTTTTCGTCGAGGCTGTCGGTGATGATCAGCACCGAGTCCAGGCCCATGGCCTTGAACTTGTCGGCCAAGAGCTTGGTCTTGGGCGCGTCGACGGTGAAACCGTCCACCACATTGATACGGCCTTCACGTGCGAGCTGCGAGTAAATCGAGCGCATGCCGGCACGGAACATCTTCTTGTTGACCTTCTGGGTGAAGTTCTCTTCCGGCGAATTCGGGAAGATACGGCCGCCCCCGCGCCACAGCGGCGAGGAAGACATACCGGCACGAGCACGGCCCGTACCCTTCTGGCGCCACGGCTTCTTGGTCGTGTGCTTGACCTCTTCACGATCCTTCTGCTTACGGTTACCGCTGCGAGCGTTGGCCTGGTAAGCGACGACGATCTGGTGAACGAGGGCCTCGTTGTAGTCACGGCCGAACACTTCGGGCGAAGCGTCTACGCCCGCGCCGATCTGGCCATTGTCCTGGAGGAGCTTGAGTTCCATTACATGCGCTCCTTAAGCTTTGGCTTTGGCCTTGACGGCCGGGGTAACGATGACCTTGCCGCCCTTGGAGCCGGGGATCGCGCCCTTGACCAGCAGCAGCTTGCGCTCTGCGTCGATCTTGGCGATCTCCAGGTTCTGCACGGTGCGGGTGACATCGCCCAGGTGACCGGTCATGCGCTTGCCCGGGAACACGCGGCCCGGATCCTGCGCCATACCGATCGAGCCCGGCACGTTGTGCGAGCGCGAGTTACCGTGGGAGGCACGGCCGGAGGCGAAGTGATAGCGCTTGATGGTACCGGCGTAGCCCTTACCGATGGACACGCCCTGCACGTCGATCTTCTGACCGACTTCGAACAGGTCGACCGACAGCGAACCGCCAGCTTGCAGTTCGGCAGCCTTGGCTGCATCGATACGGAATTCGCGGATGATTTCGCCAGCTTCCACGCCGGCTTTGGCGAGATGACCCGCCAGCGGCTTGGTAACGCGGCTTGCGCGTCGGGCGCCGAAGGTGACTTGAACGGCGGTGTAACCGTCGGTCTCGTCCGTCTTGATTTGCGTCACGCGGTTGTCGCCGACCTCGACCACGGTAACGGGAATCGAATCACCGTCGTCCGTGAAAATACGGGTCATGCCAACCTTGCGACCTACAAGGCCAAGGCTCATGGTTTGCTCCATTCCCAGCTGCGATTGGCCGGGGCTGATTGATACACGAAAACTGTGTTTGCGCAGTTGCGCTGTCGGGTTGCGCTAAAAAGACTGCGCGAGGCCAAAACGGCCAACCCACCACCCGGAGAAACGGGTAGCCTTACACTATAGCCCAGTGCTTTGGAAAGGGCAACATGAATTGCCGAATTCCGCCTGGAGTTGCGCCTTCAACCACAGCATCCGGGCAAATTGCGGCGCGAAGCAGACTTTCGGCGGCGCGATAGCCGCCGATGCACTCCGTTCAGGCCGCGAGGCGAACGAAATCCCCGCCGTAAAACACCAGCGGTTCGCCGTCTGATGCCGCGACGTCTTCGACGGCCCCAACGATCAGCAGGTGGTCGCCTACCGGCTCCGCGCGCTCGACGAGGCCGAGACCTTGCGGCGGCGCGGGCGAGGCTGACCCACGCGAGGCGCGTCTGTCAGCCGCAAAACAAAAACGGCGAACCGAAGTTCGCCGTTTCTTCCTGCAGCAGGCCGCTGGCGCGGCCCGAAGCATGATTACACCTTGATCTCGACATCCACGCCTGCCGGCAGGTCGAGCTTCATCAGCGCGTCAACGGTCTTGTCGGTCGGGTCGACGATGTCCATCAGGCGCTGGTGGGTGCGGATCTCGAACTGATCGCGGCTGGTCTTGTTGACGTGCGGCGAACGCAGGATGTCAAAGCGCTGGATGCGGGTCGGCAGGGGCACCGGGCCCTTGACGATCGCGCCGGTACGCTTGGCGGTATCCACGATTTCGGCAGCCGACTGGTCAATCAGGCGATAGTCGAAAGCCTTCAGGCGGATACGGATCTTCTGGTTCTGCATGATATTTCCTTAAAAGAGCGATGGGCAATGTGCCCGGTTCAAAGGGGACATGCCCACGGGCATGTCCCAGGAAGTTGCTTAGTCGAGGATCTTTGCCACGACACCGGCGCCGACGGTACGGCCACCTTCGCGGATAGCGAAGCGCAGGCCTTCTTCCATGGCGATCGGGGCGATCAGCTTGACGGTGATCGACACGTTGTCACCCGGCATCACCATTTCCTTGTCCGCCGGCAGCTCGATCGAGCCGGTCACGTCGGTGGTACGGAAGTAGAACTGCGGGCGGTAGTTGTTGAAGAACGGGGTGTGACGGCCACCTTCGTCCTTCGACAGAATGTACACCTCGCCGGTGAAGTGGGTGTGCGGCTTGATCGAACCCGGCTTGCACAGCACTTGGCCGCGCTCGACGTCTTCACGCTTGGTGCCGCGCAGCAGCAGACCGACGTTGTCGCCAGCCTGGCCCTGGTCCAGCAGCTTGCGGAACATTTCCACGCCGGTGCAGGTGGTCTTGACCGTCGGCTTGATACCAACGATTTCGATTTCTTCGCCGACCTTGACCACGCCACGCTCGATACGGCCGGTCACCACGGTGCCGCGACCCGAGATCGAGAACACGTCTTCCACCGGCATCAGGAACGTACCGTCCACGGCGCGCTCCGGCGTCGGGATGTAGGTGTCCAGGGCGTCGGCCAGGTTCATGATGGCCACTTCGCCCAGTTCGCCCTTGTCGCCTTCCAGCGCCAGCTTGGCCGAACCCTTGATGATCGGGGTGTCGTCGCCCGGGAAGTCGTACTTCGACAGCAGCTCGCGAACTTCCATCTCGACCAGCTCGAGCAGTTCAGCGTCGTCCACCATGTCGCACTTGTTCAGGAACACGATGATGTACGGCACGCCAACCTGACGGGCCAGCAGGATGTGCTCGCGCGTTTGCGGCATCGGGCCGTCAGCGGCCGAGCAAACCAGGATCGCGCCGTCCATCTGGGCGGCACCCGTGATCATGTTCTTCACATAGTCGGCGTGGCCCGGGCAGTCAACGTGCGCGTAGTGGCGGTTGGCCGTTTCGTACTCGACGTGGGCGGTATTGATGGTAATACCGCGTGCCTTCTCTTCCGGCGCTGCGTCGATTTCGTCGTACTTCTTGGCGGCACCGCCAAACTTGGCTGCCAGCACCGTGGCGATCGCTGCGGTCAGCGTGGTCTTGCCATGGTCAACGTGACCAATCGTACCAACGTTCACGTGCGGCTTAGTCCGCTCGAACTTTTCCTTTGCCATTTTTCAGCTCCTGATAGGAATGCAATCTTGTTGTTTCATCGCGCCGCCGCACCGGCTGGCGCGGCGGCAAACTTCCAATTACTTGCCCTTGGCCGTCATCACGGCTTCGGCGATGTTCTTCGGTGCCTCAGCGTAGTGCTTGAATTCCATGGTGTACGTGGCGCGGCCTTGCGTGGCCGAGCGCAGCGACGTGGAATAACCGAACATCTCCGACAGCGGGACTTCGGCCTTGATGATCTTGCCGCCGCCCACCATGTCGTCCATGCCCTGCACGATGCCGCGGCGGGACGACAGGTCGCCCATCACGGTACCCGTGTAGTCTTCCGGCGTTTCCACTTCCACGGCCATCATCGGCTCGAGCAGAACCGGGCTGGCCTTGCGCATGGCTTCCTTGAAAGCCATCGAGCCGGCCATGCGGAACGCGTTTTCGTTCGAGTCCACGTCGTGGTACGAACCGAACGTAAGCGTGACCTTCACGTCCACCACCGGGAAGCCAGCCAGAATACCGTTCGGCAGCGTGTCGACGATACCCTTTTCGACCGCCGGGATGTATTCGCGAGGAATCACACCGCCCTTGATGGCGTCGATGAACTCGAAGCCCTTGCCCGGCTCTTGCGGTTCCAGCGTGATCACGGCGTGACCGTACTGGCCGCGGCCGCCCGACTGCTTGACGAACTTGCCTTCGACGCCTTCGGCCGTCTTGCGAATGGTTTCGCGGTAGGCCACCTGCGGCGCGCCGATGTTGGCTTCCACGCCGAATTCGCGCTTCATGCGGTCGACCAGAATTTCGAGGTGGAGCTCGCCCATGCCCGAAATGATGGTCTGACCCGATTCTTCATCGGTACGCACGCGGAACGACGGATCTTCAGCGGCCAGGCGGTTCAGGGCGATGCCCATCTTTTCCTGGTCAGCCTTGGTCTTCGGCTCGACAGCCTGCGAGATCACCGGCTCCGGGAACACCATGCGCTCGAGCACAATCGGGGCAGCCGGATCGCACAGCGTATCGCCCGTGGTGGCATCCTTCAGGCCCACCGCAGCGGCGATGTCGCCGGCCAGCACTTCCTTGATTTCTTCGCGCTGGTTGGCGTGCATCTGCAGAATACGGCCGAGGCGTTCCTTCTTGCTCTTGACCGGGTTGTACACGGTGTCGCCCGAATTGATCTTGCCCGAGTAGACGCGGAAGAAGATCAGCTGGCCAACGAACGGGTCGGTCATGATCTTGAACGCCAGTGCCGAGAACTTTTCGTTGTCATCAGCCTTGCGCTCGAGCTTCTTCTCGCTGTCGTCCTCGTCCGTGCCCGTAACCGGCGGAATGTCGACCGGCGACGGCAGGAAGTCGATCACGGCGTCGAGCATGCGCTGCACGCCCTTGTTCTTGAACGCGGTGCCGCACAGCATCGGCTGGATTTCGCAGGCGATGGTACGGTCACGCAGCGCCTTGACGATCTCGGCGCGGGTCAGCTCTTCGCCGCCCAGGTACTTTTCCATCAGCTCTTCGCTGGCTTCGGCGGCGGACTCGACCATCTTCTCGCGCCATTCGTCAGCGGTGGCTTGCAGCTCGGCCGGGATGTCCTGGTACTCGAACTTCACGCCCTGGCTGGCTTCGTCCCAAATGATCGCCTTCATTTCCAGCAGATCGACGACGCCCTGGAAGCCGTCTTCGGCGCCGATCGGCACCACCACGGGCACCGGGTTGGCCTTCAGGCGGGTCTTCAGCTGGTCGTAGACCTTGAAGAAGTTCGCGCCGGTACGGTCCATCTTGTTGACGAATGCCAGACGCGGCACGCCGTACTTGTTGGCCTGACGCCAGACGGTTTCAGACTGCGGCTGCACACCACCCACGGCGCAGTACACCATGCACGCGCCGTCCAGCACGCGCATGGAACGCTCCACCTCGATGGTGAAGTCCACGTGGCCCGGGGTGTCGATGATGTTGAAGCGGTGCTCGGGGTAGTTGCCGCCCATTCCCTTCCAGAAGGCAGTGGTCGCAGCAGACGTGATCGTGATGCCGCGCTCCTGCTCCTGCTCCATCCAGTCCATGGTGGCCGCGCCATCATGCACTTCACCGATCTTGTGGTTCACACCGGTGTAGAACAGGATCCGCTCGGTCGTGGTGGTTTTACCCGCGTCAATGTGAGCCGAAATACCGATGTTACGGTAACGCTCAATAGGAGTCTTACGAGCCACTTTAATCCTCTATTCGTCCATGAGGCGCCGGCATCTCATGCCGCGCGCCCTTAACACAAACGGGCGAGATGTGTACAAACACAGCCCGCCCGGCAACCAACAGTGTTTTCGCGCGCTTTAGAAGCGGAAATGCGAGAACGCCTTGTTGGCTTCGGCCATGCGGTGCACTTCGTCGCGCTTCTTCATCGCGCCGCCACGGCCTTCCGATGCTTCCAGCAGCTCACCTGCCAGGCGCAGCGCCATCGACTTCTCGCTGCGTTTCTTCGCGGCCTCGCGCAACCAACGCATCGCCAATGCCAAACGACGCGACGGACGGACTTCGACCGGAACCTGATAGTTGGCGCCGCCCACGCGACGGCTCTTCACTTCCACCACCGGCTTCACGTTGTTGATCGCAACGGAAAACACTTCGATGGGGGCCTTGCCTGCCTTCTTTTCGATCTGGTCGAACGCGCCGTACACGATACGTTCGGCAACCGACTTCTTGCCGTCCAGCATCAGCACGTTCATGAACTTGGCAACTTCAACGTTACCGAACTTCGGATCAGGCAGAACATCCCGCTTGGGGACTTCACGACGACGTGGCATCTTTTTTCCTTTAGATTCAGTTGAGAGCGCGGTCAATTGTTCCCGCTCTCCGGCCACCAACTAGCTTGCATTCATTTGCAGCAAATTCGCCGGGTGACCACTTACTCGACGGCACGGTGCACAAAAACGCTCCGTTGTACCGCCGCCTGTTGACAGCTGCATGACGAACATCGCCTGCGGCCATCGCTTGTTGCTTGCTCTGAAAGCTTAGGCAGCCTTCGGACGCTTCGCACCGTACTTCGAACGGGCCTGCTTGCGGTCCTTCACGCCTTGCAGGTCCAGCGAGCCACGGACGATGTGGTAACGCACACCCGGCAGATCCTTCACACGGCCGCCGCGGATCAGCACGACCGAGTGTTCCTGCAGGTTGTGGCCTTCACCGCCGATGTACGAAATCACTTCGAAACCGTTGGTCAGGCGCACCTTGGCGACCTTACGCAGTGCCGAGTTCGGCTTCTTCGGCGTCGTGGTGTACACGCGGGTGCACACGCCGCGACGCTGCGGGCAGTTCTCAAGTGCCGGGCTCTTGCTCTTGATGACTTCAGAGACGCGCGGCTTGCGAACCAGTTGGTTGATAGTTGGCATTGTTCAATCCAGCTTGGTTTTACGAAAAACACCCCTCACGCCGGCAGGACCGGGGAAAGAGGCAACTACGGGTTTTGGGCGGGAGAGGTGAGCGGGCGCTCAAGGGAGGGGACTGTGCGGTAACAGCATTCCAAAGAGCGCGAGCCGGCACCCGGATCCCGCATCTGCCGCCGCCGGACTGCAAGAAGTCATCCGGAAGGCTTGCCGGCTGCGGATCAAAGTCCACATATCCGACGGGCGAGCGAAATCCAAAGCCAAAAACTCGAATCTGGCATGGTAGCAGCGGAATCGTATACGGTCAAGCCGTATACCCGACGTGTCACCCGATGTGCCTAGACCCTGCTCAGGGTGTCGACGATGGCCTGGCCGTAGCGCTCGAGCTTGGATGCGCCAATCCCGGGAATGCCTTCCATGGCCGCCAGTGAGTCTGGCGCGGTCCGGGCCAGTTCGGCCAGCGTGGCATCGTGGAAGATGACGTAGGCCGGCACGCCGTGCTCGCGCGCAGCCTCGGTGCGCCACCGGCGCAGCGCTTCCCAGTTGGCCAGCGTGTCGGCGTCCATGTCCGCGGTGTGGTCGGTGCGGGTGCCACGCGCGGCGCGTTCGCCGGACTTGCCTGGCTTCATCGCCTGCCGGCGCAGGATGATCTGCCGCCCCCCCTTGAGCACGTCGCGCGCGCCCTCCCCCAGCAGCAGCGCGCCGTGGCCGCCATGATCGATCACCAGCAAACCCTGGGCGATCAACTGGCGAAAGACGGTGTGCCATTCATGGACCGTGCGGTCCTTGCCGATGCCGAAGGTCGAGACCTTGTCATGGCCCCACTGCTTGATCTTTTCCGAGGCATTGCCACGCAGCACGTCGATCAGGTGGGTGGCACCGAAGTGCAGCCGGCTGGCCTGGCCCGTGCGGTAGACGCACGACAGCGCCATCTGCGCCTCGCGCGTGCCGTCCCAGGTGGCAGGCGGCTCCAGGCAGGTATCGCAATTGCCGCAGGGTTCGCTGGCCTCGTCGAAGTAGGCCAGGATGCGCACGCGCCGACAGCCCGCGGTCTCGCACAATCCCAGCAACGCATCGAGCTTCGACGATGACACGCGCTTGAAGGCATCGTCGGCCTCGGATTCGTCGATCATGCGCTTTTGCTGCACCACGTCGCCGAGACCATAGGCCATCCAGGCATTGGCCGGCAGCCCGTCACGGCCGGCGCGACCGGTTTCCTGGTAGTAGCCCTCCATGCTCTTGGGCAGGTCCAGGTGAGCGACGAAACGTACGTCCGGCTTGTCGATGCCCATGCCGAAAGCGATGGTAGCGACCATCACCACGCCTTCCTCTTCACGAAAGCGCGCCTGGTGACGCTGTCGCGTGGCCGCGTCCATGCCGGCGTGATAGGGCAGCGCATTGACGCCGTGGCCCCGCAGCCACTCGGCGGTGTCCTCCACCTTCTTGCGCGACAGGCAATAGACGATGCCGCTGTCATGCGTGCCATCGGCGGCCGTGTGCTCGGCCTTGATGAAGGCCAGCAACTGCTGCCGGGCATTGTCCTTCTCGACGATCCGGTAGCGGATATTCGGGCGGTCGAAGCTGGAGACGAAGACACGTGCGTCATCAAGCGCCAGGCGTTCGATGATCTCGTCGCGCGTCACCGCGTCGGCCGTGGCGGTCAGCGCGATGCGCGGCACGTGCGGGAAACGCTCGTGCAGCACCGACAGCTGGATGTATTCGGGCCGGAAATCATGGCCCCACTGCGACACGCAGTGCGCCTCGTCGATCGCGAACAGTCCGACACGCGTGCGCTCAAGCAGGTCGAGGAAGCGCGGCGTCATCAGACGCTCCGGCGCGACGTAGAGAACCTCCAGCCGGCCCGCCAGCAGGTCGCGCTCGACCGCGGAAGCCTCTGACCCCGTCAGCGTGGAATTGAGCACGCAGGCGCGCACGCCGGCTTCGGTCAGCGCCGCGACCTGGTCCTGCATCAGCGCGATCAGGGGCGACACCACGATGCCGACGCCCTCGCCGGCACGCTGCCGCAGCAGCGCCGGGATCTGGTAGCACAGCGACTTGCCGCCGCCGGTCGGCATCAGCACCAGGCAATCGCCACCCGATGCGACATGATCGATGATTTCGCCCTGGCGTCCCCGGAAGGCGTGGTAGCCGAAGACATCCTTGAGGATCGCCAGTGCTTGCGACATGGACAACGGAATTGCTGAAGCCGGAAAAGCCGTAACCATACCACTAAGAACGCCGCTGACCGTCCTTGCCGGACCAAGAGTCCGAAGTTTCTTACGTGTGTCGCGATGCCGCAAAGCAAAGCGGCCGGCAAGCGCCGGCCGCCTGGGCCGTCAGGGCGTGATGCCGGTCTACATCATGCGATGCGCGAAGTGCCCGCGCCGCGCGTCGGCCATCAGCGCCATGAACTGCTCGGTGCTCATGTGCACCAGTTCCTGGTGGTCGCCCGCCTCAAAGTAGACGTCCGAATGCGCGAGCAGGCTGTCGTCGAGCCAGGTCTGCGTGCCGTACGCCATGGCAACCGGCGGAATCGCGCCGAGGTCGCAGTCCCTGAAGACTTCGCGCACGCCATCCTCGTGCGCCAGCGACAGCTTGCGGCCGGTCTGCTCGCAGATTTCCGACAGCTTCAGGTGGTGGGTAGAAGGGATCACGGCGGCGACGTAGCCCTTTTCGTCTTCCAGCAGCACCGTCTTGGCCAGGCGATCGCCGGGAATATGCGCGGCGTGGGCAGTGGCCATGCTGCTGAGGCTATACGGATGACGAACGGTGTCGAACTGGGCCTGCCTCTTGTCCAGGCAGCTCGCCAGCGTGGTAGCCATGGTCATGATTGCAACCTCCGACGCGATCATCGCGACAGTTATCCGGGGTGCTAAAACTATAGGTCAGCGAGTGCCCGGCAGATGGCCGGCAGCCGCGACTGTGCCGGTTTCTTTATGCCGCACTGCAACGGCCACGGCGGCGCAGGCTTCCGGTGACCCTGTTACCAGGCGGTCACACCGGATCGCAGACAAAAAAAAAGCCCGGCTGGATCAGCCGGGCTTCCTGTCCGCCTTGGCGGCGGAGCGCTACTGCATGGATCAGACGTTGTCGCCTTCACCCTCGGTCGTCGCCTGCACCACCGGCGGCGGCTCGATGAAGAGCGACTGCTCTTCTTCGGAGATCGCCTGGGCGCGTTCGCGTTCGGCAGCCTCGCGTGCCTTGCGGGCACGGTGGTAGGCCAGGCCGGTACCGGCCGGGATCAGACGGCCCACGATCACGTTTTCCTTCAGACCACGCAGGTCGTCGGTCTTGCCCATGATCGCGGCTTCGGTCAGCACGCGCGTGGTTTCCTGGAACGATGCCGCCGAGATGAAGCTGTCGGTCGACAGCGACGCCTTGGTAATACCCAGCAGCAGGTTCTCGTAGGTCGCCGGACGCTTGCCTTCGGCGATCACGCGATCGTTCTCGTCAAGCAGTTCCGAACGCTCCACCTGTTCACCCGGGATGAACTTGGTGTCGCCCACGTCGGCGACCTGAACACGACGCAGCATCTGGCGAACGATCACCTCGATGTGCTTGTCGTTGATCTTCACGCCCTGCAGACGGTACACGTCCTGGACTTCGTCCACGATGTAGTGCGCCAGCTCTTCGATGCCCTTCAGGCGCAGGATGTCGTGCGGATCCGCCGGACCTTCCACGATCATTTCGCCCTTGTTCACCACCTGGCCGTCGTGCACCAGCACCTGCTTTTCCTTCGCGATCAGGAACTCGTGGGCATTGCCGTCCAGGTCGGTGATGACCAGGCGCTGCTTGCCCTTCGTGTCCTTGCCGAACGAGGTCGTGCCGGTGACTTCCGCCAGCACGGCGGCGTCCTTCGGCGAACGCGCCTCGAACAGCTCGGCCACGCGCGGCAGACCACCGGTAATGTCGCGGGTCTTCTGCGATTCGGTCGGGATACGTGCGAGCACTTCACCGACGTGAACCTGCTGGCCGTCCTTCACGGTAATCAGCGCGCCAACCTGGAAGCCGATGGTCACGGAGTGGTCCGTGCCCGGGATCTTGACTTCCTGGCCGTTCGCGTCGAGCAGCTTCACCTGCGGGCGAATGCCCTTGGTGGCAGCCGTGCGGCGCTTGGCGTCGATCACCACGAGGGTCGACAGGCCGGTGACTTCGTCCATCTGCTTGGCGACGGTCACGCCTTCTTCGACGTTCTCGAACTTGGTCGTACCGGTGTATTCCGAAACGATCGGGCGCGTCAGCGCGTCCCACGTGGCCAGCTGCGTGCCAGCCTTGATGGCCTGGCCGTCCTGCACCAGCAGCGTGGCGCCGTACGGGATCTTGTGGCGCTCGCGCTCGCGGCCATGGTCGTCGGTGATCAGCGCCTCGCCCGAACGCGAGATGACGATCAGCTCGCCCTTCGCATTGGTCACATAGCGCATGGTCGCCGTGAAACGCACGGTACCGGTTGCCTTCGCTTCCACGCTCGACGCCACTGCCGCACGCGATGCCGCACCACCGATGTGGAACGTACGCATGGTCAGCTGCGTGCCCGGCTCGCCGATCGACTGGGCGGCAATCACGCCAACCGCTTCGCCGGAGTTCACCAGTACGCCGCGGCCCAGGTCGCGGCCATAGCACTTGCCGCACAGGCCGTAGCGCGTATCGCACGACAGCGGAGTGCGCACCTTGACTTCGTCCACGCCAAGAGCGTCGATCAGGTCGACCAGGTCTTCGTCCAGCAGCGTGCCGGTTTCGATCGCGGTTTCCTGGGTTTCAGGGTTCACCACGTCGGCCACGGTCACACGGCCCAGAATACGGTCGCGCAGGGCTTCGATCACTTCACCGCCTTCGACCAGGGCCTTCATGGCCACGCCGTTGGAGGTGCCGCAATCATCTTCCACCACGACCAGATCCTGCGTCACGTCGACCAGACGACGGGTCAGGTAACCCGAGTTCGCGGTCTTCAGTGCCGTATCGGCCAGGCCCTTACGTGCGCCGTGGGTCGAGATGAAGTACTGCAGAACGTTCAGGCCTTCACGGAAATTCGCCGTAATCGGCGTTTCAATGATCGAGCCATCCGGCTTGGCCATCAGGCCACGCATACCGGCAAGCTGGCGGATCTGCGCGGCGGAACCCCGTGCGCCAGAGTCGGCCATCATGTAGATGGAGTTGAACGACTCCTGCTTGACGGTGTTGCCGTTGCGGTCGACCACGTCTTCGTGCTGGAGCTGCTCCATCATCGCCTTGCCCACCTGGTCGCCGGCGGCGCCCCAGATGTCCACGACGTTGTTGTAACGCTCCTGGTCCGTCACCAGACCCGACATGTACTGCTTGTCGTATTCCTTCACCTTGGCCGAGGCCTCGGAGATGATCTTCTCCTTCAGCGGGGGCACCAGCATGTCGTCGATCGCGATCGAGATACCGGCACGCGTAGCCAGGCGGAAGCCCGACTGCAGCAGCTTGTCGGCAAAGATCACGGTCTCGCGCAGGCCGCACTTGCGGAACGCGGTGTTGATCAGGCGCGAGATTTCCTTCTTCTTCAGCGGCTTGTTCAGCACCGAGAACGGCAGCCCCTTCGGCAGGATCTCCGACAGGATCGAGCGGCCGACCGTGGTCGCCTGCAGCGTGGTCTTCGGCGCGAAACGCGCGTCGCCCTCGGCGTCCTTGTCGACCAGCTCATACTCGGTGATACGCACGTTCACGCGGGAAGCCAGTTCGACTTCCTTGTTCTCGTAGGCGCGGATCACTTCGCTGATGTCGGCAAAGGTCATGCCCTCGCCCTTGCCGTTGATCTTGTCCCGGGTCGTGTAGTACAGACCCAGCACCACGTCTTGCGACGGCACGATCGACGGGTCACCGTTGGCCGGGAACAGCACGTTGTTGGAGGCCAGCATCAGGGTGCGGGCTTCCATCTGCGCTTCCAGCGACAGCGGGACGTGAACAGCCATCTGGTCACCGTCGAAGTCGGCGTTGAACGCCGCGCAGACCAGCGGGTGCAGCTGGATGGCCTTGCCTTCGATCAGCACCGGCTCGAACGCCTGAATGCCCAGGCGGTGCAGCGTCGGCGCGCGGTTCAGCATCACCGGGTGCTCGCGGATCACCTCTTCGAGGATGTCCCACACCACCGGCGTCTGGCTTTCGACTTCCTTCTTCGCCGCCTTGATCGTGGTGGCGATGCCCATCGTTTCCAGCTTGTGGAAGATGAACGGCTTGAACAGCTCGAGCGCCATCAGCTTGGGCAGACCGCACTGGTGCAGCTTGAGCGTCGGGCCCACCACGATGACCGAACGGCCCGAGTAGTCGACGCGCTTGCCCAGCAGGTTCTGACGGAAACGGCCGCCCTTGCCCTTGATCATTTCGGCCAGGGACTTCAGCGGACGCTTGTTGGCGCCGGTCATCGCCTTGCCGCGACGGCCGTTGTCCAGCAGCGAGTCAACCGCTTCCTGCAGCATGCGCTTTTCGTTGCGCACGATGATCTCAGGCGCCTTCAGCTCCAGCAGGCGCTTCAGGCGGTTGTTACGGTTGATGACGCGGCGATACAGGTCGTTCAGGTCCGAGGTCGCGAAGCGGCCGCCGTCCAGCGGCACCAGCGGGCGCAGCTCGGGCGGGAGCACCGGCAGCACTTCGAGGATCATCCACTCGGGCTTGATGCCCGAACGCTGGAAGGCCTCGAGCACCTTCAGGCGCTTGGCAAACTTCTTGATCTTGGCTTCGGAGCCGGTGGCCTGCAGTTCGGCGCGGATCTGTTCGATCTGCTTCTCGATGTCGATGCCGCGCAGCAGTTCACGGATGCCCTCGGCACCCATCATGGCGACGAACTCGCCCTCGCCGTACTCGTCGCACTTCGCCAGGTAGTCGTCTTCCGACATGATCTGGCTCTTCTTGAGCGGGGTCATGCCAGGTTCGAGCACCACGAATGCCTCGAAGTACAGCACGCGCTCGATGTCGCGCAGCGTCATGTCCAGGACCATGCCCAGACGCGACGGCAGCGACTTCAGGAACCAGATGTGCGCGGTCGGTGCGGCCAGTTCGATGTGACCCATGCGCTCGCGGCGCACCTTGGCCAGCGTCACTTCAACGCCGCACTTCTCGCAGATGACGCCGCGGTGCTTCAGGCGCTTGTACTTGCCGCACAGGCACTCGTAGTCCTTGATCGGGCCGAAGATCTTGGCGCAGAAGAGGCCGTCGCGTTCCGGCTTGAACGTACGGTAGTTGATCGTTTCCGGCTTCTTCACTTCGCCATACGACCACGAACGGATCTTGTCGGGCGATGCCAGGCCGATCTTGATCGCGTCGAACTGCTCTTCCTGCTGTACCTGCTTAAAGAGATCGAGCAATGCTTTCATTGCAACTCCTTGTTTCGCCGCTGCTCCGGAGTCTGTCCGGAGTAGCGGCATTCAATCCTGTGGGAAATCCTGCGCTGGTGGGCGCCCGCCGTGGCCGGCGCCCGATCGTCTCGATCAGTAGCGATCGAGGTCGATGTCGATACCCAGCGAGCGGATTTCCTTCACCAGCACGTTGAACGATTCCGGCATGCCGGCATCGATCGAGTGCTCGCCCTTGACGATGTTTTCGTACACCTTGGTACGGCCGTTCACGTCATCGGACTTGACGGTCAGCATTTCCTGCAGCACGTACGATGCGCCGTACGCTTCCAGCGCCCACACTTCCATCTCACCGAAACGCTGACCACCGAACTGCGCCTTACCACCCAGCGGCTGCTGCGTGACGAGCGAGTACGGGCCGGTCGAACGCGCGTGCATCTTGTCGTCGACCAGGTGGTGCAGCTTCAGCATGTGCATCACGCCCAGCGTGACCGGACGCTCGAACGCTTCACCGGTGCGGCCGTCGAACAGCGTGACCTGCTGCTTGGAAGCGGTCAGGCCCTTCTCCTTCGCGATCTCTTCCGGGTAGGCGAGGTCCAGCATGCGGCGGATCTCGTCCTCATGCGCACCATCGAACACCGGCGTCGCGAACGGCACGCCCTTCTTCAGGTTCTCGGCCAGTTCCAGGACTTCCGAATCCGACAGGCTATCGAGGTCTTCGACCTTGCCGCTCTCGTTGTAGATCTGCGTGAGCAGCTTGCGCAATTCGGCTGCCTTGGCTTGCGCCTTCAGCATGTTGCCGATGCGCTCGCCGAGACCGCGTGCGGCCCAGCCCAGGTGCGTCTCGAGAATCTGGCCCACGTTCATCCGCGAAGGCACGCCCAGCGGGTTCAGCACGATGTCGGCGGGAGTACCGTCGGCCATGTAGGGCATGTCTTCGATCGGGGTGATCTTGGACACGACGCCCTTGTTGCCGTGACGGCCTGCCATCTTGTCGCCAGGCTGCAGGCGGCGCTTGACGGCCAGGTACACCTTGACCATCTTGATCACGCCCGGCGGCAGTTCGTCGCCCTGCGTGAGCTTCTTGCGCTTCTCTTCGAAGGCCAGGTCGAACTCGTGGCGCTTCTGCTCGATGGCTTCCTTGACGGCTTCCAGCTGGGCAGCGACTTCCTCGTCGGCCGGACGAATGTCGAACCAGTGGTACTTGTCGATGTCCGCCAGGTATTCCTTGGTCAGCTTCGCACCCTTGGCCAGCTTCTTCGGACCGCCGTTGACAGTCTTGTCAACGAGCAGACGCTCCAGACGCTGGAAAGCGTCGCCTTCCACGATACGCAGCTGGTCGTTCAGGTCCAGACGGTAGCGCTTCAGTTCGTCGTCGATGATCGACTGGGCACGCTTGTCGCGGGTCACGCCTTCGCGGGTGAAGACCTGGACGTCGATCACGATGCCGCTCATGCCCGACGGCACGCGCAGCGAGGTGTCCTTCACGTCCGAAGCCTTCTCGCCGAAGATTGCGCGCAGCAGCTTCTCTTCCGGCGTCAGCTGGGTCTCGCCCTTCGGCGTGACCTTGCCCACCAGCACGTCGCCGGCTTCGACTTCGGCGCCGATGTAGGTGATGCCCGACTCGTCCAGGCGAGCCAGCTGGGCTTCGGCCAGGTTCGAGATGTCGCGCGTGATTTCTTCAGGTCCGAGCTTGGTGTCGCGGGCAACGACCGACAGTTCCTCGATGTGGATCGAGGTATAGCGGTCTTCAGCCACCACGCGCTCCGAGATCAGGATCGAATCCTCGAAGTTGTAGCCGTTCCAGGGCATGAACGCGACCAGCATGTTCTGGCCGAGCGCGAGCTCGCCCAAGTCGGTCGAGGCGCCATCGGCCACCACGTCGCCGCGTGCCACGTGGTCGCCCACCTTGACCATCGGACGCTGGTTGATGTTCGTGTTCTGGTTCGAACGCGTGTACTTGATCAGGTTGTAGATGTCCACGCCGACTTCACCGGCCACGGCTTCGTCGTCGTTCACGCGGATCACGATACGCATCGCGTCGACGTAGTCGACCACGCCGCCACGCATCGCCTGCACGGCCGTACCCGAGTCGACCGCAACGGTGCGCTCGATGCCGGTGCCGACCAGCGGCTTGTCCGGACGCAGGCAAGGCACGGCCTGGCGCTGCATGTTGGCGCCCATCAGTGCACGGTTCGCGTCATCGTGTTCCAGGAACGGCACCAGCGAGGCAGCGGCCGACACGATCTGCGACGGCGCCACGTCGATGTACTGCACGCGGTCCGGCGTCACCATGCGGGTTTCCCGCTCGGAGCCTTCACGCGACGACACCAGTTCGTCGGTGAGGTTGCCTTCGGCATCGACGGTCGCGTTAGCCTGGGCCACCACGTACTTGCCTTCCTCGATCGCCGACAGGTAGTCGACCTGGTCGGTCAGCTTGCTGTTCTCGACCTTGCGGTACGGGGTTTCCAGGAAACCGTACTCGTTCAGGCGGGCGTACAGTGCCAGCGAGTTGATCAGGCCAATGTTCGGACCTTCCGGCGTTTCGATCGGGCACACGCGGCCATAGTGGGTCGGGTGCACGTCGCGGACTTCAAAGCCCGCGCGCTCGCGCGTCAGGCCGCCCGGGCCCAGTGCGGAGACACGGCGCTTGTGCGTGATCTCGGACAGCGGGTTGGTCTGGTCCATGAACTGCGACAGCTGCGACGAACCGAAGAACTCGCGGATCGCCGACGAGATCGGCTTCGAGTTGATCAGGTCGTGCGGCATCAGGTTCTCGGTCTCGGCCTGGCCCAGACGCTCCTTGACGGCGCGCTCCACGCGCGACAGGCCGGCACGGAACTGGTTCTCCGCCAGTTCGCCGACGCAACGCACGCGGCGGTTGCCCAAGTGGTCGATGTCATCGACCTCGCCCTTGCCGTTGCGCAGGTTGACCAGGATCTTGATGGTCTCGAGGATGTCCTCGTCCTGCAGCACCATGCTGCCCTCGCCGCTCGGGCGCGACAGACGGCTGTTGACCTTCATGCGGCCAACGCGCGACAGGTCATACGACTCTTCGCTGTAGAACAGGCGCTGGAACAGCGCTTCCACGGCGTCTTCGGTCGGCGGTTCGCCCGGGCGCATCATGCGGTAGATCGCGATACGCGCAGCGGTCTGGTCGGCGGTCTCGTCCACGCGCAGGGTCTGCGACATGTACGGGCCCTGGTCCAGGTCGTTCGTGTACAGCGTCTGGATCTGCTTGACGCCGGCTTCACGCAGGTTTTCGAGGACCGTCTCGGTCAGTTCGTCGTTGGCGTTGGCGATCACCTCGCCGGTATCCGGGTCGATGATGTTCTTCGCCAGCACGCGGCCCACCAGGTAGTCTTCCGGCACGCTGATCAGCTTGGTGCCGGCCGAGTCCAGGTCACGGATGTGCTTGGCGTTGATGCGCTTGTCCTTCTCGACCACGACACGGCCGTTCTTGTCGGCGATGTCGAAGCGCGCGACTTCACCGCGCAGGCGCTCGGGCACGAACTCCAGCTGCGCGCCTTCCGACTGCAGCGTGAAGTTGTCGAACACGAAGAAGTGCGCGAGGATCTGCTCCGGCGTCAGGCCGATCGACTTCAGCAGGATCGTCACCGGCATCTTGCGGCGGCGGTCGACGCGGAAGTACAGGATGTCCTTCGGGTCGAACTCGAAGTCCAGCCACGAACCGCGGTAGGGAATGATACGAGCAGAGAACAGCAGCTTGCCCGAGCTGTGGGTCTTGCCCTTGTCGTGCTCGAAGAACACGCCCGGCGAGCGGTGCAGCTGCGACACGATGACACGCTCGGTGCCGTTGATCACAAACGAACCGGTGGAAGTCATGAGCGGGATTTCGCCCATGTAGACTTCCTGCTCCTTCACTTCCTTCACCTTGCCCGGGTTCTCGCGATCGTTGATGATCAGGCGAACCTTCGCGCGCAGGGCCGAGTGGAACGTCAGGCCACGCTGCTGGCATTCCTTGACGTCGAACGGCGGGTTAGACAGGTGATACGAGACAAACTCCATACGGGCAAGCCCGTTATGGGAGGCAATCGGGAAAATCGCGTTGAAAGCGGCCTGCAGGCCTTCGGTCTTGCGACGCGCGGTCGGCGTTTCCGCTTGCAAGAACTGGGTGTAGGATTCAATCTGGGTTGCGAGCAGGAATGGAACCTGATGAACCGTCGCGCGCTTCGCAAAGGATTTGCGAATGCGCTTCTTTTCGGTGAAGCTGTACGCCATGGGATCTCCGAATCATCGCAGGGCAGCTGGACCTGGCCGCGCCTGAGGTGTTCAGCGACTGGGAGGGGATTTGGCGGTTGGCCGCTACCAACCTCTGGCTGACGGTGTCCGCACGCTGCGGGCGGTGTGGTCAATGCATCGGCGCAAAGCCTGCACTCGCCCGGGGGACACCCGACCAAACTTGTCTTCTGCAGTCGGTTCAGAAGACAAACATCAGCAGCAACACGTTAGTTTGCCACTGATGTTTGGCGTCTGCTGAGACATCGGGGATTTATCCCGGCTCACGCAACCCGTACATCACATTTCACTGCGGCGAGTGGACGATCAAACACACTCGCACAAGCGCAAAAAGGCTGGCGCCGGGAGTTTCCCTTTGCCAGCCCCGTTCGCGTGCCGAAAAGGCACGCGAGACATGCATTACTTGACGTCGACCTTCGCGCCAGCGTCTTCCAGCTTCTTCTTGGCTTCGGCAGCAGCAGCCTTGTCCACGCCTTCCTTGACGGCCTTCGGTGCGCCATCGACCAGGTCCTTGGCTTCCTTCAGGCCCAGACCGGTGATTTCGCGAACGGCCTTGATCACGCCAACCTTGTTAGCGCCGACTTCGGCCAGGATCACGTTGAACTCGGTCTGTTCTTCGGCAGCAGCAGCACCGCCAGCGCCCGGGGCAGCAGCCACGGCCATAGCAGCGGCGGACACGCCAAACTTCTCTTCGAACGCCTTGACCAGGTCGTTCAGTTCCATCACGGACATCGCGCCAACGGCTTCCAGGATGTCGTCTTTAGTGATTGCCATTTGGATTACTCCTAAATTTGATTCGGTATCGGTATTGCGATCGGTATGCCCGATCTGTACGCAGCCTTAAGCAGCCGGGGCTTCCGCTTCCGCGGGAGCGCCTTCGCTCTTCTTGGCAGCCAGGGCGGCCAGCAGACGGGCAAAGCCCGACACCGGTGCCTGCATTACGCCAAGCAGCTGAGCAATCAGTTCGTCGCGGCTCGGGATCGAGGCCAGCGCCTTGACGGCGGCAGCATCGAGCACACGGCCGTCATACGACCCAGCGCGCAGGACCAGCTTGTCGTTGGTCTTGGCAAAGTCGTTGAGAACCTTGGCCGAGGCCACTGCATCTTCGGAAATACCGTAGATCAGCGGACCGGTCATTTGCTCTGCGAGGCCAGCAAACGGCGTACCTTCCACAGCGCGGCGGGCCAGCGTGTTCTTCAGAACGCGCAGGTAGACGCCTTGCTGGCGGGCGGTAGCACGCAGCTTGGTCAGATCGCCAACCGCGATGCCGCGATATTCGGCGACGACGATGGTCTGGGCTTTGGCGACTTGCGCCGAAACCTCAGCAACGACGGCCTTCTTATCTTCAATATTGAGTGGCACGGTTTAGCTCCAAAACGATGCTTGTCTTGCGACGCGCATCAGTCCATACGAACGGCGACCGATTGGCCCGAATCACCCGGGTCTGGCCCGGCTTCATCAATCCCTTCGGGTGCGCCATCTGCGCTGGCGGGCCGGAGATCGTCGCGATGGGTTGCCCCGACGCGCACGTACCGTCCGATTAAGCCCACGCTCCCTGACAACAGCAGCGCGGACACCAGCGGTCTTTGATAACCAGCAATACCTGCCGGGGGCTTGCGCCTGCGGCGGGCACCACTGCCCAAAGCCTTGCTCCATTCCTTGCGGTCCGGAGACAGTTCCTGCCGTCGGCAGGAACCTTCTATTCTTTCGCTGACCGGCGTTATCGGGTTCCGGTCAACCGAGTGCCGTCAGCTCAGGCCGACAGCGAAGCCTGCTCGACACGCACGCCAACACCCATGGTCGACGACACAGCGATCTTGCGCAGGTACACGCCCTTGCTCGTAGCCGGCTTGGCCTTGACCAGAGCGTCCAGCAGTGCTGCCAGGTTGCTCTTCAGAGCGGTGTCTTCAAACGAACGACGACCGATGGTGGCGTGGATGATGCCGGCCTTGTCGACGCGGAACTGAACCTGACCGGCCTTGGCGTTCTTCACAGCCTGGGCGACGTCCGGGGTCACGGTGCCAACCTTCGGGTTCGGCATCAGGCCGCGCGGGCCCAGGATCTGACCCAGCGTACCGACGATACGCATCGTGTCCGGCGAAGCGATCACGACGTCGAAGTTCAGGTTACCGGCCTTGACTTGCTCAGCCAGGTCTTCCATGCCAACGATGTCGGCACCGGCGGCCTTGGCGGCCTCGGCCTTGTCGCCCTGGGCGAACACAGCCACGCGCACCGACTTGCCGGTACCGGCAGGCAGCACCACGGAGCCGCGAACCACCTGGTCCGACTTCTTGGCATCGATGCCCAGTTGCACGGCCACGTCGATCGACTCGTCGAACTTCGCCGAGGCGCAGCCCTTCACCAGGCCCAGGGCCTCGTCGATCGGGTAGAACTTGGTACGCTCGATCTTTGCCTTGTTGGCAGCGACGCGCTTGGAAACCTTAGCCATTTACAGACCCTCCACGGTGATGCCCATCGAACGAGCCGAACCGGCGATGGTACGCACGGCGGCGTCCAGATCGGCGGCGGTCAGGTCAGCGTTCTTGGCCTTGGCGATTTCTTCAGCCTGGGCGCGGGTGATCTTGCCGACCTTGTCGGTGTGCGGCTTCGGCGAACCCTTGGTGATGCCGGCGGCCTTCTTGATCAGCACGGTCGCGGGCGGCGACTTCATCACGAAGGTGAAGCTCTTGTCGGCGAAGGCGGTAATCACCACCGGCACCGGCAGACCGGGTTCCATACCCTGGGTCTGGGCGTTGAACGCCTTGCAGAACTCCATGATGTTCAGACCGCGCTGACCCAGTGCGGGACCAACGGGCGGGGAGGGATTTGCCTTACCAGCCGGAATCTGCAGCTTGATAAAGCCAATGATCTTCTTGGCCATCTCTACTCCAATCCAGATCACTCCGTTTCACGGAGATGATCCTGTTGAGTCGTAACGCGCTGTCGCCGCACTGTCTGCGCGGCCTCACGCTCCTCTTGGCTCAGCCGCTTGGCTGTGCCTTTGCTGGTTGCTCGCTTTGCCGCGGGCAACCAGCAAATTCCTTACACCTTCTCGACCTGACCGAACTCGAGTTCGACCGGTGTGGCGCGCCCGAAGATCGTGACCGAAACGCGCAGGCGCGATTTCTCGTAGTTCACTTCTTCCACGTTGCCGTTGAAGTCGGTGAACGGACCGTCCTTGACGCGCACCATTTCGCCCACTTCGAACAGCGTCTTGGGACGCGGCTTCTCGACCCCTTCCTGCATCTGGGTCATGATCTTGTCGACCTCGCGCTGCGAGATCGGGCTCGGGCGGTTGCGGGCACCACCCACGAAACCGGTCACTTTGCTGGTGTTCTTCACCAGGTGCCAGGTTTCGTCGGTCATTTCCATCTCGACCAGGACATAGCCCGGGAAGAAACGACGCTCGGTGACCGACTTGTGGCCACCCTTGATTTCCACGACTTCTTCCGAAGGCACCAGGATGCGGCCAAACTTGTCCTGCATCTCGGCGCGCTCGATGCGCTCCTGCAGCGCGCGCTGCACGCTCTTCTCCATACCGGAGTATGCGTGCACGACATACCAGCGCTTCTTCGACGAAGGCGATTCCGCGGCGATGTTTTCCTGCTGGGCGTTATCCGTCATGCGCTACCTCTTATTTCCAGCCCAGTACGAGCGAAAAGATGACCCACTCGATGAGCTTGTCTGCCGACCACAGGAACAAGGCCATGACCACGACGAAGGCGAACACCAGACCTGTCATTTGTCCGGCTTCCTTGCGCGTCGGCCAGACGACCTTGCGAACTTCCCGGTACGATTCCTTGGCGAAGCCAATGAAATCCTTACCCGGCACCGACACCAGCGCAACGACAACGCCCAGCGCGATACCTGCGAACAGCGCGGCGCCACGTACATAAGACGGTTGCTGTGCCAGTGCATAGAAACCGATGACGCCGGCAACCACAAGCATGACCGCGACGCCAAGCAACCACTTGCCGCTGTTGGCGTTTACGGTTTCGACATTGGGATTGGCCATGTTTCGCAAACGAGACTAAGCCGCGTCACGAAGGATTTTCGCGACGCGGCTGATTGATTTGGCAGGGGCAGAGGGAATCGAACCCCCAACCTTCGGTTTTGGAGACCGACGCTCTGCCAGTTGAGCTATACCCCTAAAACTACTGCGAGGTCAGCAATGAAGCCAACCCCTCTGGCAACGAACGCGACCGGTTGGTGCCGCGTTCGCCTGATGCTGCGTGCTTAGTCGAGGATCTTTGCCACGACACCGGCGCCGACGGTACGGCCACCTTCGCGGATAGCGAAGCGCAGGCCTTCTTCCATGGCGATCGGGGCGATCAGCTTGACGGTGATCGACACGTTGTCACCCGGCATCACCATTTCCTTGTCCGCCGGCAGCTCGATCGAGCCGGTCACGTCGGTGGTACGGAAGTAGAACTGCGGGCGGTAGTTGTTGAAGAACGGGGTGTGACGGCCACCTTCGTCCTTCGACAGAATGTACACCTCGCCGGTGAAGTGGGTGTGCGGCTTGATCGAACCCGGCTTGCACAGCACTTGGCCGCGCTCGACGTCTTCACGCTTGGTGCCGCGCAGCAGCAGACCGACGTTGTCGCCAGCCTGGCCCTGGTCCAGCAGCTTGCGGAACATTTCCACGCCGGTGCAGGTGGTCTTGACCGTCGGCTTGATACCAACGATTTCGATTTCTTCGCCGACCTTGACCACGCCACGCTCGATACGGCCGGTCACCACGGTGCCGCGACCCGAGATCGAGAACACGTCTTCCACCGGCATCAGGAACGTACCGTCCACGGCGCGCTCCGGCGTCGGGATGTAGGTGTCCAGGGCGTCGGCCAGGTTCATGATGGCCACTTCGCCCAGTTCGCCCTTGTCGCCTTCCAGCGCCAGCTTGGCCGAACCCTTGATGATCGGGGTGTCGTCGCCCGGGAAGTCGTACTTCGACAGCAGCTCGCGAACTTCCATCTCGACCAGCTCGAGCAGTTCAGCGTCGTCCACCATGTCGCACTTGTTCAGGAACACGATGATGTACGGCACGCCAACCTGACGGGCCAGCAGGATGTGCTCGCGCGTTTGCGGCATCGGGCCGTCAGCGGCCGAGCAAACCAGGATCGCGCCGTCCATCTGGGCGGCACCCGTGATCATGTTCTTCACATAGTCGGCGTGGCCCGGGCAGTCAACGTGCGCGTAGTGGCGGTTGGCCGTTTCGTACTCGACGTGGGCGGTATTGATGGTAATACCGCGTGCCTTCTCTTCCGGCGCTGCGTCGATTTCGTCGTACTTCTTGGCGGCACCGCCAAACTTGGCTGCCAGCACCGTGGCGATCGCTGCGGTCAGCGTGGTCTTGCCATGGTCAACGTGACCAATCGTACCAACGTTCACGTGCGGCTTAGTCCGCTCGAACTTTTCCTTTGCCATTTCACGACTCCTGTGTCGGCAGCGATATTGCCAGTGCGGTATTTGGTGCCCATGGGCAGGATCGAACTGCCGACCTCTCCCTTACCAAGGGAGTGCTCTACCACTGAGCCACATGGGCAAAACTAGACGTACTACTTGTCGACAGCAACCACGCGATTTGGAGCGGGTGAAGGGAATCGAACCCTCGTCATAAGCTTGGAAGGCTTCTGCTCTACCATTGAGCTACACCCGCCCGGTTCTTTCTGCTTCACCGGCCTGATAGCCGGTCACTGTCTTGCATTCTGGTGGAGAGGGCTGGATTCGAACCAGCGTAGGCGTAAGCCAACAGATTTACAGTCTGCCCCCTTTAGCCACTCGGGCACCTCTCCGCAGAGAACTATCGATTATGGGACCTCTCGCCTCGCCTGTCAAGCACTTTCCGTTGCGGAGTGTATCGACCGGACCATCGAGCTGGCCACTGCCAGGCGATCTGACGCCGACTATGGCAACCCACAAACACAGTTTGAATTTCTGCGTTCTCACCCTATAGGGAGGCGCGTATCGGGGCTCTGCAGGCCGCTGGAGACGACCTGACGGGCCTCCTCAGAACAGCCGAAGACGCTGCGGTGCACACGGCGTTTCCCGGCACTTGGGGGAAGCCACAAAGCAAAAACCCCTCGCAGCACACGCTGTCGAGGGGTTTTGCATTGTAAGAGCCTGGCGATGACCTACTTTCACACGGGTAATCCGCACTATCATCGGCGCGGAG
>NZ_CAJPUY010000020.1 GCF_905397275.1 Cupriavidus yeoncheonensis | reverse complement strand
CTGTCGAGCTTCGCGGCGCCCGACGCACCGTGTTCAATGCGTCAGATCACCGTGGCTAGGGTGGAGCAGTTTGGGTGGCCATAAGTGGGGCACTTTGGGTGGCCGCCGGGGATCGGATGCAACCGGCGATGCGCTCACTGAGCAGCGACTACAGGTGTCGACTGACCTCAGCGCCACTGAGGCTCACCAATGGGAGTTCGAGCAACGTTACCGGCAGCTCAAAGCCATCTGCGATGAAGACAGCATCCCCGTTTCGACTGCCAGTGCGCACGCATGCGCCATCGCGTTGGACACAAAACTGCGGAACATGCGCGCCGACGGAAAGCGTGTTCCAGAACTAGAACTCGATCGGTTCAAAGCCAGCCGGGCGAGCGATCAGCAAGCGAAGACCCGCAGGGCCGCAGCAGAACTAGGGATCGATAGTGGCATGGCGCTACTGGAAGCCAGCGCCACCCTACGTCGCGAAATCAGCGAACGCGAAGCGTCTCAACAGAAGAGGATTGCGAGAAAAACCAAACTGCTTGACGAACAGGCGCAGGTCCAGCAGGCCCTTCTGCAATTGACGGAAGCCGACAAGTGTTACCGTCAGGGCAGCGAATACCGACAGCAACTATGCGAGTGGGATGCCGATCGCGCAAGCATCGAAGATCGCTTCGACCTCGAAGACGCCCGCCAGAACATCAGCGCTCGCCTGGTCGCGGCGTCAGACCGACGGCGCGAACTGGAAAAACGACTGCGCGAGTTATCTGAGTCGATTCGCTCGTTGCGCTCCAGCTATGGCACCATCGATCCGCTCGTCGGCTCGGTTGCGGAGCACTTGGACGGCGACCTGGTCGCAAGTCAGTTTGAGGAGCTCGATATCGAGACGGCGGCGCGCACACAAGCCCGTCTCGGCCAATGGACGGAGGCGATTGTAGTCGAGAACCCCGAAGCGGCTGCCAAGGAAGCGAGCATGTTGGAAGTCCGCCCCGATAACTTGCTCTTTGTCCGCCCGGATTATGCCCCCACCCAGCAATTGGGCATTTCACTCGAGGATAGCGAACTGGTCGGCGACGGCGTCGATTGCGCCGGCGTTCGCCTGACCCGCCGTCCAGATCGCCCGATTCTGGGGCGCAGGGCGCGCGAGGCGGAGGCCAGCCGACTCGAAGAGGAGAAGGCCAAGGTCGAGAAGAATCTATCGGACCTGCGCACGCAAAGCGGATCGCTGCAGAAAATGCTGGAGATTGCCGACCGCTGCCTCGCGCTGCCCGCGGCGGCATGGCGGGAAGATCCCGGCCCTGCGCTCGAAAAAGAGCACGAACGGGACGGGGAAATCCGAACTAACCTGTCCGAAGTGGACACAGGCCTCACCCGCGACAGAATCGCGTTGGCCACTGCACTCGATCGTAAGCAGCAACTTGCCGAACTCGAACCGAACCACGAACTGCTCGATCCACCTCTCTACGCTGACGTCATCTCACGCCTGGACAGCGACCTGCGCATCTGCCGTGAGGCCGCAAGCTGGATGACCCGATTTTCTGACCGGGTCGAGGCGGTCGTGCAAGGCATACCAGTCCTCAACCTCGTACCCGACACCGGCCGCATCGCTGCGCTGAATGCAGCCGTCGCGGAGCTCGACCTGAAACGGCGGGCGGAGGCAAGGGCCGGCGAAGCCCTCGGGGCGCTGCTCACAGTCGCCGCCGATCTCCAGTTCGCGGGCGATGAGAAACTGCACAAGCAAAAATCCGGCGTCATGGAGGCGCTGAGCGTCCGGCGCCGCAAATCTGAGGTGCGCCTGAATGTCGCCACGTTCCAGTTGGAGGCCGCCAACGACGGCCTGGATGCCGCACGCCAAGCAGAAAACGAACGCGCGGGCAAACATCATGTGGCCAATGAATCGCACAAGCATCTCGCCGGCGAGTTGCAAGCCACAGGCCTCGCCGGAACCCCAGAAGAGCGCGACGTGGCCAAGGCCGCGCTGGACGCGGCCGAGCAGGCATTGAAGAAGACCCAGTCCGAGGGGAAAGCAGTGTCCACAGAGGCGGTGCGCGTCGAAGAACAGTTGCGTCGACTGGTGGACGATCATTTACGCGCGAAGAATGACCTCGCACTACGCCTCCGGGCATGGCGGAGCGAGCGGGTTGTCAAGCGCGAACTCGAAGCGGAAATTGCCCGGCAGGCCCTTGCAGGCAAGATCAACTCTGAGATCAACCGGCAAGAAATTCTCCAAGGGCGGAAACCAACTACCCGGCTGTTCGACGACGCGACGCGCCATAAGGGGACACTACTTGAGCGACTAAAGGCCCATGCGGATGTCGTGCAGGCGGTGTCGGCATTCGACGACCACAACGCAGGCGAGGACCAACTCGCCCTCCAAACGCTGCGCATTTGGGCGTGCGTGCTCGCCCACATCGAGGCAAGGATTCCCCGGAACATAGCGTCCAGTGACGAGCCGCGCGTCGCACTCGCTCAAATGCGCGAAAAGCTCGTGGAATTGCACCGCACGCTGCAAACCCAGGAGAAGGAGATGCGTAACCGCTCGACCGATGTGTCACGCGGCATCGCCTCCCTCTTGCGCACGGTCGCCACTCTGGTCATCCGGCTGAATCGGGAGTTGGAGCACGTGAAGTTCGGATCCATCTCAGGCATTCACATCGAGCGCGAGGAGCCGCCCATGATGGCGGCGATGCTGGCTGCACTCAAAGAAGATGGCGGACAATCCTTGTTCGATACGGACGCCACCCTTGACGACACCCTCTCAAAGCTTTACGAGCGCGTCGGCGGCGGACGCATCAAAGGCTCGGAGTTGCTCGACTACCGCAACTACGTGACGCTCAGGGTGAAAGTACGACGCCTGACAGGCGCATGGGATTCGGCAACCGGCCTCTCGACCGGCGAGGCGATTGGCGTTGGCGCGGCGATTCTCGTGATGATCCTTCGTACGTGGAACGAGGTCCTAAGGCGCATCAGTGGGGCTTCCGCTGGCCACTGCATGCAGCAAATTCTGCTGGATGAAGCGCAACGCCTAGACGCCGAATCGCTCGACACGTTGACCGAGTTCTGCCAGGCGATGGACGTTCAGGCACTGGTGGCGGGCCCGGCGCTAGAAGAGCCGCGCAGCGCGACGATCTTCTCACTGGTACGCAAACTCTACAACGGGCGTGAGTTGGTCACCTTCGAAGGACGGAGGCTCGAATGGACTGGCAAGAAGACGGCTTGAAGATCGCGGCCTTGCGGCTACTCCTCACAGGACAGATTGCCCGCACGAAGTCGAACGGTGACTTCGTGAACCAACTCGACGACGTGGGCATCCTATGCACGACGCCGCGCCGAGACGTGCTTGCCATCGTCCCGGACCGGCTGCCCGACCTGGAACGCTTTCTGACGGTCCGGTGGCCGGAGTATCGCGACGTGGCGGCAAAGATTCAGTCCCGCGGCCTGCCGATCGAGACCCGGACGCTACGATCTCTTCGTCGCGACCATCTGGAAGCACCGGCCGACTTCCCCCAGCTCAACCGCAAAACGTGGGCGGCGTGGGCGGGAGCCCATTCCAAAGCCAGGGAAGTCAGCCGACCGGACACAGGGATCATCACCACGGATGATACCGTTCGCGCACGCGTCAATGTCGGGCTGCGGCTGCGCACGGCAACTGGCGAAGAGCTCGATCTCCACGCGTATCAACAAAGTCTCACGGAGACGCCATTCCCTGACCGTGGCTTATCTGAAAGCTGGGTCTTTGCAGGCACCCCGCCACGTCTGCTATTGACCGTCGAAAACATCGGGGCCTTTGTCGACATCAAGAAGCCCGACGACTGTTTTCTTGTCCACAGCCCCGGGTGGAATTTGCCCAACGTCCGCCGGCTGCGCGCCCGGCTCCCACCTTCCACACGCTGGCGGCACTTTGGGGACCTGGACCCCAATGGGCTAAAGATCGGCCTCTTGCTGACATCAGCCACTGATGCCGGTGACGACGCTAAGGTATGGATCCCGAACGCCGCCGTCTCCCTATTGCAGTCTCACTCCCTCCCACTTGAACGGACCTGGAATATCGAAGGGGTCCCGGATTCCCTGCGCAACCACCCGGCTGCCGCCTGGTTGATCGGGCGAGGACGATGGCTGGAACAGGAACCCGCTGTTCTTCTGCCCGAGTTCACACAGGAATTGAATAGCCTTTGATCGAACGTCGCGCTTGAAAGGCGCTGCGCCGCGTGTCCCTTCTTTGTTGATTTGCACCGAATCCTGCCCTACACCAACTACGGTCCGCCCTTGTGAACGGCTCCGTCGCTGGCTTCTCGACCAGAAGACCTGAGTCCATGGGAGCAATTAGGCTGCGACGAAGCCGTCTCCCGATCCGCTGCTGCTTTGGTCACCCGTTCGGATCCCATCAGACTCGAAGGGTGAATGGCGCCTGATGCATAGCCTTCATCTGGCGCCCCGCAGTTTCGCTCCGCGCGACGCATTGTGATAAGCGCAATGCCTGGCGGGCGGGCGCGGGTAAATCCCGAGGGTTAGGTGCAGACCTGGGGCGTGATGCACCCGTTAGAATCGCTCTGGCGTCTGGCTTCGATGGCCTGCCCTGTCCGGCGGCCACCCTGCTGGTTCGATCCAACTCTTCCGCCCGCATGCCCTCCGCTCTTCTCCGGGATTCCGAGACCCAACTGCTGCGCGAGCGCGCTGAGACGATCCTATGGATCAAGACGCAGATGGCCAGATATGGCCTGCATCTCGCCGACTTACAGAAGGCAGGTTGTTTCTGTGAGGGAGCGTCCCTCGCCAGTCCCCCCGCCCGTTCGGTTTGCTTTCGGGACGCTTATGGCCACACATGGGACGGTCACGGGGACCTGCCGGACTGGCTGCGGCGCGCCATGAACGCCGGCCAGTCGATTGAGCATTTTCGCGTAAAGCCGTAGATGCTTTCCGCACGGTCGTAGCGTCGGAAGTGTGCCGTCCAGCTTGGGATCTTCCCACCCGCTGGAACATCAATGGAAGCCATGAGCTGGTCAGTACCGACGTTTCAGAGGTAATGGACGATCCGGAGGTGAAGGCGACGTTGGACGCTGCCGGATGCCTGGTCGGGCTCCGCATCGGATCTACAGATGTCCGTCAAGCATGACTTTGAGGCTTACGGTGAGGTGGGTAAAGATTGAGGTCGACTAAACAATCGACTCAGGCAATCTATGCGCTTCACCTAAACAATGCCGAACCAACCCAAGACCGCCCCCGCACCCAGCAGCCATAGGACGTGGGGGCGGCAACGCCAGAGCAGGAGTGCAGTGCATATTGTCACTCCCCACAGCCGCCAATCCTCCGAAGGATTGTTTGCCCTCGCCAGGGTCCACGCTGTCGCGACAATCAGCGCGATGACGATTGGTGCCATACCTTGCTTGAACGCGACCACGCTGCGCAGGTTCTTGTTGCGGTGCGCCCATCGCGCTGCGAGATACGTCAATGTCGTGCTTGGCAGCAGGATGCCGGACATCGTCAACGCTACGCCAAGCATGGCCGTCATGAATCCGCCCCCGGCGTTCATGCCGACATTCCAGCCAAGCAGCGCAACGAACAGCACGTTGGGTCCAGGCGCAGCTTGAGCCATGGTCATCGACGCATTGAATTGACCATCGCTGAGCCAGTGCTTCTGCTCCACCAGGTAGTGATGCATCTCGGGGGCCGTCGTGATGGCTCCGCCGATGGACATCAAGGAAAGCGACAAATAATGAAAGAAGAGATTTTGCCAGTCCGCAATACCCAGCGCGAGCGTGATACTGTCGTTCATGATTTCAGGTTGCGGTAGCAGAGCAGGCAGGCAAACGTGCCAAGACTCAACAGCACATAGAGCAGCGGCCAGTGGAATACCGCCACCGCGGCAAAGCAACAGAGACCGAGCGCGATCGCCAGCGGCCTTCCCAAGGGGTTAGCATGCAACGCGCCAAGCAGCCTGAGGCCCACAGCGGCGAACAATCCTGCGGCGACTGCTCCCGTGCCGCGCAGGGCCCCTGCTACGCCAGCGTAATGCGCGAATCGCGCGTGCAACAGCTCCAGCGACAGCAGCAGCAATAGCGGCAAAAGGAGAATGCCGCCTAACGCAGCCATTGCACCACGCAACCCGAAGGCTCGCCCGCCAATCATCAATGCCATATTGATGATGTTCGGCCCGGGCATGACCTGTGCGACGGCCCAATCCTCGACGAACTCTTCCCGCGTGAGCCAGCGCTTGCGTTCCACCAATTCGTGCTGGACCACTGGCAGGACGCCACCGAAGCCCTGCAATCCGAGCCAGGTGAAGACGAAGAACAGTTCGCCAACCGAATTGGGCTTACGCCCATCGTGCTCCGTTGCTTGTTTTGGAGACATACCTGTTTCCTGCCGAGTCACCCCGGTTACACGCCGGACGCGCCGGGCCTCATCCTCGTGGCGAACGGCACCGGACCGTGCGGCGACCGTCCGGTGCGATGCTTTAAGCGACGCCTTCGATAATGCGTACATCCCGTTCCGCGCCGCTCCCGAGGGCTCGCAGGGCCTCCTGATAAGCACTGCTGTCATGCGCGGCAATCGCCTGTTCGACACTGTCGAATTCGATCAGCACGGTCCGCTGGCTGACTCCCGCCTCGTAGACGATCGCCGGGACACCGCGCGCGATAAACCGGCCCCCGGCCTCCTGCAGAGCAGGGCCGGCAAGCTTGCCGTATTCACCCAACGCAACGGGGTCATTAATCGAGCGATACGAAGCGATCCAGTAGGCCTTTGGCATAACGTACTCCTTGTTTCATGGGCAATGAGCCGACGCCAGCACCAATGGAATCTCCTGGCGACTGGCATAGGCGAATGGGAACGACTTCAACCTACCGTTGACGTCGACGACGACGCCAATTCGGCTGGGGCGGCTGTCTCAGCCGGCGCAAAGATCCCGCATCTGGGATGCCTTGGCGTTTGCCGCGCTGCTCAGGAAGGACAAGTCCGTACCGGTGGAGACATAGCGGGCACCCAGCTCCACGAACTCGGCCGCCAGTTTCGGATTCGACACCAGGCCACCGATGCCAACGTGCTTGCCGCGCTTGCGGCATGCGTCGATGGTCCTGACATAGGCCTCACGCACCCGTGGATGATCGAGTTGCCCGGGAATCCCGAGCGAGGCGCAAAGGTCATTGGTACCGATGAAGAGCACGTCGACGCCGTCCACCGCGGCGATTTCCTCCACCGCATCCAGCGCGTCGGCAGACTCGATCATGGCCATCACCACCGTCGACTGGTTGAGTGCCGAGAATATCTCGGTACTCGGATAGCTGCGAAACTCCAGTTGCGGCAGCGAGCCGGTGAATGACCGTGTGCCAAGGGGAGGATATTTCGCCGCGCGGACAACCGCTTCCGCGTCGGCAGCGGACTGGATATGCGGGGCAATAATCCCGACCGCCCCCCCGTCCAATACCCTCCCGATATATTCCGGCGCAGTGCTGGCCAGACGGACAAAAGGCGCCACGCCGAGATTGAAACTTGCCATGCAAATCTGGCTCGTCGTCTCCAGCGAAAAACTGCTGTGTTCCAGATCGATATACAGTGAATCAAAGCCTGCGCTCTTGGCAAGCACGGCGATTTCGATCGTTCGGACCAACCGCACGGTCATCGAGAGCACCAGTTCGTTTCTCGACAGTTTCTCCTTGACGCGATTGCATACCGACGGGGACGCAGCTTCTTTCATCAATTACTCCGGGTGACAGAAAATCAACATGTCACGGCCCCTGTCATTTGCAGAAGGCACCTGATGGAACGAATGATCGGTGTGCCCCCTCGCACGGTCAAGCACTTCGCGCCAGGCGCCGGTCAAGGCAATAACCTTAGGTTATATCCTCGACCGAACCATGCTGGCACAAGCTACGGTCGCGAACTAGACTGGGCACCTGAGATTGATCGCACTGGCATTTGGAACGAAGAGGAGAGAACCCCATGAAAGTCTCGGAGGCTTCCACCGCTGATTATGGCGTCGTGGGAAGTATGCGCGAAGGCGTGCTGGCACAGAAATTCCTGCTCACCGGCGAGGACGGTAGTCCGAATAATTATCTGCTGAACGTCGGCCGTACCGGCACGGGCGGCTGGTCGACACCCCGTCATAAGCACAATTTCGACCAGATCCGTTATGTGATTAAAGGTACCTACCCTTACGCCAAGGGAAAGAGCATGGCGGAAGGCAGCGTCGGCTATTTTCCCGAAGGCGTCTATTATGGCCCCCAGGATCGTCCGGAAGGACTCGAGATGCTGGTCTGCCAATTCGGCGGCGCAAGCGGCAGCGGCTACCTGAGCGTAAATGAACGCGAAGCCGCGAACGCACGACTGAAAGAGAAAGGCGACTTCCAGGACGGCGTCTTCACTTATTTCGACGAGTCGGGAAAGCGGCATAATCAAGATGGCTTCGAGGCTTGTTATGAAGAAGCCACGGGTAGGAAGATGATCTATCCGAAGCCCCGGTATGACGATGTCATCATGATGAACCCCGAGAACTACGAATGGGTGCCCGACGCATCCCCTCGGGTCGAACGAAAATGGCTGGGCTCCTTCACCGAGCGTGACGCGCGAGTCGGCTTCCTTCGCCTCGAAGCCGACGCGACGTTCTCCGCAGGAGAGCAACCTTCGACCGAAATCCTGTTCCTGACGAAGGGTCGCGTGGAGATTGACGATCGCCGCTATGGGCCTCATACCGCCTTCGAATTCTCGCCCGCCGATGGCCGCAAGCCAGTCAAGGCGACCGAGCCAACCGAGTTTCTCTGCATCGTCCTGCCGAAGTTCTGACCTGTGACCCGCCCGGCGGCAACGCCCGCCGTTTGTCTTTCGCCTATCTGGAAGATTGAAATGAAGTTTGCAAGTTATCTGGACGGCTCGCGCGTCCGTATCGGTGTCGTCAATGCGGAAGGAACCGCGCTCAGCCCGCTGGACTCGTCGGTGCATGACATGAACGAGTTGATCGAGCGCTACGATCCTGAGTCGTTGCGCACGGTGCAAGGTGCCGAAATTCCGCTCGAAAGCATCAAGCTCGTCGCCCCGCTCCTGCCGAAACGAAACATCTTTTGCGTCGGCAAGAACTATCGTGCGCATGCGAAGGAATTCGCGGGCAGCGGCTTCGAAGCCGGTGCAGTCAAGGGCGCCGAGATCGACGAATTCCCGGCCGTGTTCACCAAGCCGCCGGCGACCGTGATCGGCCAAGGCGATGTGGTCAGCCTGCATACCGGCGTCACCTCCGCTGTCGATTACGAGGCAGAACTGGCAATCGTGATCGGCAAGGCAGGACGCAACATCTCGCCGGAGAACGCCCTCGATCACATCTGGGGGTACACCATCGTCAATGACGTGACGGCCCGCGACCGCCAGCGCAATCACAAGCAATGGTTCCTTGGCAAGGCACTGGATACCTTCTGCCCGATGGGGCCGTGGATCACGACGGCGGACGAACTCAAGGCCGACAGCCTGGATGTCAAGTGCTGGGTCAACGGCGAACTTCGCCAGGACGCCAACACGAGAGACCTGATTTTCGATATTCCCACGCTCGTGGCCACGATCTCGGCCGGCCTGACCTTGAAGCCGGGCGATGTGATCGCAACGGGCACGCCTGCTGGTGTCGGCATCGGCTTCAATCCGCCGCGCTTCCTGAAGGCCGGCGATGAGGTCACAATTTCCATTGAGGGAATCGGCACCCTCACCAATCGCTTTGGCTGACAAGCATCCGACGAGAGGCCAACCTCTCGCGCACAGAACATAGGAGAGAGACATGACAAACCGAAGAGAGCGACTCTGCTCTCTCGCCCTGGCCGCTGCCGCGGCCTTTGGCTGGATGGGTAGCGCGACGGCGACGGGAAGCTGCCCTGGTGGATACCTCAGAGTGGTCGTACCCAATCCGGCCGGCGGCGTGGGCGACCTCATCGCCCGCACGCTGGGAAACCGGGCCGGCACGGATCTCGGTGAAACCGTGGTCATCGAGAATCGGGCCGGTGCCACGACTGTGATTGGAACGAACGTCGTCGCCAAATCGACGCCGGACGGCTGCACCATCCTGAGCCTGACGGCATCCGGCGTAGTGGCGTCCGTGTTGCAAAAGAAGCTGCCTTACGACCTTACCCGGGACTTCGTACCGATCGTGGGCGTGGGCTCCTTTCCCATGGTCATCGCCGTTCCGGCAAGCTCGAAGTTCCATTCGGTGGCCGATCTCGCCAAGGCGGCGAAGGCCGAGGGCATTACCTATGCGTCAGGCGGCGTGGGCAGCCTGGCCCATCTCTCCGCCGCACGCCTGATCAAGGAGTGGGGCGGAAAGGGGAACCACATCCCGTACAAGGGCAACAGCGATGCGGTCCAGGGTCTTCTTGGCGACCAGATCCAGTTGTTCTTCCCGTCAACGGCCGAAGCGATTCCCCTGGTGAAGGCGGGAAAAATCAGGCTGCTGGCCGTGACGTCGGACACTCGCCTGCCGGCGCTGCCCGATGTGCCGACGATGAAGGAACTTGGCTACGCCGATTTCAAGCCCAGACTCTGGTACGCCTTTCTTGCGCCCAAGGGAACGCCCCCAACGGCGGTCAGCCGGTTGACCAGCGCCTTCGCAAAGGCCGCGGCGTCCCCGGACGTCAAAGGGAAATTCTCGGAGATGGGATTCATTACGGACGTGAAGGATCCTTCGGCGGTGTCCGTACTGATGAAGGGAGAGGCGGAGCGCTGGGGCAAGGTGATTGCGGAGAATCATATTCAGGCTAGCGACTAGTCTACTGCCGGCTCGCTTGCTTGCTCGCCCCACATCGGAGTACATATGCCCCCATCCTCCCCCTCCAAACCGGCGGTCATTTTCGACCACATCAATGTCCTGACGCACCAGCCCGAGCAACTGCAGCGCTTCTTCGCGGACGCGCTGGGCTTTGCCCCGGGCTGGCGACCGCCCTTTCCTTTTGCCGGCAACTGGCTGTATCGCGAAGACGATGCGTTCGTTCACACCGTGGATAGCGCTGACCCGGCCCATGGCGTCGCCACGCTCGGCCATATCGCCTTCCGTACGACGGAGGATCCGGACACGCTGATCGAGCGCCTTCGCAACCTCGGCTATCAACCTGAAGTCAGACGCGTGCCGCAGCGCGGTGATACGCAGGTATTCGTCGCCCTGCCTGGCGGGTTGCTGGTCGAGATCGACAGCTCGGCAAGGGCAAGCGGAGAGCCCCCTTCCCGCAGTATTGGCTGAGCCATGACCACTGAAGAATTCGACTATGTCATCGTTGGCGGCGGGTCGGCCGGTTGCGTGCTTGCGTCCCGCCTGAGCGAGGATGCCGATGTCCAGGTGCTGTTGCTGGAGGCCGGTGGAAAAGACTGGCATCCCTATATCCACATGCCATTGGGCGTTGGGCAGATTCGCCAGGCAGGGCTGTTCGACTGGGGCTATCTGAGTGAGCCGCAGGAGAATCTCGCAGGGCGACGTATTGAACTCAAGCGCGGCAAGGTCCTGGGCGGCTCTTCGTCCATCAACTTCATGGCGCACAACCGCGGCAATCGCAGCGACTACGATCGCTGGGTACGCCTGGGCGCACCGCAGTGGTCCTACGACAGCCTGTTGCCTTACTTCAAACGTCTGGAGACGTGGCGGGACGGCGCAGCGGCGCACCGGGGCAGCACCGGACCGGTGGGCATTACGTACACCTGTCGCAGCGACCCCCTCACCTGGGCCGTCCTGTCGGCCGCCCAATCCGCAGGTCATCCGATCATCGACGACCTGAATGGCCCCGAGCCGAACGGGTTCGGGCTGGCACAATCCGCGATTGACCACGGCCGACGCGCCAGCGCTTCCCGCGCCTACCTTCGGCCAGCGCGCCATCGCCCCAATCTGACCGTTCAGACCGAAGCACTGGCGACCAAGATCCTGTTCGAAGGGAAGACCGCGGTCGGATTGCAATATTTGAGGCGTGGCGACCTGCATACGTTGCGCGCGCGACGGGAAGTCATCCTGACCAGCGGTGCCTACAACTCACCACAGTTGTTGATGCTATCCGGCATTGGCCACGCGGACGCATTGAGACAGCATGGCATCGCCACGGTGCAGCACCTGCCGGGTGTTGGCGAGAATTTGCAGGATCACCTCTCCATCCCCTTGAACTACCGGCGCATCGGCCCGGAGAGCCCGCTTCACCGCATGCTGCGCCTCGACCGCCTGATCCCCGCGCTGGCCAATGCCATCCTTGCGGGAAAAGGGCCCGCGACGGTCCTGCCCAGTGGCGTCAATTGCATTCTCCGCAGCCATGCGGAACTCGACGCGCCGGACATCCAGATCATGTTCGGCGCCGGGGCGCTGGAAGCCAGGCCCTGGCTGCCTGGCCTCAACACCTGGGACGATCTGTTCTACTTCCGGCCCGTGGGCTCGCACCCGGAGAGCCGCGGCCGCATCTGGCTCGCTTCCGCGGATCCGCGCGACAAGCCTCGCATCGACCCGCGCTATCTTTCCAGTCCGAACGACATCCGTGTATTGCGCAGGGGCTTCCATATCGCGCGCGACGTCGCCAAACAGGCCGCCCTCGACATCTTTCGCGGCGAGGAATTGTCGCCAGGCGCTCAATGCACCACTGACGCGGAGATCGACGAGCACATCCGCATGACCGCCACGACCGTGCAACACGGCTCCTGCACATGCCGGGTCGGGTCTGACGAATATGCCGTGGTGGACGCCGCGTTGCGGGTGCACGGCGTGGACCGCCTGCGCGTGGTCGACGCCTCGGTCATGCCGGAAATCCTGAGCTGCAACATTCACGCGGCGGTGCTCGCCATCGCCGAGTGGGCCTCCGACGTTATCCGCCACGGCAAGTCCTTGCCGCCTGAAGCGCCTCTGCCAAGCGGTCTGGTCCACGAGCGGCTGGCCACCCCGGCACCGCTGGTCAATTGAATTCGAACAAACAAGGAAGCACCGATGAAGCGAATCGACAACGTCCTGCCCGCAACGGGCAAGATGCTAATTGGCGGCGAATTGCGCGAAAGCCTTTCTGGGAACTGGATCGAGTGCATGAATCCGGCCACGGAAGACTATATCGGCAAAGTCCCCTCCGGAACGGAAGCGGATGTTGCCAGCGCGGTCAAGGCCGCAGAAGCCGCTCAACCTGCCTGGGCCGAATTGTCGGTGGCGCAGCGCGCCGACCACCTGCGTCGGCTCGCCGACGCTCTGGAGATGCGGGCCGATGAGTTGCTGACCCTGGAAGTCGCCGATACCGGCAATTCCATCACCGGCATGCGAGGCGACATCTCGGCATGCATCGACCGACTGCGCTATTTCGCGGGGCTCGGTTATGAATTGCAAGGCCACACGATCCCAGGCAGCGCCGACAAACTCAGTCTTACCCTGCGAGAGCCTTATGGCGTTGTCGGCCGAATCGTCGCCTTCAATCACCCCATCGCCATGGCGACCCATGGCATCGCCTCTCCCCTCGTTGCCGGAAATTCGGTTGTCCTCAAGCCATCCGAGCAATGCCCCCTGTCGGCGACGCTCCTGGGTGAAATCGCCGCGCAGGTACTGCCTCCCGGCGTTCTGAACATTGTCACGGGCGGCGTCGAAGTGGGCAGTTCACTCGTTCGGCATCCACGCGTCAAACGCCTGTCCTTTGTCGGATCGGTGCGCACGGGCATGGCCATCCAGCGATCCGCGGCCGAGGTGGCGGTCAAATCCATCTCGCTGGAGTTGGGGGGAAAAAACCCCTTCATCGCCTTTCCGGACGCCTCGCCAGACGCCGTCGCAGAGGCGGCGGTGGCGGGGATGAACTTCATCTGGCAAGGACAATCGTGCAGTTCAACTAGCCGCCTGTTCGTGCACGACGCCATCCACGATGAAGTCGTGAGCCTGATAGCGCGCAAGGTCCAGGCCATTCGCATCGGCGACCCCTTTGCATCGGATACCCAGATGGGGGCGATCAACTCGCGTGCGCACCTGGAAAAAATCGAGCAATACGTGAAAATCGGCAAGGCAGAGGGCGCCCGCCTGGTGGCAGGCGGAAGCCGACCGGCCGGGCAAGGCTTTGAAAGGGGATTCTGGTTCGAGCCGACCGTATTCGCCGACGTCCGTCAGGATATGCGCATCGCGCAGGAGGAGATCTTCGGCCCGATACTTTCCATTCTCCGGTGGTCCGATATCGATGAAGTGATCGAACTGGCGAATTCCGTTGAATATGGCCTGACCGCTGCCGTCTGGACGTCCGACATCAAGAACGCACTACGTACGGCAAAGCGTCTGCAGTGCGGCTACATCTGGGTGAACGGGGTCAATACGCAAACGCGCGGGGTGCCCTTTGGCGGCTTCAAGAACAGCGGCACCGGGCGGGAACGCGGCATCGAGGAACTGTACTCGTACACCGAAGAGAAATCGCTGCAGATTTTCCTCTGATTCCTCCGGTTCCTGAAGGACATTGAGCACGCATCCCGGTCCGCAATGCCGGTAGACCGGATCCGGGATGCTTCCTTGCCGACGGCTGATGACCTCAGCCTGCTGTGTCAGTCGCCGACGCGAGATCATTACCCACCTCCCGGATGAAGTGGATGAGATCCTGGCTGATCTCGCGCAACGGGGCGCGTTCCCGAAATATGACGGCGATATCGCGCTTCAACTCGGCAACGGTGATCGGCAAGGCCTTGATCGGTGACGCAGTTGTCTGCGATATGGCGGCATGTGCCGGCAGCAGTGCCAGGTGGTCGCTACTTGCGATCAATGACTTGGTGAAGTCGATGGAGCCGCATTCAACGAGTTGCCGGGGCGGATCGAGCCCCTCAGCGGTCACGAGTTTTTCCAGGATCGTCCTTTGCGGCCATCCCACCATCGGACAGATCCAGGGATACTGCGCGAGGTCCGCCCACGAAAGCGTGGAAAGCCGGAACAGCGGATGGTCGGCACGCGCAAAGACGCAGAGCCGATCGCGGAACAGGACGCGTTGCTTCAGGCCCTCGAGAAAGACGTCATAAAATTCGGTTTGCCCGACAATAAAGTCGAATTCACCCCGCAGCAGGCCCAACAGCAGTTCAACCTGGACCTTCTCGACGACACGCAACAGCACATCCGGGTGCTGCTGTCTCCACTTACTGACTGCGCGAGGAATGACGTTACTCGTCAGACTCGGCAGCGTACCGAGATTGATGGTTTGGACCTGCTCGCGATCGGGTTCGAGGCGCTTCGCCGCAATATCCATTTCGTCCCGGATCGCGCGCGCGTGGGAGTAGATCAGTTCCCCCAGGGCGGTCGGCAGGATGCCGGCGGGGCTTCTCTCGAGCAATTTCATGCCGAGTTCGCTCTCAAGCCGGTCCATGGACTTGGAAAGCGCGGGCTGGGAAATGGTCAGGCGCTTCGCGGCCTTTGCCAGACTGCCCTGTTCGACCACCGTCGCAAAATAGGAAAGCTTCTTGGGATCCATGCTAACGCTGCAGCAATGGTGGCCTGTGAGGCATTGCCGAGCCAGTCGGCCGGCTTCTGCCTGGCCACCTGCGTGGTCGGCGCGCGGGGCTGGAATTGGTTGCCCCGTAACGGTTCAGCCAGCCATTCTACTGCACCTGTCACCCCTGGCAGCGTGTGCGCATGGATATCGAGAGTGCGGCCAATCACACCTGGATGTAGATGCTCTTCGTCTGAAGATACGTATCCAGATGGGCGCTGGTTCCCTTCGCCCCGTAGCCACTGGTCTTGGCACCGGTAAATCCGACCACGGGATCGATCAGACCATAGCAATTCACCCACATAACGCCCGACTGGATGCCATTCGCCACGCGTAATGCCGTCGAGACATCCCGCGTCCAGACGCCGCCGCCCAGCCCATATTCGGTGGCATTGCCGATGGCAATGGCTTCGTCCGCGCTATCGAAGGGAATGATCGACATCACCGGTCCGAAGATCTCTTCGCGGGCGATCTTCATCTCGTTGTTCACGTTGGTAAAGACCGTCGGCCGCAGGAAATAGCCCTCACCCAGATCGTCCGGCCTGTCGCCGCCGCAGACCAGGTCCGCGCCCTCGCGCTTTCCGGCGTCGATGTATCCCTTGACCACGTCCAACTGGGAAGACGAGATCAGCGGCCCCAACTGACTCTGACGATCGAGGCTACGGCCAAGCCGCAGGGTCTTTGCATAGGCCGCAACCCGCTCCGAAAACTGTTCCACAATGCTTCGCTGGACCAGGACACGCGTTCCGGCAAAGCAGATCTGCCCGGAGTTATTGAACACGCCGTTCGCGGCGCCGACAACGGCCTTATCGAGGTCGGCATCCGCGAAGATGATGTCCGGAGACTTTCCTCCGAGCTCGAGCTGCAGCTTCTTGATGTTGACCGTGGAGGCCCGGATGATCTTGCGTCCGGTTTCCGTGGAACCGGTGAATGCGATGCGGTTCACGTCCGGATGCGCAGCGAGGGCCTCGCCGGCTTTCGAGCCCTTCCCCGTCACCACATTGAGCACGCCGGGCGGAACGCCGATCTCGTTGAGCAGTTCGACCATGCGGAGCACGGACAGCGAGGCCTCTTCCGAAGGCTTCAGGACTGCCGTGCAACCCGTCGCCAGTACCGCCCCGATAATCCACCACTGGCTGCCGAGCGGCCCATTCCACGGGATGATTCCGCCAATGACACCGGCCGGCCCGCGCACTGTCATCGTGGTCACTTCTCCGGGGAGTCCGTTCGGCGCCGTCTCCCCCCGGATGCTGAGCGCCTGCGATGCGAAGAAGCCAATGGAGCGTTGCATCGACGCTTTGGTCGCGAGAACCTTGCTGATCGGCGCGCCCATATCCATGGCCTCGATTTCCGCCAACTCGTCGAATCGCTGGTCGATCAAGGCGTGGGCGCGAAACAGCAGCGCCTGGCGGTCGTAGGGACTCCACTTGGCCCACGGACCGTTGAAGGCCGCCCGTGCCGCACGCACGGCGCGATCAACGTCCGCGGCGTCGCCGGCCGCGATGCGCGCCAGTCCTTCGCCAGTTGACGGATTGAACGTTTCAAGTGTCTCGCCTGAAGCGGCAGGGACCGACTGGCCGTCGATAATGAGTCCGAACTCCCGTCGGGCAAAGAATGCTTCCGCAGCAAGAGAGAGAGAAGGTAAGGCCTGAGGTTGCGTCGTCATACGAGGGAATTCAGTGGAATGTGGGTCTGAGCAGTGTTTCCTCCCTCCCCCGCTTGCGGGAGAGCGGTCGTGGGAGCGGGCAAGCAGCGCTAGTCGCCCTGTTAGCGATGCTCAGCGCGCAAGGACCGGCAGGGTGCTTGCCTGCTCGCGAAAGCCGAAGACAGCCTTGATTTCCAGGTATTCCTCGAGCCCGAAGACACCCATCGAACGCCCATTGCCCGATTGCCGGTAACCACCCATCGGCGCGGCATTGCTCGCCGGCGCACCGTTGAACGAGATCCGGCCCGCACGCAGCCTGCACGCCACATCAAAGCCATGCTCGCTGGAACTGCTGAAGACGTATCCCCCCAATCCATATGGGCCCTGATTGGCGATATCGATTGCTTCGTCCTCCGACGAATAGGTGAGTACGGACAGAACAGGCCCAAACACCTCTTCGGTGGCGATGGTCATTCCCGGCTTGACGTCGACGAAGACCGTCGGCTTCGTAAAGAAGCCTGTGGCCATGCCGTCCGGTCGCCCGACACCCCCGCATACGAGGCGCGCGCCTTCATCGATCCCGCTCTGTATGAACCGCTGGACTCGCTCGAACTGCGCCCGATTGACCAGGGGGCCCATGGTGGTCTCCGGATCACGGGGATCTCCAATCCGGAACTTGCCTGCTGCATCCACCAGGTACGGGATGACGTCCTTGACCTGGCTTTCGTGTACCAGCATACGGCTCGGAGCATGACAGGACTGTCCCGCATTGAAGAAGCATCGCTGGATATTCCAGCGTGCCGCGCCTTCCAGATCCGCGTCCGGGAGTACGACGTTTGCCGACTTTCCACCCAGTTCCAGCGAGACGCGCTTGACCGTATCGGCGGCCGAGCGACCGACCATGATGCCGGCGCGTGTCGAACCGGTGAACGAGACCATGTCCACGTCGGGATGGCGCGAGATCGCCTCGCCCACCGACGGCCCATCCCCGACCACAACGTTGAATACCCCCTTTGGCACTTCGGCAGCGTCCATGATCTCCGCCAGGATCAGTCCACTCAGAGGCGATGCCTCGCTGGGCTTGAACACCATGGTGCAACCTGCCGCGAGCGCGTAGGCGATCTTTGTAATCGGGGTCTGGATCGGCCAGTTCCACGGCGAAATCAGTCCGCACACGCCGATCGGCTCGCGGCGGACGATGCTGTCCCCGATGCGCGACGCGAACGAATAGCCGGACAGCACGTCGCGGGCCACCTTCAGGTGGTCGATCGGGCCACTCACCTGCACGCTCGCACTCCGGGGAGCGCCCATCTCCTGCGCGATAATGTTCGCGAGGTCATCGGCGCGCGCGACATAGGCCGCAATCACCCGGTCCAGCATCGCCATCCGATAGGCGGTCGAGGTCATGGAGAACGTGCGGAAGGCGCGTCGTGCCGCCCCCACCGCCTTCTCGACATCCTCCGGTCCGCCCATGGCGACCATGGCAAAAACCTCCTCATTCGCGGGGTCGACCAGTTCGATGTGTGACGGCGTCGAAGGATCGACCCACGCGCCATCGATATAGAACTTTCCGTAATGCTTCATCGTATCCCTCAGCTACTGTGCGTGTAGCCGCCATCGCAGGCGATGGTCTGGCCCGTAATGAACGCCGCCGCCGGCGTGCAGAGGAACATCACCAGGCCCACCAGATCCGTCGGCACCATCACGCGCGGAATGCACTGCATGTCCACGATGCGCTTGCGCGCTTCCACAGTGTGATTCACGGTGCGATCCACTTCGGTCGCGACGGCGCCCGGGCGGATGGCGTTGACCGTGATGCCGGATGCTCCGAGTTCGCGTGCCATCGAGTTGGTCATGCCAATAACGGCTGCTTTCGACGCCACGTAGTGCAGGTAGTTCGCCACGCCCTTGGGAACCGCGTCCGACGCGATGCTGACAACGCGTCCCCAGCCCTGCTCCCGCATGGAAGCGATCACGGCGCAAGTACACAGGAAGACACCGGTGACGTTCACCTTCAGTACCGTCTCCCATTCACTCACCGGAATCTGGTCGAACGGGCGTTTCTGCAACGTCGCAAAGATCGAGGCGTTGTTCACCAGCACATCGATACGGCCAAATTGATTGACGACCGCTGCGGCCATGGCGTCGACCGATTCCTTATTCGACACATCCACTGCAATCGGCAGCGCCCTTCCACCGGCCGCCGTGATTTCCTCTGCGACGGCGCGTGCGTTCTTCTCATTGATATCGGCAATCACCGGAATAGCGCCGGCAGCAGCGAACTGGCGAGCGAACTCCCGGCCGAGACCCTGTCCGCCCCCCGTAATGATCACGATGCGATCCGTGACGCTGAAATCGCGAGCAATGGCGGGAACGCCGGAATCTTTCTCCGTATGGGTGATTATGGTATCGCTCATCTTTTCCTCAGTATGGTATTGGTTACTGCGCATCGGTTACGAGAGGAAGACTCCCTTGCCACCGCTCTGCAGGTCGAATGCCTTGTACGCTTCGTCTGCCTGCTCCAGCGTCCATCGATCCGTGAACAGGGCGTCGAGGTTGATTCCGCGTTCCACAACGAAGTTGGCGCACGCGCGTTGACCCTGAATGGACATCGTCCATGAGGTCAGGATGCGGAGCTGCTTGCGCAGCAACGCGCTGAGCTGAAGAGAGATTTCCGCGCCAATCCCGACCAGGCCGACCGTTCCCCATGACGCGACCGACTGGATCGCATCCCGCCCGGCAGCAGCGGCGCCTGCCGTTTCGAGAGCCATGGTGGCTCCGCTTCCCTGGGTCAGCTCGCGAATGGCGGAGGGCACATCCACGTCACGCGAATTGATCACGAAATCCGCGCCAAACGTCTTCGCCGTCGCCAAGCGGATGTCGTCGATGTCCAGCGCGATGACGCGCGCTCCCTGCGCCTTGGCAAGAAGCGTCGCCGAAAGACCTACCGGTCCTTGGCCAAAGACGGCAAGGGTGTCGCGCCCGGAGATACCCATCCGTTCGAACGCCCCCCACGCCGTTCCCGTCCCGCAGGATATTGCCGCACCAGCAGCAAAGCTCAGCTCATCGTTCAGCGGGACGAGCGTGTCGGCCGGCACCTTCATATAAGGCGCATGGGCCCCGTGCTCGTCCTCGCCGTACACGGTGATGGGCGTGGACTTGCACATTTGCGGCCAGCCGGACCGACATTCGTTGCAACAGGTACACCCGTGATAGTGGTGCACCATCACGCGCGCCCCGATGCGGGCATTGGGACCCGTCACGCCAGGACCGGCGGCGACCACCACGCCGCAGGGCTCGTGCCCGCGAATGACGTCTGGCCGGGCAATGCTCGCGGCCGGACGACGATACATGTGCAGATCGCTGCCGCACATGCCCGATGCCTTGATCTCAATGACCACTTCGCCCGGACCGGGCGTCGGGTCGGGGACCGTTACCAGTTCAACCCGACGATCGCCAGGGAATGTCACACCACGCATTCTTGAGTCTCCTTGTTCACGTCAATCCAGGGCGACGTGAAATTGCATCAGTGATTCGCCTGAGCGGCAATCTCGGCTTGTCCCGACGTCGAGCCGCGTTGACGGTCGTCGTCTCCATGCTGGTCAGGATCGAGTGACTCGAGCGAGCGCTTGCTCGTTTCGACGCCGGCGACGGCCAGTAGCAGCGCTGCGAACAGGTACAGCCCAGATACCGCGCCAATCACGCCACCGATACCGTACGTCCGGAAAATTCCCATGATGATCATCGGCGAGGCAATCAGGCATCCCCGTCCAACGGTCTGGGCCAGACCTGCCCCGCGAAAGCGGTACTCAGTGGGAAACAACTCCAGGGTGCCACCCAGCCCCAGGTAGAGGCACAGGGATACCGCGGCAACAAGCAGCGTGCCGCATCCTGCAATCGCGACAGGACTACTGAGAAACGGGTATACCGCGCCGAGTGCCGCACAGACCAAGCCGAACGTAATAACCCCCTTCCGTGGCCCGAATCGGTCCGCCACGTACACGCTGAGCAAGGGGCCAAGTACCCAGCCGGTCATCATGGCGGCATTGAAGGCCAGCGACTTGGTCACACTCATCCCTTGTTGCAGGAAGAACGTGGGCATCCATCCGCTCATAATGTAGGCGCCCACCAAGCAGGTCACGTTTACCAGAATGGCAATGAGGGTGCGGCCGATGACCTTGCGCGAGAACAGGATGCTGACCGGTACTTTCCGGGGAGTAGCCCTCGGCGCGTCCGTGGCGTACGGAGGCAGTGGTGCCAGTTTGGCGGCTTCGCCTTCAATCTGCTGCAGAATCTCCTCCGCTTCCGCGTTCCGGCCGACTCGCTCGAGCCATCGGGGCGACTCGGGGAGATGCCGCCGCAGCCACCATACCCAAAGCGTGCCTACGCCGCCGATGACGAACATCGCGCGCCAGCCAAAGGTCGGAATGACAGCCATTGCCACCAGCGCGGTAAGGAACACGCCGACTCCGCTGGCGATAGCTACTATGCCGAGACAACGTGCGCGCGACGCCAGCGGAAAGAACTCGGCAAGTAGGCCATAGGCCATCAAGTACTCTGCGCCCATTCCGATCCCCATTAGAAAGCGAATGGGAATCAGCCACTCCATGGAGGGGGCGCATGCCGCCAATAGCGCCATGATTCCGAAGACTGCAAGATTGAACTGATATGCAATCTTGCGGCCGTAGCGGTCACTCAGCCATCCGGCAAACCAGACGCCGAGCATCAAGCCAAAGTAGCCCCAACTCAGGAAAAGCGAGTTTTCCTCAAGGGTAGACCACTTGCCGTCGAGCATTGCCGCCAACACTGAGGCGGAAAGATTGTTGTCAAACGAGTCGAAGAACATGCCCAGTCCCAGCAGCGTGAGAACTCTGCGATGGAACGGGCCAATGGGTAATCTGTCGAGCCTGGCTCCGGCATGGACAGGCGTCCGCGCTTGTATCGATTTCATTGCTAGGGGGTCTCCTGCTTCTAGTATTTTGGGTGGACTCAACACCGAAGAGGTGCCGCCATTGTCCACTGCAGCCTTGCGTCGCGCGCGGGGGTCGCATTGCGCATGGCATTTGGTAAGCCGATGATCGGCGCCGCATCGCCGTCTGGTCAAGCAACCGTGAGGTTGTGCGGCCCGTGGCAATAACACCAGGTTATACCCCCAGTTCTAGCGGCCTTCTTACGAGGGTTCAACCTGGCGCACGCCGGCAGCGAGCGTAAGCTGCAACTTACGCTAAGGTCGAGAAAATACAAATATACGTATCCGACTCCCCGCGCTAATGTCTCGGCAGATAGATGGCGAAGCCACACTCACCGGAGACAACAGATATGGGCAGGTACGACTTCCACGCGCAATGCGTCGGAAGCCAGTTGCGGACTGGCGTTCACTTTTTTGCAGCTACTTCGATGAAAGCATTGAGCCGGGCCATGCTAGCCGCCGCGCTGTTTGGCTCGTTGGCACCGGCGCCGAGCAGCGCCGCCGAGTCGTACCCAAAACAACCTATCCGACTCGTCATTCCGTTCACGGCCGGAGGCGGCACAGATGTCGCCGCACGCATCGTGGCTCAGTATCTGGCCCCGCGGCTGGGGCAACCCATCGTCCCAGAAAATCGGGGGGGCGCCAGTGCAGCGGTTGGCGCTAACGTCGTGGCCAAGAGCTCGCCGGACGGCTACACCTTGCTGGTCGGTACGGCCACCCTTGCCGGCAACTCGGTTATCCCGAACGCCAACCTTCCCTTCGACCTGATTAACGACTTCGACTTTATCGGAAAGCTAGGAAGGATCGACTTGCTCATCGTGAGCAATCCGAAATCGAAATTGAATGACCTGCGAGACCTGGTGAACTTGATGCGGTCCAATCCTGATGCGGTCCAGTTCGGGTCCCCAGGTGTTGGATCGCCCTCGCACCTTGGTGGGGAACTGCTGAAGCAACTTACCAAAACCCATGCGCTTCATATTCCTTACAAGGGCGAGAGCGCCGGCCTGAACGATCTGCTGGGAGGCCAGACCACCTTCCAGCTTTGCTCCGCCTTTGTATGTGCACCGCGGGTGCGCGACGGGTCCCTGAAAGCCCTGGCTGTCGCGTCGAAACGGCGGTCGAGCCTAGTACCCACAGTACCCACAACGGCTGAAGCGGGCTTTCCTGGAGTGGAGGCCGACACGTGGTATTTCCTTGCCGCGCCCAAAGGAACGCCTGCACCGGTCATTCGCAAGTTGACCGAGACGTTGAACGCTACCCTCAGTGACGAGAGTTTGAAGGGCCGTCTGCAAGCGATCGGCGTGGAAGCCGACGCCAACAATCCGGCTGCAGTCAGGAAGGATCTCCAAGCGGAGATCAACAAATGGCGGCCCGTCGTAAAGGCGGCCGGGATCACCTCCAATTAGACGTGGCCCCCCGGAAACTTTGAAGGGGACGAGTGTTTTGGTCGTCATAACTTAGGCCACCACCTTTTCGAAGGCTCCGATCGTCTGGCGCGTAGCTCGGACTGCACAGGCGTGCATAGCATGACTTCTCGCCCCGACCGCCATTCTTCGCCACCAAAAAGCTTTTCTCTATTTTTTATGGACATAACCAACTCGCCAATTGGCGGTCAGGGCGGCGCTTTGCGCAAAAGCAACCGAGTAGCTTCTTGGCGCCGAAAAGGTTCTTTGAATTTCTGCGTCAGTACACAGGCTCTGCGTAAATTAAAAATCTCTTTTTAGTATAAATTTAGATAATAAGATGGAAGAAATCATGACCAAGCGACTATATATCGGCGCAATGTTAGTTACATCGGCACAGCTAGCAGCGGCGCAGCCCTCGGTTACGCTTTATGGCATTGCCGATGTTGGAGTGGAATACCTCTCCAACGCCAATGCAGCCGGCAACAAGCTGGTACGCATGACGACAGGTAACGTTGCGGCCTCCCGTTGGGGTCTGCGCGGTGTCGAAGATCTCGGCAGCGGCACGAAGGCCGTCTTTGTACTGGAGAATGGCTACGACATCGACACTGGTGTCATCAACCAAGGAGGACGACTGTTCGGGCGTCAGGCGTTTGTTGGACTCGAGAACCAATGGGGCCGCGTAACATTGGGGCGACAGCCTAACGCGTTCCTCGATGTCCTGGGTAATTACGACCCATTGGCGCTTGCCGGCCGGTACTCGGCTATCACGTTTGAACCAAACTTCGTAGGGCGCTACGACAATAGCGCCAAGTATACGGGCAAATTCGGACCATGGACGGCGATAGCGCTGTACAGCTTCGCAAGGGGCACGAGCATTACCGCTAATGGTACTACATCGTTTGGCACAGAAACGCCGGGAGACCTCAAGAGTGATCGCGCATACGCGGGCGGTGTGCAATATGCAGCAGATAATTTCGGCGCCACGGTTATCTATGACCAGCAACAAGGTACGCGCGGCATTGCTGGCCAGAACTCGGGGCAACGCGATCAACGCCTGGCAGTTGCCGGCAACTACAGCTTCGGGAATTCGAAAGTCTTTGCCGGTTATCGCTGGCTGAACGGCGACATCGGTGTCGCGGCGGGCGCCCCGACTCGAAGAACCGATTACTATTGGGTTGGCTATCGTCAGCAAATCATGCCCGCCCTGGCCCTTACGGCAGCCGGATACTACCTTAATGACCGCAGGTCTGGGGCGGATCCGTGGATACTGGTCGGATCTGCGGACTATAGCCTTTCCAAACGCACAGACCTCTACTTGACCGTCGGTTATGTCAAGAACAAGAACAATTCCAACTACGGACTAAATGGTCTCAACAACACCATCAATCCTGGCCAGAACCAGTTGGGCGTTACCATGAATATCCGGCACATTTTCTGACGTGCATCGTCGCTGAAGCCAGAGCCATCCGATGATGGCTCGATCCCAACGACAAGTTCGTGCGAATGTTACGCCTGGGAATGCATTCTTTATAGGAGCGATCACAATATGTCGAACAACGTCATGCGGAATGCTCAATCAGTGTGCAGCGCACGATCGGCCATGCACCGCACAGCCAAGCGCGCTCCGCATTCGGCTAGAACTCGGGATCGCTGAATGGCTTACCTACGCTATTGCCTCGAGTTGGTTCGGCGGATGCAGGGTGATCCCCACTGGCAGGTCACCCTTCCGGGCCCCGATGCCTCTCACGCTCCATCGACTACCCCTCCAGTGGACGACCTCGGGGATCGATGTCGAGCCGTGATGCCACAGCCCCACATCTCAGACATGCATTCCCTGTTCCCGCAACCGGTGACATCGCTAGTCCCTCCTCAGAAATCTCCGTCTTAAGCACCGATCGGCACAAAGGGCGCGCTCGCGTTCTAGGGCTGTTTCGAAAGGCCTTCGACTATTTCAATCATATGGTCCAGCGCTGGATTTCGTTCACCCTTGATCCATCCGAGCACAAAGGTCGTCGCATAGCTCACGTCACTCAGTGGCAACGTCGTCAAATCGGGCGGATAACTGAAATTCTTGCCGACAACGGACAGTCCGATACCCATGCCGACAGAAATCAGATTGAGCTGCGAAACCGAAGTGCTGACCTCCTGTACGATCTGAGGCTCGAAGCCAGCCTCTTGAAAGAGGGACGAAATTGGCGGATGCAACGGGCTGCTGATCCCTCGCGGCACTACCACAAAACGCTCGCCACTCAGTTCAGCAAGACGAACTGATTTCCTGTTTGCGAGCCGATGATCATTGGGCACCACGGCGCCCAGCTTCCCCTTCTGGATGCAGATCCAATCCAACACGGTCCGATCCTGGCCACCCAGGACGCGGTTGGTACTCTTCCTGCGCAGAACCTGTGTATTCGGACCGAGGTGCATGAAGCCCGCATGGATCTTCCCTTCCGCGAGCGCCTTCGGCTGATCTGCCGTCGGCAGCTCGACGAGCGAGAGTGCGACATCCGGATAGCTATCGCGAAATCGCTTAATCGCAACGCGAAAAATAGAATGAATAAGCGTCAATGACCCATAGCCAATATTCAGCGTTCCGCTCTTGCCATCGCCGACGCGCTTGGTTGTCACCACCGCCTCGTTAAGGTCATTCATCACCGCGGTCACTTTCTGAAGAAAATTCCGCCCCGCTGCAGTTAATCTGACGCGCTGGGCATACCTTTCGAAGAGGGCGGTGCCGATCTCACTTTCGAGATCCGAGATGATTTGCGAGACGGCCGGTCTGGTGACATGCAAGCGTTCTGACGCACGGCCAAAGTGCTCTTCTTCCGCCGCGGCTAAAAAATACCGTAGGTGCCGAAGTTCCATTGGTTTCCGATCGGCTTTCCAGCCATCGTTAGATTAGGTGGCACCCAAATTATACTCAGCGCAGAGACTGGACACCCTGCGCTCCCGAATCCCGGCAGTGATCCCCCTCATCGCTCATCGGCGCGCCATGCCCGACGCCGCCCAAGGCAGCCAGAGGGCATCCGCCGGTCTGGCTGCAAACCCTCCTTATGTTCAATGCCTGCTAATCAAGCGAAATTTTCACCCGCTTGGCCACTTCACCATACTGCTTCAGATCTTCTTCGACCGTTTTGGCCAGTTCAGCCGGCGGCGCGGACCAAGCCGAGAATGCCACCGGGGCAAGGTATTCACGCACGTCCGGTTCTGCCATCGCGCGGGCTACGTCCTCATTGATCTTTTCAACGATGGACTTCGGCGTGCCATGCGGAGCGAACAGAGCAATCCACGTCTTCATTTCCACGTCCCGAGGCCCGCCTGACTCCGCGATAGTGGGTACATCCGGGAAGCTGGGATGCCGCTTCGGCGCGGCAAGTGCCAGGAGCTTTACCTTGTGCGCCTGGAGCAGCGGACCGGCCGAAAGGGCCGTTCCGAATGCCCACCCGAGTTCCCCGTTTGCGATCGCCGTGTACATCAGCGGCGTATCTTTATAGGGAACATGCGTCATTTTCACGCCCGCGGATTGCTCCAGCATCTCGGCTCCCAGGTGAGCTTGGCTGCCGATGCCAGAAGAGCCATAGGTCAGGGCGCCCCCCTTTGCTTTGGCTGCCGCAACCAGGTCCGCGATGCTTTTCCAACCTGAGTTGCTATTCACCACAACGAAGAACGGCGTACGATACATCGGCGCTACCGGATCAAAATCCTTGACGGGGTCGAACGGCAGGCGTCGATACAGATGCGGTTGCAGTCCGAACAGCAAGGTGTCGGCTTGTAGCAAGGTGTAGCCGTCCGGAGCCGAGCGCTTGGCGGCGGTCACTGCGATCCAGCCATTTCCACCCGGCCGGTTCTCCACAATTACCGGTTGGCCCCACCACCGGGACAGCTTTTCGCCTACGCGTCTCATCACCATGTCGGGGCCCGTTCCCACGGGATATGGCAATATGACTTTGACAGGCTTATCTGGAAATTTCTGCGCAAGAGCCGGACACGATAGTGAGACGACGAACGCGATCGTCGCTGCAAATAGCGCTTTCATGCATTTCAATTTGGAGTCTCCTGTATGCGGCACGGAAGTGCCCTACTGAGGCTGCAGACGCCTATCCAGGCCTGGCCCCGTTTCCTTGCACCCAGCCGAAGCTGCGCAAAAATCCCGGCACGGACGTCGTCAAGCTGATAGGACGTTATATCGCCAGGCTCGGACGGTCCATTTTCTTTTTCTCGACTCTTTCGTAAGCCAGGACTAACCGACGGTCTTGAGCACCGCGCACGGCAACTCTGAAGGACTTGACTAGCGAGAAGAACCGTCAAAACGGGAGGAAGCGTTGCAGCGGTTGCCCGGCGGCGTGCGGGAAGTCGATACAGCGACATTCGCCACACCGCCGTTCATGCCGGTGGTAAGTGGCGGCACCCCCCGCTCCGGCCCCGCGGCCCGGGCCGTGCCCGCGGACGGCATCTCATAGAGATCGCGTGTGCAACGGGTCGCCGAGACAAAAAATGCTCCAGGCGACCGAACCAGGATACGCCTCGTAAGAGAGGGCAGACATCGCCAATCACAGACTTGAGTTGACGACCCGACGCACTACTTATTCGTCATACGCGCGCCGGGACGCTGCCTAGGGGACAGCCAGACTGCGACCAGAATCAGGCGCTCGACTCAATCTTTACGGTCTTGCCAAGCTCGCGCCATTTTCCGACCTCTGTCTCAAGATAGTGTCTGAAATCAGCAGGTGACCCTTGGACCGGATTGCAGTACAGCTTCCTTACCTGACTGGAGACAGCGGAGTTGACGCCGATCCGGTTGACTGTCTGGTTCAGCTTCGTGATGAGGTTCGGATCCATGCCGGCAGGCCCGATCAAGCCGTAGAAGGTAAAATCAATGCCCTTCAGTTTCTCAATTCCCGACTCTGCGAAGGAGGGGACGCTGGGTAATGCCGATAGTCGTTGAGAGCCGGTTACTGCGATCGCCTTCAGCCTTCCCGACGCAGTGAAAGGAATCGCAAACTGCGCAAGGGTAAGCCCGACGTGCACACTGCCGGCAACCACCTCCCGCGCAACGTCCTGGTCAGACTTATATGGAATATGAGTAAGATCGATGCCAGCGACCTTCTTTATATACTCCATTTGCAGGTGATTTGCCGAACCGACGCCGGCGGATCCGTAGTTCAGCTTCCCCGGATTCTCTTTTGCATACGCAATCAGGTCTTGCAGCGACGAGACCGGGATTGACGGATGAACAAAGAATACGCCAGGAGCTGTCGCTATCATTCCGATCAAGCTGAAGTCCTTCAGAGGATCGTAGGGCAGGTCTTTACGGACCCCCGGCCCCTGACTCAGGGCACTCCCCCCCGCCAAGGTCAGGGTCAAGCCGTCCGGCTGTGCAGCAAGCATAGGGCGAATGGCCAGCAGTTGCGAGGCGCCGGGCTTGTTATCGACGATCACCGGCGCGCCAAGCAGCTCCATAAGGTGTGACGCGTAAAGCCTGGCGACGTTGTCCGCGCCGCTGCCAGCGCTGAATCCCACGAGCAGGCGAATAGGACGCGAACCGCTCGGCTGGGCAAAGAGCGATTGGGGCAGAAGAATGCCCGCACCCAGGGCAAGTAACGCGCGACGGGAAATCTGGTATTGCATTTTGTCTCCTGTTTCCTCTATACGTGGTTAAGCAATTTACATCTGCATGCTTGCGCGCTCCTTGTCGCAAGACGTGCTTTCTCCGACCCCGTCCAGTTTCCGAGTATCGGCCAGCACCATATCCGCGCACTTTTCGCCGATCATCATGCACGGAACGCTCGTATTCCCTGAGATGATGGTCGGCATGACCGACGCATCGGCGATCCGGAGGCCCTGGATACCATGCACCCGAAGCCGCTCGTCGACCACCGACATCGCATCGCGGCCCATTTTGCAGGTACCTACCATGTGCTGAGTGATTTGGCCGGTATTGCGGATGAACTGCAGTATCTCTTCATCGGATCTGACCTGTGGCCCCGGGGAGATCTCCTCTGCAATCACATGCCTCAGAGGCCCCGCTGCGGCGATCTGGCGGGCCAGCCGCACCGCCGCGACGGCAGTGCTGCGATCGTAATCGGTATCCAGGAAGCGGTAACGAATCATTGGCGCCGCCGCCGGATCCCTGGACCTGATGTGAATGCTGCCGGTGCTTTCCGTGCGCTGCACGTGCGTATACATCATGAATCCCTCGACGTCCGACATACGTCGGCCCTTCCCCGTCTTGACATCGATGATGTATGGGCTGACCACCATCATGGTGTCCGGTTCCTGCAACTCCGATCGGGACCGTGCGAACACGCGCATGGAACCGTGGCCTTGCGCAATCAATCCCTTGCGCAGAAACAGCCAGCGAAGGATCTCAATGCCAAGACGCCAGCCGTGCCCCTTCTTCGCCAGGGAAATGCCACGCCTGGCAAACCGCCACTTCATCATGGCCGCATAGTGATCTCGCAGATTCTCCCCGACACCCTTTAGCTCGTGCACGAGCGGTATGCCGTGCTTGCGCAGCACGTCGGCATTTCCGATCCCGGACAATTCCAGCAGCTTGGGCGTATTGGCGGTACCTGCACAGACAATAACCTCACGCATGGCCCGAGCTTCCTGGAGCGCACCGTCACGGCGGAACTGGACCCCCGCACAACGTTTCCCCTCCATGATCAAAGCGGTCGCCTCGGCTCCCATAACGACAACAAGGTTCGATCGTTTCCTGGCGGCCGGTTCAAGATACTGGGTCGCAGTGCTATGGCGCTCACCGCGATAGCCGGTCAACTGTGCCATAGCGACGCCTTCCTGAGAGGCGCCACTGTAGTCGCTGTTGTAAGGAATGCCTACCGCCTGGGCCGATCGAATGAATAGGTCATAGAACGCGGACAGCTTTTTGCTCTGGCTGACTTTGACGGGCCCCGATCGCCCGCGGTATTCGTCTGAACCGATCTCGGTGCTCTCGATCTTCTTGAGGTAAGGCAGAACTTCCTTGAAGCTCCAGCCTTTGCAGCCGAGTTCGCTCCACGTATCGTAGTCGAGCCTCTGCCCCCGGTTATAAACCATGGCGTTGATCGAACTGCTACCGCCCAACATCTTTCCACGCGGGCAAGCGATGCGACGATTTCCATGCGTGGGATCCGCTTCCGACTCGTAACGCCAGTCGACCAGCGGGTTGTCAACCAGGAACACCACCCCAAGCGGCGGACGTGCCCATATGTACTTCCCTCCTTTGATGCCTGCCTCGAGACAGAGCACCGTGTATTTGCCATTCTCGCTGAGTCGGGTCGCCACTACGCCGCCGGACGAACCGGAGCCGACAACGATGAAGTCATAGGTGTTAGCCTGCATAGCGCTGCTGCTGTTCCATATCATGAATCAAAGACCGTGTATTTCCCCCTGGATCACGCAAACGCATTAGTCACCGTTGATGCAAACACTCTTCTCGTACAGAAATCCTTCCAGGTGTTGAGCGCCGCCTTTGATGCCATACCCGCTTTGCTTGACGCCACTGAAGCCAACGGCCGCATCGGCCAGTCCATAGCAATTGACCCACAGTTTCCCCGCCTTGATGCCATGGATCATCCTGGACATCGTGCTGACGTTGGTGGTCCACACAGCCCCGCCGAGGCCGTATTCGGTATCGTTGGCCAGTCGTAGCGCCTCTTCTGCCGTATCAAACGGGATCACCGATGCCACCGGCCCGAAGATCTCTTCGCGTGCGATGCGCATGTCATTGCGTACACTATCGAAGACGGTCGGGGTGACAAAGTAGCCTTCGGCAAGTTCGCCCGCGAGCCGATCGCCGCCAATCGCCAACCGCGCGCCGTCCTCCACTCCAATGGCCATATAGGTCATGACGCGGTCAAGTTGACGTTTGGAAACAAGCGGGCCAAGCTGAACGCCGGGCTCAAACGGATCACCGGTCTTGATCGATTTCGTGAAGTCGACAAGGCGCGAAACAAATTCCTCGTGAATGCTTCGTTGGACGAAGATCCTGGTTCCTGCAGAGCAGATCTGACCGGAATTATTGAAAACTCCCATCGCCGCTCCGGGGACCGCCTTGTCCAGATTGGCATCGGCAAACACGATATCGGGCGATTTCCCTCCCAATTCCAACTGGATTCTCTTCATGTTTCCAGCAGAAGCCTTGATGATCTCCCGACCTGTCACGGTGGAGCCGGTAAACGCTATCCGGTCGACCCCCGTATGCGCTGCCAAAGCGGCGCCTGCCTCGTGGCCATATCCCGTCACGACGTTGATCACCCCCGCCGGGACCCCTGCCTCGACCAGCAGTTCGGCCGTGCGCAGCGTGGTCAGTGAAGCGTCCTCGGCGGGCTTGATTATTGCAGTGCAGCCGGTTGCCAGTGCACCACCCATGATCCACCACATGCTGATCAAGGGTGCGTTCCATGGTGTAATGCCACCGATCACGCCGACGGGTGCCTTGAGCGTCAGCGTCGTGTAGTTGCCGGACAGAGAGTTCGGAATGGTCGAACCGGACCAACTCATGGCCTGGCTCGCGAAGTACATGATGGTCTTGATCAGGCCATCCTTCATTGCCTTCGTACGCGAAAGCGGTGCTCCCATGTCCAGCGTGTCGAGCAAGGCCAACTCATCGAAGTTCCTTTCGATGACATCGCAAACGCGCAGCATCAGTGCGTAGCGCTCATGCGGGGTAAACCGGCTCCATGGACCCTCAAATGCGCGACGCGCAGCGGCAACTGCCACATCGACGTCCTCCTGACGCCCCCGCGCAACGGTTGCCAGCACTCTGCCGGTTGCGGGGTTGAAGGTCTGAAGGCTCTCACCGGTCAACGATGGTCGCCACTGGCCGTCAATGTAATGCAGCTTCTCCGGGTTGGACAAGAAATCTGGGCGAATTGCGGATGATGTGGCGATCAAGAGTGTCTCCTTCATTTGGCTGGAAGTGGCATCGTGGCCCTGACACCTGCGGCGCGCTGATCGGCAAGGCCGGCACGGCAGCTTAGTGCGTGCAAGGATCTTAAGGACTGAGGCCGCCAAGGAGGAAATACTGTTTTGCTGCCGCCCTCATTGCGCCAGCTTATGGGGTGGGCGCCAGTGGCTCGCGAAGACGGCCGGCGAACGCGCCAAAAAGGGCCGACTCGGCCTCAGATAAGGGGTGACGGAAGGATTCTCGCCCCCTGCCAAATGCCGCTTCCGATTAACCGGTGCGCGACATGTGCGAGTTCGCTGTAAACGATCGAGGCACTCGCCGACAATTTCTGTGCGGGCAGCGAATATCCATAGTTCACGCGCGCGAGCGGCGCGTCGGAAATAGGGAGGCATCGCCACCCTTGCGGTGCACGGTGCACCTGCGTTGCGGCCATGGGCTGCACTGTGGCCCCGCCCCCTTCGGCCACATAACTCATCACGAGTTGGACGGAGTCAATTTCGGCAACGACGTCGACCGACAGATTCGCGCGCTCGATTTCGCTGGTAAAGCGGCGCCGGAGGTTGTGACTCGCTGACGACAGCACCATCGGCAGCGCTGCCGCTTCCGCAAGCGTCAGCGATGTCTGGTCCGGTGCAATCAGTTGGCTGTCCGCAGGCACCACCACGAACACGTCCTCTTCCAGGAGAGGCTCGAAAACCAGGTCACTGGCGGCCGTCTTGCTGAAGAGGACCGCGACATCCAGTTCATCGCGGCGCGCCCTCTCCTCGAGATGCTGAGGCAGTGCACCCACCACATTCAGGACGATGCCTGGATAGTTCTCCTTCATGTGCATCAGCAGCGGCAGGCCTAGCATGCAGGTGGTGGTTGGCGCGAGTCCGAGCGTAACGCGGCCTTTCACATTGGAGGTTTCCTGACGAGCGATCAGCACCGCCTCGTCCAGTTGACGCAACATTAGCTTGGCATGTCGATACAGGGCTGCGCCGTTCGGCGTCGGCACCACGCCCCGTGCAGACCGCACCAACAAAGGCTTGCCGACCTCGACTTCGAGCCGGGCGATCTGCTGGCTGAGGGCGGGCTGAGCTACGAAAAACTGGCGTGATGCCTTGGTCAGGCTACCACTCTCCACCACCTGGACGAAATACCGCAGTCCACGCACGTCCATCAACAACTCCGTAGGGCGACGTCAAGGGTCGCCGGAATCCTGGAATTTGACTTTCCGGGGCAATGCCTGCGCCACGATCCGATACTCCCGCGCGAGCCCCGGAACACGGTGAGTGTTCGCTTGGAGCGCACATGAAGGTACTCCATGGAATTCCGGAAACTATATATCAACTGTGATCGGCTGGACCACCCTCGAAATCCCTGCAACAGCACCAGTTGCTCGAACGCCTAGCAGAAACCTTTCATGTGCTAGCCGACTCCTCGGCAGATCACAAGCACCCTCCCCGTTCGTGCGCTGACTTCAGCATCGCTCTTCAAATCCGTCTTTTAGATCGATGCGATCTGGTGGTCAGCATACTTGCGCTGCAGAGCCTTCTGTTCCTTGGTTCGACGGTCATTAGGTACGGTGACAGGCAACGGTCGTCCACGCCGCTGCCTGGCTAGGGCAAGTCACAGACGGCCTAGCCGGATGTAAGCGCTCCCCTCTTGCACCCCGCGCATTCAGGACCATTCGCGCAATTGGGCCTCGGCGTCCAGCCAGTCACGAGTATCGAATCCCTCGGTAAAAGCACTGTGAACTCCGGCCAGCAAATAGCGGGCTTCGTCACGCTTGCCCTGGAGATCCCAAAGGCGCGCAAGGCTCAGCGCGCACCTCAACTCCGTCGAGCGCGCTCCTTGCTCGCGGGCGAGCGCCACCGCATTGCGCAGATCAGATTCCGCTTCACTGATCCTGATGGAGGGACAAGGGTCTTCTCTGCCTGCCATTTGCCATAACAGTTCCCCTCTCAGGCGAAGCAACGCGGGACTTTCGAACCGTTCTTCTGTTCTTTCCGCCAACGCCAACGCATGGCGCAGCACGCGAAGCGCGAATTCGAACTTCCCCACCTTGCCATAGGCGTCGGCAAGCAGCCCTAACAGCGACGGCCGCCCCAACGCGGATCTCGTCGCACGGTGAGCGCGGAGGCCGCGCCGCATTTGCGCAATGCCTTCTTCCTGCCTCCCAAGTCTCGCAAGCGCCCAGCCCCGCAGAGTCGTTCCCCAAGCTTCATAGAGCGGGAAACCGCGCTCGGCTGATATAGCGATCGCGGCGTCAGCGTACTCCAGCGACCTCTCGACTTCATCCCGGCGCCGATGGAGTTCGGCCGCGAAGATCAGGCTCAGCGCCAGGCCAAAGGGATCGGCCGCTGCCCGCGCCAGTTCCAGGGCCTCGTCGCAGCGATTCCGTGACTGATCCGGTAAGCCTAGATACCAAAGGATCCAACTCAAGGTGCTGCGTATATGGACAGCGGGATTCTTCACCAGGCGCAGCAAGTAGTCATAGGACTGCTGCCCAGGTTGGTGCAGTGTCAACGCCTGCTCCATGTGGTGACGTGCGGCGTCGATATCGCCCAGACGAAGCAGCGTAACGCCCAGAGCGCGATGCGCCTCAGCCAGTCGTTCCCCGTCGCCGGTGTCCTGCGCCAGGCCCAGCAGCCGTTCGGCAAGCGCGTGGGCCTGCTTTAGCTGCGCTCGCAGCAGGTAGTGAGACCACAGACCTGCGAGCGCGGAGAACAGCTCTGGCATTTCCTTCTCGCGTTCGCACAGGGTTAAGGCTTGGGTATAGGTTTCCTCGACCTCTGGCGATCCATGGCTGCGGGCGGCAATCCAGGCGGGACCCAAGGTCAGTAGCAGATGAATCATCTCGCTGGTTCGCGCGGGGGATTCCGGCAACGTCTTGAGTAGCTCAAGCGCTGCGCTGAGATGACGGATCCCTTCACGTTGAGCAGACCGCCGCAAGGCCTGCTCGCCCGCAAGCTGCAGATAGTGGATAGCCTTCGCGGTATTCCCGCTCTTGCTGTAGTGGTGGGCCAACTCGTTAAGGTAGTCCTCCAGCCGGCCTGGAAACAGCGACTCGATTGCCTCGGCGGCGCGTTCATGCAGCCTGCTTCGCTGACTATTCAGCAAAGAATTGGCGGCGACTTCCTGGATGAGCGCGTGCTTGAACGCATACTCGACTTCCGGATATGCAGGTCGCTCAAAGATGAACTCGCTACGCTGTAGATCGCCTAGAAGCAGCGGCAACTCCTGCTCTGACAACGCGGCAACATACCGGACCATGCTGAAAGAAAAGTCCTTGCCGATAATTGACAGAGTCTGCAACAGTGCCTTCTGCGCCTGCGACAGGCGGTCAATGCGCGCGGCAATGACGCCCTGGACGGTGGTCGGAATATGAAGTGACACGGCGGGCGTCGCAATCCGATAGCTGCCCGGCGCGCCAAGGATGGCACCTTCTTCTGCCAGTGTCCTGACCACTTCCTCCATAAAGAACGGATTGCCCTCAGTTTTGGCAAGGATGAGTTGCATCAAAGACCTCAGCTCGGAGTCAGCACCCAATAAGGTTGCAAGTAGTCCTTCTGCCTCCATTTGACCGAGCGGTTCCAGATGCAACTGGATATAGCGCTGGCACTTCCAGTCATGCGCGTATTCCTCCCGGTAATTGACCAGCAGCAGAATTCTTGAATCCGCTACATGCGCCGCCAGCTCATCAAGGAATGCTTCAGTTTCCCTGTCAAGCCATTGCAGGTCTTCGAACAGCAACACGACCGGCTGGCTCTGGCTCTCGCTTGCCAATAGACGAACGATCGCTTCAAAGGTGCGCTGGCGCCGGAGCCGGGGATCCATCGCGGACAACGTCGACCGCGGTTCACTGATACCGAGCAGATAGAGCAGATAGGGGAGTTGATCCTCCAGCTCGCGATCCAGTGTCAGCAATCTGCCCGTCACTTTTTCACGATACAAGCGCTCGTCGTCGGCGGCCGCGATCTGGAAGTAGTTCCTCAGCAGATCGATCAACGGGAGATAGGGAAATGCCTTGCCATGCGAAACCGAGAAAGTTTCCAACACCAGGCAACCCTGCCCCGCCCTGGCCTTGAACTCGTGGAATAAACGCGATTTTCCAACACCGGCCTCTCCTACCACCCCGACAATCCGTCCGCGCTTTGCGGCGGCCGAGGCCAGCGCAGACTGCAAACACTTCAGTTCACGCTCTCGTCCGACGAACCTCGTCAGACCGCGATACGCGGAAACCTGAAGTCGCGTGCGCAAAGTACCGGGCCCCAGCAGCTCATAGACTGGAAGCGGAGTCCGGATGCCCCTTACGTTGGTGGCGCCCAGGGCTTTGAAGTGGAAGTACCCCTCGGCAAGCCTATAAGTGGATTCACTGACGAGTACCGACGACGGCATCGCCATCCCTTCCATGCGAGACGCGATATGAATGGTATGGCCGACCGGGTCATAGTCGGTGTGCAGATCGTCCTTGGAAATGGAGCGCACCATGACCTCTCCGGTGTGGACGCCAACCCGGATCTGCAGCGGAACACCCTTCTCCAGACGAATCCTTCCACCATGGCTGCGCATCGCCTCCTGCATCCGCAATGCCGCATACAACGCCCGCAGCGGGTGGTCTTCGTGCGCGATCGGCGCACCGAACAGTGCCAGGATGCCATCACCGAGCGACTTGGCGACGTACCCCTCATAGTGGTGTACGGCTTCCATCATGATCGCCACGACCGGATCGATCAGTTCCCGGGCATCTTCCGGATCGAGGTCCTGAATCAGCGCGGTCGATCCAGCCATATCCGCGAACAGCGCGGTAATAGTCTTGCGCTCACCCGCATCGTGCGCGCGGGCCTCCATCGCGGCGCGCTCGGCCAGGATGCGCTCGGCCAGGTGCGCTGGCGTGTACAGCACCGGAGCGTTGACGCATGGAGCCGCACTGGATACGGGAAAACCGGCCGTAGTGGTTAAGGAAGCGCCACATGCACCACAAAACTTTGCGGTAGCTGCAGATTCGTAGCCGCAATTCGGACAGGTCTGGTCAAGAGTATGGCCACACTCTTCACAAAACCTTCCTCGCGCTGGGTTTTCAAACCCGCACTTTGTGCAGCGCATGGCACCCTCGGACAGCCGTCGGCTGCTAGCATTACAGGCGCAAAGCGCGTGCCTCGCAAGCCGATTATGAGCTGCATCCGCCGCCGTAAATCATGGCATCGGATCACGGCTTGTCCATGTGAGTCTGGCCATTCCCCGGCACCCACAGTCCTGGATCATCCGAAAAAGATGGCTGCGTCGAGATCGAACTCATCTGCGACGCAGCCGAAGCGCCGCGATGCGGCGGCACCATGGAGATTTAAAGCAGCCGGCTCAGAAGATGTGTCGCAAGGCGACCGAAGCGCCAAACTGGTTGTTGCCAGCCGAGACGGTCCCGAAGCCCGAGCCACCAGTGCCCAGGCCAAGGTTCGACCCGTTCCGGTTCTTGGTATAGCCCACTGCAAGATACGCACTGGTGCGCTTGGAGAACGCGTACGCCCCCGAGGCGACAAACATCCACGGGTCCGCGCTGGTGCCGGCGAAGTCCTGGTAGTATGCGGCGCCCGCGAGCGTCACGTTGCTGGTCGCCTGCCAGCGAGCACCTGCCCACCACAGGTTGGACCGCTGATTGGCAGTCGCCGGAGCTCCGGCCAGCAATGCCCCGTCTAACGCTTTGGCCCACCTGTAGCCGGCATAGAGCGTCGCATTGCCAATGGCGAAATTACCTCCGACGGTAGCGCGCCGCGTGGTCGCGTCGGGCCGTGCCGAAACCGTACCGGTGTTGATCTCGTCGTACGCCGCTGCAACGCTCCAGTTGGCGCCGTTGTATGCGGCGCTGCCGGAATACTCCCTTCCGATCTTGGCGCTTCCCGGTATCTCGCTGCCCCCGGTGACCGTGCTGTCTGCGCCGAAGCTATAGAAGAGCTGCGTTTCCGTCGGGCCGAATTTGCCGACGTACTTGATCGCATTGTCAGCGCGGCTAGCGAAAGCGGCATCCTGAGCCAGGATCGAGTACTTCGTTGCGATGAGCATGGGATCGATCGTCCCGGAGATCCAATAGAAGGGTGTAGTCTGCCGCCCAAGCGTCACCACGCCCCAGCGGCCATCAAGGCCGACATAGGCGGAACGGCCAAACAAGCGCCCGCCTTGCGTAGACTTGCCAGTATCGGACTCAAAGCCGCTTTCCAGCACGAATACTCCCTTGAGGCCATTGCCAAGGTCTTCGGTACCGCGCAAGCCCCAACGGGAGGCCGCCAGGTTGGCGGGTGTCATGCGCACGAGATCATGCCCGCCGCCCGGCTGGTTGTTGACATACTCGATGCCACTATCGATCACTCCATACAGAGTGACATTCGACTGCGCCTGGGCAGTACCTGCACAAGCCGCTGCAATACTGCACAACGCGATCATCTTCAATTTCATGTTGCCTCTTCCTCCTCTTCTTCTGCTTAATCAAAGCTCGATCTACCCGTTTCTCCCTCTGTCTGTGCAATCCGCTAATCGAATCCTCCTTTCCCGCCTAGTCTCCCACTAAACGAAACCGGTTCCATTTTTTAACAAAACAAATAAATACCCACAGTGCGAAAGCAAGCGTTCGGAGCAAAGCCGCCGAGGCTGTCGGGGGTATTGTGTTTCTGTGCAGCGGACCTCTACAGCGGCACAAGGTCCGCCGTGAGTGCTATCAAATACGATTCAGGATGCGGCCACCGTCGACCAGTACCGATATGCCCGTGATGAAGTTCGCTTCATCGGAGGCGAGGAACAGAGCCGCATTAGCGACGTCCCAGCCCGTGCCCTGCCGGCCGAGGGGAACCTTGGCATTGCGCTCGGCCGACACCTGTTCCCGGGACTGATTCCATTCACGCACACGTGTGTCCACGGCCATGGGAGTAGCGATCAGGCCCGGCAGCACACAGTTGGCGCGGATGCCATACTCGGCATTTTGCAACGCGAGTTGCTCGGTGAACGCCACGACGCCTGCCTTGGCCGCCTTATAGGCGACGTACGGATACTTGCCGACTGCCGCAGCGGAGGAAACGTTGACGATCGCGCCACCGCCTTGCTTGCGCATGATCGCCACGGCGTGCTTGCATGCGAATACGGTGCCGCGCAAGTTGATGCGGCAGACATTATCGAAATTTTCCTCGGTAATATCGAGCAGATCGGCATCCCCGCCGGCAATGCTTACACCCACGTTGTTATGCAGGACATCCAGCGAGCCCCATTTCTGGGTGGCCTCGGCCAGCGCGCGCGCCAGGTCCGCTTCACGGGTGACATCCGCGGCAAAGCTGACGCATTCAAAACCTTCACCGCGGATGATTTCGGCGGTCTCCTCGGCGGATTCGAGACGGCGATCCACCGCCAGTACGCGAGCGCCCTCGCGCGCAAAGCGAATCGCCGCTGCGCGTCCGTTGCCGACACCTTCTCCCGGGCTCTGACCTGCCCCAATGACCACCGCGACCTTCCCCTGCAGCCGTTTCGCGGGCGTCCAGCCCAGACCTTGTTCAGATGTATTCATCACTACTTCGCTCCTGTATTTGTATTGGCTGGTTCGATTTCAACCCGCGGCATTGACGTATTTGCTGAAGCGGGTCCATTTTTCGGTGTCTTCCTGAATGACTTTGCGCAGGTCGTCCGGACTGCCGGAGCGTGGATACGCGTAATACTTATCCTGTATCTGGGCTGCCGAGGTGGGTTCCCGCGATACGCGGTTTATCGCCGCATTGAGCTTCATAGCGACGCTGGCAGGCAATCCCCTCGGCCCCACCAGACCATAGTAGGTATAGGGATCAAGGCCTTCCAAGCCGCTGATACCGGCTTCCGCAAGGCTCGGGGCCTCCGGCAGTTCCTTCAGCCGATGCGAGCCAGTCACAGCGAGCGCCCGCAACTTGCCATTGCTGATCGCCGTCACCGCTCCCTGGGCCGGCGCAATGCCGACATGAACGGATCCGGTGTACATCGCCTGGACGATATCCGCATCCGCCTTGTAGGGAATGTGGGTCATGGTGATACCGGCAACCTTGCTCAGGTACTCACCCGCCAGGTGGCTGGCCGAGCCGATGCCCGACGAACCGAAATTCACCTTCGTCGGGTTCGCCTTGGAGTAGGCGGCAAGGTCGCGCAACGAGCGCACCGGCAGGTCGCGGTTGACCACGATTACACCGGGCGCGGTGGCCACCAACCCAACCATGCTGAAGTCCTTCAGCGGCTCGTAGGACAAGCCCCGCTGGACCCCCGGCGTCTGCGAAAGCGCGCTGCCCGTTCCCATATAGAGGGTGTATCCATCCGCCGACGCGGCTTTCAGCGCCTTGATCGCAACGATCTGGCCAGCGCCGGGCTTGTTCTCCACGATCACCGGAGTCTTGAGTTCCACAGCAAGCTTCTGCGCATAGAAGCGGGCAATTGCGTCCGTACTTCCACCCGCCGCAAAGCCGACCAGGATGCGGATCGGCCGAGCCGGATACTCTTCGGCGTGTGAAGCCGTGCCAAGCACCGCCATGACGCCGAGGGAAAGCAAGCGTGCAATAAAACTGATAGCCATGACTCGTCTCCTATGGAATGTAACGCGCCGAATCCGCCGCCTCTTCTGCCGGATGGCCGGTCCTCGCATATGACCTCTTGCTCATAGCCGCATCAGCACCGATTTGGTCTGGCTATAGGCGTCGATCGACTCCGCCCCCATCTCACGACCATAGCCGGACTGCTTGTATCCGCCAATGGCCATCACGGGGTCGGTCTCGGCATAGGTATTGATCCACACGCGTCCGGACTTCAGTGCCCGCGCAACCCGATGAGCCCGGCTGACGTCCCTGGTCCAGACCGCCGCTGCCAGGCCATATTCTGTGTCGTTGCCCATCCTGACAACATCCGCCTCGTCCTTGAACGGGATGATGGAAAGCACGGGCCCGAAGATCTCTTCCCTCGCGATCCGCATCGAGTTGGATGCGCCACAGAACACCGTCGGTGCCACGAAATATCCGGTATCACCCACGCGCGAGCCACCCAGCACCAGACTGGCGCCGTCTTCGCGTCCGGCGTCGACGTAGGACAGGACGCGACGCATCTGGCGCTCCGAGATCAAGGGGCCCATCTGGGTGTCCGGTAGCAGCGGCGAGCCGACCCGGTACGTAGCCGCGATCTCCGAAACGCGCCGCGCGATTTCTTCATGCAGGCTCTCATGAACGAACAGGCGCGTGCCCGCGGAGCAGATCTGTCCGGAGTTTCGGCAGAACGCCACCACCGCGGTCTCGACCGCACGCTCCAGATCGGCGTCCGGAAAGATAATGTTCGGCGACTTGCCTCCAAGCTCCAGCGTGACCTTCTTCAGGTTGCCCGCCGACGCCTGGAGAATCTGACGGCCAACGCCGGTCGAACCGGTGAAGGCGATCTTGTCGACATCGGGATGCGCCGCCATGGCCGCACCTGCTGTAGCACCATATCCCGGTACCACATTGACGACACCGGGCGGCAAATCGAGCTCCTGAATGAGTTCGGCCAGCCGGAGCGTCGTCAGCGGCGACTGCTCCGCCGGCTTCAGGACAGCGGTGTTGCCGCAGACCAGCGCCGGGGCAAGCTTGGTCGCCGCCATGACAAGTGGCACGTTCCAGGCATTGATCAGCGCGCACACCCCCATGGGCTCGCGCAGCGAATAGATGAAGCGGGAGGCATCCGTCGGGTTGGTCGCGCCATGGATCTTTGTTGCCCACCCCGCGTAGTACCGGAAGAGCTCAGCCGCCGAGGCAACGCGGCCGACCGTGAACGCCAATGGCGCGCCCATGTCGAGGGTCTCCAGCACGGCAAGCTCGTCGGCGTGCTGTTCAATCGCATCGGCGATCCGCAACAGGTAGCGCGCGCGGACATGCGGGGAAATCCCGGCCCACGAAGACGCTTCGAACGCCTGCCTGGCGGCGCGAACTGCCGCATTGATATCCTCGCGGTCAGCCTCGGCCACCTCCACCAGGGCCTGTTCGGTGGACGGATCGATGGTGGCAAAAGTCTTGCCCGAGACGGCATTGACCCATTTTCCGCCGATCAAGAGGCGCCGGGGGCCGCTGGCGAGCCAGTCCAATGCCTTCCGATGGCCCTCGTTGACGGGGCCAGCGCCTGATGAGAAAGATGACATCCTTTGATCTCCCTACTGCGTACGTGCCGGTAATTCGACGCCCAAGTCACTCCGGGGGGCGAGGCAATCCTTACTGTCTCTCAAGCCGGATTTCCTTGGACAAGCTGGTTATGTCGGCAACCTCCTTGGCCATGAAGGCATGGAAGTCATGGGGCGACATGAAAACGTCCTCAATGCCTTCGGCCTTGAATCGCTCCTTCAGGGCCTGGTTTGAGTACACGGCATGCAGGGCATCGGACAGTTTCTGTACCACCTCCTTCGGAGTGCCGGCCGGCGCAACCAGTCCCATCCACGTATAGAAGCTGTAGCCCGGCACGCCTTGTTCGGCGAGCGTGGGAATATCAGGCGACGTACTGACGCGGGTCGCCGACGAAACCCCCAGGGCTTTCAGCTTTCCGCCCGCCAGATAACCCTTGCCGCTGCCATAGGCTTCGAAAATCATGCTCACGCGTCCGCTCATCACGTCCGGCATTGCCGGGCCGTTGCCCTTGTATGGAACGTGCAGAAGTTGCAGACCGGCCCGCTGCAGGTACAACGCCGCGGCGATATGCGTACCGGTGCCAACGCCCGCGGACGCATACGTCAGCTTGTTCGGATTTGCCTTGGCATTCTTGATGAAATCCGCAGCATTCTTGTAGGAGCTCTCCGGCGACACGACGAGCAGAAGCGGTGACTTGCCGAGGAAACCGATACCGGTGAAGTCCTTGGTGATGTCATAGTTGGCGTCCTTCTTCAGCACTTGCTGGTACGCCATGGTTCCCGCCGAGGCAAGCAGCGTATAGCCATCCGCCGCCGCGGCCTTGACGACGTTGATGCCGATCATGCCGTCCCCACCTGCGCGGTTCTCGACAATGACCTGCTGCTTCAGTCGCAAACTCATTTCCTGTGCAACCAGCCGTGTTGTGAAATCCACCAGGCCGCCCGGGCCAGTGTTCACCACAATGCGAACAGGACGGCTCGGGTATGCGTCTGCTGCAAGCGCTGGGGCTGTGGCCGCCATGGCAACGGGTACGATCGCGAAAAGATTGCGGAAAAATTGCTTCATTTCTTGTCTCCCATACTATTTGTAATCGGGTTGTCGATCGCGATCAGCGCTTCTCTGTGCGCTCAGCTTCCATAGCGGACACCCACCATCGATTCATACACGCTGCGCATCTGCGAAATATCGGCGGAATCAGGCAACTGATTGGCCCCCTGCTCGAACAGGCTGCGTACAAGCTGCACCAGCATCACGGGTGCGCCTACTGCGATCGCGAGGGCGCACGTGGCGCCCAGTCCATCGATGACCGATCGTAGGCTGGAATTTTCCGTCCTTCCACCAGATACCATAGCGGGCAACAGAGTGCGCGAGGCCTCACTCCAGCCGGAGCTCCGGTTGATGACAGTCGCCATATCGGCCAGGCCAAGGCCATGGCGAAGTCCGACCGCGGTGCACTCGTAAGCCACAAGGCTGCAGAGCGCCAAAATGCCATCTTCAAGCAGAGTCAGGATCTGGCCGGCCTCTGGCGTTGCGTTACCGGCGGGTTGAACTGTGGGGGCAGGCGCCAATTGCGTCCCCGCAAGGGACGCGATCACCCCGACCATGTCCTCCAGCGTCGCGCTCGAACCCAAGGTATTGGCCCCGGCCTGCAGCAGTCCCAGGGTCGCGCTGGTGATCGGCATCGGAACCCGCGTCTGGGCACCCAGCGCGACCGCCTGCGCCACGTCCTTCACCATCAGCGCCAACGCAAAGTTCGTCGACGACTTGCCTTGCACCAGGGCCGGAAGCATCTTGTCGGTCGTCTGGTTTCTTGCCTTTCCCCGATTCAGATGCTCGCTCATCGCCGCCAGGGACAAACCTGCCTTGGCCCCAAGCGCCGCCATTTCCAGCGTACCCACGCGGGCGCATGCATTCATGGCGTTGTTGACGATCTTCATCGCCTGGCCGTCGCCGACATGCCGGCCGCAACGGATGATGGCTTCGCTGATCGCGCGCAGGATCGGCAAGGCTCGTTCATACACGTGATCCGGGCCCGACGCCATCAGTGTCGCGCCGCCTTCGGCGACAACATGCGGACTGGCAGATACCGCCGCATCCATCATCTCCACGCCCTGGCTGGCGAGCATTTCCGCGATCTGCCGCGTCTCGCCGGGCGCGCCGCTGGTCTGGTCGATCACCAGCTTGCCCTCCGACAAGCCTGAAGCGAGGCCGTCAGGTCCGAATGCAAGCCTGTGCACATCAGCGCTGCGGGGCAGGCACACCAGCACCACATCGCTTTGGCGCCCAAGGTCCGCCGCCGACGATGCCACCCTGGCGCCAAGCGACGACAAGTATTCGCATGCGGCAGGATTCAGGTCCCACACGCAAAGGTCATACGCCGGCAAGAAGCGCCGGGCGAGCTCCCGGCCCAGTGCGCCCAGGCCGATATATCCAATCTTCAAGATCCGTCTCCTCACCGTGGTCCCTGCTACGCGCAGCCGCATCGCGGGACCCTCAGGTCACTGCCTTATCAGAGTGATGCGCCCTTCGCCTCCCGCAATGCCCCGCCGGCCGCGGCGATTTCGCCGAGAAGCCTGCCGGGCTGCCAGCGTTTGCCATATCGCTCATGCCATTCGGTTACCTGCTGCCAGACTGCCTGGGCGCCGACGGTATCGGCCCAGTACATCAGCCCGCCCCGATGACGGGGGAAACCAAAGCCGTACAGCCACATGACGTCGATGTCGCTGACGCGGTAGGCTTTGCCCTCCTCCAGGATCTTGCACGCCTCGTTGACCGACGCGAACAGCAAGCGGTGCAGGATCTCCTCGTCGGTGAACGTGCGCTGCGGAATGCCGAACTCCGCCGCGACCTGCGCGATGACCTGTTTCACCACGTCGTCCGGATGCGGGGTGCGATCGCCATCGTGGTAGGCGTACCAGCCAGCGCCGGTCTTCTGGCCCTTGCGGCCCATTTCCACCAGCCGGTCCGGCACGTGCAGCTTGCGATACTCCGGATTGGCCGCGGCGCGGCGCTTGCGCCCTTCATAGCTCACGTCGAGGCCGGAAATGTCGTTAACGGCAAAGGGCCCCATCGGGTAGCCGAAGTCGACCATGACCTTGTCGATCTGCTCCGGCGTTGCGCCTTCTTCGAGCATCAGCATCATCTCGGTCATCATCGGGACACGGCTGCGGTTCGCGGCAAAGCCATCGCACGAACCGGCCACCGCACATACCTTGCCCATGTCGCGCGCCATCTTCATGGCATTCGCCACTGTCTCGGGCGCCGTCTTGCTGCCACGTACGACCTCGCAGAGCTTCATCACGTTTGCCGGCGCAAAGAAGTGCGCGCCGGCCACGTCTTGCGGGCGGCTGGTGGCGTTTGCCATGATGTCGATATCAATGGCTGACGAGTTGGTCAGAAGCAATGCCCCCGGCTTCATCACGGCGTCGAGGCGGCCAAAGATCTCCTGCTTGATATCGATGCGCTCGAATACGGCCTCGACGACGGCATCGCAGTCTGCAATGGCTTCATAGCTCTGCACACCTTCAATCAAGGCCAGTCGTGCGTCCATTTCACCTTGCGACAAGCTGCCTCGCTTGACACGGACTGCGTATGTGTCACGGATGCGCAGCATGCCTCGGTCGAGCGCCTCGCGCGTGACTTCGAGCACCTTGACGGGGATACCCGCATCCGCATAGGACATAGCGATGCCGCTGCCCATCGTGCCTGCACCGATCACGGCAGCAGACCGGATACGAGGCGCCTTGCCGGTGGACTCCGCCCCCGGGATCTTGGCGGCTTCGCGCTCGGCGAAGAACGCGTAGCGAAGCGCCTTCGACTCCTCAGAACTCTCAAGCTCCGCAAATCGGGCCTCTTCCAGCGCTACCCCCTCGTCAAACGGCCTGGTGAGCGCCGCCTCCACGCATTCGAGTGCATACGCCGGCGCCTTAAGATGGCGCGACTTCTTTGTGATGGACTTGCGCGCAGCGTCCAGTGCGGTCGCTTCCGCCTCAGTCAATTCGATGCCCTGCGCCGAGTCGCGCGCGCGCGGCAACGGGCGGCGTGAGGCGACGCCCCTGGCGAAACGGATCGCCGCCGTTCGCAGGTCAGTGCCGTCCACGATGGCATCGACGATGCCGAGTCGCTGTGCCTCCTCGGCGCCGACATGGCGACCACTGAGAATTACGTCCAGGGACGCGGCCGGTCCGGCGATGCGGGTCAGCCGCTGCGTTCCGCCGCCCGCCGGGATGATGCCGAGTTTCACTTCGGGCAGGCCAAGTCTCGCGTCCGGGCTCGCAATGCGGTAGTGGCACGCCAGGGCATGCTCGAGTCCTCCGCCCAGCGCGTAGCCATGCATGGCGGCTACCACCGGTTTGTCGCTCGCCTCAAGCGTCGCGGCACTCTTGCGAGTGGACACCGGCCGGACGCTACCCAACCGTCGGATATCGGCACCGGCGATGAAGTTCTTGCCTTCGCCCAGCAGAACGATGGCGTCCACCTCCGCATCGGCGTTGGCGCGCATGACGCATTCCATGATCCCTTCCCGCACGCCAGCGGCCAGTGCGTTGACGGGCGGATTGTTCACGGCGATCAACGCGACGCCGTCCTCAACGGCGTAAGTGACAGTCTGTGCTTGATTCATCAGTTTCCCTTCCAACCGCTGCTTGTGCAGGCGCATGTCTGACGTGGTTGCATCTTCGGATTCATAGTAGCACGAGTTTCATTGCAAGGCATAGGTTTCTATCAGTGGAACTCAAGGACGGTAGTACCGAGAACGCCTGGGAGCCCCGAAAGAGACTTTCGATCGAATCCACAGACAGCGCGGCATAGCGCTCAATTTCACTGGTAGAAATCCGTTTCATTTTCAAAACAGGCGGAATTGGGCCGGCGGAAGCATAACCGCCGGGGCTATGCCGCCCGACTTGCTGCGCGCTGGTCTGCGAGAATCATGTCCGCGCCCTTCTCCCCAATCATGATGGTCGGGGCATTCGTATTGCCGGATGTCACGACCGGCATGATCGAAGCATCGACGACACGCAGGCGTTCGACGCCCTGCACGCGCAGGCGTGCGTCAACGACCGCCATGCGGTCATTGCCCATCTTGCATGTCCCCGCGGGATGGAACGCGCATTGGCCTTCGCGCTCCATATAGTCGATCCATTGCGCGTCGGTACGCACCTCCTTCCCCGGCACCAGTTCTTCGAGGACGAACGAAGCCAGCGGCTCCATTGCAAGGATTTGGCGCAATCGCCGCAGGCCTGCGAGCATTGCGCCGATATCCTCGGGAGCGTGAAGGTAGTTAGGCACGAATGCTGGAGACTGCATCGGATCGGCGCTGCGAAGGATCACTTCACCGCGCGAGTCCGGACGCACGCGATAGACCGATGCGCTGATCGCAGGGAAATCGTCGACCACCGCTTCACTGGTTCCCGCATACGAGACGGTCATCGGACGAAAGCTGACTTCCATGTCCGCGTAGGCCACCTGCGGCCCGCTACGAAAGAACGCGGCGGCGATCGAAGAGCCCAGCGCAAGGTAGCCGCCTTTCGTGAGCAGATAGCGTGCACCCGCAGCGTACTTGCGCCAGCCGGCAAGATACTGATTGTAGGAACCCTCTCGCGTGGTCCTCGCCTGCACCCGCACGGCGAAATGGTCCTGCAGGTTCTTGCCCACGCCCGGCAGGTGCGCCACCGTTGCGATGCCGTGCCGCCGCAGTTGCTCTGCGTCGCCGATGCCGGACAGCATCAGGAGGTGCGGGGAGCTGAGCGCGCCCGCGCACAGCACCACTTCACGCGCCGCGTGAAAACGCTGAATCTGCCCATCGATCTCAGCCTCGATACCGGTCGCGGCAACTCCGGCGAACAAGAGCCTGTGTACGTGCGCGCCAGTCCGTATGTCGAGATTCGGCCGACGCGCGACGATCGGCGCCACGAACGCGTCATAAGTGGATTGCCGCACCCCGTTGCGGATCGTGGCGCGCAGCAGCCCCACGCCTTCCTGCTCACCTTCGTTGAAGTCGTCCAGGCGCGTCAGACCAGTGCGCTGCGCGGCCTCGACGAAGGCCAGCGCCGCGGGGTGGAGAACCGACGGATCACTTACCGTCAATAGCCCGTGCGACTCGCTGCCTTTTTCCGTGTCGCCGGGCCGGCACACTGAGCGCCTGAAATAGGGCAACACGTCATCCCAGCCCCAGCCGGGATTGCCGAGATCGCGCCAATGATCGAAATCGCGTCGGTGGCCGCGCACGTAAACCATGCCGTTGATGGCACTGCTTCCACCAAGCGTCTTGCCGCGGGGCCAGTAGATCCGGCGATTGCGCAAGGTAGGCACTGGCTCCGTTTCGAAGCACCAGTTGTAGTGCTCTGACCTGAACAACTTGCCCATGCCAGCGGGCGCGCGGATCCAGAAATCATCGGCGGGTGGTCCCGCCTCTACCAGCAGCACGCGCGTGCTGCGATCCTCGCTCAGCCGGCGGGCCAGGACACAGCCTGCCGAGCCAGCCCCAACAATGATGTAGTCGTAACAATTCACGTGGTCGTTCTCCTCATCCGAAGCAGCGCACGGCCTTCGGAATCGTTGCGCTGTGCTATCGCTGTCGGACTATGAGAAAGGAGGCTGGCTCAGCCGCGCTTGGCGCTTGGACGAGCCAGCAGAGAGAATCTCTCGAACGTAGCCGGCATCTCCAGGCTCACGCTCAGGGCGGGCAATGGAGTGCAGGCTCAGTCGTCGCCGAGACGCAGTTCGCTCGGCCTGCGCTTCTCGATGTTGGACTTCAACAGTGCGGCGGTACGGAACATGCCGTGCGCAAATTTTCCATACGGCAGTGTCGCGAACAAGGCGATCACCACACCCAGGTGTACTGCCAGCAGGAAAGGCATGGCAGCGGTTTCGCGCCCCGCCAGCAAACCCAGCCCGGTCCCGCCAGTCGACAGCAGCAAGGTGATGAATCCCCGATCCATCGGTCGCTGTTGCACATCCCCGTGTTCGGGATGGCGTTGAAGGTTCAGCCACAGCAATCCGGCCGGACCGATCAGCAGCCCGATGCCACCCGCGGTCCCCAACAGCACGGGAAGGCTGAAGACCGGATAGGGCGCGTGCCACCCCAACAGGTAATGGTAAGCGGTCGCCACCGCCGTCGACGCAAAGCACAGCATGAAGCCATAGAACGTGAAATGATGGAAGCGGCGCCGCGCCAGCGTAAAGCGATCATTCGCCTCATTGCAGCCATCTCCATGGCCACCATCCAGGTAGGTCAACGTCAGCACGTTCTTCGTCGCCTCCGCCACGGCAGGTGCCGAGGCCGTCCCGGCCGACACGTCGCGCCAGAAGCGCCGCACCCCGATGCCGAGCGCGATGACTGCAAAGCCGAACACCGCGCCAAACATGCTTGCCAGCGTGTTGTGCGGGAACACCGCATAGAAATTTCCGCCCTCGTGCGTAAGCCACAGCGCGCCACCTATCGTCACGGCCAGCACCAGGAACAATGCGAGTCCGATCGCCAGCGCTACCGACACCGTCAGGCCGTTGCACTTATACAGCTTGCCCAGCGGCGCCGGCCACGCATATTCGCTGTACGTCTCCAACCGTACCTTGGCCATCGCCTGAGGCACGTTGACGCCGAAGTCATGCGGAGGCGCGTACTGGCACGCGTGATAGCACGCACCGCAGTTGTGACACAGATTCGCCAGGTAGTTCACATCGGCCTTGCCAAATTCGAGCCGGCGCGTCATGGCCGGAAACACCGCGCAAAAACCCTCACAATAGCGGCAGGCATTACAGATCTGCATCTGCCGCGCGACTTCGGCTTCGTTCTCCGTGAGCGGCAGCACGCGGATCACGCGTCCGGTGTTGGGCATGGCAGTCGCGCCCGGCTCCTGGCCAGCCAGCTCCGTGGCCTCGCGCGCAAGCGCTTCAAGCCTCTGCATGGACCGCTCCCGTCTTGATGCCCGCCGCCTTAGCGGCTTGCGTGCCGGCGATACGCCCAAATGCGGTACCGATCGACATGCCGACGCCCGCCGTATATCCCTTGCCCAGCACGTTGCCCGCCATCATTTCTCCTGCCACGAACAGATTCCCGCTCGGCTTGCCGCCGAAATGCACCTGCGCCAGGTCGTTGACCTTCAGGCCCAGGTAAGTGAACGTGATGCCCGGCCGCAACGCGTAGCCGTAGAACGGCGCCTGGTCCAGCGGACGGGCCCAATGTGTCTTGGAGGGTGTCAGGCCTTCGGTATGGCAGTCGTCCAGCGCAGTATGGTCGAACGTGCCGACACGGCACGCGGCGTTGTAGTCCTGCACGGTGCGCACGAACTGCGCTTCCGGCAGCCCGAGCTTGCGCGCAAGTTCGGGCAGCGTGTCGGCCTTCTCGCCGGGAAACACCGGCGGCATGAAGCGGCCGATGGCCTGGCTGTCGATGATCGAGTAGCCGATCTGCCCCGGCTGTTGCGCTACCAGCCGGCCCCAGATCGCATAGCGCTTGGGCCAGAAGTCCTCGCCCTCGTCATAGAAGCGCTCAGCGTCGCGGTTGACGACAATGCCCAGCGACACGCAGTCGATGCGCGTGCAGATCCCTCCGTCGTACAGCGGCGCGCGCGCATCGATGGCCACGCAATGCGATTGCGACGGGTCACCGATGGCGTCCGCCCCCGATTCAATCATGTGCCGCAACAGCACACCTTGGTTGAAGCGCGTGCCGCGGATCAGGAAGTTGTCGGCCGGCCATTCGCCGCGCTCGTTCTGGCCCCACGCTTCGCGCAGCCATTCGCGGTTCGATTCGAAGCCACCCGCAGCCAGCACGCAGGTGCGCGCGGTGAAGCGCTCGTGGCCGCTGCGCGCGGCGACGAAGCGGTCGCCGTCCATCTCGATCGCGTCGACTGGCGTTTCATAGCGGATCTGCACGCCCATCGCTTCGGCGCTGCGGTAATAGGCGTTGACCAGCGCCTTGCCGCCGCCCATGAAGAAGGCGTTGGTGCGCGCCACATGCAACGCGCCCGAGAGCGGCGGCTGGAAGCGCACGCCATGCTTTCGCATCCAGGGCCGGCAGGTCGACGAGGCACGAATCACGAGTCGTGCCAGGTGTTCATCGGTGATGCCCCCTGTCACCTTCAGCAGATCCTGCCAGTATTCCTCTTCCGGATAGGCGTCCACCAGCACGTCCTGTCGTGCATCGTGCATGCAGCGTAGGTTGCGGGTGTGTTGCGAGTTGCCGCCGCGCCATGCACGAGGCGCCGACTCCAGCAGCAACACCGAAGCCCCGGCTTCGCGCGCCATCAGCGCGGCGCAGAGCGCGGCATTGCCGCCGCCTATCACTAGTACATCGATCATCCAATTCTCCGTCATGGCGCCGTGCCCGGCCACCAGGATCTGACTGTCACGTCTGTCGCCCGCCGCGGTCGCACGGCGGAAACACGCACCAGGAGCCATCGGCGTGGCGGAAGAACAGGAGCGACAGCGCCCCCGAAGCTCGTTCGACCTCGACCTGCACATAGCCGCGTTGGTTTGCGTCGTCGCGCATGCGGGTAATGCGCGCAATCGTCGGCGCCTCTGGCCCGAACCACTTTTCCATCAACCCGCGCAGGGACATTCCACCCATTCCCATTTGGCCTGCTCCATTGCGTTCCTGCCTCGAACCGCGCCGACTTCGCTTGTGCTACACCTCGACCATCTCGAAGTCGCTCTTGCCTACCGAACACTCCGGGCACATCCAGTCGTCGGGAATGTCAGCCCAGCGCGTGCCCGGGGCGATGCCCTCGTCGGGCATCCCCATCGCCTCGTCGTAGACAAAGCCGCACAGCGCGCATTGCCAGACCTTGAAGTCGGCAAAGACGGCGCCCGCGCCCGAATGGTCAACGCTCGCGCATTGGTTCTCCATGGTCCTGCTCCTTTCGTCATACCTGCCCACTGTGGGCTCAACTCAGAGTGGCACTGCGCCAGGACAGCGCCCCCTCCCATCACACAACGAGCCATACAGGCCCTGCCCTGGCATCTCCAGGTTCACCCACAACCTTGGAAGCGATGATATCATGGGTTCTACTGAATAGCATTGATTCCAGTGTATGAAACCGATTGGCAGTTGTCCAGTGACGGACTGCAAGGAGACTCGGCATGACAATCAAAGACAAGGCCTACATCATCGGGGCGTACGAACACCCCTTGCGCAAAGCGCCGGAGCACTCCGTGGCGCAGCTCCATGCGGAGGTCGCCAAAGGCGCGATCGAAGACGCGGGGCTGTCGCGGGATGACATCGACGGCTTTTTCTGTGCCGGTGACGCACCGGGTGCCAACGTGTGGTCGATGGCGAACTACCTGAACCTGAACCGGCTCAGGCATGTGGATTCGACGGATATGGGGGGATGCTCATACTTGGCACACGTGGCCCACGCGGCCGAGGCGATCGCGGCCGGCAAGTGCAACGTGGCGCTCATCACCCTTGCCGGTCGGCCGAATTCCGAGGGAATTTCCGGCACGCAGGTGCGAGTCCGCGGCGTCAACATGCCGGAGGCGCCCTATGAAATGCCCTACAGCCCGGTCACGCTGAACCTTTACGCCATGTGTGCCATGCGGCATATGTATGAATTCGGCACCACGAGCGAGCAGCTTGCCTGGGTCAAGGTCGCTGCGTCGCACCATGCGCAGTACAACCCGAACGCCATGCTGCGCAACGTTGTCACGGTCGATGACGTACTGGCCTCGCCGATGATCGCTGACCCGCTGCATCGTCTCGATTCATGCGTTGTCAGCGATGGGGGTGGCGCGGTGATCGTGGCGCGCCCGGAAATCGCCAGGGCCCTGGCACGTCCCCGCATCAAACTGCTGGGTGCAGGCGAATCGACCAAGCACCAGATGGCTGGCAAGGTGGACCTGACCTATACCGGCGCGGCATGGACGGGCCCGCGTGCCTTCGAAGAAGCAGGCGTCACCCCCGCCGATATCCAGTATGCGTCGATCTACGACAGCTTCACCATCACCGTAATCCTGCAACTGGAAGACCTAGGCTTCTGCAAGAAGGGAGAAGGCGGCCGGTTCGTCGCCGACGGCAAGCTGATCTCCGGAGTCGGCAAGCTGCCTTTCAATACCGACGGCGGCGGCCTGTGCAATAACCATCCGGCAAATCGCGGTGGCATGACCAAGATCATCGAAGCGGTGCGCCAACTGCGCGGCGAAGCGCATCCCAGCGTGCAGGTACCGGATTGCACACTAGCACTGGCCACAGGCATCGGTGGAGCGATCGGCCACCGGCACGGCGCGGCCACGCTCATCATGGAAAGGGAGTAAATGACATGCCGACGTTTTCCGAAGCCCGCAAGATCAGCGACCCGGCTATGAATCCGGGGGATGAACCCTATTTCGCCGCCGCTGCCGAGGGAAAGCTGCTGGTCAAGGTTTGCAGTAGTTGCGAGCAAACCCATCACTATCCGCGTGCCTTGTGTCCTTTTTGCTGGAGCAGTGAAGTGCAATGGGCCGACAGCCAGGGTACAGGGGTGATTTATACCTATAGCGTGACACGCCGCGGCACCGGCACGCCCTACTGCATCGCCTACGTGACGCTGGATGAAGGGCCAACCATCTTGACGAACATCGTCGACACAGACCTGGATACGGTCCGGATCGGGCAGCGCGTCAGGGTGGTCTTCAAAACGTCCGAAAGCGGCACATCGATTCCGATGTTCACGCCGGTTGCCGACAATACGCCCTGAGCCGATTACCCGCGGAGAATCCAATGGCAAGATCCGTTGCCTTATATAGTGCCGTTGATGACAGGCTCACCCATTACGCGGTGGATGTCGATTCGGCAACGCTCGTCAGGAAGGGAACCGTCCGGGCTCCCGCCAAGGTGCAATATGCCTGGCGCCACCCTTCCCAACCGTACCTGTATGTTTCCACCAGCAACGGCGGGCCGCGGGTCGAATCCGATTACAACCACGTCAGCGCCTTTGCCATCGGGGCGGATGGCGCGTTGCTGGCGCACGGGGAAAGCCGCCCCTTGCCGCGTCGCGCCGTGCATATGTGCGTGGATCCGTCCGGCCGCTATGTCCTGAATGGCCACAACTATCCGTCAAGCGGAATCACGGTGCATCGCGTGGAAGCTAATGGAAAGATCGGCGATTGCGTCGTACAGGCCACCGCCCTGGACTACGGCATCTACCCGCACCAGGTCATGGTCACACCGTCGGGCCGCACCGCCGTGATCGTCGACCGCGGCAACAAGGCGCTGGGCGACAAGCCGGAAGAGCCCGGAGCACTGCGGACCTTCGGCTTCGCGGATGGCCATCTGTCTGCCGGCGGGGTGGTAGCCCCACGGGGCGGATATGGCTTCGGTCCTCGCCACATCGCATTCCACCCGTCAAAGCCCTGGCTCTACGCTTCGGATGAACGCACCAACCAACTCTACATGTTCCGCTACAGCGATAGCGGCATCGAAGCGGCACCCGCCTTCACCTGTCCGACACTGCGCCAGCCCGAACTCGTGCGCCCCAGGCAATTGGGGGGGCCCATTCACGTCCATCCGGCCGGCCATTGCGTCTATGTCGCCAACCGGGCCGACCACACTGTCGCCGACCGCGATAGCAAGGTATTCGCCGGCGGCGAAAACAATATCGCGGTGTATCGGATCGACCCGGAAACAGGGGAACCGACGCTTCTCCAGCACGCTGACACCGAATCCTTCCACATCCGCACCTTTGCCTGCGATCCAGGCGGGCGCCTGCTGGTGACGGCGAGCATCAAGGCCCTGGCCAAGCGCGATGGCGACCATATCCGGCACGTGCCGGCGGCACTTTCGGTCCTTCGCATCACAGCAGACGGCCGCCTGGAACTCTCTCGGACGTACGATGTGGAAACCGCCGGCAACCAGCTCCAATATTGGATGGGGATGGTCGGCCTTGACTAAGGTCGGCAATCGTCGCCAAGGACTCGACCCTACTTAGTGAGCAAAAGAAAATGGATCTCGGAATTAAAGGAAAGACGGCGCTGATCACTGCTTCCAGCGGCGGCATGGGCAGGAACATTGCGCATGCACTGGCAGCGGAAGGCGTCAATGTGGTGCTGTTCGCCCGCTCCGCCGACAAGCTGCAAGCCGTTACGGAGGAAATCGAAGCGCAGCACGGCGTAGAGGCCATCGCGGTTCCCGGCAATATGCTGGTGCGCGACGATGTGGAACGGCTGGCCGCCACGCTGCGGCAGAATGGCGGTGGCCCCGACATTGTCGTCCTGAACACGGCACGTCCACCCAACCCCATCCGCGCCACACTTGAAGAAAACGACGAAGCGCGCTGGAAGGAGGCATACGAGAACCAGTTGTGGGGCACCATCCAGGTGGTGACCCATGTCATCCCGCTGATGCTCGACCGCGGATGGGGCCGAATCATCGCCATCACGTCCGCATCGGTCAAGCAGCCGATGCCGCATCACAGCCTGTCAACTGTGTTCCGGGCTGGCGTGACGGCCTATATGAAGCACCTGTCGAATGAGGTTGGGGCCAGCGGCATTACCGTAAACTGCGTTGCTCCCGCGCTGATCGACACTTCGCACCGCAGTGACGGTGCTGCCTATTCGGCAGAACAGACCGCAGCTCGCAAGAAGCTCACACCGCTGGGCCGGCTCGGCACCCAGCAGGAAACGACCGGCGTGGTGACGTTCCTGGCCTCGATGCAGGCGGGGTTCGTCAATGGCGCGACGATTCCGGTGGAAGGCGGGATGGTGGGATCGCTGCTCTGACGCACTAGCGATCGAGGAGCGAAGGATTCGGGGTAGACCATGTGCCCGCGCACCTACCCCTTTTCCAGTACGCGTTTGCCAGTACGCAGCAAACGCACTACCGCGGCAATGGATCGAAGCTGAGGTTATTCCAGCCGGCCGCCGAACTGCAGCGAGATATTGGCGGCGGCATTGACCACTTGCTTGACGAGTTCCTTTTCGCGAGTCTGCAAGCGCACGGTCGGTGCGCCAAGCGACAGGCAATAGTGCACTTCTTCGTGTACGTCCTTGATGGGCGCCGAAATCGCCGAGATGCCCAGCAGGCGTTCCCCATGCGAGACCGAATAACCTTGCTCGCGCACTTTCTCGAATTCGGCCAGCACGTCGGCCTTGGTTCGCTTGGTCGCCTTGGCAACAGCGGTGACGAAGGGGGCGGCTTCATCCTTCGGCATATACGCCATCAGCACCTTGGAGCCGGATCCCACGAGCAGCGGGATCTGCTCGCCCGACTGGACCACGGCGCGCAGCGGCGAGGCGTCTGTCGACACCGCGTCGATGCAGATGCGGTTCTGGCCGCTGACGGTATGCAGCGAGATCGTTTCCTTGGTCTTTTCCGCCAACTCGATCAGGATCGGACGGGCAATCTCGCGGATCCCGAGCGTGCTTTTCACCAGGCCGGCGAGCCGTGTGAAGCGGAACGACAGGCAGTACTGCTGGTCTTCAAGCCGGACCAGGTAGCCCGCCTGGTCCAGGCTCTGGACGATGCGGAACGTCGTGGACTTCGGCAGCTCGATGCGGTCAGCAATCTCCTGTAGCGTCAGGCTGCTCCGTTCGGCCGTGAAGCTTTCGAATACAGCAAGAATACGTTGCACCGAGCGCATCATTTGGAGGTATTCCATCCATATTTAGAAACCCTGTATGGTACATCACGGCAGTGGGGTCGCCATGCCCCACACGCGCCCCAATGCCACCGCCGTGATCCACTGCGGGGCGCAACGCTACACCCGCCTCAAAATGTTACCCTTAAAGCACTCAGCATAAGCGAAAGGCCATGGGGCTCAGCGGCCTTCGAATACGGGCTTGCGCTTCTCCTTGTAAGCCAGGATCGCCTCCTTGTAGTCCCGCGTCGATTGCACGACTGCCATGTGCGATGCCACCGTTTCCAGGCTCGTGCGCAGGTCGGTGCGCTGCGATTGATACATCAGCTTCTTGATATCGCGTGTCTGGATCGGCGGTCCGTCCGCCAGGCGCTGGGCAAAGGCGATCGTCTCCTGCATCAGGTCGTCCGCGCTGCAAACACGGTTGACCAGCCCGATACGCAGCGCCTCTTCCGCCGGCACGAAATCGCCGGTCCAAAGCAGCTCCAACGCCTTGGCCGGACCTACCAGGCGCGGCAGGAAATAGCAGCCGCCGTTGCCGGGCAGAAGGCCGACACGGATGTACGCCTCCGCAAACCGCGCGGTTCTCGCCGCAAAGCGCAGGTCGCACATGAGCGAAAGATCCATGCCCGCTCCCACGGCGGCCCCGTTCACGGCGGCGATGAGCGGCTTCTCGAATTCTTCCACCGCCAATGCAACCTGATGGGTGACATTCTGGAGCCTCCGCTTGCGCTCCAGCGGTGTCGGGTCGGCTTCCGATCCGCGTCGGCCAAGATCGCCGCCCGAGCAGAACGCGTCCCCACTGCCGGTAATGACAAAGCTGCCGATGCTCGGGTCTTCGTTCGCACTCTTCAGTGCCGCGCGCAGGAGTTCGAGCATTTCCTCACTCAACGCGTTCTTCTTCTCCGGTCGATTCAGGCGCGCGACCATCACGCGGCCAATCGTTTCAATCTCCAGGTCTGCCACTTTCCCCTCCTGATTGTTAGTGCGCCACAGCTTCGGCCGCCGCGACGGCCTTGCGGTGCCGGGCATGCTGCGCACGCGCTTCCAGCAGCGCCGCCTTCAGTTCCCGGTTGATCCATTGCTTGTTGTCGGCAAATACGCGTCGCTCCTTGGCGCCCAACGTTCCTGCCAGTCCTCTTGCCGCCTGCTTCAGTTCATCGGCTGGCACCACGGCCGCCACCAGCCCCCGCGTCAGCGCTTCGCGCGCCGGCATGCGCCTGCCCGTCTGGATCAGGTCCAGCGCCAGCGCACGTCCGCCGATGACCTCGAGGATATTCGCGCCGGAAAAGGTCGGAATGCCAAGATCGATTTCCGGCAAGGACAGCGAAGCCGTTTCCGCCGCGACACAGGCATCCGCCAGCAACGCCAACATGGCGCCACCACCGCTGGCGATGCCGTTCAGTACGGCAATGACCGGGACCGGGTTGTCCATCACGGCATCCTGCAATGCCGCCAGCGCTTGCGACCGGTGCTCGCGCTGACGCGCCATGTCGCCGTCTTCGGGCTGCTCCCGCACATCGGCGCCACCACTGAACACACGGCCTCCCGCCGCCGTCAGCAGCACGGCCTTGACCGTCTGATCTCCCGCGCCATCCCGGATCGCTGCGGTGATGCCCTCCATGATGGCGACGGTCATCGCGTTCGCTTTCTCGGCACGATTGATCGTGATCCACAGAAAGTCTTCTGCACGTTCAACGACGAGATTCTCTTGCGTGGTATTCATGAAAGCTGTCTCCTGATTTTCTTCTGCTAAGCAGCCGCGCGGACCTTGCTACCGCCAGACACGAAGATGTCGGCAAAGAACTCGGTCTCCGGCAGGCGGCATACATTGATGAAATCATCGCGGGCCGACTGCACGACGATCGGCGCGCCACACGCGTAGACCTGGTGGCCAGACAGATCAGGATGGTCTTCCATCACGGCGCGGTGGACAAAGCCAGTGCGCCCCTGCCAGGCGTCTTCGGCGCGGGCCTCGGACACCACCGGCACGTAGCGGACGCCATATTTCTCTTGCCAGGTCTTCGCCAGCGCATCCAGGTAGAGGTCAGCAGGACGGCGCCCCCCCCAGTACAGGTTCATCGGACGGCCACTACCTTTGCTGGCCTCATGCTCGATCATTGCCTTGATCGGCGCGAAGCCCGTGCCGCTGGCCACGAAGATGATCGGCTTGGCGCTCTGCTCGCGGACGAAAAACGCGCCTACCGGGCCTTCGATGCGCAGCAGGTCGTTTTCCTTCAGCACATTGAAGACGTGGGTGCTGAACGGCCCGCCGTAGTTGCGCAGGTGCAGTTCGACCAACTCCTCGTCCTGCGGCGAGTTGGCCATCGACAGGCTGCGGCGGATACCGCCCGGCATCACGATATTGATGTACTGCCCTGGCAGGAACTTCAGGCGTTGCCTGGCGGGCAGGCGCAAGCGGATGCGCATGACGTCGTGCGCCAGGCGCTCCAGTTGTTGCACCCGGCAAGGCAGGCGCACGATGGGGATGTCCATGTTTTCGCGCACCACGCTGCTGGCGATCGCCAGCGCGGAGCGCGGCTTGGCCTGGCAAAGCAGGGCATAGCCCTGAGCACGTTCGGCAGCCGACAGCACGCAGCCGTCGGAATCGCCGTGATCCACTTCACCTTCCAGCACCCGGGCCTTGCAGGTACCGCAGGTGCCGGTGCGGCAGCCATGCGGCAGCGGAAAATTGTGGCTTAGCGCGGCCGCAAGGATCGTATCCCCCTCACGCACCGGCAGCGTGTGACCGACCGGCTCGAACGTGACCGGGTGGGTCGGCAGCTCCATTACTGTTTCGGTCATGATTTTTCTCCCGAGACGGGCTGCACTGCCGGGCGAGCCTTAGGAATGATGACGGCGTCGGCGGCCACCACGCCATCAGCCAGGACGAACACGGGATTGATATCGACTTCTCCCACCTGGTCGCGTGCTTCCCACGCAAAGCGCGACAGCGCAGCGAGCGCGCGCGCCGCGGCATCGACATCCAGCGCCGGCTTGCCCCGGACGCCGTCGAGGATACGCCGGCACTTCAGCTCATCGAGCATCTCGCGTGCCGTCACTTCGTCAAACGGCGCCAGCCTGCAGGTGGTGTCGCCAAGCAGTTCGGCGTAGATGCCGCCCGCACCGACGGCCACGACTGGCCCAAAGACCTCGTCGTTGACCACGCCCGCAATCAGTTCGAAACCGCCCTGGATCATTTCCGTCACCAGCACGCCGGAAATACGGGCAGACGGCGCCTTCTGGCGCGCATTGTCCAGAACCTCGGCAATTGCTGCCTCCAGCTCGGCGCGCGTACGGATGCCCACCTTGACACCGCCCACATCCGTCTTGTGCGCGATATCCGGCGAGACGATCTTGACCACCAGCGGCGCGGTCATCTTGTCGAAGACGGCAGCCTCTTCGACACCGCTGACGATCACATCCCTGGACACGGGAATGCCAGCCGCCGCGAGAATCGCCTTGGCCTCGGCTTCGGACAGCGACGAGCCCTGGGCGTTGCGCGGGAACACTTCGCGCGGTGCCGTCACGTTTTGCGTAGCGGCAGCGGCGCGTTCGACACGCGCGCGGGCCTGCCGGTAGCTGGCCAGCATGGCCAGCGCGCCGGCCGCGCGTGACGGCGACCGCAGTACGGGAATGTTTGCCTTCGCGAACACCGCCAGCGCGTCGCCGACCTGGCTGGCCGGAGCCGATGAGAAGACGACGATGGGCTTTTCGGTCGAGCCGGCAATTTCCCCCAGCACCTCTGCCGCCACCAGGCTCCCCGCCTTGCCGGTCGTCGCGATGTTCACGCACACCGCATGTACATTGGGGTCGGCCAGCGTGGCACGTACCGCCGTTTCCAGATTGGCGCGATTGCTGGCGGAAAAGTAGCCTGCGGTCAGGTCGATGGGATTATGGACGGCCCCGATGTTGGGGATAACCGTCTGAAGGCTTGCCTGGGTCTTGTCGGTCAGCTCGCACAGGGACAGACCCGCCGGCTCGCCGGCGTCAGCAAAGACGATTGCCGAGCCGCCGGACACCCCCATCACCGCCACTCCGCCGCCCGCCGGATACTTGCCGCCTTCAAGCGCCTTCAGGTAGTCGACCGCCTGGTCAATCTCGCGGATCTCCACGATCCCGCTCTGCTTGAAAGCCGCAGAGTAATAGTCATAGCTGCTGGTCATGCTGGCGGTATGCGACGCCGCGGCGCGCGCGCCCTGCTCGGTCACCCCTGCCTTCCACAGCAGCAGCGGCTTGCCACGGGCCATCGCACGCTGCCCGACGTCGAGCAGTGCCCGACCGTCCCGGGTACCTTCGATATAGGCAAGGATGATCTTGGTCTCGTCATCATCGAGCAGGGCATCAATCAACTGGACGGTATCGATATCGCTTTCATTGCCAGTCGCGATCACGTGCCGGAAACCGATGCCGGCGGCCTCGCAAGCCAGTGCGATGCTATACCCGAAACCGCCGCTTTGCGTCACCAGCGAAACGGAACCGGGCATGAGCTTCGGCTCGCGCGTGATGCTGCCAAAGGCGGCATAGACATTGTCATGAAGGTTTGCAAAGCCCAGGCAGTTCGGTCCTACGATGCGCATGCCGGATCCTCGCGCGATCTCGAGCATCCGGCGTTCGCGCTCCACGCCTTCCGGGCCGCTTTCGCGGAAGCCGCCACTGAGGATCAGCGCAAACGGCACACCCTTCTCCGCTGCCGCCTCCACCACCGGCAGCACACCTTTGGCCGGGACACCGATGACGACCAGATCCACGTCATCCTCAATATCGGCAACGGACGCGTAGCACTTCAGGCCGTCGAACTGCTCGTACTTCGGATTAACCGGAAAGATCCTGCCTCGGTAGCCGTTCTTGAGCAGTGCCCGCACAACCTGCGAACCCGGGCGCGCGACATCGTCGGAGACGCCCACCACGGCAATAGCGCGAGGCTCGAATAGATGACTGAATTTGTTCATACCTAGTGTTGATCCCTTCCCGAGACACATCGGGACAAAACTGCGCACTGATGCGCGACAACGTCTGCGACGAGCAGCCCCTGCGGGCCAGGCGCTGTGCAGGCTCCGATAGCCCCGACTTTAGTCCCACCCGTCAGCACAGTCAACATTTTCGGAATCGGTTTCATTCTTCAGAACCACAAAGCCAGCGTCACTCTGGTTCCATACATCGAAACTGATGCTATTCATCAAAACTTCTGCTACGATGCAGACATGGGTTGCCGGCCTGCTCTGCGCAACCCGCAAACCAGCGCGGAGTTATTCCGCCACCTGCGGCAGACGCAAAGGAGAAATGACCATGATTTACACGCGAAGTGGCGCCGACGCCCTGGCAAAACGGGATGTTGTGGTTTCCCCGGGGACCGGTAACAGGCATTGGGGCACCGTGTTCTTCGGACCGCGTTCCTCAGCCGAGCGGCAGTCGGGGCCGCAAGCCACGATGTCGGAGTTGGATGCGAACGAAACCATCGTCCCCCACTTCCACGGCGTGACGATGTTTCAACTGTTCATCGCCGGATCGGGCACGATCGGCAACCGCGGCCAGGTGCTGCAGCCGCTTACCGTCCAGTTCAAGGATCACCACACCGCTTATGGCCCAATCGTGGCTGGCCCCCAAGGCCTCTCTTTCGTGGCGATGCGTATGTACACGGGAAATTCCGAGCCGATCTATCTGGACAAGCCGGGCTACCGCGAAAAGCTTGAGCAAAGCAAGCGGCGCCACCTGACGTCGGAGCCGGTGCGCTTCTCTACCGAACCGGTTCTGAAGTCCCGCAAGGAAGTGACGTGGGAAACCCTGTTCGCCGACGAATCGGATGGCATGGCTGCGCAAGTGGTACGGCTCGGCGAGGGCATGTCGGTGCAGGGTCCCGATCCCCGCGCTGCAGGCGGCTACTACCTCTTCGTCGGCAACGGCAGTCTTATCCACGGTGACGAAGAACTGCCGCAGTGGTCCATGGTGGTGGTGGAGCCGACTGAGGAGAAGTTCGAAATCCGTGCCGGCGCGAATGGCCTGGAGGCGATGGTGCTGCAGTATCCGCAGGAGGAGCGCGCGGGTTGGTGAGTGCGCAGGGGGAAGGCCCCTCTACCCATATGTGTCTCACCTTCGGTTCACGCCTGAACCGAAGGCCTGTCCCGCGCTCGCGGGACTTTTTTGTTTCACGATGACTGTTCCTCTAATTAGCACAACTAATATGCCTTTTAAGGTTTCATTAGCTAGTTAAGTTGACTTCCGTGACCCAACATACAGGGCATGAAGAAGCCAATCCTGGCGGGGAACATGAGCACGCAGAACCTCACTGATCGCGAAACCATAGAAAAGCCTGGCATGGCCGCCGATAGGCGCGGATTTTTGAAGACCGCAAGCATCGCAGCGGCTGGCGCAGCCCTGCCAATCGGTGCTTCGTCCTGGGCCACTCCCGCTGCGGCACAAACTGCGCAGCGTGTCGGCAATCGCGAAAAGGCTTACACCATAAGGACGCGCAGGCTAGGTGGCCTCACGGTATCGGAACTGGGCTTCGGCTGCATGAGCAACAGCCCCGGCCACTATGGCCCCGGCGTGGACCGCGCGACGAGCATCCGCGTGATTCGCGACGCCTATGAGCGCGGCATCACCTTCTTCGACACCGCAGAGGTCTATGGTCCCTACGTCAACGAGGCACTCGTCGCCGAGGCCCTTAAGCCGGTGCGCAACCATGTGGTGATCGCCACCAAGTTCGGCTTCAAGATCGACGGCACAAACGGCCTGGACAGCCGCCCCCAGCGCATCCGCCGCGTCGTCGAGGAATCGCTCAAGCGCCTGAAGACCGACCGAATCGACCTGTACTACCAGCACCGCGTCGACCTGACCGTGCCGATCGAAGAGGTGGCCGGCACCATCAAGTATCTGATCCAGCAGGGCAAGGTGCTGCACTTCGGCCTGTCGGAGCCCAGCGCACGCACCATCCGACGTGCCCACGCCGTGCATCCGGTGTCCGCGATCCAGACCGAATACTCGATCATGGAGCGCAGCGTGGAACACAACGGCGTGCTGCAGGCATGCGAGGAACTGGGCATCGGCTTTGTGCCATGGGGGCCGCTGGGCCAGGGCTTCCTGCCCGGCAAGCTGCCGCTGGATGCACAAGCCAACTTCGACGGCAAGACCGATCTGCGCAAGACCTTCCCGCGCTTCAGCGCTGAGGTCATGAAGGCCAACCAGCCGATCCTCGACTTTCTCAAGGCCTTCGGCGAGAAGAAGGGAGCCACGCGTGCCCAGATCGCCCTGGCCTGGCTGGCGGCGCAAAAGCCCTGGATCGTCTCCATCCCCGGGACGACCAATCTGGACCACTCACGTGAGAACCTCAGCTCCGTCAACGTCAACCTCACGCCTGAAGACCTGCGCGAGATCGAGGCGGGTATGGCCACAATCACCGTCCATGGCGGTCGCATGGATGCGAAGCAGATGGGCCAGATCGGCAAGGATTGAGCACGGCAGCGCCGTTCCAGCGCAATTCCGCAGGCTGCCTCATTGGCGGTCTGGACTCACCAGGAGACATGCATGAACGTTACCTATGACTTCAAGGGACAGGTTGCGCTGGTCACCGGCGCGGCATCCGGTATGGGCCTCAGTACGGCGCGTGCTTTCGCGAAGGCCGGAGCGGCCGTCACGCTGGCGGACGTGACAGAAGCGGCCCTGCGGCAAGCCGTGGACGAAATCACGGCAGCGGGCGGCAAGGTGATCGGCGTGGTGTGTGATGTAGCAGATGAGGCTCAGGTGGCAACCATGGTGGCGCGCACGGTTACCACCTTCGGCCGCCTGGATGCCGCGTTCAACAACGCCGGCATCCAGATCCCCGCCTCGGAGATCGCGGACCAATCCATCGAGGACTACGATCGCGTCAGCGCCATCAACCAGCGCGGCGTCTGGGCGTGCATGAAGCACGAACTGGCGCAGATGCGCAAGCAAGGCAGCGGTGCGATCGTCAACTGCTCGTCCATTGGCGGGCTCACCGGCCGGGCCATGATCGCCGCCTACCACGGGACCAAGCACGGCGTGATCGGACTGACCCGCAGCGCCGCGCTCGAATATGCCACGCGCGGCGTGCGCGTCAATGCCGTGTGCCCGGGCACGATCGACACGCCGATGGTGTCATCGATGCTGGAAAAGGGAATGCTGGCGATGGATGACCTGCTGCGCGACCTGCCGATGAAGCGCCTGGGGCGCGGCGAGGAAATCGCCGATGCCGTGCTCTGGCTGTGCAGTTCGGGCTCGAGCTTCGTGACCGGCCAGGCGTTGGCGGTCGACGGCGGATTCGCCGTGTACTGATGGTCGCGCCGGCAGGCATTTCCGGCACATCGCAAAGCAGAGGAACATCATGATCAAGGACAAAGTCGTTATCATCACGGGCGCATCGTCCGGAATCGGCGAGGCAACGGCCAAGCTGCTCGCCAGCAAGGGCGCCAAGGTCGTACTCGGCGCACGACGCGAAGAAAACCTGAAACGGATAGCGAATGAGATCCGGCAAACGGGTGGTTTAGCGGCCTATCAAGAACTGGACGTGACCAAGCACGAGGAAAACGACCGCATCGTCCATTTGGCCAAGGCCGAGTTCGGCCGCGTGGATGTCTTGTTCCTGAACGCCGGCCTGATGCCGAACTCGCCGCTGTCCGCGCTGAAGACGGATGACTGGCATCAGATGGTCGATGTCAACGTCAAGGGTGTCCTGAATGGCGTGGCTGCCGGCCTGCCCGCGTTCCTCGAACAAAAGTCCGGCCACGTTATCGCAACTTCATCGGTAGCGGGGCTCAAGGCCTATCCGGGCGGCGCCGTCTATGGTGGAACGAAGTGGTTCGTACGCGACTTCATGGAAGTCCTGCGCATGGAGTCCGCCATTGAAGGCACCCACATCCGCACCACGACAATCTATCCGGCAGCCATCAATACCGAGCTGCTAACAACGATCAAAGACCAGGCGTCGCTCGACCAGATGCAGGGCATCTACGACACCTATGGTATTTCCCCGGATCGGATCGCAAGCGTTGTCGCCTTTGCGATCGATCAGCCCGAGGACACGACCATCAACGAGTTCACGGTCGGCCCCGCGAATCAACCTTGGTAAGCGCCGCGCCATGATCCACGCTTTCGTTTGCGAACCGAGCCGCCAGCACGGCGGCCGGCCGCGCGCCAAAGCGAGAGCAGCCCTCATCGCTGCCTGCCCAATTCTTGCAATGGGCCTCAAGTCGGGGGCGTCGGCCCGGCTGGCCTACGACGCGCAGACGCGGAGCGCGGTGCCAATTCCCCCGTCCGAGCGCGCCTTGCAGACCACCGTGGCCGCGTCCTGGTTCAAGGTCTCCGACGAGGGCCGGATACTCGAAGGGGCGATCTTCGACCGCAGCGGCAATCTGCTCCTCTGCGACGTGAGCGGCCGCCGCGTGCTGCGCCTGACGCCGGACAAGCAATTGTCCACCATCGTCACCCTGGACGCGCTGGCGCCGGGGGGCTGGCCTTCCACCCGGACGGGCGCCTCTTCATCGCGGCGCTGGACATTCCGAATGGCCGCGGCGCGAACTTAGCGGTGAACGCGGACGGCTCGGACCTGCAGATGATCGTGCCGCCGGTGGCGGGGTTCATGCCCAATGACCTGGTGTTCGATGCGCGCGGCGGCTTCTACTTCATCGATTTCAAGGGCAACGCGACCGAACCCAAAGGCGGTGTGTACTATGCCGCGCCGGACCTGACCACGATCAAACCCGTGCTGCCGAATCTGGCAATGGCCAACGGCCTGGCGCTCAGTCCCGATGGCAAGACGCTGTGGGCGACGGAGTTCGGCCGCAACCTGCTGCACCGGATCGAGCTGGCCGACGCCACCACCATCGCCCCGATCGGTTCGGCCATTGCCTACCACTTTGTCGGGCCGGCCCCGGACTCGATGCGCGCCGATGCCCCGATGCCGACGGTAACGTGTACGTGGCGATCTACGGGCAAGGCCGCGTGCTGGCCTTCAATCGCTACGGCATCCCCATCGGCCAGTTGCTTTTGCCCGGACGCGATAGCGACCACAACCTGGCCTCCACCAGCCTGGCCATCCATCCCGGCCGGAACGATCTCTACGTGGTCACCAGCGACACCGACAAGGGGCAAGGCGCGACCGTATTCCATGCCAAGGCGTTCAGCACGGGGCTGCCGCCGCCTCCATTCCAATGATTCGCTTTGAAAGCGCCGCGCCGCCACAAGTCACCCGGCGCCAGGCGGCCTGAACGAGGAAACGGCTGGGCTAGACGGAACGGCACTTCCCTTCGACACCAGTTGCCGGCCACGCGTGCCACAGCGAGACTGGCCCTGACGTGTCACCTGAGGCGGGCTTCAGCCCGTGACGATCACCTCGTCCCCTTCTACGTGGAAGGTATGCGGCATATCCACGGATGCCCACTCCATATAGTTGAGAACCTCGTCGAACTTCGGATTTCCGCGGCGCAGCACTTCCGGCCGGTACCGCCGGTCCATCGCCATGGGCAGGAAGGCGATACGCAGCACTCCCTCCTTCGACACCACCGCCTTTGCAAGCAGGCTCAGGGTACAGGCTTTGCCGTATGGCATGAGCGGGAAATCGGGATCGAGATCGGTATGATTCCGCACAGCGCCATGTGACCATGCCGGCTCGGCCCAGGACGGCGCCGGGAAGCCCTTCGTCATGGCGAATACGCCCAGGCTGTAGAAGATGGCTTTGCCTTTATAAACTTCGACGGCTTTCGGAATGTGCGGCGCGTGCGCAACCACCAGGTCGGCACCGGCGTCGATGGCGGCGTGCGCAACGGTTACCTGGTAGTCAGAGATCACCCGTGGCAGACGAATCACGCCGGAGTGAAAAGCAAGAATGACAATGTCCGCTTGTTCCCGCAACGCGCGGATATCCTCCACCAGCATGGCGAGATCCTCAGGATCGGGCTCGGTCCGGATGCCAACCGGCTGGTGCGGTCCGCGGGTTTCGTAGGACGTCCTGACGCGGATCGAGGTTACGCCGGGCTTGTCGGGACCGGCCGCACTGCCAGCCGCAGCGACCGACGTATAGCCAAGGTAGGCCACTTTGACGCCATTCTTTTCGACGATCGCCGCGCGGCGAGCCTCCTTGAGGTCCCGGCCCGCCCCTGTTACCTGGATACCGCGCGAATTCAGCAGTTCGCGGGTATCGAGCATGGCGTCCGGCCCGGCGTCATAGGTGTGATTGTTCGACATGGTGACGGCGTCGAACAGGCCATTGGTGTAAATCTCTGCCATCTCGACGGGCTGTGCAACTTGCGGGGCGTGGTCGGCCCGAATGCCCCGACTCGAATAGGTACGCATGCAGTTCACAAACCGCATATCCGCTTGCTCCAGCACCGGACGTACCAGTTCCGTGTAGCTCTCTATTGGAAAACCATCCTTTGGTCCATGCGCAGGACCGCAATCACCACCGATCAACACCGTCACACTACCAGACATGACAACCTCCTCCAGACGTCCTTAGTTCCGCGTATCGGAATCAATACCATTAATAAGAACAAATGTTAGCACCCGACACGCTGCATGCCAAGCCGCGCCCGCCGGGCCTTGCCACGAACCGCACTTCACGCCCTTTCCTGCTATTGCGCTTCACCCTTGATGTTAGCGGCCTTGACCAGTTCGCCCCATCGACGAAAGTCCTGCGCAACGAACGCGGTCATTTCATCACTATTGGATCCAACCGGATCGGCGCCATTGAGCTTGAAACGCTCGCGCACCTCGCTGTCATTCATGATCTTGACGACAGCCTGACTGAGCCGCTCGACTATCTCCTTCGGCATCTTCGCCGGACCGACCAGGCCGTACCAACCCGAGCTTCCGCCCAAATTCTTCAAGCCCGCTTCCGACAACGTCGGGACGTCAGGCAGCAGGCTGGATCGGGCAGTTCCCGTGACGGCAATGGCTCGCACCTTGCCAGACCTGATCGCCGGCAATGCGGCGACGACAGTCGGCAGCGACATGTCCACATAACCGGCCATGACATCATTCAACGCGGGACCCGAACCCTTGTAAGGCACGAACGAAAATTTGACATTGGCCGCTCGCTGCAACAGTTCGGTGGCCATGTGACCCGGCGCTGCCTGCCCGGTTGTCGCCGAGGTCAGCGGCGCCTTGCTGGATCGGGCAAGGCCCAACAGTTCATCCAGGTTGCGCGCAGGCAGTTTCGGGTTGACCACAATGACGTTGGGAACATTGGCCAGCAGCGAGATCGACGTGAAATCCTTAAGCGGATGGCGCGATTTCGCATACAGGTATGGATTGGTCGTCATTCCCATTGAAGTCAGCAACAGCGTGTAGCCATCAGGCGTCGCCGCGGCAACGGCATTCGCCGCGACCATGCCATTGGCACCCCCTTGGTTCTCGATGACAACTGGCTGCCCCAATGCCCGATACAGCCTTTCCCCGACAAGGCGTCCGATCAGGTCAGTCGACCCGCCAGGGGGAAATCCAATCAGCAGCTTGATTGGTTTGTCAGGATAGGCTGCATCGGCCGCGCCCGGCTGCATCAGTATTACGCTGGCAGCCAGAAAGGGGAACGAGATCATCAGACGGCGAATATGCCTTGCCTTCAGTGAAACCTTTGTCTCCATCATCTTTTCCTTTTAGGTACGAAGAACTGGCACGCCTCCCTCTGCAGCCCCGGCTCAAACATGCCGCGTGCCGAAGGGCTTCGGCGCGATGTACGGATTCGGTCCTAATCGCTTACATCCGGTCAGTTCGCCCGCCGTCGACATGAAGCGTGTGGCCGGTAACAAAGCTTGAATCGTCGCTGGCAAAAAACAGCACGGCTGCGGCCAGCTCCTCAAGCCGCCCCGGCCGGTTCAGGACCGCCATGTTGGTGCGGACACTGATATGCTCTGCCACCTCGTCCGGGCTGCGCGTTGCGCCGGTCAGCGGTGTCAGGAAGAAGCCCGGTGCCACGCAGTTGACATTGACGCCACTCGGCCCAAGTTCTCGTGCCAGCGTCTTCGTCAGTTGAATCACGGCCGCTTTGGCCGAGGCATAAGGCGCACTGGCTCCTGCCGTCAGTTCGCCGACATGCGGCGTGGTTCCCGTACCCAGGCTCGACGAGATGTTGATGATCTTGCCGTACTGCTGTCGTTCCATGTATGGCGCCACGGCCTGGGTACAAAAGAACACCCCTTTCAGGTCCAGGTCGAGCACCGCATTCCAATCCGCATCCCCAATACCGCCGAATGCCCGGTAACGCGTAATGCCGGCGTTGTTGACCAGGATGTCTACCCGCCCCTCCGCGGCAACCACGTCTTCCATGAAATTTCGCAGGTCCTGCTGCTGCGTCACGTCAATCTTGTACGCGCGTGCCTTGCCGCCCAGCCCCTGAATCTGCTCCGCGGTCTCCGCCATCGCCGCTTCATTCACATCCACGATGATGACGATGGCCCCTTCGCTGGCAAAGCGCAACGCGACGGCCTTGCCGAGGCCGGAGGCTCCGCCCGTGACGATCGCCACTTTTTCTTTCAATCGCATCTTCACTCTCCTCGATAGTACTGAAGAAATTGTAGGTGTCGAAATAGCGGTAATGGGCCGTCGATCTTCAATGCTGCGTTGCAAGTCATTCAATGTCACGCTGCAACGGCGGTGCACATGCCGCCCTATGATGCTGCTCACGGGCTGGCTGACAAGGCCGGTACTCGGTTCCAAATACCATCACTGGGAGATGAAGACATGCTTTGGATGATCAACTGCCTTGACAAGCCGAATTCCTCAGCGCTGCGCGAGAAGTACCTCGCCACGCACCGCGCGTATCTGGATGGATGGAATGACAAGATCTTCTTCTCGGGCCCACAGCAAAACGACGATGGGTCTGCGTTTGTCGGCAGCTTCTTTATCATCGACGTTCCGAGCCGCGCCGAGGCGCAACGTTTCATCGAAGGCGAAACGTTTCACGCCGCCGGCGTGTTTGAATCGGTCAATATCCGCCGGCTGAAGAAGGGGCGTTTCCATCCGCAGGTGGCGGACGCCGTCTGACCCGTCAGGCGCAGGCCCGCTCCGACGCGGGTCGCCCGTCATCATGACGGGCAGGCGGCAGAAGCCCGGCGGCCTACTGCCGCCGATTCCTTACATTGTGCGTCGTTATGGACGAAGCAGTCTCGTCAAGGCTGTTACCGATTTCAGGGATTCAAGTCCCTGCACCGCACTGACCACTTCCTGCGTGGCCACCGGAAGGCCGGACAGACCCGCTAGCCGCGTGAACTTGGCAATCTGCTCCGCGGTGTCGCACGGATTCCCCGGCGTTCCGTGCGCGTCGCGCGTCTCGGCACTCCGCACTTCGCCATCTTTCAGATGCACTTCGACGCGACATGCAAACTGCTTTGGATAGACCTCGTCCGCGATGGGATCGACCACGAGCTCGACCCGCTTCATCAGGTCGACCCGAACCGGATCGCGAATCGCTTCCACACCGAATGCCTTCGGATCGCCCGGATCACCGGTAAGCGCCACCGACGCGCAGTACGGGATGCTGTACTGCGCATCCATGGTGTCGGCCACCTCCTTATTGCCGTTGTACTGTACAGCGAATGCGCTAGTCGCAACGACGATTCGGGCCACCTTGTGCGCTTCGAGGCCGCCTTGCTCCCGCATCGCCAGAAGCAACTGCACCACCCCCTGGATCCAGCCACAGATGGGATACACCTTTACCCAGACGTCATCGATCGCCCACCCGGCACCGAGGTCTGCATCCAGCAGCGCTGGTTGCGCAGTGTCGCCGCTGAATGCCTCGAGCAGGCCGAATTTTCCGTCAATGGCCGCCGGCGGCGCGGTGAAGCCGCGGCGCGCCAGCATCGCCATGCGCACCGCCGCTTCGGCGGCGCGCCCCGCGTGCATGCGTTTGACCATTCCTGCCGAACCGACTGCAAAATTCTTGACACCGGATGCACAGGAACACGCAAGGCCGACCGCGTTGCGCAGCGGCTCCGGCGATAGGCGCATGGCCACGCCGGCTGCAATCACCCCGGCGACGGGGCCCACCACGCTGGTCTTGTGAAAGCCGCGCTGCGAAGGGTCCATGCCCAACGCCATGCTGATGCGCGCGGTTGCTTCGTATCCCGCCACGATCGCCCGCAGCACTTGCACGCCAGAGGCCTCCACGGCTTCGGCTGCAGCGAGCACTGCCGGGACGATGACGGCCCCCGGGTGAATCAGGGCCTCGGATAACAGGTCGTCCAGCTCGAACCCGTGCATCGCCGTTCCATTGCACAGCGCGGCATGGCTGGGCGCAACGCTGCCAGTCATGCCGATGATGGTGCAGGAACCGCGACTGCCGTCCCCCACCGCCTCCGCCGTCATGATCTCGCTCCAGGGCTGGCGTGCGCCAAGCAGTGCGCAGCCCAGCGCATCGAGCAGGCACCAACGGGCCTTCTCCATGGGCGCCTCCGGTGTTTCGGTGCCCAGCTCGTGAAGGAAGTCGATAAGCCGGCGTGCGTGGCCCTGCGACTGGCGTGGCGTTGTTGTAATCGGTAGCATCTTGATGCGTTCCAGGTTGACGACGGAGTTTGCGGCGTGTACTGCCGCATCCTATTTGGTTTGAATATTCGCGGCCTTCACGACTGCGGTCCAACGCTCAACGTCCTTGACGAGGAATGCGTTCATCTCCGCCCCGTTTGAACCGATCGGTTCGGCACCCTCGGCGATGAAGCGCTCCCTGACATCGGGCATTTTCATGATCTTGGCGACCTCGTTGCTGAGCAGCATGGCAATCTCCTTTGGCATGCCGGCGGGACCTACCAGCCCGTACCAGCCGCCGGTGTCGTAACCCGGCACACCGGCCTCCGCGATCGTTGGGACATCGGGCATCAAAGGCGAGCGCTTGCCGCCTGTGACAGCGAGCGCCCGCAGCTTTCCGGCACGCACCAGCGGCAAGGCAGTCGGAACCGTGGGAAACGAGATATCGACATGACCGCCGATCAGGTCGTTAATGGCGGGCCCCGAGCCCTTGTAGGGAACGTGATCCAGCCGCACTCGGGCCATCACCTGCAGCAAGGCACCTGACAGGTGGCCCGGGGAGCCGTTACCCGCGGAGGCCTGTGTCAGGGGCGACGAACGCGTGCGTGCCAGGGCAAGCAGTTCACTAAGATTCTTTGCCGGAACGCCGGGATAGGTGACCAGGACGTTCGGAACGATCGCGAGGAGGGAGATCGGAGTGAAGCCGTTGACCGGATCGTAGTGCGCTCCCTTCGTCAGCAGCGGGTTGGTCGTGAGGCCGATTGACGAAAGTAACAGCGTATAGCCGTCCGGTGGCGCGTTCGCGATGGCGCCGCTGGCAATCAGGCCGTTCGCGCCGGGCCGGTTTTCGACCACTACGGGTTGCCCCAGTGCCACGGACAGTTTTTGCGCGACGATGCGTGCCGCGATATCGGTGAACCCTCCGGGTGCGAAGCCGACGAGAAGCTTGACTGGCCGGTCCGGATAAGGCCGCTGGGCCCAGACGCCCCCGGCTGCGGGCGCTAATGCAAGGGCCAATGCTGCACGCATCAGCCTTCTTCGAGTATGGAAGCTATTCATGCCTGTCTCCTGGCGGATGTCACTCGGTCAATTGCCGCAGGCGTTCTACGACGCGCTTGTTCACGAGGATGCCTTGCTTGCGCCGAAGCTCGCGTTCGCGAAAGCCGCGCTCCGACGGAACGCGGATCTCCGATACTCCGGCCTGTCGCGGCAGCCCCCTCACCTTCGCCAGGAGTTCCTCCATCTCCGATGTGAACTGTTCAGTCGGCATCAGCAGTTCCGGGTTGAACGCCACAAAGAGGTAGCCGAAGTCGCTCACGTCGCCATTTCGCATCCGGGCACCCGCCATCAGTCCGAGCGCCTGGATGGCGAGGGACAGGCCATACCCCTTGTGCCCCCCGAAGGGCAGCACACCGCCCTCCAGCAGTTCGCTGGCTACGCGCGTCGGCTCGCCATGCTTGTCGATGCCCACGACCTCGTGAAACGACTCCCCGAGAAATGCCTTCATGAGGAGCTCGCCCGACATGACCGAGGCCGTACCCATGTCAAAGATGAACGGGTCGGCCTTGCCCGGCAGCGCAATGGCGATCGGGTTGGTACCGAGGGCCTTGCGCATGGCCCCGGGTGGCACCACAGTGGGACTGCTACTGCCGAAGTACAGCGTGGCGAACCCTTCCCTGGCGATCTTCTCAAGGTAATAGGCATTGCGCCCGGCAAACCAGCTATTGCGCAGGCCGACGATGGCAATGCCGGACTGGCGCACCTTCTCGATGACTACCTCGACCGCGTGGTTTAGCGAGATGTAGCCCACATTGTTTCCGCCATCGAGCAATGCCGACACCGGCGTCTCACGCACGATGGATACCGGAGCACGCGGCTTCTTCAGTTCCGGCCTTTCGGCAATCACGAGAATGCGTGGCAACCCCGCGAATTCATATCCCCACGTGGCGGCGTCTACCAGGTGAGCCGCGATCACCGCCGCCTCTTCCGGCCTGTACCCAAGGCCGGCCAGGGCGTCCGTGCCTAGCGCTTTCGCCTCGTTCACACTCATTCGGATGGTGTCTTCGTTGTCGGTGTCCAGTAGCTTTTCAGTCATGGTGTCGAATCGAGTATCGATGTTGATGGATCGCGCGCCGCCGTCAGCCGGTCGCGCAGCTTGCTTCATTCCACGTGGAGATTTACCTTCTTGACCACCGGCCGCCATTTCGCCAGTTCGCTCGCGATAAAGCGGGACAGCTTCCCGGGCTCGCCCCCGACGATCTCGTAGCCGGCTTCGGCAAGTTGGGCCCGCACCTTGGGATCCGCCAGCGTCTTGTTGAATGCCTCGTTGAGCCTGGCGATTACTTCTGGCGGCGTTCCGGCAGGAACCAGCACGCCATTCCATGAACTCACGTCGAAGTTCGGCACACCCGATTCCGCTATGGTCGGTATGCCGGGCAGAACATTGGTCCGCTTCGGCGTCGTGATACCGATCGCACGCAGCTTTCCGGCCTTGATATGTGGCCCGAGCACGACGGGGACACCGACCAGGGCGTCGATCTCGCCTGACAGCACCGCCGTCAGGGCGGGACCACCGCCTCGATAAGGAACGTGCATCATGTTGGCGCCCGTCATCAAGGCAAACAGCTCGCCGCCCAGATGGCCAAGCGATCCCGGTGCCGAAGAGGCATAGGTCACCTGCCGCTTCTTCGACAGCGCCACGAGTTCCTGCACGTTGTGAACCGGCAGGTTGGCGTTGACCACGAGCACCTGCGGCACCAGGGTCAGGAAGATCACCGGCGCGAAGTCCTCTTCGGCGAACGGCATCTTTGGAAACACGAGCGGGTTGATCGAATGCGTTGCCGAGTATGCAAAGGTCAGCGTGTACCCGTCTGGCGCTGCTTTGGCACCCGCTGCCGCACCAATGTTTCCCGCTGCGCCACCGCGGTTGTCGATCACAACCGGCTGACCAAGGACCTCGCCCAGGCGCGCATGCAGTATCCGCGCGAGCAGGTCGGCACCCCCGCCCGGCGGCCACGGGACGATCCATCGGATGGGCCGGTCCGGGTAAGGCCGGGCCGCCCCGGCAGTCCCCGTCAACGCTAGGGCGCCGGCGATGGCGACCATCATCAGCCGCCGAACCACTACACGAAGCAGCGCACCGCTGGCGCTGGCAGCAGACAAGAATCCCATCATTCGCGACCACCTCATCAAAAGTCCCACATGCCAGGCAACCTGGCGCCATGCGTTGCACAACAACAGTTACTTTGGCAGCAGCATGTCAACGATGATCCTGACCAGGTCGACATAGCTGCGCATGATCAGGTAAAGGAACGTGCCGCCTAATGCGCCGACAACAAGGAGGACTGGCGAGCCGCCCGTGGCCCAGAGCAGCAAACTGCCAAAGGGTGGGCAAAGGGCAAGCAGCAGCGCAAGGACGTTGCCATGCTTGACGAGGATGTGCAGCGCCGGAAAAGTCGGGACTGCCTGGGTAGTATGAGCCTGCATACGAGTACTCCTCTATCGAGAGGGAAACTGGGTGCCGTGACGCAAAGCCGTCACAGCCTTCGGTGACATCGGACGATGGTTGACGATTCACGCCGCGACCAACGCCGATGCGATCGCATTTGCCGCGCGCAAGCCAAATACCGTGGACCGGCTGAGCCCGCCGATGTACGCCACTTGCTCGCGGTCACCGCCACCTTCGATGCCGCCCGTCGCACAGCCGGCCGCATACAGGTTCGCGATTGGCCGGTTGGCGGTGTCCAGCACTCGCCCGTCGGCGTCGATGGCGATCCCGCCCATCGTGTAAGTGATGCCGGCGCAAAGTTTGACCGCGTAGAATGGCGCCTTGCGGATCGGCCATGCCTGGTAGCTGGCGGTGCTGCGCGTCGGTGCCAGATTGTCCGTCGAGCCACTGTCTACAGCGGCGTTGTACTGCGCGACCGTCTGCTGCAGGACCTCAGCAGGCAGGCCGACCTGGCTCGCCAAAACGCCGAGGTCACTGGCGGAGTAGAGGGTGCCTCCGTTCGACACCAGTGTCGGATTGGCGGAGATCAGATACTCGCGCCCCGGTCCGTTCCAGATGTCCGCATCGAAGATCACGGTTGCGCCCAACGGATCGGCCTGCGCCGCAATGGCGTTGGCCATTGTCACGCCACCCAGGCCCTCGTTTGCGAATCTGCGGCCGGACTGGTCGACGACGACTCCCGCGGCGCAGACGAAATCCATCATCGGGAAGGGCCACAAGTCATCGTTGTGCATGGCATCCTGCGCCAGCACGTGGCCGTAGAACCGGTTGAGCCCCACCAGCCGCGCGCCTGCATCGCGGGCCATGCGCAGCCCGTCGCCCTGGCCGGTCCGCGCGTTGCGCTGCTTGAGTTTCTCCGGAGCGGGGCTGATGAATTCTCGCAGTAGATCCATGTTGGAATGAAATCCGCCGTCGCAGATCACAACTGCTCTTGCTTCAATTTCGACCGGCCCGGTCGTGCACTCTGCGTGTATGCCGACACAGGCACCGTCGCGCATGGCCAAGCCTGTTGCGCGAGCCCCATGCAGAATCCTTCCGCCCTGCTTCTCCAGGCTGCTGGTCAGCGTGCGCAGCAGGACATCGCCACCGCGGCCTACCCAGTACTCGCGTCCGCGCGTCGCGATCGGCGGGGCCAGGGTGTGCTTCCGGTATGACTCGTGCCCCACCTTGATGAACCGAATTCCGTGCCGCTTCAGCCATTGCGTGGCTTCGCCAACGTCGTTGGCCAGCGCCTCGACCAGTTCGGTGGGCGCAGAATCTCCGGTGCGGTTGGTGATGGCACGCAGAATGAGCTGCGAATCATCTTCCACGTCCTGATGTGCGACGTGAAACGCGCCCCCGGCCATGCGTGTATTGCATAGGTAATTGCCTGCCTCACCTCTTTCCAGGACCAGCGCGTTGACGCCTTGTTCGGTCAAGCGCAGCGCCGTTGTCAGGCCCGCAATCCCCGCGCCGACAACAACGACATCGGTATGGATTGAACTCATGCAAACTCCCGTTTTTGTTTCAGGTGAGATTCCCGCGCTGGCTGATCTATCGTTGCGAAGCCGGCGGTTGACGAACCCATTCTAGGGTCGGGATCCCGACGAAATCGCGAGCGGGTCTTTAAGTACTTTCAACTGCAGATTGATAGTCGACACATGATTCTTCCGATGCCGTAGGAGCAAGGTGTCACCGCGCGCAAGCCCCTGTCGGGTTGCTGCGAGGTCTAGGAGGAGCGCAGCCGAATGAGCAAAGAGACACCACGCCGTTGCAGCACGGCGAACTGCAGCCCGGCTGGGTGCGTCACTCCTGGCGCAGATCGGGGTGGAGGCTGAGAACGTGATATAGGAAGTCCGCCATGACCCGGACCTTTCTTGGTATCTGGTTACGTTGCTGCATGTAGATCGAGTAACAAAGTTCGCCCTCTACCTGCCCATCCAGCACTGTCTCGAGACGGCCGGAGCGCAGGTAAGGCATGACGCGATAGCGGGTAAGCAGGCCGATGCCGGCGCCGCTGAGCATTGCCTCGATGAGGCTGTCCCCGTCATTGGTCACCAGGCACGCGCGGACCTGGCTGGTCACGACCTCTTCTCCGCAACGCAGGCGCCATGGCCGTACCGCGTTCGTGACCCAGCTTCGGAGGTCAATCCGACGATGGTTGTCCAGATCGTCAATGGTCACTGGTCTGCCGTGGCGTTGCAGGTAGGCCGGTGATGCACAGAGGACGAACGGCGAGGCCACCACGCGTCGCGCTATCAACGTGGAATCCGGCAGTGGATGCGGAAGCACGCCGACGTCGATGCCCTCAGCAACAACGTCTGGAATCCTGTTCTGGACAATGAGGTCAACGGATACCCGCGGATACTTCTCCAGGAACCGTCCCAGTGCGGGAGCAATGAAGCGAGAAGCCATGCCGACCGGTGCAGCAAGCTTTACGGTGCCAAATACTTCCTCTGAAGCATCGCGCATGCGCTCGACCTCATCGTCGATCGAGCGGAAGGCCTCAACGCAGGTGCGGTAGAAGCTGGCGCCCTCTTCCGTAAGGCTGATCTTTCTGGTGCTGCGATTGAGCAGCCGGACACCAACCCAGTCCTCGATCAACTTGACGTGAATGCTCGCGGCCTGGGGCGTGATGCCCAACTCCCGGGCGGCACGGCTGAAGTTCCCTGTCTGCACAATGCGGATGAAGGTATTGATACCGCGCACACTCTCCATGATGTACAGATCACAATAGTGACCTCTCCGACGTAGAAGTTCTTCGCGCACTGCCGCCCTTGGGCAGGTCTCCAGTCTTAGACCTTGAGTTCCTAACAGTGGAACTGGATCTATTAATTGGAACCATGCTACCATGAACCGCGCCGCACGGTTATAGGGTATTCGCCCATCCCCTCCCGGCTGAATCACCAAGCCAAGGCAAGACTGATGAGACTACCCGCCGCATTGATGCCCCTTGAAGGCCCCGTGTTCCGGAGCCTCTGGCTCGCCTGGCTGGGGGCGAACATGACAATGTGGATGAACGACGTTGCCGCCGCCTGGTTGATGACCACGCTGACCGACAGTGCAGTCATGGTCGCACTGGTCCAGAGCGCGAGCACCCTTCCAATGTTCCTGCTGGGCCTTCCCAGCGGGGCACTGGCCGATATCACTGACCGCCGGCTCTACCTTGCCTCCACCCAGTTGTGGGTCGCCGCCGTTTCCCTGCTTACCGCTTCGCTGGCATTTGCCGATGCACTATCGGCGAAGCTGCTTCTTGCCCTGACCTTCCTGAACGGCATCGGACTGGCCATGCGCTGGCCCGTGTTCGCCGCCATCGTGCCCGAGGTGGTCACCAAGGCACAGTTACCTGCCGCTCTTGCCCTGAACGGCATCTCAATGAACCTTTCCCGCATCCTGGGGCCGACCGTGGCCGGCGCACTGCTCGCTGGGGCCGGCGCCGCCTGGGTGTTCATCCTGAACGCGGTCGTTGCCGTGGGAGCGCTGGTGGTGATCCTGCGCTGGCGCTCGGTCAAGCGCCCGACAACGCTGCCCGGGGAGAGGTTTCTCGGTGCCATCCGCATCGGCCTGCAGCATGTGCGCGAGTCCCCGCGGATGCGGGCAGTCACCTTGAGAGTTTTTCTCTTCTCTTTACAGATGAGCGCGCTCGTGGCCTTGATGCCCCTGGTTGCACGCCGACTGAGCGGGGCAGGCCCCGGTATGTTCACTGTGCTGCTGGCCACAATGGGGTCAGGCGCCATCGCCGCAGCGTTACTGTTGCCTCGATGGCGGGCAAGGCTCGACCGGGACCAGATGGTCTTTTGGGGCTCTCTCACGCACGCGGCGGCAAGCGCGACCGTAGCCCTTGCCCCGGCGCCGTGGATTGCCCTTCCGTCGATCTTCTTGGTTGGCATGGCGTGGATCTCGACGGCAAACACCCTTTCCACATCCGCACAACTGGCCCTGCCCGACTGGGTCCGCGCGCGCGGCATGGCGGTCTATCAGATGGCGTTGATGGGCGGTACCGCCCTTGGTGCAATGCTGTTCGGCAATGTTGCTGCGCGTTTTGGCGTACAGGCCGCCATCGTTTCCGCGGCGGCTGCCGGCGCGGTTCTGCTTCCGATCGTTCGCAACTGGTCAGTGGGAGGCAAGGATGTCAACCTGGATCGTGTACCCACGCACGACTTGCTGGAGCCGGTGACGGCGATTCACCTGGACGAGGGTCCCGTCATGGTGACGGTCGAATACCAAATCGATCCAGCGCAGGCCGCAGAGTTCATTGAGGTGATGCAGCTCACGCGCGCGGCCCGCTTGCGTCGTGGTGCGCTGTCCTGGGGGCTCTTCCGGGACACTGCGATCCGCGGGTGTTATCTCGAGTACTTTCTGCACGAAAACTGGCTGGAGCACCAACGACGACTGGAGCGATTTACAGCCGCGGACGCCGAACTGCGCGAGCGTCGCCTTGCCTTTCACATTGGCGAGCAGCCACCGCTGCGCAAGCGCTACGTCGGAAGCCAGCGGCTCCACCTCTGAGTTGCAGTTATCCCAAGCATCCTCCGTGTAGCATGCGCCCGCGCACTTCGGTCTTTGGTTGTGGCCATTCTGCATCCCCTTGCAAGGGGATGCACTCGCTCGTGCTTAGCCAGGGCTTAATAGGCCTATAAGAGGCACTAATGAATCTTTCAGTAAATAATCAGGCGCTACCGCCTCGCACGCTCGCGCCCTGAGCGTTCTGGCTCTTCCGTTCGCAAAACCAGAGATTCACCATGAAACAACTTCACCTCAACGGCCAGGCCAAGGACATCAACGTGCCCGACGACATGCCCCTGCTGTGGGTGCTGCGCGATGAACTGGGAATGACCGGCACCAAGTTCGGCTGCGGCATGGCGCTTTGCGGTGCCTGTACAGTGCACGTGGACAACACGCCGGTGCGGGCGTGCGTTACACCTGTTTCCGCCGCCTACGGGCACGCGATTTCGACCATTGAAGGCATGGAAGGCGACCGTGTGGGCCGGTTGGTGCAGCAAGCCTGGGTGGAGCAAAACGTCGCTCAGTGTGGCTATTGCCAGGCTGGGCAGATCATGACTGCCGTGACTCTGCTCAAAGCCACGCCCGCCCCCACCGAAAAACAGATCGACGAGGCCATGAGCGGCAATATCTGTCGCTGCGGCACCTATCCGCGCATTCGCGCCGCCATCAAGCTGGCGTCCAGCCGGCTGTCGGGAGGAGCCAGGTAAATGATGAGCAGCCCTCAACTCTCGCGGCGCGGCTTTCTGAAAGGCAGCCTGGGCGCGCTGACACTGGCCGTCACCACGCGCGGCGTGGTCAGCGCTGCGTGGGCTTCCGACACGGCGCCCAAGAAATATGGTTCGGACACCATGCCCGGCGGCGCGGTTGACGACCCGTTAATCTTTGTCTCGATCGGTGGCGACGGCACGGTCACCATCGTGGCCCATCGCGCGGAGATGGGCACCGGTGTGCGCACCAGCTTGCCGATGGTCGTGGCGGACGAAATGGAAGCCCGGTGGGAGCGCGTGAAGGTCGTCCAGGCCGAAGCCAACGAAGCCCGCTACGGCAATCAGAACGTCGATGGTTCGCGCAGCGTGCGCCATTTCCTTATGCCGATGCGCCACGTGGGCGCGGCGGCCCGCCACATGCTAGAAGCTGCCGCAGCGGCACGCTGGTCGGTGCCCGTGGCCGAAGTGCGGGCCGTGCGGCACGAAGTGATCCACCAGCCTACCGGCCGCCGCCTTGGTTTCGGCGAACTGGCCGCCGATGCGGCCAAAATACCGGTTCCCAAAGCCAATGCGCTCAGGCTCAAGACCCCGGCCGAATTCCGCTACATCGGCAAGGAACAGGTGCGCCTGGTTGACCTGGAGGCAATCGGAAAAGGCCGCGCGAGCTATGGCATGGACATGCGCCTGCCCGGCATGGTCTACGCCGTCGTGGCGCGTCCGCCGGTGGTCGGCGGGACGCTGCGCCGCGTCGACGCCGCCAAGGCGCTGGCGGTACCGGGCGTACTGAAGGTGGTCGAGATAGCGGCTTTCAAGGGTGCGCCCGGCTTCCAGCCGCTGGGTGGCGTGGCCGTCGTTGCGCGCAACACCTGGTCGGCCATGCAGGGCCGCGCCGCGCTGGCAATCGAATGGGACGATGGCCCCAACGGCAGCTATGATTCCGCGGCCTACCGCAAGACCCTCGAAACCGCCGCCCGTACGCCCGGCAAGGCGGTGCGCAATGCGGGCGATGCGCTGCAGGCCTGGAGCAAGGCATCTGAGGCGGAGCGCTTTGCGGCCGAGTATCACGTGCCGCATCTGGCCCATGCGTCGATGGAGCCGCCGGTGGCGACCGTCCAGATCCACGGCGATCGCGCCGAAGTCTGGACGTCCGTCCAGAATCCCGTCGCGGCACAACGGGCCGTGGCCACGCGGCTAAAGCTCAAGCCCGAGAACGTCAAGGTGAACATCCTGTTGCTTGGCGGCGGCTTTGGCCGCAAGTCCAAGCCCGACTTCGTCGATGAGGCCGCAATCGTGGCGCAGGCCATGCCAGCGGGGACACCGGTCAAGCTTGTTTGGACGCGCGAGGATGACATCCATCACGATTACCTGCACACGGTCTCAGTAGAACGCCTGGAGGCAGTCGTCGGCAAGGCCGGGCAGGTGCAATCCTGGCTGCATCGGAGCGCCGCGCCAACGATCGCGTCGCTTTTTACCGAAGGGGCCAAGGGACAGCAGTTGTTCGAGTCCGCCATGTCGGCCATCAACATGCCGTACCGCATTCCGAACGTGCGCGTTGAAACTGCCGAAGTACCCGCTCACGCGCGCATCGGCTGGTTTCGCTCGGTCGCCAATATTCCCCACGCCTTCGCGGCGCAATGCTTTATCGCCGAACTGGCGCATCGCGCCGGCAAGGAGCACAAGCAGTTTGCGCTTGATCTGATCGGCCCGGAGCGCAAGGTCGATCCGGGCACCCTGGCCGACACCTGGAACTACAGTGAATCACCCGAGCTCTATCCCTACGACACGGGGCGACTGCGCGGCGTGATCGAGGCCGCTGCGCGCGGCGCGCGCTGGGGCCGGAAGCTGCCCAAGGGCCACGGGCTCGGCTTGGCCTTCTGCTACAGCTTCTTGAGCTATACCGCTACCGTGGTCGAGGTGGCAGTCGATGCCAAAGGCGAGGTACGCGTATTGGCAGTGGATATGGCAATGGACTGCGGGCCGCAGATCAACCCGGAGCGTATTCGCGCACAGATGGAAGGCGGCGCCATCATGGGCCTGAGCCTGGCGCTGTCCGGCGAGATCACGTTCGAGAAGGGTCGCGTGCAGCAGAGTAACTTCCACGACTACGAGGTGCTGCGCCACTACGCCGCGCCGCGCGTGATCCGTACCCATCTGGTCAACGACAACCATGCACTACCCCCGGGCGGCGTGGGCGAGCCGCCGGTACCGCCGGTGGCGCCGGCTCTGTGCAATGCGATCTTTTCTGCCACGGGCAAGCGTGTACGCAGCCTGCCCGTGCGCACGATGGCCTGAGGCTCTCCATTCTGGTTGAAGCTTCGTTGAAGCGCTCAAGCCTTGTAGCGCTTCAACGCTGGCAGCGGCACATGGAGTTCCTCAAGCTTCGCGAAGGCTTCCAGCAGGTAATCCACCGTGACCCGGACCCGCGGTGCAATGAGAGCCCGATGCGGGTACTGCAGAGTCATTTCGAAGCTTCCGGGGTGGTGGGCGGAAAGAAGCACGACTTTCAGCTCTCCGGCGAGGAGGTGCCTCCACGCGTGATGCACACCCACTTCAGCGATACCAGCACCAGCCACCGCAGCCTGCACAAGCGCTTCCGGCGAAGACAGTGTCATAACTGCTGCCTCGGTATTGAGCGTGGTGATGCTCCCGTCGTCCCCCTTGAAGCTCCACGGCGACACCCGGCCACCCAGGAACCTCCTGGTAAGAAGGCGATGCCGGTCAAGATCCGCGGGCTTGCGCGGCACGCCATAACGCGAGAGGTAAGCGGGCGATGCGACCAGTGCCATGTTGAACTGGCAGATCGTTCGCGAAACCAGGGAAGAATCACCAATGCGACCGCCGCGCAACGCGAGGTCGTAGCGATCCTGCACGAGGTCGACTACGCGGTCGTCGAAATCGACCTCGAACGAAAGGCCCGGGTACTTCTGCATCAGCCCTGGCAGCAAGGGCATCAGTTGCTCGCGACCGAAACCGACGCTTGTCGAGACCCGCACCCGCCCTGACGGCCCGGCGCGATGTGCGCTTACGGTCTCGGCGGCGAGATCCAGCGCTTCTATCGCAATCCGTGCCTGACGCAGGAACGCTTCTCCCTCTTCAGTCAGGTTCAGGGTGCGGGTGGTACGGTTCATGAGCCGCACACCCAACGCCTTTTCCAGTCCGCCGATGTTCTTGCTCACCGCGGCCGACGAGATGCCGAGCGCGCGTCCCGCGGCCGCAAAGCTGCCGGCATCCGCAGCCTGCACGAAAGAAAGGATGGCGCGAACACGTTGCGAAGAATCCATGCTTCGGAGCCGTTCTGGGAAGTGGGAAACCGCACTTCGATTGTCAACTTGAGGTTATTGAATCATCAACCTCATGAGTCATTCTCGTCACGAATCATAGCAGCGAGAATGCACCCATCGCACCAACCAACGGAGTGCAGAATGCAAATCTCAATTGTCTACGACAGCGGGTATGGCCATACCGAACGGTTGGCCGAAGCGGTCGCCGAAGGTGCGCGCCGGCATCCGGGCGCTCGGGTGAACCTCATCTCGGTTCGCGACGCCGGCTCGCCATGGGAGCTACTGGAAGCCAGCGACGCCATCATCTTTGGCTCGCCGACCTACAACGGCATGTTCAGCGCGAAGTTGAAGCAGTTCTTCGAAGACGCGACCAAGCCGGTCTGGCACGACCTCAAGTGGCGCAACAAGATCGCGGCCGGCTTTACGAACTCGGGTGCGCATAGTGGCGACAAGCTTAACGCGCTGGTTTCGATGGCGCTGATCGCCGCGCAGCACGGCATGCTCTGGGTGGGGCTTGACCTCAAGCCTGGCAATAGTTCCAGCACGGCCAGCAGCGCTGACCTCAACCGCCTCGGAAGCTGGTTGGGCGCCATGGCCCAGGCGAACGTCGACGAAGGGCCTGACGTCGCCCCACCGAGCAGCGATCTCCAGACCGCCGCTTATCTCGGCGAGCGCGTAGCCAAGATCACCGCCCGTCTCCATGCGGCGTAAGCCTGCCTCTCGCCCTCAGACACTTCAGACACTTCAGACACCTCGGACACGATTGTCCGACCGCTTCACAACACAACGCACAAGGAATCACTCATGCTGAATTTCGAGTTTCACAATCCCACGCGCATCGTGTTCGGACAGGACACTACGTCCTCGCTCCATGAACTCGTTCCCCGGAACGCACGCGTCCTGATCCTCTACGGCGGCCAGAGTGCCGAACGCAACGGCACCCTGGCTGAAGTGCGCAAGGCGCTAGGCGACCGTACGCATTACGAGTTCGGTGGAATCGAGCCCAATCCCACTTTCGAGACACTGACCAAGGCAGTCGGGCAGGTTCACGCCAGGGACATCGATTTTCTGCTGGCAATCGGCGGCGGCTCGGTCATTGACGGGACGAAGTTTGTCGCGGCAGCGGCAAAGTACGCTGGCGATCCGTGGCACATCCTGGAAACCGTGGGAAGCGTGGTTCAGGAGGCCCTGCCTTTCGGAGCCGTGCTGACCTTGTCCGCGACCGGCTCCGAAATGAACTTCAACGCGGTGGTGACGCGCAAAGCAACGCAGACCAAGGCCTTCTTTGCGTCGCCCCATGTCTTCCCGCAGTTCTCCATTCTGGACCCGACCAAGACCTATACGCTGCCCCCCCGGCAGCTTGCCAACGGTGTGATCGATGCCTTCACCCATGTGGTCGAGCAGTACCTGACCTATCCCGTCGAAGCCCGGGTCCAGGACCGCTTCGCCGAGGGGCTGCTGCAGACCCTGATCGAGATCGGCCCGAAAGTGGTCCATGATCCCGCAGACTACGATTCCCGCGCCAACATGATGTGGGCCGCCGCCATGACGTTGAACGGACTGATTGGTGCCGGCGTGCCGCAAGACTGGGCCACGCACCTGGTTGGCCACGAACTTACAGCGCTCTATGGCTTGGACCACGCCCGCACACTAGCCATCGTGCTTCCCTCGATGCTTCGGGTTCGTCGGGAAGGCAAGCGCGCCAAGCTTCTGCAGTACGCGGAGCGCGTATGGCATATCACTACCGGAAGCGAGGATGCGCGCATCGATCTCGCCATAGAAAAGACCCGAGATTTCTTTGAAAGCCTCGATGTCGGAACCCATCTTTCTGACTATGGCATTGCCGCCGACGCCATCGAGGGACTGGTTCAGCAACTGCAGGCGCATGGCATGACCCAGCTTGGCGAGCACAGCGACGTGACACTGGAAACCAGCCGCGAGGTCTTCGAAGCCAGTCTCTGAGGATGTCGTATCGTGGGCATCTTTCTGCCACGAGTGCGGGGCCGGTGGACATGGCCCGTTCCCCCGCTCTTGTTTAAACTTGTACTCGCCCTCCGTCCGCCATTCCGATGGTTCCGCCCGGAACGTTGACAGCAGCCTCGACGCATCAGACACCACAACGACGATGAACCTGTATCAGCCTTCGGCTGCGCCCACCGAACACACCGTGCTGTCCTTGATGGCATGTGTGTTCGCCGTGTTTCTGGTCACAGGCGCAGCATTGCCAGCACTGCCGCTGTACATCCATGATAGCCTGGGTTTCAGCACTTTCACTGTCGGCCTTGTCTCCGGGGCCCAGTTCACCGCGTCGCTGCTTTGCCGGCTGTGGTCCGGAACGATCTCCGACCGGCGAGGTCCGAAGTTTGCGGTAACGGCTGGGCTGATGATGGCCATGCTCGCCGGGCTGCTGTATCTGGGCTCCCTGATGGCCATCGGCCGCGCCGGACTTGCCATTGCGATCTTGCTGGTCGGCCGCGTCCTGCTCGGAGGCGCCGAGAGTTTTATCATGATCGGCGCGCAAAGTTGGTGCCTTTCGCTGTCAGGCCCCAGCAAGGTCGGCAGAATGATCGCGTGGATCGGCACCGCAATGTTCGTGGCCCTCGCCCTTGGCGCGCCGCTTGGGAGTGTCCTTTTCAAAAATTTCGGTTTTGCATCGATCGGCCTGGCGACCCTATTGGGTTCAGCAGCAACGCTGCTCCTCGTGAGCCCTATTCCGGCCACCAACCCGGCGCCTCAAAGCCGCAAGGCCACTGGACAGGTCTTGAAGGCTGTCTGGATTCCCGGTGTGGCAATGGCTTTCTCCAGTTTGGGCTACGGAATCATGACCGCATTTGCCGTGCTGCTGTTTGTTCAGCGGGGCTGGCAACCGGCATGGTTGTCCTTTACTGCATTTGCGGTCTCACTGATGGCGGCACGCGTGCTCTTCGGCCCATTGCCAGACCGCCTTGGCGGCGCGCGAACTGCGGCGATTTTCATCGCGATTCATAGCGCCGGGCTGGCGCTCATCTGGCTTTCGCCCGAGGCATGGCTAGCGTTCGTCGGATCCGCGATGGCGGGATTTGGCTATGCGCTCGTATATCCCGGGTTCGGCATGGAGGCCATGGCACGGGCGCCAGCACAAGCGCGTGGCCTCGCCATGGGCGTCTATACCGCCTTCATCGACCTGGCGCTTGGCATATTCACTCCCCTGCTCGGCCTCGTTGCCAATGTACTCGGACTGGATATGATTTTTCTTATCGCGGCGCTTCTCGCGCTTTGTGCCGTACCGATCGCGATGTGGCTACGCACCCACCCCACGCAAGTGCCGGAGATCGTCGGATGATCGGCCCAGCGCCGCCAAGCGCAAAGCGCCCCGCTATCTGCGGAGCGATCTCGTAAGAAATTGCGCAGCAGGAAATGATAAGAATGGCGGCAAATCAGGCGCAGCCGATCATTGCCTTGACTTCCAGGTATTCCTCCAGCCCGAACACCCCCATTTCGCGCCCGTTGCCGGACTGCTTGTAGCCGCCCATGGGCACCACTACGTTGCCGCCAGCCCCATTGCAAAAGATGCGGCCTGCGCGCAAGCGCTCGCCGACGGCGCGGGCCTTCTCGGGAGTGGATGCGAACACATAGCCCCCAAGACCGTACTTTGTGGCGTTCGCGATCTCGACTGCTTCGTCGATCGTGCGGTACGAGATCACCGCCAGCACCGGCCCGAAGATCTCTTCCCGCGCAATCGTCATATCAGGGCGCACATCCGCAAACACGGTCGGCCTGACGTAGTATCCGCGCTCCAGGCCCGCGGGGCGCCCGGGACCACCACAGATGAGCCGCGCCCCTTCCTCAATGCCTTTGCGAATATAGCCCTGGATGCGGTCGAACTGCGCCTTGTTCACCACGGGGCCCAGATTGGTGGCGGGCTCCTTCGGATCGCCCACCACGAGCTTCCGCGCTTCGGTCGACATCAGGTCCAGCACCTGTTCAGACTGGCTTTCGTGAACCAGTATACGTGTTGGCGCATGGCAAGACTGTCCCGAGTTGGCATAGCCACGCGCAATGGTGAAGCGCGCCGCAGCGTGCAGGTCAGCGTCGGGCATGATGATATGGGCGGACTTGCCACCCAGCTCCTGGCAGACACGCTTGACGGTCGCGGCCGCCGCCTGTGCTACCAGGATGCCGGCTCGCGTGGAGCCGGTGAACGACACCATGTCGACGTCGGAGTGGGTCGAGAGAGCGTTCCCGACAACCGCGCCGTCGCCATTCACAAGGTTGAAGACCCCACGGGGTAGCTCCGCCTCGTGCAGCACTTCCGTGATCAGAATCGCGCTCACCGACGTATATTCGCTGGGCTTCACCACGACCGTACAGCCCGCCGCGATCGCCGAGGACAACTTGGTGCAGATGGTCTGGATCGGCCAGTTCCACGGCGAAATGAGGCCGCAGACTCCGATCGGCTCGCGACGGATGACGTCGGTGCCAAGCATGCGCTCGAATTCATAATCTGCCAGGACTGCGGCGCCCTGCTTGAACTGTTCCACCGCGGCACGGGCGTGGCTCACCGCGCTGACCGGCGTTCCCATCTCCTGCGAAGCGGCCAGCATCAGATCGGCTTCGCGCCTCTGCATGACCTCGGCAATTCGGTTCAGCAGGGCGATCCGCTCCGCCTTGGTCGTGGCGGAGAAGGCCGGGAAGGCCTGGCGTGCGGCTTGCACGGCGCGATCGACATCCTGATCATCGCCGAGAGTGACGCTCGCAAAGGCTTGTTCTGTGGCGGGGTTCACCAGTTCGAACGTGCTGCGCGAGCGGATGGGATCCACCCATTCACCATCGATGTAGAGCTTGGTGTATTGCTTCATATCATGATCCTTTTCGCCTTATGCGCACGTCACCCCTTCTCCAGGCTGACTGATGGACACCGAGCTGCACATGACTGCCGTGCGTCTGAGCAGAAGGAGCTAGACCGCTGCCGACTCCCAGTCAGTCGAATCTGGGAAGCGTCGTCAGTTACCCATTGCCGAATCGTGGTCGGCCAGAATCAGATCGGCCGCCTTCTCGCCGATCATCAGACAGGTCGCGTTGATGTTCCCAGAAGTGATTCGGGGCATGATCGACGCGTCCGCGACGCGCAAGCCGGTAACACCCCGAACCCGCAACGAGGCGTCTACCACCGATTCGGCATCGCTGCCCATCCGGCATGTGCCGCACGGATGGTAGATGGTGTTCGCCTTCTGCCGAACGTAGTCCAGAATCTCATCGTCTTTGACGACTCCTGGACCCGGCTGGTACTCCTCCGCAATCACGCCATTCATGGGCGCAGTGCGCAACACCGCTCGCACTGTCCGCACGGCATCGATAAAGAACCGCTTGTCGTCCTCTGTCGCGAGATGATTCGGCCGAATGGCCGGCGGGCTTGCCGGCGCAGCGTCCCGTAACTCGACCACGCCGCGACTGCTGGGCCAGGACTGCGTCACGGAAACTGTGAATGCCGAGAAATCGTGCGGTTGCTGGCCGATGCCGGGTACGCTGAAAGGCATCATAAATGCCTGCGCATCCACGTACGGCAGCCCGTCCCTGGACCTGAAGAACATGCCGGCCTGCGCTGAAGCGAAAGCCAGCGGGCCCGTGCGCTGCACCAGGAACCGTGTTCCCATCAACCCCCGTCGCCACAGGCTGCGTAGGTCATCGTTGACGGTGATGCGCTTGCGCGTCTTGCAGATAATCCGCACTGCCAGATGGTCCTGCAAGTTTCTGCCGACCTCCTCCCGCGCGGCGACAAGGTCGATGCCATGCGCAAACAGGTGCGTTTGGGGGCCGATCCCCGACAGCATAAGCAATTGCGGTGTGTTGATCGCGCCGGCACAAAGTACCACTTCCCGGCGCGCACGCGCCTGCCTAAGCGTGGCGCCGGCCTTCCTAAAATTGATACCAACCGCCCTGCCGCTGTCGAACACAATGCGCTCAACGTGCGCCCCTACCTCGACGCGAACGTTCCCGCGGCGTCTGGCCGGTCGAAGCGCTCCGATGGCGGAATTAGACCGCAGCCCCCTTCGCACCGTGTGGTCGTACAGTCCGATACCGTCCTGCCTGATGCCATTGAAGTCATCGTTGCGTTCGAGTCCGAAGTTCACGCCAGCGGCGATGAAGTGGTCGCACAGCACCGAATGACCGCGCGGCCGCGACACGGCTACCGGCCCGCCTTTGCCGTGCAGGTCCGTATCGCCTAGGTAGTGGTCCTCGGAGCGCTTGAAGTAGGGCAGGACATCCGACCAGCCCCAGCCGTCACAGCCGGATTCGCGCCACTGCTCAAAATCTTGCAGTTGCCCGCGCACATGGACCATGCCATTGATGGCACCGCAACCTCCGACGACCTTGCCCCGCGCCATGTACAAGCGACGATCGAACAATTGCGGAACCGGTTCCGTGTGATATGTCCAGTTGACCGCCTTGTTCATGATTGTCTTGCCGACGCCCAAGGGAATATGGATCCATGGGTTGCGGTCCCAGCCACCCGCTTCCAGCACCAGCACCGTGAACCTCCCGCTCTCGCTCAAGCGGCTAGCGACAATGGAACCTGCACTACCGGCTCCAACAACGATGAAATCGAACTCCAGGAATGCTGTCATGGCGCCGCATCAAGAGTTGGTAATCTTCACGGTCTTGCCCACCTCCTTCCACCTGGGCATCTCCGACTCGATCAGGCGCCGGAAGTCCAGCGGCGAACCGAACGCGGGCCGCATGCTCACCGTCGTGAGTTTCCGCGCCATTTCAGGCGTCTGCGCGATCTTCGTAAGGGCGTCGTTCAGTTTCTTCACGACGGCTGGCGACATGCCCGCGGGCCCGACCAGGCCATAGAAGAGATAGGTTCCCAGGCCCCTGACTTCCGGCACATCACTCTCGTCAAGCGTCGGCACATCAGGCAACTCCGCAAGGCGCTGTGGACCCGTGACCGCGACTGCGCGAATCCTCCCGTCCTTGACGAATGGCGTCGAAAACGTGGTAATTGCCATGGCGAAATCCAACGTGCCTCCGGTCAGCTCACGAGCCACTTCCGCGTCGCTCTTGAACGGGACATGAACCATCTCAATCTTTGTCAGAAGCCTGAACTGCTCAGTGAGCAGGTGATTGGACGACCCGATACCGGCCGATCCATAGTTCAGCTTTCCCGGATGCTGCTTGGCGTAGTCGATCAACTCGCGCACCGAATGTACGGGCAGGCTGGGCTTGACAACATAAAGGGCCTCGACCTCGGCTACACGCGAGATGAATGTAAGTTGCTTGAGCGGGTCGTAAGGCAGGTCTGTCCGGACACCCGGCCCACGCACGAGGCTGCTGGCACTGGTCATCCAGAGTGTGTAGCCATCGGGGGCCGCACGGGTCAGAGGCAAGGCAGCAAGCAGTTCCGAGGCGCCGGGCTTGTTCTCCACAACGATGGGTACGTTGAGAAGTTCTTGCAGTTTGGCGGCATACACGCGAGCCACGGTGTCCACGCCACCGCCGGCAGCGAAGCCAACGAGGATCCGAATCGGGCGCGCGGGGTAGTCCTGGGCGTTCGCTCCCATGGCAATCGCAGAAAAACCAACAATGGCCAGGACTCGAAGAACGGTTCCAACACCCATGAATGTCTCCTTAGGTATCTTCTTTTTTTCGAAGTTCTACGCAAAACGCCCACCGCCTGGAAACGTGAAGAACACTTCGGCGCCATTTCTTAATCGGGCACTCACCCATGCGAGCGCGTGCTCAAGGTCCGTCCATGTGCCACCGTGCATGCGCTCGGCGTAGAAGGCTGGCTTTCCAAAAGCACGTCGGAAGCCGATTTTGCAGATCGTCCAAAGCCCGATCCGATGCCTCCTTGATGAAATCGTGCACAATGCGAGGACATCTTAGATTTCGGATGGCCACACACTCTGGGGCGCAAACTTGAATCTCCTTCAAGCGCAGCTTGTAAATCCGAGGATCCGTTATAACGTGTCGAGCCCTTCTCGTGATCAAGGACTCTCGTGGGAAGAGCCCGTCTGAACGGATTGACTGTCATCGGATAGCCGGATGACAATGTCCCGATGCTAAATCCAGTTTGGATTCAAACATTTGCTACTGCGGCGACGGCTCGTAGCTTCACGGACGCCGGGCGCCAACTCGGCCTTTCTCAATCGTCAGTCAGCGATCACATCCGCCGACTGGAACAGAGCGTGAACCGGCGGCTGTTCGTGCGCGACACCCATTCCGTGTCGCTGACGCCGGACGGCGAAGCGCTGCTGGTTCATGCTCGACTGATTCTCGAATCGCTGGCGCGCGCCGAGTCGCAGTTCAGCACGCCCCGGTTACAGGGCCACGTTCGGCTAGGAACATCCGAAGACCTTGCCCAGGGCCCTCTCCCCAATTTGCTGGCAGCGTTCCGGGCTACGCACCCTGACGTCGAACTCGAGATCACGATCGCCATGACCAGCAAGCTTTACGAGGGGATCGAGGCCGGCACGCTGGACCTGATCGTCGGCAAGCGCCGCGAAGGCGAGCGCCGCGGCGTGCCGCTGTTCCGGGGTCAACTCGAATGGCAGGCGCGGGCCGGTACCGTGGTGGATGTAGCACAGCCGCTGCCCCTGATTTTGGTTAACGAGCCGAGCGTGACTCGCTCGGTGGTGCTGGACGCTCTGGCCACAGCCGGCTGGCGTTGGCATATGGTCTGCACCAGCAGCAGTCATTCCGGCTGCATCGCCGCGGCCCGCGGAGGGCTCGGCATTACGGTACGGGCGAAGAATTTGACGGGCGGCGGCCTGGTGCCTCCCGTTAATCTCGATGCTTTGCCTACGCTACCGGAGATCGAGTTCATTACGTTGGCGGCGCGGCGCCTGACCAAGCCGGCCGAGACGCTCCTGCAACTGATCCGCAAGAGCGAACTGCGCGCGGCGCGCGCGGATTGAAGGTAGAGCACCGGCTTTGACTCCGAGCCTGGGCACAGATCTGAACGGCGCGATGCTAGAGAACCCAGAAAGCCGCGATAGCTATCGCCTTCTTGAGCCCGTCGGACTCGCCACACGCAAAGCATCGACAACCAGCGAAAACGCCGGCGAAGGCTGTCGGCGGCTTGGGTAATAGAGGTAATAACCTGGGAACAGCGGGCACCAGTCTTCCAGGACCCGAACCAGGCGCCCCTCCTGAAGATGCGGAGCAAACTCCTCTTCGGGAAGAAACGCAATACCCAGACCCGCCAATGCCGAGTCCACCATGCTCGGAGACGTGTTGAAGATGAGTTGCCCTTCCACCCGCACGTTCAACGGCTGGCCACGCCGCTCAAAGTCCCAGACGTAGAGTCCCCCCGCGGATTGCATGCGCTGGTTGATGCAATTGTGTTTAAGCAGGTCGTGGGGGGTCCTGGGGATCGGATGAGCCTCGAAGTACGCGGGCGAGGCTGCGACCGCCATACGCAACTGCGGCCCGATCGGGACGGCGATCATGTCCTTGTCGATGGTGCCGCCCATGCGCACACCCGCATCAAAGCGGTCGGCGACGATGTCCCTGAAGCCATAGTTGATATCGAACTCAACATGGATGTCGGGATACTCGCGCAACACTGGCGTGAGTTTGGGTAGCAGCGTTGTCCGAAGGACATGCTCGCCGCAGGTAATGCGCACCGTGCCGGCTGGCTTGTCCCGCATCTCCGTCAAGGCATCCAGTTCCGCTTCGATTTCGTCGAAGCGATGGCCGATGGCTTTCAGCAGGCGCTCGCCAGCGGCTGTTGGCGAGACACTACGCGTGGTGCGCGTCAGCAGCCGGATATCAAGCCTCGCCTCCAGTCCGCTGATGGCCTGACTGAGTGCCGATTGAGTCACACCCAGCAACGAAGCGGCGCGCGTGAAGCTCCCTTCGCGGGCGACCGTCACAAACGACAGGAGATCATTGAGGTTACGTCTGACCATGACGCAGTTTCCCATGGGGCGTTGATTAGCACATCTTATATCCCCTTTAAGCATTCATTAGCTAGTCACGATGGCATCCGTGCGCGAACATCAGGGAATGAAAAAGTTAGTAACGTTGAATATGAGCTCGCACGCCGCCCCCTCTCAACATGAGGCCGAGGCCCAGCCCGCATACTGGAGCGGCGTCTTTGCAATGTCGCTGTGCGTCTTCGCATTGATCGCTTCCGAATTCATGCCCGTGAGCCTGCTGACGCCGATGGCGGCCGACCTTCATGTCACCGAAGGGACGGCCGGGCAAGGCATCGCGATCTCCGGCGCATTCGCCGTATTGACCAGCCTGTCGATGGCATGGATTGCCGGCAACATGAACCGCAAGACGCTATTGCTAGCGCTGACGGCGTTGATGGCTCTGTCCGGCGCAGTAGTCGCGCTGGCTTCGAGCTACCTGATGTACATGATGGGTCGTGCACTCATCGGAGTGGTCATCGGAGGTTTCTGGTCCATGTCGGCGGCAACGGCCATGCGGTTAGTCCCGCCGGCTCAGGTACCGCGCGCGCTGGCAATCTTCAATGGGGGCAATGCGCTGGCGACGGTAATCGCCGCGCCGCTGGGCAGCTATCTCGGCGCGGTCATTGGTTGGCGTGGCGCCTTCTTATGTCTGGTGCCGGTGGCCGCGATCGCTCTGGCCTGGCAGTGGGCCAGCTTGCCGGCGATGACGACTCATGACCGTTCGCCGGAGTCCGGCAATGTCTTCAAGCTGTTCAAAAGCCGGTCCGTCGCCCTCGGCATGACCGCATGCGGTGCCTTTTTCATGGGCCAGTTCGCCCTGTTCACATACCTGCGTCCGTTCCTCGAAACGGTAACGCGCGCCGACATTTCCACGCTGTCCCTCGTCCTGCTCCTCATTGGCGTGGCCGGCTTCATTGGCACCGCTCTGATTGGCACGTTTTTGAGGAGAGGCCTGTATGGAACGCTGATTGCCATTCCAATTCTGATGGCCGTGATCGCCCTCATGCTGCTTCCCTTCGGAACCTGGATCATCCCCGTTGCTGCGTTGCTTAGCATATGGGGACTGGTGGCCACCGCGGCCCCGGTAGGCTGGTGGAGCTGGATCGCCCAAGCGATGCCGAAGAACGCGGAGGCCGGCGGCGGGCTCATGGTAGCGGTCATCCAACTGTCCATTGCCTTGGGCTCGACTGTCGGCGGCGTACTGTACGACCACAGCGGCTACCAAAGCACCTTCGCGGCGAGCGCGGGCGTACTAGTGTCCGCGGCCGCTTTGACCTTCCTGACCTCACGTTCGCAAGCGCCAAAGGCGGCCTAAGCGGCAGCGCAAGGAGAGCGCCATGACCGTGATCCGCGCTAGCGCCCGCACCGGCGGCCAGCGGCCTATCGCCATCAGACCTCAACGTCGCGGGATCCGAGGTCCAGGGGCGCTGAGCGGGCTGGGCTTGCTGCTAAGCTTATTGATGTTTGGTACGTGCGAAGTTGGCCAGCCTTCGACGTCAAGTACTACCGCCGCTGCCTCCCATACCGCCGCAGCAGCGAGAAAACCGGAGGAATCACGCGTGTGGATGACCGTGGGTGAACATCGCTTCGCCATCACCTTGGCGGACAACGCTGCCGCCCGTGCGTTCGCTGCACTCTTGCCGCTAACGCTCGACATGACCGAGCTCAACGGCAACGAGAAGTACGCCCAATTGCCCAACACGCTACCCACCAAGGTGAGCCGCCCGGGAACGATACGCAACGGCGACCTCCTGCTGTACGGCTCGGACACCGTAGTCGTTTTCTATTTGACATTCAACTCGACGTATTCATATACGCCCCTCGGTCGCGTAGACAACCCCGTCGGCCTGGCCCAAGCGCTCGGCCCGCGCGGTGTTCGGGTTGTGTTCTCCGCAAATTAGAGCCGGGACTTAGCGCAGTTACGCCGACCGTTGGTGCAACGACCACGAGCTTCCGTGGGAAAGACGGCAACATGTCCGGGTCTTATCACTAATTGTTTCGCTAGCCGGTCAGTGCGGGCCCTTTGTCCTGCCGAACCACCCGCCTCTGCGAGCGATGCCGCCGCAAGCTGCCCTTGCGGTCTTGCTCCTTCCTCCGCCTGAGGAATCCAGGTCCAACCTTTTTTCACCTTCCTCACGCCAGGTATTGTGATAAGTTTTCTTATCACAATGCCTGCGCAGCGGATTCAAACTGGACGCCGTCGAGTCGCGTCCATCCCGACTTGGTCATAGACCTCTGGTTTCTCAGTCACACTGAGGAGGCCCGCTGTACAAAGGGCTGCGCGGAGCGTGATCGCCGCCCTCCCCCCCGTTGGCCGGGTTCGGCCACATTGAGTCAGTCGCCCGCGCATTCTCGGTGACCGAGCTGGCACCGAAAAACGGCCACCCCCTTTCCAAAGACCAATGACCGCAATAAATCAGTCAACCGTCATTCGCGTTCTGGGAGGCCACAAAAATATTAAGAAGCTCTTCGTTTAAAGGTGCTACATTGATTGGCGGAACATACATGGTTGTAATCCCGTTGATTTTCACAGAATGAAGATCACTCAATTTAACAACATCCACCCGCGGTGCACATATAGAAAATTGAGAGGCCTCATAAAGCACCACGTAATGTTCAGCCGGATAGAACTCAATGAGTCGATTCAGTAGACGCGGATAATGTCGCCCATCGAATCCTTTAAAGCTAAAAGAGGAATCTCCAACGCACCCAATCTGAAGCAAAATTAACCCAGCGGTTGTATCTGGGCATTTATTTCTAACCATAAAATGAGTGGCCTCATAGATTTGGCAGCCATCCCAAGAAAGATCAATACCAAGGTCTGCGATGAGACAATCTACACACGATGGCCCCGGACACATCCAAGCCTCGTACCCTTCTCTTCGGGCCTGCCTGATAGCGAGATGTGCAGGCTTCACGAGAAATCCAGCATGGCCATAGAACGCGGCGCCGACTCTTTTTCCGGCGCGCAGTTCCTCCATTATTGTTTCCGCCATCTCATTGTACGTGATACCGCGAAGTTTTCCGTCACCATAAAATCGATAGAGATTATCAACATTATCATTGAGTCTGCGGATTGCGACCTCGGTAGCCGGGTCCGCCACGCAATAAAGAACGACATCTGCCATTCGAAGATAACGCGACGCCTCATCCGTTAGATGTGAAGCTTTGATTCCGGTCCCGACAATGACCAATGAGTTCGCCTTTTTATCAGAACAATCTATATTTCCTGCTATGAGGCCGTCACTACCTATATGATTTGTTGAGGGACCAAATTCTCGCATCCCTGACGTCGTCATGAAAAGTCCGCCAGGCCCCTCTTCATCGGTCGCGCCATATTCATGCTCTGGACCAATCTCTACATGCGCATGCTCAACATCAGGAGACTCGATAGAAATTTCGTCTATTTGCTGATTCGTAAGTCCGCCAAAATGTGCTTGATATTTTATGACCGCTCTTTTTCGAGTAAGAATAGCCTTTTTATCTGCCGCAGACAACTCTAGATCATTCATATAAGCGACAGGATTACTTTCGAATGCGGCGAGCCGCTCAGGATCAAGAAGCTTCAGAAGCTCGTTGGCTAGTCTTTCATTCATGTCACCGACCTCCAAATTAGAATTGTCGATTCGTTTGAACAAACCTATTTCACATTTCGGCTGCAAGATACAGAATTATTAACAACGCTTCGCAATATTATTAGTTCGTGGTGACCAGAACTTCAAGCAACCGCGACAGATATGGTGTGAACACGGTGAGCGTTGCGGACCCGCCCAGCTCTACTTTTCGTCAGCATTGATGGCGATGGCACGTCTCTCAAAGGCTGCACAGCCCCGCCCAATGAAGTCACTGAAGGCCTCCGCTACGATCCCTCGAACGGCCCAATCCGCGAACTAGTCCGCGATCTGGACGAATCCCCCAGGGTAAGGGCGTACAAACGCAGAGGCGCCAGGAAAGTTGCCGCCGCCTTCGACGAAGGCTATGACCTATTCCACGTAGTGGCCAAGTGCGGCCGGGAAGTCATCTACCGGGTGCGGCTGGTCGAAGCCAGCCGGCTGCGCGGCGATCGCGCTGCGCGCAAGGTCGTAAAGTCCTCACACTGGTTGCTGCTGCGGAATCGGGAGAACATCACCCGAGAGGCCGACCAGATGCGCTTGAAGTAATCGTGGCGGCCAACCAGGCGCTGAAACCGTCTAAGTGCTCTAGGATGACATCAAGGCGCCGTGGAGCTACCGGCATCGCGCTACGCCCACCGGTTCTGGCAAGGCTGGTACGAGCGAGCCCTGAGCAGCGGGATCGCACCGCTATGCCATTTTTCCCGCAAGCTCAAGCCTATTTCGCAGGCATCCTCGCCCATACCCGCTAGCCGTTGGGCAATCTGTTCGAGGGCATCCACGCCCGGATCAAGGTCATCAAGCGCATGGCCTACGGCTTTCGTGACGACACCACTTCCTCCCCAAGATCCGGGCCGCAGCTCCCGCAAGGAAACCTAATAATAGACCCGTTGGGAGGTGATTCTTTACCTTCGCACTCGATCCAACAACCCAAACGGGTTATAACTTCTGTAAGAATATTTACTTCTGATCTAGACAATTCTTGTCACGACATTGAAGCAATTCGGAGAACTTTGTGACGGATCAGCAACCAGTAAAAATAATCTACGACGCGACCCTAGACATGTTTAACGAACCCGCCTACAAATAGTTCCACAACAAGCAATTCACCCGCGTCGGGTGATTTTATGGAGTGAAAAAATGCCAGGCGACGATCGTGCACACGTAAAAGCGGCTCTTGTAGCTGCACATGCAGAATTGGCAAAGGCAATCGCAAGGGTGGACACGGCTAGTCCGGCTCAACTTGCGGAATTGAGGGTCGGAGCTCGCCAAGCTGCAGCTTTCGTAGACTTTAACAGTGGATGTGGAGCAGCAGCGCATGCGCCGGAAGATTTGATGAAAAATCTAAAAGGATAGTCTTCTTCAAAATTTCCACAACATCAGGGCTTGCGTCAGGCCCTGATTATAATAACTCTAAAAAAAACATAACTAAATTCATATTTCTCACCATTTATCCGGATTAAAGAAATGCTGCCACAAATAACTAACCGGACAAATGGCCAGGAAACCAGGTACATTTTATCGCGTTACATAGTTGCCACCGACCCGGTACTGGATAAAAATACCAATACAACGCATATCATTATTTTCTCTACACGCTCTCTACGTGCGCTGTTGGTGTCCCCTTCGGTTTGGAATTCTATTAGCTCTACGAATATAGAAACTTTAGACAAAAATATACTCGAGGTACTTCTAGCAGCAAAAATTATTGTTTCGCCCGAGGATAACGAACTCGAAATAATCCTGCAAAGGAATCGAGCTGCAATCGCATCAAGCCAAACACTGTATGAATGTCTGCAGCCAACGGCCCTTTGCCAACTCGGTTGCGATTACTGTGGCCAATCACATCGACCAGATACTTTATCGCACAACGATCAAGACACAGTAGTTGAGCGGATAGCAGGGCGCTTACGACAGGGGTCCTACACTACGTTGGAAATCGGCTGGTTTGGGGGGGAACCACTGTTGGGGATGAATGCAATTAGACGACTTACCCCTTTACTTCAGAACGCCTCTTCGTTGCAACAATGCAAATATCGGGCTCGTGTTGTCACGAATGGTTTGAGACTATCCAAGGACATAGCAACGGAATTGGTTTGCGATCTTGGAGTGGACGAAATTGAAGTCACTCTCGATGGGCCCGCCGACAGTCACGACGCCAGGCGGCATACCAAGGGAGGCAAGCCAACATTCGCGCGAATCTTTGAAAATGTCGAATGGATAGTAAAATCGAGTCAACTACCGGTTAATGTAACGATCAGATGCAACGTTGATCGGAGAAACGCCGATTCCGTTTCGCGACTAATCGATCAGTTAGCGGATCTTGAGTCTCAGGATCGCATGAGTCTGTATTTCGCTCCGATTCATTCATGGGGCAATGATGCAGATGCACTTTGCCTCTCACGTGAAGAATATGCGCACCTTGAAATGGAATGGTTGTCACACGCGTACTTTCGTCGATTCTCCCCGCCATTGATGCCGGGTCCAAAGCCAATAGTTTGTATGGCTGTAAATCCCCATGCCGAACTTATCGATCCGTTCGGGAACGTTTTCAATTGCACGGAAGCTCCCATGGTGCCAGCGTATGGTGAGATTAATTTTTATTCTCGAGGAACCGTGCGTATTCCCGAAGAATCGCCCCATGCGGTCCGCCTCGGCGCATTTCTCGATGACATTGCAAAAGGCCGATTTGACTGCGCGAGTTGCCCAATGCTTCCCGTTTGCGGGGGGGCATGTCCAAAGCAATGGAACGACGGACACATTCCCTGCCCCTCTGCCAAACTAAATATCAAAGATCGCCTTATTCTCGCGTGGGCCTTCAGTCGCATTGACCATGATACGCACTCCACGTAGCGGTCACGAGGAGACTTCATTAGCTCTCCTAAGCTGGTCGCCCCGATCGCTCCAAGTTCTACGGAGACTACGCCATGTACGCCTTACGTATGTGGCCCAGCAAATCTCAGTACGTCTTATCACCTATGGCGACTCAGAGCTCCAGCGCTGTTGGGAAAATCTACCACTTTGCGCAGTCGAGCGCATACTACGTTCACCCGCCGTCTGCCAAATACTACGCAACGAGGGAAGTAACATTGAACTTGAGAAATTGATTCGCGCCGAATTCATTCTCGCGAGCGCCCCGGAATATCGGGTCGCCAGGTGGTGCGCACTCGGAGAAACGTGGCTGGACATTGAATATCCACCGGGCGATGAGAAAATATTTCTATGCCCAGTTAATGGTCGATTGAAAGGTCCTTCAATTAGGCTCGGGATCCCAATTGACCTTTCGCTTCCTCAGAGAATTTCTTATCCCAAAGCTGGACTTCACCGCCCACAAAATCCTAACTGCGCGGACATGGCGCTCATAGTAAATCGTTTAAATCAAGCAGTTGAAATTGTAGAAAATATTTCAAAGGTATGCGTTTTATCGGTCAAAGAACTCGTCAGCAATATCGTATTGAGAACAGATAGGTTACATCCTTTCGCGATGCGTAGCGCGAGTTCAGCCGCGGCACTTGGCAGGACAGTCATAGTAAATGCGCAATGCGGCAATGTCGCATCATTGGCAGAAGCATTAGTTCACGAGGCAATCCATACCGCCGTAAGCATCGTCGAACTTAACTGCCCATTGTTGAGCGACCCAACCGCTGGCGAAAAGGCGATTATAAAGTCGCCCTGGACCGGAAGTGAGTTGCCCCTTCACGCGTTTTTGCACGCGTGTATGGTCTGGTTCGGGTTACTCAATTTCTGGAGATTGTCTCAGCGAGGGACGACCATATTTCCCCACGCTCGTTCCCGTGTTCAAGAAATCGAAACTGGTTTTGCTCGATTGGAACTAAAATCATGCGTTAATTCCTACGCGAGTATTGTCAGTATTAGTGGGGTGAAAGCAATCGAACGCATCTCCGAGTCAGTTTTTCTAGGGTGATTGGAATGGACAGATCTTCTGGTATCGATGCAATTTCCAGGCTTATCGCTCCGTGCTCGCTTGCAGAATTTTCAGAGCGTTACTGGCAACGTGACGTCCTCGTTTTGCACAGAGAAAATCAGTCATATTACGATGAGATAATCACCATTAATGACATAGATGATCTTATTTCTTCGCTTTCAATTCCTACGTCACACATAGACGTTGGTAAAGATGCCGTGGGAGCCGCGAAAGACTCCTATAGTAGAGGGTCCTATATTCGACCGTCGGATGTTCTTCGACTACATCGTCAAGGCCAAACTATCATCTTGCGGGCACTTCATTTATGGAATTTGCCAGTGCGGCGGCTTTGTGATTCTGCTGAAGCTTTCTTTCATAATACATCGCAAGCAAATCTATATATGACGCCACAAGACACCAGAAGTTCATATCCTCACTGGGATGCGCATGACATCTTTGTTCTTCAAGTCGCTGGAAGTAAGCGATGGGTTCTGTATGAATCACCTCTTCAACGCCCGCTATACACGTATGAGTTCGATGCGGAACGGCACGAAGTTGGCCCGGAGATCGGCGAATTCACTCTTCACGCTGGAGACATCGCTTATGTTCCCCGTGGGGTTATTCATAACCCAATTGCGACCGGCTATTCGGTCCATATCGCACTTGGAGTGCTAGTCAAAACATGGGCTGACGTTTTCGCTGCAATGTACGAGGATATCACGAAAGGAAATCCAAATATTCGCGCAAGCTTACCAATAAAATTTGGCAATCACGAATATGATATGGAAAAATGCATGTCGGAATTCAGTGGCTTGGCGGCGGCATTTACTGATCCTTCCACTATGCATTCGGCAGTGAACAAAATTTCCGCGCGAGTCGAAGCGAATAGATGGGTAGATACGAAGGGTATGTTTATAGACTTCGCCACACCACAAACTATCACGCGGGATTCTATTGTGGAACTTCCCGCGTTCGCCTCGGCAGCTTTATCGATAAAGGAGGATAAGTGCTATGTTACGTTAAACGGGGTCGATCTCGTCGTGCCGTCGGTGCTCGCTTCTGCGCTCGACTTCATTAAAAAAGTACGACGATTTTCAGTGCACGAGATACCGGACATGAGCCTCGCAGATAAGATATCGCTCGTTACCCGCCTCGTCGAAGAAGGTTGCCTGCGCTTATATCGAGACGATCATTCTCCGTCAAACTAAGAACGAGAGCGAGAGTGACTATGATCGAGCTTGAAAGCCTGTATGGGTTGACGACAATATGCCAAAGTGTCGACGTCGCATATCCGCATCAAATTTTCAGAGATCGATTTGCCGATTTGATTTCAAAAATTAAGGAAGCGCGATTCGACACGCATGATCGCGTTGCCGCTGATCTGGTCTACGAAAAGGGGTACCGCGGACTTTTGGCTGCGAAGTCGAGCCAATTGGATGAGGCGGTAATTTGCTTTTCTGAAGCGGAATCTCTAGGTATTTGCGTGAGGGGGCGGGAAGCCAGCCTCCTAGTGCAATCGCTACTTTTGGCACAACGATCTTATTATTTATATCGCCAAAATGAATTTCGAAATGCAATACGCGATCTTAAATATTCTTTTTCTAACGATCTCGCTCTTGAAAATGACGCTGCTTACTCATTTTTGAAAATTCACAGAATCCAACTGCTGCACAACCTCATCAGAATCGCCGCGAGATCTGGAAATTGGAATTATTCTATAGCTTTAGGTAAAGCGTTACTTGACTATCTTGAAATGCCTAATGAAGAATTTCTGAATGAGCTTGATCCGCCGTGGAATCGCGGATGGAACGGAGGGTTCTACGACTTGTCTGTCGAGCTTATTAGTTCTATGCACGCTCAAATCGCAGAGGAAGTTCTTAAAATCCTGGAATGTGTCGCATCCGAGCCTGAAAGGAATGCTGAGATCATATCAGTCCTTTCGACACTCGCTCCGTCACGGGATAGAAATATCGGCAGTCAGGCCGATTTGTGGACTATCTTCGAGACCGCATGGACGAACGGTGGCGCTCCCGATGCAATAGTTTCAGCGGCGACACCCATTCTCCAACATGGCCCCTCTCCAAGTGCGCCACTTTGGCGTTCGGTAGCAGTCCGCACACTAGGGATGCTGGAGGTAATGGCAGGCGAGTTTCCCAGTCCATAAAGCGTGCCGACTGAGTGTTCTGATATCCGGATCGAGCCGTGATTACAACCAATTTTAATCGTTTTGGAATCATCGTCAACCAGGCAAGTCGTAAAAAGCACGCGAGTTTTATTAGTTCCGCGCAACGCGAGACGTCGACGATTAGCTTCGCTCGACGGCTAACACGACCGGAGTGGGAAACCCTCAGAAAGCGGCTTTTGGCTGCCATTGATGATCCGAATAATTCAGTATGCGTTCTAAGTAGAGACGGAAAACTCGTTGGTTATTATTGGATAGAGATTCGTGATAGTGCCATCGCATTTTTATTAGATTTTTATTGCTGCCCAAGTGTACGTGGAAAAGGCGTTTCGAATTATATGTTTGATGTGATGTGCGAAGACGCTCGATCCCGAGGGTCGACAGAACTTAGACTTGCCGTTTCTGAGCAAAATGTTCCAGCACGACGGCTGTTCGTCAGCAAGGGAATGCTACAAAACGATGTCGAAGAACGGGAAGGTCGCCGTTGGTTTGAATTTCTACTTTCATTATAGAAATTGTGTCGACATAGAATTTCACGCTATCGATTAAAGCAGTCAACAAGAATTTACAACTAGAGCTGCGATGGAGTCCGGTATTCCCCAGAATGTTAGTATGGATCAAATCAAACACCGTTTCAAAACAGCGGTTTATCGTGCCGGCGCGCGGACTCCTCAATTGAACAGGAGTTCATTAACGTTCCTTCAACTAAGGGGAGGCACGAGCTGTTCTTAGATGGAAGACAGCAAGAAGGAGAATTTGTGTAGAAGTGCAATGGCGTAGGTCCGTTGTTAGCCTAGCAGCCGTCGTAGCCGAACTCGGGCCGAACGGCAGAACATCGGCCAGCTCGGCCCATCGACCAGAGTAGACGAATGACTCAGAAGGGTCGGTCAGAGACGGCCACAGTTCGGCAGTGGTCGACCAGCAGAGACTGGCCATTAAGGTAGCCGTCGCGAAAAGTCCATGCGTTAGTCCATCCGCAGGATCAGTTGCGCAACAAAGTCGACCTCGGCGAGATTGGCGTTGTCCACAATGCGCTGAGCGGTCTGCGGCCGCTGCGCTTTGAGCGCGAGCCACGCCGAGTGGGAATTTCGATCGCCGGTCAGTGCAGCCCCTTGGTCCAGCCAAACCGCCCGCTTCTCATCGGTGAGGCAGTGATACCAGGCAAGACCGGCAACCATCTCGCGCGCGGCGGCTGCCAAGCGATCGTTCATCGCTGGCCAGCCAGGAAGTCGTCCCAATCCCAAGCAAACGCCATCCCTGCTCCGGGGGTGCCTGAGCCACGCAGGTTTTGCTCAAAGAAGGTCCGGGTCGGTTCTGGGATTTCATCCAGGTGAACAATCCGCATTCCGCCATCGAAGGTATGAACTGGCACCTGCGGCAGTTGCGGCCGTGGGGGCAACTCCTCCTTTCCCGTCAGCGCGACCGCGATGCTGCGGGCAACCAGGTCCCACACGCTGGCGGACCAGCGCGGATAGTCCTGCAGCGCGCCGCTCCAAACTTGATCAGGAAACAGCCCTTCTTCCATCTCGACCTGGTAGTCCGCCAGAGCGCCAGAACGAATCCGACCAATGTCGGCCGTGGCCAGCGTCTGGCGGCCCTGCACGCGGCCACCTGGAAGCAATTCGACGGTTACACGCAGCATTTGCGTCCTCTCCCGTGTTGGTTACTGCCAGGTAATCTGATCCGGACAAATAGGCCCGCATCGCCGGCTCGTACTCTTCCGTGACCTCGCGCCACCACAACACTGTATTGCCGCGACACCATAGACCCCATGCCAGACGAGCTTCCGTTGCGACGCTTCCGATTCCTCGAAGCCGGTTAGACACGACCGCTCTGAGTGGTAACCTGCATGGTGCTCGCGTCGAGCGTCTCGATCACTCTGCTGACCCGAGCCGTTCCTCTGGACACGTTGATACCCGCCAAGTGTCGCTCGCCGCGCTCCGTCTCCATCACCAACCAGCCGGCCAGCTCAACGGACGGCTCCGTGGGCACGTCAGGGGCTTGTCGGAGCATCAATCCTTCCTAAGATAGGCTTCCATGGCTGGCTTGTACTCGGTGGTCACGTCCCGCCATGACTGCACCCCATTAAACGTCGCCCAGCGATCCCATGCATAACGGGCATCGTCCGCCAAGTTACTGGCGTCGCGCATCCGATAGAGCCGGCCACTGACCGTTCGGAACTCCATGGTGCTCGCATCGAAGACCGCAATGGCACTGCTGACCTGCCCCGCTCCTGTCGCCGGATCGATTCCAACCAGGTGCCGTTCATCCTTATCGGTCTCGACTACCGCCCAGCAAGCCAGATCGATCTCGGGCTTTACCGCCACGTCAGGTGTTTGCCAGAACATCAATTTCTCCTCCAGCGAGAAAATCGTTCCAGTCCCAGGAATAGGCACATCCGAGCGGATCTGGTGCCTCGTCGATAATGGGTCGTGTGGAACCTCGAATGTTGTGGGCGAAGTAGCTGCGCGTCGGTTCAGGAATCTCTTCCAGTCTGACGTGGGAAGTCCGACCCGCCGAAAGGTGAACTGGAACCTGTGGCTGATCCGGTCGTGGGGGCAACTCTTCTTTCCCAGCGAGCGCTACCGCAATACTGCGCGCCACCAGATCCCACACGCTGGCAGACCAGCGGGGATAGTCCTGAAGCGTCCCGCCCCAAGGGTTCGGCAACAGATCCTCCTCCATATCGATCTCGTAGTCCGCCAGAGCGCCGGAGCGAATCCGACCGATATCGGCCGTCGCCAGTGTGCGCCGGCCCTGCACTCTGCCGCCGGGCATCAGTTCAACGGTTACGCGTAGCATGGCTTCGTTCACTCCTTCTAGCTTTCCCGACCATCGATCTCATCGGAGTTCAATTTGTAAGACCTGCGCATTTGAGCAACGATCCAGTCGACCTCCGGCCCACCGAGTTGCCAGACCGCCTGCTTGTTGCGCACGCCACGTTCCACCCAGCCGAGCAGTTCATTCGGGCTCCGGGTTGGTTGCTCAAGCGATTTGCGTCGGCAGTACGCGACGAGCTGCTCGACCAGATCCAGGCACATTGCGTAGCGCTCGGCGCGCTCGTCGTCGGTCAGTCCGACGACGCATCTGCCGTTGATCATGCGGGCAGCAAACTTGGCCTGTGTGCCGGCGAGGCTCGCTGGGAACGGGTTGCGCGGAAAATCGTCGGGGACTTGCATCGTAGAGTCAGAAATAGGATTTAGCCCGTGGCAAGATGGCAGTCTGCTTCGGCAACTCACGCGGCTTGCGCACACAGCTCGCCATCGCTATCCGCGTGTGTACCGAGTGTGTACAGGCGCCGAAGCCGGGTCATGCCCCGTGGTTGCTCCCGATGGCAGGGTTCCAAGCGGCCGTCCCGCCCCAGGTAGGCGTAGTACAGGCCAGGTTCCTGCGCACTCTCATAGCTCCAAAGCTCGCACACCGGCTGAACGCCCCGGGTCGCGGTAAGAATATCGACCGCAAGCTGCCCATCCGGCTGTTCAGGCTGCATGCTCGCGAGTACCTCGATCAGTTCGTCGATGGAATGAATGAGAGCCACCTCCCGCTCCCCCTCGGCATCGGAAAGCGGGGGGTAGAGGAAAAAGGCAGGCGGGGTAATAGCGAGCCCCTTCCATGAGGCGAACAGGGAGTTGTCTGCATCCGCGAACACGCCCAAGTGCCATTCGAACTTCGTTAGTAGCATCGTGGAAAAGAGTCTTAATGGGTCCTGCGATGAGCACACCAACGGACTAACGTCGCTTGTCCATTGCCGCCTCGCGGGACCGCGCTACGGAATGTTAAGTATTTTAGCGTAAACACTAAAAATTTAGCTATAGAGTTCTGTACCCGGCACACGACTATGGGTAGAAGAGAGGTGCTCCAAGATCACTATCGGATAGGATGGACCTTCTTCACGCATTCGGACAGGCAGTCCGAATCGCTCGCGAACAAGCCGGACTCACTCAGCAAGAGCTCAGCGAGAGGTCCGGCGTTCATTCCGTTTCGTTGAGTAAGGTGGAGCGTGGTGCGGCAGAGGCTCGTCTGCTGACAATGGAAGCCCTTGCACAAGCGCTGTCACTCACGCTGTCGGAACTGCTACGCCGAGCTGAGGGGTTGCAGAGCACTCAAAAATAGCGACCAGCCGCATCTGTTCAGCCAAACGGTTCGCCTCACCGCGGCACTCACTCTATGGGGTGGGAGGAAAATGCATGGACCTTCAGTACCCGGCCTTGAAGACCCGCCTGCTGCTGCTGGACGCCGCGATTCAAAGGGCGTGGTTGCGCGAGCGAAAGCGCGCGATTGAGGAGATTCTGCACTTGCTGGCCAGCGTTGGACTAGAGCCCCGAGACATGCCGCAGCTCTTGCAGGAGAACGCAGGGTCCATCAAGCATCCTTTGATGCTCGACGCTCGGAAGCAAACCGCGCTCAGGATTAAGCGCTCTCCGCAGTTCATCGATCCAGCAACAGGACGAAGTTGGAACGGATTAGGCAAACGTCCCAAATGGCTGACGGGCAACATTGAACGCTTCCGCGTTGTTGGCTTCTAATGCAAGCCGACAAATCCGACCTAATATGTTCGTATTGGGCAGGCAGAAGTCAGTGACGATACAGGCCGCGATTGCAAGTTGTGGTCTGCGAGCTCCAAGTCGCACACGGGTGCGATGAGCTGCCGGAACAGCAAGATCCACAAGATCCCATAAAGTTGGGAAGCCTTATCTGGCTTGGGATTCCAGCAATCTTTGCCGCTTTCCCAACCTTTCAGGAAGTTGCTTCCCAACTTTTATTCCGCGCACACATTCGCCCTTCGCCCTTCGCCCTTCGCCCTTCGCCCTTCGCCCTTCGCCCTTCGCCCTTCGCCCTTCGCCCTTCGCCCTTCGCCCTTCGCCCTTCGCCCTTCGCCCTTCGCCCTTCAGCATAGATACTCGAACAGATTCATTCCTTGAATCTGCATGACAACCGGCGAAGCAAACTCCACAGCGGTCAAACACTGAACGGACAACGTAATCGTAGGCGCATAGTCTCGCACCATAGGTGCCGGCGCCGAGCGCAACGCCACCTACCGGCGCGCTGCGATCCCGAAGAACCACACTTGATGATCGTGCGTGTTGCAAGATGTAGTGCTTGACGCGAGTTTCATGCTGCCGACAATTCTGGGCGCAGATTCTGCTATGGAGATTGTGGAATTCACCCAGGCCCGCAATCGAAACGTCGGGAGGCATTGCGGACGAAGCAAGTCGTCGCAATTGATTCATGTTGGCGGCGGCTTCGACGTGATCACGTCAGGTCTGGGTCGGTTAGGCCCCGTAGTTTTGACGACAGACCGATCACGGACTGGGGCGTCTGGTGTGCATGCCCTAACCGGCGGGGACATCATTATCTGCAGTGACTCCGTAAGGAATGAGCAGATAAAGGGAACTCCCAGTCGTTGAAACGGAGGTAATGGCCCTCAGACTCGAGCCATCCGCGGACCGTTAATACATTTGTAAGCCCACTTTTGTTTCAGGTAAGCCAACTTTTGTTTAGTAAGGCAAGTTTTGTTTAGTAAGCGAACTTTTGTCCGACACCATGATACACACGATCCCGCCTATACTCCATCCCATCCTTCACCCCCCAATGAACCATGGAATACACCCCAGGCATCAGCCAGCTGGCCGGCCTGCTGGCCGACCCCGGCCGTGCGGCCATGCTGTGGGCGCTGATGGACGGCAGCGCACGGCCCGCCGGCGAACTCGCGCTGATCGCGGGACTGTCCGCGTCGTCTGCCAGCGGGCACCTGACCCGCCTCAGCGAAGGCGGGTTGCTGGCGGTGGAGACGCGCGGGCGCAATCGCTACTACCGGCTGGCCGCGCCCGAGATCGGTGTTGCCATCGAGGCGCTGGCCTCGGCCTCGCTGGCGAGCCGTCCGCCGCGGCTGCGTGACGTGCCGGTGTCGCGTGCGGCGCCGCCTGCGCTCAGGCAGGCGCGCACCTGCTACGATCATCTGGCCGGCGAGCTCGCGGTCGGGTTGTTTGACCGCATGACGCGCGCGGGGTGGCTGCTGGTCGACGGCAATGCCGTGGACCTGAGCGGCGATGGCGCGCAGGCGATGTCGCGATTAGGCATCGACGTGGACGCCGCGCGCCGCAAGCGGCGCCAGTTCGCCTGCACCTGCCCCGACTGGAGCGAGCGCAAGCCGCATCTTGGCGGCGCGCTGGGCGCGGCGCTGCTCGGCAGCCTGCTGCAGCGCGGCTGGGTAGAGGCCACGCCGGCATCGCGCGCGCTGCGGGTCACGCCGCGCGGACAGCGCGAGATCGTCGGCATTGCTGCCTGAATGGCAAGAATCAGACAAGGAAACAGATCATGGTCACACCACTGGACGACGATAAACAGGACGCCATCCACCGCTTGTTCGCGCTGATCAACCTGGGCGACATCGCGCAGACCGAGGCGCAGACCGCGCTGTTCTCGGACGCGCTGCTGGACGCCGAGGACGACGACACCGAGGGGCAGGAACTGCTGTGGGTGATCCGCGAGGTGATCGACTGGCAGTCGGGCTTCTACGTGGACTGGAAGGACTGCGAGTCCTTTATCGGCTGCATGAACCAGCTTTGCGAGCGCATGGACCTGGAGATCGACTGGGGCAGCGACGACCCCGAGGACGAGAGCTTCCTGGAAAGCACCAGCGTGCCCGAACTGATGGAACTGGCCCACCAGCAACTGCGCGTGGCCGGCTACACGCTGTGGAATTGGGACACCGATGGCGATGCCTACGGCGGCTGGATCACGCGCAGCGAGGACGACGAAGACATGACGGATATCGCCGAAACGCTCGGCCTCGCCATCCGTCCCGGCGACCAGCCCTACTGAAGCGGTTGTCCGGCGCCCGCGCCGGGCAAGCCGGCCGCGCGGCGCACCGCCTGCGGGTAGCGGATCGTGAAGGCGACCGCGCCCGCAAACGCGGCCAGCGTCGCCGCCACATCGATCCACAGCGGCACGGCGGGCAGGTACTCCGCGGCGGCATCCGCCGCGACCATCACGGCCAGCGCCGCGGCCCACGCCAGCGTGATGTGCCGGTTCACGGCCAGGAAGCGCGGCGACTGCCAAAGCTCCGCGGGCACGCGTTCCCTTGCGTACTGCAGCGTGAACGGCTTGTTGATCAGCAGCGACGCCACGACGATGGCAAGCAGCCCGCTGTCCACGGCCAGCCGCACGGTGGCCACGGTCCAGTGCGGCGCGGCCAGCACCGTATAGGCAAGCAGCCCCGCAAACAGCAGCAGGCTGCCGGCTTCCAGCACCTTGAGCGATTCACGTCGCCGCCACATGCGCAGGCAGAGGTATAGCGAGACCGCGCAGGCCGCCGCGAGTCCCGCTACGGGAGACAAGGTACGCATGCCGATGAAGAAGGCGATGAACGGCAGCAGGCCAGTCAGCAGGCCCATGTCAGTCTCCGGTCTCGTGGATATCGGTCCCTCATTGCGCCGGGCGCCAGTTGCCGTGGAAGCCGAACGGCACGCGGTGCGACAAATGCGCGGCGGCAATCGGGCCGCGGCTGATATCTCCCGCTTCGTACACCACCAGGTCGCTGCGCTGCTCGTTGCCACGGAAGACGGTGGCGAGCAGCCAGCCGTCGCCTTCGGGGCCGTCCGGCGTGCGCGGCACGAACACCGGTTCGGAAATGGCATCGCCTTGCGGCAAGGCGTGCACGCTGCGCCGGCCGGTGCCAAGGTCGAGGTGGACCAGCGTGTCGTAGCTGCCGGGGAGCGCCTCTTCCTGCTGGCGCGAGGCAAAGTAGCCATGGCGATAGGGCAGCGTGGCGAAGCGATCGTCGATACGCGGAAACTCGCCCGGCATGTCGTCCAGCCAGGTGCGCTGGAACGTGTCGGTGCCGGCATCGAGGTCGAAGGTCCAGCGGCACAGCCGCGCGCGGCTGCCCGGGCCACTGGCGTTCGGGTTGAACAGCGGCGGCGCATCGTACTGCATGACGTCCGCGAGGATCCGGCTGCCGTCTTCCCAGGCGTTCATCACGTGGAAGACGTAGCATGCCTCGCCGCGGAACCAGCGTATCTGTGCGGCATCGCCATGGTGCGGCATGATGCCGATATGCGCGCCAAGCTGCGGCTCCCACGAATAGGCCGGCTCGCCGCGCGTGGCCCGCGCCATGCTGCCGGTGAGCGGCAGGACGGGGAACAGCACATGCCGCGAAGTCACCATGAAGTCGTGGATCATGCTGCTGAACGGGGCTTCGAAATGTTCCAGGCGTGTCAGGCGGCCTTCGCCGTTGACCACGCCGTAGCGGATGCCTGGTGTGAAGCGACCATCCGCCGCGTAGGCGAAGAACACCATCTCGCCAGTGACAGGGTCGGTCTTCGGGTGCGCGGTCATGGCGCCGGACAGCTTGCCGCCAAACGTGCAGTCACCGCGCGTCGACAAGTTGCCGGCATCGAGCTCCACCGGCAGATCGGCCTCTTCCAGCGCGAGCAGGCGGCCGGCGTGCCAGACGATGTTCGTATTGGCGACGCCATTCTCTTCTCCCGCCACGCTGGCATCGGTCGTAGCCGGGTTGCCCCAGCTGCCGAACAGTGCGCGGCCGGCGGCGCGTTCGCGCTTGAACTTGTTGGTGCGCACCCAGCGGTTGCGGTAGCGCACGCGGCCGTCCTCGATATGGAAGGCATGCACCATGCCGTCGCCGATGAACCAGTGGTAGTACGGGTCGCGCGGCGCGAACTGCGGGTTCGGCCCGTTGCGGTACAGCGTGCCATGCAGGGCGCGCGGCAGTACGCCGGTGACGGGCAGGTCATGGGCATCGCACTCCATGAGGATGGGCGCGAAGTTGCCGCTGAGGTAGGGCGAGGCGGGGAACGGCAGGCTCATGATGCGAGGCTCCGTGGCATTGGCGGTGTCGCGGCTGCGGCATCAGGCGGTGTACGCAGGCCGACGGCGAGCAGGCGCATCATTTCGGCATGCACGGTATCGAAGTCGGGCTGCTCCGGCAGCTTGCCCGCCAGGCGCAGCACGACCAGGCCGTGGATGGCGGCCCAGATCACGTAGCTGAGCACTTCGGGATCGCCATAGACCTGTCCGGCCTGCGCCAGCATCTGGATGCCGGCGCCCATGGTGCGGCGCGCGCGTTCGCCCGCCCTGGCCAGTTCCGGATAGCGGTCCTGACCGGGCTGGGACATATCGAACATCAGCTGGTACGCATCGGGCTGCGAGAACGCGAATTCCAGGTAGGCGCGCCCCGTGGCGTGTGCGCGCTCGCGTGGGTCGGCCACGCCTTGCCCGGCCGACTCCAGGGCCAAGGCAAAGCGATCGAAAGCCGCGGCACGCACCGCCGCGAGGATCTCGTCCTTGTCGCGGAAATAGCGGTACGGCGTCATCGCGCTGCAGCCAAGCTCGGCGGCAAGCTGCCGCATGCTGACGCTCTCCACGCCGCCTTCCGCGAAGCGACGTTCGGCCACCTCGCACAGGCGCGCCTTGAAGGCGTCGATATCGGACTGGGACAGGTTCTTCTTGGCCATCTGGTGATCGGGAATTCAGGAATGCGGGTGCGGTCCTCCGCAGATTGATTTACATCGTATATTTACCGCGTAAATTGTCAAGGCGAAAAGGAGGAACAACACGGCTGGCGAGGCCGGGGACGATCAGTACTGCGGAGTTGTCAGATTGGGACTGATTTGTCCATCGTTTCAGGCCGACCTAGACTGAACCGCGGGTCGCTCCTTCGGAGGGTAGGGAGTCGAGGGTCCGTGGGCGCAGAAAGGAGGCGATGCGCAAAGGCAGGCACAGCCCATCGAAGCGACTACTGGAAGTACGCTCATGCACTGCCCGTTACCGGCGCTCCCCCGGGGCGCAACACAAATGAAAATGAGAGAGGAGAAGAATATGATCCGGTTCAAATCCCTTGCCAGTGCCCTGGTAATCGCCGCAGGCCTCGCCAGCGCGGGCGTCGGTGCACAACCCGCACAACCAGCACAACCCGCACAACCGCAGACACCGGCGGCCGCTCCGGCCTCTCCACCCACCACGGATGTCAACGAAGTACCGCAGCCGCCGCAGGGAATGACGCCGGCCGACCGGAAGAAGTGGTTCTCCGAGCGTTTCAAGGCAGCTGACACCAATCATGACGGCAAGCTGACCCGCGAAGAGGCTCAGGCCGGCATGCCCGAGGTCTACAAGCGCTTTGACAAGCTCGACACCCGCAAGCGCGGTTACTTGACGGAGCGGCAGGTCGGCGCGGCCTGGGCGAAAATGATCAAGGACGACATGCAGAAGAAGAACCCGATCATCAACTGAATGTCAGTGCAGGTTGGGAATCCCGACCCGGTGATTCCCGACCGGCGAGCATGAGGACATCATGCCCGCCGGTCGGCGCGGTTTCCATACCGCGCCATTGTCCACACTGTGGGACAATCGGGCAGCAAATGCCCCCCGTCACCTCAGCCAGAGACTGACCGCAATCGCCCCGGGGCGGCGCTGACGCCGGAGCCCCCGCATGAAGACAATCGAATGGAAGGACTGGGAGATCTTCTGCCGCGTGGTGGAAGGCGGCGGCTTTACCCAGGGTGCCGAACTGGCCGAAGTGCCGAAGTCATCGGCCAGTGCCGCGGTGGCGCGGCTGGAGAGCCAGCTTGGCGTGCGGCTGTTCGAGCGGACCACGCGGCGCGTGCGCGTGACCGAGCGCGGCCAGCGGCTCTATGACCGCGTGGCGCCGCTGTTTGCCGAACTGCATGAGATCAGCGCGGAAGCGGCGTCCGTCAGCGACGAGGTCAGCGGCGTGCTGCGCATCTCCACGCCGTACGAAGTCGGGTCGCAGCACCTGTCCGAGGGGCTGAGCCGCCTGATGCGGCTGCATCCGCGCCTGCGCATCCATGTGGATGTGAGCTGGGACCAGCCCGACCTGATCCGCCACGGCTACGACCTGGCCTTTGTCATGACCAACACGCGGCTGCAGGACACCTCGTTCGCCAGCAAGCGCGTCGTGCTGATCGAGCGCGGTTTCTATGCCGCGCCTTCCCTGATCCGCGACCGCGGCCTGCCGCGCACGCCGCAGGACCTGGCCGGCTGGCCCACGCTCGGCAACGCCGACGACCATTTCTGGGAATTCCTGCGCGACGACGTCGAAACCGCGCGCCTGGATGTCGAGCCGCGCATCTGCACGCACAACGCCGAACTGCGCCTGAAGGCCGCCATCGACGGCCTGGGCGTGGCGCGGCTGTCACCGCGCTTCGTGCTGGAGCAGGTCCGGCAAGGGCAGCTCGTGCGCGTGCTGCCGGCCTACTCCTCATCGCCGCTGAAAGTCTACGTGCTGATGCCCGCGCGCAAGCTGATGCCGGCCAGCGTGCGCGTGTTTCTGGATATGCTGGAACAGACGCTGGGGGTGCCTGAAACGAGGCGACCGATGGCCAGAAAGCGGGAGGCGGTGCAGGCCTGAGAATCAGGTCGCTGCGCAGCATCCGCCCGCGCCTTACAACTCTTCCCTGATCGGGAGCACGCGCAGCAAGCCAACGCCGAGCTGCTGCAAGGGGCCCATGTCCGGCTCGCTGTCGTAGGTCTTCAATTCACCCTGCTCGCGGGTCGTCCAGGTCAGGTGGCGCGAGCTGCCGTCCGGGCTCTGGCGCAGTTCGAGCCGGTAGGCGATGTCGGGCAGGCGGTCGTTCATGCCCTTCAGGATGCGCTGGGCCAGCGCCGCGCTGTCCAGCACCACGCCCATCTCGGTATTGAGCTTGGCCGAGCGCGGATCCATGTTGAGCGAGCCGATGAACACCAGGTGCTGGTCGACGATGTAGTTCTTGGCATGCAGGCTCGCGCGGCTCGAAGCCAGCCACGTGCGCGAACGGGAGCCCGAGCCCGCCCCTTTGCCCTGCTGCGCGAGTTCGGCATAGGCGCCCGGCTTGAGTTCGTACAGCTCGATGCCGGCCGCCACCAGCGCCTCGCGATGGGGCGCGTAGCCGGCGTGCACGGCGCTCACGTCGGTCGCCGCGAAGGAATTGGTCAGGATACGCACGTGGACACCCCGGTTCGCCATGGCGATGAGCCATGCCTCGCCGTCAGCGTCCGGCACGAAATACGGCGACACCAGCACCACCTCGTTCTGCGCGGCGCTGATCAGGCGTTCGAGGCGCACCGTGGCATAGCCGTCGCCCGGGGTCTGCTCGGTGATCTTGGCGGCCTTGTCGGACACCACGGTGGCCTTGCCGCTATAGGCCGGCATGTGGCCGCTTTCGATGCCCTTCGCGAGGCCCGAATCGAGCAGCTCCTGGACATAGGCGCTGGCCTTGGCCTGGTCGCCCCGCGCTTCGAGCCGCTTGCGCAAGGCGCGCGTCTCCCCGGGCGCATCCTTGCCTTCGGGAATCAGCGCCGCCACCGGGTACGACGAGGCATCGTTCCAGTACTCGTCGAACACCGCCGATACCTGCGGCACCACCGGCCCCGCGACGAGCACGTCGAGGTCGCTGAAGTCCATGTCGGCACGCGCGGAGAAATAGGCATCGCCCACGTTGCGCCCGCCGACCAGCGATATCTGGTTGTCCACCGTCATCGACTTGTTGTGCATGCGGCGGTCCAGCCGGCTGAAGCTCCACAGCATCTCCAGCCAGCGCGCGCCGCGGTTGGCGAAAGGGTTGAACAGCCTGACCTCGATATTGGGATGCGAGTCGATCGCGGCCAGCACCTTGTCCAGGCCGCCGGTATGCATGTCGTCCAGCAGCAGGCGCACGCGCACACCGCGGTCGGCGGCGTCGATGATGTCGCCAAGCACGGCGGCGCCGGTGCCCGTGGGCTCGAAGATATAGGTCTGCAGGTCCAGGCTGCGCTGCGCCGCGCGCGCCATGGCAAGGCGCGCGGCGAGCGCGTCGGGGCCGGTCGATAGCGGGTAGAGCAGCGACTCGCCCGGATGCTGCGCCAGGCGCGGCGCCAGCGCCTTGCCCAGCGGCGTGTCCGTGGTCACAGCCAGGGCGCTTGAAGGCGTGCGCTCGGCAGAGGCCGGCAAGCTCGCGCAGCCGGCCAGCACACCGGCGCAGGCGACTGCGGTGGCAACAGAGGCCAGGCGCCGCCAGCACGCTTGCCAGCTGCGGGCCGGACCGGTCATGGGTGGCAACAGGCTGGACGTATTGCAGTTCAGGTGCACTGGGTTGTCTCCGCTGCGCCGCGCAGGCGCCGGCTGGCCGCATGGGCGCGTCCGATATCTCACAAGATACACCGCCGCGCGTGGGCAAAGGTAGCCGTGAGGCCACATTGCGGCGCAGCATGCCTCCACGGTGCCCGCGCCGGTTCCGTTCACAATGTGCACAGTCTGGGCTGCTTCGCTTGCCGCCGTACGTCCCCATGGGCTTGAATCGCTCCACCTTCCGGCACAGGAAGGATGGAGATGATGATGACCTTTACCGCTACGGCGCCGCGGCCAGACCGCGCCGCCCTGTCCCGGCTGCTTGAACCCGCTTCCATTGCCATCATCGGCGCCTCGCGCGATACCAGCCGCATCGGCGGCGTGGCGCTGGACCACCTGCAGCGCCTTGGTTACCGGGGCACGGTCTACCCGGTCAACCCGCGCTACGCGGAGATCGCCGGGCTGGCCTGCTACCCGGATGTCGAGTCGCTGCCGGCGGCGCCCGATGTGGCCGTGCTCGCGCTCGGCGCCGAAGAAGTCCTGCCGCAGTTGCGGCGCTGCCACGCGGTGGGTATCCGCGCGGCCATCCTCTATGCCTCGGGCTTTGCCGAAGCCGGCGAGGCCGGCGTGGCCCGGCAAGCCGAACTGACGGCCTTCGCGCGCGAAACCGGCATGGCCATTGCAGGCCCCAACTGCATGGGCCTGGCCAACCTGACCACGCGCGCCATCACCGCGTTCGCCACCACCTTCCGCGCCTTCCCGCCGCAGGACGGCCCGGGCCATGTCAGCCTGCTGACGCAGAGCGGCAACGTCTGCGCCATCGTCTATGCCACCGGCCGCCAGACGGACGTGGGCTTCCACCAGTTCATCAACACCGGCAACGAAGCCTGCCTGGACTATGCCGATTACCTGGACTACCTGGCCGATGACGCGCAGACCGGCGCCGTGGTCGGCTACCTGGAGGGCCTGCGCAATGGCCCCCGGTTCATCGAGGCCGCCGCGCGCCTGCGCGCCGCCGGCAAGCCGCTGATCGTGCTCAAGGCCGGCGAAAGCGAGGCCGGCTCCGGCGCCACGCAATCGCACACGGCCGTGCTGGCCGGCAACAAGGCCATCTACCGCGCGGCCTTCGCGCAGCTGGGCGCCATGCAGGCGCGCGACCCGGCGCACCTGACCGACCTGGCCTATCTGTCGGGCTTCCGCCAGCGCAGCGCCGGGCGCCGCGTGGTGGTGGCGTCGGTGTCCGGCGCCATGGGCGCGCTGTCGGCTGACCTGCTCAGCGCCGCGGGCCTGGAAGTCCCGCGCCTGTCGGATGCGGTGCAGCAGCGCCTGCGGGCCGCGGTGCCCGAGATCGGCGGCGTGGCCAACCCGGTCGACATGACCGGCCAGCTTTTCAACCGCAATGGCCTGGCCTTTGCGGTGCTGGACAACCTGGCCGCCGACGACGGCACCGATGTGATTTTCATCTACGCCACCGCCTACCTGCTCGACCGCGTCGCCGACGAGCTGATCGAGGTGGCCGCGAAGACCAAGCGCCTGATCGTGGTCGCCACCACCGGCGAGCCCGCCAGCCGGCCACGGCTGGCGGCCGCCGGCGTGGCACTGTTCCCGGATGTCGCGCGCGCCGCGCAGGCGCTGGGCACCTACGTGGGCTGGCTCGACACGGCCGCGCCGACCGCGCGCTGGATGGACCTGCGCGCCCAGGCATCGACCCGCTCGGGCGGCTATCTGCCAGGCGCCGCCACGGACGAGCACCAGGCCAAGCAGTGGCTCTCCGGCTTTGGCGTGCCGATCGGCGCCGAAGCGGTCGCCGCCACGCCGGAAGAGGCCGCCCGCGCCGCCGACAGCATCGGCTACCCGGTCGTGGTCAAGGTGCTGAGCCCGGACATCGCGCACAAGACCGAAGTCGGCGGCGTGCGCCTGGGCCTGGCTGATGCGCAGCAGGTACGCACGGCCGCGGCGGAGGTCGTTGCCAATGCGGTGCAGGCGATGCCGCAGGCCGGGCAGCGCGGCGTGCTGGTGCAGCAGATGGCCAGCGGCGTGTGCGAGCTGATCGTCGGCGTCACGCGCGACCCGGTGTTCGGCCCGGCCATGACGGTGGGCCTGGGCGGCATCTTCACCGAGATCTTCCACGACGTCGCGCACCGCCTGCTGCCGGTGGATCGCACCATGGCGCGCGAGATGCTGTCCAGCCTGCGCGGCTACCGCCTGATGACCGGCTTTCGCGGCAAGCCCGCGGCCGACGTCGAAGCCGCCGCGGCCGCCATCGCCGCGCTGTCCGATGCCGCCATGGCGCTGGGCGAGCGCCTGCGCGAAATGGAAGTGAACCCGCTGCTGGTGCGCCAGGAGGGACAAGGCGCGGTGGCACTGGACGCCCTGATTCTTTCTAACGAGCAATAGCCTTGGGGAGCGCGCCATGCAGGCCGAGAAGACTGAAGTCATCGACGACCGGCGCCGTACCAGCCTCGCGCTGGCGGCGTTCGGCATCCTGGCGCCGCTGGGCACGCTGGCCTGCGGCCACGCGCGGGCGGCGGGATTCCCGGCGCGGCCGGTAACGCTGGTGGTGCCGTTCGCGGCCGGCGGCGCCACCGATACGCTGGTGCGCACGCTCGCCGATGGCGCGAGCAAGCACCTGGGCCAGCCGGTCGTGGTCGAGAACCGCCCCGGCGCCGCGGGCGTGCTGGGCGCCAATGTCGTCGCACGCGCCAAACCCGACGGCTACACGCTGACGATCATGCCCGAGCCCGTGTTCCGCCTGCCTCACCTGCAGAAGACGCAGTTCGACCCGATGCAGGACTTCACCTATGTCATCCACCTCACGGGCTACTCGCTTGGCGTGGCCGTGCGCGCCGACGCGCCGTGGAAGTCTTGGCAGGACATGGTGGAGGACGCGCGGCGCAACCCGGGCAAGATCAGCTACGGCACCACGGGCACCAACAGCACCATGCACGTGACCATGGAAGAGATCGGCCAGAAACTCGGCATCCGCCTCAACCACGTGCCATACAAGGGCGAGTCCGAGATCATCGCGGCGATGATCGGCGGGCATATCGACCTGGGCGTGACCGCGGGCGGCATCGGCCCGTATGTCGACAGTGGCAAGGCCCGCTGGCTGGTGCTGTGGACGGCCGGGCATTCGCGCCGCTGGCCGGCCGTGCCCACGCTGCGCGACGTGGGGCTGGATATGGTCTCGACCTCGCCGTTCGGCATCGCCGGGCCGCGCGGCATGGACGCGCCAACCGTGCAGGTGCTGCATGACGCGTTCCGCAAGGCCCTGTACGAGCCGGCCATGCAGCAGATGCTGGACCGGCTCGACCAGGAGATGGCCTACCTCGACAGCAGCGGCTATGCCGCGTTCGCGCGCCAGCGCTATGACAGCCAGGGCAAGCTCGTGAAACGGCTCGGCCTGAGCGCCAATCCCTGAACCCGGAGCCACGCATGACATATCGTTCCGTCTTCCACCGCGAGCTGTTCGCCGGACGTACCGTGCTGGTCACGGGCGGCGGCAGCGGCATCGGCCGCTGCACCGCGCATGAACTGGCCAGCCTGGGCAGCGGCCTGGCGCTGGCCGGCCGCAAGCTCGAGAAGCTCGAACAGGTCCGCGCCGAAATCATCGCCGCCGAGCCCGGCGCCGCGTCGCGCATCTCGCTGCACGTGTGCGACATCCGCGACGAGGCCCAGGTGCGCCAGACCGTTGCCGGCGTGCTGGCCGCGCATGGCCGCATCGACGGGCTTTTCAACAATGCCGGCGGGCAGTTCCCGTCGCCGCTGCGCGATATCAGCCTGAAGGGCTGGGAAGCCGTGGTGCGCAACAACCTGACCGGCGGCTTCCTGGTCGCGCGCGAGTGCTATACGCAATGGATGGAAGCCAACGGCGGCGCCATCGTCAACATCATCGCCGACATGTGGAACGGCATGCCGGGCATGGGTCATTCGGGTGCGGCGCGCGCGGGCATGCTGTCGTTTACCGAGACCGCGGCGTGCGAATGGGCCGCGTCGGGCGTGCGCGTCAACGCGGTGGCGCCGGGCTGGATTGCCTCGAGCGGCTTCGACACCTATCCGCCGGACTTCCAGGAAAAGATCCGCCAGCTCGCGCGCAAGGTGCCGCTGCAGCGGCTCGGCACCGAGGCCGAGGTCTCGGCGGCGGTGGTCTTCCTGCTTTCTCCGGCGGCGGCATTCATCACGGGATCCACCTTGCGCGTCGACGGCGGCGTGCCCAACGCCAAGCACACCTGGGCCCTGCCTGCGCACCAGCGCTCCGAGCCATTCAACGGCTTCCCGCTGTACCAGTTGCCCGGTTGCCTGGCACCCGCGGCCGAACCCTCCGCCGAGTGAGCCGACGATGCCCGAGAACATGGCCCTGCAACCACCGAATCCGCGCTACTACACCGCCGAACACGAAGCGTTCCGCGCGTCGGTGCGCCGCTTCTTCGAGAAGGAAGTCGCTCCGCATGCCGAAGCGTGGGACGAAGCCGGCAGCTTTCCGCGCGAGCTGTACCGCAAGGCCGCCGAAGCCGGACTGCTGCAGCCGGGTTTTCCGGAAGCCTATGGCGGTGCGCCTTGCGACGCGTTCTATCGCATGATCCTGTTCGAGGAGCGCGCCTGGGGTGGCTCCGGCGGCATTGCCTCGGGCCTGTTCTCGCACACCATCGGCGCGCCGCCGATCGCCGCCGTCGGCAGCGATGCCCTGAAGGCGCGCGTGCTGCCGCAGATCCTGTCCGGCGAGAAGATCTCCGCGCTGGCCATCACCGAGCCCGGCGCGGGTTCCGACGTGGCGCACCTGAGCACCACGGCGCGACGCGACGGCGATCAATACGTGGTCAACGGCACCAAGCTGTACATCACCTCCGGCATGCGGGCGGACTACTTCACGGTGGCGGTGCGCACCGGCGGCCCTGGCTCGGGCGGTGTGTCGCTGCTGCTGATCGAAGGCGATACGCCGGGCCTGTCGCGCACGGAGCTGAAGAAGATGGGCTGGTGGGCGTCCGACACCGCACAGCTCTTCTTCGACCATTGCCGCGTGCCGGCCGGGAGCCTGATCGGAGAGGAAGGCAAGGGATTCGCCGCGATCACGAAGAACTTCAACCACGAGCGCCTGGCGTTGGCGGCCGCGGCCTGCGGCTATGCGCAGGTGTGCTTCCACGACGCCCTGGCATGGGCGCGCGAGCGCCACACCTTCGGCAAGCGACTGGCCGACCACCAGGTGGTACGCCATCAGCTCGTCGACATGGCCACTCGCATCGAGGCCACGCGGGCGATGCTGGACGACCTGGCGAGCCGCCTTGACGATGGCGCCGCGCCGGTCGCGCAGATCGCCATGGCCAAGAACATGGCCACGCGCACGTTCCAGTTCTGCGCCGACCGGGCGGTGCAATTGCTGGGCGGCATGGGCTATATGCGCGGCAGCCGCGTGGAGCGGCTGTATCGCGAGGTCAAGGTGATGATGATCGGCGGCGGGGCGGAAGAGATCATGAAGGACCTGGCCGCGCGACAGCTCGGGCTGTAGCGGCGAAACTTTCCCTCCCAACGGTTTTCTCTTATGATCGCGCCCTCTTTGCCGTCCGGCATGACCGGTGCGGGCTTGGGGCGGATACCGGCGTAAAGCGACGTAAGGCGACATAAAGCGGCGTAGAGCGGCCACGGGCGCCCCGGGGTCCGGCACTCCCCTGCCGGCGCCCTGACCTCATTCGCCTTATGACCACCCAGCCACCTTCCGTGGGCGCGCACGCGCCCGGCCTGCGGCGCACGCTGCGCGCGCGCCATCTCACCATGATCGCCATTGGCGGCTCGATCGGCACGGGCTTGTTCGTGGCCTCGGGCGCCACCATCGCGCAGGCCGGCCCCGGCGGCGCGCTGGCGGCCTATGTGCTGATCGGCGCCATGGTCTATTTCCTGATGACGAGCCTCGGCGAGCTGGCTGCCTACATGCCGGTTTCCGGATCGTTCGCCACCTATGGCGCGCGCTATGTCGACGAGGGCTTCGGCTTCGCGCTCGGCTGGAACTACTGGTACAACTGGGCCGTGACCATCGCCGTGGAACTCGCGGCGGCGCAACTCGTGATGCAGTACTGGTTTCCCGACACGCCGGGCATTCTCTGGAGCGCGCTGTTCCTCGGCCTGATGTTTGCGCTCAATGCCATCTCGGTGCGCGGCTTCGGCGAAGCGGAGTACTGGTGCGCGCTGGTGAAAGTAATCACGGTCATCGCATTCATCATCACGGGCACGCTGATGATCTTCGGCATCCTGCGCGGCGATTTCCCGCAGACGCAGGGCCTGGCCAACCTGACGGCGGGCGATGCGCCCTTCGTCGGCGGCCTGCCCGCCATGATCGGCGTGGCCATGATCGCGGGCTTCTCGTTCCAGGGCACCGAGCTGATCGGCGTGGCCGCCGGCGAATCGGAGGATCCGGCCAGGAATATCCCGCGCGCGGTGCGCCAGGTGTTCTGGCGCATCGTGCTGTTCTATGTGCTGGCGATCCTGATCATCGGCATCCTGATTCCGTACGCCGATCCCAGCCTGCTCAAGAACGATGTCGCCACCGTCGGCGTCAGCCCGTTCACGCTGGTGTTCCGCCACGCCGGCCTGGCCTTCGCCGCGGGCGTGATGAATGCGGTGATCCTGACGGCGGTGTTGTCCGCCGGCAATTCCGGGATGTACGCATCGACCCGCATGCTCTACAACCTGGCTACCGAAGGCCGCGCGCCGCGCTCTTCGCCCGGCTCACGCGCAATGGCGTGCCGCTGGTGGCGCTGCTGGCCACGACCGCGGTTGGCGCGCTGTGCTTCCTGACCTCGCTGTTCGAAAGCAAGGCGGTCTACCTGTGGCTGCTGAACCTGTCGGGCATGACGGGCTTCATCGCATGGCTGGGCATTGCCGTCAGCCACTACCGCTTCCGCAAGGGCTACGTGGCGCAAGGCCGGGACCTGGACGCCTTGCCATACCGTTCGCCGTTCTTTCCCTATGGGCCGGTATTCGCGTTCGCGCTGTGCCTGGCCGTGACGCTCGGGCAGAACTACCAGGCCTTTGTGGACGGCAAGATCGACTGGATTGCCGTGACGGCCACCTATATCGGCATTCCCATCTTCCTGCTCATCTGGCTGGGCTATCGCGCCGTGCGCAAGTCGCATTTCGTGCGCTATGAGGCGATGACTTTCCCCGAGCCTGCGCTGGCCTCGGCAGAACGGTAGCCGCTGCGATAGCACACGATGGCGCCGGGCGCTGCTTCGCTGCAGCGCCATGGCCCGCAGGACGGACACCACGTCGCGCAACGCGGCTGGGCGCGCGCCAATGCCGCGTCAATGCGGCGGTTTGCCCCAGATCACCCTCCAGGCAAAAACAGCGCATGCGGCACATGACCCGTTGTTGCGGCCTTGAGTAAGCCCCTTTTCCCTTGACGCATGACCCGTAGGGTAGGCATTATTCGCATCTTACGTAATGCGAATCACTCGCATTTGTATTGACATTATCGTCTGATCCATGCGCTGCCTGCCCTCCCCTGTCCGAACCAGTCCCTCCTCAATGCCCCGTCGCCACCAGCTTGCCGCGCTGGCCCAGCTTGCCGTCCTGACAGGCTTTCCCGTCGGCACGGCCCTGGCACAGGATGGGGCGCCGGCCACCGGCAGTGCCCAGTCGCTGCCGACCGTGACGGTCAGCGCCGCCGCGGTCGACGACGCCGGGCTGCAGCTCGACAGGAAGGCAAGCACCGGTGCGCTCGGCTCGCGCGCGCAGCTCGATACACCGTACTCCACCACCATCGTCACCGGCGAGGACCTGGCCGACCGCCAGGTCAGCAAGCTCGGCGACGTGTTCGCGATGGACGCGTCCGTCACCGACAACAGCAATGGCTACAACAGCTGGTCCAGCTACCTGTCCGTGCGCGGCCTGCAGATCGACTGGCAGAACGGCTACAAGATCAACGGCCTGCCGTTCATCGCCTACGGCATCACGCTGCCGTACGAGCACATGGAACAGGTGGAACTGCTCAAGGGCTTGCCGGGCTTCATGTACGGCTTTGCCACGCCGGGCGGCATCGTCAACTATGTCACCAAAAAGCCGACCGAGACCTTCACCGCCGCGTTCGAGCTCGGCTATCGCGCCGCCAATGTCTGGAGCGAACACGTCGACCTCGGTGGCCGCGCGGGCCCGGACAATATGTTCGGCTACCGGCTCAACTACACGCATGAGGAAGGCACGCCGTACAACGCACGCAACATCAACCGCGACACCGTCTCGCTGGGCCTCGATGCGCGCCTGACCAGGGACCTGACCTGGACCTTTGACTCGATCTACCAGGACCGCCGCTCGACCGGCCAGATGCCATCGTTCAGCTTGTGGTCCTACGGCGACACCGCACTGCCCGCCAACGTGTCCGGGCGTATCGGCAATTTCGCCGGCAACGACCAGCACCTGAACACCACCCTGCAGCTCTACACCACGGGACTGCGCTACCAGATCAACCCCGACTGGGCAGTCAGCACCAACTACAGCTTCAACAAGGTCAACCGCAGCCGCAACGAGAGCACCTACAACCTACTGAACCAGGCCGGCGACTACAACGACCAGCGCTATGACACCGCGCAGAACCAGCAGGTGGGCCAGTGGCAGGCGATGCTCGAGGGCAGGTTCCGCACCGGCCAGTTCGGCCACCAGGTCGTCGCGGGCCTCTCGTGGCAAAAGCAGATCGACCGCTACGACAACAACGGCTTTGGCGGCCAGATCGGCACCGGCAATCTCTACGCGCCGAACACCAATACCTACTTCAGCTCGACGGCGTTCAACAAGGTGCGCAACAGCGACATCACGCAGAAATCGGCTTTCGCCAGCGACACCGTACAGCTCACCGAACGCTGGTCGGTGCTGGCGGGCTTGCGGGTGACCAATTTCGAGCAGAACGGGTACGTGCCCGTGACTTCCAGCTACACGAAGAACGGCGTGATCACGCCGACCCTGGCGCTGATGTTCAAGCCGGTGCCGGCCGCCACGGTCTACGCCAGCTACGTGGAAGCACTGGAGCCCGGCTCGATCGTGCCGGACGGCTTTACCAACGCGCGCCAGCTGCTCAGCCCGATCCGCAGCAAGCAGTACGAACTTGGCGTCAAGGCTGACCAGCAGAAGTGGAGCGCCACCGCCGCGCTGTTCCGCATCGAGCGCGGCGCGGAGTACGACAGCGTCAGCGGCGGCGTGCCGACGCGCCGGCAGGATGGCACCTCGATCTACCAGGGCGTGGAGCTGGCCGGCGTGTACCGTCTGGGCCCGCAGTGGGAATTCGGCGGCAGCGCGATGGTTCTCGACACCTACTATGACAAGGGCAATCCGAACGCCGACAACCGCGTGGCGGGCGCGCCGAACCTGGTGCTGGCCGGCCGCGTGAGCTACCGCGTACCGTTCGTGCCGGGCCTGCGCATTGGCGTCGATGGCAAATACACCGGCAACATCAAGGTCAACGCCACCAATACGCTGCAGGCGGGGGGCTATACGGTGTTCAACCTCGGGGCTACCTACAGCACGCGCCTGGCGGGCAAGGATGTGACGCTGCGGGCGGCGTTGAACAACCTGACGAACAGGCAGTATTGGGGGTTCCAGTACGAGAACTATCTGCAGCCGGGAGATCCGCGGAGCGTAAGTCTGACGGCGCGGGTGGCGTTTTGACAGGAGTGATCGGGTAGCCAGCGGATCTTATCGGCCGTCCGCCGACGAAAGTTAACGGCCTCTTGTCGCCCGGACCAAAAGTGACTCGCCGGCTACGCCGGCGAATCAATCGCGCGTCCAGCACCCGAACACAAAACTCCCCGATCCCCCACTTCCGGCAGACTAGACTGGTTACCGTAACGACGGGGCCACCGCCCCATGCCGGAGGCGCCCGATGCCTGACCCCGCAACTCCCACCGCCCATCATTCCACGCTGGCATTCGGCCGCCTTTATGCCGACGAATCCGGCGAATCGCATTTCGGCGCGCTGTCGACGGAAATGTCGGAGCGCAACTTCGCACCACCCGCCCCACCGTTCTGGGTATCGCCGATGACGCCCGCTCTGCGCCAGGGCTTCCTGGTGGTGCCAACCGGCTGGGTGGGCAATCTGCATCCATCCCCGCTCAGGATGTGGATGTTCATGCTGGACGGCGAAATGGAATTCGAAGCCTCCGACGGCGAGCGCCGTTCGCTGGTCGCCGGCAGCGCGCTGCTACTGGAGGACACGACAGGCAAAGGCCACCGCAGCCGCGTGATAGGCGGCCTGGTCGCAACACTGGCTGTAGTGGAACTGCCCGCGACGCAACCATAAGCCTGCCGGACATGGCCCCGCCAGATATCCCGCCCCGGAACGCCGAGCCGCAGATGGTGCCCGCGGGCTATCGCCAGGGCATCATCACGGCCATCACCGTGCTGCTGGGTTTCTCCCTCGCCTTCTGGCGCTTCTGGGGCTTCGAGAGTCCCGGGCACTGGAGCGCGCGCTCGCTTTTTGCCGCGCTGTCACTGGTCTGCGCGGTGGTATTGCAGATCATCGCGCTGTTCCGCGCATTGCGCATCGAGGACGATGCCGTTGCCGAATACCGGCAGACCGTGCGCTGGTTCATCGCGTCGGCGGTTGCCCTGCTGGTCGGCCTCGCGATTGCGATGCTGGACGCCGCGCTCGGCGCGCCGGCGGACTGAGCGCCGCCGGCAAACCCCGATGCAACGTCACTGCTTCAGGAAGTCGAGCAGGTCAGCGTTCACCTGGTCCGCATTGACCGTGCACATGCCATGCGACGCGCCCGGATAGATCTTGAGCGTGGCGTTCCTGACGATCTTCGCGGTCAACCTGGCTGACGCATCGATCGGCACGATCTGATCGTCATCCCCGTGCAGCACGAGCGTGGGCACATCGATCTTCTTCAGGTCCTCGGTATAGTCCACTTCCGAAAACTGCCGGATGCATTCGTACTGGCCCAGCACGCCACCTGCCATGCCCTGGCGCCAGAACTCCTGGATCACGCCTGGCGAGGGCTTGGCGCCCGAGCGGTTGTAGCCGTAGAACGGCGTGGCCAGGTCGAGATAGAACTGCGAGCGGTTGTCCACCACGCCCTTGCGGATGCCGTCGAATACCTCCAGCGGCAGCCCGCCCGGATTGGCGTCGGTCTTCAGCATCAATGGCGGCACGGCGCCGATCAGCACCGCCTGCGCCACGCGCGCGGTGCCATGCCGGCCGATGTAGTGCGCCACCTCGCCGCCGCCGGTCGAGTGTCCCACCATGGTGGCGTCCTTGACATCGAGCTTGTCCAGCAGCGTCGCGAGGTCGTCGGCATAGGTGTCCATCTCATTGCCGGCCGAGGTCTGCGTCGAGCGTCCGTGGCTGCGGCGGTCATGCGCAATCACGCGAAAGCCTTTCTGCACGAGAAAGAGCATCTGCGGATCCCAGGCATCCGCGGTGAGCGGCCAGCCGTGTGAGAACACCACGGGGCGGCCTTTGCCCCAGTCCTTGTAGAAAATTTGCGTGCCGTCCCTGGTGGTCACGTTGCTCATGATCGACGCTCCTCGTGAATGGCAGCCGCGCAAGGCAGCGCGGCAAGATGGGGCTGGCAGGGGCGACACAAGGCTGATTGCGCCCGTGCATGACGACGTCCCGCTCGCGGAGAACGCTTCATGTAAGGCGATAGGACAGCGAATTGCAAGGCAGTCCCGAAGGCGCCAGGCGATGCGCCATTGCGGCGCAGCCCGCCATCATGCACGTCATGCCTGCAACGACACTTGACGCGCGTCATGCATCGCCAGCAACGGCGTACGCAACGCTCGGGGAACGAATGCCTTCACAGAGGGAGATGCCGCGACAGCGTCGCCGCGCAGCAACGAAGCCATGACTCGCGTCAGGGCCTTGCGGAGGAAAGCTGCCGCCGCCGTGCGAAAATACGGCTTCGTGCATCCGCGGTTGCACCGCGGATTGCGCACCGACTGAGTTTCTCCGGAGGACGGCGCATGTATCGCGGCGAACGATTCAACGGTTACAGCCACCTGGCCGGTGCCATCCTGGCGGCCGCCGGCATGGCGGTGCTGGTGACATCCTCGGCCCTCAACCACGACGCGTGGAAGGTGGTCAGTTCAGTGGTCTACGGCACCACGCTGGTTCTGCTCTACACCATCTCCACGCTGTACCACAGCCTGCGCGGCCCGGCCAAGGACGTGTTCCAGCGGCTGGATCATTGCGCCATCTATCTGCTGATTGCGGGCAGCTATACGCCGTTCGCACTGGTCACGCTGCGCGGGCCATGGGGGTGGGCACTGTTCGGCATCAACTGGGGGCTCGCCGTCATCGGCATCGTGCAGGAGCTCTGGATCGGGCGGCGGACGCGGGTGTTTTCCTTGTCGATCTATGTGGTGATGGGGTGGCTGGTGCTGATCGCGTTCCAGCCGCTGGCGGCTGCCCTGCCCGCGCCGGGGCTCTGGTGGCTGGTGGCCGGCGGGGCACTCTACACGGCGGGGATCGGGTTCTTCCTGTTTGACGAGAAGGTCCGGCACTTTCATGGCATCTGGCATTTGTTCGTGCTGGCGGGAAGTGGGTGCCAGTTCGTGAGTGTCCTTTGGTATGTGGGGTGATGGGGGAGCGATAACCTTCTACCGATTGATGCCGTCAACGACCGTAGCAATCCCCCTTTGGAGCGGGGACCCGTCCATACCATGACGATCGCGCAGTAGCCACGTGCGCTCATGGCATTGGCCAATTCGGTGGTCGTGCCGATTTCAGACGGGCGCAGGCCGCGCATCGCGGCGGAGACAAGCTCCGGAAGCATCATTCAAGATACTTTCTTCGCCCGTTGATTTCTCGCGTAAGCGTCACAGAGGATTGACGGGAATAAATCCGACCTCTCAGCCGTTTACACGATAGCGGCGCAGATCCCCTCAAACCAGGCGCCGCAGGGTCTGGGTAGCTGGATGAGATATCCAGGCGAACCGAACGCTACAAGGGGGGACGGTCCGACGCGGGTCTCCAAAGTGACCTGGCCGTCAGGCACCAAGGCAGGGACACATCATGAACGGGCGCGGGTTTTGCAAGATCACCCTGGCATTCGTAGCAGGGGCGGTGATGGCCGCCGGCGGTCCGGCGCTGGCCGGCAGTCGTGGCGGCGGCGGGGGCGGGGGTATGCACGGCGGCGGCATGCACGGCGGCGGCTTTCATGGCGGCGGCTTTCACGGTCACGATGGCTTTCATCATGGACATGGGCACGCGGTCTTCGTGGCAGGCGGCGGCTGGTGGGGCTGGCCGGGCTGGTGGGGATATCCATACGGTGGATGGCCATACCCCTATGCTTACCCCGCTTCTTACTACACGCCCCCAACGCAGTACATCGAGCAGGGCGATGGATCGGACGACGCGTCGGCGAACGCATGGTGGTACCACTGCGACCAGCCTAGCGGCTATTACCCATACGTCAAGGCCTGTCCGGGCGGCTGGCAAACGGTGCCGGCCCGGCCGTCGCAATAATGCCGATCCTGATGAAACCGCGCTCCGTTCCCCTGCTGATGGCGGCTGCGCTTATCGCGGGTGCGTGCGCGGCTGTGCCGTCGGGCCCCAGCGTGGTAGCACTGCCGGGCAGTCAGAAAACGCTCGACCAGTTTCTCGGTGATGACCACAACTGCCGCCAGTTCGCGCAGGGCCGAATCGGCGGCGCGAGTTCGCAAGGGGCGTCCAACGCGGCGGCGAGCAGTCCGGCGGCCGGTGCCGGCAATGTCAGTGACTCGGGATACGGTGCGCAGGACCAGTATGACGCCGCCTACATTCAGTGCATGTACGCCAGCGGACACCGGGTCCCGGTCTATGGCCAGATGCTTGCCGCGCCACCCGTGACGCCACCTGCCAATTACAAGCCCAACTCCCCGCCGCCGGCTCCGCCAGGAGCAGCCCACTGAGCGCTTTGGCGAATGAAGGCCCGGACATCCGTGCCCAGCAAGAACCTAATACACATCCCGCCGATAACGCCCCGACTCACCGAGCCGCCGCAACCCTTCTACTCCGAGCACCTCGGCAAGCGCCTCGTTGACGCCACCAGCCATCCCCTGCAGGCTGCCGCAGACATAGATCGCCGCGCCGGCATCCACCCATTCACGCAATGCCGACGCGCGCTCGCGCAATGCATCCTGCACGTAGCGCAAGGCATTGCCGTCGCGCGAATAGACCAGGTCAACCCGTTCCAGCACGCCATCGGCCTGCCAGCCGGCGAGTTCGTCAGCGAAGAAGTTGTCATGGCGCGCTGAACGCTCGCCAAAGAGCAGCCAGTTGCGATGCCGCCCGGCCAGCGCGCGAGCCTTCAGGTGGCCGCGCAGGCCGGCCAGGCCGGTGCCATTGCCGACGAGCACCAGAGGCCGCTCATCGACCGGCGGATGGAAGCTGCGATTGCTGCGGATACGCAACGCGACGCGCGCACCCACGGGCGCATGGCTGGTCAGCCACCCGGACGCCAAACCGAGCCGCCCATCGGCATGACGGGTCTGGCGCACCAGCAGTTCAAGTTGCCCATCCTGCGGCAGCGAGGCAATCGAATACTCGCGATGCGGCAGCGGCGACAGCGCGTCGACCAGCTGTTGCGGCGGCACGGCCCGCAGCGTGGCCAGGTGCACTTCCGGCAGCAACAAGCGCGTGGCGAGCGCTGCGGCCAGCGTCATCGCCTGGCCATCGCAGCGCACGGGCGTGGCACCGTCCATCGCCAGCTTGTCGAGCAAGTTGCCGATGTCCGCCGGACCATGGCAGGGACCGATCTCGGCGATGTCGCCGGGCTGCCAGTCCGGCACGGCGCCGTCCGGCCGGAGCACGAGGTGGAACGCCGGCGCGCCCTGGCTGCCGGGATTCAGGTGATGGCGCGCCGAAAGCTGCCAGTGGCCATAGCGCGGCCGCTCCCAGTCGGCGATCTCCGCGCCACCGCTGAGCGCGGACAGGTGGTTCTGCCAGTGGCGCAGCGCGCCGGCGTCGCCGGCGTCCACTTCGATCAGGTCGAACAGCGGCCGCGCATGGTGGCGCTGCAGCCAGTCGGACAGGATGTGGCCAAACGCGCAGAAGCGCGCGTAGCTGCTGTCGCCGAGTGCCAGCACGCCATAGCGAAGCTGTCGCAGTGCATCCTGGCCGCCGCTGGCCAGCAGGCGGCGCGCAAACCCCGAGGCGCAGTCGGGCGCGTCGCCCTCCCCGGTGGTGCTGACCACGAACAGCGCCTGCCGGAAGCTGGCCAGGCGGCGCGCGTCCAGATCGGCGAAGGAGAGCAGGTGCACCGGCATGCCGGCTCCCTGCAGCGCCGTGGCGGTCTGCATGGCCAGTTGCTCGGCGAAGCCGGTCTGGCTGGCGTAGGCCACCAGCGTGGCATCGTCCCGGTCCGTAACGCCGGCAAGCGCCGAGACGCGTGCGCGGCGACGGCGGTGATGATCGCGGTGGCGATCAAACACGGCGCCGCAGAAGCCCGCATAGGCGAGCAATACGCCGGCCGCCATGCCGGCGCGCGATGCGCTCAGCATGGCCAGGCAGACGCCGGCCACGGCGACCAGCCAGCCTATGACAAAGCGGTTCATGCCAGCATCGCGGCAAAGGCCGGGGAAAGATGTTCGTCAAAGCCGCCCGGCGTGCGCACCAGGAAGCGCGCCGCAATGCCATGCCGGCGCGCGTGCTCCACGCCGGCCTGCGGGCCGAGCACGGTCAGGGCCGTGGAAAGCGCATCGGCCATCATGCATTCGGCGTGCAACACCGTCACCGAAGCCAGCGCATGGCTGGCCGGATAACCGGTACGCGGGTCGATGGTGTGCGCATAGCGGCGGCCTTCACTATTGAAGAAGCGCCGGTAGTCGCCCGAGGTGGCGACGGACAGGCCGTGCAGCGCGACCAGCGTCTGTTCCTGCGTGGCGGGGCCGCCATCGGGCGGCGTTTCCAGCGCCACCCACCACGGCATGCCGTCCGGCTTGACGCCGTGGCCGCGCAGTTCGCCGCCGATCTCGGTCAGGTGGTGCGCCACGCCCCGGGCCTCCAGATATTGCGCGACAGCGTCCACCGCGAAGCCCTTGGCAATGGCGCAGAAGTCGAGCGACACGCCACCGGGCTGCAGCGCGCGGCCGCCGGCGGCATCCAGCTCGACGCGGTTCCAGCCGCATTGCAGCCGGGCCTGTGCGACCTCATCGGGCGCCGGCGGCGCACCGCGCCGCGGCGCGGGACCGAAGCCCCACAGGTCCACCAGCGGCCCGGCGCTGGGGTCGTAGGCACCGCCGCTGTCGCGCGCCACCTGCAGCGCGCAGGCGAGCACGCGCAGGCAGTCGGCCGGCAGCGCGACCCACGTGCCGGCGGCGGCGCGGTTGAACCGGCTCACGTCCGAGTCCGGCGCCCAGTTGCTCATCTGCGCGATCACGCCGTCAAGCACGGTGCGGATGCCTTGCTCCAGCACGCCGGCATCGGCCTGCAGCGGCAGCATGGCCACCACCGACCACGTGGTGCCCATGGTCTCGCCAGCCCAGCGCTGCGCGCGCGCCTGCGCGCCGGGTGGTACCGGCGGCGCGGACAGCGATAGCGGGATCAGAACGCGGTTCAAGTGGGCAAACCCTTCAGGCGGCTTTCTGGCGGCTTATTGCGGCAGCACTTCCACCGTCACCGCATAGGTGGCGCGGCGGGTCTTGGCGGCCTTGACCGAGGTCTTCTCGTCGCGAACCTCGGCTTCCATCCAGTACATGCCCGGGGCCGGCCACTTGACGCTGAACTTGCCGTCGGCGTCGGTGGTGGCGCTGAACTCCTGGAGCTGGTCGCGATAGCGGATGCCACCCGGCACCACGGCCACCTTCAGGTTGGACGCCGGCTTGCCGTCGAGCAACAGGCGGAAGCTGGCCGTGTCCCCCGCCACGAGGTCGTTCGGGTGCGTGATCGGGGCCAGTTCCAGGCCGCGGCCGCTGGCGGCCAGGCCTTTGCTGCTCGGCTTGCCGTTCGTGACGAAGGACTCCACGCGGCCTTCGGCCTGCGTGACCTGCAGGTCCTGCGCGTTAGCGGGTACTTCCTTCGCGAATGCCTCAGCCGTGCCGCGCCAGCGCCGGGTCTGGCCGTTTTCCTTGTAGCTCGCGAACAGGCCTTGGTTGAGCACCGCCACGCGGTAGGTGCCGGGCTGGGTCAGGTGCACGTCGAAGGTGCTGCGGTAGCGGCCGGTGGAGGCGTTCTCCGGCTTCAGGGCGCTGCCGTCCGGGCCGGTCACGACCAGGTTGTCCAGGCGCAGCGGCACGTGTTCGAAGTAGAACAGGTCATTGGAGACCGCGGCATCCACGGTCACCCAGGTGTCGTTGCCGGACAGCACGGTGGCCGAGGGCAGCAGCCACTGGCGGTGCGCATGGGCGGCCAGCGGGGCCAGCGTCGCCAGGGCCAGCACGGCCAGGCGGGTGGACAGGCGCGATTGGAAGGTCTTCATCGTCGGTCTCCGGTTGGAATCAGTGCATCAGGGCTTCAGTTCGACGGTCACGCCGCCCAGTTCATGCTCGCCCCTGGCGCGGGCGGTCTGGGCCGATTGCGGCGGCCAGGTGAACGGCACGCGCACCAGTTCGCGGCCACCCACTTCACGCGCCGCTTCGACCACGAGCTGGTAGTCGCCGGCCGGCAGCTTGCCCAGCGGCGCCTTGCCATCCGTGAAAGTGAGCGTGTGCTCGCCTGGTGCGCGCGTGGCCCCCGAAATGCCGTCGGCGGGCATCTGCGTGTCGCGCCCGGCCTTGCGCCACCACTGGCGCATGTCCTTGAGCCACTTGGTGCCTTCCTTGTTCTTGAGGTCGTACCAGAGCGCCAGCGTCGACACCGGGCTCTGGTCGGCGCGCTCCACCCAGACCGCGACATAGGGGCGGTGATACTCCGCCACGTTCAGTCGCGGAATATCCACCTTCACGTTCATGTCGGCCGCAAAGGCCGGGCCGGCCAGTGGGACGGCGGCCATGCCGGTGAGGGTGACGGAGAGCAGTCGGCGCATATCGGAGAACCTCGTCAGGAAGATGCAGGAAGATCGGTGCGGATCGGGTCGATCCGGTCAGTGGATGAACAGGATGGCCAGCAGCAGCGGCACCACCAGCCCCAGCCCCACCAGCGGCCACGTGGCCACGCGGCCGGCGGCATGCAGCTTGAGCAGGAACAGGCCGGTCACGCTGAAGACCAGGCAGGCCAGCGCGAATACATCCAGGAACAGGCTCCACGCGCGGCCGGTGTTGCGGCCCTTGTGCAGGTCGTTCAGGTAAGAGATGGCGCCACGCGTGGTCTTCTCGTACTGGGTCTCGCCGGTATCCAGTGCCAGGCTGACCCAGGCGTCGCCGCCCGGACGCGGCAGCGATACGTAGACTTCATCGGCGGACCATTCCGCCTCGCGTCCGCTGGCGTCGATACCCAGTTCGTGCGACAGCCAGTCGGCCAGCGCCGGCGGCACCGCGCTCCTGGCGTCGCGCCCGCTGCCCGAGGCAGCCGGCATGGCGGATTTCAGCGCCGAAAGCAGGCTGGCCGGCGCCGTGGCCTGGCGCGTCACCACGCTTGGCGAAGCCTCGATCCGGGCCGCATGGTTGAGCGTGAAGCCGGTCGCGGCGAACAGCAGCATCCCGATCAGGCAGATCGCGGAACTGATCCAGTGCCACTGATGGAGATGCTTGAGCCAGAAGGCACGTCGCTGCTGGCCGGACGCCGGCTCGGTTTCGGTCATTGCTATGGGCGGGCGGTGCAGGCCGCGGAGATGTTGTGACATTTTCGTCACAAATTAAATCGCAAGCAAAAAGGATAATCGTTCTCATTTGAAATCGCAACGAGACGACGCCCGCGACCGTTTACAGCCCGTTACAGCCAGTGACCGTTGGTGGTTGTTGCTGGGCGGCCGGTGCCGCCCTCGCCCGATGCGTCGGGTCAGTGGCTCGCTTCCGGCTGGGGAAGATGATCGAGGTAGCCGCCGACCACGCGCTCCAGCGCGCCGAGCTTTCCGGTGAAGAAGTGATTGGCGCCCGGCACCACCACGACCGGCAGGTCCTGTGGCCTGGCCCAGTCGAGCACGGCACCGAGGGGCACGCGTTCGTCCTTCTCGCCATGCACGACCAGCGTCGTCGATGGCACGGCCGGCGTTTCGTAGCTCCGGTGCCCGGGGATGGTTCCCCACGGCATGCCGGCGAGGATCAGGTGCGGGCACGGCAGCCCCTGGCCGCGCAGCACCTCCACCGTGCGCGCCATGACATAGGCACCGAACGAAAACCCTGCGAGGACCAGCGGCAGTCCGGGGTACTCCTGGCGGAGGGAGTGGATGACGCCCACCGTGTCGGTAGTCTCGCCGTCTCCGGCATCGTGCTCGCCCTCGGAGTCGCCCACGCCGCGGAAATTGGGCCGCACGGCGACATAGCCTCTTGCGGCCAGGGCCTTCGCCAGCACGTGCGGAACCTTGTGCGTGGCCGTGCCGCCCTGCAGCGGATGCGGGTGCCCGATGACGGCTATCCCGCGAGCCTCCGTGCGCGGCGTATCGACGATCAGCTCGATCCTGCCCGCCTCTCCCGCCACGAACATCTTTCCGGTCCCTGCCTGCAATGCCATTCCCTTCCTCACGAATTGCCACGTCTGTCTGTTGCTGCTGCCGGGCCACGCGACCCAGACGCGATGGTACAGGCTGCTGCCTGTCCCCGCTTCTCGCGCCACGCACGCGAAAAGCGCAGTGAAGCGACGTTGCACCACGGGCCCTTTCGCTACAATCGTCGCGACCGCGCGGCCACGGTCCATGGCATCAGCAGGTCTTCCGGTCCGCTCCCCGGACACGACTTCACAGACGCAGACAGGCGATGGACATCAAGCACCTACAACTGTTATCCGACATCGTCGAAGCCGGCAGTCTGAGCAAGGTCTGCGCGTCGCGTGGCATTGCGCAGTCCGCGCTCAGCAAGCACATTGCCGCGCTGGAGAGCGAGTTCGGCGCGAAGCTGTTCTACCGCACCGGGCGCGGCGTGGTCCTGACGGAGTTCGGGCAGTCCATCATGCCGCGCGTGAAAACCCTGCTCGGCGAATTCGAGCTGCTCAGGAACGATATCCGGGACCGGGCGGATGTCCCGAGCGGACCTGTCAGGCTCGCCCTGCAGGCATCGATCACGCAGCAGATCGTCGGCCCGCTGTTCCAGAGCGTGCGCGCGGATTTCCCGAAGATCGAGCTGCGCCTGATGGAAGGGTTCGCGGGCAATATCGAAGAGGCGCTGGCCAGCGGCCGCACCGACGTGGGCGTGTTCTCGCGCTATGGCGGGCGCATCCACAAGACCGACGAGCAACTCGCCACCGACGAGCTGTACCTGATCGCGCGGGCGGGCGATCCGAATGTGGCCAGGCCGAGTTGCCGGTTCGCCGATGCCGCGGCGCTGCCGCTGGTGCTGCCCGGCGCGCCTGACGGCTTCCACATGATGCTCTTGGACGAGGCGAAGAAGGCGGGCGTCCACCTGAACACCCAGATCGAAGTCGATTCGCTGACCGCCATGCGCGAGATCGTCGCGAACGGTGCCGCGTACACGATCCTGACGCGGCAGGCCGTGGCCGTCGAGATGCAGCTCGGGCGCATTGCCGTGAGCCGCATCACGGACCCCGTACTGACGCGCACGCTGGTGCTGGCCACCAGCACGCAGCGGCCGCTGACCTACGCCAGCCGGACCGTCATCGACCTGATCCGGAAGCTCACGCAGGCCAGGGGCTGAGCCGCAGCGTGGCGGCGTCGCCCTGATCAGTCCGATGCAAAGGCCGTGCGGACGACGCCGAGGCCTGCGATGGTGGTATCGATGACGTCGCCCGGCGCGACGGTCACCATGGGCCCGAGCGCGCCGGTCATGATGACGTCGCCTGCGTGCAGCGGACGGCCGACTTCGGCCATCTTGCGGGCCAGCCACAACGCGGCGTTGAGCGGATGGCCAAGGCAGGCCGCGCCCACGCCGAGCGAGACGACCTCGCCCTTGCGCTCCATGAGCATGCCGCAAGTGCGCAGGTCCACTTCCGACAGCTTCTTCGGCTGCGTCCCGAGTGCGTACAGCCCCGACGACGCGTTGTCCGCCACCGTGTCCAGCAGGCGGATGTCCCAGTCGCGGATGCGGCTGCCGACGATCTCGACGGCCGGCAGCACATAGCCAATGGCCGACATGAGCTGCGACAGCGTCACCTGTTCGTGCTTCAGGTCGCGCTCCAGCACCACGGCGACTTCGGCCTCGACCTTCGGCTGCAGCACGCGGCCCAGTGCCACCTCTTCATCGGGCGCGAGTTCCATGTCGGCGAACAGCATGCCGAAATCGGGCGCGTCGACGCCAAGCTGCAGCTGTACGGACTTCGAGGTCAGGCCGATCTTGCGGCCCGTCAGCCGCCGCCCGGCATCGAGGTAGTAAGCGGTGTTGATGTCCTGGACCGCATAGGCGCCTGCCACGCCCATGCGGGCCAGTGCTTCACGCACCGGCGCGATCGGCCGGCGCTCCCGCGCCGCGTCGCGCAGCGATGTGGCCAGTCCTTGCAGGATGGCGGTATCCATGGTCATGTGGTGTCTCACAGTGCAATGGTCAGGTTGTCGGTGCTCGCGAACACGAGCTTCCAGGGCTTCATGACGATGCCCTTGAACAGCGACGCTTGCGCGAACGGGTCGTTAGCCGCGAGCCTGGCGGCCTCGCTTTCATTGGCGGCCTCGTACACGAACAGGGCGCCGCTGCCGTCGGCGAACGGGCCGGCAATGACCAGCCGTCCACGTTGCAACAGGTCCTGCAGATAGGCGCGGTGGGCGGGCCGGAACTGCGCGATGCGCTCGGGCTCGTTGGCGTACTCGACGAAGGCTGCGAATTTCATGGGGCGGTCAGTGATGGAGGAAACCGGTGGAAATCCAGGGCACGGCCGCGACCACGACGGTGCCGATGAACAGGAAAGCCATATAGCGCCAGATATGGCGCACGCCCTCGCTCGGCTTCGTGCGGCTGATGGCGCAGGCGGCGTAGTAGCCGACCCCGAACGGCGGCGCGAACAGGCCGATGCCCATGGCCAGCACGACCACCATCGAATAGTGCACGTCGTGGATGCCAAGCTGGCGCGCGATCGGGAACAGCAGCGGTCCGAACAGGACGATGGCGGGAATGCCCTCGAGCACGCTGCCCAGCAGCACGAAGGCGATGATGGAGACCGCCATGAACGCGGGCGCCCCGCCGGGCAACTGCGCCATGGCCGCGGCCAGGTCGCCGGAGAAGCCGGACTGCGTGAGCGACCACGCCATGCCGGTGGCGGTGCCGATGATCAGCAGGATCGCGCCCGACAGCGCGGCCGTGTCCACCAGTGCCGGCCAGAGCTGCCGCAGGTCCAGCTTGCGGTACACCAGCAGGCCGACGATGAGCGCGTAGACGATGCCGATGGTGGAGACCTCGGTGGCCGTCGCCACGCCCTCCACCACCGCGGCCCGCACGACGAACGGGAGCGCCAGCGCGGGCAGCGCCACCACCAGGCTCTTGCCGATCATGGCCCGCGTGGCCCTCGCGCTGCACGCAGCCCCCGATTTGCGGGCCTGCCACCAGACCACGAGGCCGAGCACAAGCGCCAGGACGATGCCCGGCATCAGCCCGGCCGTGAACAGGTCGGCAATCGAAATGCCCGTGACGGACCCGATGGTGATCAGCACCAGGCTTGGCGGCACCGTCTCGGTCTGCGCGCCGGTGGCTGCGAGCAGCGCCACCATGTCGCCGTCATCGGCGCCGCGCTTCTTCATCTCCGGGAACAGCGCCGGCGCCACCGCCGCCATGTCCGCCGCCTTGGAGCCCGAGATGCCGGAGACCAGGTACATCGCGCCGATCAGCACATAGGACAGGCCACCGCGGATATGGCCGAGCAGGTTGGCCAGGAACTGCACCATGGCGCGCGCCATCGACGTCATCTCGATCAGCACGCCGAGGAACACGAACATCGGCACCGCGAGCAGGATCAGGTGCGACATGCCTTCGTCCATGCGGCCGATGACGACGATGGTCGGCGTGGACGTGGTCAGCGACAGGTAGCCGAACGTCGCCAGGCCGAACGAGAACGCGATGGGCACGCCGGTGAAGACCAGCAAGCCCACGATGCCGACGAAGAACACCAGCAGGTTGGCATTGCCCAGCCCTTGCAGCACGGGCTGCAGCATCACCAGGCCACCGACCACCGCGCCGCATGCCAGCAGCGCCAGCAGCGCCACGCGCAGGGTCGACGTGGCAAGCAGCCGCACCACGCTCATCAGCAGGATCAGCGCGATGCCAAGCGGCAGCGCGGCGGCGCGCCAGGCGTTGGAAATGTCCAGCGCCGGCATGGTCACCGCGGCTTCCTCGCTCGCGAATTCCCAGGCCGGATGCGCAACCAGGGTGAGCCACGTCAGCGCGGCCACGGTTGCCACGAGTTCGAACACGCCGCGCCACTTCGGTGTCGCCGCGTCGACGAGCGCCGTCATGCGCATGTGGCTGCCGCGCCGGAACGCCACCGCGGCGCCGAGCATGATGAGCCAGATGAACAGCAGCGAAGCCAGTTCATCGACCCACACCAGCGGCGTGTGCAGGACATAGCGGCTGAGCACGCCGCTGAACAGCACGCCGATCTCGGCCACCACGAGCAGCGCGGCCGGCACTTCGGACATCACGCCCAAAGCCTTGTCGGCGAGCCGCAGCAGGCGCGCGGGCTTGCCGTCCGGCAGCGCTCCGGCATGGGACTCCATGCGCGGGGCATTGATATCGACCATATGCGTGGACATGTCCCGCCTCCGTCATTGCTGCGGCAAGCCGAGTACATTGGCCTGGATTTCAGGATCGACGAACCGTTCCAGGCGCTGCGGGTAGACCGTGACCGTGATCTCGCACGAGCCGGTGCCAACGGTCAGTCCGAGCAGGTGGCCGCCGGCGCCCTGGAAGGTGCCATCGGTCACCGTGCCGTGCGCGTGGATCGAAGGCTTGCCCTCCTTCCATGCGATGGAGCCGGTCATATTGGCCATCTCGACATTGCGGTACGTCTTCGGGTCGAACTGCTTGCGGCCGAAGTCGTAGAAGCCGAACGTCGCCTCCGACATGAAGCCGATGCCGACGAAACTGGCGCTCGGGATCTTCTCCTCCCGCGCCAGTTGCTCCAGGTTCTGCAGCACGTTGTCGCCGTGCCGCAGCACCATCAGGTAGCCGGTCGGCGTCTTCATATACTTGCCTTTGGCCTCCTGCGCCGCGGCACTGTGCGTGCCCATGCAGGAAAGGGTAAGGCCCAGCGTGATTAGCGATGCCACGCGCGCGATGAATGCCATGATGTCTCCAGGATCTTGAGTGTGAGCGCCGCCATGGCGGTGGCGGAAGGCCACCGGCCAGCGGATGCCGATTGAGGAAGAGAGTCGCGGCTAGACCAGCTTGCCGGAATATTTTTCGAGCAGGGCCCAGGTCTCGGCCGGGAACTTCTTCTGCCAGTCGCGGTAGAAGCCGGCCTTGCTCAGGTAGTCGCGGAAGGCCTTCACGTCGGGCTGGTTGAAGACCATGCCGCGGCCCTTCAGTTCATCGCGCAGACGGGTATTGAGCGCATCCACGGCCTGGCGCTGTTTGACCGCATACGTGTCGAACGTGGTGGCGGCGAGCTGGCGCAGGTCCTCGGGCAACGCGTTCCATGTACGCAGGTTCGCGACCAGCCAGAAGCCGTCCCAGACGTGCGAGGTGAGAGAGCAGTACTTCTGCACTTCATAGAGCCGCTGCGTGCCCAGGATCGTGAGCGGGTTCTCCTGGCCGTCGACGATCTTCGTCTGCAGCGCGGTATAGGTTTCCGCCATGTTGATGCCAGCCGGCGCCGCACCGAAAGCCTTGAACATCGACGTCAGGGCCGGGCTCAGCGGCACGCGGATCTTGAAGCCGCTCAGGTCCTGCGGCGTGTTGATCTGCCGGTTGCTGCTGGTAACCTGGCGGAAGCCGTGGTCCCAGATCTTCGGCAGCGGCATCAGGTTGACCTTGGCGAACGCACCGCGGATATGCGCGCCGAGTTCGCCGTCCATGGCCTTCCAGACGTGCTCGTAGCCTGGGAACGCGAAGCCGATGCCGCTGACAGACGCCGCCGGCACCAGCGTGCCCCAGATCAGGCCGGCGGTACTGACGAGGTCGATGGCGCCCGAGCGCACCTGCGACACCATGTCGGTGTCGCTGCCGAGCTGGCTGTTCGGAAACACGCGGATGTTCAGCCGGCCGCTGGAGGCGCGCGCAATCTCGGCCGCGGCGGCGGTCAGGTTGACGGTGGTCGGGTGGGTAGCGTCCAGCGCGATACCGAGCTTGTAGTTGAAGGTCTGCCCCGCCGCGCGCGCCGGGGTGCCGATCATCAGGCCAGAGGCGGCAGAGGCCGCCGCCAGGGCAATACCCTGCTTGAGCGCCAGGCGGCGCCCGCTGTTGATACCGCTCATTGTTTGTCTCCTGCGGTCTGGTCTTGTAGTGTGCCGCGCTGTCGCGCGGCGGCGGCCGCCGGGGCCGCCCGTGGCACGTGGTGCCCGCCTTGCCTATGCCGCCTTCAGCTGCCGGCCGCTGAGGTATTTCGAGAAGCTGCGCGCGCCGTCCCAGTCCTGGATCAGGGTCAGGCGGCGCTTCAGGAACAGCCCGTCGGCTACGCGCTCGGCAAAGGCCTCGAAGGTCTCGGTCGGGTCGTCGATCTCGAACACGAAGCAGACCTTCGCCTCCTCGTTGGACAGCCACGGCCCGGCCAGCAGCTTCAGGTCGCCGGGAAGGTTGTGCGGGCGCACGCCGTTGCGCAGGTTTCCGAGGAAGTCCACGACCCCCTGCATGGTCTTGGGCGACATATCGCGCAGCCACACTTCATTGAAAAACTTCGGCATGTTCGTTCTCCTTGTTGTCGGGGTCAGGCGCTTGCCACGCGGTCGGTATAGGCCTTCATCTGGTCCCAGCCAGACAGCAGCGTCAGCTTGCGCCGCGCGAACAGGCCGCTGACCACGCGCTCGGCGTAGGCATCGAACATCGTCGACGGGTCGTCGATCTCGAAGATGAACATCACCTTGGCCTCCTCGGCCGACAGCCAGGGGCCGGCGATCATGCGCAGGTCGGGCGGGAGGTTGTCGGGCTTGGTGCCGACGCTCAGGTTGCCGAAGAAGGTCACGGCCTCTTCGATCAGTCCGGGCTTGATGTCGCCAAGCCAGACTTCGTTAAGGAACAAGGGCATGGATGTCTCCTGGTCTACGTTCTCGCCGCGAGTGGGAGGGTGCGGCGCGATGACCGAAGCATATGAAAACGCGTGACCGCGTCCTATGCACAAAGCGAGATATCAGCCTTTCCTGACGAAGGGATCGTTGTCGGTGCAAGTCGCTCGCATGCCATACGCGTGCGTGGCCGCGACCTGCCGGGGAACGGTGTGTTGGATGGGACGGCGCCCGGCAACATGCATCGGGCGCCACATGGGCTACGCAAAGTCTGCGTAGCGGTCCGGATCATCGGGCATCGTCCACTTGGTGAACTCCGCCGGGGGCTGCGGTGCGTCGGGCGCATGTTGCGCGGTGGCCTGCGCGACCTGCGCGGCCAGCGTGGCCCCGGGAACGTCGATGACTTCTTCGCCATCGTCCGACCAGCACCTGAGTTTGACCGACATGGTCCCTCCTGCAGGTGATTCCGGACCCAGCTTCACGGTGCGAAGCTGGGTCCGAAGCGCCAAATTTTGACAATAGGGCAGTTTCTTTACGATTTGCTGACACGCATGGCGGCAGCGGTACATCGCATCGCGAACCAAGGCCCGGCCCCTGGTTTTGTAGAGACCGCTACAGCATTGAAGACGAGCCTGTAGGGCTCCTATCATCGGACCATGAACGCCCGCCAAGACTCCCGGACCCTGCTGATCGCGAACCTGGCTTCGGGCGCAACGGCCCGCATGCGGATCCGGCGTGCCGTCCGCGCGCCCGGTTGCGCCACCCTGCGCGACACTCCCCGGCTCCGCCGTTAGGGCAACGCTGAACAAGCCTCTGAATTGACGCTTGGCCGGTTGATCAAAGGGTATTTCGCTGGGGAAGCGACTGTTATTCGCGTCTTCCTGCCCTTGCGGGCTAT
>NZ_CAJPUY010000019.1 GCF_905397275.1 Cupriavidus yeoncheonensis | reverse complement strand
CTGCTAATTTAAAAGCCAGCGTGTAGTCGCGTTGCGTTCGCTTCCGATCCATCTCCAAGGCACTCTCCTCATCACTGCGGGAAAAGTGTCAACCTTATTCAGGACGGGTCAGTCCTTTGAAAAAAGGACGCTCCGGGCACCCATGCTGCTTCTGAAATCGCCTAGTCTGGGATAGAGACCAGCCGTTTCAGGGAAACGCAATGGCCACAGCCAGATCCGCCCGGCAAACCAGCAAGCAGCGCCGCCACGGCCGCCATGCGCGCCGCTGGTCGAAGCAGGTCAGCGAGCACAGTGATGCGCTCGACCTGCAGCCCGACCTCTTCAAGCACACCGATCCGAAGGCAATCGCCGCTTCGCTGAAGCGCTCGGCCGAACACAGCCGCCGGCGCAAGGGCACGGCTTTCCAGTCGGCCATGTCGATGCTCAACTTCTACATCAACCGCGCGGGCCGCAACCTGCCGAAAACACAGCTGGCCGTACTGCAGCGTGCCAAGGGCAAGTTGCGCGAGGCCTTCGGGCGCGCGCCGTGACAGGACATCAGGAGAAGCCATGGATACTGCAAGCGAACTGCAGGCGACCGTGAAGGCGATGGTGCAGCCGGGCAAAGGATTGCTCGCGGCTGACGAGAGCGGCCCGACCATTGCCAAGCGCTTCGCCACCATCGGCGTGGAATCGAACGAAGAGAACCGCCGTGCATGGCGCAGCCTGCTGTTGTCGACGCCGGGGCTCGGCGCGCATATCAGCGGCGTGATCCTGTACGAGGAAACGCTCGGCCAGCGCGCCGACGACGGCACGCCGCTGCCCGAGCTGTGCGCGCGCCAGGGCATCTTGCCGGGCATCAAGGTGGACAAGGGCAAGGTTCCGCTCATGAATGCGCCGGGCGACGAGATCACCGAAGGGCTGGACGGCTTGCCAAAGCGACTGGAGGCCTACCGCCAGCAGGGCGCACGCTTTGCCAAATGGCGCGCGGTGATCAATGTTTCGGACACCTTGCCCGGCGCGCTGGCGGTGCAGGCCAACGCGCAGGTGCTGGCCGCGTACGCGGCCATCTGCCAGGCATCGGGCATCGTTCCGATCGTCGAGCCGGAGGTGCTGATGGACGGCGACCACAGCATGGCGCGCTGTGCGGCCGTGACCGAACGCGTGCTGCATGCGGTGTTCCATGCGCTGCATCGCCATGGCGTGGTTTTCGAACACATGGTGCTCAAGCCGAGCATGGTGATCGCCGGCAAGAAGTGCCCGCAGCAGGCATCCGTGCAGGACGTAGCCGCCGAAACCGTGCGCGTGCTCAAGCGCACGGTGCCGGCCGCGGTGCCCGGCATCTTCTTTCTGTCGGGCGGACAGACGCCCGAACAGGCGACCGCGAACCTCGATGCGATGAACCGGCTCGGCCCGCTGCCGTGGCCACTGAGCTTCTCCTACGGGCGCGCGCTGCAGGAGCCGCCGCTGGCCGCATGGCGCGGGCAGGCGGCGAATCTCGTACAGGCGCAGCGGGCGCTGCTGAAGCGCTCGCTGCTGAATGGCAAGGCTTGCGCCGGGCAGTATGAAGTGGCGCAGGAATCGATGAAGGGAGCCTGACCCGGAACGCTAGGCGTCAGGATTCGGCCGCTTGCGTCCGGTCAGCATCGCCCGCACCAGGTTTTCTTTCCCGGCCACGCTGAACACGATGGCGGCCAGCACGTGCAGGACGATCAGCGCGGTCAGCACGTCGGCGAGCGCGGCATGGATGTCGATCGGCCAGTCCTCGCCCCACAGGGCATCGAGCCGCGACATCCATCCAGTGACGGCCAGCGCCAGGATCAGGGCCCACATCAGCAGCATCATGACCGCGCCGAGCGGCGTGTGGCTGAGGAAACGCGGCGCGCGGCGCTGCATCAGCGCCCTGCTGTAGGCCAGCACGCCCGCCGGCCGCGGCACCCAGGCGCCGAAGCGCGCGTGTTCGCTGCCGACAAAGCCCCAGACTATGCGCAACAGCACGAGGCCCGCGGCTATATAGCCGAGCACGCGGTGCAGGCGGCCGCCGGAATCCTCGATCAGGTCCCAGAAGACGATCGCGGCCACGCTCCAGTGCGTGACGCGGACGACCACGTCCCAGACACGGACCGATGCGGTGTCCGGCATGGCGGCAGCGAGCCGGACGGGGTTACTTCCCGATCTCGGACTTGACGATGTCCAGGGTCTTGGTATCGAAGTAGATCTCGGCCTTCTTGCCGTCCTTGGTGGTGCCGTAGATCTCGTAGCAGTTGCCGTCCACCTTGAATTTCTTGATGACATAGCCCTGCGCCTCGATCTTGGCGCGGGCGTCGGCCTCGGTCATCCATTCGGACTTGGGGTGAGACACGCATTTGGCGCTGGCGAGTGCACCAGTGGAAAGCGCGGCGGCGACGGCGAAAGCGATGATCTTCAGCATGGGAGTCTCCGACAGGAAGCCCGTGACGGGCGATGGCGAGATCGTACCGTTAAACGGGAATTGTTCTCAACATCGGGTTTCCCCAGATTGCCTGGGATCGCCGTTTCACTGTTGCTTTGCCCCCTGCCTCAGTGGGCACAGCTCCCGGCCCGTCCGGCCGGTGCCTGCTCCCCGCCCCGGCCTGCATGCCGGGGCGCCACGCTTCCGATTGCCGTCAGAGCCCCAGTTCCGACAGCCCCAGATGATCATCGGGACGGCGGCCCAACGGCCAGTGGAACTTGCGCTCCGACTCCTTGATCGGCATGTCGTTGATGCTGGCGTACCGGTTGATCATCAGTCCGTCGTCGCCGAACTCCCAGTTCTCGTTGCCGTAGGAGCGGAACCAGTTGCCCGAGTCATCGTGCCATTCGTAGGCATAGCGCACGGCGATGCGGTTGCCGCCGAAGGCCCAAAGCTCCTTGACAAGGCGGTAGTCGAGCTCCTTCTTCCATTTCCGCTCAAGAAAACCGCGCGCCTCTTCGCGGCCATTGGCGAACTCGGCGCGGTTGCGCCAGCGAGTATCCAGACTGTAGGCCAGCGAGACTTTGGCGGCATCGCGCGTGTTCCATCCGTCTTCGGCCAGGCGGACTTTCTCGATGGCGGTTTCGCGCGTGAACGGCGGAAGCGGAGGACGGATTTCGGAGTTGGAAGACATGGGGAGCACCTCAATGGTGGGATGAAGACGGTCCGTTGCCGGACCGGGAAGATTCAAGCAGCAGGGCCGCGGCCCTGCCGGCGCTGTCGGCGGCGCTGGCATCGCCGCTGACCATCGCTACGGCAGTCGCGCCGTCGATCAGGACGAGCAGCTGCCGCGCGGTTTCCTGCGGATCAGGCAATCCGCAGGCCTGCGTCAGTTCGTTCAGATAGTCGAGCAACCGCTGCTTGTGGAAGCGTGAGACAGCGCGAATCTCACTGTCCGGATTTTCCGTCTCACCCGCAGCGTTGATGAAGGCACAGCCATGGAAGCCTTTGGACTCGAACCATTGCCGCAGCGCCGGGAAAATCGACATCACGCGGTCTGACGGTTCGCCCGTGGGCGGCGTCGATCCGATGAACCACGCCATCCAGCGCGCATCGCGATTCAGCAATGCAGCCGCGACCAGCGCTTCCTTGGTCGGATAGAGCCGGTAGATGCTCTTGCGGGCCACGCCCGACGCCTTGACGATGGCATCCATGCCGGTGGCATGAATGCCACCCGAATAGATGAGCTGCTCGGTGGCTTCGAGCAACCTTGATTGCGCGGAGAAATCTTCGGACATGGTCTTTCGCTCGTTTGAGAATGATCGTTCTCTATAGGAAGCTATAGTAGAACGACCATTCTCCGCGGTCAAGCGGCGCGCATCGAAATCAGCGAAGGCATCTACGGATGGATCGACGCCAAGAGCCCGCAGCCCCTCAGCGACTGGTCGGGCGAGACGCTTGGCGATGCGCTGCGCTTTCGCTTCACGGCGCCCAGCGGGTCGCTCGTCAATGTGCAGATGTCCGCGGGCTCGTTGTCGATCGGCGGCACCATCCGCTATACGAACGGCAAGGAAAAGATCTTCTGGATGACCCTGCTGCCCAGGGAAGAAGCGATGGCACTGCGTGCCGCCGCCCGCGCCAGGCGACAGGCGACACGCCGGCAGCCAGGACGCGGCCGCCGCCCCCACGGGCAACGGGCAGGCGGTGCACACGCCGCGACAACCGGGCAATACCATGCCAGGCGCGGTTCATCGTCTTCCTGTATGTCGGGACCTTCGACTGCCCGGGCTGCCGCGGCTACGAGCTGGAATACTTCGGCGGTGGCCGGCTCCGGGCGCCGGCCTATCCCCCCAACGACGCCTGTCCGCTGCGCAGCGCGTCGACGATCGACCCTACGCTGGATTCGACGCGATGAATCGGCCCGGCCACGGACATCCCATACACCACGCCGCCGATGTCCACCGGCACCGCGATCGCCCCCAGGTCGGGGAACGATTCGCCGAAGTTCGGATACCAGCCCTGCTGCTGCCACTGCGCGATATCCTGCTCCAGGACCGCGCGCGAGGCCACCGTCCGCTCCGTGCGGGGCTGGAACGAGACCTTCGCCAGCACCGCGTCACGCGCCGGCCCCGGCATGGCGCCGAGAATCGCGCGTCCGATCGAGTTGATGTGCACATCGCGCAGTTCACCAGGCGTGGCAATGTAGCGCACCGGGTTCTGTGACTCGCGCACTTCGAGATAGAGCACGCGCCCGTCATCCTGCAGCTTGCCGAAGATGACGGTCTCGCCGGTGGCGTCACGCAGCGATTCCAGCACGGGCTGCACGCGCTCCAGCAACGGGTCGTTGCGCGAGATACGCTGGGCGATACTGAGCAGCCGGCTGGTCGGGTAATAGCCCTGCCGCCGGCCTGTCTCGTAGAGATAGCCGAGCGACGCCAGCGTGCGGATCAGGCCAAGGCAGCTCGACATCGGCGCGCCGAGCAGTTTCGCCAGCTCCGTCAGCGTGAGCGAGCGGCCTTCGCGCGCATAGATCTCCATGATCTCGATCACGCGCAGCGCCGTCTTCACGCTGGCCTGCCCTGCCTTGTCCCCGGTCTCGGATTCCGCCATCTCCTGTTCCTGTCAGCCTTGCCGTGCGCGGATTGTACGCGCCTTCAGGCGTCGTCCGACGACGGCAGCGCCTGCGCCCACGTGCGGATATTGCCGGGCGTGCGCGAAAAACGCGTCGGGATGCCGATGCCGCGCAGGCGTCCTTCGGTCGGATGCTCGTATTCGAACACCATGCCGGTGGCGCGCAGGTGCGGATCCTGCACCACGTCTTCGAACGCCGGCACTTCGCTGTGCGGGATATCGGCATCGGCCAGCAGCGCGAGCCACTGTGCCGTGGTCCTGCGGCTGACAATATCGGCCAGCGTGGCGTACAGCTCGTCGATATTGGCGCTGCGCGCGGCGGGGTCGGTGTAGCGCGGATCCTGCGCGAGTTCCGGGTGGCCGGACAGTGCGAAGAAGCGCGCCCATTGCGGCGTGGTGTACGGCAGCAGCGCGATATGGCCGTCCAGCGTGCGGTAAGGCTTGCGGTGCGGCGACATCACGCGCGGATAGCCGCACGGGCCCTGCTCGGGCACGAACGTATGGCCGGCGAGCTGTTCCGCCGCCAGGAACGACACCAGCGTCTCGAACATCGGCACTTCGATGGCCTGGCCCTGCCCCGAGCGCTCGCGCTCGTACAGCGCCATCGGGATGGCATAGGCCACCGTCAGGCCGGCGACCTTGTCGGCCAGGATGGTGTTGACGTATTGCGGTCCCTCTGTGCTGTTGGCGCCCTGGAAGTGCGCCAGGCCGCTGCGTGCCTGGATGATGTCGTCGAACGCGGGCATGCCGGCATACGGGCCCGTTTCCGAGTAGCCATAGGCGCCGCAGTAGATCAGGCGCAGATTGGACGCGCGCAGCGATTCATAGTCCAGCCCCAGCTTGCGCAGCGACTGCGGACGCACGTTGGAGATGAACACGTCGGCGCCGGCGATCAGGTCCTTGAGCCGGGCCAGGTCTTCCGCGCGCTTGACATCCAGCACCATGAACTGCTTGTTGCGGTTCAGGTTCAGGAAGGTGGCGCCCATGCCCGCGTGCAGCGCGGGCTCGGCATGGCGGAAGACATCGCCGGCAGGCGCCTCCACCTTGATGACCTCCGCGCCCATGTCGGCGAGGATCTGCGTCGCGTACGGCCCCATGCCGACCGAGGTCATGTCCACCACGCGCACGCCTGCGAGCGGCCCGGTGGCCTGGCTCGTCGCTCCCGCATTCTGCATCGTCATCGCTGCCCCCTTAGTACGACTTGGGCAGGCCCAGCACGCGCTCGGCAATGAAGCACATGATGAGCTGCGGACTCACCGGCGCGATGCGCGGGATATACGATTCGCGCAGCAGCCGCTCGACGCGGTATTCGCGCGAGTAGCCCATGCCGCCCAGCGTCAGGATGGCGGTCTGGCAGGCGTTGTGGCCCGCTTCGGCCGCGAGGTACTTGGCGGTGTTGGCCTCGGCGCCGCAGGACTCGCCCGCGTCGTAGCGCGCGGCGGCCTTGAGCATCATCAGGTTGGCCGCTTCGAGCTGCATCCAGGCTTGTGCGAGCGGATGCTGCACGCCTTGGTTCATGCCGATGGGCCGGCCGAACACCACGCGCTCCTTCGCGTACTGCGTGGCGATGGCCAGCGCCGCGCGGCCCAGGCCGATGGCCTCTGCGGCAATCAGGATGCGCTCCGGGTTCAGGCCGTGCAGGATGTACTCGAAGCCTCGCCCTTCCTCGCCGATGCGGTCTTCTTCCGGAATGAACAGGTCGTCGATAAACAGCATGTTGGTATCGACGGCCGAGCGGCCCATCTTGTCGATCTCGCGGATCTCGATCTTGCTGCGGTCCACCTTCGTGTAGAACAAGGACAGGCCGTCGGTCGGCTTCTTCACCGATTCCAGCGGCGTGGTGCGCGCCAGCAACAGCATGCGGTCGGCCACCTGCGCGGTCGAGATCCAGATTTTGCGGCCGGTCACCGAATAGCCGCCCTCCACCTTGCGCGCGTAGGTCTTGAGCTTGGTGGTATCCAGGCCCGCGTCGGGCTCGGTCACGCCGAAGCAGGCCTTCTCCTTGCCGGCGATCAGCGGCGGCAGGAAGCGCGCCTTCTGCTCGTCGGTGCCGAACACCACCACCGGGTTCAGCCCGAACACGTTCATGTGCACCGCCGACGCACCGCTCATGCCCGCGCCGGACTCGGAGATGGTCTGCATGACCAGCGCCGCTTCCAGGATGCCCAGCCCCGCGCCGCCGTACTGCTCCGGCATGGCGACGCCCAGCCAGCCGCCTTCGCACAGGCTCTTGTAGAACTCGTGCGGATAGGTGTGAGAGACGTCCAGCTTGTCCCAGTACTCCATGTCGAACTGTGCGCAGACCTGCTGCACGGCTTCGACGATCGACTGCTGCTCGGAGGAGAGATCGAAATTCATATCGGTGTTCCTTGTATTTTTTTATTCAGCCTCGATGCCGGCGTCCTTCACCAGCCGCGACCACTTCTGCAGTTCAGCCACGACGAACTGGCCGAGCTCGGCCGGCGTGCTGCCGAACGGTTCGAAGCCGAAGGCGTGGAACTGCGGCGCGTATTGCTTGCTGGAGGCAATGGCCACGAGTTCGTGATTCAGGCGCTCGACCACCGGCGCCGGCGTTCCAGCCGGCGCAAAGATGCCGTTCCAGGAGGTGATGTCAAACCCCTTGAGCTCGGGCACGCTCCCCAGCGGCGGCAGGTCCGGCAGCAGCGCGCTGCGCTGCGCGGTGGTCACGGCCAGCGCGCGCAGCTTGCCGGCCCTGACATTGGCGATGCCGGCCGCGAAGTCGACAAACATCAGCTGCACCTGGCCGCCGATCACGTCGGTCATCGCCGGCGGCGTGCTCTTGTAGGGAACGTGCAGCATCTTCAGCCCGGCCATCTTGGACAGCGTGGCGCCGGCCACGATGCCGGTGCTGTTGCCGCTCGCATAGGACATGCCCGGGTGCGCCTTGGCATAGGCGACGAACTCCGACAGCGTCTTGACCGGCAGCGACGGACTGACCACCAGCATGAACGGCAGGTTGCCCATGCGCGAGACCGGCGTGAAGTCCTTCACCGGGTCATAGCGCAGTTGCTTCATCAGCGACGGGTTGGCCGAATGCGTGGTGTTCGTGGTCATGAACAGCGTGTAGCCATCCGCCGGCGCCTTGGCCACGAACTCCGCGGCAATGGTGCCGTTGGCGCCAGGCCGGTTGTCCACGACCACCGACTGCTTGAGCGCTTCACCGAGATACCTGGCCGTCAGGCGCGCCACGGCATCCGTGCCGCTGCCCGCGGCAAACGGCACCACCAGCCGGATCGGCTTGGACGGATACGGATCCGCCGCGCCTGCCGGTGCAATCATCGCCATGGCGGCACCACAGCCCACCGCCAGGGTGAGCAAAGCCTGTTTTGCGAACTTCACGATGCTGGTCTCCTGTTTCAGCTTGTCAGTGCCGGTCTGTGGCGCCGGCTGTCGGACAGGGAAATCGGAAGCGGGCGGTAGCGCTACGCGGGCCGCACGACGCGTTCCGGGGATTCTTCGTAAGGCGGGGAATAGATCACGAGGATCTTGGCCGGCTCGTCGCTCACGACGGTGAAGACGTGCATGGTGTCCGGCGGGAAGAAGCAGCAGTCGCCCGGCCCCAGCTCCTTGCTCTGGCCGCCGACCTCGGCAATGGCGCGGCCTTCCAGCACATAGCAGACCTGCTCGATGCCCGGATGCGCGTGCGGCAGTGCGCCCTTGCCCTTCTCGATCGTGCCGTGAAGCACTTCCAGATGGCGCGCGCCGACAGTCTCGGGGGAAATCAGCCGCCGATTGAGGGTGCCGGTGTGGTTGGCCGGGTGATAGCCCGGGGTGTCCTCGGTCGAAACGAAATAGACGGGGGATTGCGGCATGTCTCGTGGGCCCTCGGCCTGTAATTCATATCTGTGAATTTAAGTTTATCACCATGAATTATGGAAGCAAGGCCGACGAGCCGGATTTCGGGTTTACACCGGTGCCGGATGCTGCGCTCAGTCCGCCAGCGCCATGTCCACCTGTTGCCGCAGCCGTGGCACGACCTCGGTCTCGAACCACGGATTGCGGCGCAGCCAGAGCCGGTTGCGCGGGCTCGGGTGCGGCAAGGGCAGGAAATGCGGCAGGTAGTCGGCGTAGGCGGCAACCGTGTCGGTCAGCGTCGGCCTGGCGTTGCCCCGGAGGTAATACACCTGCGCGTAGCGGCCGATCAGGAGCGTCAGCCGGATATGCGGCATGGCCGCCAGCAACTGCGCATGCCACAGCGGCGCGCATTCGGGCCGGGGCGGCAGGTCGCCGCTGGCGCCCTTGCCGGGGTAGCAGAAGCCCATCGGCACGATCGCTATGCGGCTGGTGTCATAGAACTCTTCGCGCGTCATCTGCAGCCACGTGCGCAACTGGTCGCCGGACGGGTCGTTCCACGGGATGCCGGTCTCGTGCACGCGCCGGCCGGGTGCCTGGCCGACGATCAGCACGCGCGCACTGGCAGCGGCCCGCACCACCGGGCGCGGCCCGAACGGCAGGTCGCAGGCGCGGCAGCCGGTGATGTCGTTGAGCAGGATGTCGAGCGGAGAACGGGGCTTGGCGGGCAATGTGGCGCGGGAGGAAGCGGCGGGGAGGTTTCAGTGTAGTCCCGTGCGCTTCCCCTGCGCAGCCGCAGGCCCGGTCAGGCCGGCCTGCTTGCGCAACTCATCCCACCCGCTTCACGATCGTCCGGTCAAACCAGTCATCCAGCATGGCCTTCTCATACCGCAGCCGGTCAGTGTCGTGGTACAGGTTCACGCCCCAGTGGAAGTTCATATTGGACAACCGGTCCTGCGACTCCGCCACCACCTGGTCGCCGTGGCGCAGCACATAGTGCAGCGTCATCTTTGGCCAGGTGACATCGCGCACGATGCGCAGGCCAGATGGGGAACGCCAGTCGACGTAGCCCGCCAGGTCGATGTCGAGCACTTCGATGCTCAGCGTGTACCCCTCCGGCAATTGCCGCGCGGCGAGTTTCTCCAGATGCCGGTTGATTTCGTCGAGCACCTGCCGGTCGCTGCCATAGCTGTCGTGGTACGACGCATCGGTATAGGACTCCGGATGCACGAACGTCACCGACAGCGTGCCGGGCGCAGCGGCGGCCGCCAGGGGAAGGCCCAGTGCCAGCATGACAAGGGCGGGAAGGGTGTACCGCGGCATGGCAGCACGCCTCCAGCGCAGGGAAGACCACGGCCGGAAGATGCGCGGCGTGCGCGCACAGGACGGAAACCCCCATGAACAGCCCGGGCTGGCCGCCGGCCCGGGCTGACTTCAGCTTAGTGCCTGCTTGAGAATTCAAGGATAGGCGACACGGCGCAACGGACGGCATCCTTGCCCAGATCCGGCTTCAAGGAGTAACTCCGCAGCAAAGGCAAATGAAGAAAAATGGAAATGCCCGCCGACCTGTCAGGTCCCGCGTCGTTGCCATGCTGAATCGTCCTTTCCTGCCAGTTCACCGAACTCGGAGCGACTGTGCAGCACACCGATTACCAGGCGATTCCCATTCCGCAGTCGGGATGCTTCCCGGCTGGCGATGATCAGCGCCAGAGGTGGCGCGCGAAGAACGTCAGCGTGCGGTCCCAGGCAACCTGTGCCCAAGCGGCGTCGTACTGGGTACCGGCGATGCGGCCGTCGCCGATGGCATCCTCGTTGGCAAAGGCATGGTGCGCGAGGTAACGGTGGAACGTCGCGTCGACGCCGCCGGCGCGCAGCTTCTCCTCGAGCTTGTCGAAGTCCTCGGCCGCAAAGAACGCGTCCTGCGTGGCCGAGTGGACGAGCACCGGCGCCTTGATATTGGCGGGGTCGATGGCTTCCAGCGGCGGCATGCCGTAGAACGGCACACCTGCCTTCAGCTCGGCGATGGCGTTCAGCGACAGCAGCGTCAGCGCGCCGCCCATGCAGAAGCCGGTGATACCGATGCGGCTGCTCAGGGTGCCGAGGTACTGCACGGCACCGCGGATGTCCTGCGCCACGGCGTCCCCGAAGTTCAGCTTGGACATCAGGTGGTGGGCCTCCTCCTGCTCGACCGTGCTGGCGCCGCGGTAAAGGTCAGGCACCAGCGCGTAGTAGCCGGCACGCCCAAGACGGTCGGCCACGCCGCGAATCTGGTTGTTCAGCCCCCACCACTCCTGGACAACGATGATGGCCGGGGCGCCGTCGGCGGAATCCGGCCTGGCAAGGTAGCCGTTGACCGACTGGCCGTCGGGACGGGTGAACGAGACGGTCTGACCGATGCGTCGCATGATTGGCTGCTCCTGTCGTTTGCTGTGAACCAGATGGGCCGGATGATAGCGCAAGGGGGGTGCTCCGGAATGCGCGGGCAGCGGCAAGCGCCGGACCCGGCGGCTATCCGACCCGGAAGAACTCGACACTCAGTCCTGCATTGACCGCCCGCTTGAGCCAGGACGGCATTCGCCCTGCCCGTCCCAGTTCAACTCCTCGGCGCCTGGACGCGCTCAGAAAGGACGGTCTCCGATGATCGTTGCGCGGTCCATCCTCCGGTGGCACGGCGGATAGTCCATGACGGCGTAATGCTGGGTCGACCGGTTGTCCCAGATGGCCACGCTGTTCTTTTCCCAGCGCCAGCGGACCTGGTGTTCGGGGATGTAGGCCTGGGTAAGCAGGTAGCGCAGCAGGTCGGCCCCGCCCGGGTTATGGTCCTGCCCGAACCGCACCCGCCCCGGGGTGTGGAAGTTGGTGAAGTGCGTGGTGAAGCCGTTGACGAACAGCACCTTTTCGCCGGTTTCGGGATGGGTGCGCACCACGGGATGCTCGGCGTCCGGGAACTGGCTGTTCAGCGCCAGGCGCCGCTCGATCGGCATGGCGGCGCCAAAGCTCGCCTCGATGCTGTGACGCGCCCGCAGGTCGGCGATCTGCGCCTTGACGTGGGCCGGCAGGTTCTCGTACGCAAGCGCCATGTTGGCCCACATGGTGTCGCCCCCGACGGGCGGGCACTCCCGGCACCGCAGGACGGCGCCAAGCGGCGGTACCTCGCGCCAGGTCGCGTCCGTGTGCCAGGCATTCTCGTAGCGATCCGGCGGGTTGGCGGGCGTCTTGTAGATCTGCACCAGCCCCGGATTCTCCGGGTCGCTGCCCGTCACGGGGTGATCCTCCAGACCCCCGAAGCGCCGCGCAAACGCCACGTGCTGGGCAGCCGTGATGTCCTGGTCGCGCAGGAACAGGACGCGGTGCCTGAGCAGCGCTGCGCGGATGCCGGCGAACAGGCCGTCATCATGGATCGCATCGGCCAGGCTGACGCCGATGAGTTCTGCGCCGAGTGCGCAGGTCAGTTGTTCAACTCGCATGGTCGGCGGGTGTCATTGCGGCTGGATCCTGAAGGTCTTCACGATGCCGGCATTCCGCTCGAAATCGGCGTGCAGGTCGTGGCTGAGCTGGGGAAGGCCTTGGGGCTCCAGCGGCTCGAACCCGAGTGCGGAAATCCGCTCCCTCACGCCAGCCTTCGAAGCGGCCTTGTAGACGGCCGCCTGGATCTTCTCGGTCAGGTCTGCCGGCAGCCTGGACGACACGAACACTCCGGTCCAGTTGCTGAAGTCCACATCCGGATAACCCTGTTCCGCGAACGTCGGCACCTGCGGGAGCATCGGCAGCCGCTGCTTCGCGGCCACGGCATAGGCTCTCAGCTTGCCGGCCTTGAGGTAAGGCAGCGAGGTCACCATGCCGTCATACATCACGGCGATCTGTCCGCCCATCACCTGCGTCAACGCAGGCGGCGACCCGGGGAACGGAACGTTCTGGAGGTCCATGCCGGCCTTCTGGTTCATGATCATGCCGGCATACTGCGATGCCGTGCCCGGGCCATAGGTCGCGAAGCTCAGGGTACCCGGATGCGCCTTCACATAGCTGATCAGCCCCGGCAGGTCCTTCGCCGGCAGGCTGGGCGCAGCGACGAGCAGAAGCGTCGACTTGGCCACGGCAGCAACCGGCTTCACATCCTTCATCGGATCGTAGGGCACCTTCATCACGTGCGGGATCTCCGCGAACACGTTGGTCGCCGACACCAGGATGGTCTGCCCGTCGGGCGGCGCCGCCAGCATTGCGCCGACGGCGATGGCGCCCCCGGCGCCCGGCTTGTTGTCGACGATCACCGGCTGTCCCAGGTCTGCCGTGAGTTGTTCGGACAGCATGCGGGCCATCACGTCCATGGTGCCGCCGGCAGGCGCGGGCACCAGCACCCGCACCGGTTTGCTGGTCCACGCCATGGCGGCAGGCATGGCAAGCGCCAGGATCGTCGCCGCGGCGACGCGGCGCACGCGCGGGAAGGCAGGTCGATTCGACATCTGTAGTCTCCGTTTTGGAACTTCCGGCAATGTGTACTTGCCTTGTTGGAAGCAGCCGCCTTCCGGCGACCTGGCCAGGCCAGGCGAGCAAGGCGACTGCCGGGTGGATTGCGAACCTGCAGCAATCGCTTGAACAGCCGCCTCGCCTTACGGCACCAGTACCGTCGCGCCGCTCGTCTGCCGGTTTTCCAGGGCAAGATGGGCCTGCGCGGCGTCTTCCAGCGCGAACGTCTGCTTCGGCTCGCTGGCGATCTTTCCGGCCATCACCATGTCGAACACCTCGTTGGCCATGGCGAGCATGTGCGAGCGCGGCGTGGCGTAGTGCACCATGGCCGGACGCGTGACCCAGAGCGAGCCTTTCGCCGCGAGCGTGCGGCTGTCGATCTCGACGGGGCCCGAAGTCGTGCCGTTGCTGACCAGCGTGCCGCGCACCTGCAGGCAGGACAGCGAGGCATCCAGCGTCGACTTGCCGACCGAATCGAACACCACCGGGACCTTCTTGCCGTCGGTGATTTCCATCACGCGGTCGACGATGTTCTCGCGCGCGGTGACGATGACGTGCGAGCAGCCGTTGGCTTTGGCAAGCTCCGCCTTCTCGTCGGTGCTGACCGTCCCGATCATGTTTACGCCAAGCGCGCGTGCCCACTGGCAGGCGATCAGGCCCACGCCGCCGGCCGCGGCGTGATAGAGGATGGTCTCGCCACCCTTGAGCGGGTAGACCTGGCGGAACAGGTATTGCGCCGTCATCCCCTTCATGATGAGCGTGGAGGCGACGCGGTCGGAGACGCCGTCCGGCAGCGGGATCAGCACGCTGGCAGGCATCACCCGCACGTCCGAATAGGCGCCCTGCGGGCCGAGCAGATAGCCCACGCGATCGCCCACGCGGATGTCGGTCACGTCGGGGCCCACGGCCTCGACCACACCCACGGCGTCGGAGCCCAGGCCGTTGGGCAGCTCGAGCGGATAGTGGCCAGTGCGGAAATAGATGTCGATAAAGTTGACGGCGATATAGCTGTGCCGCACGCGCGCCTGGCCGGGGCCGGGGTCGCCGACTTCCACGGTCTCGAGCTTGAGGACGTCTGCGCCGCCGGTTTCGTAAAAGCGGATTGCCTTTGCCATGTCATGTCTCCTGGGAGCGCCTCCGAGGCGCTCAGAATCTCAAGCCACCGGCTTTGCCGGTGGTGGTTGCCTCAGGCCGCTCTGCGCAGCGGCACGTTCCTGACGCCAGGCTTGCGGTTCGGCGTCATGCCGTTGGCGGCGAGCGTTTCATCGACATCCTTGTACCAGGTGCCGATGCGGTAGATTTCCCGCGCCTCCTTGCCATCGGCGATCTCGCGGCCCAGCTCCTTCGCGATGCGCACGAGCTGCTGAACCTGCTGCACGGAGGTAAAGCGCTTGCCATGCTGATCGATGAGGGTGTCCTCGATGCCGCAGCGCACGTGCATGCCCATTGCCAGCGCCATCGTGTTCCACGGCAGTACGTTCTTGAACAACGATTCGGCGGTAATGGTGCAGCCATCCGGGGCACGCTGGATGAAGTCGAACAGGTTGTACGGGTGCGGGCCATGGTGGCCGCCACCGATGCCGATGCAGGTCAGGTTCAGCGGGCCTTTGTAGAGGCCCTTGCGCACCATGCGGTCCAGCGTTTCCAGCGCATGCATGCCAACCAGCTGAAAGTGCGGCTGGATCCCGGCGTCCTGCAGGCGACGCAAGTGCTCTTCCGCCCAGGTCGGGCCGGCCGGAACGATCATTTCACGGTACGCGTCGTAGACGGCCGGGTTGGCCATGTGCGTGCTCTCGTAGTATTCCGGGTAGATCAACTCCATGATGTTCATCTGGATGGTGTTGAGTGCTACCGTCACCTGATCCGGCTTCGGGTCGAGGTCGGCCAGTGCATGACGGGTGTCGTCCGACAGCCATTTGGCAGCCTGGCCTTCGTCTTCCGGTGCAAAGGAAATCGAGCCGCCGACCTGGATGATCATGTCCGGCACGGCCTTGCGCACGCCGGCGATCAGTTCGTTGAACATGGACAGGCGCTTGGAGCCCTTGCCATCCGGCTCGCGCACGTGCAGGTGCAGCACGCTGGCGCCGGCCTCATAGCAATCCACCGCCTTCTGGATCTGCGCTTCCATGGACACAGGGATGTCTTCCGGGAAATCCTCCGGCATCCACTCGGGGCCGTACGGGGCCACGGTAATGACCACCTTGTCCATGTTCTCCGGGTGCAGCGAATCATCCAGAAATTGCATTTCTTTCTCCTTGATGGGGGATTGAAGGGATTTGGCTATCGGCGCCGCAACGAACCGTTGAGGTCGAACCGGGCATCAATGGATTCAGGTGGCTTCCGAGGGGCTGCCATGAGGCTCCGTCCGTCATCGATTCACGGGATCAGTCTAGTAATCGCGGATCGTCCGTTTTCTCTCATTTCACGACATTCATGTCTCATTTCATGACAGAATGTCGGGTATTCGGGTTTCCCCGGAACGCGTAAATACGGACTACACACCGGGTGAAGGAGAGGCAATGGGCACATTGATTCGCACTGGCGTGCTGAAGAACTACTTCAAGGTCGCGCAGCAGTTGGGCCTGGAACCACAGCCTTTGCTGCGCAAGCTGGGGTTGAGCGGCAAGATGCTTGCGGACCCGGAACACTGGATTTCCGGAAGTGCTGCCGTTGCCTTGCTGGAAGAGTCAGCGCGGCTCACGCAATGCCCGACATTCGGGCTGCGTATGGCCGACCTGTGGCAACTGTCCGACCTCGGCGTCGTCAGCGTGTTGCTCACGCATCAACGAACGCTGCGCGACGCGCTTGGAACCTTGATTCAGTACCGGCACCTGATGAATGAGTTCCTGGTCATCCGTATCGAGGAGGCCGGCAAGAAGGTCATCGTGCGGGAGGACGTGGTCGCGGATGACGCCGGGCCGTCCATGCAGTCGATCGAGCTGGCACTTGGCTCGCTGTCACGCATGTGCGGCACACTGCTGGGTACAGCCTGGCATCCCCTCGGCGTCAGTTTCACCCATGACGCGCCTCCTGATCTGCGGCTGCACCGCCGCATCTTCGGAGGGAAGCTGGAGTTCGCAAGCTCTTTCAACGGCCTGGTTTGCCGCGCGGCCGACCTGGACTTGCCCAACCCGATTGCCGACCCTGTCATGGCACGCCATGCGCAACGCCTGCTTGAAGGTCTGCCGGGCGCCAACGAGCCGTCAATCGTGCTCGAGGTGCGCAAGGCCATCTATCTGATGCTGCCGGCAGGGCGCGCGACGATCGAGCAGGTTGCCCAGGGCCTGGGCATGAACGTGCGTACACTGCAGCGCCAGCTCGAAGGCGCCGGAAAGATCTTCTCGGACATGGTCAATGGCGTACGGCGCGATCTCGTTATCCACTATATGGACAACAGGAGCTACTCGTTCGGACGCATTGCCGAATCGCTTGGCTACTCCACCTATGGCTCGTTCGTACGCTGGTTCGCGGCGCAGTTCGGCATGACGCCGACGCGGTGGCGCAGCACCAGGCCGGCAATAAGGTAAGCCGCGTGGTTGGGCTGGGGTGTAGCCGAAGCGGATACCCTCCGGCCCTCCTGATTGCCCTTACCGACTGGCAGTCCGGGCGGAAAGGACACTTGGCGCGCGTGCTGCGACGACGGGACTTCAATTACGCGACTGAGAGGAAGGGAAAAGGCTGTCGAAAGGCAATACGACGATGACTCTCAGCATGCGCCATCCGTAATTTTCGTTTAGATTCTGGACTGCATCCGAATAGGAACTTCGGCTGTAGGCGAACTGCACGGCTGCGGTGATGCCATTGCTGAAGGTGCGCCGGGCCGTAATTCCGAATTCCGCCGTCGGCTTGTCAATGTCGTGATCGATCCATTCGTGGCCCAGGCGGGCATACGCAAAAACCCGCCAATCGCCAAACGAACGCCGCAATCGTATTCCCGCCTCCGCTTTGCGGTACTCCGCTGGATTGAAATACATCTGCTGGGATTGCCCGCTACCGTGAAAGCCCTGTCCCTTCAGTTCGATGCCGATCCCGCTCTCCGGCACCGGAGTAAAGATCAGCCACGCTCGCCCGCCAAGTTGCCTGTTGCCATCGGTAAATCGCCGCCAGGTCGGCATGGCTACCATCGTCAGACGCTCGGTGGGCGCGTAGTCAAAGGCTGCCGCAAGGAAATTGGAGAGGATGCTGTTCTGGAGAGCGGCTTGGCTCTCTACAGCATCTCGATTCGCAATCAGCTCGACACCGCCACGCTCTCCAAAGCGCACGTTCCATGTGGCCTCCCCATGCCATTGAGGATGCCCGGTATTCGTGGTTACCGCCAATCGGCCAGTGATCCCTTCTGCAGTACGCCGATTGACTCTCCGCCCTTCAACCAGGACGGAGTCAACAATGCTAGTCCAATCGCCTTGACGGAATTCATCGCGAGACACGCCAACGCTGACAAAGTCGTACCGGGATGCATAGCGAACCATTCCGCCAAGACGGAGCGAATCCCGTTTGAATCCCGTCGTATCGCGGGTTCCGAAATAGTCGGTGGTCATCCCGGCCAGGGGGTCATACTCAGGCGACTCGAAGAGGTCAGGACTCTGTGTGGGCGGGCGTTTGTCAAGCACCTCATCGGATGCGGCCGCGCTGACAGCGACCGCAAGGAGCAGCACCGGCAGAAAGGGCTGGGCCATTATTTCGTACCCCACGTTTTCGCCTGTCCGAACAATTCGGCGAGGTAGCCACGCAAACTGGCCGGATGATTGATGAGTCCATACGCCAGCGTGTAGAAGACAAGTGCCAGCGGATCCCACGCGACTTTGCAGCCTGCCTGCTGAAACACTTTCGCACTCATCCGGTACATCACGAAGCCGATAAAGCCGGCCGATGGGATCAATGCCAGCGTCAATGGACCGACCAACCAGTACTGGCCGAAGAGTGCGAGTACCAGGCCCGGAATAAACGCAAAGGTAAAGGCCAGGTCCTGCCACGGGAAAAGCAGATTCCAGCCAACCAGAAATGTTGTGATGCGGCGCTGGCGCAGAATGCCAGGGTGATGACGGAACGCCTCGATCATGCCTCTCGCCCAGCGAGCCCGCTGCCGGAGCAAGCCGCCGAACGTTTCCGGCACGTTGGTAAAGCAGAGCGCCCGCTCGGCGTAGCCGACGTCGTATCCTCGGGACAGCAACGCCCAGGTTAGGACGATATCCTCGCCAAGGCTTTGTGGCCACCCGCCAATTTCTCGCAGCAGATCGGTACGGTACAGTGACAGGGCACCTTGGGCGACCAGCGTGCCGCCATAGGCGGCCTGCGTGCGTTTGGTCGCCGCTATGCCATGCAAGTAGTCCCAGTACTGGACGCGAGACGACCAGCTCCTGTCCCCATTGCCCACGAATACGGCCCCGGCAACCGCTGCGGTATTGGGTGGGCCGTTCACGTACTCCAGTACCAGATAACGGAGCGCATCGGCATGCAGCCAACTGTCGCCGTCGACGGTGACGACCAGAGCATGGTGCGCGACAGCCAGTCCACGATTGAGCGCCGCCGCCTTGCCCGCGTTGCATGCCAACGCAATCACACGGACTTCCGGGAACGTCTCGCGTACGATCGTTGCGGTTCCGTCCTGGGAACCGTCGTCAATGACAACAATGTCCAACGGCGCAGAGTACTTCTGGCCCAGGAGAGAGCGCAAGGCATCGGCGATCTGGTCGGCTTCGTTATAGGCCGCGATCAGAACTGTCAGGGCGGGGTAGGCAGCGGGTTCGCGGTATCGACCACTCGGACGTTGCAGGAGACTGGCGGTCTGAAAGGCGTTCATGAACCCTGGCGCCAGCGCAATGCCACCAACGATCAGCCATGTGGGTACCGAGCCGATCTTTTCCGCAAGTCCGGCCATCCAGGGCAGCGCCAGCCATAAAGAAACGCCAAGCCATGCAGTGGCCGTAACCAGGGCGCAACCAAAGCCGCGGATGCCGAGTGAGCCTGGCCCGGCGCCAAACGGCCGGGAATGTACTGGGTCGACGTCTTCGATGCGCATGGCGTGGCCGGTTTCCAGTGGCGCGGCCGGCATATTGCGACAGCGCCTGTCCAATATAGTGCGCAAATTGAACCATGGTGTGACGCTCGCGCGGCTAGCGGAACTCTTTGTATTGAAGTTGCGTACCGGCCACTGCAAGCCTGACGGTCTGAACCCTTGCACAGATTGCCCGCTCTACGGCTCACCCGGACCTACTCCTCAGGCCCCGGATTCCGAGACCGTCAGCCCCACCCCGCAGATCGGCGATGAGCCAAAAAATAGCGGGCGCCGGAGCTTCGGTCGGTGGCGTATTCGTCAGTCGGCCAGAGGCAGTGCTTGGACCTTCCAGGGGAACCGCCGACGCGAAGGTAAGAGGTGGTCCGACAGACAAGTCATCCAAACCCGCCTAGAACACAAACATGACCGACAGGGCGGAGGTATATGAATGTTGTCTATCTCGGCCGGCACCAAGGAGGCATCGTGAACATCATCACCAGCGCTGGCCCTCTCATATCGCTGATCGCGGGGATCCTGATTCTTGTCATCCCCCGGCTGCTTAACTACATCGTCGCCATTTACCTGATCGTCATCGGCCTGCTTGGACTGTTTGGCGGGCATTTGCGTTGAGCGGAGCGGCGTCCGACTGCGCGCCATCCAGGAGACTGGTCGTGTTGGTCCATATGCGTACTTGCCTGATTGTCCTGGCCGTCAGCACGACAGTGACGGCCCAGGCCGGCGAACCCAATCCCGCCGTGCGGGCCGAGATTACGTCTTTGCTGGCTCGCCTCGAAGCATCGGGCTGCCGGTTCAACCGCAACGGAACTTGGTACTCGGCACCGGATGCGAAGCATCATATGCTGGTCAAACTCCGCTACATTGAGGACCGTACCACGCTGGCGAGTGCCGAACAGTTCATCGAACTTGCAGGCAGCAAGAGCAGTATTACCGGCAAGCCATATCTGGTTCAGTGCGGCGAAGCATCAGCGCAAACGAGCGCGACATGGCTGACAGCGCAACTGAACGCGCTGCGCGCGGCACGCGCCGGTCAGGTGAAGTCGGGTTCTGAGCCAACGGCGCCCAAACTACCGTAAATGGTGCAGGCATTGATCAATGCATAGCGAGCGTCGCTTGGTTGCGATCACCTGCCGGCGGCCAAACCAGGCGTTGAGCCTCTTGATGTCGGCAAAGCGGACGCGATGGTCGCATACTCGCGGCTCATGCCGAGCGGACGGATCTCGATCAGTTTGGCACGGCGCAAGATCAGCGCGCGCATGACGCGTTGAAATCCGGATTGCCGATCGGGACCCGAGCTTCGTCGGCAGGCGCGATACCTCGCCTCGCGGGGCAAAACCCCGACCATCTCGCCCATGCATGGTCGACCTATCTGTCGACGCTTTCCCGCTGAACCCCACGCGCCAGTTGGTAGACTTGGAGGCCGACCCATGTCGTCAGCGCCACCGGAGTGACGCCCCCTGTCAGAGTCAAGGAGAACCGAATGATAGATCTGCGTAGCGATACTGTAACCCGGCCCGATCAGGCGATGCTCGCCGCAATGACGGCTGCCGAAGTCGGTGACGATGTGTGGGGCGACGATCCGACGGTCCTGCACTTGCAGGCGGCGGTAGCCGAGCGGGCCGGCAAGGAGGCTGGCCTGTTTTTTCCGAGTGGCACACAAAGCAATCTTGCCGCGCTGATGGCGCACTGCGCGCGGGGCGACGAATACATCGTCGGGCAGGCCGCGCATACTTACAAGTACGAAGGAGGCGGCGCGGCCGTACTTGGCAGCATTCAGCCGCAACCGATTGAAAACGCGCCTGATGGCTCCCTGCCGCTGGACAAAGTCATCGCGGCAATCAAGCCGATCGACGATCATTTTGCGCGAACGCGTCTGCTGGCACTGGAAAACACCATTGGCGGCAAGGTGCTGCCCCCCGATTACGTCGCGCAGGCAATACAGCTCGCCCGCGAACGCGGGCTGGCGACTCACCTCGATGGGGCACGTGTGTGCAATGCCGCAGTTGCCTCGATGCAGAGCATTGCCTCGTTATGCGCGCCCTTCGATTCCGTGTCGATCTGCTTTTCAAAGGGCCTCGGTGCGCCGGTAGGTTCGGTGCTGGTCGGCGCAAAGACGCTGATCGACGTCGCGCATCGCTGGCGCAAGGTGTTAGGCGGTGGAATGCGGCAGTCTGGCGTGCTGGCGGCAGCGTGTCTGTACGCGCTGGACCACAACGTGGAGCGGCTTGCCGAAGACCACGACAACGCCGCCCATCTCGCGGCCGAGCTCTCGCGGATCGATGAGGTCAGCGTGCAGTCGCATGCCACCAACATGGTCTTCGCGCAATTTCCCCCGGAGCACTGCGCGCTGCTTGAAGCGTGGCTGAAGGAGCGCGGCATTCTCACGCAGATGCTCTATGCATCGCGCTTCGTCACGCACAAGGATGTCTCTCGCGCGGACATCGACACGTTCGTCGCCGCGGTCAAGGCGTATTTCGTGCGCTGATCGATTGGATACAGCTTCCAGCACCCTGGGTCGGGAGCCACCCTGGCATTCTCAAACAGGCTCTTGGTGCACCGGCCAGGCGGATCAGTGGAAATCGCGGCTCTCCACCATCAACCGGCCCAGCAGCGGGCTCAGGTCGATCAGCTCCTGCGCCACCAGGTGGCGCACCTCGCCCTGCCGCTGCCATGTGCCGACCACGCCCAGCAGCGTCGCGCCGAGCACTTCCTTGCGCTGCCGCTCGATCAGGTCGGGCCAGTAGATCAGGTTGACGGTGCCGGTTTCATCTTCGATGGTGGCGAAGATGGTGCCGCTGGCCGTGGCGGGCCGCTGCCGCACGGTGACGATGCCGCAGGCGCGCACGCGCCGGCCATTGCGGCAGTGGGAAAGTTGTTCCGCCGTAGCGTAGTCCATGGCATCGAGCTTCGCGCGCAGCAGCGCAAGCGGATGGGACTTGAGCGACAGCCCCGTGGTGGCGTAGTCGGCGGCCACCTCTTCACCAAGGCGTGGCGCCGGCAGCGACAACCGCTGCTCGATCAGCGGCGCTTCATGGAGCAGGTCGCGGTGCGCGACCTGCAGCGCCGCGGCGCTGGCCTGCCAGCGGGCCTGGCGCCGGTTGCCGGCGAGTGCCGCCAGCGCGTCGGAGGCGGCCAGTACATCGATATCGTGCCGGTCCAGCCCGGCGCGCAGGGCCAGGTCTTCCACGCTGTCGAACGGACGTTGCGCACGCGCGGCCTCGATGCGCAGCGCGGCGTCTTCGCGCATGCCCTTGACGCGGTTCATGCCCAGGCGCACCGGCGGCTTGCCGGCGCCGGTCTGCCCGGGCGCGGGTTCCAGCGTGCTGTCCCAGTGGCTGACGGTCACATCGACCGGCAATGCCGCCACGCCATGGCGCTTCGCATCCTGCACGAGCTGCGACGGCGAATAGAAGCCCATCGGCTGGCTGTTCAGCAGCGCGCACAGGAACGCCGAGGGATGGTGGCACTTGAGCCAGGCGCTGATATAGACGAGCTTGGCAAAGCTGGCCGCATGGCTTTCCGGAAACCCGTATTCGCCGAAGCCTTCGATCTGCTTGCAGATGGCCTGCGCGAAGGACATCGGATACCCGTGCCCGGTCAGGCCCTCGATCAGCGCCTCCTGATGCCGGCCCAGGTCGCCCCGGCGGCGCCAGGCTGCCATCGAGCGGCGCAGCTGGTCGGCCTGCCCCGGCGTGAAACCGGCCCCGTCGATGGCCAGCTGCATCACCTGTTCCTGGAAAATCGGTATGCCCAGCGTGCGGCCCAGCACCTTTTCGATCACCGCGTCATAGTAGGCCGGCGGCCGCTTCGTGAGGCGAACGGCCTCGCGCCGCTTCAGGTACGGATGGACCATGCCGCCCTGGATCGGGCCCGGCCGCACGATGGCGACTTCCACCACCAGGTCGTAATAGTTGCGCGGCCGCAGCCGCGGCAGCATCGACTGCTGCGCGCGCGATTCGATCTGGAACACGCCGACGGTGTCGGCGCGGCAGATCATCTCGTAGGTCTCATCGTCTTCCTTCGGGATGTCTTCCATCCGCGCCGGCACGCCGGCCCTGGCAAGATCCTCATCCGGATTCGGGAGCAGCGCGAGCGCGCGGCGGATGGCCGACAGCATGCCCAGCGCGAGCACATCCACCTTGAGCAGGCCCAGCGATTCCAGGTCGTCCTTGTCCCACTGGATCACGCTGCGGTCGGCCATGGCCGCGTTCTCGATCGGCACCAGCCGCGACAGCTTGCCGCGCGCCATCACGAAGCCGCCCACGTGCTGCGACAGGTGGCGCGGGAAACCGCGCAACTGCTCGGTCAGGCTGGCCCACTGCAGCACCGCCGGTGATTCGCGATCCAGCCCGTAGCGGCTGATGCGGTCCAGGAAGCCCTGCCCGCTTTCCCACCACGCCTGCCCCTTGACCACCTGCTCCACCACGCTGGCATCGATGCCCAGCGCGCGCCCGACGTCGCGCAGCGCGCTGCGCGAGCGGTAGGTGATCAGCGACGCGGCCAGCGCGGTGCGGTCGCGGCCATACTTGCCGTAGATGTACTGGATGATCTCTTCGCGCCGCTGGTGCTCGAAGTCCACGTCGATATCGGGCGGCTCGTCGCGCTCGCGCGAGAGAAAGCGGCCGAACAGCAGGTTGGCCTGCTCGGGGCTGACCTCGGTGACGTAAAGGCAGTAGCACACTAGCGAATTGGCCGCGGAGCCGCGGCCCTGGCACAGGATGCCCCGCGCGCGCGCCTCGCGCACGATGTCGTGCACGGTCAGGAAAAAGTGCTCATATTGCATTTCCTCGATCAGCTTCAGTTCGTCTTCGAGCTGATCCTCCCACTCCGGCTTCAGCCCCTTGGGGAAACGCACGCGCTTGCCAGCCTCCACCTCCTTGCGCAGGTAGCTGATCGGCGTCTCGCCCCTGGGCACCAGTTCCTCGGGATACTCATAACGCAGCGTATCGAGCGAGAAATCGCACAGCCCGGCAATCTTCAGCGTCTGCGCCAGCGCCTCGCGCGGATACAGGCGCGACAGCACCTGGCGCATGCGCAGGTGCTGTTCGGCATTGGGCGCCAGCGCCATGCCGCATTCGGGCAGCGGCTTGCCCAGCCGAATCGCCGTCAGCACGTCGGACAGCGGCTTGCGCGAGCGCACGTGCATGGTCACCGCGCCCGCCGCCACCATCGGCACGCCGGACTGTGCCGAAACGGCCTCGATCCGGCTGCGATGCAGCGCATCGGCATGGCCTTGCAGCTGTTCCAGCGCGATCCAGGCGCGCTCGCCAAAGACCTCGCGGCACCATTGCGCCTGCTCCAGCAACTGCACCGGATCGGCGCAGTAGTCGGGCAGCAGCAGTGCCAGGCAGCCCGGCATGCCGCGCAGGTGGCGCTGGTCTTGATCGGGTGCGGACAGGTCTTCGGGATGCAGCCGGTAGCTGCCCTTCTGCGCGCGCATGCGGCCCAGCGTGATCAGCTCGCACAGGTTGCCGAACCCTTCGCGATGCTGCGCGATCAGGACCATCCGCAGCGGTGGCCGTTCGTCCGCGTCCCCCGGCGCGGTCAGGCTGAAGCGGCTGCCGATCAGCAACTGGAAGGCCCTGGCGGCTTCGGCGTGTTGCTTCAGCGCATTGAGTTCGCCGTCGTCCTGCGCATCGCCGGCGGTGGCCTCGCCGCGTTTCACCGCTTCGTCCAGGCGCTGGCGCAGCGTCTTGATGGCATCGTGCGCGCGGGCGGTGCCGGCCACCGAGCATTCGTCGGTCAGCGCGATGCCGCGGTAGCCGAGCTGGAAGGCGCGCTCGATCAGCTCAACCGGATGCGACGCCCCGTTCAGGAACGTGAAGTTGGAGATGCAGTGCAGCTCCACGTAGTCGGGCAGCGTGGGCAGCCACGCGGACAGCTCGGGCGCGCTCATGCGAACAAGCCATGCAGGAACCAGCGGTATTCGCCGCCGTCATTCTGCCCATCGCCTCCATCACGCCCCGGATGGCCGGGGCGCTCGCGGTAGACCCAGCAGCGCAGGCCGTCGGCGCGCTCGGCGATGAAGTAGTCGCGCGTGGCCAGCGCGCCGTCCCACCACCCGGCTTCGATGCGCTCCGGCCGCGTCAGCATGCTCAGCGGCCCGCCGTGGTTCGGACGGTGGTTGCGCACCGGCAGCGGCTGCGGTTGCGGCAACAGCCACAACGGGCGCTCGGGTAACGTCGGCAGCGGTGGCAACGGCGCGCCCGCCGGCTTGCCGGCGGCCTCGTCGAGCGGGCACCAGCGGTTGGCGCACTCGGGCCGGTGATCGGCCAGTGGCTGCGGCTGCAGCACGTTGTCGCGGCCCAGGCGCGCGACCAGCGTGTCGAGCACGCGGCCCAGTTCGGCCGGCGTGCCGCCGGGCTCGGGGAACAGCGCATCGCTCTGCGGCCGGTACTCCGCCATGGCCTCCACGCGCAGCGCCAGGCCCGTCACGGGGGCATGGAAATTCAGCTTGTCCAGCTTCTCGCGCAGCAGGCGCGACAGGTGCGCCGGATCGCGGCTGGGCTGAGCCAGACCCACCATCACGGGCGTGCCCACGGTATCGACGCCGAGCCGGTAGCGCTCATGTTCGAGCACCAGCACGCAACGCGTGACCCCGGCCTGTTGCACCGCCAGCCAGCCGGCCAGCGCCAGCAGCAGGCGCTGCGCGCCGGCCAGCACGCCTTCGGCCGATTCGATGCGGCCGGGCAGGTCCATGCGCTGCGCGAACGCGGGCGGCGCGGCAAACCAGGTGAAGCTGGCCGTGGCCTCGCCATAGGCCTGGTCCAGCCGGGCCAGCAATTCCGGGCCCAGCCGGCGCGCCAGCCCTGCGCGCGGCAGGCGCCGCACTTCGCCGAGCGTGCGGCAGCCGATACCGTCGAGCCAGGCCGGATCCGCCAGCAGGCGCAGCACCTCGACCGGCAGGCGATCCAGCAGGCGGCCCATGCGCGCGGCCTGCACCGCCCGCCGCGCCGGCCGCACGATGCCGCGGCGGGTGCGGCGCATGGGCTGGCGCGCCAGCCATGCCGCGCCATGGGCCGTGGCCCCGCTGCCCACCTGCGCAAACGTGCCGAGTTGCCGCACGCACGCGCGCACCGCCCGGCACAGCGCACGGTGGCCGCCGAACAGGCGCAGGCTGGCGCTGACGTCGAGCATCAGCGTGGCCGCTTCCGGGTCTTCATCGAACGTCACGAGCGGCGTGAAATGCAGCAGCGCCAGCGCCGCCGCGTGCAGCAGCCCGGCTTCGGCGACCGGGTCGCGCTCCAGTTGCACCACGTCGGCCGACAGCGCCTGCACGCCGCCGCGCCGCATGCCGAAACCCACGCCCAGCGCCATGGCCGGGGCGTTGGCCAGCATCACGCGCTCGCGCTCCATCACCACCACCGGCAGGGCATGGTGCAGCGTGCCGCGGGGGAAGGATGGCGTGGAAGACGGCGCCGTGACCGGCTCAGGCCAGCTCGGCTGCAGCGCGTCCAGCGACAGGCGCGGCAGATGCACCGCGATCCAGTACGACATGGGCGGAACCTCCCGCAACAACAGGTGAAACAGCCGGGGCAGGCGCGGCGTGGCCGCCGCCGCGCCGGGCGCCCTCCATGCCATCCAGCCGCAGCAGCAGCGGGGCCTCGCGCACCGGGCCGCGCCGCTTGTGGAAGATGACGGACAGCTCGTTGCCCGGCAGCGGCGACAGCAGCAAGCGCAGCACCGCCGGCGACGACTCGCGCAGCGCCGCGGCCGGGCGCATGGCCCACACCGCGGCGTCGCCGGCCTGCGCCAGCACCTGCAGGCGGCGCATCGCTGCCGGCCGCGCGGCCGGCAGCCACACCAGCACCGCGCCGAACGCCTGGCTGCGCAGCATCTGCTCGGCCGCCCACAGCACATCGGCCTGCTGCGCGCTCTTGCCGGCACCGGCGGCCGCGCGGACCCAGTAGAGCTGGCGCGCCGGCAAGCCCGCCGCGGCCAGCCCCATCGCATTGGGCAGGTAAGGCGGCCCCACCAGCCCGATGCGCCGCCCCGCCGCCGCCAGCGCCAGCAGCGCCGGCAGCAGCAGGCGCAGTTCGCCCGCCCCGCCCTGCGTGGTCAGCAACTCCGTCACCCCGCCGACCGGCCAGCCGCCGCCGGGCAGTTCCGCCGCCAGCCCGGCATAGCCGGCCGGCCACACCGGCTGGCTGCCGGCGCGGCCAAGCTGGCCTGCGCGCCACAGGCTGGGGTAGCGATGCTCGAGCACGGCCACGGCCTCCTCCCGGCCTGGCGGGGGATGCGAGGCAGGCGGAGGGAAAGCGGGAGCCTCCGCGGCGGGGGCTGCGGGTGCGATCATGTGGATATTGAGTCTCGCCGGCGTGGCGAATGGTAGTTTTACGATAACTGTATATTTATACAGTATTCGAGGTAACGCAAGGGGGTAGTGGAATGTGGTCGAGTCGTTCCGGGAAACCGGCATTGGCTGGACACCCGGCTGGACTGTCGGGCAGCGCGGAGGTTGGGTGCGGCCAGGCAGGACCCCACCGAATTTCGAAATTGTAGAGATCTCTACGGCATTGAAGAGATGGCTATGGCCAGCTACGCTGGGCGCATGAATCCTCTTCCATCACGCTCCCAAGCCTCCTGGCTGCTGCTGATCGTCAGCCTGCCAACCTCTGCCGCCACCCCCCGCATGCGGCTGTGGCGCGGCATCAAGTCGCTCGGCGGCGCGGCGCTGCGCGACGGCGCCTATCTTCTGCCCGATCAGCCGGGATTGCGCGGCCAGCTCGAAAAGCTGGCCGAGGACGCGAACAGCGAGGACGGCAAAGTCTGGATCCTTTCGGTCCAGACGAACGATGCGCAGGAAGATGCCGTGTATCGCGCATTGTTCGATCGGTCTGTCGAGTATGCGACCTGGACGGCCGAACTCTCCGGCGCTCGTGCAACGTTAAGCGACGCGGACGAAGCGGAATTGCTGCGCATCGTGCGCCGCCACGGCCGGGGATTCGACGCGATCCGACAAATCGATTTCTTCCCCAGCGACGCGTCAGCCCGTGCAGAAGCGCAATGGCGCGACTTCAACGCGGCTGTCGACATCCTCCTGTCGCCGGGCGAACCACGCGGGGTAGCCGGCAGCATCCCGCGACGCGACCCCACCCAATACCAGGGGAGGCGCTGGGCAACCCGCCGGCACCTCTGGGTGGACCGGGTCGCCTGTGCCTGGTTGATCCGGCGGTTCATCGATCCCCACGCCACCTTCCTCTGGCTCGACGACGTCCGCCAATGCCCGGACGATGCGTTGGGATTCGATTTCGACGGCGCGACGTTCACGCATATCGGCGACCGCGTTTCCTTCGAAGTGCTGCTCGCCAGCTTCGGGCTCGACGAGGACAAAGGACTGGCGCGCCTTGGCCAGATGATTCACGCACTCGACATCGGCGGCACGCCCGTCGCGGAAGCGAGCGGTTTTGAGGCCGTGCTGACCGGTGCCCGCGAGCGGCTGCCCGATGACGATGCCCTGCTGGGCGAGTTGGGCCATGTCCTCGACTCGCTCCATGTGCACTTCTCCGGCAGCCGCAAACGCCAGGCCACTTCTCCCGATCCAGCTCGCCTTCGAGACTTACGATGACCTCGCCCCAGCAAGCCGAAACCCCGTCGGCCCAGCCAACGCATCAACGCCCCGGCTACACGCTACGGCAACTGGTGCTCTACTTCCTGCGACTTGGCACCTTCGGCTTTGGTGGTCCGGTAGCACTGGCCGGCTACATGCACCGTGATCTGGTGGATGCGCGGCAGTGGATCACCGATGCCGACTACAAGGAAGGCATCGCGCTGGCGCAACTGGCGCCGGGGCCGATGGCAGCGCAACTGGCGATCTATCTTGGCTATGTGCATTACCGCATTCCGGGCGCTACGCTCGTCGGCATCGCCTTTGTCTTGCCATCGTTCCTGATGGTGCTGGCGCTCGGCTGGGCGTACGTGCGCTTCGGCGGGCTGACGTGGATGCAGTCTGTGTTTTACGGCGTGGGTGCAGCCGTCATCGGCATCATCGCAATCAGTGCCTACAAGCTGACCAGGAAGAGCGTGGGCAAAGACAAACTGCTGTGGTTCATCTACCTGGTTCTCGCCGCAGTGACGGTGATCACCGAATCGGAGGTGGCCTGGCTATTTCTCGCGGCCGGCGTCCTGGTCTGGTTCTGGCGTGCGCCGCCAAAATGGCTGCGTCAAGGCAAGCTGAATGCGATGGCGGCAACGCCCTTCCCGGCGGCAAGCGGCCTGCTGAGTACCGTGGACTGGCCGCTGCTCTCGCAGATCGGCGTGTTCTTTGCCAAGGCCGGTGCCTTCGTCTTCGGTTCAGGGCTTGCCATCGTGCCGTTCCTGTACGGTGGCGTGGTGACCGAACACCACTGGCTGAACGACAAGCAGTTTGTTGACGCCGTGGCCGTGGCCATGATTACGCCCGGCCCGGTGGTCATCACCGTCGGCTTCATTGGCTATCTGGTCGCGGGACTGCCGGGGGCCTGCGTGGCAGCGGCGGCGACTTTCCTGCCGTGCTACCTGTTCACGATCCTGCCGGCGCCGTACTTCAAGAAGTACGGCAAGTTGCCCGCCATCCTGGCGTTCGTGGATGGCGTCACCGCAGCCGCCATCGGCGCCATCACCGGAGCGGTCATTGTGCTGGCGAAGCGTTCGATCGTCGATTTTCCTACCGCGCTGCTGGCGCTAGTGACCGTTGCGCTGCTGCTCAAGTTCAAGAAGCTGTCCGAACCCATGATTGTTGCGAGTGCTGCCGTGATCGGTCTGGTGGCCTATCCGCTGCTGCATCACTGAAGGTCTTCCAGTTCGAGGTCGGGCGATCGTCGTTTCAACGCGCTAACTCGTCAGCGCGGCGTGCCGCCATGCACCGATATCGCGACCGGCATTCAGGGCTTCCTACTGCAGCGTGTAGAGCGTCTGCCGCCCCTCGGCATAGAGGTCCATGGCAATCTTCAGGATCTCATTGCGATGCCGGTCGAAGGAGGCCAGCACCCCGGCTTCGTCAGAACCGAGAGTGGAATCGAAGTTCATCAGTACGCGGTCCTCCACCAGGAAGGTAATCTCGCGTGCATTGTCATAACCCCAGAACCACACGCCATGCCTGGCGCCGTCATAGCTGCGGCTGGGGTTGGGAAAACTAAGTGCCATGTTGTCGTCCTGTGTTCTACGCCTTTGACGGTCCGGGTTGCTACGCTCGCTACCAGCGCGAGGCGTTCCGCTACTTCGAACCTCCTTTCATGCTCTCGGCTTCTATCGCGGCATGCAATTCCTCGTACGCCTCGATTGGCTCCATGTCCTGGTCGACGAACGCGGCTGCGCGCTCTGCGGCAACCTGCGCGTCGCGCGGGATGTCGCTCTCGCCGTCGTCCTCGGGGCTCGGCGGCAGCAGCATGTCCTCAAGCATCCCGCGCAGTTCCGGGGTATTCCATGGCTTGCCCAGCCTGGCCTTCCTGTTCAGGTAGTGACGAATCTCCGAGTCCTGCTCGGCGGTGAGCGGAAGCCCGCGAAAAGTGGGGTCCGTATTGTGATGGATCATGATGCGCCTCCCGAAGCGGTCTGCGCTTTCAATGTAGAGATATCAATTCCCTGCGGTGAACGTTGCAAGTTGCGTGTGATCACTGTACCGCGTGTCCGCGGCCAACCGATTTACGTCTTCTTCTTGGCGACACCTTCGTTCCCAACCCTCGAATGAACCGTGCTGAACGGGGTTGCCGGCACCGACGGCTTCTTGGGCTGCTTTGGCTTTTTCGCTTCGCGAGTGCTGCGTAGTTGACTCTTGGCCATGGTTTGCTCCTGGTGCGTTGCTTGCCTGCTGGCATTTCCAGCATACGCCCTTGGAAGCTCCAACAGAATGGCTTTGATGACGTCCGCACAAAAATGCGCAGTCCCCGGCGCTCATACGCTCGCGGGTCCATGCCAGCAGATCGAGGACGGCTCTTGTCCGGCCTCCTGGGGTGCTTTGCGCAACCCTGACGCTTGTCGCCGCCCCGACTAGGTCAGCGCATCGAGGAGCGCCTTGGCTTGCATCCAGTCAACGGTACCCAACCCTTCCGTGAACGCCTCGTGTACACGGGCCAGTGTCTGCCTTGCGACTTCGGGCCTGCCCTGCTGCTGACAAAGCCTCGCAAGGCTCAGCGCTGCCCGCAGCTCAAGGGACTTTGCGCCTTGCCGTCGGGCGATCTCGATGGCTTGATGAAAGTTCGCCCTGGCGGCGTCGCGATTGGTAGTCAACCGGGCTTGCGTGCTCGAGCCCAGGAGCAGTTCCCCCTTGAGCCGATGCAATTCCGCTTCATAGTAGCGTTCCCCCGTGCTGCCTGCGATGGCCAACGCATCGTCCAGCACGTCCAGACCAGCCTGGGCCTGTCCGTTGCTTGCACAGCCCTGGGCCAACAGGGCCAGGAAGTAAGGCCGTCCATGCACCGAGCCGGTAGCCTGGTAAGCGGTCAGGCCCTCGCGCATCTGAACGACGCCCTCCTCGCTGCTTCCATGCTCGACCAGCGCCCACCCCCGCAGCACGGTTGCCCATGCCAGCCAGTATGGAAACCCTTGTTCGGATGCGAGCGCGATGGCGGCTTCGGCGCACTCTTGCGCATGCCGCGCCTCGCCCAAATACTGATGCACCACGGTTGCATGGACCAGGGCGAGTGCCAGGCTGAACGGATGAGTCAGCGTCCGGGCCAGCCCCAACGCCTCCTGACTTTTTTCCCTGCCCTGATCCGGACAGCCCAGATACCACAGCACCCATGTCAGGAAGCTGAGTCCGCGGACCCCGGGATCTTGCCCGTAAAGTTCGACATGGATGGCGTGCTGCCCGGGGGCATAGTGGACAAGACCCTGCTCGAGCTGCGCCCGCGCCTTGCCAAACTCGCCCATGTAGAGCGATGTTCCCCCCAATGCGATATACGCCTGTCCGAGCAACACGGAATCTTGCGCATCCTCGGCCAGGCTGAGCATCGCCTCACCTAGTTCATACGCCTTCCCGTGCTGCGCACGCATGGCGGAGAACATGCGCAAGCCCAGTTTCACCTGGAAGAGCTGCTGGGCATCGCCGTCCTGTTCGCACAAGGCTAGCGCCCGGGTAAAGTTCGCCTCCACTTCCGATGAGGCATATCCTCTCGCGGCGATCAAGGCCTGGCCAAGCGTGACGCGCAATGCGAGTTCCTGGCGCACGCGTTCAGGCGTGTCGGGGAGGCGCGTCAGCAGTTCCAATGCCGCACTCAGTTGACGGATCGCATCGAGATGCGTGGAACGCTCAAGGGACTGGCGCCCGGCGTAGTGCAGATACTCCACCGCCTTGGCGACATTGCCACTGAGACTGTAGTGATGGGCCAGCTCGCTGCAGTGCTCTTTCAACTGATGCTGGAAGAGCACCTCGATGGCACGCCCCGTGCGCTCATGCAGCGCACTGCGCCGTTCCGAAAGCATGGAGTTGCCGGCGACCTCCTGGGTCAGGCCGTGTTTGAACGCATACTCGACCTCCGGGTAGGCGGGTCGCTCATAGACAAAGCCGCCGCTCCGCAGGCCTGCCAGCAGAAGGTGCAGGCGATCTTCCGATTGCCCGCAGACCTGCCGGACCAGACTCAAGGGAAACTCCTTGCCGATCACGGCCAGGGTCTGCAGCAGTTCCTTCTCTTCGAGCGGCAGCCGATCCATGCGCGCGGCGAGAACGCCCTGTACCGTGGTCGGAATACGCAGGGCGGCCGGGAACTTTTCGATGTGGTAATCGCCGGGTTCACCGAGCAGCGCCTTCTCCTCGACCAGCGTCTGGACGACCTCCTCCATGAAAAAGGGATTGCCCCCGGTCTTCTCCAGGACGAGTTGCTTGAGCCGCGCAAGTCCGGGATCACCGCCCAGCAAGACACCGAGCAACCCTTGTGCGTCGGCTGGCCCCAGGGGATCGAGCTGAACTTCGACGCAGCTGCCTTTGTGCGCCCAGGCCAGCTCATACTCGGGCCGGTGGTTCACAAGCAGGAGGATCCGCGCATCTGCCGACCGCTCGACAAGGAAGGCAAGGAACGCTTCTGTCTCACTATCCAGCCATTGCAGGTCCTCGAACACGATCTCAAGCGGTTGATTGCGGCTCTCGCGCACCAGCAGGCGGGTCATTGCATCGAATGTGCGATCGCGCCGGAGGCTGGCGCCCATGTCCGCCAGCTTTGAGCCGGGCTCGCTGATGCCAAGCAGATGGAGCAGGTACGGCAGGACGTCTTCCAGGCCGCGGTCCAGCGTGAGTACCTTGCCCGTGACCTTTTCGTGCACGCGCCGGGTGTCGTCCTGCGGGGTAATCCGGAAATAGCTTCTCAGGAGTTCGATGAGCGGCAGATAGGCGAAGGCTTTGCCATGGGACACCGAGAAGGTCTCAAGCACCAGACAGCCGTGCTCCGAGCGCGCCTTGAACTCGTGAAACAGCCGCGACTTGCCGACCCCCGCCTCCCCCACTACCGCGACAATCTGTCCCTGTCCCGCCATGGACTGATGCAGCGCCCGATACAGCGACTCCAGTTCGGCCTCACGGCCCACGAAACGAGCCAGCCCGCGCTGCGCGGCTACCTGCAGGCGCGTGCGCAGCGCACCGGGCCCCAGCAGTTCATAGACCGCCAGCGGCTGCGGGATACCCTTGACCTGTGCGGCGCCCAATTCCTTGAACCGGAAGTACCCCTCCGTGAGCCTGTACGTGGATTCGCTGACGAGAACAGACGAGAGCGCGGCCATCGTCTCCATCCGCGAGGCAATGTTGATCGAGTGTCCCACCGGGTCGTAGTCGGTGTGCAGGTCGTCCTTGCGGATCGAGCGTACGACCACCTCGCCCGTATGGATGCCAACCCGGATCTGCAGCGAGATGCCCCGATCCAGGCGAAGCCGGTCGCTGTGCCGGCGCATTGCCGCATCCATGCGCAGCGCTGCGTATAGCGCGCGCTGGGGATGGTCCTCATGGGCAATGGGCGCGCCGAAGAGTGCCAGGATCCCGTCACCCAGTGATTTCGCCACGTAGCCCTCGTAGTGGTGCACCGACTCCATCATCAGTTCGATCACGGGGGTGATCAGGCGGTCCGCCTCTTCCGGATCCAGATCGTGGATCAGGGCGGTCGAGCCGGCCATGTCGGCAAACAGGACCGTAATGGTCTTGCGTTCGCCGCCGGTCTCTCCGCGCGCCTCCCGCGCCATCTGCTCGGCACGGATGCGTTCAGCCAAGTGTGGCGGGGTGTATTGGATGGGTGCGGCGGACAGCCCCTGCGGGAATTCGCTGACGGGTGCGCCGCACGCATTGCAGAAACGGGCGCCCGGGCTCAATGCATGGTCGCAGCGCAGGCAGACGCGCGCCAGTCTGTTACCGCACTGCTCGCAGAAATTTGCTACGGCGGGATTCTGGAATCCGCAAGTTGCGCATTGCGTCATGATTCCTCCATCGATTCCCCGCGCACGATTAAACGCCTCGCTGCCTCTCGTGACAAGAGACCCACGCCGGTCCCGCGCGCGGACGATCAGGCGAATCTGAGCCGCCTTGCCACCCATCCCGAGGGTCGCAGAAAAAGACCTTGCTGTCCGTAGGCACGGTGAAGCGCCCGCGCTCTCCTGCAAAGCATCCGAACGCACTTCCGGCCGTTTCGTTCGCCACAATAGTACACATTTTCTTATTAAGAATCAGCGTGTTAAGAGATTTCTAAGGAAATTATTGCGGTCGTCTTTGACGGAAAAACGCGCGACTCCTAGCATTGACCTCGTGATCTTGTTCTGCATCCAGCGCTGAACGTAACCAGTAGCTCGACGCAACCGAAGCGCGCTTTGCACTCGCCGATACGAGCTGCCGGACCAGGCCACATTCATCCCTTTCGAAGTCATCTCATGGAGACATCTCATGCTTGAGTGGAAACAGGAAATTCAGGACATCGGTTCTCGCCTCAAAGAACTGTCCACGCGCACGCCGGACACCCTTCGCGGTTTTGGACTTATCGCCGGTGCGGGCGCCAAAACCGAGCGACTCGGCGCGAAGACGCGTGAACTCATCGCGCTGGCCGTCGCAGTCACCACGCGCTGCGATGGTTGCATCGCCTTCCATGCCGCCGAGGCCGTCAAGCTCGGCGTGTCCGACGATGAAATCGCAGAAGCGCTCGGCGTCGCCATCAACCTGAACGCCGGCGCCGCCATGACGTACAGCACGCATGTGCTGGATGCCATCGACGCGCTGAAGCAAGCCTGACCATTACACCTGAAAGGAGCCCATCATGAGCAATCCCAAGCTTGAAATGCTGACATCGCAAAACAGCCAGCTGATTTTCATTGACCAGCAGCCGCAGATGGCATTCGGCGTCCAGTCCATGGACCGGCAGGTGCTGAAGAACAACGTGGTCGGCCTGGCCAAGGCCGCGAAGATCTTCAACATCCCGACCATCATCACGAGCGTGGAATCGCAAAGCTTCTCGGGATTCACCTACCCGGAACTGCTCGACGTCTTCCCGGGCCAGCAACTGCTGGAGCGGTCGTCGATGAACTCCTGGGACGACCAGAAGGTGCGCGATGCGCTGGCAGCAAACGGACGCAAGAAGATCGTGGTGTCCGGCTTGTGGACCGAGGTCTGCAACCTCAGTTTCGCCCTGTCGGCCATGCACGACACCGACTATGAGTTCTACATGGTCGCCGACGCCTCCGGCGGCACCTCCAGGGAAGCGCACGACTACGCCATGCAACGCATGATCCAGGCTGGCGTGGTGCCGGTGACGTGGCAACAGGTGATGCTCGAATGGCAGCGCGACTGGGCGCGCCGCGACACCTATGACGCTGTGATGAAGGTCGTCAGGGAGCACGCCGGTGCCTATGGCATGGGCGTCGACTACGCCTACACCATGGTGCACAAGGCCCCACAGCGAGCGGTCGGCACTCACGAGATCGTGCCGCCGGTTCCGGCAAAGTCGTAGGCGGTCCTCCGTCTCATTTGGTGGCCCAAGTCCGGCCCCGCAAAGCGTAATGGCGTGGCCGGACTGTCGTGCCCAGCAGCTGCAAGAGAGATATGCCAATGAAGAGCCATCTGTTCTCACTAGGTGCCGGCGTTCTGGTCGGCGTCATCTACTACCTGATCGGCGTACGGTCGCCTGCCCCACCGCTCGTTGCCCTGGCCGGCCTGCTCGGCATACTCGCGGGAGAGCAGCTTATTCCAGTCAGCAAGCAATACTTGTCTGTCGCGATCCACGCAACGGCGACGCGCGCATCAGACGACGCAACCGCCGCGCCCGGCACAATGCAGCAAGGTGTCTTCGGCACGGCGGCTGTGCGCAGGACTGCGAAGTATGAGGAGCCTCGTACCTGATTACCTCCGCCGCCCTCGTGCTGATGAAACTGCTTTCTTGGCCGGCGTTGTTATCACGAGTTTCGTTGCGAGTAGCGAGGCCGTTGCACCCGTGACGAGCCACGCGCATCATTCGCCTCTAATCCGGAGCATCGACTAGAAGAGGAGCCGATCCATGAACATGGTTGAAATGCTGCAAGCGGCGGGCATTGATGGCCACAAGGCCGACTTCTACCTCGCCTCACTGGAGTTGGGCGAAGCAACCGTTGCTGCAATCGCACAGAAAGCAGGTATCGGGCGAACCAATGCCTATGAAGTACTGGACAGGCTCGTCGCGTCGGGCTTCGTATCGACGGTCCAGAAAGGCGCGCGCTCTTATGTGATTCCACAGGATCCGATCATGCTGTTACGCAAGATCGAATCTCAGCGTCAAATTATCCAGGAGGTTCTCCCTCAACTCCGCTCCATTCACAATTCCTCTGGAGGAAAACCGAAAGTCCGGTTTTTCTCCGGCGTGGAGGGCATCAAGACTGTCATGAGCGAAACGCTGGAATGTCAGTCGAAAGAAGTCAGTGCGATCATGTCCAACAGCGAACTGTTCCGTACGCCAGGCTTTGACTTCATCAATGACCTGATCGCCCGTCGCGCGAAGGCAGGGATCCATGTGCGCGTCATTCGCACTGGACCGGGCGACTCCCGGGATATCTGGCGATCGTCAAAAAAGGACCGGCGAGAACTTCGGTGTGCACCGGAGAACTTTGAAATGGGTGTGACGACTTATCTATTCGACGACAAAGTGTCCATCATTTCCTCACGTGCCGAACACTATGCATTGTCGATCCAGAGCCAGGAGTTCTTTGCCTTCCAGATGAGCCTGTTCGAGATACTCTGGAGCGTCAGCGATCCAGTTGGCGCGAGCCGAGGCCCATAGTTTGACCCGAACCAGCGCTCGCTCTTCGGCAGCGAAATGCGCTCGGCCGCGCCTCGGCCATGCAAACTCTGATGTTCCTGGCGCCGGCGTCATAGGAGTCGCTTGAGGTCAGCCTTTCGCGTTTCCCTTCGGAATCTCGAACACAAGGCACGTTGTCGTCGCATGCGCAAGCAGCCGGTCGTTCGCATCGGTGATGCGCGCCTCGGCGGTGGCGACGCGGCGGCCGGCGTTGAGCACGCGGCCCTCGGTGCGGATCACGCCGCTCGTCTCGCTCATGCCGCGCACGAATGAGATCTTGAATTCCAGCGTCGTATAGCCAGTGCCCGCGGGAAGCGTGCTCTGCACCGCGAGGCCCATCGCGGAATCCAGGAGGATCGCGGCATAGCCACCGTGCACCGATCCGATCGGATTGTAATGGCGCAAACCCGGCACGCTGTGAATCACGACGGCGCCGGGTTCGGCCGTGCAGTCGAACGGCTCGACTGTCTGCATGATCGGCGGCTCCGGTAATCGCCCCGCGAAGATCGCGCGGACAAAATCAAGCCCCGACATCGATGCCATCACGTCGATGGGTACGATGCCATATTCGATAGTCTGCTTGCCCGATTTATCGTCCATGATCTCTCAACATACGATGTCGTGACGCCGGACCTGCTCCTGGCACATACGATTGTTCAGAAAGAGGATTACCGGGTCAAGCGCGGCAGTCACGGATGCAAGCAGGGCTTGTACTCACGAATCCGCTCCGCAGTCAGGCAGGTATAAGGTGCCGGCCAGCGATATGCCCTTTCCCCGGCCACCCAGGAGCCTATCAAGTCGCCGTTATCAGGCCAAAACAGCCGCCTGCGCGCGCAGGCAGCAATCACGCGGCGCCGGATCAGGCGGCAATGCGTTCCTCGTAGAACGGATAGTCAACATAGCCGACGTCGGTCCCGCCGAAGAACGTTTCGCGATCGTAAGGGTTCAGCGGCAGCCTGCGGCGCAGTCGCTCGGGCAAGTCGGGGTTGGCGATGAAGTCGCGGCCAAAGGCAACCAGGTCGGCATCGCCCGCTGCGATGATCGCATCCGCGGTGTCGCCCCTGAAGCCACCTGCGGCGATGATGGTGCCGCGATAGAACCTGCGGATCAGTTGCGAGGCCACCGGGTTCGGGTTCCGGGTTTCGTCGTCGAGATTCCCCCGCACGCGCGGCTCGATCAGGTGCAGGTAAGCGAGATCGAGCCGGTCCAGTTCAGTGGCAACGTAGGTGAACAGGCCTTCGGCATCGCTGTCGGCCATGTCGCCAAACGAGCCGCTCGGGCCCAGGCGCACCGCGACCCGACTGCTGCCCCAGACAGAGATCACCGCCCGCGTGGCTTCGAGCAGGAAGCGTGCGCGATTCCCGAAGGAACCGCCGTAGATGTCGGTGCGCTTGTTGCTGCCGTCCTGCAGGAATTGATCGAAGAGATAACCGTTGGCGGCGTGCAGCTCCACACCGTCGAATCCTGCTTCAAGACCACGCCCGGCGGCACGGCGGAAGCTCTCGACCAACTCCGCGATCTCTTCGATCTCCAGTGCACGATTCGGTGTGTTGGGTACCCAGCCCGCCTTCGTATATGCCACGCCCCCGTGCGGGATAGCCGATGGGCCCACCGGCTGACTGCCTGCCGGTTGCACCTCGGCATTCGACTGGCGGCCTGCGTGGTAGAGCTGCAGGAAGATCTTGCCGCCCCTGGCATGGACGGCGTCTGTGACCTGACGCCAGCCAGCGATCTGGCTATCGTCGTAGAGGCCGGGTGCGCCAAGGTAACCGTTGCCGTTGGGCGCGGCGATGGTAGCTTCGCTGATCAGCAGCGCACCGGGCGACGAGCGCTGGGCATAGTACTCGGCCATCAGCGGGCCGGGGACTGCGCCTTCTTCGGCGCGCATGCGTGTGAGCGGCGCAAGCACGACGCGGTGCGCGAACTCGTAGGATCCGACCTTGACGGGTGTGAACAGCCTGGACATGTTTTACTCCTGCTAGAGATTTGGTTGGCGTGCCTGACAGGGGCACGCGGCAAGGACAATGTATGTGAGGAAATGACGTCGGAAGCCGCGGTTGCGCTTCGAACACCGCGGGCTTCCCTGCCATGCGGACTGCATGCCGCTCGCCAGGCAGCCCCGTGCTCAACCGGCAGCCATCATGTCATTGAATTCATTGACCCAGGCGTGCTCGCCAGGTCCCGGATTGGCGCGCATGCTGACGGCCGGGCCCACCAGTATCTCGTTGGCATCGGTGCCCAGTTGCTCGATCGCGCCCGCGATGAATGCTTCGAGTGGCATCGCGCGTGCTTCCTCGCTGCTGTTCATCAACTCGGTACGGACCCATGGTGGCGCTATCTCGATGACCGAGACCTTGCTGTCCCGAAGCAGATAGCGTTGTGAGAGCGTATAGGAATGCAAGGCCGCCTTGGTCGCGCTGTACACCGCCGCGATCGCCATCGGTACAAAGCCAAGTACCGATGTGACATTCGCCACCACGGCACCGTCCCGGGTTTTCAGGTGCTCGATCAGCGCTGATGTCATGCGTACGGGCCCGAGCAGGTTCGTCTCGACGGTGGCGCTCAGCAGTTCGTCGTCGACCGGACCATCGGCACCATCGGGAAGCATGATGCCGGCGTTGTTGATCAGTACGTTCAGCCCGGGATGGTCGGCAATCAGTCTGGCGGCGACGGCCTTGATATCGGCCGGATCCGTGATGTCGAGCGCCACCGCCCGCATGCCGGGGTTCGCGTCGATGGTCGCTTGCAGACGCTCGGCGCGCCGGCCCGAAATGATGACCTGGTTGCCGAGCTTGTGGAGCGCTTCGGCGAGACCGCGGCCGATGCCCGAGCCGCCTCCGGTGATGAATATGGTGTTGCCTGTGAGGTTCATGATGGCTCCGAAGAAATGGAAGGCTGGCGTCAGCGCGGAAAGCTGTTGCCGAACATGGGCAGGCCGCTTTGGGATTCGGCCTCGCTTGCTTCGTCCTGCAGCACGTCCCAGTGCTCGGCGAGCACGCCGTCCGCGATGCGCAGGATGTCGGCGGCGATCCATGCGGCCGCACGCCCATGGCCCGAAAAACGCCCGTGAACAATCACGTAGTCGCCGTCTGCCACGATCACGCCGGGTTCATGTCGCAATGTCGGAGGCAGGGTCCTGATGAGGTGGAACAGACCGTCGCGCCCCGGCGCGATATGCGCGCTGTGCTGGATATAGTCCGGCGACCAGAAACGCTCTGCGGCGGCATAGTCGCGCTGGTTGAAAAGCGTGTCGAACGCTTCGAGCACGAGGGCCTTGTTGGCAGCTTCGGCAGTGCTGCTCATGACGGTTCCCCCGAGACGCGCAAGGCGTGGCAGTTCGGGCTGGGCAAGGGCTGGTGACTTCCGATGTACATGAACAACTCCTACGGGATTTGGAACGACCAAAGACGATGGTGATTGACATTGAGTTTTGGCGATCGCCCCGGAAAAGTCAAGGTCGATCACCATTGTGTTTTCACGAAAGGGCTATAATTGCACCGTCAGCGGCGGGGAGCACGAGCGATGGGCGTTTCAAAGCAGAAGGCGGAAGAGAACCGCAAGGCCATCCTTGCGGCATCGGAGAAGTTGTTCCGCGAGCACGGAATCGATGGTGTCGGCCTGAGCGCGCTGATGAAGGCCGCAGGCTTCACGCAGGGGGGCTTCTACAACCACTTCGAGTCGAAGGAGGCGCTCGCCGCTGAAGTCGTGGCGACCGCGATGGACAAGGCCAACGACGATCTGAAGGCAGCCATCGCGACGCCCATCGGGCCGGACGGCAACCGCCTGAGACGACAGATCGACTATTACCTGTCCGGCGCGCACTGCAGTGATATCGAGCATGGCTGCGCCATCGCCGGCCTCACGGCGGATGTGCGCCGGCTCGGCCATGAAGCGCAGGTGCACTTCGCCAGCGGGCTGGAGGTGATGATTGAAACCCTGACAGCGCTGATCGCGGAACAGCGCCCCGAAAGCAAAGATGCGGACCAAGCACGGGACGAAGCACGCCGTGAGGCAATCTCGTTCTACAACGAGATGGTGGGTGCCCTCATCCTGTCCCGGGCATTGGCCGGCAATCCCCAGCTCGCAGAGGAAATACTGAACGCGAGCCACCAGACGCTGCTGAAGAGATTCGCGCTGGATGCGGAACCGGGCCAGCGCTGACCGCCCTGCCGCATCCACGCATGACGCGGAACGCCGAACCGCTCCGCGTCAGCCGCGATCCAGGCCTTCAGGCGGCAGTTCTTCGATCGTGTCCACGCGGTCGCGATAGAACGCGAGGTGATTGCGGATCGGTGCCACGGCCTCGTACGGGCTCTCATACGTCCAGACAGCGTTGACCGATCGCTCGCCACCTGCCGCAATCGAGAAGTACGCGCAATCGCCCTTATACGGGCAATACGTTGCGTGTGCGGTGCGCTCGAGCAAGCTCATTTCCGCATCTTCCCGCGGGACGTAGATGACTGCCGGGTAACCGGCCTCCCGCAGCGTCAACGCATTGCGCGAATCGGCGACGACCTTGCCGGCCACGGTGACCACCACCCGTGACGGATTGCGTTCGATGGTGATCGGGTGGTCCTTGCCTGGAATCTTCACTGGCCGGGCTGCGTCAGCGGTGCTTCTGACCATGGCATCTCCTTGAACTGGACCTTGAACTGGCCACTCGGGCGCTTTCGTCCGCACCGGCCGAGCAACGCCCGGGCGACAGGTTATGCGGCGGCACTTGCTCGCCATCGTTCCGGCTCTCCCGCACAGACCAGCGCCGGGTGTCGAGCCGAGCAATCTCCACATGGCGGCAAATGCAAAGTCAGCTGCGTGCAATGCAAATCAGGCCGGTGGCGAAGTCCCTATATTGACTCCAAAGGATATTCGACGGAGCACGAGGCGAGCGCTTCAGGCGGCTTGGCAAAGAGTGGGACTCCGGTGAATGTGTATCTGCAACCGGCAAGGATTGGAAGTGAGTTTTCTGGAAAGGATCAAGTCCGCCGCCTATGTGCTTGGCGGCCAACATGCAGCTTCGAGAGCGAGGATTCTCTCAAGAGACATACGGGCATTCATGGACGAAGCTGGTGCCACCCCAAATGACGTGGACGAGGACTATCGGGTGAAGTCGGAAATCTGGCGGAGAACGCGTCATTGCTCCGAGAAGGAGTTGCTGTTCCTCTATGCGGTAGACAAGGAGATTGCGATGCTCTGCGAAAGGGTCGCGCGACAGCACCTCCAGCTTGACCTGCTGTAGCCGCGCGCCGCTTGCTCCGTAGGACGGCATACAGGATTCTCCGCCGGGGGGCCGGCGCGACTGAGCGGTATTCGCTTGATGGTCAGGCTGGTTCGCCCAAGCCCTTCCCAATCCTCTGGCCCGGGCGCAATGCATGCCCGGGCGCGGGCGGTCCGGCGCGCGAAATGCACCGCACAATCCCCATCACTTCTCCGGCATGGCGGAAGAGTGATGGCTGGTGATCAGCCATTGCGAGCCATCCCAGCGATAGGTGTAGGTATAGCGGGCTTTGACCACCGCACCCGTGCGCGCGAAGGTAAAGGTATAGAGCCCCGCATCCACCGCGGAATTGCATCCGATCTCGATCCGCCGGAAGTCGATCTTCCCGGACGGACGGTCCTGCAGGAAATGCTGGAAGTAGTCCTCTCTCTCCGCGACCGTCAGCCGGGGCTTGTTGGAAACCGTCGCCAGGAGAATCGACCGATCCGCATAGTTGGCCGCCACCTTGCGCGGATCACCCGTTTGCAGAGACTGGTTCCATCGATCGAACAGCGCCGCGATCTCCTGTTCCGAGGTAGCCTTGCAGCTTGCCGCAGGCGCCCCCTGCGCGCTGCCCGGCGTACCCGGCGCACCTTGATTCATGGCGCATCCCGCCAGCACGGATGCCACTACTGCAATGGGAATCAGCTTCATGGCAACGTTCCTCCTCTTGTTATTCGGCGCCTGGCCCGGGTTCACCGGATGAAGTATGGAACATCCCGCCAGCAAGTGTTAGGACCGAAGCCGCTTCGCGTCGGTGGCCACGGACAGCAATGTCAGCGGGCGGCCAGTGGCGCTACGACCCGTTCGGAGGCCGCCATACATCGGCTTCCGGCTGACGGCGATCAGCGCGACATCATGGCCTGGCCCATAAAAGCTTCGATCTGCGCCAGCGTCACATAGCCGGTTCGCTGCGCGTCGATCTGATCGAAGTGCTTCGCGACCATCGGCATCCCGGCCGCGGCCTGCTCGCGGGTGAGCTTGCCGTCATGCGTGGTGTTGGCATTGGCAAAGCGCCCCTGCAGTTGCTGCATCGCACGCTCCACGCGCGGACTGGCCGCGGCGGGCATTTCGGCGCTCTGCGCGAGCGCGCCTGCGGATGCCATGCAGAGGGCGAGCACTGCAATCATCTTCTTCATCATGTTTTCTCCGTATGGGATGGCCGGCGTTGGCGGCGGCGTTGAGGGTTCGGGGGGTGATCACCGCACCACGTAGACCGGGCGGGATGCGACGTAGACCGTACGCGGCACGGGAGCGGCCCTCACGACCACGGTCGGCAGCGGCGCCGATGCGACCACGACCTTCGGCGCCGGCTTGACGATCACTCTCGGCGCGGTTGCCACCACGACCGGCGGACGGGCATAGACGGTGGCCGGCGCGACCACCACGGTGGACGCGAATACCTGGCCGCTGGCCAGCAGCACCAGCGTACCGGCGGCGGCACCAAGGAAGCGGGGGAAGCGAGCAAAGCGGGCAAGGCGGGAGAGGTTCGAGGTCATCACAAGTCCTTCAGTTTCGGTTTCAGCCAGCCAGTGCGGCGCGGCAACGGACCGAACTATAGGAGGACATCGCGCGCATTTCGCCGTGGAAAACATGTCGCGGTATGACACGGCGGGCCGCGTCCGCGGCCATGACACATGGCGAAATATTTGATGCGTGGCGCCCGGCGCCGCCGCCCTCTACATTTGCCTCACCGACGCAGCAATGCCGGCCTGGCCAGGCAGGCGTCACCGGCTCCCCATACAGGACGATCATGCACAACCTCCACAAGATCACCCTCCTCGCCACGGCCTTCGTCGTGTCGGTCTCTCTGGTCGAGGCCTTTTTCCTGGCACGCAAGGCACGCCGGCAAGGCCAGGCCTATCCCTGGCATGAAATGGGACTGTCGCTGGTCGACATGATCGGCCGCAAGCTGATGGTCCTGCTGCCGCTGTCGCTGGCCACGCCGATCTTCGCCTTCGCCTGGGACCACCGCACTTTCACGGTCGAGATCAACAGCGTGCTGGCCGTGCTGCTGCTCTTCATCGGCCAGGAGTTCTGCTACTACTGGTACCACCGCGCGTCGCACCGCATCCGCTTCTTCTGGGCGACGCACGCGGTGCACCACTCGCCGAATGAACTGACGCTGGGCACCGCCTACCGCCTGGGCTGGACCGGCAAGATCACCGGCACCGCCGTCTTCTTCGCGCCGCTGGTCTTCCTGGGCGTGCGCCCCGAGGTCGTGCTGGCCACGCTGAGCCTGAACCTGCTGTACCAGTTCTGGCTGCACACCACCTGGATCCCGAAGCTCGGCTGGTTCGAATATGTGTTCAACACCCCGTCGGCGCACCGCGTGCACCATGCCTCGAATGTCGATTACCTCGATGCCAACTACGGCGGCGTGCTGATCCTCTTCGACCGCCTGTTCGGCACCTACGTGGAAGAGCGTGAAGACGAACCCTGCCGCTTCGGCCTGGTCCACCCGACCACCACGCACAATCCGCTCGTCAACCAGTTCGAACACTGGGTCAGCCTGGGCAGGGACATGATGAAGTCGGGCAGCGTGGTCAACGCGATCGGCTACCTGGCGATGCCGCCGGGCTGGGCACCGGATGGCAAGGGCCAGACGACCGAAGCGCTGCGCCAGCAGCAAGCCGAAGAGCGGCTGGTGGTGAGTGCGAGGTAACGGGAGCGAGCGGCAAAACAGAACGGGCAGCGCGAGCTGCCCGTTCTGTTTTGCGAACCACCGTCCCTCAATTCCCCGCCGCCCGCACAAACGCCTCCCGCGCGGTCACCTGCCCGACATAGTCCTGAATCACCCGGCTGTCAGCGATACGCGGCGCCCCGAACTTCCCCGCCCAGGCAAGCGACGCCCCCAGGTAAACATCCGCAGCACTGAAGGTCGTACCCAGCACGAACGGCCCGGGCGTCAGCGCCTTCTCGATGGCTGAGACAACATCGTCATAATCGCCCCAGCCAACGGCCTGCTTCGACAGCGGCGCATCGGCCCGCATCATCCGGTCGGTCAGCGCAGGCTCAAAGCAACTGCCACAGAAGAACAGCCAGCGCAGGACTGTCCCGCGCGCGGAAGAACCCGGCGGCGGCATCAGCGCGGCCTGCGGAAAGGCGTCCGCCAGCCAGGCGATGATCGCGCCATTCTCGGTCAGGACCGTGCCGTCATCGAGAACCAGCGTCGGGATCTTTCCCATCGGATTGACGGCCAGGAATGCCGGCGACCGGCTCTCCCCTTTGGTGAAATCGATGTGCTGCAACTGGTAGTCGGCCCCGACCTCCTCCAGCATCCAGCGCGCTACCGAGGCGCGGCTCTGGGGGTTGTAGTAGAGCGTCATGGTCATACCGTCCTCCTGCTGGCTTATCGGTCAGGTGATGCAACCGCAGCAGGATAGCACCATGGCTCTACGCAGGTGGGTCGATTCGCCGCAGCGCCTCCGACAGGCGACGGACACCCTCGGCGATGGCCTCGCGCTCCAGCAACGCGTAGCCCATGACGAGACCCGCGGGCCTGGACCGCCCGGCCTTATGCCCCGAGCGATGGAACAGCGGACTGACGGGATAGACGCGCACACCGAGCCGGCCGGCCTCCCTGGCCAGCGCCGGCTCCGCACTCGACGGCAAGGCCGGGATCCACACGACCAGATGGAGCCCGCTGGCCAGCCCCTGCATTTCAATCCGGCCGGACAGATGCGCCTGAAGCGCTTCGACCAGGGCGCGTTGCCGCGCATGCTGCAACCGCCGCATGCGCCGAACATGGCGGCCGTAGCTGCCGTCTTCCAGGAGCAGGGCCAGCGCGCGCTGGACTCCGGTCGCGGCGTGGCGGTCGGTCAGGCGCTTGGCTGCGGCAAAGGTATCCACCAGGCGATCGGGGACCACCATGTAGCCCAGGCGAAGCTGGGGCGAAAGCGTCTTGGAAAAGGTGCCCACGTGGATCACGCATCCCTGCGTATCGAGGGACAGCAGCGAGGCTTCCGGGCGCACCGAATAGCGGTACTCGCTGTCGTAATCGTCCTCGATGACCCACGCGCGCCGGTCTGCCGCCCACGCCAGCAATTCCCGCCGCCGCCCGATCGGCAGGAACGACCCCAGGGGAAACTGGTGGGTCGGCGTCACGTAAAGCATCTGTGCCCGGCGCAATGCATGGAGCTGGTCTGTCCGCAGGCCATGTTCGTCCACATCGATGCATTGCAGGTCCGCGCCATAGGCCTCAAAGACATGGTGCGCCATCCGGTAGCCCGGATTCTCCACCGCCACGGGGTCGCCGGGGTCGAGCAGCAGGCGTGCGCAGAGGTCCAGCGCCTGCTGGGAGCCATTCACGATCATCAGTTGATCCGTGGAGCACGACAGCCCGCGTGTCTGGCTCAGGTGCGCCTGCAGCGCCCTGCGAAGCTCGATGTTGCCGCGCGGGTCCTCGTAAGCCAGCCGGGGCGTGCGCTGTCGCTCGACCGCACGCAGCGCCCTGAGCCATGTCAGCGTCGGGAAGTCGCGGCCGGCCAGCGGACCGTAGATGAAGTCGATCTCTCCGTCAACGGCCACCGTGCCAGTGTCCTGCAGCGCCATGCCCTCCACCCGGGCACCCCATGCGGAAAGTCGCCCGGCATGCGGGTCTGCCGCAACCGTCCCGATGGCGCCGCGCGTGGTGCGACGAACCGGACTGCCCGGCGCTGCGCCGGCCGCCACGCGGCTGACCGCGCCACCCCGTGTATCGATGAATCCGTCGGCCGCGAGCTGCTCATAGACGAGCGACACGGTGGCGCGCGAAAGCCCGCGCTCGGCGGCCAGTGCGCGGCTCGATGGCAGCGGTGCCCCCACGGCGTAGGTGCCGTCCGCGATACGCGCCCGGAATTCGTCATACAGGGCGCGGCCCAGGCCCCGCTCGCCATGCTTGTCACTGGACATCCTGGTCACCTGGCCGGATCAACTGGTCTGGTCAGATGGTATCAAACTGGCTATTTTCACCCAACCGGAAGCACGGCACACTGTCGCTGAGCGTCGCGTCCCGACGACGCCCGTTCAGAGTGGACCCGTCCCATGTACCTGCCCAAACACTTCGCCGAACCCCACGCCGAAGAACTGCATCGCATCATGCGCGAGCACGCGCTTGCCACGCTGGTCACCCAGACGGACGCGGGCTTCGATGCCAATCACCTGCCCTTCCTGTTCGAACCCGGAGAGGGCGCATGCGGCGTGCTGCACGCGCATGTGGCACGCGCCAATCCGCTCTGGCGGGAAGTCGCCGACGGATCGCCCGTGCTCGTGATCTTCACCGGCGCGCAGGGCTACATCACGCCCAACTGGTACCCCGGCAAGCAGCAGACGCACCGTCGGGTCCCGACCTGGAACTACGAGGTGGTGCACGCGCACGGCACGCTCCATATCCGGGACGATGAAAAATTCGTCCGCGGCGTCGTGGCCCGCCTGACCCGGCAGCATGAAGCCAGCGAGCCGCAACCGTGGAAGATGGGCGATGCGCCCGCGGATTTCATCGCCGAGCAACTGAGCCACATCGTGGGCATCGAAGTCCGCGTGTCACGGCTCGAAGGCAAGCGCAAGCTGAGCCAGCACCACCAGACACCGGATCGGGAGGGGGCGATCCAGGGCCTGGAGGCGCGAGGGAACATTGAACTGGCCCAGGCGATGAAGGACACGGCCATGCCGCCGGAATGAAGGCGGGCGCAGTCCTCGCGTTCACCCGCCGGACGACGTCATGGCACGCCGTATCGGGCACGCGTCGGACTCGCGCATGCCGCTCCTGCCGCTCATGGCAACCGGCCTCCATGTACCGGCGCGCCGCGCTCGGGCATGTCCGCGCGGAGGATGGTGCCGGTCGCCGATTCGGTCATCAGCAGCGTCTTGCCCTCCGGCCCGCCGAAACAGAGGTTGGTCAGCGAAGCCCCCGCAGGACTGCGGATCACTTCGACCGGTTCGGCGCGATGGTTCAGCACCCAGGCGTAGCCAAGCCCCGGATTCGCCACGAGCAGGCACCCGTCCGCGCGCATCGCCAGGCCATCGGGGCCGCTCGGCCCATGGGACGTGAAGAACTGGCCGACCTTGCTGACCGAACCGTCGGGTTGCAGGGGCACGCGCCACACGCAGTTGCCGCGCGTCATGGCAACGAACAGCACCTTTTCGTCGGGTGACAGCACGATGCCGTTCGGGCTCGGACAGTTGTCGAGCAGCACGTCGAGCTTGCCCTCGGGTGAGCGCCGATAAACGCGGCCCGTGGGATCGTGCAGGCCGGTCTGGCCCTGGTCGGTGAAGTACAGGTTGCCCTGCGCGTCGAACGTCAGGTCATTGACGCCGCGAAAGCGCTCCGAATTGCGGCGCTCCAGGAACGGCGCCAGGGTGCCGGCCTTCGCATCCAGGCGCATCAGGCCGTTGCGGTAATCGGTGATCAGGAAATCGCCGCTGGCCAGGCGCTTCATGCCGTTCGGCTCGCCGTCATACTCGGCCACGAGTTGCCAGTCGCCCTGCATCGATACCCGGAAGATCCGGCCGTACGGAATGTCGGTGACCCACAGGTGGCCGTCGGACCAGACCGGACCTTCAAGGAAGGAACCGGTAGCGGCGCCGCCGCGATTGGCTTGCGCCCATGCATTGTCGGCGTCCCGGCGGCAAAACGACTCCGGAAGCCGCGTGAGCACCGTCGCGTCGCGTACAGCCGGTTGATGAAGCAGGAACATCTCGACTCCCGTCATTGCTTCTGGATGTTGGCTTTCTGCGCCACCGCAGCCCATTGCGTGGTTTCGCGCTGGATCAGTTGCGCGAATGCGGGGCTGTCCAGGGTCCCCGGCTGCGCGCCCATCTGCGCAAGATACTCCTTCATGTCCGGCGACTGGAGCGCCTTGCGGATTTCCGCCTGCAGCCGCGCGACCACCTCGCTCGGCGTGCCTTTCGGCGCCGCCAGCCCCGACCAGTTGAACAGGCTGAAGCCGGGTACGCCTGCTTCGGCGAACGTGGGTACGCCCGGGAATACATTGACGCGGCTCTTTCCGCTGATACCGAGCAAGCGCATCTGGTTGCCCTTGACCGGCGCGAGCGCGGTGGGCGTCGAGACCACCAGCAGGTCCACGCTGCCGGACAACAGGCCGACCATCGCCTCGCCGGCGCCTTTGTAAGGCACATGCATCAACTGGATGCCGGCGGCCTGCTGGAACGCTTCGGCGGCGAAATGCGGCGAGCTGCCAGGGCCGCCCGTGCCAAACGTCACCTCGCCCGGATGCGCCCTGGCATAGCTCACGAGCGACTGAAGATCCTTGAAGCGCGAATCGGCCTTGACGCCCAGCACGACCGGCGAGAATGCAAACGGCGCAATCGGGACCAACGCGGTCTGGTGATCCCAGTTCAGCTTCCTGAACACATACGGCAGCGTCGTATAGGAATTGTCGTTCGCCAGCAGCGTGTAGCCATCGGCGGGCGCGTTGACGACCTGCATCGTGCCGATGGTGCCGGACGCGCCCGGCTTGTTTTCGACGACAAAGCTCTGTCCCGTCTGCACCGTGAGCTTCTGGGCAATCTTGCGCGTGACCACATCCACGGCGCCGCCCGGCGGATTGGGCACGACAATGCGGACGGGCTTGTCCGGATACCCCGCGAGCGCCGTTGCCGGGCCAGTGGCCAGCAGCGCCGCAACCACGGTAAACAGCGGAATTGCGCGATGAAACATCGTTGTCTCCTGCAGTCGCGGCGGTTTCCCTGTTTGCGGGACCCGCCCTTGCGGCGGGCCCGGTCCGCGACGATTGATTTCTCGATTCAGTAAAGCCGCCCCACGCAATTCAGGCCAGCGTCGCGGCATCCTGCAGCACAGCGATCACATTCCGCGCGGCGCCTACGCCCATGTTCACGTAGGCCGCATCGCTGACCCCGCCGATGTGCGGCGAAAGGATCAGGTTGGGCACATGCTGGAAAGGATGCGGCACCGGCATGGGCTCGACGGCGAAGCTGTCCAGCCCTGCCGCATAAAGCTTGCCACTCTGCAGCGCCTCGACCAGCGCCGGCTCGTCGATCAGGCCGCCGCGCGCCGTGTTGACCAGGATGGCGCCATCCTTGAAGGTCGCCAGTGTTGCGCGGTTCAGCATGCCGCGGTTCTCGTCCGTCAGCGGGCAATGCAGCGACACCACGTCGGCCTCGCCGAACAGCCGCGGCAGGTCCGCCAGCGTGACGCCCTCGGGCACCGTCTTCGCAAACGGATCGAAGGCGATCACGCGCATGCCCATCGCCACGCCGGTCACAGCGGCGCGGCGGCCGATTTCACCGAGTCCGACGATGCCGAGCGTACGGCCGTTCAGTTCGATGGTCTTGTGCGTCGACTTGTCCCAATGGCCGCCACGCATGCGCTCATTGAGATGCGGTACGGCCTTCGCGCAAGCGAGGATCAGCGCCCAGGCATGCTCGGCCACCGCCGCTGCATTGGCGCCCACGGCCGCCTTGACGGCAATGCCGCGCTCGGCAGCGGCCCGCTGGTCGATCACGTCGATGCCGCTGCCATGCTTCGAGATGACCTTGAGCGACGGCGCGGCGTCCATCACGCTGGGGCCGACCTTGCCGTAGCGCACGATGATGGCGACAGGGTCCTTTTCCTTCGCCATGGCCACGACCGTCTCTTCGCTGCACTGCTTGCCCGCGAAGCACACTTCGAAGTCCTTGAGCAGTTCTAGCGCCTGCGGTGCCAGGTCATTGCCCGTGACCAGCACGGCGGGCTTCTTCATGGCATTCACAGCGATTCACCCTCTGCCAGTACGCCTGCGGCGCGCAGTTCCTTGTCCAGCCAGCCCGGGCGCAGGTCGCCGGCCTTGATCGCGGCAATGCGCTTCGCTTCGGCATCGACCTTCTTCTGCGCCAGGTCCAGGATCGCGGGCACGTCTTCGCGCGGGATGACCACCACGCCATCGGCATCGCCGACGATCAGGTCGCCCGGGTTGATCGCCACGCCGGCCACCGACGCGGGCCAGTTCACCAGGCCGCCGATGGCCTTGGTCGGGCCACACGGATTGGTGCCCGCCGAGAACACCGGGAACGCGCCGCCGGCGAGTTCATGCGAATCGCGCACCGCGGCGTCGATGACGAAGCCCGCCACGCCCGACGACTGCGCCTGCGTCGCCATGATTTCGCCGCACAGCGCGGCGGTCTGGTCGCCCTTGCCGTCGACGACGATCACATCGCCGGGCCTGGCGAGCGCCAGGCCGACGTGGAACATCAGGTTGTCGCCGGGACGCACTTCCACGGTCAGCGCGGGGCCAGCCACCTTCATCGACGGCGACAGCCCCTGCACGCGGGCATTCAGCGTGCCGCGACGACCGACGACGTCCGCCAGGATGGCGGCCTGGAACTTCGACGCACGCTCCACCAGTTCGGGCGAGACGCGCTCGAAATCGCGACGAATCGCGGGGGATGCTTTGGCCTGGGTGCTCATATGCGACTCCAATAGAAACGGGAAGAACAAGGGGGGATCGGGCTTACTTCGTGGAAGCGATCTTCCACAGGCTTTCGAACTTGCCGCGCTGCGTGGCCATGTGCTGGCTCCATGCCGCGCCGGACAGGTAGGAGATGCCGCGCGCCTCGTTGACGGCGCGGGCCAGGAATTCGGGGTCTTTGGTCGTGGCTTCGATGGCGTCCTGCAGACGCTTCGCAATGTCCGGCGGCAGGCCGCGCGGTGCGGCAAAGCCACGCTCGGAAGAGATCTGGATATCCAGGTTCTGCTCGCGCGCGGTCGGCACATCCTTCACGCCGGGCCGGCGCTCGGCGCCGAGCTGCGCCAGCACGCGCACGTCCTTCGACGCCCGGTCGGCATCGGTGAACTCGGTGGTGCTCATCGCCATCACGTCGATGTGGTGGCCCAGCAGGCTGGTCTTGGTCTGCGACGTGCCGGCGAACGGTATGTGGTTGACCTTGGCGCCCGTGGCCTGCTGCAGGGCCAGCGCGGCCATGTGGCCATTGGTGCCGATGCCGTTGCTGCCCATTGCCAGCCCTTCCGGATTGGCCTTCAGCTGCCTGACCAGGTCGGCCATCGAGTTGAGCTTGCTGTCGCCCGCCACGACAAACATGGCGGGATCGTCGATCACGCGCGCCACCGGGACGATCGCGGACGCCTCGTACTTCGGCTTGCGCTGGATGGGAATCGTCAGCAGCGACGGCGTCGACACGATACCGATGGTGTAGCCATCGGCCGCGGCGCGCGACAGCGACACGTAGGCGATTTCGCCGGACGCTCCAGGCTTGTTCACGACAATGATCCGTGCCTTGCCGCCGAGGTGCTTCTGCAGGTACGGCGCCATGGCGCGCGCGAGCAGGTCGGTCCCGCCCCCGGCGGCGAAGCCGACGTACACCTCGATCGGCCTGTCATCGGGCCAGGCGGCGCGGGCGGACATCGTGGCCAGCGCGAGTGCCGTGATGAGTAGAAACCGGACTACCTGCATTCGTTGCCTCCATTTCTGTCGTTGTACGATGTACAACGGCGTTTCATAAATATGGGACAACTATAGCCAGATAGACTCTGCGTTCCATCTGTCGTTTACCCTTGTACGTATTAAAATGGCGTTGTACATCGTACAATCCATCAAAACTGGCATGGGGATGAACGATGAGTAACCACGGGGTAGCGGCCGTCGAGAAGGCCCTTGGTTTGCTGGACTGCTTTCGACTCGGGTCAGAGATCCTGTCGCTCGCCCAGCTCTCCAGTGCATCCGGCATGCACAAGACAACGGTGTTCCGCCTGCTGAATTCGCTCGAACGAATGAGCTATGTGGTTCGCACGGCCGATGGCCGCTACGCGCTCGGCCCGCGCCTGCTGTACCTGGGCAAGCTCTACGAACAGTCGTTCCAGCTCGGGTCCGTCATCGAACCGGTGCTGCAGGAGCTTGCGCTCGCGACCAGCGAAAGCGCCTCCTATTACGTGCTGCATGGCGACGAGCAGCGGATGTGCCTCTATCGCGCCGAACCGAGCGAAGGCCTGCGCGAGACGCGTCTGCCCGGCACGATCCTGCCGCTGGACGACACGGCAATCGGGTCAGTGCTGAAGTTCTGGGGCAAGCAAGAGGAATCCGCCGGCCGCGAGGAAGCGCTGCCGTGGTTTACTTCCGGGGTCCGCGACGTCTATACCGCCGCTTTCGCGACCCCGTTGTTCGGAGCCGGCGACAAATTCATGGCCGCGCTCACGCTGTCGGGCCCCGCCTCGCGCTTGCAAGCCGCGGATCGCGCGGAGATCGCCCGCGTGCAGCTGGTCGCTGCGACGAAGCTTTCCAGGCTTCTGGGCGCGAGTACGGCATGGTGCGAGAAGGTGTATGACACCGCTGATCACGTCCATGACTGAGCGGCGGGAGACCGCGGCACCAGCAGCGATGCGCTCGACTAACGGGTCGCTGCGCTGACTGAACACTGCGCCACCGGTGCCGTCGTCAGCAGCAACGCCGGCACCGGTGACGCCGCACTGGCCGCGCTCCCTAGCCGCCGGCCTTCGTCACCGCATCCAGCCGTGCCGCTGCCCGCGCGAGCCGGCGCACACCTTCGTCGACCTGCGCGGCGTCGGTGCCGGCGAACGACAGCCTGATGGCCGCGCGCGCGCGCCGCACCGCATAGAATCCGGTCCCCGGAACGAACAGCACTTTCTCCGAGATGGCGTGGGGCAGCAGCGTGGAAGCGTCGTCAACACCGTCCAGCGCTGCCCACAGGAACATGCCGCCGGCGGGCAGCGCAAAGCGGATACGTTCGCCAAAGGCCGCGCGCAGCGCCGCCGCCAGCCTGTCGCGCTTGTCCCGGTAGAACGCCACTTCAGTTGCCACCTGCCCCGGCAGCCGGCCCGCCTGCAGGTACTGCGCCGCGGTCAGCTGGATCCACGGCGGCGTACACAGGTCGGACACCTGCTTGGCAATCACCGCGCGGCGAACGATTTCCGGCGCGGCGATCATCCAGCCGATCCGCAGTCCTGGCGCCAGCGTCTTCGACAAGCTCGCAAGATGTACCAGCCACGGACGGGCGTCGGGCACCTGCGCGCACAGCGCAAGCAGCGACGCCGGGGGCGGGCCGTCGAAGCTCAGCGCGCCGTACGGATCGTCCTCGACCAGCACCACGCGATACCGGGCCACCAGTTCCAGCAGCCGCAGCCGGCGTGCGAGGGTCAGCGTCGCCCCCGTGGGATTGGCGAAGGTCGGTACCGTGTAGATCAGGCGCGGGCGCAACGTGGCATCGGCCAGCATGGCTTCCAGCGCATCGACGTCCATGCCTTCGTGGTCCGCCGGTACACCACGCACGTCGGCGCCGGCAAGCCGCAGCGCCTGCAGCGTCGCCGGATACGTCGGCTCTTCCACGAGCACCACGCTGCCCGGCTCCACCAGCGTGCGCACCAGAAAGTCGAAGCCCTGCTGCGATCCGGTGGTGACCAGCAGCTCGTCCGCCGCCACGACTGCGCCGCGTTCGGCCATCAGCGCCACGAGGGCGCTGCGCAGCGCCGGCGCGCCTTCGGTGGCGCCGTACTGGAGGCATTCCGCGGGCCGATCGCGCAGCACCTGCGCCGACGCCGCGCCGATGCCCTCGGCATCGAACAGCGCGGCGGACGGGTAGCCGCCCGCGAACGAGATCATCTCCGGGTCGGAAAGGTACCGGAACAGCTCCCGGATCGGCGAGCCTTGCGGCTCCCGCAATGCCGGAACGAACGGATAAGCGGTCATGGGATGCCCCCCCTCAGCATTCGGCCGCGGTCATCCTGAAGATGCCCTGCGCATTGCCCGCGTCAAAGCCCAGGTCGGTACGCGAGACTGCCTGTGCTTCATCGACGTAGCGATCCCGGGTGATGAACTCGTAGAACGAGCCCGGCACCTCGCGCACCACCTCGGCGCCATCGGCGTCCATGAACACACGCCGCACAGGGTCCGCACGAAACGCCGTCTGGCGCACGCGTCCGCTCTGCGATACCTCGACCTTGTCCTTCATCGGGCGGCCGATGCGCTTCTGCTCCTCCGCCAGCGCGAACACGTCTTCCACGCGGTCGGTCGCGTGATTGAAGGCATTGCCTTCGGTCGCGATCCAGGCCATTTCCGGCGACTCGGCCAGCAGCCGTTCATAGTCGTCCAGGCGCGGCGTGGCGTGATGACGGTCGAAACAGCGCGCGAGCGCGCCGATCAGTTCCGCCGCGTCATCCAGCGACAGCGAACCCTCCCGCTCAAGTTCCCAAAGCAGTGCCTGGGCGCGCGGCGTCAGCGGATCCTCCGAACTGCCCGTGATGCGGCTGACAGCCTGCCTGAAGGGCTCGCTGAAATGTTCGGGATGCAATTCGCTGACAAAGAACTGCGCGATCTCTTCGGGCGCGTCTTCATGCGCGTACGAGCGGCCGGTCATGCCGATCCGGTCCAGCGGATAGGTGCCGTTGAGCCGGTAGCCCAGCGGACGCAGGATGCGCGTGAACGCCGCCTCGCCGGCCGGCAGCGCGCCATTGTCGTGCCAGCGCACCGTGCGCAGTGCGCCGTGGTCAAAGTGCACCTTGCCGCCGGCCGTGGCCACGTCATCGGTATAGGCCTTGCCCGTCGGCACGCGTTCCAGGATGCCGGCGAACAGCACCAGGTTCAACGCGTGCGCGACCTCCGCGCGCGACGGGCGCCCCGCTTCGCCGGCGGGAAGCCGCTGCGGCGTGGCGACCAGTTGCGCCAGGCGATCCGCGGCCGATGCGCCAAGGTGGAGGGAAAGGAGTCGAACGACGTTCTTGTCAGGCATGATCGAATGCAGCAGGAGATTGAAAGGGAGAGTGAAAGGGAGAAGAAGCGGTGCGGTGTCAGTCCACCGACGCGCCGGACAGGCGAACGATGTCGCCCCACTTCTGGCGGTCCTTCTTGAGCACCTCGGCAAACGCGTCCGGCGTGCTTGGCGCGGGCTCGGCGCCGAGGTCGCGCATCTTGGCCTGCACCGCGGGATCGCCAAGCGCGCGCGTCAGGTCCTGGCTGATCTTCTGCGCCACCGTGGCGGGAATGCCCCGGGGCGCGAGCAGGCCGAACCACGGGCTGGCATCAAAGCCCGGCACGGGCCCGGCGGCCGCCACGGTCGGCACACTCGGCAGCGCCGATGAGCGCGCCGGCGTGGTCACGGCCAGCGGTTTGAGCTTGCCGGAGCGAATAAAGGGCAGCGATGCCGGCAGGTTGTCGAACATGACATCGACGCTGCCGCCCATCAGGTCGGAGATGGCCGGGCTGCTGCCCTTGTACGCCACGTGGCTCATCTCGGTACCCGTCATGCGCTGGAACAGTTCGCCCGCCAGGTGCGTCGACGTGCCGTTGCCGGCCGACGCCATATTGACGCGCTTCGGGTTGGCCTTCAGGTAAGCGATGAACTCCGCCAGCGTCTGTACGCGCGCACGTTCGGCGAAGGCCGGCGACAGCACCACCACATTGGGGACACGCGCCACCATCGTGACCGGCGCGAAATCCGCGGCGGCGTCATAAGGGAGCTTCTTGTACAGCGTGGGGTTGATGCCGAACTCCCCGACCGAGCCCATCAGCAGCGTATAGCCGTCCGCGGTTGACTTGGCGGCGGCCCCGGTGCCCACGATGCCGCCCGCGCCGGGACGGTTGTCGACCAGGACGGCCTGCTTCCACTGGATCGCAAGCTGCTCGCCAATCAGCCGCGCCACCATGTCCGTAGTGCCGCCCGGCGGATACGGCACGATGATGCGCACCGGCCTGGCGGGAAAGTCCTCGGCACACGCGATGCCGGGCAGCGTGGCGCCCACGGCGAGGGTCGTGGCGGCGAGCGCGCTGAACAAGCGTTTCATGCTGTCTCCTGTCTACCTGATGTTGTCGTTATGAGGGGCCGCAATCGAATACGGCGAAGCAAGGATCGAATGATTTCTCATCAACTGCTACGGTTCAAGCGAGATTTCGGTATAGGATGATGACGTTTAGTCATCAACTCCGCTATCGCCCCCCATGCGGCACCGCCTTCCAAGCCTTTCCGGCCTGCGCGCCTTCGAAGCCGCCGCGCTGCACCTGAACCTGCGCCGTGCGGCGGCCGACCTGTTCATTACCGAAAGCGCGGTATCGCGCCAGATCGCGGCGCTGGAAAGCCTGCTTGGCGTGCAGCTCTTTCACCGCGCCAACCAGCGCATCACGCTGACGGCGGCCGGCGCGCTCTACAGCGGCCAGGTGCGGGAGATGCTGCGCAAGCTGCAGCGCGACACGCTGGACATCATGGCGCACGAAGGTGCGGGCGGCACCGTGGAACTGGCATGCGTGCCGACGCTGGCGGTCGAGTGGCTGATCCCCCGCCTGCCGGATTTCTACGCGCGCCATCCGGGCGTAGTCGTCAACATCAGCGCGCAGTCGGACGTGTTCCTGTTTGACGGCACGCCGTACGACGCGGCGATCCACTTTGGCGAGGCGGTGTATCCCGGCGCGCGCGCGGACCTGATGTTCAACGAAGCATCCGTGGCGATCTGCCATCCGGACTACTTCGGCCGCAGGAAGCGGATCGATGCCGCGGACATTGCGCGCGCGCCGCTGCTGCACCTGGCCACGCGCGGCTTCGGCTGGAAGCAGTGGATGGACGCGGCAGGGATCGACGACGTCAATGCCATGCGCGGCGCCCGCTACGATCACCACAGCATGGTGATTGCCGCCGCGCGCGCGGGCCTGGGGATCGGACTGGTGCCCCGCTTTCTCGTCGAGGAATACCTGTCCAGCCGCCAGCTGGTGATGCCGGTCGCGCGCACGCTGCGCTCGACGCGTGCCTACTACCTGGTCCTGCCCGATTCGCGGCCGACCAGCGCCGCGATGCAGCACTTGCGCGCCTGGCTGCTGGAAGCCGCTGGCGCGTTTGCCGCGTCGCAGTCGGCAGCGGATGCCGGCACGGCATTACCGTAGGAAGATCCGCACCCGGCATCCCTTACATGCTCTGCAATCGTTGCAATGCCTCCGGGGCCACAAAGCACCCATAAGGCCCCATAAAGCCCCCATAAAGCCCCCGTAAGGCCCCTATAAGGCCCCGCAAACGCCATGCCGTGGGAGGCTCCCGCACGGTACGAATCTTGCCGCTATAGCGATACACGCCCATGCGCGAGCGGGCGCGCTCGCGTCCGCTCGCGCACCAGGGATCTCCCTCTATTTCAGGACACGAGCATGAGCAACTATCAGAACGACCCGCGCGAACGCGGCAGGCAGTGGGATGACGACGACTGGCAACCGGAATCCGGACGCGACACATGGCAATCGGAACGCATGCGCCGGCGCATGAGCCCCGGCCAGACCAGCTATGGCGGGCCGGCCCGCCAGCCGGGCGGCGATGATGAACGCTACCGGAGATCGTTCGGGCAGCAGTCAGGACACCGGCCTGGCAACCCCGACGTCAGGTACGGTGCGTTTGGCGCGTATGGCGCGGCGGGGCGCCCGGAGCCATCGCCGCGCGAACGGTATGGCGAGCGCTATGGGGAGCGCGGGCAGCGCTACGGCGGCCGCGACGACGGGCGCTACAACCCCCGCGAGGGTTACCGTGGCGGCAACCGCCCCGATGAAGGCCGCCGCTATGGCAGCGATCTGCGCGCCGGCATGAACGGTGGCAATGGTTGGGAGCGCGCCCGCGAATGGCGCGACCCGCAGGCCTGGCAGCGCGATGACCGAGACGCCGAGCGCGAGTGGCGCCAAAGCACGGCACGCGCGCGAGCGAGCGATCGCGGCACGGCGGACCAGGATACCTATTTCCGCGACCTGCGCAGCGACACCCGCTACTGGACCGCCCCGGACGACGACCGGACGGAAGACCGGCGCTACGGCCGGCACTATAGCCGTGAGGCCGCGCAGCAGCGCGGCTGGGAAACTGATGAATACCGCGATGACGACCGCGACGACGACCATGGCACGCTCTACAACCTCGGCCGCCGCATCGGCGAGGCCGTGGGCGACTTGTTCGGCACCTCGGAACGGCGTGAACGCCCCACCGGCCCGCGCGGCTACAAGCGCACCGACGACCGCATCCGCGACGAGATCTGCGAACGCCTGAGCTACGCGCAACGCCTGGACGTCAGCGATGTCAGCGTCGACGTGAAGGATAGCGTCGTCACGCTGTCCGGCACCGTGGACAACCGCGGCCAGAAGTACTACATCGAAGAGCTGGCCGATGCCACCTACGGCGTCAGCGAAGTCAATAACGACATCCGCGTGCGCCGCGATGCCGGCAGCGCAGCGGCAGTCAGGCAGTGACCAGGCGTCGGGCAGCCCCTGGCGGCGGGGCTGACCCGGACAGCGGTGGTTCAAACGGTGCGGCCTGGAACCCGGGTCGCACCGTGAACGTGCGACCCTCGTCGCTACCGGAGCTACCAGAGCTACCGGGCGACTTCACCCGCCTGCGTCGGCTGCCCCGGCAGCACGCCGTCAGTGCGGCCTTCGCTGGCGACGCCTGACAAAGCCGGGCGCGAGCCAATTGCCGGCGTGTCGGCATCGGCCTGGCTCTTGTTCGCGGCTGAGGTGCCGTCCCGCGAAGCCCTGCTCCCGCGTCTGCCGCCACCGTGGCCGCCCCTGCCTGCGGCGTGGCCGCTGACCTCGCCCTGTTTCAGTTCCTGGTTGATGGAGTCGACAGTACGCGGCGGCGGCGTCATGCGGGCGAAATTGCTCTGGATGTTGTGCAGCGCCTCGTCGGCATCGGCGCTGCCGGACACTCCCTGCCCGAAGCCTGCCGCTGGCGATGCCAGAGCGGTCGCCAGCGTGAGCAAAGCGGCGGCACGAACATGCCGCCTCCGGAACAAATGAAAGGTTGGGAAGAGGCGGTTCATCGGCTGTCACCGTGGCTATGGACCGCCATTATGGCTCTGCCCGTTCCCCGGCAGGAGGCTATGCGGCGACGCCTTCCATTTCATTGGATTACCTGCGTTGCAACAGGTTACGGTGTGCCGGCTGGCGCACGAAATCCAGTCCTGGCCCGGATGCGCAGGCGGACAAAAAAGAAAGGCCTGCATCAGGCAGGCCGCTTCCCGAGTCGTCGCGCGAGTCGCTAATGCGCTTCGACATGCTTCCTGAAATTGTCGAGGATGCTTTGCCACCCGCTTTGCTGCTGTTCGATCGGAAACTCCGATTCGGCATCGAAGCTCACGCGCACGATAACGCCCTGCGGCGTATCGGAAAACTCGACCTGCGCGGTCCGGTCGCCAAAGGCGTATTCGATCAGCCTGTGTTCCTCGATTTTCGTGTAGGTTCCGGCGAAGTCGAATCCCATGCTGCCATCCTTCGCTTCCATGCGCGAGGAGAAGGCGCCGCCAACCCGCAGATCGACCGTGGCGGCCGTGGTATGCCAGTCATCGGAGGCAGCATTCCATTGCCTGATGTCTTCCGGCGTGGTGTAGGCACGCCACACCTTCTCCATAGGGGCCGCGACCGTGGTTTCAACATGGATTTTCATAGTTCTCCCTTTGTGGTCAATCCTACTCAATTCAGCGTGCGCCCATGTTCGTTCCCAACCAGGCGCGCGCAGGCAGTAACATGATCGCTCCCTCCCTCGATTGGAAGTCACGATGCAAGTACTGGTTGACGCAGACGCCTGCCCGGTTGTCGTCAAGGAAATGCTGTACCGGGCCGCACAACGTGTCGAAGTATGCGTCACGCTGGTTGCCAACCAGTATATGCGCACGCCGCCTTCCCGCTTTATCAGGTCACTGCAGGTACCCGCGGGCTTCGACGCCGCCGATGACCGCATCATCGAACTGGTCGGCAGCGGTGATCTGGTCATTACGGCGGATATTCCGCTGGCCGCCGCCGCCCTCGACAAGGGCGCCCATGTGCTCGACCCACGCGGCAGCTGGTTCAGCCGCGAGAATATCCAGGAACGCCTGACGATGCGCGAGGTCATGGAGCAGCTTCGCAGCGCTGGGGTCGATACCGGCGGGCCGGCACCGTACGCTGCGCAGGACAGCAAGACGTTCGCAGGCCAGCTGGACCGTTTCCTGGCACGCCATGCGCGGCCAGGTGCAGCCGCCTGAAGCTTGCCAGCCACGGCAACGCCGGCGCCCCTGATGTACAACGCTGGACTTCGCTCGATGCGCTGCCTACGCTAAGCATCAATGGCCGGCAGCCCAAGGCATCCGGCCCCTCACCACACTCGTCGGGGGAGCATCGATGCAAAATCCGTCAGACGTGGCACCGCAAGAGGGCCCGGGCAGCACGGGGCAGCACGAACTCACCCCGGATCGGTTGCTGCAGCTTGGCATGGGCTTCTGGGCCTCCAAGACCATGCTGTCCGCGGTCGAACTCGGCGTGTTCACGCGCCTGGCGGGCGGCCCCCTCGACGCCGCCGAACTGGTTGCGGCGCTCGGCCTGCATCCCAGATCGGCCCTCGATTTTCTCGACGCCCTGGTCGCACTGAACCTGCTGGATCGCGAAGGCGGCAAATACCGCAACGCCCCCGACGCCGCCCTCTTCCTGGACGCGGCCAAGCCGAGCTACGTGGGTGGCTTGCTGGAAATGGCCAATACCCGGCTGTATCCGTTCTGGGGCTCCCTGACGGAAGCGCTTCGCACCGGGCAGCCCCAGAACGAGGCCAGGCGGGGTGGCAACCTGTTCGAAGCGGTTTACCGCGACGAACACTCGCTGCGGCACTTCCTGAGGGCGATGACCGGGATCAGCCTGGGCGCCGGCAGGGCGATGGCCCAGAAGTTCCCCTGGCAGGACTACAACACCTTTATCGATATCGGCACGGCGCAAGGCGCCCTGCCCGTGCAGATAGCGCTCGCCCACCCTCACCTGCGCGGCGGCGGCTTCGACCTGCCGGCGGTGGGCCCGGTATTCGACGAGTACGTGGCATCGCACGGCCTGCAGGAACGGTTGCGCTTCCATCCCGGCGACTTCTTCAAAGAACCGTGCCCGACGGCCGAGGTGCTCGTGATGGGACACATCCTCCATGACTGGGACCTCGGGCAGAAGCTCGAACTCCTGAAGAAATGCCATGCCGCGCTGCCTCCGGGCGGTTGCCTGATCGTCTACGACGCGGTGATCGACGACGAGCGCAGGCAGAATGCGTTCGGCCTCCTGATGAGCCTCAACATGCTGATCGAGACGCCCGGCGGCTTCGACTATACCGGGGAGCAATGCTGCGCATGGATGCGGGAAACCGGCTTTGCGCAGGTACGTGTCGAGCCGCTCGCCGGGCCCGATTCGATGGTGATCGGGGTCCGGTAGCAACACGCCGGACGCCAGCGGCGATTGCGGCCATCGCGGCCATCGCGGCCAATGCCTGGCACGGGGCCCGCTCAGGCTGCGGGCACCGACCGGATACTCTTGCGGTTCAGCAGCAGCGGAATGGCCCCGATGGCAATCCCCCCCATGCCGACGACATTGGTGACCCAGTCGAAGGTCGGGATGCTGTAGAGCGCGATGAAGAAAAGGAAAATCCCGCTGGCCGCCGGCCAGATGACGTGGCTCACGGCAAGCCACGGTCCGCGCGCCAGCATCCTGCGGTAGTACCAGGCGCAGGCCAGCCCGGTCAGCCCGAGATAGAAGCAGATCTGGAAGCCGATGGCCGTGATCGAATCCTGCAGGATGACATTGACGGTTGGCAGGTAAGACGACACGAACAGCAGCGCGAGCCCGGTGATCCAGATGAAGAAGATCGCGATGTGCGGCGTGCGCCAGCGCGGATGCAGGCGCGCATAGCGAGGGTGGAGTGCGCCGTCGCGGCTCTTGGCAAAGAGTGTCCGCGTGAACTGCAGCATCTGCGTCTCGACCGTGCCGACCGTGCTCAGCAATACCGCGATGATCGAGACATAACCCCAGGTCGGCCCGAACAGCTTCTGCGCGATGGCGAAAATGACGTTCGTGTTGTAGTGCTGGATCTCGGCATCCGACAGGCCGAGCAGCGTGATGACAATGAAGACGAGGAAGAACGCCATCAGGAACACCATCGACCAGAACGCGGCACGGCCCGGGATGTGGTTCGAATCGCGCGTCTCCTCGCTGAGGTTCATGGTCACGTCCCAGCCGTAGAAGAAGAAGATCGCCACCAGCGCGCCGTTGGCGAACAGCCTGGGCGAGAACGCGAAGGGCGAGAACCAGACCAGCGAGAACGGGTGCTGCGGCGCGTGGCGGAACATGACGAGACTCGCGACGATGATCGCGAACAGGATGATGGCCTCGATGATCGTCATCAGCACCTGTACGTAGCTGGTGAGCTTGATGCCCTTGACCACGACCGCGCTGACAAAGGTCAGCCACGCGGCCGCGATCAGCGTCACGTAGTGCACGTTGTTCATCTTGGGCCGGTCAAGGATGAGCAGCGTGGCATTGGCCGCCGGGATCATGGCGGAAACCATGAACACGCAGCACAGAACCAGAAGCGCCCAGCCGGCAAAGAATCCGAGCGTACGCCCGAATACCATGCTCACCCACGAATAGGAGGTGCCGGCGCTTGCCAGCGCGCGGTTCATATTGATGAACGCATACGCGATGCCAAACATGACGACACCGCACACCAGGATGCTGGCCGGGGCGAGCGTGCCGGCCGTCCCGATGATCGTGGAAGTCGTGATCTCGATGCTGTAGGCGGGCGCCGTGCCGGCGATGCCCATGATCACCGATTCGACGATGCCCAGCGAATTGGCGTTGAGCTTGGCGGGTTCGTCCATGAGCGTGCGACTCGCGGTCGACATTGATGGACCGGCTTCTACTCCGGGCGTAGTGCTGGCAAAACGAATGATAGTCGGCCAGCAACAGGTTTCACGACCGCATCTGCTTCAGTTCGTCGATGCGAAGGCGATAGCTTCGCAGCAGACAAGCCTTGTCGCTGCACAGATTGCGGGAATGGCGCAGCCAGTCCCGTTGATCCGTGCGTAGCCGCGCCTTGTTGGCGGATGCCCTCAGCTTCTGCTCATAGATTCCCGCCAGCGCCTTATCGGCACCGGCCAGTTCCGCATCGCCGCAAATCAGCTGGGCGGGAACGGAAATGAGGCGGCTGCATTCAAGACTGCGCATCAGCGCCGGCTTTGACTCGCTTTGGGTCTCCAGCAGCCCCGCCTTGCACAGTCCTTGCAGAGACCTGCAAGCGACATTGCGTCGTATCCAGGCCATGTCTTGCGCACCATACTGCCGGACGAACTGGTTGATGGCGGCGTTACTTACCCCCCGCTGCATGGCGTTTGCCGCGATGACCTCGTTGCAGAGCGAGTCTTGCGCGTAGGTCTTCCCGTCGCGCCGGTAGCAACTGTGAAAGCCCAGCTGCCCCGTACCGACGACGCTGCGGCGTTCGCCGGAAGCAAACAAGATCGAGGCGCAAGCGGACGCGCACCTGGCGTTGTCCGGAACGGCCGTATAGACGCGGACCTTGTCCATGGCATCGACCATGCGGAAGGCGGCTTCGACATTGCCCCCGGGACTGTCCAGGACGAGGGGCACGAGGCCTTCGCGATCACGGCCGGCCAGTCTGGCGACCGCAAGGAACCTGTCCGCGTCACCGTCCTGGATCTTTCCTTCGCCGATGATCATTTTCAGGTCAAGTTGCGGCTGGTGGTAGATCCTGAATTCCATTCCCGACGCCGAACCCGGAAAGATCAGCACAGCCAGGCCAAGCGCGTGGAGCCAGAGCCGGCTGACAAGCCAAACCCCCGCCACGCCCTTCACCGCCGGGTGCCCAGTGCTGCGCATAAACGTCTCCCCGAATGAGAAGGTTGGACGCATGACCACGCCGGCTCCAGTGCAGGCCCGCGACGGCTGCTTTGAAGCGCCCGAGCCATGCGCAGAACTTTGATCCAGATCAGAGAGAACCCTGGATTGAAGCATAGTGTTCAGGCATGAGGCTTCGATACGACGTGGCCTCAAAGGCGACCAAACTCAACCGATGGAGCCCGCCATGGCCACCCCGTTTTCCACTTGGCATGAAGACCATGTCCATTTCGCCCGGCTGCTTGACCTTCTGGAAAGCCAGGTCATCCTGTTCGACCGGGGAGAGCAGCCCAACTACAGTTTGATGGCAACGATTATCCATTACATGCGGAATTTCGGTGACCGCGTTCACCATCCGCGCGAGGATATTGCCTACGCACGGCTGGTGGAGCGGGACCCTGGCATGGAGATCGTGGTCAGCCGCCTGCAGCAGGAGCATCGTGTCATAGCGATGGTGGGCCAGACGCTGGTGGACCGCCTGAATGAGGCCGAGAGCGACATGATCAGTTCGCGCGCCGCACTGGAGTCGGCAGCGGCCATGTACCTCGTGTATTACCGCAATCATCTCTCGACCGAGGAGCGGCACGTCATGCCGCGCGCGGCCCAGTTACTGACTCCAGCGGACTGGGAAGCCGTTGACGAGGCGGTTCCGGCAGGCGCGGACCCGCTCTTCGGGGACGATGTCCAGCAGCGGTTCCTGATCCTGCGCGCGCAGATCGACAGCGAGGCGCGCGCGTTGGCCAGCCAGGACCTTGCTACGAACTAGCCTGGTCCTTTGGCCAGAACGTGATCCTGATCTCGGGCGGCGCGACACCGGTAGCATCGTCGCGCGGCAACGGGTCGGAGAGCGTCACCGCGCGCAGGACGGCGTTGTCCCAGGCGGCGTTGCCGCTTGACTTGGCAAGCCTGGTGGACAGGATCGATCCGTCGGGTGCCATGCGCACGGCCACCACGGCAGCCGGATTGCCGTTGATGTCTTCGTTGAAGATGATGTGTGGCTTGACCCGCTGCCGGACGCGTTCGGCATAGCCGGACGAGGGTTTCCCGGACGTGCCGGTACCGTTGTTCGCGTCGGCACCGCCCGCCTGCGCGCGCAGGCGCGACAGCTCGCTGGCGCGCTCGGCGTTGCTGGCCTGGCGCTGCGCTTCCATCGCATTGTGCTGCGCCTCCCGTTGCGCTGCCTTTCGGGCCGCGTCTGCGCGAGCCTGCGCCTCGTGTTGCGCCCTCTCTTCGTCACGCACCGCGCGCTCGGCCTTGCGCGTTTTTTCCTGCAGCGAGATATCGGCTTTTTCCTGTTCGACCGGCCTGACGGTTGGCGCAGGCTTGACCACGGGCTCGCTCGGCACGGACTCGGGAACGGGGTCCCACATTTCGGCGGAAATCCCCTCCGGCACAGCGCTGTGCCAATGCACGCCGTAATAGAGCAGTGCTCCAAGCAGCATGTGCATGAACAAGGCTGCCAGGAAACAAGCCAGGGAGCCCCGTTCCCGGACGGGCTCAAAGGGAAATACGCCGGTCTGCATGGATCACCTGCCTCGCCGCTGTTCGCTGTCGGGATGGCCCTACCATCCCGTACGATGCGACATGCGCCTCAGGCCAATCGAGCTTCGGTACACCCGAAGCAGGACAGGCCTTGAGGGCCGCACTTCAGGACATATGTCCATTCTATGAAGTGCAGCGCAGGAGAGGAAATAATCCGGAGGATCGCGGGTAGGCAGTGTGGGCCGGGTGCGCGCGCCTCCAGTCTGTCCCCGGCCCCGGTGTGGCTACGAAGGATCCTTCGTTCGCGTGCGGGACACGGCGGCCATGATGCCGAGGCCGAGGATGACCAGGCATGCAATGCCGATGTAGACGGGCGCCAGGCCCGCAATCGACAGCCCCCAGGCGATCCCGCCCACCAGTACCAGCAATCCGATCAGGAAGAGCGCGAATGACATAACTATCTCCGGCAGTGAATCGGCTAAAGTCAATGTAGTTGCCGGTGTCCCGACGGAGCATCGGCGGGAGGCGCAAAGGTGCGTAGGCGAGTTCTGACTCCGGACGTGCCCCAATCACCACGATGCAAGTCGCGGCAGGACAGCGCTTTCCCTGGCATGCGAAATGCTCGTCCGCCCATTGTTAGAGGCCCGGGCCCCGGCAGTTCAGCGCTGCCCCGCTCGACGCCTTGTCAAAGCGATACGGTCATGTCTACGCGCGGCGGCAATCTTTGGAAGCGGTTCCTGGACATCGCCAAGCCATACTGGCTATCCCGGGAGAAGTGGAAGGCATGGGCCCTGCTGTCGGTACTGGTGTGCCTGCTGCTGGGCCAGACCTGGACCAATGTGCGTTTCAATGAGCAGACCGGCGAGTTTGCCTCGGCGCTCGCGGCCGGGGACGCCGACCGCTTCTGGTATGCCATCGAGATCTTCGTCTACGTGCTGATCGCGGCCGTCCCGGTCTACGCGTTCTATTACTACACGCGCAACCGGCTGTTCATGCAGTGGCGGTCCTGGATGACGCACCATTACCTGGACAAATACTTCGGCGGCTGCGCCTTCTACACGCTCAATGCCAGCACGGCCATCGATAATCCGGACCAGCGCATCTCGGAAGACATCAGCACCTTCACGCAGCAGTCGCTGTACTTCCTGCTGCTGATGCTGGGGTCGATGCTGCAGCTGATTGCGTTCAGCGAGGTGCTGTGGTCGATCTCGCGCGAACTGGTGGTGTTCCTCGTGCTCTATGCCGTCTGCGGCACGGTGGTCTCCGTCCTGTGCTTTGGCAGGGTGCTGATCGGGCTGAACTTCTACCAGCTCAAGCGCGAGGCCGACTTCCGCTTCAGCCTGATCCGGGTGCGCGAGCATGCGGAGTCGATTACCTTCCATCGGGGCGAGCAGCATGAATCGGATCACGTGCGCGGCCGCTTCCAGCACGTGTTCGCCAACTACAACCGCCTGAACCGCTGGCAGCTGAACCTCTACCTGTTCCAGTACGCCTATACCTTCCTGACCCTGATGCTGCCCAGCGTCATCGTCGCCAACCGCGTGCTGGACGGCGAACTGGAAGTCGGCAGCGCGATCCAGGCCGCGGGCGCATTCACGGCCGTGCTGGCGGCGCTGACGGTGATCGTCGACAACTTCGAAAGCCTGAGCCGCTTCGTGGCGGGCCTGGACCGGCTGGCTACGTTCGCGACGTCGCTGGCGCACACGCGCGTGCTGCGGCGCAAACCCGGCAGCCACATCGAGCGCCGCCGGGGCGACACATTGTCGGTCGAGCACCTGACCCTGCATACGCCCGACTACGGCCGTACCCTGCTGAAGGACCTGACCGTGACCGTGGGGCCGGGCCAGAGCCTGCTGATCGTCGGGCCCAGCGGTGGTGGCAAGAGTTCGCTGATGCGGGCCGTCAGCGGCCTGTGGAATTGCGGCAGCGGCCGCATCGTGCACCCGGGGGCGGGGCAGATGCTGATCCTGCCGCAGCATCCCTACATGGCGGTGGGCAACCTGCGCTGCCAGTTGCTGTACCCCCGCCATGAGGAGCGCCGCATCGCGGACAGCGAGCTGCTGAAGCTGCTCGACATGGTCAACCTGCCCGACCTGGTGGAGCGCGTCGGCGGGCTGGACGCTGAACTCGACTGGGGCAAGGTCCTGTCGCTCGGCGAGCAGCAACGCCTGGCGTTCGCGCGCCTGCTGCTGGCCCGCCCGCGCTACGCCCTGCTCGACGAAGCGACCAGCGCGCTGGATGTCGACAACGAGGCCCAGCTCTACAGCCGGCTGGCCACCGGCCCCACCACGATCGTCAGCGTCAGCCACCGCCCGACCCTGCTCAAGTACCACGTCCAGGTGCTGGAACTGCGCGGCAATGGCGACTGGCAGCTCCAGCCGGCACGCGACTACCGCTTCGCCTGGTAGCCTCCGCGCGCGCGTTGCGGCCGCGCCTGCATGCGCGCGGCGCATCCGTCACCGCCAGCACATATTGGTGTTTTACGGCACAATGCGCACTCGCGCTGCGCCGGAGCGCGCTGGCATCCATGAGGCAGGACGCAGAATCCCGCCCGCCAGCGAGCAGCGACTGGACCAACAAGATCTCGCGCTCCCTTCCCCATGACGGCTCCGCACGGCACCCCCGACACGTTTCCCGCCTCCGCCCCCAGCAACTCCGGCAACACACTCTCACCCGCCCAAAGCCGCCGTGCCCTGCTCGCGCTCGGTGTTGGGAGCTTCGGCATCGGCACCGGCGAATTCGTGATCATGGGCCTGTTGCCCGACGCCGCGCGCGACCTGGCCATCTCGATCCCGCAGGCCGGACACCTGATCAGCGCCTATGCGCTGGGCGTCGTCATCGGCGCCCCCTTGCTGGCCGTGCTGGGCGCGCGCTGGCCGCGGCGCAACCTGCTGATCGCGCTGATGGCCGCCTTTGCCGCGGGCAATTTCGCCAGCGCGGTCGCGCCCGCCTATGCCTCCATGCTGATCGCACGACTGCTGACCGGCTTTCCGCACGGCACCTACTTCGGCGTGGCGGCCCTGGTGGCGGCCGGACTGGTGCCCCGCGAGCGCCGCGCCCAGGCGGTTGGCCTGGTCATGCTCGGGCTCACCGTCGCGACGCTGGTGGGTGTGCCGATCGCCGCTGCCGTCGGCGCCTGGCTGGGTTGGCGCGCAGCCTTCCTGATCGTGGGAACCATCGGCCTGCTCACGGTCTGGCTGGTGTGGCGCTGGGTGCCATTCTTTCCAGGCGATCGCCGCGCCAGCCCGCTGCGCGAGCTGACTGCGCTGCGGCGCAAGCAGGTATGGCTGACGCTCGGCATCGGCGCCATCGGCTTTGGCGGCATGTTCGCCGTCTTCAGCTACATCAAGCCCACCATGCTCGAAGTGGCACAACTGCCGCCGGGCGCCATCCCCGTGGTCCTGGCGCTGTTCGGCGTGGGCATGGTCGCGGGCAACCTGGCCGGCGCCTGGCTGGCGGACAAGGCCCTGACACCGGCCATCGGCGGCGTGCTGGTGTGGTCCGCGCTGGTGCTGGGTGCATTCACGCTGACTGCGCCGCATCCCTGGCTGGCCTCGGCCAACGTCCTGCTGATCGGCACGGTCGTGGCACTCGGACCCGCGCTGCAGATCCGCCTGATGGACGTGGCGGGCGACGCCCAGACGCTGGCCGCCGCCCTCAACCACTCGGCCTTCAATCTGGCCAATGCGCTGGGTGCGTGGCTTGGCGGCGTGAGCATCGCTGCCGGACTGGGCTGGACCTCCACCGGCTGGGTCGGCGCGCTGCTCGCGGTGGGCGGCCTGGCCGTGTTTGCCTGGTCGGTGCTGGCCATGCCACGCGGCGGCGTGACGATGCCGCAGGCGTCCTGATCGTGCAAGCCCGCGCCCCGGACGCCCTGACGTCCTTCTTCTGGAGTGGCGACGCCCTGCGCAGCCGGAGCGTGAGCAACCTTGTGCTGTCGGGCACGCTCAACGTACCGGAGCCGCCGGCGCGCCTGCTCGCGGACTGGGCCAGGGAAATCTCGCGCCACATGACCCTGGACGCGGGCGATGTCGAGGTCATGCCGCTGGCCCGGGCGCGGGCACGCTGGCCGGAGTACCTGCACTGCGTGCAGGCGGTGTCCGACTGGACCAACCGGCTCGGGCTGGCCGGCGTAGTGGCCGCCAGCGACGTGGCCCTCATGGTTTGCCGCGGCGCCAGGTATCACCATGACGGCGAGCAGTACGGCGGGGCGGCCTTCTGCAATCTCTTCCTGAGCGAGGACAAGGGGCAGGACGTACATTTCCCGTCACTGGACCTTCGCATCCCGCTGCGCCGGGGCACGGTCCTGGTATTCGACACGTGCCAGCCACATGGCGTGATCCGGCGCGGCGGCAATGGCTTTGCCGAGGCCGACTTCCCGGACGGCCAGGATTGCACCCAGTTATTCCTGACCTGGGAGCTTCCCGTCGAGGACATCCATGTTGCCCAGGCGCTCGATGTCGCCTTCGACATTGTCCCGTCGACCCCGGCCAGCGTGAGCGAGGAGCAAGTCTGGCTGCATGGCGAACGGGTCAGCGTCCGCCAGGATTCCGGTCAGTGGGTCCCGGCGGACTAAGGCAGGCCAAACGTCCGACAACTGCCTCGGGTGCGTTGAAACGAGGCAAGTGGCGCCCCGCCCCGGTCAGAACTGGATCGATGCGTGCCCGATGCCGTCGAACTCGACCGTTACCAGGTCGCCGGCCGCAGCGGGCAGGATCCCCACCCAGGTTCCCGTCGTGACCACCGTGCCGGCCTCCACGCGCTCGCCGTGGCGCGTGGCGTGGCGCAGCCAGGCTGCCAGTCCGTACGCCGGATCGCCCAGGGCATGGGTCCCCTTGCGCTCGAAGCTTTGCGCGCCAATCCGGACATGGCAGCGTTGCGCAGCCCAGTCGATCGCCTCGTAAGCCCGCCACTCGCCGAGTACGAGCGCGCCGTGCGCCTGCAGGTCGGCAAGCTTCAGCAGTGAAGGCGCGTCGGTGTATTGCTGCCAGCGCGAATCGACGACTTCTATCGAGACGGCCATGCCGTCCACGAAGCTGGCCGCGCTGCCGCTGTCGAATGCGGCGGCTTCTTCCGCGCTGACCGCACGGCCGAGACGCAGGGCGATCTCGGCTTCGATGCCGCGCCAGGTGAAATTCCAGTTGCCGGCGTTTGCCGGACTGCTCCAGACGCCGTCAACGGGAAGTTGGGCATGCGTCAACCTGGCCTGCCGCGAAGGTCCGCCTGACTTCCAGTACGCGGGGCCGCTTGCATGCCAGCCCAGCGACGCGGCAACCGCCGACTGCACGGCGTAGGCGTCATCCGGGGTGGCAAGCGCCGTGGCGAAAGCCTCGGCATCGGCGCAGCGCTGTTCGCGCCGCGCGTGGATCAGGGTCTGGGCGACTGCATCGATCTGGATTGCGTTCATGCCAGGGACTACTCCTTGATGGAAAGGGAGAAAGGGAAACGATGGGCCGGTCAGTCGCGCGCGAGCGCCCGCAGGATGGCGCCGCACGCCGCCGGAACGGGCCCGATCACGGGAATGGCGAATTGCACTGCAAGCGCCTGCGCCGCTCGGCCGAGCGGTCCGCCGCCGATGACCACGGCGCGTGCGCCATCGGCCTCCACGCAGGCCTGCACGGCATCAGCCAGCGCGGCCTCCAGTGCCGCGGGATCCTGGCCAAGCCGCCATGGGTCGCCCGGCGTCAGGCGCACGCCGGTAAAGGCGGCTTCCAGCCCGAACTGCCGGACTTTGCCTTCGATCGAGGCGGCCAGCGCCGGCGTGGTCGTGGCGATGCCGAAGCGCCCCTGCTGCGCCGCCTCGCGCATGGCCGCCTCGCCAATACCCACCACCGGCACCGCCAGCCTGCGCCGCAGGATCTCCGCACCGGGATCGCCGAAGGCCGCGACGATCACGCCACAGGCATCGCACACGTCCAGTGCACCGACCACGTCCGCGGCCGTGCGCAGGTCGGCTTCGTCCACGATCATGGGCACCCCGCTCGGCGCGGTCAGGCCACGGACTTCCGCGCGTCCGCCGAGACTCGCACGCGCAATCTCCAGCATCATCTGCGTGGTCGCCTGCGACGTATTCGGGTTGATCAGCAGGATAGGCGTCATGTCACTCCGGGGTCAGGATCTGCTGACGCTGGCGGCGCCCGGTGCGACGGCCACCTGCGGCTCGTCTTCCACCTCGGGTTCACCCATGGGCCGGCCGAACGTCTCCGGCGCGAACTGTACGCTCACCGCGAACACGGCGTACATCGCGGCCAGCATGCTGAACATGCCGCCCACGCCGTAGGATTCAAACACGCGTCCGCTCACCAGCGGCGTCAGCGCGCCGGCAAGTGTACCCAGCGCAAGGATCAGCGATGTGCCAAAGGCGCGGACGTCGGTCGGATACTGTTCCGGGGCGAAGATCCAGATCGAGGTATTCAGCAGCACCACGCAGAAGGTAAAGCAGGCCCCGAACAGCAGCACCAGCCCCACGTTGAACGTCAGGAAGCCAAAGCTGAGCCCTGCCGCGCAGGCCAGCCCGGCGCCCAGGGTCAGCACGCGCTTGCGCGGAAAATGAAAGCCGCAATACGAGGCCGCCAGCGCGCCGAACAGGCTGCCGCTTTGCATCACCATGGTGAACAGCAGGCTCTTCGAGATGGTGTAGCCCTGCGACATCAGGATGGTCGGCATCAGGGTCAGGACGGAGATCTGCGCGCCATACGTCATCGACACCGCGATCCCGAGCGCGATCGTGCGCCGGCCCAGCCGGCCCCGGAACACATCGCGCAGCCGGACCCGGGCACGGGGCGAGTCGTCCTGGACGGCCTCCCTGATGTATTGCGTCGGCTCGCCCCGCAGCTTGCCCAGGCGCCCGGAGGCGAGGCCGGAGAGCACGACGTTCGCCTCATCCACGCGCCCCTTGGACAGCAGGAAGCGCGGGGTCTCGGGGATGAAGCGACGGTAGAACACGACGAAGATGGCAGGAGCCACCAGGCAGCCGAACAGCCAGCGCCAGCTGTCCGGTCCGGGAAACAGGGCGAACACCGCCAGTCCGAAAGCGGGCGCCAGCATATTGCCCAGCCCCCCGCTGCCCACGCTGACCATGCCGACCGCGGTGCCGCGAAAGCGGGTGGAGCACAGCTCGGCCAGAATCGTCACGGCGACCGAGATTTCGCCGCCGAGCCCGATGCCGACGATGAACCGGCCCGCCGCCAGCACCGTATAGTTCGGCGCCAGCGCGCAGATGATCGCGCCCAGCGTAAACAACAGCAGGTTCACGTTCAGCATCGTGCGACGGCCGTAGCGGTCCGCGATGTAGCCCGATGCCACACGCCCCAGCGCGGCCGCGCTGAAGGTCAGCGTATTCAGGAGGCCGATGTGCGCGACCGATATGCCCCATTGCTCGCGCAGGATGGGCCCCACCAGGCCGACGGCGTTCTGCTCGAAGACGTCGAACATCACGCCCAGCATGATCAGGAAAATGATCTTCTTGTGTGCAGCGGTAACGCCTATGCCATCCATTGCCCGGTCGAGTTCGTGCTGCTGGGGGGAACGCGACGATTGAACATTCACTTCTGCGCCCATGTTGTCTCCTCCTCGGATTGAGGTCAGTCACGGTGTATCCGCAAACCTGTCGCCGGCGTCGTTGGCCGGTCTTGGCAGAGCAGCAAAGAAAGTGCGCCTGCGGCGCCGTGCTAGGTCATCAGCGCCGGTGCGCAGTCAGGTGGCCGTCGTGCGCCGAGGGCCTGCTCGGCCGCATAGGCCAGTCGCAACAGCACACGCTCCGAAAACGGCCGGCCGAAGAATTCCAGGCCGACCGGAACGCCATGCGGGGCATTGGCGTCCGGCTCGGAGAAGCCGCCCGGTATGACGATTGCCGGAAAGCCCGTGGCAGATGCCAGCACGCCATTGCGCTCGGCCTGGGCCTCGCCCACGGGCGCGACCAGGCGCCGCTGGTGCGGAAACGCCAGCGCATCCAGGCGGTGCATCGCCATCAGCCCGAGGATGCGATCGCGCAAGGCTTGCTGGCGCTGCAGGCGTTCGCGGTATTCGGTCTCGTTGCCTGCCAGCGCCACGGCGTTCTTCAGCGTTCCGATGACGCCGGGAAGCACGCTCCCGGAAGCGATGATGTCTTCCATCGAGCGGACGGCCACGCCGGATGGCACCCTGGCAAGGTAGGCGTCGAGATCGCCCTTCATTTCGTAGAGATGCACCAGCGTGTCCGCCAGCAGCGCGTCGGGGTCGATCGCCTCGTCGATCTCGACCAGCTCGGCGCCGCGGGCCCCGATGGTGGCAAGCGCGCGTTGCATGACGGCATTGACGGCGCGATGCCCGGGCCCTTCGCCAAAGAACGAGCGCAGCACGCCGATGCGGGCGCCCCTGAGGCCGTCGCGGTTCAGTCCTTCGGCGTAGCTGGGCGGGATATGCGCGGCCGCCTGGCTGGTAACCGGGTCGGCCGGGTCGTGGCCGGCCATGACGTCGAGCAGGAGCGCGGCATCGGCCACGGTGCGGGTGATCGGACCGATGGTGTCCTGCGTCAGCCCGCAAGGGACCAGTCCGCTACGGCTGACCAGCCCCATGGTCGGGCGCAGGCCGACGAGGTTGTTCGCCGAAGCCGGTGAACGCACAGAGTTGATGCCGTCCGTGCCGATGCCCAACAGGCCGAAGTTGGCCGCGATGCCAGCGCCGGTGCCGCCGCTGGAGCCGCCCGGCGTCCGCGTCAGGTCATAGGGATTCAGGGTCTGCCCGCCCAGCGTGCTGACGGTCTCGCCGCCCGACGCCATCTCGTGCAGATTGGTCTTGGCCAGCACGATGGCACCGGCCTCGCGCAGGCGGCGCACGATAAAGGCATCCTCCCGCGCCAGATTGCCCTGCAGGCAACGCGCGCCCGCGGTCGTCTCGACGCCGGCGCATTCGATGTTGTCCTTGATCAGCACGGGAATGCCATGCAACGGCGCAAGCGGCACGGACGGGCTTGCCGCGGCATGTGCATCCAGCCGGTCGGCTTCCGCCAGCACTTGCGGATTGAGCTGCAACACGCTGTTGATGCGGGGGCCGCTCTTGTCATAGGCCGTAATCCGGTCCAGATAGCCCTGCACCAGCTGGCGCGCGGTCAGCCGGCCTTCGCGCATGGCGGCATGCACGCCGGACACGGTGGCCTCCATGACGCTGGTGCCGGATTCGAGGGTGGGTTCCATGTTTGCTTTCCTTGCGCCCCGGGCGCGGAGGGCGCCGGGGTGTTGAGTCCTTGGGGAGCGGCATGCCGCTCCCCGGCTGTGCTACCGGTTGACGAGCTTGGCCGGCAAGGTCCAGATGGCGAACGCGCCGAGGACGAGCATGCCCGCGATCATGTAGTACGCACTGCTGCCGCTCTGGGTCACGTCGCGCAGATACCCGATCATGTAGCCGCTGGTAAAGCCGGCCAGGTTGCCGATGGAGTTGCTCATGGCGATCGCCGTGGCCGCTGCCGCGCCGCTGAGGAAGGCCGTGGGCAGCGACCAGAACAGCGGCGAACAGGTCAGGATGCCGGCTGCGGCAATCGACAGGAACACCAGCGAGAGCGCCGTGCTGTGCATGATCCACGGCAGCGCCAGGAAGCCGAGGGCGCCCATCATGCAGGGCACGATCAGGTGCCAGCGCCGTTCCCGGTGCTTGTCCGCGCTCTTGGCGAAGAAGTACATGGTCACGATGGCCGCAATATACGGGATCGCGCTGAGCAGGCCGATCTGCACGGGGTCGGAGACGCCCGTCGACTTGATGAACGTCGGCAGCCAGAGCGTGATGCCGTACTGGCCGGTGACATAGCAGAAGCAGATCAGGCTGATCAGCCAGACCCGCGGGTCGGTAAAGACCTTGCCCACGCGCGCCTCCGGACCTGCCGCCTTGTTGTCCTCCGCCTTGGCCCGTTCGAGCACCTGCTTCTCGTCGTCGCTGAGCCATTTGGCCTTGGCGATGGAGCTGTCCAGGTAGTAGAAGCAGGCCAGGCCGAGCAGCACGGCGGGCACGGCTTCAATGAAGAACATCCACTGCCAGCCCGCCCAGCCCGCGATGCCGCCCATGCTGCCCATCAGGAAGCCGGACAGCGGGTTGCCAATGATGCCCGACAGCGGCGAGCCCATGCAGTAGATCGCCATGATCTTGGCGCGACGGTGCGACGGGTACCAGCAGGACAGGTAGTACACGATGCCGGGCGTAAAGCCCGCTTCGGCGAGGCCCAGCAGGAAACGCAGGGTGTAGAAGGCCGTCGGCGTCTCCACGAACACGAAGCACGCGGACAGCAGGCCCCATGTGACCATGATGCGGCCGATCCAGACCTTGGCCCCGAAGCGGTGGAGCGCCAGGTTGCTGGGGATCTCGAACAGGAAGTAGCCGATGAAGAAAATGCCGGCGCCAAGGCCGTAGACGGTTTCGCTGAAGCCAAGGTCCTGGGACATCTGGAGCTTGGCAAAGCCGACGTTGACTCGGTCGAGATAGGCAATCAGGAAGCAAAGCATCAGGAACGGCACGAGGCGCCAGCTTACCTTGCGATAAACGGCGTCTTCGTACGAACTCACCTTTGCCCCGGCCTGCAGGGTAGTTTCCACAGCGTCTCCTTTTGTATTGTCAGGTACGTCAGTACTGCTGCGCCGATCCTGATGCGATCAGTGCTGTGTGGAACGGGCCTGTACCGCCGGGGCCAGTGGCCGCGCGCTTGCCGTACTGCCGGCAAGCGGCTCGCTGCAAGGCCCTCCCCGGCCTTGCGGTGCGAACCGGTGCGCGCCGCGATCGCGGGCCCCGGCGGCTGGCGTCAGGCTGCGGCCCGCAGTGGCAAGGGGCTCGCGTGGGCGGCAAGATAGTCCATGGCCGCGGCAACGCCGCTGGCGGCAAGCGGGACGCCCGACAGCTTCAGCCCCATCTCGCAGCCGGACAGCGTGGCCATCAGCGTGAGGTCGTTGCAGTCGCCGAGATGGCCGATGCGGAACATCCGGCCCTTCATCTTGCCCAGCGCCGCGCCGAGCGACATGTTGAAGCGGTCATAGATGATCCGGCGCACGGTGTCCGCGTCGATGCCATCGGGCATCATGACGCCGGTCAGTACCGGGCTGTAGACCGACGGGTCCGCGCACTGGATCTCCAGGCCCCACGCGCGCACTGCGCGGCGGCAAGCTTCCGCCAGGCGCTGGTGGCGCGCGAAGACGTTGTCGAGCCCTTCTTCCAGGATCATGTCCAGCGCTTCCGACAAGCCGTAAAGCAGGTTCGTGCTCGGCGTGTAGGGCCAGTAGCCGGTCTGGTTCATCGCGATGATCTCTTCCCAGTCCCAGAAGCTGCGTGGCAGCCGGGCCGTTCTGGCGACCTCGATGGCCTTGGGCGACACGGCGTTGAAGCTGATGCCCGGCGGCAGCATCAGCCCCTTCTGCGAGCCCGAGACGGTCACGTCCACGCCCCACTCGTCGTGGCGATAGTCGGCCGAGGCCAGCCCGGAGATCGTGTCGACCATCAGCAAGGCCGGATGGCCCGCCGCGTCAATGGCCTTGCGCACGGCGGCGATATCGGAGGTGACGCCGGTCGAGGTCTCGTTGTGCACCACGCAGACGGCCTTGATGGCATGGCCGCTGTCCTGGCGCAGGCGCGCCTCGATCATGTCGGCCTGCACCCCGCGGCGCCAGCCCTCGATGCCCGGCAGGCCAAGGAATTCCGGACGCAGGCCCAGCTTCTCGGCCATCTTCTTCCAGAGCGTGGCGAAATGGCCGGTCTCGAACATGAGCACGGTATCGCCAGGGCTCAGCGTATTGGACAGCGCGGCTTCCCAGGCGCCGGTCCCTGAGGCCGGATAGATCACAACCGGCTGCTCGGTCTTGAAGATCTGGCGGATGCCGGCCAGCACCTTCAGCCCCAGCGCCCCGAACTCGGGGCCGCGGTGGTCAATGGTCGGGTAGCTGATGGCGCGCAGGATGCGGTCCGGCACCGGGCTCGGTCCGGGGATCTGCAGGAAATGACGGCCAGCGGGATGGAAGTCCAGTTTCAGCATTTACTCCTCCTGTTGAATTTTGCATTCAAAATACTTTAGCAGGCGGAGCCAGTAAAGGAAGGGGGCGAGGATAAGAAAAACGCGCAGTGTTTACCCCGATCCATCAGGGACTTGCGTCTTGTCGGCAGTGTGCTAGGCGTCTGATAGAATGCCCGGAAAACGACCGTCGTTGGACTTTGCATGCAAGATCCCATTTCTTCCGGCGAAACTTCGTTCGCTTCCGTGCTTCCGAAGGTTGAGCGGCAACGCCTGCATGACACGGTGGTGGGCCACCTGCGCAACTTCATCGTGGAGGGCGTGCTGAAGGCCGGCACCAAGCTCAACGAGCGCGAGCTGTGCGAAACGCTTGGCATCTCGCGCACACCGCTGCGCGAGGCGTTCAAGGTGCTCGCAGCCGAAGGGCTGATCGACATCTCGCCCAATCGCGGCGCGACGGTCGCCAGCCTGTCGGCCACGGAGATCCTCGATACGTTCGAGCTGATGAGCGGCCTGGAGGCGCTGTCGGGCGAACTGGCCTGCGAACGCATCACGCCGGTGGATCTCGCCGAAATCAAGGCCCTGCACTACGCCATGCTGGCGTGCCGCGCGCAGGACGACCTGTCCGGCTACTACAACTACAACCGCCAGATCCACGACCGCATCAACCAGGCCGCCCGCAACAGCGCGCTGCGCCAGACCTACCTGGCCGTGAATCGCAGGCTGCAGGCATTGCGGTTCCGCTCAAACTTCCAGAAAACGAAGTGGGACAGCGCCATCCACGACCACGACGAAATGCTGGTGGCGCTGGAAGCGCGGGACGGCAAGCGCCTGGCGGCGATCCTGCGCCAGCATCTGCTGGACAAGCGCGACGCGGTGCTGAACCTGCAGGCGGCCGAAGCCGAAGCCGCGCCGGCGGCATCGAAGACCTGACCTCACAAACCGTTACAACCTCGCCGGCGCAGAGCCAATATGCTCTCGACCGCAAGCGGCCAGTGGTGGCCAATGCGTGACGGAGCGAACTCAATGGGCAGGATGCGGGTACTCGGGCTGGTGGCGTCTGCAGCGACGCTATGGTGTGCTGGCGGCAATGCGCTCGGCCAGCAGGTCGTGGGCGGGATGGGCGAACCCATTCATCTCGGCGCGTTCGGCACGCATTCGGACAGCCCGCTTGCGCGACGCAATCCGGCAGAGAAGCCATCGGCCAGGGCGCGGCGCGCGCGCAATGCTGAAATGACGGGCGCGCCTGCCCGGCAGGCGACGACACCGACCCTGCCCGGAAGGCATCTGCGCTAGCCTGGGACGGCACGAAGCCGCCTACCCTGGCCGGCGCCGATGCCCTCAACGATGCATCAAGCCGTGGTCCTAGCCGCGGTGATCTTCGTCGTGGTGATTGTCGTGGTGGTTGTTGTGATGATTGTCATGGTGATGATGGTGGCGGTTCCACTCGTCGCGCTCCCACCAGCGATGACCATCCCAATAGCGTTCGCCGTGCCAGCCTACGACCACATGCGTGCTCGCCACGACAGGCGCAGGCCGCTCATAGACCACCGGCGGAGCCGGCTCGACATAGACCGGAGCCCCGCGTTCGTCCACGTACTCGCGCGCCAGCGCAGTCGTAGTGGCCGCCGCGGCGAGCACGCCTAGGGTCAGGCAAGTAGCGTAGCGTCGGAACATGATCTGCCTCCTTGGAAGAATCAGTACCTTCAATCTACGGCGGCAATCCCGCCCCTCATCTGCCACGACGGCTGAAAGGCTTGTCGGTGCTTGTCCGATATCGCGACGGGCAGGCGCGCCGGGCGCGCATCGCGTGAAATTTCTTCCGCTTCGCCGATCTGCCTTGCGCTGAGGCGTTCCAGGCTACAACCGGGGTGCCTCGCGCGGCGCCCGCAAGTTGCGGTCAGCCGCAGCTTCAACGCCCTCTGCTTCAATGCCCTCTTCTACCCCGGGAACAGCGCCATCTGGCCGGTCAGCAGCGTCTCGAAATCGTCGTCGAGGAACGGCAGGATCGCATCGGCAATCGGCTGAAGCTGCCTGGCGACGTAATGGCTGTAGTCGATCGGCGCCGAGCGGGCTTCGAGCGGTTCCGGCCCGGCCGTGGTCATCACATAGCTGATCCAGCCGCCACGCTGATACTGCCGCGGCCGGCCGTGGCGTTCGTTATAGGCATCGGCCATGCGCGCGGCGCGAACGTGCGGGGGCACATTGCGCTGGTAATCATCGAGCTTGCGGCGCAGGCGCTTGCGATAGACCAGCTGCTCGTCAAGTTCGCCGGCCAGCGTGCGGCGCACCACGTCCCTCACGTAGTCCTGGTAGGGCTCGCGGTTGAAGATCTTTTCGTAGAGCGTCTGCTGGAACTGCTGGGCGAGCGGCGACCAGTCCGTGCGCACCGTCTCCAGCCCCTTGAACACCATCTCCACCTGGCCACCAGGCCGCAGCACCTGCCCCGCATAGCGCTTCTTGCTGCCGAGATCCGTGCCGCGGATCGTCGGCATCAGGAAACGCCGGTAGTGCGTTTCGAACTGCAGCTCCAGCGCGCTTTCCAGGCCATGGACCTGCGACAGGTGCTCGCGCCACCAGTCGTTGACGTGTGCGACCAGGCTGCGGCCGATCTGTGCCGCGTCGGCCTCGGTCCGTGCGCGGCGCAGCCAGACGAAGGTGGAATCCGTGTCGCCATAGATGACCTCATAGCCGCGGGCCTCGATCAGGGCCCGGGTCTGCTGCATGATCTCGTGCCCGCGCATGGTGATCGACGAGGCGAGCCGCGGATCGAAGAAGCGGCAACCGCTCGACCCGAGCACGCCGTAGAACGCGTTCATGATGATCTTGAGCGCCTGCGAGAGCGGCTTGTTCCCGTCACGCTTGGCAGCGTCTCTGCCTTGCCAGACCCTGGAGACGATTGCCGGCAGGCAGTGCTTCGTCCGGGAAAAGCGCGCACCGCGGAACCCGGGCACGGAGTCGGCATCGTCCGGATGCGCCAGCCCTTCCACCAGACCGACCGGATCAATCAGGAACGTGCGGATGATGGAGGGATAGAGGCTCTTGTAGTCCAGCACCAGCACCGATTCATAAAGGCCGGGCCGCGAATCCATGACAAAGCCGCCGGGGCTGGCCTCCGGCGCCTTCTCGCCGAGGTTGGGCGCGACATAGCCCTGGCGGTGCATCAGCGGCATGTACAGGTGCGTGAAGGCGGCCACGGAACCGCCGCTGCGGTCCGCCGGCAGGCCCGTCACCGTGGCACGCTCCAGCAGGAACGTCAGCAGCTCCGTCTGCTCGAAAATCCGCGTCACCAGCTCGCAATCGCGCAGGTTGTAGCGCGCCAGGGCCGGCTTGTCGTGTTCGAACATGCGGTCGATGGCGTCCATGCGGTCATACGGGTTGTCGATCGCCTTGCCTTCGCCGAGCAGCGCCTGCGCCACCGATTCGAGGCTGAACGACGGAAAGCTCCAGGTCGCGGAACGCAGCGCCTCGATGCCGTCGATGATCAGGCGCCCGGCGGCGCCCGCGAAATAGTGCTGCTGGCTGGTGTGCTCGCGCCACTCCATTTCCGCGCCGCCACGGCCAAGGCGCAACGGAACCTGGAACTGGCGCGCGTGCTCGTGCAGCACGCGCAGGTCGAACTGGACCAGGTTCCAGCCGATGATCGCGTCGGGGTCGTGGCGGGCCACCCACTCGTTCAGCCTTTCGAGCAAGACCCGACGAGTTGCGCAGTATTCGAGCGAGAAATCGACTTGCGCGGGGTCCGGCGGTGCCGCGCCGAGCATATAGACCTGGCGCTGGCCACAGCCGTCGAGCGCAATCGAGTAGAGATCGCCAAACGCGTTGGTTTCGATATCGAGCGAGACCAGGCGCAGCGTCGGCCGATAGTCCGGCGCAGGCTTCATCTGCGCGTTGCGGAGCACGCCGCTGCTGTCGGCTTCGCCGGCGTACGACACCGGCGCGGTGATGAAGCGCTCCATGAGGTAGCGCTCGTGCGGGCGGATATCGGCTTCGTAGACGTCCACGCCGGCGTCGCGCAGCGCGCGGCTGTGCTGGGCCAGCTGCCGGTACTGGCGACAGTAAAGACCCAGGACGGGCCTGCGCTGGAAATCCTGCAGCCCGAGCGCGCGCAACTCGGCATTGCCGTCGCCTTGCAGCACCGCCTCGGCGCGCTCGCGCTGCGCCTCGGGGACGAACGCGACAGCCGGCTGGGGAGGCAGGCGCAGCAGGCGCGGTCCGTCGTCGGTAGCCAGCCAGACCTCGACTTCCGTACCTGCCGGCGTATCGCGCCAATGCCGGGTCAGGATGAAACCCTGTTGAAGTGCCACGCCGCAAACCTTAAGGAACCGCCTCGGCAGAATTTTAGCGGAGATGCGGGCCGGGAACGGGTCAGGCGCGCAAGACAATGGCCAGCCGCACGAGGCCTGCGACGCGGCTGCAGTGCATCCTGGCCAGGGCATGCCACGGCCAGGCCGCAAGCCGGGCTATGGCTCCCCGGCCCGCTCCGGCGACAGCGCCGTGTCCGGCACCGGAGCCGCTTTCGATGGCCGCCCGCGCGTGGCCAGCCAGCACAGGATCGACCCCGCGCACACCATCGACGCGCCCTTCCAGAACGCCAGCGAAAGCGGGGTCTGCAGCAGCAGGCCCGCCAGTACGGCGGAGAAGACCGGAATGAAGTAGGACGCCCCGGCAAGGACCGTGACGTTGCCGTGCAGGATGCCCACGTTCCAGGCCGCATAGCCGAACCCCATCGCCGAGGCGGCCATGGCCAGGTAGATGACGGCGTGGACGCTGAACGACATCGGCGCGTGTTCCCCGAAGACATACTTGGCCCACAAGGCCAGTGCGGTGAGCATGAAGAACAGCGTAATGCCGTTCTTGCCGCCGGCAATCCGGCTCGTGACCGTGCAATAGGCCGCCCAGATCAACGCGCCCGCGAAGGCCAGTCCGTAGCTGAGCGGATTGTCCCTGACGTTTGCTGCCATGCCGGCGACATCGAGCCCCTGCTCGCCGCCCAGGACCATGCAGATGCCGAGAATGGCGACGAGGAAGCCCGGAATGATCAGGAAGCTGGCCTTCTGCCTGTTGAACGCGATGGCCGACAGCATGGTCAAGGCTGGCCACAGGTAGTTGACCATTCCCACCTCGATCGCCTGCCTGCTGCTATGCGCGTAGCCGATCGACAGGGACAGGCACAGCTCGTAGGAAACGAACAGGATGCTGCCCCACAGCAGATAGCGCCGGGGAAATTCGCCGGGCCTGCCGAAGCCGACCGTCAGGCACAGCAGGACCGATGCGACGGAGTACATCATGGCGGCACCGCCGGTCGCGCCAAGGCTTTCGCTGACGCCGCGGATCAGGCCGACGATGGCACTCCACAATACGATCGCAATAAGCCCGATCAGGGTGGCTTTACGCTTGCTCTGCATGACTGCTGGTTTTGTTCGCCCGCCGGCGGAATGAGAGGGATGCGATTATCCCCTCATCCGGTGCATACGGGGGGGCAGTAGGCAAAGGCCGCAAGGGGCACCCGATGCCGACAGGCAGTTCTCCGGTGGCAGCCAGTTCTTCAGCAGCGCTGCTAAATGGCCTTTCGCGGCACGCTCGGAAGTGCATGCATCGCCTCACGGGAGCGCGTCGCGCGCGAAGACGGGTGCTGATGACCGGTTGGTCTCGATACCTCAGGAAAACTGACCTCGGAGTTTGGGTTCGCCTAAGCTGGTAGTCCAAGGGGCGCGACATGCCCACCAATTCGGGAACAAGCCATGCGAGCAAAGCCCAGGGGCGCCGCGAAGCCCATCGCCCTCGCATTGCAGGGCGGGGGCGCCCATGGCGCCTTTGCCTGGGGCGTACTTGACCGTCTGCTCGAAGACGATCGGCTCGCCATCGAAGGCGTGAGCGCCACCAGCGCCGGTGCAATGAATGCCGTGGTACTTGCCTGCGGCCTGCTCAAGGGTGGGCCGCCAGGCGCACGCACCGCCCTGCACGACTTCTGGCAAGACGTTTCCAGCACCGCGCGGATCTACAGCCCGTTCCGCAAACTGCCATGGCAGATGTGGACGCATGGCGGCTATGGGCTCGACGGCTCGCCGATGTACCTGTTGACGGACCTGTTGCTGCGCATACTCTCCCCGTACCAGTTCAATCCTTTCAACTTCAACCCGCTGAGCGACGTACTTGCCCGCCATGTCGACTTCGACGCCTTGCGCCGGGACTGCCCGATCCAGCTCTACTTGTGCGCAACGAACGTCGAGACCGGCAAGGTGCGGCTGTTCTCGCGCGAGGAAATCTGCCTGAAGGCAGTGCTGGCCTCGGCCTGCCTGCCGTCCCTGTTCCAGGCCGTGGAGATCGACGGCCAGTACTACTGGGACGGCGGCTATGTCGGCAACCCCGCCATCTTCCCGCTGATCTATCACTGCACCACGCGGGATGTGGTGATCGTCCATATCAACCCGATCGTTCGCAAGGGCGTGCCGAAGACTGCCGCGGAGATTCTGAATCGCATCAACGAAGTCAGCTTCAACTCTTCGTTGATCCGCGAGCTTCGTGCCATCAGCTTCGTCACGACTCTGATCCAGGACGGCAAGCTAGACCGGGCCGAGATGAAGGAAATGCTGATCCACGCCATCCGCTCGGACCAGACCATGACGGCGCTCGGCGTGTCCAGCAAGTTCAATGCGGACTGGGTCTTTCTTTGCCATCTGCGCGACCAGGGGCGCAACGAGGCCGAGCATTGGCTGGCGCAGAACTACAGTGCAATCGGCGAACGCTGCAGCGTCGATCTGCGCAAGGAATTCCTTTAATGAGTGTCACACATTCACGGCAATCTGAAGAGCTTATCGAGGCGTGAGTCGCAGCAGCAGGTCCCAGTGCTCCGCTGTAAGGCCGGACATCCAGGTGTTGTGTGTTGCCTTGGGCAACACAAGCAAGTCGGACGGCCCTTGGCTGGCGAGTTGCTCGTGAAGCCTTAGTCCCGCCTGCGGACCAACCAGCTCGTCCTGACCAGCTACCAGCACGGAAGAAAGCCCGTGATAGTTCTTGAGCGCCGCGCTGGAATCAAACGGAGATTTCAATAGCAGGCTGACGGGAACAAACCACATTTTCCGAGCCGCTGTCTCTCGCAGACTGGTGAACGGCGTGATGAGCACCAGCTTGTCCACGCTCTCAGGCATGGCAGCGGCGATTTGCGCCGCCACGCCACTCCCCAGGGACTCGCCAACCAGCGTCACGCGGCCAGGCCAACGCTGGGAAATTTCGCGCATCAAGGCCATCGCAGAGGGAACAATGGTGGCCTGTGACGGCTTTCCCGGGTTGGGGCCATACCCGGGATACTCTGCCAGAACCAGGCGGTACCCCCGCGTGTTGAAGACCTTGGCCAGACTAAGCCGCTCGAAGGCATCGCCGTCATTTCCGTGAAAGAAAAGGGCTGTCTTCGTCGAGGCATCAACGACCGGAGGCTCCACCACAATCGCGTTCACGCCTGGAATAATCTGAGCCCCGGCCTGCACGGCCCGTTCCCTCCACAGTGACGCCTCGGTCGTTATCGGGAAGTAGATGAAGTGGTTCTGGCGCACATACACCCACACCAATATCAGGCAATAGGCCAGCACGGCAATGAGCAGTGTGTTTCTTAAGGCCAGCCGAACTTGCATAGGAAGAGTCATTGTCAATGTGATACACACCAACTCGCGGCACCCTCGGAAAGTAGAGGTTCTCCGGGCGACGTGGATCGCGATTGGCCTCGCCTGTATTGCTCGCCAGCGCCAGCGCGCCATCCAGCACGCCGTCATTCAGAAGCCTTGTTATCCGCCACCCCGCTATCCCCACACACCGTCTTGATCGGCTGACCTCTTTGCCAACAGGAACGGGGCTTTGGCGATGCAGGGTGAGGAATACCCTGGCGGTCGGTACGGGCCACATAGATTTGCCAACGGTGTACCCCGCTCCGATCCACTTCGAGGCGGGCCAGCCACCCGGTGTTGTTGTCTTCATCCTTGAAGCCGTCAAAGACAAAGTTTCCCAGGCTATAGAAGATGGGGCGTCCCTTGTATTGCTCAATGTCCTGGGTAACGTGCGGGTGCCCGCCAATGACTGCATTGGCGCCCGCGTCGATCATCGCATGTGCGAGCCGGCGCTGGCGTGCACTGGCATGATGCTCATGCTCGATCCCCCAATGCATGAATGGTATGACCAGGTCCGCATGATGAAGTCTTCGTGCATTTACGATGTCGGCAATCACCTGTTCATCTTCGCTCCAGGCCAGCCCTGGCGCGGCGTGATCGGCCTCAAAGCTGCGCGGGAAGATTTCGTTGTAGCCAAGGAGGGCAATCCTGAGACCGTTACGCTCGATCAGAAGCGGTGCGTGTGCCTCGGCCAGGTTTCGCCCGCCTCCGAAGTATGAGAGCTTTTGCGCTTCGAGCAGATCAAGCATCTCGGAAAAGGCGTCCCGGCCAAAATCGCCAGTGTGGTTGTTGGCGAGCGAGAGCGCGGTGAAATGGCCCTTCAGTACATTGACCCAATATGGATTTGCGCGAAACGTAAACGGCTTGCGCTCGGGGCGCCCCCTGGAGGCAATGACGCACTCGAGATTGCCAATCCGGATATCCGCGGCATCCAGGATTCGTGCGAAGTCCGCAAACGGATCACGCCCGGCCTTGAAGGTATCCCCTGGAATCCCGTCAAGCATGATGTCGCCGACAAAGGCAAGCGAGACGACCGGGCCGGCGGGCGTCTCGCTCGCCACCGCTTCGCCAACGACGCAGAAGCACAGGAAAGCCGCCACAAGGAATCGTGCAATGGCACGGCCCGACGTGTCACCCCGCACTATGCCGTCCCCGTCAGCGTGCAGCTATATTGCAGTTCCCTTCCAAGCACGGGGGAATAGAGGTAGTTGATCCCTGTGAAAGAGCGGGTCGAATCAGTTGGGGAAGGAACCGCAGGCGGGACGTATTTCGCCTCATGCAGCAGAATGACCCGATCCGAATCCTGGTAGTAGGTATAGAGCTTGATGTAGGCAATGGGCCCGGCTCCGACCATGACTGCCTTGAAACGAAAATATCCGTCTATATCGACGGACTTCACGGAATAGGGATCGGCAGCCTGCCTGAACTCGAATACTCGCGGATTGCCGCCTCCCTGGCTGATCTCGCATCGAATCAGGGGTACTTCGGCGTTCGCTCCGGCAATATGGCATATGCAGAGCGTCATCAATGCAATGACGTTTGCGCCCCAGGACGGGCGGCGAGTGGCAGGGCTGGCCTGACGCATTGGCTGGGTCTGTATCACATGGGCTCTCGCACCGGACGAGCACATGTTACCCAAGCAAATTACCCGTGGTCTAGCGACTGTAAGAGGTTTCTCGGCCCTTGCACCTGACCGGCCAATGCCGACCAACGACCGCTCGCGGCCAACTAAGGCGATCGAGCCTCGGCCGATGCGGGCTACCGGACCTTTCCCCCTCATTCTCGGTTCATTCGCGTCTCAGGGCGTCTCAGGCCGCCGCCGGCGGCGCCTCGGGCGCCAGCCATGCGCCAAGCAGTGCCACCCCGGTCCGGAGCGCCGCCCACGGATTGCGCAGGCAGGTCCTGACCTGTGCGCTGCGGTTCTCGCCGTAGAGGCACCACATGCAGAAGTGCTCGCAGTTGTTGCTCAGCAGGCGATAGCGGTCCTCTCCCAGTCGCGACCGCGCGCGCTGGGCGGCTGCCTCGGTGGCATAAGTCGCGTCCGGCTCCGGTACGATCCAGACCACGCCGCCGATGGCAAATTGGGTGAGGTGGACTTCCTCCACCGGGCCGCGCCCCAGCGCCCGCGACAGCCCGGCGTAATGCACCACCTTGCCGTTGCCGACGTAGATGCCATGGTGGTGATACCCCCGTCGCGGCGTGACCAGATGGGAGCCGACGAGCGGTTGGAGGTGGAAGGACGGGTCCATTTTGAACACTTGGGCAGCAACTTCTTGACCCCAGCGTAGGACCGCTCACTCATTAATGACAATTAAACATCATTACGGTTTGCATTCGGTTTCATTTATATAATTCCGGCAGCGCATGAATCCTCGGAGAGCCGACGGGCGCTCATCGCCTACCCGCGCAATCCTGGAGTTGCGAGTGCATCGACAGTCACCAGGATGCGCATCCGCCAGTGCCGGCTCGAGCATGCACTGGCCCGGCATCCGCCCGAGAGCCAGACCGAGACCCCGCCTTGATGGCGGCTCGGTTCCGCCGCCTCCAGCTTGCAGCCGGGCGCTATCGGGCATCGACGCCCATTCGCTCAATGGACGCATGTGTTCGCTTGCTCAACTCTGCGGTTTGTGAAACCATTCGCGGACGAGCACACCGTCGGGAACGTCCCATGAGCGTTTACGTCGCGCACAATCGAGCCTGTGCCATCGAGCGCATCAATGCTCGCACCGGGGGGACGGTTGACCTGGATTACGAGACGGCGTGGGAGGATGCGCTTGAACTCGCTCACCTTGGGCAGCAATGCGGCGTCGATGTGCAGTACAGAACCGCCGAGCACATCTCCGTAGAATCCGCTGACGCCCTGATCCGAGGCCTGCGCCGGGAGAAGCTTACCTTTCGACAGCGCTACCTCTACTGTCGATTCGACATGACCGCGCTTCCGGAAAAAAGCTTATGCGAACTGGAGGCGCTGGCAATCGCGCATGGGGACTACGTCCTGCCCGGCCACCTGCAGCAAGAAGCAACACTCGTCTGGAGCTAGTCGGCCAGACTTCCCCTCACCAGGTGACATGGCGGCGCCTCATCCGCTCACGACAGCCAGTGCGCTGCAGAGGTCTGCGAACAGACATCCGGGCACCGAAACGTCGACGCGTCTGGCCGAATCTTGTGGCATAGCAAGCATGCGCGGCGAAGCTAGCAAATCTACCTAAGAGCAATCCCTACAGGCGAAATATCCCCGACAACCGTAGCATTCAAGGGCGCACTTGCTTGAAGGAGTGCATCATGCGTCCATACTATGCAACCGAAGCGGACTGGCCGGATATAGAAGCGCTTTTGCGTGCATCCAGCCTGTTCTGCGAGGAGATGCACGACCACCTCGCACAGTACATGATTGCCCGCGACAACTCCGGGCTACTCGGCTGCGCCGGCATAGAGCGATACGAAACGACCGGCGTGCTTCGGACGCTCGCTGTTGCGCAACGCGCAAGGTCGGCGGGACTTGGCGAGCTTCTGGTTGCGGCAATCGTTGCCGATGTCCGGCAGCAAGGTATCGAGACCATCGTGCTGCAGACGAAGAACGCATCCGGCTATTTTGCGCGGCTGGGATTTACGCGAATTGGCGTCTCCGACCTCCCCTCTTCGATCCGCCCATCGCATGAGTTCGACCGCGGTCTGAACGAGATGGGAACACTGATGCAAACATCGCTATAGCGAGACGAGCGGCTTTCTTCAAAGCCCCAAAGCTCACCTGATAGTGCGTGTTGGACGCTGACTCTCACCCGCAGCAAACGTGCGCGTCAACGTCACGGCACACGGACGCATGAATACGTTTCCGGGCGCCAGGAAAAGTCGGTCCCCAAGTTCCTATGGCTGCCCATCCCGCTATGCGTACAAGCGATTTCCATTCTTTCGGGATGGGCGATTGGCGTCTATGCTCGTTGCAGACGGCAAGGCAGACAGCAAAGGATCGCCATGTCCACCATCGTAAAAGGTGAGCATCCGCTACCATCTGTGGCAGATGTCTACCCCGCATGCGCGCTCTATGCGCGCGTGGATTCGTTCGATCTGACCGCTAGCCACGCCTATGGCAACTGGTCGCCTGATGCAGGCCTGGCCGCCCGGCTCGAATGCCCGATCCTGGAGATGGACCCGCGGCAGTACCACTTCTTCGTGGTGCCGCCCGAGGCCACCATAGAAGGCCAAGGCCTGGTGCGGGCCGTGCCGAAGTAGCCATGCAGGCCATGCAGGGGAAGGCCCGGTCATCGGGCAGTCCCAGACCTGGCTTGATGACTTCCACGCCCAGCGAGTGCCTGATGTCCGGGTTCCTGCCCTGCTTCATCTGGTCGACGTTCTCCGAACTCGCACCCGGTTCTTCGGCGTTCAGCATCGCGAACAGGGTCCAGCGCACGATCTTGAGCCACTAACGAGACGCGCCCGCGCGCAAGCGCAGCCGGCAGGCCCTTGCACATGAGGCTAGTGGTCTGTGTGTACCGCGCGCTTCTGCCACCGGAGCAACGACTCGTGTCCGACCGTACCGTCTCAAGCCGCACGGACAAGCGCACCATAGTGCCCACCGCTGCTTATAGGGCTAGAATAGGCAAGACCTATTCGCAATCTGCGGCGGCCATGGCTATCCATTGCCGGAATGGCGGTGCTGGCGCGTTTTGGCGGTATTGCTTTGGATCGGAGCGAAAGCAGCTGGAGATGCTGTTTGCTCGTCGGAAACGAATCTGACAGCGACGCACCATGGCCGCGTCACGGACGATGGTGCGGCAAAAGGAGCATGATCGATGCGCTCGCCAGCGAGGGACACCACGCGCCTGAGACGCCTTGCCGTCTGGGTCGTGGCCGTCATCATCGCGCTGATCGCTGTCGGGAGCATCACCGGCTTCATTGTTGACTGGCTGTGGTTTGCCTCAGTTGGCTACATCGGGGTTTTCCGCACGATATTCACCACCCAGCTGCTTCTGTTCCTCGCCGTGTTCGCAGTTTCGGCGGGTGCGCTCTGGATGTCGGGCTGGCTGGCGCACCGCTGCGCGAAGCCGGCGCAGGCCGGGAACCCGGAGGTGGGCGAACTGGCCGGCGAGATTGCAACGCGCCTGCCGTGGCACCCGGCCATCGCCGGCACCGCCGTGCTTGTGGGGCTGCTCATGGCCGTCGGTGAGCTGTCGAGCTGGGACATTGCGCTCAGCTATCTCAATCAGGTGCCTTTCGGCAAGGCCGATCCGATCTTCGGCAGGGACATCGGCTTCTACTTCTTCTCGCTGCCGGCGTATCTTGCGCTCAGGAACTGGCTGCTGCTGTTGCTGTGCTGTAGCACAGTGATTGCCGCGGTGGTCTACGGGTTGCGCGGCGACATCGCGCTGGCCCAGCCGCCACGCGGAATTTCACCATCAGCCGCCATCCATGGTTCGGCATTGCTTGGCTTGTTCTTCGCGTTGCAGGCGTGGTCCTACTGGCTCGACCGCTTCCTTCTGCTATATGGCGACAACGGCGTCGTGGTCGGCGCAAGCTATACCGACGTGCACGTCGGGCTACCGGTCCTGTGGGTGCAATTCGGCCTCGCCGCCACAGCTGCCGCTGCTTCATGGGCCAACATACGCTGGCGGGACTATCGGGTGCCTGCGGCCGCGGCACTCCTGGTACTCGGCGGCTCGGTTCTGCTCGGTACGATCTATCCGGCGCTGTTCCAGCGTTTCTATGTCAAGCCAAACGAGCTGCAACTGGAGACGCCGTACCTGGAACACAATATTGCGCTGACGCGGCAGGCCTATGGCGTGACGCAGATCGAGACCAAGCCGTTCCCGGTCGAACAGGGCCTGAATCTCGCCTCGCTCCAGGCCAATCGCCCGACCATCGACAATATCCGCCTGTGGGACCTGCAGCCGCTGCGCGATACCTATGCGCAATTGCAGGAGATCAGGACCTATTACAAGTTCCTCGCGACGGACATCGACCGCTACCAGCTCGACGCAGGTTACAAGCAGGTCATGCTGTCGGCGCGGGAGCTGGAACCGGCGCTGATTCCGGCCAACGCCCAGACCTGGGTGAACCTGCACCTCCTGTTTACCCATGGTAACGGTATCGTGATGTCACCGGTCACCGAGAAGTCGCCCGAAGGCCTGCCCTCCCTCTATCTGCATGACATTCCTCCGCTCTCCGACGGCGGCCCGGTCATCCGGGAGCCGCGCCTCTACTTCGGTGAAGGTGGCAAAGGCTATGTCATCGTCAAAGGCAGCGTGCCCGAGTTCGACTACCCCAAGGGCAAGGACAACGTCTATACGGCCTACAGCGGGCGCGACGGCATCGAAATCGGCAGCATCGCGCGCCGGACGCTGTTCGCCTGGCAGCTCGACGATCCCAATATCCTGCTGAGCGGCTATATCACGCAGGAAAGCCGCATCCTGCTCCATCGCAACATCCAGGATCGCGTGCGCACGATTGCCCCGTTCCTCATCCTCGACCGTGATCCCTACGTTGTCGCCAGCGACGGGCGCCTTTACTGGATCCAGGACGCCTACACCACCAGCCGCTGGTTTCCTTATTCGCAGCCCGGCACCGGCAACGGCTACAACTACATCCGCAACGCGGTCAAGGTAGTGATCGATGCATACGACGGTACGGTCAACTTCTACATCAGCGACCCGGCCGATCCAATCCTGCGGGTCTACCAGCGCATCTTCCCGGGCATGTTCAGGCCGCTGGAATCCATGCCGCAGGACCTGCAGCGCCATATCCGCTACCCCGAAGACCTTTTTCTGATCCAGACGCAGATCTACCGCGCCTACCACATGGAAGCGGCGGAAGTCTTCTATAACCGCGAGGATCTCTGGGAGTTCCCGCGCCAGGTGTCGGGCATGGGTGCGGAGAACGCGCATGACGGGCGAATGATGCCCTACTACATGATCCTGCGGCTGCCGGCGGAGCCGCGCGCCGAGTTCGTCCTCATGCTGCCGATGGTGCCCAGCCAGCGCGAGAACATGATCGCCTGGCTGGCGGCGCGCTCCGATCCCCCCAACTACGGCAAGCTCGTCGCCTACACCTTCTCCAAGGAAAAACTGGTCTACGGGCCGTTCCAGATCGAGGCGCGCATCCAGCAGAATACCGAGATCTCGCAGCAGATTTCCCTGTGGAACCAGATGGGCTCACGGGTCATCCGCGGCCATCTCCAGGTCGTGCCCATCGAGAACTCCATTCTCTATGTCTCCCCGCTCTACCTGCGCGCGGAGTCCGGCCAGCTGCCCGAACTCAAGCGGGTGATCGCCGCCTATGGCGACCGCGTGGTCATGGAGGACACCCTGGCCGCGGCCCTTGCGGCGCTCTTCAAGGAATCCGCTCCGGGCGCGCTTCCGACGCAGGGTGCGGCGAACGCCCGCGCCCGCGAGGCGCTCGCGCACTATAACCGTTCCATCGAGCGCCTGAAGGCGGGGGACTGGAGCGGGTTCGGCGCGGAACTCGATGCCCTGCGGCCGCTGCTTGAGGCGCTTGGGGCCGGGGCGGCCGAGGAGCAGAAGTAATGGGTCCGCTAAAACGGGAGCGAAGCCGAGTAGCCTATATTGCGCGCCTTCAGATGCGGCAAGCAGGCTCTCTGGCCGCTACAGTGATGAGCAGTAAAGCTGCCTCCGGAGTTTGCATTCGGCTGAACTGATATTCGCGAAAGGCAAGGTGAGAAAATGAGCACGCAAGGAGGCACGATTCGTCCACAGCTGGCCGTCCACACGCGCGAGAACGGCAAACTGGTCTCGGCACGCGAAGCCGTGCGCCTGATCCGCGACGGCGATACCGTGGCGACCGGCGGCTTCGTCGGCATTGGCTTCGCGGAAGAAATCGCCATCGCCATCGAGGCGCTGTGCGTGGCGCAGGACGACGAGGCGCCAGTCGGCCTGACCAAACCCGCCAACCTGACCCTGGTCTACGCCGCCGGGCAGGGAGACGGCAAGGAACGGGGCCTGAACCATCTCGCTCAGCCCGGCCTGGTGAAGCGGGTGATCGGCGGACACTGGGGCCTGGTGCCAAAGCTCCAGCAGCTCGCGGTCGGCAACCAGATCGAAGCCTACAACCTGCCGCAGGGCGTGATCACCCATCTGTTCCGCGATATCGCGGCGGGAAAGCCGGGCCACCTCTCGCGCGTCGGACTAGGCACCTTCGTCGATCCGCGCTTTGGCGGCGGCAAGCTGAATGAGCGCACCACCGAGGATCTGGTCGAACTGATGCGCATCGGCGACCAGGACTACCTCTTCTACAAGGCCTTCCCGATCAACGTCGCAATCGTGCGCGGCACCACTGCCGATCCGGACGGCAATATCACCATGGAGCGCGAAGCCCTCACGCTGGAAGCCCTGGCGATTGCCATGGCCGCGCACAACTGCGGCGGCCTGGTGATCGTCCAGGTGGAGCGCATCGCCGAACGGGGCTCGCTCAATCCGCGCCAGGTGAAGATCCCCGGTGTGCTGGTGGACTGCGTGGTCCTGGCGCAACCCGAGAACCACCAGCAGACGTTTTCCACGCCTTACAATCCGGCGTTCTCCGGTGAAGTCCGCGTGCCGGTGAGCAGCGTGGCGCCGATGCCGATGAGCGAGCGCAAGGTGATCGCCCGGCGCGCGGCCATGGAACTCAGGCCGAACAGCGTGGTGAATCTCGGCATAGGCATGCCGGAAGGCATCGCCACCATCGCCAACGAGGAAAGGATCCTCGACCTGATGACGCTCACCGCGGAGCCTGGCGTGATCGGCGGCATCCCTGCCGGAGGCTTGAACTTCGGCGCGGCGGTCAATCCGCACGCGATCATCGACCAGCCCTATCAGTTCGACTTCTACGACGGCGGCGGACTCGATCTTGCCTTCCTCGGGCTGGCACAGGCCGATCGCATGGGCAACCTGAACGTCTCCAGATTCGGGCCGCGCCTGGCCGGTGCCGGTGGCTTTATCAACATCAGCCAGAATGCGAAGAAGGTCGTGTTCGTCGGCACCTTCATGGCGGGCGGCAGCGAGATCGCGGTCGTCGACGGTCGGCTCGAGATTCACCGCGATGGCATCGCAAGGAAGTTCGTCCAGGAGGTGGAGCATCGCACGTTTTCCGGCCCTCACGCCGCCGCCGCCCTCAAGCCGGTGCTCTATATCACCGAGCGTTGCGTATTCGAACTGGGCGCGCAAGGACTGGAACTCATCGAGATTGCGCCTGGCGTCGATCTGGAGCGCGACATCCTGGCAAAGATGGACTTCGTACCGATCGTGCGCTCGCCTGCCCTGATGGATGCGCGGATTTTCAGCCCCGAGCCGATGGGACTGCGCGCAGACGTGTTGCGCCTGCCGCTGGAAGCACGCGTCAACTACGACGAAGACAAGAACATCCTGTTCCTGAATTTCGAGCAACTCGAGGTCAAGCGCGCGGAGGACATCGCGGCGATCCGCGCGCAGGTATGCCGAGTCTGCGAGCCACTGGGCCACAGGGTCTATACCGTCGTCAACTACGAAGGTTTTGTTCTCGACCGCAGCGTGGAGGATGCCTACGTTGAAATGATCGATGAAATGGTGCAGCGCTTTTATATGGGCGTGACCCGCTTCACCACCAGCGCCTTCATGCGCGCCAAGCTCGGCGATACCCTCGCCCGACGCGGGCTTGCTCCCTATGTCTACGAGACCGAGGCCGAGGCGAAGGCGTACCTGCGCGACCAGTCGGTCTGACGCCCGGGCAGTCAACTCGTGCTACGATCCGCGCAAATGAAAAAGCCCATCTACTACACCTGCCAGAACCAGTCCTGCGGAACCCGCTGGGAATCCACCGAAGTGGTCGTCGTCAACGAGGGCCAGGGCCCGCTGTTCCGCTGCCCGATCTGCGGCGCGCGCAATGCGCTGGCCGCGCGCGAAGAGGGCGGCGTGACTGTCTATCGCCAACGCCGGACAACCGGCTCCTGACGCAGCGACACCGGATCTGCCGCAGTTCCGGTGGTATTTGCCTGGACCCATACGCGCATGTGACGGCGGGAAGTTCCCCCGGCGCCATGCGGCTCAGAATTCTGCCGATTGCGTCGAGCCATGGCCGTCAGGGCCAGACAGGTACGCCGCGGCAAATTCCGCAAACACCGGACAGGCCGGATTGTGGTTCGCATCGCGCCAGACCAGATGCAGTTCGGCCCGTACATCGTCGCGCCAGATCGGCCGGAACACCACGTCCGGAAAATGCAGATGCTGCGCCGACGCCGGCACCAGCGCCACGCCCAGCCCCGCGCGCACAAGCGCAAGAACACTATGGGTCTGGCTCATCTGCTGCACCACGCGCGGGGGCCGTCCCGTTCCGGCCAGCACGGAACCGATCAGGTCATGGAAATACTTGCCCTCCGTGGCCGAGTACTGGATAAACGGCTGCCCCGCGAGGTCTCCCCCCGCGATGCGCTCGCGCGCCGCCAGCGCGTGCGTCGCCTGCACGGCAAGCAGCAGCGGCTCGCTGACCGCCGGCCTGCACTGCAAGTCGGGATCCATGTCGGCGAGCAGCCGCAGAAAGCCAAGGTCGATGGTGCCCGCCCGCAAGGCGTCGATCTGGGCGACCGACACCAGTTCATGCAAGGTCACTTCGATCTCGGGCAAGGCCTCGCCGGCCCTGGCGATCAGGTTCGGCACGAGGTCGTAGCCCGCCACGGCGGTGAAGCCGATGCGCACCTTGCCGCTTGCGCCCCGGTCGATCCGCCGCGCCACGTCCACCGCATGGCCAGCCAGTTCCAGCAGCCGCCGCGCGTCGTCGAGCAACGCCGTGCCCGCTGCGGTCAGGCGCACCACGCGGCTGTTGCGGTCGAACAGCCGCACGCCGAGCGACTCCTCCAGCATGCGGATCTGCCGGCTTAGCGGCGATTGCGTCATGAAGAGCCGCGTTGCCGCACGGCCGAAATGCAGCTCCTCGCCCACGGCGATAAAGCAGCGCAACTGGTTCAGGTCCGGGATCATTGCATCATGCCAGGAATTGGATTGATCGATGCAAACTATAGCTTAGACATGCATTGATGGCGTTTCTATACTCGGGCAGATCGACAACCCCGCCGAGATGCCCGCCAGTGAAACCCGCCATCCTGCTCACCCAGCCCGTCGTCCCCAGCCTTGAAGCCGGCCTCCAGGCGGCCTATGAGATCCACCGCCTGTATGGCACCACCTCGCCCGACGCGCTGCTCGACGAGATCGGGCCGCGCGTCGAGGCGGTCGTCACCGGCGGCTCGCTGGGCCTGAAGGAAGCGGTGATGCGCAGGCTGCCGGCGCTGAAGATCGTTGCGGTGTCGGGTGTCGGCACCGATGCGGTCGACGTGTCCTATGCACGCGAGCGCGGCATCCACGTCACCACCACGCCGGACGTGCTGACCGCCGATGTCGCCGACCAGGCCCTCGGCCTGCTGATCTCGGTGTACCGCCGGCTGACCGAAGCGGAGCGCTACGTACGTGCCGGCCAGTGGGGCAAGTCATCCCTGGCGCTCGCGCGGCGCTTCAGCGGCAAGCACATCGGCATCGTCGGCCTCGGCCGCGTGGGCCGTGCGATCGCAGTGCGCGCGGCGGCGTTTGGCTGCCCGTTGTCGTACACCGACCTGCGCGCACAGCCCGATGTCCCCTACACCTTCCTGCCGGACATCGTCGCACTGGCCACCCATTGCGATGCGCTGGTGCTGGCCGCGTCCGCCGACGGCGCGAAGCCGGTGGTCGATGCCGCCGTGCTCGATGCGCTGGGGCCCGACGGCGTGCTGATCAATGTGGCGCGCGGACGGCTCATCGACGAGCCGGAGTTGGTGCGTGCGCTGCAGACAGGCCGCATCGCCGGCGCCGGACTGGACGTGTTCGCCGACGAGCCGGCCGTGCCGTCCGCGCTGCTCGGCATGGACAACGTCGTCATCCAGCCTCACCGTGCCAGCGCCACGTGGGAGACGCGCGATGCGATGGGCGAGATCGTGCTCGCCAACCTGCGCGCCTGCCTGGCCGGCGAGCGTCCGCCGACCACTGTGCTGGCATAAGCGCCGGCCCTGCCCCCCCCCCAATTGCCTCATTGAACAGGCGCCACAGAGCGCCGTGACAAGATCCAGGAGACACCATGCAATACCGCGCATTCCCGGCCCTCGCGACCACCCCGGCCATCCCGGCTGTTTCGGCCTTTTCCGCCGCTCGCGCCGCCCGTTCCGCCCGGCTGCCAGCGCTGGGCCTGCTGGCCGTGGCCACGCTCGTCACCCTCGCGCCCCAGCCGGCGCAGGCCGGAGGCGCCTATCCCGAGAAGCCGGTGACCATCGTCGTGCCCTTCCCGCCCGGCGGCGGCACCGACACCGGCGCGCGCCTGCTCGCGCAGCGCCTGACCGAGCTGTGGGGCAAGGCGGTCGTCATCGAGAACAAGCCCGGCGCCGCCGGCCAGATCGGCAGCGACTACGTGGCCCGCGCCAGGCCGGACGGCTATACCCTGCTCATGGGCAACGTCGGCACGCACTCGATCAACCCGTCGCTGTACAAGTCGTCCTATGAGACGGTCAAGCACTTCGCCCCGGTATCGCTGGTGGCCGAACTGCCGCAGATCATGGTGACCGCCCCCGGCAACCCCGCCGCCACCGTGTCGCAGGCGATTGCGGCGGGCAAGCGCGAGCCGGGCAAGATCACCTACAGCAGTTCCGGCAGCGGCAGCTCGATGCATCTCGCCGGCGCCATGTTCGCGCGCCAGGCCGGCGTCGACATGCTGCACGTGTCCTACAAGGGCGGCGGCCCCGCCGTGTCCGATGTGATGGCCGGGCACGTGAACTACACGTTTGCGACGCTGTACGAAACCATGGGCATGATCAAGGGCGGCAAGCTGAAGGCGGTGGCCGTGACTGGCGACAAGCGCGCGGCCGCCATGCCCAACGTGCCGACGGTGGCCGAGGCCGGCCTGGCCGGGTACGAAGCGGTCTCATGGATCGGCCTGCTGGCCCCGGCCGGCACGCCGCCGGCGCTGGTTGGCAAGATCTCGCAGGACGTGCGGGCGGCGCTCGCCGATCCCAAGGTGAAACAGATGCTGATCGATCAGGGTGCCGTGCCGGCGGGCAGCACGCCGGAAGCCTTCGCATCGCTGATGGCGCGCGATACGATGCGCTATGCGAAGCTGATCCGCGAGCTGGGGATCAAGGTCGAGTGAACCCGTGAATCAGGCGCGCCTCACGTCGAGCCGCGTTCGACGATGCGAAACCCGACATCGACGACCGGCTCGGCGACCGGCTCGCCGCGGCAGCGGTCCAGCAGCAGGCGCGCCGCCCGCGCACCGATGGCGGCGCCATCCACCTGCACCGTCGTCAGCGACGGATTCAGGTGCGCCGCGAAATCGGCATCACCGAAGCCGCAGATCGCCAGGTCTTCGGGGATGCGCAGCCCGCGTGCCAGCGCCTCGACCATGACGCCCTGCGCGAGCTGGTCGGAACTGCAGTAGACGGCTTCGATCTGCGGATCCTTCGCCAGGAGATCGGCCAGGGCCTGGCGCCCGAGCGCCAGGCTGCTGGGCGCCGGAACGACGACGGTCGGGACGTCATGCCCCACCGTCGAGACAAAGCCCTCGCGCCGCACCGACGCGCGGTGATCGTCGCCGGTCGCGATGCCCAGGCGGCGCCATCCCTTGCCCAGGAAGTATCCCGCGATGGCACTGCCCACCTTGAGGTGGGAGAACCCGACCACCATGTCGACCGGCCTGTCACTGAGATCCCAGGTCTCGACGACCGGGATGCCGGCGCGCCGCAAGCGCTCGCGCGAGGCCTGCGAGTGGACCAGCCCGGTCACGACGATCCCGTCCGGACGGCGGCTGATCATGGTCCCGAGCAGCGCCTCTTCGCGCGCGTGGTCGTAGCCGGTCTGCCCGAGGATCAACTGATAGCCGGCCGCGTCGAGCGCATCGGTCAGCGCCTTTAACGTCGGCAGGAACTGCGCCACCGCGATATTCGGCACAAGCGCGGCCACCATCAGGCTGCGCTTCGACTTGAGCCCGCCAGCCAGCAGATTGGGGATATAGCCGGTTGTTTCGACCGCCTTCCGCACCCGCGCAATGGTCATCTCCGACACCATGCCAGGGTTGCTGAGCGCGCGCGACGCGGTAATCAACGAGACGCCGGCCTCACGCGCCACGTCATGCAGCGTCACGGATTTCGGCCCATTGGAATTCGACATGCGGGTCCTGAGTCAGGGTAAATCGCTACCGGCGCGGCGCACCAAGGCGATTGACGCTCGGGAATGACAACGTTAGCATTTCCACCATTCCCGCGGCGGCGTCCGCTCGTTACCGATTGGTACAGGGGCCGCCGCACGTGGATCAGGGATGACGCATGGATTATATCAGCCCTGCTTGCGCCAGAATGATAACGTTATCATTTTGTGATCAGAAACCCGATCCCTTTTCCTTGCTGCCCGCCCCCATGACGAACCCTGCCGCTCCCTCCGCCGACGCCATCGCCTCGATCCGGCTCTCCTCGTGCTACCTGCCGCTGGCCACGCCGATCAGCGATGCCAAGGTCCTGACCGGCCGCCAGAAGCCGATGACCGAGGTGGCCATCCTCTTTGCCGAGATCCGGACCCGGGACGGCCACGTAGGCATTGGCTTCAGCTATTCCAAGCGCGCCGGCGGACCCGGCCAGTTCGCGCATGCCAGCGAGATCGCTCCGGCGCTGATCGGCGAAGACCCGAGCGATATCGCGCGGCTGTGGGACAAGCTTTGCTGGGCGGGCGCGTCGGTTGGCCGCAGCGGCCTGTCGACGCAGGCCATCGGCGCGTTCGATGTCGCGCTCTGGGACCTGAAGGCCAGGCGCGCGGGCCTGTCGCTGGCCAAGCTGCTGGGCGCCCATCGCGACGCCGTGCGCTGCTACAACACCTCGGGCGGCTTCCTGCACACGCCGCTCGATCAGTTGCTGGTCAACGCGGCGGCGTCGGTGGAGCGCGGCATCGGCGGGATCAAGCTGAAAGTCGGCCAGCCCAACGGGGCGCTCGACATCCAGCGCGTGGCAGCCGTGCGCGAGCGTCTCGGCGATGCGGTGCCGCTGATGGTCGACGCCAACCAGCAATGGGACCGTCCGACCGCGCAGCGCATGTGCCGCACGTTCGAGTCCTTCAACCTCGTCTGGATCGAAGAACCGCTGGACGCCTACGACCACGAAGGCCACGCCGCGCTCGCCACGCAATTCGACACGCCGATCGCGACCGGTGAAATGCTGACCAGCGCAGCCGAACACTGGGACCTGATCCGGCATCGCGCCGCCGACTACCTGATGCCCGATGCACCGCGCGTCGGCGGCATCACGCCATTCCTCAAGGTGTGCGCGCTGGCCGAGCATGCGGGCCTGATGATCGCGCCGCATTTCGCGATGGAGTTGCACGTGCACCTTGCCGCGGCTTACCCACGCGAGCCCTGGGTCGAGCACTTCGACTGGCTCGAACCGCTGTTCAACGAACGCCTGGAGATCCGCGACGGCCGCATTGTCGTACCGACCCGGCCGGGCCTGGGCATCACGATCAGCGAACAGGCGCGCGCCTGGACGCGCGAGCAGGCTGTATTCGGCGAGCGCGCCTGACATCGCTTCCCATACAAGAGAGACAAGGAGACAGGACATGAAGAAGCTGATCGCATCTGCACTGATGACCGTTGCCATGGCCGTTGCAACGACGGGGGCCCATGCCGCATGGCCGGAGAAGCCGGTCACCATGGTGGTGCCCTTCCCTGCGGGCGGCTCGACCGACAATGTGGCGCGCATCCTGAGCGCGAAGTACCAGGCACAGTTCGGCGGCAGCTTCGTGGTGGACAACCGTCCCGGCGCGGCCGGCATGATCGGCGCGGCCACGGTCAAGCGCGCGCCGGCCGACGGCTACACCGTGTTCGTCTCGTCGCTGGGACCGTTCGTGATCGGCCCGCATCTGTCAAAGAACGCGGGCTACGATCCGCTCAGGGACTTCGACTACATCAGCGTTGCGGTGCAGGCGCCGAACGTGCTGGCCGTCCCCGCGAATTCGCGGTTCAAGACGATCCAGGATGTCATCGCCTATGAAAAGGCCAACCCGAACAAGATGACGTTCGCGTCCGCCGGCAACGGCACCAGCGACCATCTCACGGCCGAGCTGTTCTGGCAGCAGACCGGCACAACGGGCATCCATGTGCCGTACAAAGGCGGCGCCCCCGCGATGAACGATCTGCTCGGCGGGCAGGTCGATGCCACCTTCATGAACATCAACACCGCGGTGCCGCATATCAAGGCCGGCAAGCTGCGCGCACTGGCCATCACGAGCACCGCGCGCTCGCCGATCCTGCCCGATGTGCCCACCATGGACGAGTCCGGCATCAAGGGCGTGACGGTCTACTCGTGGCAGGCCGTGGCCGCGCCCAAGGGACTGCCGCCCGAGATCAAGGCAAAGCTGCACAGCGCCACGGTCGCGGCGCTCAATGACCCGGCGGTCAGGTCGAAGCTGCTCGAAGTCGGCTTCGAGATCGTCGCCAACACGCCGGAGCAGTTCGCCGCGTTCCAGGCGTCGGAGTTCGCGCGCTGGAAGAAAGTGATCGAACTGGGCAAGATCACCGCGGACTGAACGGACTGCCGCCGGTGGCCCGTTCAGCCTGCGCTTTTCCTGGCGCCATGCTGCCCGGCCCCGTTCGACCGCTTGGTGCGCCGGATCACCATGAACACCAGCAGCACGACCGGCGCGATCAGCAGCCCCTCGACCAGCTCCGGGTCCATGCCCAGGTGCAGCGCGTGCAGCGAGCGCAGGCCAACCGCCGTCAGCGAGAGCACATAGTAGGAAATCGCCGCCACGGACAGCCCTTCCACCGCGTGCTGCAGGTGGAGCTGCGTGCGCGCGGTGCGATCCATGCCCGCGAGCAGCCGCATTGTATTGCCTTCCTGCGCCAGGCTGACCCGCGTGCGCAACAGGTCGACCGCGCGCGCCACGCGCGTCGTGAACTGCTCCAGGCGGTTCGCGTTGGCGCGGCATGTCTCCATGGCCGGCGTGAAGCGGCGCTCCATGAATTCGGCGATGGTCGGGATGCCCTCGATGCGCTCCTCGCGCAGCTCCTGGATGCGGGCCATCACCAGCCGCTCGTAAGCACGGCTGGCGCTGAAGCGGTGGCTCGACTCCGCCAGCGCTTCGCCGCGCACGGCAAGGTGCGTGAGTTCCTGCAGCAGGCCCGCGTCCACATTGTCGTCGGGCGCGGAGTCCATGCGGTGCATCAGGCCGGCCAGCGAGCGCTGCAGCACGTCGAGCGAACGGCCCAGTTCGCGCGCGGCGGGCAGCGCCAGCAGGGCCATCATGCGATAGGTCTCGATCTCGTACAGCCGCTGCAGCAGACGTCCGCCCTGCGCCTCGCGGAAGCCCTCGTCGATGACAAGGAAGCGCGAGAAGCCATCGGGCTTGATGGTCCAGTCGCAATAGACTTCGCCGTTGCCGAGCACGCGGCTGCCGACCTTGATCGGGCCGTCGATCCATTGCCGGAAGCCATTGCGCGCCGTCGGGGCATTCTCCCCGGAGACCAGCTCCATGCGGATGGCGACGAAGCGCATGCCCGCGATCTGTTCGAACCAGGCCTGCGGCACGTGCTCGGTGGCCAGGCCGGAGAAGTAGTCGGTGTCATGCCGGCTGGCCACGAACGTGTAGGTGGAGAACTCCGTGTGGCGTTCCCACTTCAGCTGGCGCTCGCCATTCCATTGCGCGGCATAGTGCGTGCTGCCCGGTTCCGGCGGCGGCATGCCGGTGAGATCGCACAACGCGCGCAGCAATTGCTCATGGATGGCGGCATCGTCTCCCGCATAGATCGCCAGATGAGCGAGGGCGACGGAGCCTGACAGGCGCAGGAAGGGTCTTGCATGCAATTCGTTGGCAAGGCTGGCGCGCAGGGCGTGGTCCATATTCGTCGGTCTTTCGGAAGGTTTCGGTCGTTGGCTTCCGTCAGGATATCAGTCGAACATGACGGAACGTCAGCCAGATCCCGGCCAGAACCATAAAAACCGGCTATCCCTCCCGGTCTTGCGCCGACGCCACGGTAGCCCCGCGGATTCCGTGCCGCGCCACCGCACCGGCCACCACTCCGCCTGCCTTCATGGCTTCGGCGAAACTTGCGGGAAAGTTCGCCGCACGCGCCCGAGGCTGGTTCGGAGGTCACGCAAGCGCTGGATCAGAACTTGGCCGGCGAGGTCTGGGACAACGCTTCTCCGACCGGTGAACGAACTGGTGACCTAGCACTCCGATGTCGACAACGTGTGGCTCGTGGCCGGATATGTCGTCGGAGCACCCAAGGCCAACCCGTAGCAGCCTGGCTCCGGCCACGGGCCTGACTGGACTGGCACAGTGGTCAGCGCGAGCCGAATATGGCTCCGATGTGACTACTTCGAGCTGCTATCCGGCCGACGCGGGCGCGATCCAGCCACCGCGCCGCCGGGCTGGAATCAGGATGGCGTTCGGCACCGGTTGTCGGGCGGCGGATCGTGGCCTACGCTGGAACCATTCCTTGGTGATGGGATGACCTCCATGCCTCGCTCCCGGCGATTTCGCCCACTGCTGGCCCTGCTGGTGGCAGGCTTGTCCGTCGCCTGCAATTCGCAGCCGAAGAACCACCTGTTGCCCCCTGCCCCGCCACCGCCGCGCCAGCCGGTGCCTGCCGGCGACTACTACGAGCCGGTTTCGCCGGCATCGCCCGCCCCCGCTGCGCCGCGCAAGCAACCATAACGCGGCCGCCTGGCTCAACGCCACGGCGCGTGCCCCGGCTGAACCCGGGCGGTGTCCGGGTGCCGGACTAATTTGGGAAGGGGATCACTCCGCGGCCAATGTCTCTGCATCGCGTGCCGACGCCAGCGCTTTGAGCACATCTCGCCAACTCACGATGCCAACCGGTCGGAATTGGTCGTTCACGATGGGAATACATGAGATGGGGTGGGAGAGAAACAGATCGACGGCATCGGCGATGTCGGCGTCGGGCTGCAGCGTCAGCGGGCCACGCGACATGATCTGGTGCACGCGCAGCTTGAGGGTATTGACGTCCCTTGCAGATTCCACGGTGCTGCCAATAAACGGGCTCATGGCACGGAGGATATCTCGATCGGATATGACCCCGTGTAGCTTCCCATGCTCGACGACAAGCAGATGATGAAACTTTTCTTCGTCGAAGAGACTCTTCACCATCTCCAACGTGTCGTCAAAGCCAACGACGAAAAGCTTCCTTGACATGATGCTGTCGATGATCACGAATTTACTCCTATGGCTGATTGGACGCGAAAATGGGCAGACATGGCGGCCGCGACGGAGATCGACGTCGGGCCCTCAGCCCCTCTATATAGAAGAGTCCGGGCAGCTATGCTGCGATAGCGCTTGGCCGGCGCACCTTAGCTCCCCGCGATGCTGGTCAACAGATTATAGGCGGCCTGGTGGGCGAGCCACGACTCGGCGCTCCTGCCTGCCATTTCGAACCGAACGGCCCGGGGCTGATTCCAGTGCGACCGATGCGCTTTGCTCGCGGCACGCCGCTGCCCATGACGTTGAGCGTTAGTTTGATGCAGCGCAGGCAGGGGTATTGCACGAAGCGGGCAATCGGGAGAGTGTCTCGCATACTCTGGGCAGCAGGTATGTTCCTGCCGCTTCCGGAGGGCAAACTTCTCTCGAGAATTCTTCATGTTAAGGCTATCTGCGGCTCAACTCGAACAGGATTGGCGCGCGATTCTCGGCGATTTCACTTGCGACACACTTGGTCTCGTACGTAGTTTCGCCGTGCAGTATCAACGCGAGCTGGCTAATCATTTCTACGATGAGATGCTGGCCGATCCGGTGGCTTCCCGGCTGATATCGCACGACCAGGTGAAATCACGCCTGCACGATTCCATGATGAAATGGGTTGCAGGCGTGTTTCTGCCGGGGCCGAAGGACGATCTGCGAGATCAAATTGCCAGGCTGGTACAGATTGGCGAGGTACATGCGCGCATCGACGTCCCTGTCCATTTGGTGTTGCGCGGAGCACGCAAGCTCAAGGACGGCTTCAGCATCATGTTGCGTGATGGCGCCTCTCTGGGCACTGGTGATGCGATCGACGCCGTGCGCCTGATGAGTTCAGTCATCGACCTTGCCATGGAGATGATGAGCTTTGCTTATTCAAGTTCTCATGATCGAAACTCCCGTGCCGAGGAAGCCTATCGGTTGACCGCCGTCGTTCAGAATGTGGCCGCTGAACAGGAGCGCCAGCGCGCGGCCTTGCTGGACTGGGAGAATGTCCTGATGTTCGAGCTGGCGGTGAATACAGCAGCGTGCGACCTGCCGCGAGTTCACGCATCAGAGTTCGGCATGTGGTTTCGCCACAAGGGCATGCCCGCCTTCGAGGGCGCTGCCGAGAGTCAAGTTATCCTGCAGGCGATGAACGACGTTGACGGCATGCTGCTGCCAACTCTGGAAGCGGCAAGCGAGTCTGGCTCCGGGCGGCCCAAGCATCTGCGCATGCTGCGTATGTTGACCAGCAGCATTGGCTTCAACCTGGATCTTCTGTTCAAGCAGGCCAACGAACTGGAATCCGGTCGCGACGTGCTAACGCGTCTGCTGAATCGAAAATTCCTGCCGGTGGTGATGAGCAAGGAAGTGAAATATGCGCGCCAGCGCGGCACGAACTTTGCCGTGCTGGCTATCGATATCGACTATTTCAAGGACGTGAACGATTCTTATGGCCATGAGGCTGGCGACCTAGTGCTCCAGGAGCTGGCAACCCGGCTGATCAACGCCAGTCGCGGCGGTGATTACACGTTTCGTCTGGGCGGCGAGGAGTTTCTGATGGTACTGGTCGACGTAACTGCGGAGAACGGGCGGCACGCAGCCGAGAAACTCCGCTGCCTCGTGGAGGAAGCGCCGTTCTCCCTGCGCCATGGCGTGACGTTGTCGCTCACAATCAGTATTGGCCTGGCATTCAATGATGGGCATCCGGATTACCAGCGCACCATGAACCAGGCCGACGAGGCTCTGTACGAAGCGAAAAGATCCGGACGGAACTGCGTGGTCGTGGCATCGCCAGCTGCGGCGCCGCTGCATTGATCGCGTAAATCGATGAAGTCCGGCCGGCTCTATATTGAGAACTGAGGCAACTTGCCTCGCCGAGAAGGCGGTTGTACTTCCGCATAAGGAGATGGGTTCAGGCCCCTTCCTACTTGGCCCCCTCACATGGCTCATGTGACAACGCCACCAAAGGCAATGCCTTGACAATGCGCCGCAAAAGCGTGCTTGCCACTGGCGACAACGGCCGTCCGGCTCGCGTGATGACGTGGATGCGGCTGTTGTTAAGGATCGGATTCGCCAGCGGCAGCGATACCAGGGCGGCAAACTGCGCGCCCTCCAACGCCACCAAACCCGGCGTCATGATGTAGCCCAGCCCCCTTGCCGCGAATTCCCACAGTACCTTGAACGAGTTGGTGACAAGCATGCGCTTTAGCGTGACGTGCTCGTCCAGCTCCGCCGCCTGCACGTGCTTGCGCACGCCGAATGACTCGACCATTGCCGCTCCCTGGTGCGGCGCCAGGTCCGCCAGCATCAGCGCACTGCGCCGCCGCGCCAGCGCGTGGTCCTTGCGCACATGTACGCGGATCGGCGCCAGCCGTGAGTAGTGCGAGCGCAGGAACTCGTCGTTGGGTGGCTGGAACACCAGCCCGATGTGCGCGACGTCTTCCCGGATGCAGCGTACCGCTTCCTCGGTGCCCGCCACCCGGATGTTGTAGGTCGCGTCGGGATGTGCGACCAGGAACTCGCGCAGCACTGGCTCGAACACCAGGTCAATGAAGCCCTCGCCCAAGACCAGTTCGATATGCCCGCGCTGGGCACTCTTCAGGCTGTTGACCTCGGCAAGGAACGTGTCGTGCAGGTCCTGCTGGCGGCGGGCGAAGCGCGCGATCATGCGGCCGGAGTCCGTGACAACTACGCCCCGCCCGCGCCGCTCCAGCAACGTCAGGCCAGTGTCTTCCTCGAGCTTGGCCACCGCCCGGCTCACCGCCGAGGGGTCCAGCTCCAACACTTCCGCCGCGCCCCGCACGGAACCCGTCTCGATGATCCGGAGCAGGCAGAGCGCCCGTTTCCGGTCCAGCACTTCCTCCATTCGCCCTCACTGAGTTGGCTTTTAATTGTTGTAATTTATACAACAATTTCCTTCCGGAATTGTCATCGACGCGATGAAGGCATCTAAAGATAATGCGCTGGACGACCAACGAAGCCCTGCCGGCTGGCGCCGTGTTCTGGGCAAGCCTCGCGCAAAGCTACCTCGGCTGAAAAACATTACCCTCGGAGACAACCATGATTTCGCGTACCCGCCGCCGCTTCCTGCAATACGCCGGTCTGAGCGTCGGCGCGCCGCGCCTCGCGACCCTGCCGGCCTTTGCGGCAGAGACCTTCCCGAGCCGGGCGCTCTCGCTTGTGGTGCCATATCCAGCGGGCGGTGCCAGCGATGTGACCGCACGGATATTCGGGGAATCCATCGGCAGGAGCGTGAAGCAGCAGGTGGTCGTCGAAAATTATGGCGGCGGCACCGGGGCCATCGGTGCCAACAAGGTGCTGGCTGCGCCGGCCGACGGATATACCGTCTTCCACGGCTCGCTCAACGAGGTGTTCCTGTCCCCGTTGCTGAACCCGGCAACCCGCTACAAGCCCCAGGACTTGATGCTGGCGGCCCCCATCGGCGGGTCCAATATCGTGCTCCTTGCGCGCAGTGGCCTGCCGGCCGACACGCTGGACAAATTCCTCGATCTGGCGAAGGAGAGCAAGGGCATGTCGATGACCTACGCAACGGTCGGCATCGACTCGTTCTATCACCTGATGGGCGAAGCCCTCGGCGCCCGCATCGGCGCGCCCTTCCTTCACGTGCCATATAAGGGCGCCGCCCCCGCACTGGCGGCCCTTGCCGGCGGCGAGGTGGACTTTGCCATCCTGCCCTACCAGTCGGCGTTCGACAGCATGCAGGGACAGGGCCGTATCAAGATTCTGACGAGCTTCGCCAAGTCGTTGCCGGCGCCGATCAGGCACATCCCGCTGATCTCGCAATCCCGCCAGGTTCCGGACTTCGAATACGCGATCAGGGGCGGCTACTTCGTCAGGCAAGGCACGCCCGCCGAACGGGTGGCCGTGCTCCGCAAGGCAATCGGAGAAGCGCTCGCCAAGCCGGAGATCCGCACCAGGCTCGAAGCCGAAGGCCGCAGCGTCGCGCAACCCATCGACAGCCAGGCACAAGCCAATCAGTACTTCGACCAGTACATGGGGAGTGTGACCCAACTCATTCGCAGCGTCGGGCGCAAGCCGGTGGCCTGAACCCACCAGGTCACCGCGGTGGTGCCGCCCGGTATTCGGCTCAGGCCCTGAGGTCCGCCAGCATCTGTTCCGCCAGGAAATCGCATGGCGGCCGTGCGGACCTGGCGCTCCGCGCCAGCACGACTTCAAGCGAGGGCAGCGGCGGCAGCCCTTCGGCGTCGCCGAGCAGCATCAGGTGTTCCGGAATGCTGCATCGGGCCAGCGGCGCGATGGCCAGCCCTGCTTCGACCATGCTGATCAGGCCAAGCAGGCTGGGGCTTTCATAGGACATCCGGTACCGGATGCCCGCCCCCTGCAGCGCACTGATGGCATGCCCGCGCGCCGCGCTGCCGTGCGCGAAGACCGCGATCGGTAATGGGCGCTCCTTCCACACCTGCCGGTTGGCACGGGCCGCGGCCCATGCCATCGGCTCATGCCGGATGAAGTCCCCGGTAACACCGCGCGTCTTCGTGATGCACGCAAGGTCAAGCGTGTTGTCCTTCAGCAAGGGAATGAGCGCGTGGCTGGGCAAGCCGATGACGCGGATCTCCACGCGGGGATGCGCGACCGCGAACTTGCGCAGCACGGTGGGCAGCAGCGAGGATGCATAGTCATCGGGCACGCCGATGGTGACCCGCCCGCGGATTTCCGGACGAACCACCGCGGCCCATGCTTCTTCGCGCATGGCCAGCATTTGCCGGCCGTAGTCGACCAGCAGCCGCCCGTCTTCGGTCAGCGCGACATTGCGGGTCGTACGTTCGAACAGTGGCTTGCCAAGTGCCTCTTCAATTGCCTTGACCTGCATGCTGATGGCCGACGGTGAACGGTGCAGGGACTCCGCGGCGCGCGCGAACGATCCCGCGTCGGCAATGGCGACAACCATCTCCAGGACATCAAGATCGAGTTTCCTCATGCGCGATCGATAAGTCAGAAATACTGAATAATAGGATCAGTATAATTCGTTTTACTTAGCGATCCTGCGCTCCGATACTGCCGCCATCGTCTGCGTCAAAGCGACAGGTGGGGCAAATGAGAGCGATGGTTGAATTCATGGCGGTGGGCGGCCTGCTGGCGATCACGCCGGGGCCGAACATGGTCTACGTGATGGCGCGATCGGTCTCGCAAGGGACCCGGGCAGGATTGATCTCGTTCGCCGGCGTCATGCTCGGCTACCTGTCCTATATGCTCAGTGCGGCATTCGGTATCAGCGCGCTGTTTCTCGCGATCCCCGGAGCCGGACGGGCGCTTGCCGTTTGCGGTGCGCTCTACCTGCTCTATCTGGCCTGGCAGATGCTCAAGCCAGGTGGCCGTTCGCCGCTGCAGGTCGACGCGGCTGCGGCAGAGCGTCCGCGCCGCCTGTTCGCGATGGGGGCGATGACCAGCCTGCTCAATCCGAAGCTGGCGCTGGTCTTCCTGTCGGTCCTGCCGCAGTTCATTGATTACGAGGCCGGAGATGTCCTGGGCCAGTCGGTCATGCTCGGACTCGCGCTGACCGCGGCATTTGCCGGCGTCAACGCGCTTGTCGCGGTGTCATCGGGCCGCGCGGCGGCGATGATGGTGCAGCGTCCGCGCTGGCTGCTGGCGCAGCGCTGCGTGACCGGCGGCATACTGGTCCTGCTGGGCTTGCGGATGGGAATTCAGGCCTGGTGAACGGCCTGCCCCTTTCCAGACTACTACCACTACTCGTGGCCCCTCACCGCGCGCTTGGTCGCGTGGAAACCGTGCTTGGTCGCGTCAGCCACCGCATGCCCGGCTGACTTCACGCCGCGGCCGATCGCGAACGTTGCATCGCGCACGGCATGGCCGCCCTGCTTGCCGGCCGTCTTGACGTTGTCCTTGAATGCATGGGCATCCCCGGACAGGCTCGCCTGCGCGAGCGGTGTCGCCGCGGCGAGGGTGATCGCGATGATCAGGGTCTTTGCCTTCCTCATGTCAACGTGTCCGAATCTGTCGTGTCAAAGCCCGGGCACCGGCCGTCCCGGCCAGTGCCACATACCGACATTTTAGCCCCGGTCCGGAATGCCCGCGCTCAGCGGGCCGCAGGCCCCGGTTCAGTGATGGCGCTGTAGACCAGCGTGCGCAGTTGGCGCCGCACGGGATAGGCCGAGGAAGGCAGGAGCTGGGTCAAAAAGAGACCGATCAGTTCCTCCTGCGGATCCACCCAGAAAAAAGTGCTGGCCGCTCCGCCCCAGAAAAAATCTCCGGCGCTGCCGGGGATCAGCGTGGATTCCGGCGTCACCGTCGTGGCAAAGCCGAGCCCGAACCCCACGCCGTCATAGGTGGCCTCGCTGAACATCGAGCGCGAAAGGCGTGGCAGGTCCACCCCGCCGGGCAGGTGGTTGGCGGTCATCAGCTTCAGCGTCTTCGGCCCGAGCAGGCGCACGCCGTCGAGTTCGCCGCCTTGCAGCAGCATGCGCGCGAAGCGCATGTAGTCCGCGGCGGTGGAGACCAGTCCGCCGCCGCCCGAAATGAATGCCGGCGGCTTGAGGTAGGCGCTCGCCTGGGGGTCGTCCTGCAGCATCGGCCCCTTCGTCGACACGACTTTGGAACCGAGAGCGCCCACGGCGTAGCACGCGCAGAAGCGCGATGCCTTGTCTTCCGGCACGTGGAAGCCGGTGTCGACCATCCCGAGCGGATCGAAGATGCGCTGCTTCAGGAAGGTCTCGAACGGCATGCCACTGACCTTGCCGACTAGGTAGCCGAGCGCATCGGTCGATACGGAGTAGTTCCAGGCCTCGCCGGGCGAGAATTCGAGCGGCAGCGTGGCCAGCTTGTCGATCATCTCGTCCAGCGTGCCTTCGGTGGCAAGCTCGCCGAGCTTCAGCTTGCGGTATGCCGCGTCGACATTGGTGTTCTGCTGGAAACCGTAGGTCAGGCCCGAGGTGTGCCGTAGCAGGTCGACCACCAGCATCGGCCGCGCCGCCGGGCGCGTCTGGAAGCTTTCCATGAAGCCCCCGGCATGGACGCCGAGGTTTTCCCACGCCGCAATGTATTTGCTGACCGGATCGTCCAGCGCAATCTTGCATTCCTCGACCAGCATCATGACCGCCACCGACGTCACGGGCTTGGTCATCGAGTAGATGCGGAAGATCGAATCCTGCGCCAGCGGCACCTGCCGCTCGCGGTCGGCGAGGCCGAGCACCGAGTTCAGCGCCAGTTCGCCGCGCCGCCATACCTGGATCAGGGCGCCGGGCAGCTTGCCGGTCGCGATATAGGATTCGTCAATGAAGCGTTCAACTCGCGCAAGCCGCTCGCGGGACATCCCCTGCGTTTCCCTGCTCTGCATATTCGTCTGTCTCCCGGTTTTGCCCTGGCCGGCGTGCCGCCGCGGGCGGCGCCTGTCCCGCCATCATGACATCGGGGGACCGTTCGCGCCAAGCGCACACGGGCGCGGCCCTGGAATCGGGGGCCGATCCGCCCCACGAAGCGCGAGTATCCACTAGGATTGGATATCGGCTCGCGGATGTCTTTCAAGGGGAGATCACATCATGCACGCATGGAAATCCGGATTCACCGCCCTGACGGTTGCGATGGCGCTCACGGCATGGTCAGGAATGTCCTCGGCGACGGAGCAGGGGGAGCAGCGCCGCGACGCGCGCGACGTCCGGCAGGATACGCGCCAGGACTCCCGGCATACCAAGCAGGATTGCCGGGCGGCCAACCAGAAGAGCAATGCGAATTGCCGCCACGACAAGCGGGACACCAAGCAGGAAGGGCGACAGACGGCCCGCGACATCAAGTACTGATCCCGCGCGCGGGCCGGCAGGGGGGAACCTGCCCCGCCTGTCAGGCCCCCAGCACCTTGCCCCCGCCGTAGCTAGACTGCGTGGGCGCCGCCCCGCCCAGGATCACCTTGATCGCGCAGTACTTGAACTCCGGGATTTTGCCGAACGGGTCCAGCGCCGCGTTGGTGAGCTTGTTGATGGCCGCCTCGTAGTAGCAGAACGGCACGAACACGGCCCCGCGCGGCGTGCCGGCATCGGCACGCGCGTACAGTGACACCTGTCCGCGCCGCGAGGCCAGCGTGACGACGTCGCCTGGCTGGCCGCCGAGGTCGGCCAGATCGAGCGGATGCACCAGCGCCACCGGATCGGGCTCGATCGCGTCCAGCACGCCCGCGCGCCGCGTCATGCTGCCCGTGTGCCAGTGTTCAAGCTGGCGCCCGGTGATCAGCACCATCGGATAGTCCTTGTCGGGCCGTTCATCCGCGGGAATGATGTCCGCCGGGACGAAGCGGCCTCGTCCGGTGGCGGTCGGGAACTGGTCGGTGAAGATCACCGGCTCGCCCGGGTCGCCTTCGGCGCGGCAGGGATAAGTCACCGCGCCCGTCTCCTGCAACCGGCCCCAGGTCACGCCGCCGATGCTCGGCATGGCGTGGCGCATCTCGTCGAACACGTCCGCCACGCTGCCGTACTGCCAGTCCAGGCCCAGGCCCTGCGCCATCTGCTGGATGATCCACAGGTCCTGCCTGGCCTGCCCCGGCGGCAACAACGCCTGGCGCCCGAGTTGTACGGTGCGGTCCGTGTTGGTGAAGGTGCCGGTCTTTTCCGGGAAGGCCGACGCCGGCAGTACAACGTCAGCCAGGTAGGCGGTCTCGGTCAGGAAGATGTCCTGCACCACGAGATGGTCCAGTGCGGCCAGCGCCTCGCGCGCATGCTCGGCATCCGGGTCTGACATGGCCGGGTTCTCGCCCATGATGTACATGCCGCGCACCTCGCCGCGCCCGATCGCGTCCATGATTTCCACCACGGTCAGTCCCGGCTGGCGGTCCAGCGGCATGCCCCATAGCTTCTCGAAGCTGGCAATGGCGTCGGGGTCGTCCACGCGGCGGTAGTCCGGGTACATCATCGGGATCAGGCCCGCATCGGATGCGCCCTGCACGTTGTTCTGGCCGCGCAGCGGATGCAGGCCGGTGCCGGGACGGCCGATCTGGCCTGTCATCAGCGCCAGCGCGATCAGGCAGCGCGCGTTGTCGGTACCGTGCACGTGCTGCGACACGCCCATGCCCCACAGGATCATCGAGGCCTTTGATGTGGCATAGGCGCGCGCGACTTCACGGATGGTCTGCGCATCGATGCCGCATACCGGCGCCATCAGTTCCGGGCTGAACGCGGCCACGTTGCGCCGCAGTTCGTCGAAGCCGATGGTGCGGCTGTCGATGAAGTCCTGGTTGACCAGTCCTTCGGTGACGATCACGTGCATCATCGCGTTGAGCAGCGCGACATCCGCGTCCGGCGTGAATTGCAGGAAACGCCAGGCAAAGCGCGCCAGGTCCGAGCGGCGCGGATCGGCCACGATGAGCTTCGTGCCGTTCTTCACCGCGTTCTTGATCCAGCTCGCCGCAACAGGGTGGTTCACGGTCGGGTTGGCGCCGATCACGATCACGACCTCGGCGCGGTCCACGTCCATCACCGGGTTCGACACGGCTCCGGAACCGATGCCTTCGAGCAGCGCCGCGACCGACGACGCGTGGCACAACCGCGTGCAGTGATCGACGTTGTTGCTGCCGAAGCCGGTGCGCACGAGTTTCTGGAACAGGTAGGCCTCTTCGTTGCTGCCCTTGGCCGAGCCGAAGCCGGCCAGCGCGCGCTTGCCGTGCGTGTCGCGGATCTGCACGAGCCTGCCGCTGGCCAGCGCGAGCGCTTCTTCCCAGGTGGCTTCGCGGAAAACGTCCATCACGTGATCCGGGTCCATGACGAAGTCGCCGCGCTTGGGCACGCCTTCGCGGCGGATCAGCGGCACGGTCAGGCGCTGTGGGTGCTGTACGTAGTCGAAACCGTAGCGGCCCTTCACGCACAGGCGCTCGTGGTTGGCCGGGCCATCCCGCCCCTCGACGTAGAGGATGCGGTTGTCCTTGACGTTGTACGTGAGCTGGCAGCCCACGCCGCAGTAGGGACACACCGATTCCACCTGCCTGTCCGGCACCGCCAGCGCCGCGTCGCGCGCGGGCATCAGCGCCCCGGTCGGGCAGGCCTGCACGCATTCGCCGCAGGCCACGCACGTGGACGCGCCCATCGGGTCGTCCATGTCGAAGACGATGCGGGCCGCGTCGCCACGCAGCGCCAGGCCGATCACGTCGTTGACCTGCTCGTCGCGGCAGGCGCGCACGCAGCGCGTGCACTGGATGCAGGCGTCCAGGTTGACGGCGATGGCGGGATGCGAGAGATCCGCCGCCACGCGCTCGCGCGGCGCGAAGCGCGGCTTGCCGACTTCCAGGCGCGCGGACCACTGGTCCAGTTCGTTGTGCCGCGTGTAGCCGGCTTCCGGCATGTCGGACTGCAGCAGCTCCAGCACCGTGCGCTGGGCGCGGCGCGCGCGCTCGGATTCCGTCTGCACCGCCATGCCCGGTGACGGATAGCGGCAGCACGACGGCGCCAGTACGCGCTCGCCCTGGATCTCCACCATGCAGGCGCGGCAGTTGCCGGCCGGCGCGAGTCCGTCCTTGTAGCAGAGGTGGGGTACGTCAAAGCCCTCGCGCTGCGCCACCTTCAGCAGGCTTTCGCCCGGCTGCGCGCTGACTTCACGGCCATTCAGCGTGAACGTGACGGCGGGCTCGGTGGATTCGACCAGCGCGCGTTCGGCGCGTGTCAGCGCATTCATGCCTGTGCCTCCGGGCGCTCCGGCGCCGCCTGCAGTTCATGTGGGAAGTAGCGGATCACGCAATCCACGGGGTTCGGTGCGGCCTGCCCGAGGCCGCAGATCGATGCATCGCGCATCACGGCCGACAGGTCCTCCAGCGCGGGCAGGTCCCATTGCGGCGCGCGGATCAGGTCGTACGCCTTGGCCGTGCCCACGCGGCACGGCGTGCATTGGCCGCAGGACTCATGCCGGAAGAAATGCATCAGGTTGCGGGCCGCGCCGACGGCGCTGTCCTGATCGGACAGCACCACGATCGCCGCCGAGCCGATGAAGCAGCCGTGCGGCTGCAGCGTGTCGAAGTCCAGCGGGATGTTGCCCATCGACGCGGGCAGGATGCCGCCCGATGCGCCGCCGGGCAGGTAGGCATAGAAGCTGTGCCCGTCCAGCATGCCGCCGCAGTATTCGTCGATCAGCTCGCGCACCGTGATGCCGGCCGGCGCCAGGTGCACACCGGGCCGGCGCACGCGGCCCGACACCGAGAACGAGCGCAGCCCCTTGCGGCCATGCCGGCCCTGCGACGCGAACCATTCCGCGCCGTTCTCCAGGATGTCGCGCACCCAGTAGAGCGTTTCGAAGTTGTGCTCGAGGGTCGGCCGGCCGAACAAACCCACCTGTGCCACATAGGGCGGGCGCAGGCGCGGCATGCCGCGCTTGCCTTCGATCGATTCGATCATGGCCGACTCTTCGCCGCAGATATAGGCGCCCGCGCCGCGGCGCAGTTCGATCTGCGGCAGGCCCGCTGCCGGCGGATCGTCGCGCAGCGCCTGCAGCGCCTGCGTGAGAATGGCGCGGCAACCCGCGTATTCGTCGCGCAGGTAGATGTAGATCGCCGACACCTGCACCACCGCAGCAGCAATCAGCATGCCTTCCAGGAAACGGTGCGGATCGCGCTCCAGATAGACACGGTCCTTGAACGTGCCAGGTTCGCCTTCGTCGATATTGACGGCCATGAGGCGCGGCGCCGGCTCCTGGCCAACGATGCGCCATTTGCGGCCGGCCGGGAAACCCGCGCCACCCAGCCCGCGCAGTCCGGAGTCCTCCATCGTGCAGAGCACGGCGGCCGGATCAAGACTGCCTTGCGCAAGCGCGTCGAGCAGCGCGTAGCCACCGCCCGCGCGGTAGGCGGCATAGCCGGTCTGCGCCACCGATTCGTCGTGAACGGTACCGGCTGCCACGCAGGCCTCGACGGCGGCAGCCGTAGCGCCATCCACCGGCTTCTGTCCCACCAGCGCGGCCGGCGCTTTCTCGCACCGGCCGATGCATGGCGCCGCCACCACGCGCACGTCCGTACCAAGCAACGCGGGCAGCTTGCCGAGCAGAGCTCGCGCACCGGCCATCTCGCAGGCGATGCCTTCACAGACGCGCACCGTCAGCACCGGCGGCGGTGCGATGTGCCCGTCGGCGTCTTCACGCACTACGTCGAAGTGGTGGTAGAACGTGGCGACCTCGTATACCTCGGTCATGGCCAGTCCCAGTTCCTGCGCCAGCGCGACCAGGTGCGGCATGGCCAGCTGGCCGTAGCGGTCCTGGATGCAGTGCAGGTGCTCGATCAGCAGGTCGCGGCGGCGCGGCATGTCGCCGAGCGCGGCCCGGACTTCCGCCAGCGCGGCGGCGTCGACCTGCCGTCCCTTGGGCTGGCGGCGCTTGCGCAGCCTTCCGAGCCCGGTGGCGTCGAGGGGAATGACAACTTGATTCATGGAACGTCGGTCTCCTGCTGGCACTATGAAGGCGTTCAGGAAGGCGCCCTTGCGGGCAGCCTTCCTGTCGCTCTTTCTCTTTTCCTTCCTCGTATTGTGCTACCGGCTGCGCCGCCTGTGTACGGTGAAGGCGGCGGCATGCCGTACGGCTTTCTTCGTCAGGTCAGGTCCTCCGGCACGGCGCGGTACCCCATCGGGCTCGCGGTATTGGCATGCACATACTTGCGGGCATGCGCCTCACGCATCGGCTTGAGTACAAAGAGCGCGAGCACCGCGGACAGACCCGCCATGGCCGAGGCCAGCACGAACACCGCATGCCAGTCGCCGGTCGCCGCGGTGATCACGCTCGAGAATGGCACCAGCAGCGCGGCCGTGCCCTTGGCCGTGTACAGCAGACCGGCATTGGTGGCGGCGAACTTCGGACCGAAGGTGTCGCCGCAGGTCGCCGGGAACAGGCTGTAGATCTCGCCCCAGGCAAAGAACACGATGCCGGTCAGCACCACGAACGCCACCGGGTTGTGGCCGTACTTGGACAGCAGCAGGATACCGACCGCCTCTACCGCGAAGGCGAAGAACATGGTGCGTTCGCGGCCGATATGGTCCGAGATCCAGCCGAAGAACGGGCGGGTCAGGCCGTTGAGCACGCGGTCGATGGTCAGCGCAAAAGTCAGCGCGGGCAGCGTCAGGCCGAGGATCGACACCGGCGAATCATGCAGGCCGAAATCCTTGGCGATCGGGCCGAGCTGCGCGGTGGCCATCAGGCCCCCGGCGGCCATCATCACGAACATCGCGTACATGATCCAGAAGATCGGCGACTTCAGCACCTGGCGCGGCGTGGCGTTGTAGGTCGCGGCAGCCTTGAGGGTGGACTTGACCTCGTTCAGGATCCTGGCCGACGGCGGATACAGGGCCATGCCCAGGATGAACACGATCAGGCCCTGGCCCAGGCCGAACCACAGGAACGTGGCTTCGTAGCCCGCGGACTTGATCATGTTGGCGATGGGCACCACCGTCATCGCGGAACCCGCACCGAAGCCCGCCGCGGTAATGCCCGCGGCAAGCCCGCGCCGGTTCGGGAACCACTTCAGCGCATTGCCCACGCAGGTGCCATAGACCGCGCCCGCGCCGACGCCGCCGATAGCCGCGGCAAAATACAGCATCGGCAGTGACGAGGCCACGGAGTTCAGCGCCCAGGCGATCGCACACAGCAGACCGCCACCCACGACCACAGGGCGCGGGCCGTACTTGTCGACCAGGTAGCCTTCGATCGGCACGAGCCACGTCTCGGTCACGACGAAGATGGTGAACGCGACCTGGATCGCGGTGCGGCCCCAGTGGTACTTGTCGTCGATCGGGTTGACGAACAGCGTCCACCCGTACTGCATGTTGGCAATCATCGCCATACAGATGACGCCGAAGACCAGCTGTACCCACGGCGACGCAAAGCGCGACGTGGACTCCCTCTGCTGCAGTTCCATTGATGTCTCCTTCTAGGCAGTCAAAACCGCCTGTGGTGGAAGATATGGGCGCCTGCTGACGCCTCTCGCATACCGCACTTTCCCGAACAGCTGAGCCGTTCTAGTGCTATACGGTATGTGATATATCAACCAAGTCAAGCGTATTCTTCGCGGCCCTGCAGCATGCTGTTTCCGCGAAAAATGCCCGTGTCGCGCCGTTGCTGCGCGACTGGTGCGCGGCGCGCATCAACGGTGCTGCATGCAACTTCAGGAATCTTTGGAAATCAGGCAGTTAGCCCCACTAGCCGCATCAATCCGGCGAGCCAGGACAGCCGTCAGCATGACGGGATTCGCAGCATCGGGAATCGGGGAAAACGACCGGGCTGGGGAAAGTCCCTAGATCAATACAACTAAGACATTACCCGTCTGTACGGACAAAACCGGGGTATGGATGGAGGTGTCGAGCCGGAGTGTGACAGCGGCATGCGCAGCGGGTGCGCATCCACCAGAGGGATGGCGGCCGAAGATCCGCCGGGACCCGTCCGTGGCCTTGCATCGAAATGCCAAGGCCAGCTTGCGGGAATGCAGGATGCGGGTACTGCTCCAAGGGTTGCCGGCCGCTACAGCCCTTGTCAGATGCGCCGTTCAGTCGGGACGGCGGCAGATGCCAGCAGGCATCAGGCGTATGCCAGTTCGCCGGCGGCAGCTGCCGTGCGCGACGGGCGAGCGCGGCCAATGCCATCGCTTTCCTGGTTCGAACCCAGACCGGCGAAGCGACCGTGTGCCTGTGCGGTCACGAGCACATCCACCGGCAGACGCGTAGCCAGCAGTGTCGTCATGCCGACACCGATGGCGATCAGGCCCAGGCCGAGAACGAAGAGAAGAGCGACTTCCATTTGAAAACTCCGATTGCGTTGTGGTTAGGAGTTTTCATTATATGCTGCGCCGCAGTATGTGTAAATATCCTGTATGTAATATATCAGTAGAAGTTTTGCTCCAATGCAACGGTGTCCGCCACGGCACGCCCTGCCCCGCTTCCCTAGGCTTCATGGACCAACGGGGGCAGCCGGTCGGGTTCAACCGTGTCCTTGTACTCGAGACCGCGCAGCGCATCCCAGATCGCGGCGGCATTCGGCTTCAGCGACCGACTCTTGCGGCGCACCAGCATGACCGTGGATGTCACCTGCGGCCGCAGCGGCCGCATGACAGCGGCTGGGTGGAGACCACCGGCCTGCGCGCGCGACGGCACGACGCCGATCCCGAGGCCCAGCGCCACCATGCCGAACACGGCGGCGAAATGCCCCAGCAACTGCAATGAGTTCGCGCGCACATGATGGTTGCTGAGCGCCTTTTCCACCGCGGGCTGTATCCCGCATTGCTGGTCCAGCGTGAGCACGTTGGCATTGCACAGGTCGCCCCACGCAATGGTGTCGCGCGACGCGAGCGGATGCTCCGCCGGCAGCACGGCGTGATATGGATCGATGCACAGCGGTTCGCAATAGAGGTCGTCGCCCGATTGCGGATCGGTGGCAATGCCAAAGTCCACTTCGCCGCTGCGCACGCTTTGCAGCACGGATTCCTGCGAGCGGTCCTTCAGGTGGATCGCGATCGCGGGCCAGGCCTTGCGGCAGCCGGCCAGCCACGCCGGCACCGACATCGAACTCAGTACGGGATCGGTCGCGATCTGCACCAGCCCTTGCGACGGCCGCGCGGCGCCCTGGCTGTCGCGCAGGGTCTGCTCGACTTCTTCGATGAGGTGGCAGATGCGTTGCGACAGGTGCTGGCCTGCATCGGTCAACTCCACCTGCCGCGTGGTGCGGTCGAACAGGCGCTGGTCGATCTCCTCTTCGAGTTCGCGCACGCTGCGGCTTACGGCCGATTGCGTCAGGCCCAGTTCGGCGGCGGCGCGCGTGAAGCTCTTGTGCCGCGCGACAGCGGCGAACGCCTTCAGTTGGGGAAGCGAGATATTCATGGCCGCGCTCCTCCGCCCTGTGTCCATCGAGGCAACGGCATCGCCAGGCTGCGATGCTGTCCTGCGGCAAGCGTGGATGATTGCAGTCTGCTCACGGCTGTCTCCTTGGCGGCCCGTCCGCCTGTCTTATGTGTTGTTGTTTCCGTGACCCACATGGCAAAAGGCCTGCGCCATGCGCAGACCGTTTGCCGGGGCATGTCGGGGGCCCGGACGCGACGTCCGGACCCACCCACTCTTTCCCATCCTCCGATTTATTCGCCTTCCCTCTGGGCGCGCACCATGAACGCGGCATCCGACACCGCCACCGCATCCGAATGGCCCGTGATGAACCGCTTGCGCATCGGCGCCAGCAACAGCTTCGCCGACAGCCCCGCCGCGATCGTCACCACTGCCGCCACCGTGAACACCGCGTCCCAGCCACCGCGTGCCGACAGCACCGAGGCCAGCGGCACCAGCATCGCCGCCGTCCCCTTCGCCGTGTACAAGGTGCCCGCATTCGCCGCCGCGAACTTGCTGCCGAACGTGTCCGCGCACAGCGCCGGGAAGATCGAGAAGATCTCGCCCCAGAACAGGAACGTCAGTGCCGCGAAGAACATGAACGCGTACGGGTCGTGGCCAAACTTCATCAGCCCGAGCAGGGCCAGGCCCTCGCCGATGAAGATCACGAACATCGTGTTCTCGCGGCCGAAACGGTCCGACAGGAAGCCACACAGCGGACGCGTGAAGCCGTTGCACAGGTTGTCGATCGACAGCGTCATCGTCAGCAGCGGCAGCGTCATGCCGAGCATCGTCACCGGCATCGAGGCGAAGCCGAAGTCCTTCGCGATCGGGCCCAGTTGCGCCGTGGCCATGATGCCGCCCGCAGCCACCGCCACGAAGCTCACATAGATCAGCCAGAACACGGGCGTCTTCACCATCTGCCCTGGCGTGAACTCCACCGGGTTGGTCAGCACCGCCTTCGCCGCCACCGCACCCTTCGGCGCCCGTGGCTTCACCAGCAGCAGCGCCAGCGCGAAGATCGCCACGCCTTGCAGGATGCCGAAGAACACGAATGCTTTCTCGTATCCCGCGCTCTGGATCATGTTTGCGATCGGGATCACCGTAATCGCCGCGCCCGCGCCGAAACCCGCCGCCGTCAGCCCGGCAGCCAGGCCCCGCTTGTCCGGGAACCACTTCAGCGCATTACCGACGCACGTGCCGTACACACCACCTGCGCCGATACCGGCGATCACCGCCGCCGTGTACAACTCCGGCAACGTCGTCGCGTAGGCGTTCATCACCCACGCCACGCCTGCGCAGATCGCCCCGCCTGCCACCACCGGCCGCGGGCCGAACTTGTCCACCAGCCAGCCTTCCAGCGGCACCAGCCAGGTCTCGGTCACAATGAAAATGGAAAACGCCACCTGGATCGCGGACGTGCCCCAGTGATGCTTGGCGTCCATCGGTGACACAAAGAGGGTCCAGCCATACTGCAGGTTTGCCACCAAGCCCATGCAAACCACGCCTATGGCCAGTTGGAACCAACGGTTTTGCAGCCCACGTCCGTTCCCGGTCGTGGCTGCCGTTTCTTGATGCGCCATCTACTGTCTCCTGGTGCTGTTCATGCGTCCCTTGGCGGGACGCTTTCCGGGGCCTCTGTGGGGTGGGCCCTACACAATGAGATCGGCGCCTGACATTGCGGCATGCAAATCTGTGGGATTGATGCTACTTCAATCTAAGATTCAGACCGCTTAAAGTTTTTTATCATATGCATTGACGAACGTTTATATATTGCACGGAACGACTGATGAAGAACGCCACGCTGCGCCAGCTAAAAGTCTTTGAAACCGTTGCTCGGCACATGAGCTTTTCACGCGCCGCCGAAGAGCTGCACCTGACCCAGCCCGCCGTGTCCACGCAGGTGAGGCAACTGGAAAACCACGTCGGCCTGCCGCTGTTCGAGCAGTTGGGCAAGAAGATCTATCTCACGCCGGCCGGGCACGAGATGCTGCATTACAGCCGCAGCATCATCCAGCAATTCCGCGAAGCCGAAGATGCCATGTCGCAACTCAAGGGGATTTCCGGTGGCCGGCTGAACGTTGCCGTGATCAGCGCGGGCGATTATTTCTTCCCGCGGCTGCTCGCCGAATTCATGGAACGCCATGACGGCGTGACGCTGAATCTTGCAGTGCACAACCGCGAGGAACTGTTGCACCAGCTGGCCGGCAACCTGACGGACCTCGCCGTCATGGTGCGGCCGCCCGAGGGCATGGATACGATCAATGAGACGTTCGCGCCGCACCCTTACGTGATCGTGGCCGCGCCGAGCCACCCGCTGGTCGGGCAACGCAATATCCCGCTGTCCGCGCTGACCGATGAGGCCTTCGTCTCGCGCGAGAAAGGGTCCGACACCTGGAACTCCATGCAGGAGGGTTTTGCCGGCAAGCTTTCCAACCTGCGCATCGCCATGGAGATCAAGAGCACGGAGACCATCAAGCAGGCGGTCATCGCCAATATGGGCATTGCCTTCCTCTCCGCCCATACCGTGGGCCTGGAGCTGCAGGCCGGCAAGCTGGCCGTGCTCGACATCCAGGGCTTTCCGGTCATGCTCAACTGGTATGTGGTGCACCGCAAGAACAAGCGGCTTCCGCCGGTGGCGCTCGCGTTCAAGCAATTCCTGATGGAGGAAGGCGCCAGCCTGATCCAGCGCATTACTGGCGTGGAGGGCCTGATCCGTCACGCCAATACATAAACAATGACTTATGATTTATCGATGAAACTTTAATTATCGTAAATCCATGGACCGCCCTATGCTTCCCTCAACCCACCGCTAGAGAGAAGACAGGAGGCACACCATGAACCAGGTCCACATCGAACAGCAGCCGGCCGCCACGCTCGGCCGCGACAACCAGCCGCTTTCGCGCGCCACCCAGCTCGCTGCCTACAACGCAGCGTTCATCGAGCTGGGCCTGCGCTTCCGTTGGGACGAGGCCATGTACGAATGGCTGTGCGGCATCGAATGCGAGAAGGCACGCGTGGCGCGCTATATCGAGGAACACCATACCCACCTGCTCAAGGCCTACGACGCAGCCTTCCTGAGCCAGCTGATCTTCGACAAGAAGAACGAGTACCTGCGAGCGGTCGGACATCTCAACTGAGACGCCCGACCTCACTTGAAGCGAGCGCGCTCACGGGGCGCGCCTCGCTTTTTTTGTTTTGTAGTCGACGCATGTCGTGGAACGGTAAGATTCGGGATCCCGATTCCTGCCCATCCGGTCCAGCGCTGTCCGGTACCGGCATTCACCGATTCATGGCCAAGCGACGCACCGACGAAGAGTTCACCACGGCGTTGACCCGACTGCTGATCGCCGAAGGTATTTCATCGCTGACCATCGGCGAGATCGCACAGCGGCTGCGCTGCTCAAGGCGGCGCCTCTATGAAATCGCCGAGACCAAGCAAGCGCTGTTCGTCAACGTCTGCCGCGATGTCCTGGCGGCAAACCTGGAAAAGGGCTACGCCGCGGCTCGGCATGAGCCAGACGCCGCCAGGGCGATCTCCGCCTACCTGCATGCCACGCTCAATACCTCGGGCCTGAGCAAGGCGGCGCTGACCGACCTGGACGCCATCGAGAGCGGCAAGGCCGTGTTCGACACCTACCAGCTGGCGCGCGTGCGCGGGCTGGAAAGCATGATCGAGGCCGGTGTCAGGGAAGGACTCATGGCGCCGCATAATCCGCGCGTGGTCTCGGAGGCGATCCTTGGCGCCGCGCATCGGCTGCGCAACCAGCAGTTCCTGCAGGAAACGGGGATGAAGATCGGCGATGCGTTCAGCGAATTCTATGAAATCATCCTGAACGGGTTGCTGGTGCGGCCTGTGGGGGGCGGCCCTCCTCCCCGCCCCCTCTCCCACTGACGCGGGCGGGGAGAGGAACCGTGTCGATGCAGTGATATCAGTCCTTGCTCACTGCTTCGGAATGCCGGCGTTCTGTATCACACGTCCCCACTTGTCATATTCATCGCGCACGAAGCGGCTGCTCTGATCGGGCGCGGCCACCACGGGAATCAGCGCAGCGGCATCGAGCGTGGTCCTCAGGTCCGGATTCTTCTGCGCCTGGTTGATGACCTGGTTCAGGCGCGCCACCACCGAAGGCGGTGTGCCCTTCGGCACGAATGCCGCCATCCAGCCCACGACTTCAAACCCCGGCACGCCGGATTCGGCGATCGTCGGTACATCGGGCAACTGCGCGGCACGCGTGGCCGTTGTCACCGCGAGCGCCCTCACCTTGCCCGACTTGACCTGCGTGACCGCCGCGCCGATGTTGGCAAACAGGAAGTCCACGTGCCCGCCCATCAGCGCGGACATGGCCTCGGACGGGCCGCCGTACGGCACATGCGTGTAGTCCAGCCCCTTGACCTCCTGCTTGAGCAGTTCCGCCGCAAGGTGCGCAGAGCTGCCGACGCTGCCCGAGGCATAGTTCACGCTGCCAGGTCGCGCCTTCACATAGGCCAGGAACTCGGCAAACGTCTTTGCCGGGAAGCTATTGCTGACGAGCAGCACGTTGCCGTTCAGGCCGAAGACGGCAACGGCCTGGAAGTCCTTGAGCGGGTCATACGGCGTTGCAGCGATCAGGCGCGGGTTGATCGCGTGGGTGACGTTGGTGCCCAGCAGCAGCGTGTATCCATCCGGCGCAGCACGCGCTACGAAATTGGCGCCAATGGTAGCCCCGGCACCGGGCTTGTTCTCGGTCACCAGCGGCTGGTGCAGCGCATCGCCCATGTATTTGGCAAAGGTGCGCGCAGTCAGGTCGGTGACGCCGCCGGGCGCGAACGGCACGATGAAACGGATCGGCCGCGTGGGATAGGTATCCTGGGCCTGTGCGGCGTTGCCGGCCAGGCCCAGGGCCAGCGCACAGGTCATCAGCAGCTTGCGGGTCAGGTGCATGGTGGTCTCCTCTTCTGTGTTGTCTTGTGACTGGCGGCTCAGGCCACCTGGCGGTCCTGGTCCGCCCAGTACCGGCTGCGGATGGCCTTGCGGTCGATCTTGCCGAGCGCCGTCAGCGGCAGGTCCTGCGCGAAGATCACAGTCTTGGGCGCGTTGACCACGCCCTTCCTTTCGGTGACGTAGCGGATCGCCTCCTCCTCGCTCAATGCATGTCCGTCGCGGGTAACGACGATGGCGGTCACCGCTTCGCCCCACTTCTCGTCCGGCACGCCGAACACCGCCGACATCGCAATGGCGGGATGCTGCGCCAGGCAGTGCTCGACCTCGCTCGGATATACATTGAAGCCACCCGAGATGATCATGTCCTTGGCCCGGTCAACGAGATAGAGATAGCCCGCCTCGTCGCGGCGTGCCATGTCGCCGGTGTGCAGCCAATCGCCCGCGAAGACCTTCTCGTCCTCTTCCGGCCGGTTCAGGTAGCCGTCCATCACCAGCGGACTGCGCACGCAGAGTTCGCCCACCTCGCCGGGTGCCACTTCGCGCAGTTCGCGGTCGAGCAGCGCGACCTGGTTGCCGGCAATGACCTTGCCGCATGAACGCAGCAGATGCGGCCGCGACGGGTCGTGGTCGTGCCGGGCAAGGTAGCTGATGGTCATGGGCGCCTCGGCCTGCCCGTACACCTGGCCGAACACCGGGCCGATCTTGCGCAGCGCTTCCTGCAGCCGCACCGGAGCGATCGGCGCCGCGCCGTACAGCACCAGCTCCAGGCTGGACACGTCGGCCGCGGGCAGGCCCGCATGGTCCAGCAAGCCATAGATCTGCGTGGGCACCAGGAAAGTCAGGTTGATGCGGTGTTCCTGCACGCGCCGCAGGAAATCGGCGGGACTGAACTTGTCGCTCAGGTACACCGTGCCGCCGCGCAGCAGCGTCGGCAGGATCAGGCTGCCGGCCGCATGGGAAATCGGCGTGGTGACGAGGTAGCGGATCTGTGCCGGCCATTCATAGGTGGCCAGCATGTGCTGCAGCATGGTCACGACCGTGCGGTGGGTATGCAGGATGCCCTTGGAGCGCCCGGTGGTTCCGCCCGTGTACGAGAGCTTGGTGATCTCGGTCGCATCGCCGCCGGGTTCGAGTTCCGAATCGTCCATGCTGGCCGCCTCGGTGGCCAGGCCGGCGCCGGCTTCGCTGTCGTCGAGCGACAGGATGCGCGGCACCACGCCGCGCGCCGCAATGGCGTCCGCGCGCGCGGCAAACCTGGCGTTGTCCACCACCAGCGCCTGCGCGTTCGCATCGGTCAGCACGAAGCAGTGGTCATCCTCCGAAGCCATGGGATGCAGCGATACGTTCTTCAGCCCCGCGAGTTGCGCGGCGATGATCGCCACGACGGCCTCCGCGCGGTTCCCAACCAGGAACGCGATTGCGTCCTGCCGCTGCAGGCCCTTCGCCCGAAAAAGCCGCGCCATGCGGCAGGACTGCCGTGCCAGCTCGGTATAGCTGTAAGCAATGCCATCACCGACGATCGCGAGCGCTGTCGGATTGGCCTTGAGGGCCGAAACATACAGTTGCGCGATCGTGGCGCAGCCATGCAGCGCCTGGTCCTGGCGAGGGGTCATGGTGTCTCCGTTCGTTGTTGTCTTGTTGGTGCCAATGTAAAAGGCAATCGGTACTGCGTCAATGTATCCGGTACCGAAACGAGGTCCTGGCATGCATGCCGGATTCCTGATGCGGACTTCGCAAACATCTGGATGAAAGTTCAGTTGTATGCAGAGGTGGCTGCGACTTTGCGGGTGGGCCTCGTCCCGAGGAGTCGTGAGCGAAAGCCGCACAGCAAGTGGTTGCCGCAAGAAAATGCAACCCCTTTCCGTAATGCGGCGTATATAGCACATTCATTCAGACAAAATCGCTTCTTGCATCACTTCTACAACGGTCTGTTTCGCCACTTTTTCGTACAAAATACGAATGATTCGTATTTGTATTTTGATTTCTATCGTCTTATAATCGCGCCCCGTTATGGATGACTTGCATGAAAGGCTTCAACACGGCCAGAACTTGTCTTCATGACCATGCATTCGATCGATTGAAGAACTGGAAAAGGAAGGTAGAACGTGAAAGGACAACAGGACACATTCCGGCTGAATCCGCTCGCCTCGGCGCTGGCCGGTGCGATGGCAGCCTTTGCCATGCAGGGTGCGGCAGCGCAGGAAGGCAAACCCGCCGCGGAGGCAACGGCTGAGACAAAGCCGGTGACGCTGCAGAGCGTGACCGTGACGGGCAAGAAGGACGATGGCTACAAGGTTGACACAGCCCAGTCGTCCAAATTCACTGCCCCGCTGCTCGACACGCCGAAGTCCGTCACGGTGGTGCCCGCCGAAGTCGTGCAGCAGACCGGTTCCGGCTCCCTGCAGGACGCGTTGCGTACCACGCCGGGCATTACCTTCGGCGCCGGCGAAGGCGGCAACCCGATCGGCGACCGTCCTTTCATCCGTGGCTTCGACTCGATGTCGAGCATCTACGTCGACGGCGTGCGCGACACCGCTTCGCAGACGCGCGACACCTTCAATATCGACCGCATCGAAGTCATCAAGGGCCCGAGTTCGGCCTTCGGCGGCAAGGGATCGGCCGGCGGCATGATCAACATCGTGTCCAAGCTGCCGACCGCCGAAAACTTCACGCAGGGGTCGCTCGGCGTCGGCACGGACTCGTACTTCCGCGCCACCGCGGACGGCAACTACGTGCTCAATGACAACACCGCCGTGCGCCTGAACGCCATGGGCCAGACCTTCGACGTGCCCGGCCGCAATGAAGTCGACCAGCGCTCGTGGGGCTTCGCGCCGTCGGTGACATTCGGCCTGAATTCGCCGACCCAGGTCACGCTGCAGTACTACCACCTGCAGGGCAATGGCATGCCGGACTACAGCATGCCTTACAACCGCGGCACTTCCGCCCCGACCAAGGCCAATCCGATTGCGCCGGTCAATGTTGACCGCAACAACTTCTACGGCCTGACCGACCGCGATTTCCAGAAGACCCAGTCGGACATCGCGACGGCAATCGTCCAGCATGACTTCCGCAATGGCGCGGTGGTGCGGAACACCACGCGCTGGGGCCGGGCGTCGAACAATTACATCACCACCAATCCGGACGACAGCAAGGGCAACGTCGCGAATGGCTATGTCTATCGCAGCGTCAAGAGCCGCGACTCGGCCACCGAGACCCTCACCAATGCCACCGACCTGAGCATGGAATTCCGGACCGGCCCGCTCAAGCACAACGCCAGTTTCGGTTTCGAATTCAGCCGCGACGACACGGACAATAGTCCGTACAACGTCGTCTCCGCCAACGCCGGCGCCTCTTCAGGCGTTTGCAATGCTGCCGCGCGCGCGAGTTTCGACTGCACATCGCTTTACAATCCGACGCCGAATGATCCTTGGCGCGGCACCATCACCAAGATGCCGTACACGACGACGACGACGACAAACACACAGTCGGTCTACCTGTTCGACACCATTGAGATCACCAGGCAATGGCTGCTCAACGGCGGCGTGCGCTACGACAACTACGACACACACGCCTTCACCAATGCCTACACCAACCCCAATACGCGCGCGGCGGTGGCCCAGTCGGACATCCGCAACAAGTCGGGCTTCTTCAACTACCAGGCAGGCATTGTCTTCAAGCCGGTCGAGCAAGGCAGCATCTACGTGTCGTACGGTACAGCCTCGACACCGCCTGGAGCCTCCAACGGCGACGGTGCCGACAACATCACTGCGGCGCAGCGCAACCTGGACCCGGAAACCGCGCGCGCTATCGAAATCGGCACCAAGTGGGATGTGCTGGCGCGACGCCTGTCGCTGACCGGCGCCATCTTCCAGATCGAAAAGAACAATGCGCGCGTCGCGGTGGATGCAAACACCACCATCAACGCCGGCAAGCAGCGCGTGAAGGGCTTCGAACTGGGCTTCGCGGGCAACCTCACCGACAAGTGGGGCGTGTTCGGCGGCTACACCTATCTGGACAGCGAACTGATCGACAACGGTCCGCAGGCCGCGAACGCCGCCAACAATGGCAACCAGTTCCCGAACACGCCGAAGAACACCTTCAGCCTGTGGACCACCTACCAGGTGCTGCCTGCGCTGACGGTGGGGGGCGGTGCGTACTACGTCGACAAGGTGTATGGCAATGCGGCCAACTCGCTGTATGTCCCGTCGTACTGGCGTTTCGACCTCATGGGCGCCTACCGCGTCAACAAGAACCTGACGCTGCAACTGAACATCCAGAACCTGTTCGACAAGACCTACTACACCAAGGCCTACGCGTCGCACTACGCGGCGCTGGCACCGGGCCGCTTCGGCATGCTGACGGCGAACTTCAGGTTCTGAAGCCACCAGCCCGCTGATACAGCCATTGCGAGCCACCGCGGGTTTCGGCGCCATGCCGGGCCCGCGGTTTTTCTGTTGGCGGTGCGGGCGGCGGACTGCCGCGCAACGCGTCAGGCGTCAGCCCAGCGCCGCAGCAGATTGTGATAGACCCCGGTCAGCCCCACCACACCGGCGTCCTTCTGTCCCATCGCCTGCGCAACATGCTGGATGCGCGAGTCGAGTTCAAACAGCAATGCGCGTTGTCCATCGTCGCGCACCATGCTCTGGATCCAGAAGAACGATGACACGCGCGCGCCGCGCGTGACCGGCGTGACATGGTGCAGGCTGGTGGCCGGGTACAGCACCATATGGCCCGCGGGCAGTTTGACGCGATGCTGGCCGTAGGTGTCTTCCACCACCAGTTCGCCACCGTCGTAGTCTTCGGGCTCAGTCAGGAACAGCGTCGCCGAGAGGTCGCTGCGTATCCGGAAACCGGTGCCGCGCAGGTAGCGGATGGCGTTGTCGACATGGTTGCCGAACGCGTGGCCGCCTTCGTAGCGGTTGAACAATGGCGGAAACACCTTCAGCGGCAGCGCTGCGGAGAAGAACGTCGCGTTGGCGCCCAGCGCATCCTGGATCAGGTCACCCACCTGACGCGCCACCGGCGAGCTCTCGGGCAACTGCAAATTGCGTTTGGCAAGCGCCGACTGGTGTCCGGAGGTCGCATTGCCATCGGTCCATTCCGCGGCATCCATCAGTTGCCGGCATTGCGCCACCTGGGCCTTGGACAGGACGTCCGGAATCTGCAGCATCATGGCTTGAGCTTACCTTCGGGATCGGGGATCGTGAGCGAAATGGAATACCGGTACGGGCGGTGCGAACCGCGTTGGCATGCGTGTCGGAAGACCCGAACCCGGCAGACCGCCGATTGTATGGAAAAACGAGCCTTAACACAAACAAGAATCATTCTCTCTTTGAGCGGGCTCAAGGCCCTCTGCCGGCACCATCACCTCCGCTGGCAGGCGTCACGCAGGGATGAAGTTCGGAAGGAAATTGCCATCGCGCTGCGCAATCTTCTGCTGATGGAATCGGAAGAGGATGTGGCCGGACAGTTTGAAAGCATTGCAAATGCGCGCAAGAGAATCGATGACAAGATATCCTTTCTTTCCAGGACTGTCGTTTCCGACGACGGAAAGGGCATCCTGAAGCGCGTCGTGAATGTCCGGGACAAGTACGCATCCGAAACCGACAAGATCCTTGCCTTGATCCGCGACGGGAAGCGTGGCGAGGCGCAGACTGCGCTGCTCAGCAATCTCCGCTTCATCCTGGCCGACTACAAGAAGGAACTCACTGCGATGACGGTCTATCAGTCCAGCCGCATGGACGCGATCGGCAAGGAGTCGCAGCAATCGTACGAGCAGAGCTTCACCCTGATGCTGGCCCTCGGCGCGGCTGCCACGCTGCTCGCCGCATTGATGGGATACTGGATCACGCGTTCGATCACGCGGCCGATCCATGAAGCCCTGAAGGTGGCCACGACGGTCGCCCGCGGCGACCTCTCCAGCCATATCGAAGTGACCACGAGCGATGAGACCGGGCAGCTTCTGCGGGCGCTGAAGGACATAAACCACAGCCTGGCCACCATTGTCGGAGAAGTCCGCACGAGTACGGACGCCATCAACGGTGCGTCGGCCCAGACCGAGGAACAGGCAAGCTCGCTCGAGGAGACGGCAGCCTCCATGGAGCAGCTCACGTCCACGGTGAAACAGAATGCCGAAAACGCCCAGCAGGCGAGCCAGCTCGCGGCGTCGGCATCCGGCGTGGCACGCAAGGGCGGAACGGTGGTGGCCCAGGTCGTGGATACGATGGAAGCCATTGCCGAGTCATCGGGCCGCGTCGTCGAAATCACTGGCGTGATTGAAGGCATTGCATTCCAGACCAACATCCTCGCGCTGAACGCTGCTGTCGAAGCCGCCCGCGCGGGTGAGCAGGGCCGCGGCTTCGCGGTAGTGGCCGGAGAAGTCCGCACGCTCGCGCAGCGCGCGGCAGCCGCCGCGAAGGAAATCAAGGCGTTGATCGACGAATCCACAAGCAAGGTCAATGCAGGCGGCAAGCTGGTCGGCGAAGCGGGGACGACGATGGAGGAAATCGTTGCCAGCGTTGAGCGCGTATCGGATCTGATGGGTGAGATCAGCTCCGCGACCGAGGAGCAGACGCAGGGGATCGAGCAAGTCAACGAAGCCATCGCACAGATCGAACAGGTGACACAGCAGAACGCCGCGCTGGTCGAGGAGGCTTCGGCGGCTGCCGCATCCCTGCAGGACCAGGCAGGAAGCCTGGTCAATGCCGTCAGCGTGTTCAGGGTTGCCGGTACGGCGCTCGGGTAAGCGGCAAGTCTTGCGCGTGGGTGAATCGTCCGGTCGACTTCGACCGGACCTTCGCGCCTAGCCTGCCGCCAACGACCGGAACGGCTCGTTGGCGGGGTCGGAGAATGCCTGGGACAGCGGGGCCCCCACGCCCTCCACGCCGCGTTCGTCCTCACCCAGGAACTGCGCCACCGCATCGGCGACCACCCTGCGGTCGTTGTCGATACTGAGCATGTGATAGCTCTCTTCCACGACCAGCAGTCTCGAAGCGTGGATGTGCTGGTTGAGGAAGTAGGCCGAACGCAGGCTGGTCAGCTCATCTTCGCGCGCATGGATAATCATCGTGGGCCGCGGCACGTACCGGGCGTGCTTGCGCACATAGCGGCGCAGACGATCCAGTTCGCGGATGCAGGCGAGCGGTGTCCACGAATAGTGGAAGGTATCGCCCCGCAGGAAACGGGCCTTGATCGCCGCGCGCAACACGCCGTTCTTGACGCCAAACGGTTCGGATTCCTTCACGCGGAAATTGTCGCGCAGCTGGGGAACGTGATAAGCCAGATGCCGCACTCCGCGATACCAGGGCAGCGACCAGCCATCCAGGAACATCGGCGTCGCCAGTGCAACGACCCTTCCCCGCTTCTCCCCGACCAGCTGGCTCAATGCCAGAGCCAGCAAGGCGCCCATGCACATGCCAACGATGTGTACGGTATCGTGCGTCTCACGCAACTCAAGATACTGAAGCGATACGGCTTCGAGCCAGTGCTCGAAGCGCACGCCGACCAGGTCTTCAGGACGCGTTCCATGCCCGGGCAGTACGGCGCACTTTGTTTCGTATCCTTTCCCCTTCAGTGTCTTCTCCACGAGCCGCAGTTCATGTTCGGTACCACCGAGGCCGTGGATCAAAAGGGCCGCCACCGTCTTGCGTGAACCCTTGACATCGCCACCCAACAACTTTCCGTCCACTGTTCTTTTCACTTTCATTCGAGGTACTGCACCGGGCACTGTGCAGCGCCTTCGCCACCTAGCACGTAATCATTTGTAAACGAAACGAATCGTCATCTCGTTGACATTTGGAGGTACATAGTTTGTCACGCAAGGCATGGCCTTTCACATAAGGATTTGCCCTTCACTTCGCAGGCGAATGCCACCGGTTCGCAACAAGAATGGAAGCTCAATCACACACCTGAAGGGGCCTTTGACGCACGCGGCCCATATTTCGAAATAATCACTAGCCTTTTAAAAAAATTATTCTCCAACTGAATCACAACTGGCCGCGAGGCGGGTCAGACCAGCCACCTGCCCATTTTCGAGATATCAGGCCGCGTCAGCCCGCTCGGATAACACCGATCCGGTGGCGACCGGAAACAGCACGCTGATGCGTAGCCCCGGCGCCGCCGGTGTGCCGCAACCGGCATCATCCAGTCGGATATCGGCCCCGAGTCTGCGCGCGATGGCCGCAACGATGGAAAGGCCCAATCCCGACCCGATCGCCCCGGTGCCCATGATCCGGTAGAAGGGATCAAACACTCGCTCCCGCTCGGCCTGGGGAATGCCCGGGCCGTTATCCTCCACGCTGAGGACAACGCGGCCATCCGCACAGGACACGGTCAAATCGATCCTGCCTTGCTCCGGGGTATAGCGCAGTGCGTTGTCGACAAGGTTCCGGACAATCGTGAGCACATCGGCCTCGCTGGCCTGCACTGTGGCATCAGGCCCGTCTGTCACGCCGATGTCGATCTGCTTTGCCTGCGCCAGCGGCATCAGGCCTTCCAGAACCGTCCTGTAGACCTCTTTCACGGACAAGGAAGCGGTGACGCGGAAGCCGCCCGGGGACTGCGCCCGCGCCATCGAGAGCAACTGGTCCAGCAGATTGCGCGTTCGCTCGATGCCTTGCCGAAGCAAGCCCAGCCGTTCGCGCGCCGCCGGCGGCATAGGCGTGTCAGCCAAACGCCCGGCCTGCAGCGAGAGCGCGGTCAGCGGCGACCGCAGTTCATGCGCGGCGTCGGCAACAAAACGCCGCTGCAGATCGATCGCTTGCCCGATGCGGCCGAGCAAGCGGTTGATGGCCACGGCAAACGGACGGACCTCGACTGGCAACGCGCCAGCCGCCAGCGGATGGAGATCCTGGTCACTGCGGCGGTCGATCTCCGCCGACAATGCGGCGATCGGACGAAACATCTTGTCAACGAGTTTCGCCACGACGAGCAGGAGAATCGGGACCAGCACGAGGAAGGGCAAGAGGGTCCGCAATGCGCTGTCGCGCGCAATCTCGTCGCGGACCGCCGTATCCTGCGCCACCGCAATCCTGTCGCCGCCCACGGACGCCACCAGCACGCGGTAGCGGACCGAGCCGACCTCGATCGTGTGCAGACCATCGCCCAGGGTGGCGGGCAGCGCCAGCCGCTGCGTGGGTGGCTGATCCTGCCCGCCGCCCAGTTTCTGGATGATCACGCGCGACTCATTGTCCTGCAGTTGCGCGTCGTCGCCGGACACCGGGCTGCGCAAGAGCAACTGCCGGTTGCGGACCAGCATCGCCACCTGCCGCAGGATGTCGTCCTGTAGTTCGTGCGCCTCGTCAAATGCCGCAATGAACGAGAATGCGCCAGCCACTGCGGCAACGGCGAGGATGGACACCGACAGCCAGAGCGAAAGCCGCAAGCGGATCGATTGCCCTATCCGCCCTTTGAGACCATCCATCCCACGCCCCTCACATTCCTGATGACGTCGCTGCCGATCTTCCTGCGCAGCGCATGGATCAGGTACTCGACGGCGTTGCTTTCCACCTCCTCGCCCCAGCCGTAGATGCGCTCCTCCAACTCGCTGCGCGAGAGGATGGCGCCCGGGCGGACAAGCAGCGCCTGCAGCAGCGCGAATTCCCGGTTGGACAATGGCAGGACTTCGCCCTCAGCCACGCATGCCTCACGCGTAGCCGGATCCAGCGAGACAATGCCGTTGGTCAGAACAGGCGCGGCTGTCCCCCCCTTGCGGCGCAGGACGGCACGCATGCGCGCGAGCAGCTCGGAAATCTCGAAGGGCTTCAGCAGAAAGTCGTCGGCGCCGCCGTCCAGCGTGCGGATCCGCTCCTCCAGGGCATCTCTGGCCGTGATGACAAGCAATGGCACATCGTTGCCAGCGGCCCTGAACGCCCGCAACACTTCCAGACCGTCCTGCCCCGGCAGGCCAAGGTCGAGCAAAACGATGTCATAGCGATGGCTTGCCAGCGCGCTCAGGCTCGCGGGGCCGTCCACGACCCAATCGGCGGCGTATGCGGCATCCTTCAGCGCGTCCCGAATCACCGCGCCAATCATCGGGTCATCTTCGACCAGGAGCACCCTCATCTCCGCCTCCTAGCTGCCGTTCACGCATGCATTCGCGCGCTCGACGATACGGGCCACCTTGCCATTCATTGTAAAGGCCAATCGGCCCACGCTCGCGTGCATGTACAAGATCAGGCACTGTACTGTTTGGCGCGCTGCGGCAGGACGCTGATGCAGCATGCGATGAAGGCCAGCAGCGCTGCGGATGCGGTGTAGCGGCTCAGCGCCAACCCACCCGCATTCAGCGGCTTGTCAAGGAAATCGCCGACCACCGCCCCGAGCGGCCGGGTCAGGATGAATGCTGCCCAGAACAGACATGCGCGCGAAATGCCGGTACGGTAGTACGCCAGCGCCACGACGGCCAACAGTCCGGCAAATACCAGCGCGCCACCGCCGTAGCCCAGGCCCGCCGTGTCGGCCGTCCAGTCGCCCAGCGCGGTGCCCAGTGTCTGCGACAACATGATGGTGATCCAGTAGAAGATCTCGGCCTTGGGCGAGGTGACACTGCCGACCGACACCGATCCCATCGTGGCATACCAGATGGCCAGCGACAGCATCAGAAGCCCGAACAGCAGTGTGGCGCCACCGGCATAACCGATGCCCAGGGAGCGGTCTGCAAAATCGGCCAAGGTCGTGCCGACCGTCGTCGTCGCGATAATCGTGGCCCAGTAAAGCAGCGGGTGAAAGCGCCTGGACCGGATCTGCCCGGTGACTGCGATGATGAAGATCGCCGCAAAGATGGCGGTGCCGACCAGGTAGCCCAGGTTCATCGACATCGACACCGCGTCTCCGCCGGTCTCACCCAGCGTGGTAGCGGCGATTTTGATCACCCAGAAGCCCAGGGTGACTTCCGGGAGCTTAAGTTCCCGGAGCCGGTTTGACGTGAAAGGGGTTGTATTCATGCTTGCATCCTTGCGTACGCGCACTCGCCTTCAGCGACCGCTCCCCCGAAAGCGACGGGTGCGGCGGCCTGCGGCCGGGTGCCCGGATCCGTTGCTATTCCTGCAGCCAGCCACGCCGGATCAGCGGGCCAAAAAGCTTGCGGTGGACGGGCATCAGCGCTGCATAAGCCGGCCAGACCAGCCCCAGCCGGGTACCCATGGCCACCCGGGCGCTCACGACTGCAACCACGACGGCGCCGACCATGTCGAGCGGAAAATGCACGCCAAGGTAGATGCGAGCCCAGGCCATGGGCAGGCCGATCAGGGCGAGCGCAAGCCCTGGCGCGCGTACGCGCGCATGCGTCAACAGGCTGAATGCGACCGCCCACAGTAACGTGAGGTGATCACTGGGAAAAGAAGAGTCCGCTGCATGCGGGATCAGCGTGTGTCCGAGCCCGATCATGAACGGCCGCGGGTGCTGCCACACGGTGCTGATCAGCACATTGAGCATCAGCCCGACCAGCCCCGCCACCGTGGCCTCCAGCATGGCCTTGCGCTGCCATTCATTGCCACGCAGCCAGCCCAGGCCAATCAGGAGCGGAACCAGCCAGATGCAGTACTCGCCAGACAACCTCGCCACGAACACGATCGGCGCGGCTGGATGGTCCGGTGCGTTGATGAAAAGGAAAGCGGTGCGATTGAAGGCATCCATGTTGCAAGCGGGGGCAAGATTCAGGATGCGACTGTACGGAAGAAGACTTAGGCGGGACTGAGCGGCACGCCGTGGCAGGCTCGCCAGTCGGAGGCCAGACAGATTTGGATACAAATACACCGGGATTCCGCGTCATCGGACAAAGCCGCAGTCCCGTTACGGGGTCAATCGGGATCAGACCGGGACCGGCTGGCGGCCCCTCCCGACCTCACAAGGCATTTGACCATGAAGAAGTTCCTGACCATCGGCCTCCTGGCCGGACTTTCAGCCCTTGCATCGGCCAGCGCGCAAGCCCACGTGGATGTCGGCATCGGCATTGGGCTGCCCCTGCCCGCCGTCGCCCCGCCCGTCTATGCGGCGCCCGTCTATGCGGCGCCTGTCTACGCGCCACCACAGCCCGTGGTCGTCCAGCCGCAGCCCGTTGTCGTTGCGCCCGGCTACTATGGCGGCTGGCGCGAGCATGAATGGCGTGAGCGCGAAAGACGCGAGCGGCATTGGCGGGAGCACGAATGGCGCGAGCATCACCGGGAATGGCGCCACTGGCGCGAGGACGACTGAACGTCCCCCTTGCCTGTGAGAGGGCGCCTCGGGCGCCCGGGAAACTGCCCGTCTACGCCGCCGCGTTCACCTTGGCTTCGAGTTCGGCAATCCGCTTGCGCAAGGCTCGTTCCTCCTGAAAGCGCACGGTCTCGTCGCGAATCGTGGCAACGATCCCCGATATCTGCCCGTCCGGCCCCCGCAGCAGCGCCACGGTGAAGGCAATCGACATCGCCTTGCCGTCCTTGTCGACCGCCGGCACTTTCAGCAGGTCACTCCCGTAGCGCGTAATGCCGGTGGCCATGGTCTTGTCGTAGCCCTCCCAGTGCCGGCCACGCAGCCGCTCCGGGATGATCAGGTCCAGCGACTGGCCCATGGCCTCGGCCTGCGTGTAGCCGAACATGCGTTCGGCCGCCGGGTTCCAGAGCGTGATGGCGCCCTTGGCGTCGGAAATGACGATGGCGTCGCCAATGGCGGAGACCAGTTGTTCGTAGTCGATGCTGGCTTGCATGAGGATCCCCTCTTTGCCGGTCATTGCGGCAGGGTGTATGGAATGGCAGTAATACAGCAGCTTGCCGCGACACAGTTTGGCACAGCTGCATGTTCCAGTGAAAAACGCCGGAGACCGCTTGCGCGGCACTCCGGCGTTCAGTCCCGTTCAGGCATGAGCGAAGCGGCTCAGATCACCCCGCCCTCGCGCAGGCGCTTGATGTCATCCGTACCGTAGCCCAGGCCTGCCAGTACCTCGTCGCTGTGCTCGCCCAGCAGCGGCGAACCCGTGATTTCCGGCTTGAGGTCTGAGAACTTGATCGGGCTGCCCACCGTCAGGTACGTGCCGCGCTCTTTGTGCGGCACTTCGGTGATCGAGCCACTGGCGCGCAGCGACGGATCGGCCGCGATCTCCTTCATCGACAGCACCGGCGAGCAGGGAATATCGAACTTGCGCAGGATATCGACCGCTTCGTACTTGGTCTTGTCGGCCAGCCAGTCCTCGATGGTCTTGAAGATATCGAAGATATGCGGCTGGCGTGCCTTGGCCGTGCTGTAGTTGGGATCGCTGATCCATTCCGGCTTGCCCAGCGCCTTGCAGATCGGCTCCCAGGCATGACCCTGGATCGTGAAGTAGATATACGCGTTCGGGTCGTTCTCCCAGCCCTTGCACTTCAGCACCCAGCCCGGCTGGCCACCACCGCCGGCGTTGCCGCCGCGGGGCACCACGTCGCTGAACTCGCCATGCGGATACTGCGGATACTCTTCCAGGAAGCCGAGACGGTCCAGGCGCTGCTGGTCGCGCAGCTTCACACGGCACAGGTTCAGCACCGCGTCCTGCATCGACACGGCCACCTTCTGGCCCTTGCCGGTCTTGTCGCGGCCGATCAGCGCAGTCAGGATGCCGATGGCCAGGTGCATGCCGGTGTTGGAATCGCCCAGCGCCGCGGCCGATACCGTCGGAGGACCATCCCAGAAGCCCGTGGTCGACGCCGCGCCGCCCGCGCATTGCGCCACGTTTTCATAGACCTTGAGGTCTTCATAGTGGTGGCCGTCGCTGAAGCCCTTGACCGAGGCGACGATCATCTTCGGGTTCAGTTCATTGATGCGTTCCCAGGAGAAGCCCATGCGATCGAGCGCGCCCGGGCCGAAATTCTCGACCAGCACATCCGATTCGCGGATCAGCTGCTCCAGGATCTTCTTGCCGTCCGGCTTCTTGGTATCCAGCGTGAGCGAACGCTTGTTGCTGTTGAGCATGGTGAAGTACAGCGCATCGACGTCCGGGATGTCGCGCAGCTGCGTGCGCGTGACATCGCCCGAACCAGGGCGCTCCACCTTGATGACGTCTGCGCCGAACCACGCGAGAAGCTGCGTGCAGGCAGGACCGGCCTGGACGTGCGTGAAGTCGATGATCTTGATGCCGTTCAGTGGGAGGCTCACTTTCGTTCTCCTAATGGATTAGGGGTCAAATTCGGGTGAATTACTTCTTCGCCGAGCTTTGCGGGTTCAGATTGGTCAGACGACCGCTTTCGGTGCCAGCAGCCGGGTCGATGACAGCGTTGATCAGGGTGGGCTTGCCCGACTGCAGGGCTTCGTTCACCGCAGCTTCGAGTTCCGCCGGCGTGGTCACGTTGTGGCCGACGCCACCGAACGCTTCCATCATCTTGTCGTAGCGCGCGCCCGGGACGAAGGTCGTGACCGCCGGGTCCTTGCCACCGGTCGGATTCACGTCGATACCCTTGTAGACGCCGTTGTTGTTGAAAATGACGATGCAGACCGGCAGGTTGTAACGGCAGATCGTCTCGACTTCCATGCCCGAGAAACCGAACGCACTGTCACCGCACAGCGCCAGCACCGGCTTGCTGGTCTCGACCGCCGCGGCGACCGCGTAGCCCATGCCCACGCCCATCACGCCCCAGGTGCCCACGTCCAGGCGCTTGCGCGGCTCGTACATGTCGATCACGGCACGGGCGTAGTCCAGCGTGTTGGCGCCTTCGTTGACGAACGAGATGTCCGGATTGGCCTTGACCACATCCTTCAGCACGTTCAGCGCGCCGTGGAAGTTCATCGGCGCGACATCCTTGGCCTTGGCCAGGGTCTCGGCCATCTTCGCCAGGTTCTTGTCCTTGCGCTCGTCCACCGCGTTCAGCCACTCGGCGCCCGGCTTGGCAAAGTCGTTGCCGACCTTGTCGAGGATCGCCGACACGCACGAGCCAATGTCACCCACGACCGGCGCGGCGATGGCAACGTTGCTGTCCATCTCGGTCGGCGCAATGTCGATCTGGATGAATTGCTTCGGGCCACCCCAGGTCTTGCCCTTGCCGTGCGAAAGCAGCCAGTTCAGGCGGGCTCCGACCAGCAACACCACGTCAGCTTCAGCCAGCACATACGAGCGTGCGGCCGAGGCCGATTGCGGGTGCGTATCGGGCAGCAGGCCCTTGGCCATCGACATCGGCAGGTACGGAATGCCCGTCTTCTCGACCAGCGCGCGGATATCCGCTTCGGCGCGTGCATACGCGGCACCCTTGCCCAGCAGGATCAGCGGGCGCTTGGCGCTCTTCAGCAGCGCGACGGCACGGTCGACCGAGTCCGGTGCAGGCAGTTGGCGCGGGGCCGGATCCACCACCTTGATCAGCGACTTGCGGCCCTTCTCGGCTTCCATCGACTGGCCCAGCAGCTTGGCCGGCAGGTCCAGGTACACACCGCCCGGACGGCCCGACACGGCGGCGCGAATGGCGCGCGCGATACCGACACCAATGTCTTCAGCGTGCAGCACGCGGAAGGCAGCCTTGGCGTGCGGACGGGCGATGGCCAGCTGGTCCATCTCTTCGTAGTCACCCTGCTGCAGATCGACGATCTCGCGCTCGCTCGAGCCGCTGATCAGGATCATCGGGAAGCAGTTGGTGGTCGCATGCGCCAGTGCCGTCAGCCCGTTCAGGAAACCGGGAGCAGACACGGTCAGGCAAACGCCCGGCTTTTGCGTGAGAAAGCCGGCAATCGCTGCTGCGTTGCCCGCGTTCTGCTCGTGACGGAAGCTGATGACGCGCATGCCGTTGGCCTGCGCCAGACGCGCCAGATCGGTGACCGGAATGCCGGGCAGGCCGTAGATGTTTTCGATGCCGTTCAGCTTGAGCGCGTCGATGACCAGATGAAAACCATCGGTTTGTGCCTGATGTTCTTCCGCGGCGTGACGCTGCAGCTCGTTTCCGACTTCTGCCATGGTTGCTTCCTTCTATACAAATTGACGGGGGTTGGATTTCTCTTATTTCAGGGTGTCTTCCGCGGTGGTGCTCTCAACCCGCTTCGCTATGACTTTGGACATGCTTGGTCTCCTCATCGGACTCGTGTTCGTGGTGCGCGGGGGCTACCCCTTGCTTCAACCTCTGCCGGCTCGTTCGACCGGTCTTGATGACATACGGTATGTGATATATCAGAGAACGGCAAGCTATTTTCCTACTTCGCAGCAACTTTCGTCAGTGCACTGCAGCAAATCAGCTTCGATCTGTGCCCAAATCAGCGCAACTCCTGAATCTGTGCCATTCATTCACACTGCGCACAGATAAAGGAAAGCCACTCCACCAAGCCTGACCCTGCGGATTGCAGCCTTTAGATATATTACATACCACGTTTTCAGGCGCTTTGAGGCCCTCTGAAATGCTTTGACGAGGTCCTCAACGTCTTATCCTGCCCTACTCCAGGCGCTTCCGCCTGATGGCCTGGCGCAAGCGCCAGGCCTCCAGAAACCTCAATGCGTGACTACGGCTACAGCAGTGCCCAGCTTATTCACCACGCCTGGCCGATGCGCTCGCAAGGAAGCCCACGTCCGACACCGGCATGACCGCCTCCGAATGGCCCGTGATGAACCGTTTGCGCATCGGCGCGAGCAACAGCTTCGCCGACAGGCCCGCCGCGATCGTGACTACTGCCGCGACGGTGAACACCGCGTCCCAGCCGCCGCGTGCCGACAGCACCGACGCCAGCGGCACCAGCATCGCCGCTGTCCCCTTCGCCGTGTACAAGGTGCCCGCATTCGCCGCCGCGAATTTGCTGCCGAACGTGTCCGCGCACAGCGCCGGGAAGATCGAGAAGATCTCGCCCCAGAACAGGAACGTCAGTGCCGCGAAGAACATGAACGCGTACGGGTCGCGGCCAAATTGCATCAGCCCGAGCAGGGCCAGGCCCTCGCCGAGGAAGATCACGAACATCGTGTTCTCGCGACCGAAACGGTCCGACAGGAAGCCACACAGCGGACGCGTGAAGCCGTTGCACAGGTTGTCGATCGACAGCGTCATTGTCAGCAGCGGCAGCGTCATGCCCAGCATCGTCACCGGCATCGAGGCGAAACCGAAGTCCTTCGCGATCGGGCCCAACTGCGCCGTGGCCATGATGCCGCCCGCGGCCACCGCCACGAAGCTCACATAGATCAGCCAGAACACAGGCGTCTTCACCATCTGCCCGGTCGTGAACTCCACCTTGTTGGTCAGCAGCCCCTTCGCCGCCACGGCCCCCTTCGGCGCCCGTGGCTTCACCAGCAGCAGCGCCAGCACGAAGATCGCCACGCCTTGCAGGATCCCGAAGGTCAGGAACGCCTGCTCGTACCCCGCGCTGTGGATCATGTTCGCGATCGGGATCACCGTCAGCGCCGCGCCCGTGCCAAAGCCCGCCGCAGTCAGCCCGGCAGCAAGACCCCGCTTGTCCGGGAACCATTTCAGCGCATTACCCACGCACGTGCCATACACGCCGCCCGCGCCGATGCCCGCGATCACCGCGGCCGTGTACAACTCAGGCAACGTCGTGGCATAGGCGTTCATCACCCACGCCACGCCCGCGCAGATCGCCCCGCCTGCCACCACCGGCCGCGGGCCGAACTTGTCCACCAGCCAGCCTTCCAGCGGCACCAGCCAGGTCTCGGTCACAATGAATATCGAAAACGCCACCTGGATCGCGGACGTGCCCCAGTGATGCTTGGCGTCCATCGGTGACACAAAGAGGGTCCAGCCGTACTGCAGGTTTGCCACCAACCCCATGCAAACCACGCCTACTGCCAGCTGAAACCAACGGTTCTGCAGGCCACGCCCTTCGCCGGACGAGGCTCCCGCGTCTTGATGCGCCATCTACGTGTCTCCTAGTGCTTTTTTTGCGTCCTCGACGGGACTGCTTGGGGCTGCTCTACTTCGGAACCCTGCTTCACAACTAGATCGGCGCCTGACATTGCGGCACGTAAATCTGGGGATTGATGCTACCCGATGCTTAATTCCGTCGGGCTTAAACTTTTTTATCGTATGTATTTACGATCGTTTATATATTGCAGATTTCGCATCAATTTCGCGCCCTGCCGCCACATGACTGTGTATTGATACATAAGCCATCTTCATCAAAGGCGGCGGGCGGAGACGGCAATCAGGCGGGAACCTCCTCGAGCTGGCGTAGCAGCGCGTCCACGCTGCCCTTGGCATCGCCGAACCACATCCGGGTGTTCTCCTTGTAAAACAAGGGGTTGTCGACGCCCGCATAGCCGGCGGCCATGCTGCGCTTGGAGACCACCACGGTGCGCGCCTTCCACACTTCGAGCACCGGCATGCCGGCGATGGGGCTCGCGGGGTCTTCGAGCGCCCCCGGGTTAACGATATCGTTGGCGCCCACCACCAGCACGACATCGGCATGCTCGAAGTCGTCGTTGATCTCCTCCATTTCGAGCACGATGTCATACGGCACGCGCGCTTCGGCCAGCAGCACGTTCATATGTCCGGGCAAGCGGCCTGCCACCGGGTGGATGCCGAAGCGCACATTGATGCCCTGCGCCCGCAGCCGCCGTGCGATCTCGCTGATGGTGCCCTGCGCCTGCGCCACCGCCATGCCGTAGCCGGGAACGATGATGACCTCGTTCGCGTCCTTCAGCAGCGCGCTGACCTCGTCGCTGGAGACCGGCAGCACTTCGCCCTGCTCCGTCGCCGCGCCCTTGGCCTGCGTCGCGCCGAACCCGCCCAGGATCACCGACAGGAACTTGCGGTTCATGGCCTTGCACATGATGTAGCTGAGGATGGCGCCGCTCGACCCCACGAGCGCACCGGTGATGATGAGCAGGTCGTTGCCGAGCATGAAGCCCGTCGCGGCCGCGGCCCAACCGGAGTAGCTGTTCAGCATGGACACCACCACCGGCATGTCGGCGCCGCCGATCGCCGCGACCAGGTGCGCGCCCACCAGCAGCGCGATCACCGTCATCACGCCCAGCGGCACCAGCCCGTCCTGCGCCGAGGCGGCATCGAGGAACTGGTAGCCCAGCACCACGCACGCTGCGAGCGCGAGCGCATTGAGCATGTGGCGGCCCGGCAGCAGCGTCGGCTTGCCGCCAAGGGTGCCGCGCAGCTTGAGGAAAGCGATCACCGAGCCCGTGAAGGTCACCGCGCCGATCAGGATGCCGAGATAGGTCTCCACTTCGTGGATCGCTTTTTCGGCGCCCGAGAGCGCATGCGAATCGAGGTAGTTGGCGTAGCCCACCAGCACCGCGGCCAGGCCGACGAAGCTGTGCAGCACCGCCACCAGCTCGGGCATCTGCGTCATCTCGACGCGCCGGGCCAGCATCGCGCCGGCTGCTGCGCCAAGCACCATCGCGCCGATGATGATGGGCACCCCGTCGGGGCTGCCCGCCAGCACCGTGGTCAGTATGGCGATGGCCATGCCGGCGATGCCCAGCAGGTTGCCGCGCTTCGCGGTGGCCGGATGGCTCAGCCCGCTCAGGCTGAGGATGAAGAGCGCGCTGGCGCCCAGGTAAGCAATATTGCTGATTCCCGAAGGCATGTCTGTCTCCTCAGTCGCGCTGGAACATCTTCAGCATGCGCTGCGTCACCAGGAAGCCGCCCGCGATGTTGATGGTGGCGATCAGCACCGCCGCGCCGGCGATGATGGCGGTGACGAGCGTCGGCTTGCCGAGCTGCACCAGCGCGCCGACCACGATGATCCCGCTGATCGCGTTGGTCACGCTCATCAACGGCGTATGCAGTGCGGCGGTCACGTTCCACACGACCTGGTAGCCGACGAAGATTGCCAGCACGAACACCGTGAAGTGCGCCATGAAAGCCGGTGGTGCCACCGCACCGAGCCCGAGCAGCGCAATCACGCCAATGGCCAGGGCGATCAGCGTCGAGCCGGTGCGGCTCGGCGGCGCGGCGGGTTCGGCCTGCGCGGGCACCTGCGCCGCGGGCGCCGGCGGCGGCAAGGTCTTCAGCGGTGGCGGTGGCCAGGTGACGTCGCCCTGGTGCAGCACCGTGGCGCCACGGATCATCTCGTCATCCATATCGACCACAAGCTGGCCGTCCCTGGCGGGCGTCAGCTCCGTCAGCAGGTGCCGGATATTGGTGGCGTAGAGCTGGCTGGACTGCGCCGCCATGCGGCTGGGCAGGTCGGTATAGCCAACCACTGTTACCCCCTGGTGCGTCACCGATTCACCGGGCACCGTCAGCACGCAATTGCCGCCCTGCTCCGCAGCGAGATCCACCACCACGCTGCCGGGACGCATCAGCGCCACGGTATCGGCTTCCAGCAGGCGTGGTGCGGGCTTGCCGGGAATCAGCGCGGTGGTGATGATGATGTCCACCTCGCGCGCCTGCTCGGCGAACAGCTTCATCTCTGCCTCGATGAACGCCGGGCTCATCTCCTTGGCATAACCACCGCTGCCGCTGCCGTCTTCTTCGATCTCCACCGTCAGGAATTCGGCACCGAGGCTTTCTATCTGCTGGCGCACCACGGGCCGCGTGTCGAACGCACGCACGACCGCGCCCAGGCTGCGCGCCGCGCCGATGGCCGCGAGGCCCGCCACACCGGCGCCGATCACCAGCACGCGCGCAGGCGGGATCTTGCCCGCCGCCGTGATCTGGCCAGCAAAGGGACGGCCGAACGCATGCGCGGCTTCGATCACCGCTCGATAGCCCGCCATATTGGCCATCGAGCTGAGCGCGTCGAGCTTCTGCGCGCGCGAGATGCGCGGCACGCAGTCCATCGCAAGCACAGTGGCGCCGCGTTGCGACAGCCGCTCCAGCAGCGCCATCTGCTGCGCGGGCCAGACGAAGCTGATCAGCGTGGCGTGCTTCTTGAGCAGCGCCGCTTCTTCCACGCCCAGGCCCGGATGCACCTGTGGCGGGCGCACCTTGATGACGACGTCGACCGATGCCCACAGGCTGGCGGCATCCACGATGGCTGCGCCGGCGGCCCGATACGCCTCATCCGAAAACGAGGCCTGCTGGCCGGCACCGGATTCCACCGCCACCTCATAACCGAGCTTGGTCAGTTCCCTGACCGAATCAGGCGTCGCGGCAACGCGCCGCTCCCCGGGATGGACCTCCCGGGGTACACCAATTGTCATTGGCATGGCTTTCCCTTTGATTGTTGGGCGATCACCCGCGCACGTGATTCACCAGCGAGCCGATGCCGTCGATGCTCACCTCCACCACCGCGCCATCCTTCATCGAGCCCACGCCCAGAGACGTGCCGACGGCGATCACATCGCCCGGCATCAGCGTCAGGTCCTGCGAGATGCGGCTGACCTGCTCCTCGGGCGAGAAGATCATGTCCGAGAGCGGGTAGTTCTGCCGCTCCACGCCATCCAGCCGCGTCTTCACGCTGGCAGCGCGCCAGTCGAAGCCGGGCACGATGGCCGGCCCGATACAGCCGAAGGTGTCGAAGCCCTTGGCGCGGGTCCACTGCGGGAAACTGGGGTCCGCGGCGATCAGCTCGGCGGCGGTCACGTCATTGACGATCGTGTAGCCGAAGATGTGCGACGCAGCTTCGGCCACCGACACATTGCGCGCCTTCTTGCCGATCACGATGCCAAGCTCGCCCTCGTAGACGATCTTGCCGTCATAGCTGCGCGGGCGCTCCACGGCATCGCCGGGGCCCGCCAGCGAAGTGGCCGGCTTGATCAGGAACAGCGGATGGGTCGGCACGGGCTTTTCCAGCTTGCGCGCCAGCGCGTGGAAGTTGTTCCACAGCGCCACGACCTTGCCCGGCTCGCACGGAGCGAGCAGGTGCAGTTCGTCCAGCTTGTAGGCGGCGCCGGTGGGTCGAGGGTCGACATAGCCGGGGCCATCGTATTCAATGACGCGGTCGCTACCGACGCCGTCGGTGCGGCCATGACCGATACTGCCGTCGGCGCGGCGGAAACGAATCCAGGATTGCACAGCACGAACTCCTCCGGCGGGCACGCGCCAGGCGCGCCCGCTCAGTGTGAGAGACAGAGGGAGGGACTGCCGGCGCTCAGACGGCGCCGGCCAGCTTCATCGCAGCGATCTGCGCCGGCGTGCGGCCCAGCCACTCCAGGATTTCGTCGGTGTGCTCGCCCAGCAGCGGGGCACGCTCCACCTTCACCGGGGAATCGGACAGCGCGATGGGCGAGCCCAGTTGCACGTATTTGCCGCGCGTCGGGTGCTCCAGCTCGACGAGGTAGCCGCGCTCGTACATCGACTGGTCCTCGATCAGGTCCTTCATCGACAGGATCGGACCACACGGCACATCGACTTCGTTGAGCGCGTTCATCACTTCGAACTTGGTCCGGCCCTGAGTCCACTCCTCGATGATGCCGAAGCACTGCCCCAGCTTCTTCAGGCGGACTTCCGGCGTGGCGAACTCCGGATCGGTGATCAGGTCCTCGCGGCCGCACAGGCGCATCAGCGGCTCCCAGCCCTGCGGCTGGATGATGACGTAGACGTAGTCGTTGGGGCCACCCGGCGAGCAGCGCAGCGCGGCACCCGGCTGGCCACCGCCCGATGCATTGCCGGCGCGAGGCACGTGATCGTCGAACTGTTCGTTGGGGTACTCGCGCAGCGGGCCGGCATCGAGCCGTTGCTGGTCGCGCAGCTTCACGCGGCAGAGGTTCAGAACCGCATCCTGCATGGCGACTTCCACGCGCTGGCCGCGCCCCGAATGCTCGCGCTGCAGCAGCGCGGCCAGGATGCCGACCACGCAATGCACGCCAGTACCCGAGTCGCCGATCTGCGCGCCGGTGACGGTCGGCACGCCGGCAGCGTCTCCGGTGGTGGAGGCAGAGCCGCCCATGCATTGCGCCACGTTCTCGTACGCCTTGCAGTCCTGGTACGGGCCCGGGCCGAATCCCTTGATCGATGCATAGACCAGGCGCGGGTTCAGGTCCTGCAGGTGATCCCAGTCGAAGCCCGCACGCGCCAGCACGCCGGGTCCGAAGTTCTCGATCAGCACATCGCTGCGCTGGACCAGGTCTTCCAGCAGCGCCTTGCCTTCAGGCGTCTTCATATTCAGGGTCAGGCTGCGCTTGTTGCTGTTGAGCATGGTGAAGTACAGGCTGTCGGCGTTGGGCACGTCGCGCAGCTGGCTGCGGGTAATGTCACCCCGGCCTGGCATTTCCACCTTGATCACGTCGGCGCCCATCCACGCCATCAGCTGCGTAGCCGACGGGCCGGCCTGGACGTGCGTCATGTCCAGCACACGGATGCCATCCAGTGCTTTTTTTTCCATGGCGATGTCTCCTCTGCTTTGTTGAACCCTGTGCCGGTCATCTCGACCGATCTTGATGACATACGGTATGTGATATATCAGAAGACGGCAAGCAATTTTCCTGTGCAGAGATGAACTTTCGTCGTTGCGGTGCAACAAAACCAACACCGTTAAACTTCGCCCGTGCCCCGCCGCCAAGCCTTGTCAGGCTTGAGCTAGCGGCAGCAAGGCGATATCAAGGTGGAGAAAAAGGCAATTTGTGAGTGATCTCGCACCGAATTCATTGATATATCACATACCAAATCACAAGATACTCAAACGGAAGTCGAAAGCAAGAACGGCGGACCAAGTCCGCCGTTCCGAATCAGTCGCTACTGCCTTCTCACGGCAGCTCAGTCAAGAAAATCGCAGTGCTTCTCGACGTAGTCGGCCAGGTCCAGCGAGTGCTGCCGCACCAGCCGCTCGGCCAGTTCGGTATCGCGCTTTTCCAGTGCCTCGATGATGCGCAGGTGATCGACGATCGAGCGTGATGCCCGGTCGCTCTGCGAGATGGTCATCTTCCGGATCGCCCGCACGTGGATAAAGATATTGCGGATCGTGTCCATGATGATCTGCGACTTCGACAACTGCACGATCGCCTGGTGGAACACGATATTGGCGTCCGAGTATTCCTCGATATGCTCGGCCGGCGTCGAATCGCGGAAGCTGTCGAACATGCGCCGCAACTGGGCGATCTCGGCATCGCTGGCATTCAGCGTGGCAAGACGCGCCGCCATGCTCTCCAGCGCCGCCCACATCTGGATCATCTCGACGATCTCGCGCTTGGTCTTGCGCATGATGTAGATGCCGCGCCGGGGCACGGTGCGCAGGAAGCCCTCCTGCTCGAGCAGCGTCATGGCTTCGCGGATCGGCGTGCGGCTCACGCCCATGGCCTCGCTCAGTACGCGCTCGTCCAGCCGGATTTCATCACGCGACTGATAGATATCCGCATCGGCGATGGCCTGGCGCAACATGGCGTAGGCCTGGTCGCGCAGGCTGGCGCCGGCGTTGATCGGTTGCACGGACAGGGCCAGTGCAGCGGGCTGGACAATGGGTTGGCTTTGCGCAGACATGAATAAGCTCGTGTGAGACCGGTGGCGCGGCGGCCACAATGGCTGCCCGCCGCATTCCTGCACAGCTTAGCAAAATCGCCTGGAGTCATTCCCGATTTGCATCAAACCCCGATAGGGGGTTCAATGGCGGCGTCCGCGCGGTGCCCGGTCTGTCGTATATGGTATATCACAATGGCTATCCTTCCGGATGGCGAAGCCAAGAAAACGTGACTTTTGCCGCCGATTTCGCGGCGGAATGCGCCGCCCAGGCCATGCGGGGTCATGGACCGGGCGGTTTGCAGATGCGGTCCGGTCAGGCCGCCAGCCGCGCCATCTCGTCGCGTTGCTTGATCAAACCCAGCACGGCGTCGCACATCGGCGTGGGGTGGCCAACCAACTGGCCCATCTCCTGGACGACGGTGAGCAGCGGGTCGATCTCCATCGCCCGGCCCGCTTCCAGGTCCTGCAGCATCGACGTCTTGTGGGCCCCCACCGCACCCGCGCCGTTGATACGCCGTTCCACGTCGACGCGGAACTTCACGCCGAAGGACTCGGCAATGCTCTGGGCTTCCAGCATCATCTGGCGCGACAGCGCACGCGTGGCGGGATTGGCAGTGATCACGTCGAGCGTCGCATGGGTCAGCGCGCTGATCGGGTTGAAGCACAGGTTGCCCCACAGCTTGAGCCAGATCTCGTCGCGGATGTTGTCGCGCACCGGCGCCTCCAGGTCGGCGGCCATCATCATTTCGCTGAGTCGTGTCACGCGATCGGAATGGCTGCCGTCTGGCTCGCCCAGCGGAAACTTCTTGCCGTACACATGCTTGATCACGCCGGGCTCGATGATTTCGGCGGCCGGATAGACCACGCAGCCGATCGCGCGCTCCGGCCCGAAGCCGCGCCACTGCCGGCCGCCAGGGTCCACGCTTTCCAGCGTCGAGCCGGCCAGCTTGCCGCCGTGCTTGTAGAAGTACCAGTACGGAATGCCGTTGACGCCCGTGACGACCGCGGTCTGCGGGCCCAGCAGAGGCTGCATCAGATCCACCACGCCGGGCACCGAATGCGCCTTGAGGGTGACGAACACATAGTCCTGTGGCCCGAGTTCGCGCGGGTCGCTGGTACAGTTGACCTTGGCCACGCGCTCCTCGCCGTCAATCAGCAGCCGCACGCCGTTGGACTGCATGGCAGCCAGGTGCGGGCCGCGCGCCACGAAGCTGACTTCCGCCCCTGCGCGCGCCAGCTGAGCGCCGACATAGCCGCCGATGGCCCCTGCCCCATAGATACACACTTTCATTGCCTGTCTCCTTGATGGCTCGATAGTATTCATTGATATATCACATACTATATTCCACAAGAGATAAGGACAACCTTATTCTGCGTATCCGTGATGTCCGCCGTCAAAAGCGCTTGCTAACATGTCGGCAACACTGCGCTTGCGGGCCAGCGGCAACGGCCCAGCTACTCTCGACCGGAGCTGATATGGAATCGTCTCTCGCATTGCTGCAGGATCCCGCCGCCTGGGCTGCGCTGGCCACGCTCGTTGCCATGGAAATCGTGCTTGGCATCGACAACCTGATCTTCATCTCCATCCTCACCAACAAGCTGCCGGAAGCCACGCGCGAAAAGGCGCGGCGCGTCGGCATTGGCCTGGCCCTGATCCTGCGGCTGGCGCTGCTGGCCACGATTGCCGTGATCGTCACGCTGACCGAACCGCTCTTCACCGTGCTCGGGCGCGGCATTTCCTGGCGCGGCCTGATCCTGATCGCCGGCGGCGCATTCCTGGTCTGGAAGGCCACGCGCGAAATCCACCATCACGTCTCGGGCGAGCCCGAGGACGAGGACACCGGGAAGGCCAGCGCGTCCCAGAGCTTCGCCAGCGCCATCGGCCAGATCCTGGTGCTGGACCTTGTCTTCTCGGTCGACAGCATCATCACGGCCGTCGGCATGACCGAACACGTCCAGATCATGTTCGTCGCGGTGATCGCCGCGGTCATGGCGATGCTCTTCGCCGCCACCCCGCTGGCCAACTTCATCAACCGCAACCCCACCATCGTGATGCTGGCGCTGGCGTTCCTGATGATGATCGGCATGACGCTGATCGCCGAAGGCCTCGGCACCCATGTGCCCAAGGGCTATATCTATACCGCGATGGTGTTCTCGGCCGCGGTGGAGGGGCTGAACATGGTCTCCAGGAAGCGGCGAGCGCAGCGCCGCGCACGTGCCGCGGAGTGACTGGCTCGCCGCCTGCTGTAACAGTCGGTGTCCGAACTTTCGCCGGGCCATGGCGTCTCTTACAGTTCTGCACTGACCCAAGACGAGAAAAAGGACGCTGACGCCACATGATGAACCGCCGCACCCTGCTGGTTTCCGCCACTGCCTCCGCTGCCCTGGCCGCACTAGGGATCACTCCGTCGGCGTTGGCCGCCAGCGGGATCAAGCTGGGCGACGCACGCCCGTTCAGCTTCGATGCGCTCATCGACCAGGCCCGCACGCTGGCCGGCAAACCCTATGCAGCACCGGCGGCGCCTCCGCCCGAGGTGCTCGACCGTATCGACTACGACGCCCACGGCAAGATCCGCTTCCGTCCTGAAAACGCATTGTTCGCCGACGGTCCGGGCCAGTTCCCGGTGACGTTCTTCCACCTCGGCACCTACTTCCGCACGCCTGTACGCATGCATGTCATCGACCGGAGCCGTGACGGCAAGGGCAACGCGCGCGAGATCGTCTACGAAGAAGGCTACTTCGACATGCCTGCCGACAGCCCCGCGCACAAGCTGCCGCGAGGCAGCGGCTTCGCGGGGTTCCGCTTCCAGGAAAGCCGCCTCGGCGACCAGAAAGCGAAGGATTGGAAGAAGAACGACTGGGTTGCCTTCCTCGGCGCGTCGTATTTCCGCGCGATCGGCGAGCTGTACCAGTATGGCCTGTCCGCACGCGGCATCGCCATCGACGTGGCCGAGGCGGGCAAGGCGGAGGAGTTCCCGAACTTCACCCACTTCTACTTCGAGACGCCCGAGGGCAAGGGCGACACGGTCACCGTCTATGCGCTGCTGGATGGCCCCAGCATCACCGGCGCCTACAAGTTCGTCATGCAGCGCGGCAAGGCCGTGGTAATGGACGTGGAGTGCGCGCTGTTCCTGCGCAAGGATGTGGCGCGGCTGGGGCTGGCGCCGCTCACCTCGATGTACTGGTTCTCCGAGAGCATGAAGGGCACCGCGGTGGATTGGCGCCCGGAAGTCCATGATTCGGACGGCCTGGCCATCTGGAATGGCGCCGGCGAGCACATCTGGCGCCCGCTCAACAACCCGCCGCAGACCATGGCCTCAGCCTTTGCCGACGACAACCCGCGTGGCTTCGGGCTGCTGCAGCGCGACCGCCTGTTCGACCACTACCAGGACGGCGTCAACTACGAGCGCCGGCCCAGCCTGTGGGTCGAGCCGCGCGACGGTTGGGGGGCGGGCGCGGTCCAGCTCGTCGAACTCCGCACCGACGACGAGATCCACGACAACATCGTCGCCATGTGGGTGCCCAAGGCACCGGCTCGCGCGGGCAATACGTACCGCCTGCGCTACCGCCTGCACTGGCTCGCCGACGAGCCGTTCCCCAGTCCACTGGCACGCTGCGTGGCCACGCGCATGGGCAACGGCGGCCAGCCGGGGCAGCCGCGCCCGCAGGGCGTGCGCAAGTTCATGGTGGAGTTCAGGGGCACCCCGCTCGAGAAGCTGCCGTTCGGCGTCAAGCCGGAGGCCGTGCTCAGCGCATCGCGCGGCAAGTTCTCCTATGTCTTCACCGAAGCCGTGCCCAACGGCGTGCCGGGCCACTGGCGCGCGCAATTCGACCTGAGCGCCGACGGCAAGGAACCGGTCGACCTGCGGCTGTTCCTGCGGCTCGGCGGCAAGCCGCTGTCGGAAACCTGGCTCTACCAGTACCACCCGTTCCAATCGCCGACGGGCTACGGCGCCTGACACGCTTTGCACTGCCGGGAGCGAAGATGGTGGCGGGCAAGGGCCCGCCGCCGTTGCACACTATTGCGTCGCAGTGATGTCGGCTGCCTGCGAGCGGGTATGATGACCGCTTACATGGGTCAACCAGCCAGCTTCACATGATCTCCACCGAATTCTCCGGCGGCGCCGATGCCGGCCAGGCTTCATCGCTGCCGCGTTCCGAGCGCGCCTACCAGCAATTGCGTGCGGCCATACAGGCCGGACAGCTTTCCCCGGGTACGCGCCTGCGCGAGGTGGAACTGGCCGAATCGCTGGGGCTGTCGCGAACGCCGGTACGCGAAGCGCTGTCGCGGCTGGAATCCGAAGGCCTGGTCGTCAATGAGCCCAACCGCGGCATGATGGTCACGCAGCTCGACGCCAGCATGGTCAGCGAGCTATACGTCATGCGCGAAGTACTGGAAGGCACCGCGGCCGCGCTGGCCGCGCGCCACGCCACGGACGTCGAGATCTCGCTGCTGCGCGATATCGTCGAGCGCGACCTTGCCATGGCCGACGACCCCGACCGGCTGGCCGCCAACAACCGGCTGTTCCACGAGACCCTGCATCGCTGCGCCCACAACCGCTACCTGCTCAAGACGCTGCGCTCGCTGCACGAGTCGATGGCGCTGCTCGGCCGCACCACGCTCGCGGTGCCGGGGCGTGCCCGTAGTTCGTATGAAGAACACCTGTCGCTAGTCGAAGCTCTGGAAAAGCGCGACCCTGCGCTGGCCGAGCAGATCACGCGCCGCCATATCCAGCAGGCCTACAAGGTACGCCTGTCGCTCTGGATCGAAGAGCAATCGTCCCTCTGACCGGGTCGGCGCGGCTCAGGCCACAGCTTCGGCGCGTGCGGCGCGCAGGCTGCCGATACTCAGCACAGCCAGCGCAGCAAGGATCAGGGCGATCGCACCGAGTGTCTGCGGGGCGATCCGCTCTCCGCCCAGCCATGCGCCGACGGCCAGCGCCACCGGCGGGTTGACGTAGACATAACTGGTCGCCAGCGTCTGACTCACGTTCCCGACCAGGTACATATAGGCGGAAAACGCCACCAGGGAACCCATCACCACCAGATAACCCCAGGCCCACCACGCCTGCGCGCTGACCGTAGCCGGCCAGGGCTCCTGCCACACCGCCGACAAGGCCATCAGGCTTACCCCGCCGATCAGCATCTCCGCGGCGAATGCGGCGGCGCCGTCCGGCAGTTCCAGCCGGCGCGCAAGCTGGGAGCCGAACGACCAGCTCGCCACCGCGAGCAGCAGCGCGACCACCCCCGTGGTACTCACGCGAAACTCGGCCCCCGCGGTCAGCACCAGGATGCCGACGCTGCCGATGGCAATCGCCAGCCCCTCATACCAGCGCGGCCGCGTGCCGAAGCAGGCGCTCCAGAACAGGCCGAAGATCGGCATCGATCCGATCATGACCGTGGTGGCGCCCGAAGAAATCGTCTGTTCGGCAACGGCGGTCAGGCCCATGCCTCCCACCAGCAGGAATACCGCCGGCACCACACAGTTACGCAGTTGGCGCCATGTAGGCATGGGCGTACGCCGCCATGCCAGCCACGCGGTCAGGAGCAGGCCCGCGCACAGGAAGCGCGAGGCAGTCATCAGCAGTGGCGGAAAGCTCTCCAGCGTAAAGCGGATCGCAAGATAGGTCGTGCCCCAGACCACGTAGGTGATCAGCAGGCAGCACGGGACGAGCGGGGGCATGGTGTCCGGGGGAACGGCGGGAAAGGCTTAAAGATAGCCTTGCGCCATGCCGGTTCAAAACGAAAAGGTCTGGCAAGACTTGCGAGTACGTCTCACAAGCAGCCAGGCGCTAGACGCCAACCCAGTCCATCAATGGAAAAGCCAGCGCTGCTTGCCCTTCCGGGCCGCATTTGCCGGCTTCAATTGGCCTCGCTCAGGAGACCGGTACATCCAGGGAGCGTTTCGCTCAACCGTTGGCGTAGCTTACCTTTGCCTTGCGGGCTTGCGACTGCAGACGGGTCAGCACGGTTTGCACAAAGGCAATGGCACGCTTCACGTCGTTCGTAATGCCCAGGCCACGGTAGCCCAGTTCGCGCTCGATCAGGTCGCGTTCGAGTTGGTCGGTCAGCTTGATATCGGATTGGGTGTTCATGACGTCCTTCCTTTCAGGGATTACCCTCATGGGGTTTTCCCTGATTGTAGCAAAGGATTTGTCGCATTGCAGCATTAGGTGAAAGTACGTATGCGGGGGAAGCAACGGGTGCTGGCAACTTAACTAAAACAGACCATGTTAGTTGCGAGGGGCCTCAATATGTGGAGCCAAGTCATCACTTCGAAAGTCAGCCTAGATAAGGCTCAACAGCGAAACCTTGAACGAGCCCCCAGTGCTTGGGGCCAACGGCATCCTCGCTCGCATCCGGGACAATATATTTAGGCCGCCCTGAGCCTCCTGCCACCTGTAGCAGCGACGCTGAAGCGCCATCAGGATGGTTGAAATGGATGCGGGATGGCCAGCATTCACCGCTCGCTGGAGCCATTCGGGTGGAACGTTGCGAGTTGCGCATAGACGAGGCCGGCGCCCGTCAAACGGAGTGTTCGTCAGGCCCCAAGGGAAGTTCCCCTTGACGCGCTATGGACGCCGTATGTGCCAGCTTCTCTACCACAATCGATATCAGTCGCACGGATGAGACGCAGACCTGCGTACTGGATCATGATGTCGCCCCATACCGGGCAGTCGGAGCGACCATCGTTATCGAGGACAACAACATCACCTTCTGCGACCATCGATGAAGCCGCCAACGGAGTCCGGCAGGTCTGCGGAGACTTACTTGAAGGGGGGGACCGAGATGGTGTCCTTGTAGTTGTCCAGGCGCCCAGGAACCAGGACAGTGCTACTGTTCGGCAAAGCGACGTAAGACCGGCAAGCCAGCCGAGCGCTTTAGCTGCCAAATCGGCTACCGAAAGCTGTCCAGAGCGTCACCGAACCGTAACCTATTGCTGAGATACTTCATGCTAAGGATGCCTACCCCGGTGCCCCCCCGGACGAACGGTCACAGATGAGTGAACCAATACATGAAGGTACTCGCTCTAACCTCGCATAGGGGATAACTGATCAAAGCCAGGGCAGTCCCTGTGCGAGGCGGTCTCCATGCCGCCGAGCTTGTCATTGAGAAGCTTGACGGCCCGCCCCACACCTTTTCAACTCTTGACCATTTTCTTGATAAAGAGCACGCGTTGAGTTACGCGAGCTCTTGGGGTCGCATCTGGGTCGACATCAATTCCTGAGAGCGAGAATTTTCCCGGAGCGAGCAATCCTCGACAGCTACCATTCAAACTCCCTCCTCTCGCCTGGATGCACAAGAGATCCCTTTCCTGTGGAAGCAGCACTGAAGCGGTAGATTTGAATCCCATCGCACTGGTCGGCGATGCCATGATTACCGTTCCACTTAGCCGTCGGCAGCGATTTCATAGAATTCTCCCGACCTGAGATTCGACACGGTATAAGAACTCCGTAAAGCCCAAGTCAGCGCTGCTTTAAATACCTCAGACTCTCCCTGACTCCAATCACTTCTCATTAGGGGAGCTGTTTCCCGTCCTATCGTGGCGTACACCGCCGCTTGATGCAGAGGCTCTCGGCTGCGCCTTCCTGGGATGGTAAATGTACGAATCGTTACGTTCATATCATTCGAAAATGCAGAGTTCTTGATGAGCGATTATGTCGGCATCCAAATGACGTCACTGTGACGGCCATCTCCTTGAACGATCGGAATGGATAAGAGTTGGCCGGTTTCACCCATGTCTAAGCTGTTGCGACACTGCTTCGCCACTTGGCTTCCAGCTCAAACTCTGTTTGCTCGCCCTTGGAAGCCAAAAGATCTGCAAGTTCGCTTGCAACTACGCGGCGCCCCGACGTCGCCTTACAGAGAGTCACCGCTGTGCGATTCCGCTAATTCACCGTCGAGCGATGCTGACCTAGCAGGCTGCTGAAGTACCTCGACCCCGAGTCCGTGCATCGACAGGTCGAAACGTTGATCTGAGAACTCGACACGACTCATTCTCCGACATCGCATGCGCAGCGCAGACACCTTTACCGAGAGCCTGTTCACCATGCGTGGTTCCGGATTGTGCAATCAAGCAGTGCTCACCTGCACAGGCGGAAGGCATGCCGTGTGTGCCGCGAGTATTTCAGCAGCCTGCTAGAGGCAAACCCTGACGGGCGTGGGATATCGGTTCTGAATCCTGCAAGCCACGTATGGCAACCCTCCAAACTGAACGCACCACTGGCTGACCTTGGTCACGCCAGCGGGCAGGGAGACGCGATCGAGGGTGCCGTCTGAATATCCCTATTCCGCAGTCAGCGCCCGGATAAATATATTCGTGAACTGTAGAGGGCCGTCTATCTACTTCCCCGGCTCGACGTCAGTTTCGAAGTTCGCGGCGCAACACCTTGCCGACGGCGGACTTAGGCAGGCTGTCGACGAACTCGATCAGCTTCGGCACCTTGTATGCGGTCAGCCGCTCGCGACAGTACGCCGCGAGCGTATCGGCGTCCAGCGCTGCATTCGCGGTCTTCACCACGTAGATCTTGACGGCCTCACCGGTCTTGCCGTCCACGACCCCGACGCAGGCGCACTCCGCCACGCCGTCGCACCCGCTCACGATTGCCTCGATTTCATTTGGAAAGACGTTGAACCCCGACACGATAATCATGTCCTTCTTGCGATCAACGATCTTCAGGTAGCCCGCCGCATCGATCACGCCTACATCACCCGTGCGGAAATAGCCATCGCTGGTAAAGGCAGCGGCATTCGCCTCCGGCTTATTCCAGTAGCCACGCATCACCTGCGGGCCTTTCACGCACACCTCACCCGCCTCGCCGTCCGCGGCATCGGTACCATCGTCGCGCAGCAGGCGCACATCCGTCGAAGGCACCGGCAAACCTGTTGTGCCATTGAATGCATTGATGGTTGGCGGGTTGAAACTGACGACCGGGCTGGTTTCCGATAAGCCGTATCCCTCACGGATGAAGACACCGGTCAGCGCCATCCAGCGCTCGGACGTGGCCGGCACGATGGCCGAACCGCCACCGGCGGCCAGGCGCAGCATGGAAAAATCGACCTCGCCGATGCGCGGATGCAGGGTCAGGCTGGCAAATAGCGTGTTGACGCCGGTAAAGACCGTGCAGCGCGCGGCCTTGAGGACGTCAATGAAAGCACCCATGTCGCGCGGATTAGGAACAAGCCAGTTGTGGGCGCCGATCGAAAAGAAAGAGATGAAGTTCACTGTCAGAGCGAAGATGTGGTACAGCGGAATTGCCGTCACCACGACTTCGCCACCCGGAACAAGATTGTCCGGCGAGATCGCCTTGAACTGCATGACGTTCGCGATCAGATTGCGGTGCGAGAGTGCCGCGCCCTTGGACAGGCCGGTGGTTCCGCCGGTGTACTGCAGGAAAATCAGGTCGTCGCCTGTCACTGCCACAGGCTCCAGCGGCAGGTTCGCACCCTGCGCCAGCGCCGCTTCGAATTCGACTGCGCCTTCGATGCCGGGCTGCCCGGCTGCGCCGACGAGAATGACTTGCCGGATCGCCGTGCGTGGCATCACTTCCGCCACTGTGGCAGCACCGCCGCCGAACACGATGATGGTCTGCGCGCCGGCATCACTGAGCTGGTGCTCCAGTTCGCGCGCCGTATAGAGCGGATTGACGTTGACCTGGATCGCACCGATCCGCGCAATCGCAATCAAGGCGATCGGGAACGCCATCAGGTTCGGCAGCATCACGGCGACGCGGTCGCCCTTGCCCACCCCCAAGTCGGACTGGAGGTAGGCCGCCAGTGCCCGCGACTGCTGATCGACATCGCGATAGGTCAGCGTTTGCCCGAGGCAAGTAAATGCGGGGCGCGCGGCATGCTCGCGCATACCCTCGTCGAACAGCGCCACCAGCGATGGGCAGGCGTCGGGATTGATCTCGTGTGGAATTGCGCCATAGCTGGCGAGCCACGGTTTTTGCTTCATGTTGCTTTCAGTCTCCTGTTTGGGTGATGGCTAGGTTGATGCCTTGATCTGTTGCCAAAGCATGCCCATAACGCCCACGATCCCGTTGTTACGTCACGTCAGAATTTGGACATTTGTCGATAGCGGAACGACTCACCCTTGACTTGCCGGAGAGGCGCCTTTCGCAACCACTGCGCGGCCGGCATCCTTGCGCACCAGCCACCAGCCGAACGCTGCCGCGGTGAAATACATCAACAGGCTGTATACCGCAGCCGGCAGCGACATCGTGCCGTTCTTGAGGACGACCAGCGCCAGGTAGATTGCCAGCGCGCCGTTATGGACGCCAATCTCGAACGCGATGGCGCGGTTCTGCCCTTCGGTCAGGCGGGCGGTCTTGCCGATAAGGTAGCCGACCAGCAGGCTCGCCAGGTTGAAGACCAGGCACGCCGCACCTACGATCTGGAAGTTGGTGGAGATCACGACCCATTCCTTCACCACGATCGACACGATCAGCAACACCAGGATCAGCGACGACGCAATCTTGACCGGCTTGTCCATCATTTTCGAGAAGCTTGGCAGCTTCGCATGGATGAACATGCCGATGGCCACCGGCGCGAGCACCAGCACGATAACTTCCATCGTCTTCTGGAACTGCAATGGGATGTAGGTCTGCCCGCCCATGAATTGGCCGAGGGCAAAGTTGACGATGGTCGGGATCGTCACGATGGCTAGCACGCCGTTGATGGCGGTTAGCGAGATGTTCAGCGCAACGTCACCTTTAAACAGGTGCGAGAACAGGTTGGCCGTGGTGCCGCCTGGCGATGCGGCCAGCAGCATCAGGCCCACCGACAGCTCGGCCGAAAGGCCGAAGGCCTTGCAGATGAAGAAGCACAGTGCGGGCAGCAGCAGCGCCTGCGCCAGCAGCCCTATGGCGATGGCCTTGGGCTGGTAAAGGATGCGCTTGAAGTCTTCAAGGCGCAGGTGCAGGCCCAAGCCCAGCATGATGATGGCCAAGGCCAGCGGGAGTGCGATCGTGGACAGCGCGTTATCTTGCATGTGTGTCTCCTGGTTATCGTTATGTAGCCGGGGCCTGCGTTATCGAGAGGCCTGGTTGCTGTCCATTGCTGCCTTGCAGACACCGTTGCGCTGCCGGGCGAACATGCGGCACACCATTGACTCGTACTCGCTGATCGGCAGCAGTTCGCCGTGCGGGTCGAACGCGGGGTTGTCGTACAGGGCGCAGAACTCCGCAGTGCTCTCGTAGTTAGGATGGGCCTTAACCGGTCGTGCAAGTCGCGGTCCATGCCGAGGTGGTGGAAGAAGAGCACCCGGAATCTGCCGTGGTGCTCGACCATCCAGTGATTTCCCTCGTCCTATAGCGGGATCGATTCGGTTCAGCTTGCGCAGCACTGCCGGCCGGGCGATTTGCGCACCCGGCCAGAAGGTGCCAGGCAAATCACTTCCTGTCGCCCGACTCGGCCCGGAGAACGCCGCGACAGGGCGATGAGGGGCTTGTGCACGGAGGGCCGGCGTTCATTTGAACTCCTCATCAGACGGGCATTTTTGAGGCGAGTGGGGGCTTTGGCGTTCATCCTTCTTGTCTCCTGCATTCAGGGCAACGATAGGGGCATTCCCGACTACAGGCTTGATTCTGAGCGACAAACATTTGATCTCATGCGACACTGCGCGGATGACGGTTCATCACAACCTCGTTCGTGCCGCAGCATTGGAGCGTTACATCTCCCTGGTGGAGTCACTCGGCGGAGATCCACACATGCTGCTCGCCAAAGCAGGCCTGGACGTCAGCTCGCTCAACGACCCGGATCGGTACCTGCCCTATCGAAACGTGCTACGGGCCATCGAGATCGGCGGTGTGGAGCTGGGCGTATCCGACTTCGGACTGCGCCTTGCCGATGCGAAAGACCCCAGCTTTCTGGGAGTGCTGTGGCTGGCCATCCAGTCGGCCCGCAGCGTTCGGGATGGCCTGCTGATGGCGGCCCGGCACATGCACTACCATGCGCCAGGTATTGCAATTGAGGTACGCAAGGCCCGTGACTCGTCACACGAGGAGGTCGAATTGCGCCTCTTGCTGCCTGATCCGCCGTTGCTGCCTCAGGCAACCGAACACTCGGTGAGTCACATCTGCAAGGTCGTTCGCATACTGTCGGAGGGCAAGGTAAGCCCATCGGGGATTCACTTCCGCCATGCGCCCGTGGGCAGCAAGCGCCAGTACCGGCAACACTTGGGACTGGTCCCCTGCTTCCAGTCAACGTTCGACGGCATCGTGGTGGAGTCGGTCGCGTGGCGCAGACAGCTCCCCCGACAGAATGATCAGCTCCAGACCTTCGTGGAGCGCTACCTCGTCGCGGCGGAGCCGCGCGCAAGGGCTTCGCTGATCGACCAGGTACTCCAGATCTTGCGCACCCAGATGAGACTGGGGCCGGTCAGCCTCATGGTCGTCGCACACTTGCTGCACTTGCATCCGCGTACCCTGCAACGGCGGCTCCAGGAGAACGGGCAGACCTTCGAGATGCTGAAGGATACTGTGCGACGTGAACTCGCCGGGCAACTACTCACGCAAGCGGAAATTGGACTTTCGCAGGTGGCGCAGTTGCTCGACTTCGCGGACCAGTCCGTGCTGACCCGCGCCTGTCAGCGCTGGTTCGGGAAACCACCGTCCGCTGTTCGTCGCGAGTCGCTGGCACGCAGCGCGGATCACTAAGCCGCGCCGGGGTGGCCGCCGCCACAGCCCCACGGACATCTCTATAAGGAAGTTCACACGGCCGTACCGCCGCGACTGCTCAGAGGGGACGGCTACAATACTGGCGGCAAGATGGGGTCAGCCTATATGGCCGACCCTCATAGCCGCCACATCCGCCATGTCATAAGGGCAAACTGGTCTCCCTTCGTAAGACGGAGTTCTTCATGGAAGCGCTGCCCCTCATTGCAATCTCTCCTCATTGAACAGGGCAAGCCTCGCTCGGCACGACAACGAAGACGGCGCCTATCGAAGATTGGTCTTGACCAGATCCACAATCTCATCGCCGCGGCCACTTAGTATGGCCCGCAGCATGTAAAGGCTGAACCCCTTCGCATGCGCAAGCTCGATCTTGGGCGGCATTGCCAGTTCGCGCTTTGCCGTGACAACGTCGACGAGCGCAGGACCGTCATTCGCAAACGTGTCCTTGAGCGCTTGAGGCAGATCCTCCGATGATTCGACGCGAATACCTGCGATTCCTGCTGCGCGGGCAATCGCCGCAAAGTCGGTCTGGCTCAGGTCGACGTTGGTATCGAGAAGGCCCGCGGCCTTTAGCTCCATTGAGACGAAGCCTAGCAGGCTGTTGTTGAAGACTACTATCTTGATTGGCAAGGCGAGCTGTCGTGCGCTCAGCAAGTCGCCCAGCAACATCGACAGGCCACCATCACCGGACAGCGAGACGACCTGTCTGCCGGGATAGGCCGCTTGCGCACCCAACGCCTGGGGCATCGCATTGGCCATGGAACCGTGGTTGAAGGAACCGTGCAATTGGCGCTTCCCGTTCATTGTCAGGTAGCGGACCGCCCAAAGTGTTGGTGTGCCGACGTCTGCAGTAAAGATTGCATCGTCGGCGGCAGCCTGGTCAACCATGCGTGCAAGGTATTGCGGATGTATCGGCTCGCCCGGCGCCGAGGGGGTCGCCAGGTCGTCGAGCTCTTTCCTCGCCGCGGCGTGTGTCAAGGTAGTTGTCGCGTTCGCCGCTATGCTGCTTTCCGGTACTCCTTAGGCTCCAGCTCAGCCCGCTCGGGGTTCAGGTAGACCACTGGATCCAGCTTCCAATTCCGGATTCCCCGCGACCAGCGCTGCGGGTGCCGGGCGCGCGCAGCCTGATACACCACCATTCGTCGCGCCAGCAGGGGTATCGCTTCCCCGCGGTGCCGCTGGTTCGGCGTGACGTATTTCAGCCCGCTGTGGC
>NZ_CAJPUY010000018.1 GCF_905397275.1 Cupriavidus yeoncheonensis | reverse complement strand
ACGACTCCGCGCCGATGATAGTGCGGATTACCCGTGTGAAAGTAGGTCATCGCCAGGCTCTTACAATGCAAAACCCCTCGACAGCATGTGCTGCGAGGGGTTTTTGCTTTTGTGGCCCGCCCTCGCGCATGGCAACCCGGCCTTTATTTCGCGCGACTTCTTAGTCCAGCTTGATGGGGCAAGTATCGCGCCCGGTGGGTTAGTTCGCCCCTTCAGCGCGAGCCAACAAGAAAGGCCGGCATATCCGCCGGCCTATTCCAAATTCACGGCCCCCCGTTAGCGACCGCGGCAGATACCTCCTGCACCTTGCCGGTCCGTCAGTGGCCGCACGATTGCCGTCAGGGCCTGTGAAGTCGAACGCTATCGCAACCGGTTCAGATACCCATTCATTTCTGCGAGCAGCGCGTGATAGAAGCTGGCGGGAAGGGGCTTGTCATCGGCGCGGGCAAGGATCGCGTCGGTCCCGGCCCGGAGCGCCTGGGCGATATCAGGCTTTAGTACTCCCTGTGCATGCGTGCACAACGCAAGCAGCAGTTCGCGCATGACCAACAGGCAAGCCCCGTGATGCAGTGATGCGTTGCCCAGTGCACTGATTTCTTCCGGTATGTCGACAACGCCGGCTTGCGTGTTGGCGCAGGCAGTGAGCCCTTTGACGTGCGGCGACCCGCCTGTCGGCGTTAAGGATGGCGTGGATTGGGGATCGATTCCGTTCATGTTCGTTCAAGAGCAAGAGAGTAGTCGTATCCAACGACAACGGCGGATCCACGACGATGGCTGATAGCGAAACTTGATGTATCGCAATCAGCGTCCGAATTGCGAATTCAAGGGGGCGGGCCGTCGGGTGGGCATCGTTATCGCCCGGTGGCAAGCCCAGCGCTGCTAGACCATCTCTAACTTGAGTCAATCCGCCTTATTGGGAAGACGATACGTTGCCGGTATCTTGCGAAGATGGACGCGCCTTGATCGTGCTCGAGAATATTGCCGATCAGCATGGCGTTGCGCCAATCGCGGAATTTTGCTGGGAGTGGTGTCGGAACGCAGGCGCAAGGCCACACGTGCCGGCGGCGCCACCTTTAGGCATGCCGGCATGCGCCGTTGCGCGTCTCTATGAGATTTAGGGCATGGCATAGGGCCCTGTTCTCATTTTTCAGTCGGGCCGTTCCTTGGAACAATGGATATGTCGTCGGTGCGGTGCCACGGTGTGCACCCTTCACCTGACCTCGCCGCAGGCCGTGCGCGACTGCGGCACGGCCGCGGAATTGTCCGGGGCATGACGCTGCTGCGTACGGACCCGCTGGGTTGCAATGCCGCCGGACTTTGCGGCCGCGCCCAAGCCTATCTGACTCCAATGCTTGCCTTTGTCTCGATCTTTTCCTTTGTCACGCTGATTGCCGTGATGATCGTTCCCAAGCTGCTGGCCATGGCGAGCCCCCGTGCACGAATGCACGCGGAATTCGTGGCTGCGGTCAGCGCCGTGGCGATCTGCTTGCCTGGAGCGCTGTTCCTCCTCGTCCTGCATTGGTGGATAGGGCGCTAGCCATGACGCTTGTTCTTGTCGTGGCCCTGCTGGTCGTGTTGATTAGTGTTGTGGGCGCAATGCGTCGGCTCTTGCGTGACGACTGGCGCGAACATTGATACACGCTTCGCTATGCTGGCTGGCAGGCGCTGCCATTCATGTCGCTGCAGAGAGTTCCCTGCGAGCCTGCCGATAGGCGTTGCTGCGCACGCCGTGGAGCGCCGCCGCGTGAATGAGTGCATCCTTTTCGGCGACACGCTTGCGGTCGCCAACATAGATCGCATTGACCTCGGCGCGGAAGCGCGTGAGTTGGCATGCACCGCACGACATATCGTTCCACCATTGCGGCAAGCCTCCGTTGCCTGCAGGTTCAATGTTCGCTGCCACATCGCACCGGCGGCTCGCCGCGACTGGTTCCTGGCAGGCTTGCAGGCGCTCCTCGACCAATAGAAGCTTTGCCAGGCGCGTCAGTTCGGCCTCGGTGTACTGGCTTGAGCGATTGGTGCCGCGCTCACGGTGCCAGTCGAGCAAATGCCGTGCGGGCATTGGGCGCGCAATGCCGAAACCCTGCGCCGCGTCCGCTCCGAGAATCGTGATGGCGTCGATCAACGCAAGGTCCTCCACGCCTTCCACAATAACTGTCTTGCCCAGTGCGTGGCTGAGGCGCGTCAGTTGGTGGACGAAATGAAGCACCTCGATATTGTCGTTGCCCGTGAGTCGGACAATGCCGCGGTCGATCTTGACCCAATCGAACGACAGTTCGCGCAGCCGTGTGAGGCTGCTGTGTCCTGAGCCAAGGTCGTCCTCGGCCATGCGTACACCCAGCGCCGTGAACTTGTGGAACTGCTCGGCGGCGTGGTCGACGCAGTCGATGCTGTTGCCCTCGAGAATCTCCAGCGTCAGCGCGGAAGGTTGGCAAGCGTGGCGAACCAGGGCCCGGTACGTGGCTTCGAAGTAACGCGAGTCGCAAAGTGCACTGGGCGGAAGATTGACGGACAGGTCCAGCTCCAGCCCATGCTCCATCCAGAGGTTGCGATCATGGAGGGCGCGGTCGAGTCCCTGGATGTACAACTCGTAAAGCTCTTCCTGGCCGAAATGCGGCAGGAAGGCCGCGGGCGGCAGCACCTCATCACCATCGCGCAGTCGTGCCAGGGCTTCGACCTTCCTGACGCGGCCGGACCGGAGGTCCAGGATTGGCTGATAGTGCATCTCCAGGCAACCAGCGCGCAGGAGATTGAGGGCACGGCTTTGAAGCCATGCGTCTGTGTTTGGTGTGTGCGCGGATTGGGAGCGGCCAGGCATGACAGGAAAGTGCATCCAGACGGCAGGGTGGCAGGGCGCCCGCGGAATCGTGATTGCAGGATGCGGGCGGCTTCAGATTCGCATTGTGCAGACATCCAGTGCACGGTGCGCTCCTGACTTTGATCTGCACCAAGGTCATCGTCGATTTTCCAGCACGTACCGTGCCGGGCGCTTCGGTGTTGCATGCGATCACGCCTCGCCGAACGATTTTGACTCAACACAATTCTTTGGCGAAAAATGGGCGTGAGTCGATTGGTCGATCTCTTAAGATTTTTCCGATGCGGGTCACGGTGCAGCGGCGCCGCGGGAAGCATGAGGTTTCCCATATATCGACATCCTGCAATCTCATTTTATTACTGCGTCCTTCCTTGCCAGAATGGTTCTGTCGCAAGCAGCCATGAGACGGAAAGGCATGCCGATCGTGGGGCCGGTTCCCTATTGCCGCTGCGACACCGGAAGGGCATGCGGGACGATTGCAGCACCTGTTCCCGAACCAGACTTGATGTGACCGCCATAAGGCAAGGCAGCAAAATGATTTCAGAGGATTGTATGAACGCCATATCCGAGTTCAACCTGTCATACCTGCTGCTCGCGCAGCGGTTGATCCAGGATAGCGAGGCAGAAGGCATGTTCCGGCTGGGTATCAGTCAGGAGATAGCCCGTTTGATCGCAGTGCTGACTCCTGCGCAGTTGATCAAGCTCTCGCGCACAAACCTCCTGCTGTGCCGATTCCGTTTCGATGACCACGTGCTGTTGTCGAGCCTTGCCGCGGGCCCGTCGCAGCACGACCTGCAACAGATGCAGATGGCGATCCTGCTGTCGGCACAGCCAGTGGAGGCCATCAATTGAACACAACCACGAACGCCATGAAAACCGCGCCGCCGCGCAAGAGCGTGTTGCGCGACGCCGAAGACTTTCGGCTTGCGATCGAGCTGATTGGCTTTGGTGCGCGGCTGCAAGTGCTCGAAGCCGAGGTATCGCTGTCTCGCGACCGACTGGCGCGGCTGTACAAGGAACTGCGCGGAGTTTCGCCGCCCAAGGGACAGTTGCCGTTTTCGCCGGACTGGTTCCTGACCTGGCGGCCGAATGTCCACGCGTCATTGTTCCTGTCGACCTATCGGTTCCTCGAGGCGCATAGCGGACAGGTACGCATCGACCGGATGATCTCCGCCTACCGCCTCTATCAGGAACAGATCGCGATGATCGGCGAGGAAGTGGTGCTGAGCTTTACGCGTGCCTGGACGCTGGTCCGGTTTGTGGAATGCAGAACCATGGAACTTTGTTCCTGCAAGTGCTGTGGCGGCAAGTACGTGCGCCACACCTATGACCTGCAGTCGAACTTCGTCTGCGGCCTGTGCGCACCACCGCCCCGAGCTGCCAAAGGCAGGAAGGCAAAGCCGGACAACCCCGCGGGGGTCGTCCATGCAGGGATGTCAGTCCGACCGGACAGCGACATCGCATTGCTTGCCCACATGGCGAAGCGTGCGCCGGCCCTTGCCGCATTCCACGCGCAGTAGGACACATGCGGACGCGGTTGCGGCCAGGCGATGTGGTACGAGGCGAAGAGGCGCGCCCCCTGCATTGCGACTGCCGCGCAGTGCGCGTCCGATATGCGAATTGCCAGGAAACTTAATCGACATCAACCACGTCGTTGAGCGCTAATATCGCGCTTCATAAGATTTCATGAGCCTGACAGCGTACGGATTCTGCCTGTCGGCAATCCGGAAACCAGGACATGAAGTCGCACTATGCATCTTGCTGAAAGCAGCACGCCTGCCGCCATCCCTGGCGCGGCCATTGGCGAGGCACTCCCTCACGAACTTCAAGAGGGCTTTCGCCTCGACGGGACCACGGAAATCGGCGCGATCCTCAGCGACCTTGCCTGGCTAGGGTCCGCCGTCCGCGTCCGCAACCAGTTCGGTCATGAACTGAGCACGCGGGTGCTGCAGGCTGACCTGAAGGAACACCGCCTGGTGCTGGACCGAAGCATGAGCGCGGAGGACGAGAGCGAGCTGGCCGACTCCCGTGAGAACCTGTTTCTTGCGTCGATTCGCGGAGCGCCGGTGGCGTTCCAGTCGGGCGCGCCGCGCAAGGTCAAGTTCAAGGGACGTCTGGCATTCGAGGTGCCTTTTCCCGCGTGCCTGTACTACGTTCAGCGCCGCCGCCACTTCCGCGCGCCCGTGCCGCCCGATGCCGGCTTCTTGTGCCTGATCCAGAATGGCAATCTCAACCGGCTGCAACTGGACATCGTCGACGTCTCACTGTCGGGTGTACGGCTGCGTGGGCGCATCGGCGCAGGACTGCGTTTCGGAGACGGCGCCAAGGTGCGCGGCGCCGTCATGGATTTCGGACCCTATGGGAAGCTGTCCGTGGATATCCGCATCATGGCAAGCCGCGCGATCGACGAGGCGGAGGCTGGCAGCGTCTACTATGGCTGCGCGTTCCTGGACCTGCCTGTGAAGGCGGAGAACCTGCTGCAGCGGCTCGTGACGTCATTGGAACTCAGTCATCGGCGGCGTGGCATGTGAGATCGTCGTATTGTCGTGGCGATCGTGGATCGCCCACGTGTGACGTATTGCTTCAACTGGAAATTTCCCAAGTCGAGCTCCCCCATCAGGATAAAAAAATGCCCTCTGAAAAGAGGGCTAAATTTGGGGGAGTAGCCTCGCGACTACAGAAGAAATTCTATCCTGGCCGCCAATACGATCAGCTATGATATTTCCCGGTAATTTGCTTTGACTCAACGTCAGCACCAGGCAACTCAGCCGACTCCAGAAAGCGTGAAAGAAGCCGGAGGTCGATGCGGCAAAGGAAAAGATTGGTCTTCGAAACTCGCAGCAATTGTTCTGTTGTCAGGCGAGCAATAGCCGCAACCATTTCCGCTCCGCACCCGAGGCTGTGCATGGCCATATCCGAATCGCCCTGCGCCAGTCGCCTGGCGAGTTGCAGGTACGCGAAATTGAGGTCGGCAATCGACGTGGCCCAGGACACCAGCGAAGCGCGGCTAGCGCGCGTGGCCAAAGAGCGCTTCCTCGATCTTCCTGGTGGGAACGGTGGCCGCCGCCGAGCGGGAATGGATCTCATGCAGGCCCGTCATGTCGATCAGCTTTACGTGTCGATGCCGGATGGTGATCAGGCCGGCATCCGACAAGCGGGAGAAGAGCCGGCTGATCGTTTCGAGCTTGAGGCCGAGGTAGCTGCCGATTTCCTCGCGCGTCATACGCAGCTGGAATTCGTTGGAGGCGAAGCCGCGCGCGGACAGCCGGCAGGACAGGTCGAGCAGGAATGAGACCAGCCGTTCTTCGGCGTTGAGAACACCAAGAATGGCCAGCATGGCGTGATCATGCTGGACTTCCGTGGCCAGCAGTCGCAGGAGATTGTTGTGCAGGGAGGGGAGGTTGCCGGCCAGCGTGCGCAGCGCCGGCAGGTTGACGCGGCACAGCCGCGCATCTTCCAGTGCGATTGCCTGGGACATCTGGCGCGTCGATACCAGGCTCTCCAGGCCGATCAGTTCTCCGGGCAGGTGGAAGCCGACGATCTGCACGCGGCCGTCCTGCGTAGCCACCTGGGTCTTGAGCGTGCCGACGCGGATCGCATAGATGGCGTTGACGGGATCGCCGGGCTGGTACAGCGATTCGCCCTTGTGCAGGCTGACGCGGCCGAGCACCACCGAATCCATCCGCTCGCTGTCGCGACGGGTCATGCCTCCGGGCAGGCAAAAGTTGGCAAAGGTGCAGGCAGAACAGCGAGGCATCACTACAGTCAGTTGGGTTGGGGGCGGCCGGCCCGCGTGGCGCACAACGCAGCGGCCGGGCAATGTCACGACGCCCGGTCGGGTAGCACGCCATCAGGCGGCAGAGATATCGTCAGAACGATTCCCACGCAGTGTTATCGGTCTGGGCAACGGGTTCCGAGGCCCCGGCACGCTCCTGCGTGCCGGTTGGCGTACGCAGGACTGCCGCACTGCGTGGAGCCTGCGCGCGCCTGACCTGCACGGCCTTCGAAGGCATGGCGGCCTTGCGCGCCGGCACCGCGTCCGTGCGCTGGAGCGATGACGGCGGCGCCTCGCCGGACAGGCGGAAGAACAGCATGTCCTCCTTCATCCTGCTGGCCTGCTCTTCGAGCGACTGGGCCGCGGCGGTCGCCTCTTCCACGAGCGCCGCGTTTTGCTGCGTCACGGCGTCGATCTGGCTGATGGCTTGATGGACCTGTTCGACACCACGGCTTTGCTCTTCGGATGCTGCCGCGATCTCACCGACGATATCGGTGACCATGTTGATCACGCGAGCCACCTCCTGCATGGCGGTGCCAACCTCCGTCGCCTGGCGCGAGCCCTCCTGGACGATCGAGGACGAATGCCCGATCAAGTCCTTGATCTCTTTGGCTGCCGCGGAGGAGCGTTGTGCGAGCGAGCGGACTTCTCCGGCAACGACGGCGAAGCCGCGCCCTTGCTCGCCTGCACGGGCGGCTTCGACTGCCGCATTCAGCGCCAGGATATTAGTCTGGAAGGCAATGCCTTCGATCATGCTCGTGATATCGGTAATTTTGGCCGAGCTCTCGGCAATGCTGCCCATCGTCCGGACCATCGCATCGACGGCCTGATTGTTGGCGTTCGAAAGGTCCGAAGCATTCCGGGCCAGCGAGTTGGCCTGCCGGGCGTTGTCGGCATTCTGCTTCACGGTTTCCGTGATCTCGGTCATGCTTGCGGCCGTCTGTTCCAGCGATGCGGCCTGTTGCTCGGTGCGGGCGGACAGGTCGATGTTGCCGCTCGCAATCTGACCGGACGCCACCGTGACCGATTCGCTGGATTCGCGGATACCGCGGACCGTCGCGGTCAGCTTTTCATCCATGACCTTCAGCGCGCCGATGAGTTGGCCAAACTCGTCCAGCGAGTCGACGCGGATCGGTTCGCCGAGCTTGCCTTCCGAAACCCGGTGAGCGATCTCGACAGCCCTTGACAGCGGGCGGGTCACGGCCCGCACCAGCCAGGTGGACACCAGCAGCGAAGCCAATGCACCGGCGATCACCAGAGACACTGAGATCCACTGGATCCGCGTGGTCAGCGACATGCTGTCGGTGGCGTTCGCAGTGGCCTGCGTGATGTTGTCCTGCATGTTCTCGTCAAGCAGCTTGCTGAGTGCATCGGCCGTTGGCGCGAGCTGCTGTGACTGGAACTGCCGGGCTGTTTCATAGTCTTCCGCGCGGATATAGCCCAATACGCGTTCGGAGTCGTCAGCGAACTTCGACAGCTTGCCGACGATGTCATCCGCAAGCGCGCGCTCACGCGGCGAGCTGATGCCGGCCGGGTAGTAGTGGGACCAGCGCTTGTTGAGGTCGGTCCGCGCCGCGGTAATGTCGTCGGTGAGACGGCGCGTGGCTTCCTTGTTTTGCTCGACCTGCGCCCGCCAGAGATCCAGCCGGATACGGAGGGCGTCGGATCGGACCGCTGCCAGGTCGATGATGGGCGACGTATTCGAGTTGAAAAGATCCTCTATATGGGAACCCAGCGTTGTCACGCCCAAATACCCGAATACCCCGAGGCCGGAAAGCAGTACGAACGTAAGTACAAAGCCGGCAATCAGCCTGGCTTTGATGGAAATGAGTAGTTGCTTCATCGTATTGGGGCATTCACCGGCAATGCGACGGGAGATTTCCAGTAAATATGTCGCGACGTATGGATCTGCTTTTTGGAAATTGGTCCGTCGAAAACCGAGTGCCTTTTAGAGAGAGATGGATTGGGATAGATAAGGAGATCGTCCTTATACCTGTGAATGGAATCGTATCGGTCGGGTCCGCTGTGGGGGGAAGCGACCTTGACAGGAGTCAACCTTCTGGCGGATTTCGTCAGCGGCTTCGGGAACGTGGCATGTCACAGCAGTGCGACTGCGGCGCGCTGCGGGAGCGGGCTATGGCCTTTGGTAACATCCTCGAGCTTTACCCGATCGAGGATCGTCAGGTGGCGTGAGCGCACCCGGATCATCCCGGCGCCCGCCATGCGCGAGAAGATACGGCTGACGGTTTCGAGCTTGAGTCCGAGATGACTACCGATGTCTTCGCGGGTCATGCGCAGGAGGAACTCCGAAGCGGCGAACCCGCGCGCCGACAACCGCGCCGACAAGCCCAGCACGAACGTCGCGACACGTTCTTCGGCCGTCATCTGGCCGAGCACGATGGCCTGGTCGCGCTCGCGCCGGGCCTCCAGGCTGAAGGCCTCGAGCAGCCGGTCGCGCAGGGAAGTGAGTTGCGCAGCCTGCGCCTTGAGCGCCGCGGACGGGATCACGCAGAGACTGGTGTCCTCCAGGGCGGTTGCCTCGCATGTATGCGTCGCATGTGCCACGCTGTCCAGACCAACGATCTCGCCAGGCAGGTGAAAGGCGACGACGTGGTTGCGGCCGCCGGCGGTGCACATGGAGGTCCTGATGGTGCCGGCGCGGACGGCATAGATAGTGTGCGCGTCATCGCCGGGACGATAGAGCGTGTCTCCTTTGAGCAGGCGGACGCGGCGCCTGACCAGCGGCACGAGCCGGGTGATGTCTGTCTGTTTCATGCCTGAAGGCAGGCAGAAGCGACTCATCGAACACTGTAGGCAGCTGGGCATGATGCGAATGGGTGGTTGGCTGCGCCGGCTCGAACCACACGCTGCTCCGGCGCGAGGCGCGGCGTGTTCTCTGGGCGGCCTTCCCGGTGGATAACGAATGCAGCAATCCGGGTGCCGACGAGAGCATTGTTGTCGGTGGGGCGATATACATAAAATGAGAAATCTGCCCATCGCCATGTCCCAAACTTCATGGAGCCACTGTCATGGAATGGACTCAGCGCTTGCGCATCCGTCAGCTGCACGTGTTGGTGGAGCTGTACCGCTCGGCCCATATGAGCCATACGGCTAACCGGCTCGGCATGACGCAGCCGGCCCTGTCCAAATGGCTGGCTGAACTCGAAAGTGATCTTGGCGTACCCTTGTTCGAGCGCCAGCCCAAGGGGCTTGTGCCGACCGCCTTCTGCGAGGCGCTGATCGTGCATGCGCGGACGATCCTTGCCGAGATTGACCGGACGCAGCTGACGATCGAACTGATGGCCCAGGGCGCGAGTGGCCACCTGGCGGTGGGCGCGACGCATGCGATTGCCGCAACGGTTGTGCCGACGGCAATCGCCGCGCTGCGCACGCAGTACCCCGACGTGTTCATTACCCTGAGGGAAGGGGTGCTGCAGGAACTTGTGCTGCAGCTCAGGGAGGGCAGGCTCGACTATGTGGTTGGCCGCATGGATGCACGGGTGTCTTGCGAGTCGCTACGACGAGTTGTACGAGGAGACTGTGCGCGTCATTACAGGGGTCGATCACCCTCTGGCCGGGCGCAGCGAAGTCGCCTGGGCAGAGACGCGGCCGTACGGATGGATCGGGTTGCCCGAGGGCAGTCAGCTCTGGAGCGAACTCAGCTTCGAACTTGCCGTCGCTGCCGAGCCGCCGCCAAAGGTGCGCATCGAGACGGCGGGACTGCTGCCGACCATTGCCATCCTGGCGCGGTGCGACCTGCTGGGCATCACGTCGCACCGCCCGGCGAGGTTCTTCTGCGAGGCCGGGCGTACCGCCATGCTGGCGCTCCCCTACGCCAGTCGCGGCAGCGTCGGTCTGCTGAGCCAGCGGGACGCCGAACAAACGCCGATACGCAAGGCGTTCAGGGAATGTGTGCTGGCCCAGGCGGAATGCCCCGGGTCAAGTGACTGGAGCAAACGGCAGTCCTGAGAACCAGCGATTTCGTTGTGTGGCCGCCATTCCCGGCTTTTGAGCGGCCGCGATTGCTCCAGGACTCGCGGGCGATCGTCGGTCCCGGAAAATTCTGCCAACCCGTCCTATAATGATTGACACTACAACGATTGATCGAGCAGCAACATGACGTCAAAGGCACAGTCGGGGCATGGCGGCGGTCAGGTTCTCCCGTTTCGCGAGTCGCTGCTCGCCATGCTGGGGGTCGCCTTCGTGTCGATGCTGGTGGCGCTGGACCAGACCGTCGTCGGGACGGCGTTGCCGACGGTCGTTGCCGAGTTGCAGGGCTTCGAGTATTACGCGTGGGTGGCGACGTCATACCTGCTGTTGTCCGTCATCACCGTGCCGATCTTCGGCCGCCTTGGCGACTACTACGGCCGCAAGCCCTTCGTGCTGGCTTCCATCGTTGTGTTCTCGGTGGCCTCCGCCTTGTGCGGCATGGCGACGAGCATGCCGTTCCTGGTAGCGGCGCGCGGGTTGCAGGGGATCGGGGGCGGCATGCTGGTGGGTACCGCCTTCGCGTGTATTCCGGATCTGTTTCCGGATTCGCATGTCCGGCTGCGCTGGCAGGTGCTGATGAGCGCGGCGTTCGGCGTGGCCAATGCAGTCGGGCCATCGCTGGGCGGCATCCTGACCGAACTGTATGGCTGGCGCGCCGTGTTCTACGTGAACCTGCCGGTGGGGGCGCTGAGCCTGTGGTTCGTATGGCGCTATCTGCCGCATCTGCGCCAGCAAGCGCACAGCGGGCCGATCCGGGTCGACTGGCTCGGTGCCTTGCTGATCGGCGTGGGGCTGGGCGGCATGCAGATGAGTGTCGAACTGCTGCCGCAACGCGGCGTCGACTGGCTGACGGCCGGGCTGCTGGTCGCAGCGGTCGCGGCGCTGATCGGGTTGTGGCAATGGGAACGCCGCTGCGCCAACCCGATCCTGCCGCTGGACATGTTCCGGCACCCGGGCGTGGCGCCGCTATTCCAGCTTGCGGTACTGGTGGGCTTCGCCATGTTCGCGCTGCTGATCTATGCGCCGCTGCTGCTCCAGGGCGGGTTCGGATACTCGCCGCGCGACGCGGGCCTGCTGGTGACGCCGCTAGTGGTTTGCATCACGGTCGGCAGCATCGTAAACGGCCGCATCATCACGCGCATTCGCCATCCGAACGCCATGCTGTTTGCCGGCTTCGCCATGCTGGCCGCCGGATGCCTTGCACTGTCACAGGCCACGCGCAGCATGTCGCATCCGCTGCTGCTGACGATCATGTTGCTGGCGGGGTTCGGGCTCGGCTTCATCATGCCCAACCTGACGGTGTTCGCGCAGCAGACGGTTGGCCGTGAACACCTGGGCATCGCCACGGCGATGCTGCAGTCGCTGCGGATGGTAGGCGGCATGATCGGTACCGCTATGGTCGGCACGATGGTGACACGCTCCTATTCCGCTGGCGTGGAACATTCGCTGACGACGGCCAATGCGCTGGACTGGCTCAGCCGCATGTCGGACCCGCAGGTACTGATCGACAAGGCCGCACAGGCCGGGTTGCTGACCGAACTGCAGCAGGCAGGGCACAATGGCGCCTTGCTGCTGGAGCAGGCGCGTGTTTCCCTCGTGACGGCGATCCACCTGGGGCTTGTCATTGCCGCGGTAGCCGCGCTGGTGGGCCTGTGGCGCGCACGGCGCGTGCCGCCGGTCAGGCTGATGCGCGCCGGCCAGCAACCGGCCATGGCGGCTGAATGAAATCGCCGCCGCGCGGCATGAGTGGCATGCCGCGGCCTTGGAAACGGGAGAATGGATGGAACTGGAGCGACAAAGCCTTGCGGTACTACAGCAGTTCGGGCGGACCTACCGCGCCTATGCGTCGGCTTTCGAGCAGCGCATCGGGCTGCCGTTGCCGCGCTGGCGTATCCTGTTTGCGCTGCATACGCAGGAGGACGCCATCGCGCAGAAAGCTCTGGCTGAGCGCGTGAACATGGACCCGGGCGCACTGACGCGGCAGCTCAAGGCGATGGAGGAGCTGGGCTGGGTCCTGCGCAATACCTCGGAGCGCGACAACCGCGTCACGCACGTCACGTTGTCCGCCGCGGGCAAGACCATGGTGGAAGGCAAGATGCCCCTGCGCTCGGCCTTTCTCCAGGATGTGCTCGAAAACGTCCCCGAGTCGACCATGGTCGAACTATCGAGAGGCCTGGCTCAGCTGGAGGCAGGCATTGCCGGTGCCGTGGCCCGCGCGGCGGAGTTGGCGAACGCCGAGTGAAGGCGTCGCGCGGCGCTTGACTAAGTCGGCAGCAGGATGCCCTGGCGCGCCGCGCATTCGAACAGCTCGCGATCATTGCTGGCTCCCAGCTTCTGCATCGCACAATTCTTCTGGCGGCTGATGGTCTTGACGCTCCGGCACAGGATGGCGGCGATCTCGCTGACCGAGCGTCCGCTCAGATAGAGCCGGATGACTTCCGTCTCGCGCACCGACAGGCGTTGCGCAACCTGCTGACCGGGTTCGAGCGGGCTGTCCAGGTTGGTCTGCGCCAGGATATCGAGAGCCGATTTGCCGATGTAATGGAAGCCCCGCTGGATGCGGGCGACAACCGTGATCAGTTCGGACAGCGGCGCGTCCTTCAGGACCAGCCCATGGACGCGCGCTTTGAGAATCGAACGCAGGATCATGGGGTTGGTGATCATGGTGAGCACAATCACGCTGACCGAGGGATGGTGCCGCCGCAGCGTGGAGATCAGCCGGATGCCATCCGGATCCCGGGGGCCTGGCATGTGATAGTCGGTGATCACGATGTCCGGGCGCAGGGCCTCGACGCTGCTCAGCAGCTCGGTGGCGCTGGTGACCATGCCGCAGACCACCCAGCCCGGCTGCGTCTGCAATTGGTCGCGGACGGCGGCGCCGACGACCGGGTGGTCGTCGGCCAGCAGGATTCTCAGTGTCATGGCGCGGTCCTTGTCGTGGGAATGGCAGGCTGTGCTGCGCCCCAAAAAATCGCCGCACGCCATGACGGCGCGCGGCGCGAAGGACGCATCAACATCTGCGCACGTGCCAGGGTCTCGAGCCAAACGGGAGGGGCCGCGACAGGCAGTGCGGGCCCAGAATACTGGTCCCGCCGCCACGGCGGACTAAGAAACTTCGCAAATACTTGCAGCCAAACGTGGCGGTGCCGTCGACGGGACGGCACCGGGATGCTGGTGTGGTGGGTACTGGCGGGCAGCAGACGCTGCGCGAAACTGGCCGCGCGCCACCGGGGTTCGCGTTACCGCGAACAGATGGAAGTCGCTGAGGACGTCGGAATGTCCTGCCTGCCGCGGCTCAGGCCGCGGCGGCGTGCCGTGGCGACTCCCGCCGGCCCTTGCGCCGGTTGTCGATGGCCTTGAGCGGATCGCGCAGGACTGCATTGCCCACGTCCATGATGTCGCGCAGGGCGCTCTTGTCGTGTGCGCGTTCGGGGGCCCAGAAATGCAGCGCGGCCCATTCCGGGAAGCTGCTCGGCGGTGCCAGCAGGCGCGTCTTGCGATCACGCGTGACCAGCGGCACGTTGAAATCCAGCACGGGGCAGATGCCGCCGGCCGAATGCAGCAGCGTGATCTGCGTGTGCCAGGAGGGCACGACCGTTTCACGGTGTCCGGGGGTGCTGGCCTGGCGTGCCAGGAAGCTGCGCAGCGGACTGCCGGCTTCGCAGTCTTCCTGCAGCAGGATCCAGTCGCTTTCCGTATCGTCCGAGTTGCCGGCGCGCATCGCGCTGACCAGCCGGCGCGGCGTGGCCAGGATGTTATGCGGCAGCACCTTTTCCGGGTTGTGCCCGCCGTCGACGACGAAGGCGCAATCGAGCTCGCCATTGTCCAGGCTCTCGGCCAGCGTGGCGTCGGCAATCACCGGTCTTGTCACGAAGCTGTCATGGGGAAACCGCTCGCACAGCGTGGTCAGGATCTCGGTGATGACGGGGTCGCCAATGGACGAGGAAAACCCGATCGACAGGCGCCGGCCGTGGCGGCTTTTTTGCGGGGCCAGTTCGTTTGGCCGTACCAGCAGGCTCCATTTGGCCAGGATCTGCCGAGCGGTCTGTTCCAGGCGCAGCGCGTGCGGCGTCGGCTCCAGCGTGCCGTTGCGCTTGACGAAGAGCGGGTCGCCGGTGATCTCGCGCAACCGTGCCAGGCTGTAGGCGACGGTCGGAACGCGGCCTTGCGTGCAGGCTGCGACCGCGCTGAGGTCGCGGTACTCCATCACCAAGACAAAGACGTGCAACAACTTCGTGCTGACATGACGCATTCTGACTTCTCCCGATCCATGGATTCTGTTTTCGTTCTTCTTTTATTTTCTGGCACGGCAATGTGACAGCATTGCGCGGCCGAGACATGCCGCGTCCGCAAACCTAGCGATCGGGTTCGCGGGCGGACAAAGGAATTTCCGTGGCTGCGGGAACGGGAACCGGCAAGCGCTGGTTGCGGCGGATCAGGCTACCAAGAAGCATGACACAACTCCTAAATGTGCGACTCGCGTCGACAAATGGCGTAGTGACTCCTCAATCCTTCAGGCCCGTGCTTGCCGGCAGTTCTGGTGCGTCACCGGGCGTGTGAATGCCGGTGTAGAACTGGCGGGCCGCCCGTCTGTGGGCGCTCCTTGGAGCGCTGTCTGCGGGCGTACGAAATTTAGTTGATGCCGAGGAATCTTAATACATCAACCGGCAAGTTCCTAGGAAGTAACTGACATTCCGATATGCAGCACTCACAGTTCAGGAGCGCTTGTCTGGACATGAAAACATGGCGGAAACGTGCTGCAAAGCGCCTGGCACAAGGGAAGACGGCCTTCCATCAGCGCTTCCGGACGGGTCCATCGTCAGGGACAACTATCGTGCGGACTCATGCGAAAACTCCACCGTCGTGATATGCGGCCAATCTGGATTCCAAATTGGAAAAACCAACGCGGACGGCCGCAAGCCATGCGCTTCCTGGTCGTCGCGATCATCTCTGCATCGTGATGGCGCGTCCGGTTTGAGAACCCGCTTGCAGATATTGCCCTCGCACGAAAGCCGGCTCGCACAATTTGCTTAACTCGCCCAGCAAAGACGTTGAATTGCCTTTTGACTCGGCGGTGGGCTAACGTACGGGCAGGGTCGGGCACGGTTAGCGGCGCGCATGGGACGGTTGCGTAGCGGAGAAAATCGGTGAACAGACGGTATTCGGAAGAGCAGATCCGCACCTATCTGGCCGAGGCCGCCAGCGGCGTGCCGGTGCGCGAGTTGTGCGCGCGGTATGGCTTCAGCGATGCTTCCTTTTATGGCTGGCGCGCGCGCTATGGGCAGCCTGGACAGGGGGATGCGCGCGAAGGGCGTAAACTGCGCGAGTTGCAGGAGGAGAACACCCGGCTCAAGAGCATGCTGGCGGATGCGCTGCTCAAGCTCGAACTGCTGCGCAACCGTACGGGCCGCAACGGCAGCGGAAAGGACCGTTGACCGCCAACCCCGCCAATCCCATTGCGGATCCCGCGCGGATCCAGCAGGCGCCCCGCCTCGCCTTATGCGAGCAGTGCGCCGTCCCGGAGTCTCAGATTGAAGCAGGTGATTTGTCGCAAGGTATGCATGCTGGCCTGTGCAGGGCTGCTTGCCGCACAGGCCTGGGCCGCGTCGGATACGTCGCTCCCGGCGCCGATGGTTGCGCCGCCGCCACCGCGCATGGTCGACAGCGCCACGGCAACCGTGGAATCTACCGACGGCACCTTGTCGGTATCGCAGCGCCAGCGCTGCCGGTCGCTGCTGGATCAGATCAACGCGCTGCCCGCGGGGCAGCAGTGGTCGACCGGCACCTCGTCGGTCACCACGGCTGACGGGCGCACATATCCGACCCTGGAGCGACAGGCGGACCGCAAGCGCCTGGAAGAGGCATACCGCCAGGAATGCGCGCAGCAGCCCCGGTGACCACAGCGCGGGCTGCACAAGCCGGTAGCAGTTGAGTGCCAGCCCGTTGGCCCCGCCCAGTGCCCTAGAACAGGTGCGGTTCGTCGCCGGGCCCGGCATGCGCGGCCATGGCGGCCGGCGCCTGTCGGGGCATCGGTTCCAGGTCCGCATAGACCGCGGCCAGGCCGTCGCGGTCGATCAGCCGCAAGCGGCGCTGCCGGACCGAGATCAGGCCCACCGAGGCAAAACGCGACAACAGGCGCGACACCGTTTCAAGCGTCAGGCCGAGCAGGCTGGCAATGTCCGTTCGTGACATGGCCAGTGTAAGCGAGCCGTCGGTGCCACCGCGGCGCCGGTGTTCGGTGTCCAGGTCCAGCAGCAGCATGGCCAGCCGCTGCGCGGCTCTCATCGAGCCGATCGCAACCAGCAGGATGCGCTCACGTTCGGCCTGATGACGCATGACGGCCAGAACGGAATCCCGGAAGGGCGGATCGGCCATGTGCGTGCGCAGCGCTTCGATCGACACGACACAGCACATGGTGTCCTGCAAGGCGATGGCGCTGACACTGTAGGCCGAGGCCTCGTTCGGCTCCAGGCCCAGGACATCTCCGGACAGCGAGAACCCCGTTACCTGGCGCCATCCCAGCGGGGATTCATAAACCTGCTTGGCACTCCCTTCCCGTAGCGGAAACACCGCCGCAACGGGGCGGCCCTGGCGGTAGAAGGCGTCGCCCGCGGCCACTGTGACGTGCGTCGGCTGCAGGGACTTCTGCGCACCCGGCGACAAATCGGCCGTCGATGCGTCACGGCAGACATGGCGAAAGAGGCAGAGCGAGCATGAGGGCGAGTCAGGCATGTGGCGTGGGCGCCTGTAGGCGACGGACCTAGTATAAGTGCACTGCAACAGCTGCTATCTCCCTGCGATCTGTATTCTTTCGTTGCTCTGCATGAATCTTTTCGAGTGGCGTAAAGCTGCCGGTCGCACGTCACTGCGCGGCCACCGGCGATGCGAAAAAGCCACGCTCGAGGCGGCCCTGGCAGTCCGTGTGTTATGCTGCATCGCAACAATATGTAGAACACCGGGGGAGATTGCATCTCACGCGACCAGGAGTTCTCATGGCCAAGAGCCTTGCCACGGACTGGCAGGCGCAATTCCGGCGACTCAGCCGGGCGCAGGCCCAGACCGAAGCACAAGTGAAATCGTGGCTTGAACGGATTGAATCGTTGAGCCCGCTGGCGCCCCGGCGCCGTATCCGGACACCGCATGGTGCTCCGCTTTCTCCGCGGCATGCCGAGCCGCATTTGCCAGGGAGCTGGGAATCCCACCGCCTGCGCCTGGCGCCACTGCCCGGCGAGCTGGTGCCGCAGCTGTCGTATCACCTCTACGTGCCGGCCAGCGCCAAGCACCGCTTTCGCGGCCCATTGCCGCTGGTGGTGATGCTGCATGGCTGCCGGCAGACCCCCGACGAACTCGCTGCCGGCACCCGCATGAACGCGCTGGCCGAGCATGAAGGCTTCATGGTGGCGTATCCCCAGCAGCCGCTGCGGCGCCAGTTGCAGCGCTGCTGGCAATGGTTCGACCTTGCCGCCGGCGAGGGTGGCCGCGAAGCGCAGGCCGTGGCGGCGCTGATCGAGACACTGTCGCGACGCCACGACGTGCGCGAGGATCAGGTCTACGTTGCCGGGATGTCTGCCGGCGCGGCGATGGCCGCGGTGGTGGCGTTGCGTTATCCGGAGCGCGTTGCGGCAGTGGGCCTGCACTCCGGGGTCGTGGTGGGCGCAGCGGACAACCCGCATGAGGGTCTGAAGGCCATGCAGCACGGGTCGACCGCGGATCCGGCATGGCTGCTCGACGCCGCCGGTGCCACGCCGGGCGGCCCCGAACTGCCAGCGATCGTGGTGCACGGCCTCGACGATGATGCTGTCCATCCGGTCAACGGCCGCCTGCTTGCGCGGCAGTTCCTGGCCTACAACGGCCTGGAAGACCGCCCGGGCGGGATTGCGGAGGCGCAGGCGAGCCTGCCTGCCGGCCATTTCCATGAAGCCAGATTCGGGCGCTGGAGCCGCGATCTGGTCACGCTGGTTGAGGTGGAGGGGCTGGGCCACGCATGGAGCGGCGGAGACGGCGACTACAGCTATCACAGCGCCATCGGCCCCGATGCCAGCGCCATGATGTGGGAGTTCTTCCGCGGGCACCGGCGCTAGCGCAGGCGTCTTTCCATGAAAAAAGGAGGGCGCCAGGCCCTCCTTCATCGCAACCTGGCAAGGGCGTGCATCAGCCGCGCACGGGATCCTTGACGAACAGCGCCGTCACCATGCCCAGCGCGCACACCGCGACCACGTAGTGCGCGGGCGCGAGCGGATCGTTCTTGAGCATGAGCGTGACGACCATCGGCGTCAGGCCGCCGAAGATCGCGTAGGACAGGTTGTACGAGAACGAGAGGCCCGAAAAGCGCACCTGCGCCGGGAAGGCATTGACCAGCACGAACGGCACCGCGCCGATGGTGCCGACCAGAAAGCCCGCCAACGCGTACAGTGGCACCAGCAGATCTGGCCGGGTGTGGATGGTGGTGTAGAGGGCGTAGGCGCTGGCAGCCAGCAGCAGGCCGCCAAAGAACAGCGTGCGGCGCGCGCCGATGCGGTCGGCGAGCGCGCCCGATATCACGCAGCCGGCGGTCAGGCACAGCGTGGCCACGCTGTTGGCCACCAGGGCCGTGCGCGCGTCGAAGCCGTAGAGCTTCTGCAGGAACGTGGGGGTCATCAGGATCACCACCACGATGCCCGCGGACAGCATCCACGTCAGCAGCATCGACACCACGATTGCGCCGCGGTGGTCGCGTACCACCGACTTCAGGGGCATTTCCGCCGCCAGCGCCTTGCGCTTCTGCAGTTCGGCGAAGACCGGCGTTTCATGCAGCCAGCGGCGCAGGTACATCGAGGCAATGCCGAACACGCCGCCGATCAGGAACGGCACGCGCCAGCCCCAGTCGGCCAGTTCGGCCGGCGTGAACACCGCATTGATGCCGGTGGCCACCAGCGAGCCCAGCAGGATCCCCGCGGTCAGCCCGCACGTCAGCGTGCCGCACGCATAGCCCACGTGGCGGGCGGGCACATGTTCCGACACGAACACCCAGGCGCCGGGCACTTCGCCGCCCACGGCCGCGCCCTGCAGGATGCGCAATACCAGCAGCAGCACCGGGGCCAGCAGGCCGATCGTGTGGTAGGTCGGCATCAGGCCCATCAGCAGCGTGGGCACCGACATCAGCAGAATTGACAGCGTGAACATCTTCTTGCGGCCCAGCAGGTCGCCGAAGTGCGCCATGATGATGCCGCCCAGCGGCCGGGCCAGGTAGCCCGCGGCGAAGATGCCGAAGGTCTGCAACTGCCGCAGCCAGTCGGGCACCGACGGCGGGAAGAACAACTGCCCGATCACCGTCGCGAAGAACACGAAGATGATGAAGTCATAGAACTCGAGGGCGCCGCCGAGTGCGGCCAGGGAAAGGGTCTTGTAATCCTGTCCGGTCAGTGGCCGCGCGGATCTTGCCTGCGCGCCCGCGATCGGGTCGGTACTGCTGGTGGTAGACATGAATGGACTCGCATGAAAGGCATCTCATGCGAAGCGCACAACACGGGTTGCGTGGAGAGTGTGGCCGGAGGGTACAGCGCGGGGGAGGCAGGCACTACGTGGCGGGTAAGCCGCAGGCTTGCGACCAAACGCTTCGCAAAGGCGTAAAGATATCAGATCGGCCCTTGTTCTGTTGACAAGACAAGGGATGAGGCAGAGGACGAATTCTTTGCTTTGCCTCCAACCATTGCCATAATGTCAAAAAAAAGTGAAATCCGGGGCACAAAGTGCTGTGCATCACCGGTAGCGGGGTTGAGTTCATCGGGAATGACATGGAAATCAAGGATTCCATCCAGTTCGCTACGGCTACGCCGCGGCGCAGGCTGGCTTTGCGCGTGGCCGGCGGCGTGGTGGCTGCGCTGGCGGTGTTCGGGCTGGCCGGCTACTTCGGCGGTCCGCCGCTGATCAAGTCGCTCATCGAGAAGAACGCCACCGAGGCGCTCGGCCGCAAGGTGACCTTGGGCGGGGCGCATGTGCGTCCGTTCGAGCTTGCGGCGACGCTGAACAACCTCACCATCTACGAACGCGACGGCAAGACGCCCGCCGTGACGCTGGGCGAGCTGGAGGCAAACACCTCGCTGGCTTCGGTCTGGCACCTCGCGCCGGTGGTGGATTCCCTGCATATCGACCGGCTGGCCGTGCATGCGGTGCGTGAGCCCGACGGCCGCATGAGCTTTGCCGATATCCAGGACAAGCTGGCCGCCCAGCCGCCGAAGCCGCCCGATGCCAAGCCGGCCCGCTTCTCGGTCAACAACATTGCCGTGACCGGCAGCTCGCTGGCCTATGAGGACAAGGTGGCCGGCTCGGCCGTGCGCGTCGACAACCTGACGCTGACGCTGCCCTTCCTGTCGAACCTGCCGCACGATGTGGAGATCGTCACGCGGCCCACGCTCAGCGCGCACATCAACGGCACGCCGCTGGCGCTCGATGGCACCGTCCTGCCGTTCGCCGATTCGCGCGAAACGCACCTGAACGTCAACCTCGACGGGCTCGATGTCGCCCGCTTCATGCCGTTCGCACCCAAGCTCAAGGATGCGGAGGTCAGGCATGGCCTGCTCGACACGCGACTGACTCTGGGCTTCCGCCAGCAGAAGGACAAGCAGGACATCTTCGTATCGGGTACCGCGGCGCTGCGCGAGCTGGACGTGCGCACGGCCGCGGGTGCGCCGCTGGTCAGCAACGGCAAGCTGGCGCTCGACATCGACCGCGTGGAACCGCTGGCGCAACGCGCCCATCTGCGCAGCGTCGATATCGAAGGGCTGAACGTCGCCGCGGCGCGGCGCGCGGACGGTTCGCTGAACCTGGCCACGGCCTTCCTGCCGCAAGCCGCGCCTGCCGCCAGGGCCGCGCCGCAGGCGGCGGCGCCGGCATCGGCGCCGGCCGCAGCAAAGCCGCAAGACGCCGGGTGGCGCTACGCCGTCGACCGCGTCATGCTCAAGCAGGCGCGCTTCGGTTTCGAAGATGCGTTGGCGCCGTCCGGGCCGGGCAAGCTGGCGCTGGGCCCCATCGATGCGGAAGTCAATGGCCTGGCCAGTGCCGACGCCGACAAGGCGACCAAGGTGCAGGCGAAGATCACGGTGGCCAACGGCCAGACGCTCACACATACGGGCGAATTGTCGATGCGGCAGGGGACGCTGGCCGGCACGCTGGAGACCACGGGTCTGCAGCCGCAGGGGTTTGCGTCCTGGTGGCCGCACGCACTGCACGCGCAGTTCGGCAACACCGCGGTCAACGCGGAGCTCCATTACAGGATGTCGTGGGCACAGCCCGTGTTCCAGTTCGTGCTTGAGAAGTCGCGGCTGGAACTGGCACCGCTGCACGTCGCTACGCGCGAGGCGGTGGTCATGCCGGCGGTCGCGGCCTCTTCCAGTGAACCGGCGGCACGCCAGGCGCGCGCGGACCGGGCCGAGCGCGCCAACCGCGCCCGTCGTGCGCGCGAGACCGACAGCGAGGGCGCGAACCTGCCCTTGCTCCAGGCCGACAAGGCGGTGCTCGACGACATCGGCCTGGACCTGGCCAAACAGACCTTCGAGGCCGCCGAGCTGGCGATTACCAAGCCGCAGATTGCGGCGACGCGCGACCATCGCGGGCAGTTGCTGGAAATGGCGCGTATCTGGGCGAGCGAATCGGCGCGCCAGACCGAAGCCGGCCGCCAGCAACCGGGCGCGCCGTCGGCCGCGGCGAACGGTGCGGCACCGCCCGCCGGCGGCGGCTGGAAGGTGCGCCTCGGCAAGGTCGGGCTCGACGGCGGCGCGGCCCGCCTGGCCGACTACGCGCCGGCCGAGATCAACCGCGGGCGGCCGGTCATCCACCAGTACCGCAATATCGGCCTGACCACGGGAGCCATCGCGTGGCCGCTGACGGCCGCGGCGGTGCCCATCAAGCTGCATGCCGAATCGGGCAAGCGCGGCGTGATCGGCATGGAAGGCAATGTCCTGCCGGCCGCCCCGGCCAGCCAGTTGCAGCTCGACCTGCGCGAGATCGACCTGGCACCGGTGCAGCCCTACGTGGGCGAACGCCTCAACGCCGCGCTGCGCAGCGGCACGCTGACCGTCAAGGGCCGGCTGGCCGTCAGCGCGCCGCCGGGCAAGCCGCTTGCCGCGCGGTTTGCCGGCAACGCGCAGGTGGCCAATGTGCGTTCCGTCGACCGCGTGACCGGCGACGACTTCCTGCGCTGGCGCTCGCTGGCGGTGTCGGGCATCGACTTCAGCATGGACGACAGCAAGGGCCCGATGCGCGTGGCGCTGAACAATATCGCGCTGTCGGACTTCTATGCGCGCGTGATCCTGAACGCCAACGGCCGCCTGAACCTGCAGGACGTGATGGCGGGCGGCGCGGCCAAGGGCGAGGCGCAGCCGGCCACGAGCCTGACGCAGGCGAACCCGGCTTCGGCGCCCGCGGCATCCGCGCCGGCAGCAACGCCGCCCGCGCCGGCTGCCGCGGGGCCGAAGCCGCAGGTGCTGATCGGCGGTGTGTCGGTGGACAAGGGCAACATCAATTTTTCGGACTTCTTCGTCAGGCCGAACTACAGCGCCAACCTGACCGGCATGAAGGGCTCGGTGTCGAAGGTGTCGTCGGGCGACCCGACGCCGGCCGACATCGTGCTCAATGGCCGGCTCGATGACGATGCCCCGGTCAGCATCAGCGGCAAGATCAATCCGCTCGGCGAGCAGCTCTTCCTGGACATCGCCGCCAAGGCGTCGGGCGTGGAGCTCACGCGCCTGACGCCGTATGCGGCCAAGTACGCCGGCTACCCGATCACCAAGGGCAAGCTGACCGTGGACGTGGCCTACAAGATCGACCACGGCAAGCTCGACGCGAGCAACCACCTGTACCTCGACCAGCTCACCTTCGGCGACAAGGTCGACAGCCCGGACGCGACCAAGCTGCCCGTGCTGCTGGCGGTGTCGCTGCTCAAGGACCGCCACGGGGTGATCGACGTCAACCTGCCGGTCTCCGGTTCGCTGTCGGATCCGGAGTTCAGCATCGGCGGCGTGATCGTGCGGGTGATCGTGAACCTGCTGGCCAAGGCGATTACGTCGCCGTTCGCGCTGATCGGGTCGGCGTTTAGCGGCGGCGGCAGCGGCGAGGAGCTTGGCTATGTGGAATTCGCGCCCGGGACGGCAACGCTCACGCCCGCCGCGAAGGACAAGGTGGCCACGGTTGCCAAGGCGCTCAATGACCGGCCGTCGCTGAAGCTGGAAATCAGCGGCCGCATCGACCCGGCCACCGACGAGGCTGGTGCCCGCCGCGCATGGCTCGACGCCCGCGTGGCCGAGCAGAAGCGGCGCGACCAGCGCAAGAGCGCGCAGGAAGGCGACGAAGCCGGCGACAGCGACGCGGGCGAGCAGGGCGCCGACCTGAAGGTGTCGAAGCAGGAGTATCCGAAGTACCTTGAAGAGGTCTACAAGCGCACCTCCATGAAGAAGCCGCGCAATTTCGTCGGCTTTGCCAAGTCGCTGCCGCCCGAGGAAATGGAGAAGATGCTGATGGCGAATGCCACGGTGTCGGATACCGATCTGAGGCAGCTGGCGGACCAGCGCGCGCTGGTCGTCAAGCAGGCGCTGGAGCGTGACGGCAAGGTGCCGGAAGACCGGCTGTTCCTGACCGCGCCGCACCTGAACGCCGAGGGCATCAAGGACAAGGGCGCGCCGAACCGGGTGGACTTCTCGATCCGCCAGTGAGCGGTTCCGTGGCCGGTGCCGGACAGGCGCCGGCGCCGGCGCATGTTCGCCGGTCGCAAAAACCGCGTATGATTCGGCCCGGAAAATGTATCGGGCCGCCAGCGCGCGGCCGCTCTGGGAGAAAGGTTTGCAGCAGGATCAGCTTGAAGCGGCAGTCGCCTACAAGACCTGGGTTTGCGTGATCTGCGGCTGGGTGTACGACGAAGAACTGGGCTGTCCGGAAGACGGCCTAATCGCCGGCACCCGCTGGGAAGATGTTCCCGATGACTGGCGCTGCCCGGAATGTGACGTGGGCAAGGCCGAATTCGCCATGATCGAACTGTGACGTTGCCGGCACGCGTCGGCAACGCGGCCAGCGGCGGCGCCTAGTGCCTGGCTGCGTGCCTGCACAGACCGGCGCGTTGCCGCGCGCAGCGCCGATAGCGCATGCGATACGGGTGGCTGCATCGCCACACTCCGACCGAAACGGTCAAGCAGAGCAATACCGCCATCACGGCGGCAATCAGGCCGATCGACATCTGCGGCGCTCCTCTCTCTCGACAAGTGCCTGAGCCTCGTGGCTCAGATCAGCAGCGGCAACGCCTCCAGTACCAGCACAGCCACCAGCGCGCCGATGAGTGCGCCCATGGTGCGGCAACTGATACGCAGGTATCTGGCGGTCACCGGGATCGAGCCCATGGCGATCACGCCAACCAGTGCCATCGGGATCAGGAATACAAGATCGTGCGCCTGAAAATGCCACATCATGGCGGTCTCCTGTCTCTCTGTCTTACGGCTCCAGTATAGGCAGTGTGTGGCGAATAAACGGCCGCTTGCATCGGGATTGACCCGCATGCCCGACGGCATTCCTGTTGCGCCGCGCCACGGCGGGCCGCGTACCGTCCATGCCACGTGCCGGCGTGCCGTGTGTGGTGGCGCGCGGACTCTGGCATCTTTTTCGCCCCACCGGGTCTAACTGTGCGACCCCGCGTGTCCTATCCTGTGCAAATACGCGGGCCTGTCCCGCGATACAGAGAGGCGGAGGTGGCTATGGAACTTCACATGCATTCGCACCATTACGTGCGGCGCTCGCCGGACTGGACCGCAGCCGCGGTTTCGGGGCTGGCGGCCGGCGCGTTGCTGCTGGTGCTGGAGCTGTTCTGGTCCACGATGGTGTCGGGCGTGAATCCGTGGGGCACCACGCGCATGATCGCCGCCATCCTGATGGGCCGGGACGTATTGCAGACCTCGCTGTTCAGCGTGGGCACCGTGGCGGCCGCACTGGTCATCCACTTCGTGCTGGGCGCCTTGCTGGGGATGGTGCTGGCCGTGATCATCGCGCCGTTCCAGCTGGATTCGAGCATCCGCATGACCCTGGTCGCGGGCGCAGTGTTCGGCGTGGCCGTCTACCTGTTCGACTTCCATGTCATGACGCGCATCTTCACGTGGTTTGCCGATGCGCGTGGCTGGCACACGCTGGTCGGCCACATGATCTTCGGCATGGTGGCGGCGGTGAGCTACTGGAAGCTCGAAAGCAAGGATGTATCGCATTGAGCGCTGCATGCGCTCGCTCGCAAGCGGCCGGCGCCGCCTGATGCGCGCCGCACTGCAGGATCGCTGATTTAGCCACGCGCTTTGGCCACTACACGGGCGGCGCGCGACGACAACGGCGGATGGGCGACCCATCCGCCGTTTTTTCCATGCCTGCGGCGCATGCGCGAGCGCGTGCGGCCGCTTGTGCGATGCGGCAGGCGAGGGCGCCCGTGTCGCCTTGCAGTGACCTGACGGCATGCACTAGTCTTATCTCAACCCTGCGTGACTTCCGCATCCCTCGCCACGCGCGAGGAGGAGGTTGGATATGGCGATGGCCATCGCACTCGTAGTCATCGTCGTCGCTTCGGTGCTCTTTCATTTCCTGAGCCCGTGGTGGGCGACCCCGCTGGCGTCCAACTGGAAGCAGATGGACGACACGCTCACCATTACCCTGGTCATCACGGGCGTCTTCTTCATCGTCATCAACCTGTTCATCGGCTATATCGCCTGGCGCTTCCGTCATGGTGCGCCGCGGCAGAACGGGCAGAATGGCCACCGTGCCGGCTACCATCCCGAGAACCGGAAGCTGGAAATCTGGCTCACCGTCGGCACCGCCTTCGGGGTCATGGCGCTGCTGGCGCCGGGGCTGTTCGTGTACGCCGACTACGTGCGCCCGCCGCGCGACGCCATGGTGATGGAAGTCATCGGCCAGCAGTGGCAATGGGCCTTCCGCTTTCCCGGCAAGAGCGGCCAGCTTGGCACCTCCGACCCGCGCTTCATCAGCGGCACCAATCCGCTTGGGCTCAATCCGGACGATCCGCGCGGCCAGGACAACGTCGTCATCAGCGGACCGGAAGTCCACCTGCCGCTGAACCGGCCGGTCAAGGTGCTGCTGCGCTCGCGCGATGTGCTGCATGACTTCTACGTACCACCGTTCCGCGCGCGCATGAACATGGTCCCGGGCATGGTGACGTCGTTCTGGTTCACGCCGACGCAGGCCGGGCGCTTCGAGATCCTGTGCGCGCAGCTCTGCGGCGTGGGCCACTACAACATGCGCGGCATGGTGGTGGTGGAAGACCAGGCCGCCTTCGACGCGTGGCTGGCAAAGCAGCCAACCTTTGCGATGACGCTTGCCAAGGCGGCGGCACCACCGCCGCCCGCGCCCGCCGGGGCAGCCGGTGGGGCAAACGCCGCGCTGATCGAAACGGGCCGCGCGCTGGCACAGAGCAAGGGGTGCGCAGGGTGCCACAGTATTGACGGCAACCCGGGCGTAGGACCGACGTGGAAGGGCCTGTTCGGCAGGACCGAGACCTTTGCCGACGGCAGCAGCGCGCCGGTCGACGACGCCTTCCTGAAAGAGGAGATTACCGATCCGCAGGCCCGCCTGGTGAAGGGGTTCGGCCCGGTCATGCCCAAGATACCGCTGACCGACGATGAAATCGGTGCCCTGACGGCGTATATCCGCGCACAGGGCAGCGGCGAGGGCGCGGGCGCTGCGCCGCCGGAGTCGGCGTCGGCAGGGGCGCCGGCAGGAGCCACCGCTGCGGCCGAGACCAGTTCCCAGGCGGCGTCGGCGGCTTCCGGCACCTACACGACATCCAATGCCGCCGTAGTGCCGCCGTCCGCGTCACCCAGGGCGGCGACGAAGTGAGGAGAGACGCATGGCTTACGCCGATGATGCCGACCACCACGGACCGTACAGCTTCTGGACCCGCTACGTCTGGAGCCAGGACCACAAAGTGATCGCCGTGCAGTACACCATCACGGCGATCGTGGTGGGGCTGGTGGGCGTGGCGCTGTCCAACCTGATGCGCATGCAGCTCGGGTTCCCGGGCAAATTCGACTTCATCGACGCCAACCGCTACTACCAGTTCGTCACCATGCACGGCATGATCATGGTGATCTACCTGCTGACCGCGCTGTTCCTCGGCGGTTTCGGCAATTACCTGATCCCGTTGATGGTGGGCGCGCGCGACATGGTGTTCCCGTTCCTCAACATGCTCAGCTACTGGGTCTACCTGCTGTCGGTGATCGTGCTGCTGGCCAGCTTTTTCGTGCCGGGCGGCCCGACCGGCGCCGGCTGGACGCTGTATCCGCCGCAGGCCATCCTGCCCGGCACGCCAGGCTACGAGTGGGGCATCATCCTGATGCTGGTGTCGCTGGCCATCTTTATCGTAGCGGCCACCATGGGCGGGCTGAACTACGTCACCACGGTGCTGCAGGCGCGGACCGAGGGCATGACGCTGCTGCGCATGCCGCTGTCGGTGTGGGGCATCTTCATGGCGACCATCCTGGCGCTGCTGGCGTTTCCGGCGCTGTTCGTCTCGGCCGTGATGATGCTGCTCGACCGCACGCTCGGCACCAGCTTCTTCATGCCGGCGATGGTGTCGATGGGCCAGCAGCTCAACTACAAGGGCGGCAGCCCGCTGCTGTTCCAGCACCTGTTCTGGTTCTTCGGCCACCCGGAGGTGTATATCGTCGCCCTGCCGGCCTTCGGCATCGTCTCTGACCTGGTCAGCGTGCATGCGCGCAAGAGCATCTTCGGGTATCGCACCATGGTATGGGCCATCCTGGCCATTGGCGTGCTGTCGGTCGTGGTGTGGGCCCACCACATGTTCGTGAGCGGCATGAACCCGTACTTCGGCTTCTTCTTCGCCACCACCACGCTGATCATCGCCATTCCCACGGCCATCAAGGTCTACAACTGGGTGCTCACGCTGTGGCGCGCCGATATCCATTTCACGGTGCCGATGCTGTTCGCCATCGCGTTCATCAGCACCTTCGTCATCGGCGGGCTCACGGGGCTGTTCCTTGGCAATGTGAGCGTGGATATCCCGCTGTCGAACACGTATTTCGTGGTCGCGCATTTCCACATGGTGATGGGCGTATCGCCGATCCTGGTGGTGTTCGGCGGCATCTACCACTGGTATCCCAAGGTGACGGGCCGCATGCTGGACGACACCCTGGGTCGCGTGCATTTCTGGGTCACCTTCATCGGCACCTACGCCATCTTTTTCCCGATGCACTACCTGGGTGTGCTGGGCATGCCGCGGCGCTACTATGCGTACGAGAACTACGCGTTCATTCCGGAATCCGCGCACGTGATGAACACGTACATCTCGATCGCGGCCTTTATCGTGGCGGCGGCCCAGTTGCTGTTCGTCTTCAACCTGGCCTGGAGCGTGTGGCGCGGGCGCAAGGCTGATGGCAACCCGTGGCGTGCGGCGTCGCTCGAATGGCAGACGCCGCAGACGCCGCCCGCCCACGGCAACTGGGGGCCGCACCTGCCGGTGGCCTACCGCTGGGCCTATGCCTACAGCGTGCCTGGAGCGAAAGAAGACTTCATCGCCCAGAACGCGCCGCCCGAGGCCGGTGGCGCCGAGCCCGAGGCGCACCCCAGCCGCGGAGCCGTGGCATGAACGCCCAGGCCGTCTACAAAGTCAGCCGCGACGAGTTCGGCGGCAATCCGTCGGGCGGTGGCCAGACCCGCGACGAGCACGCCGGCGGCGCGCCCGCGAGCATCGGGCTGTGGATCTTCATGGGCGTGGTCACGGTGCTGTTCGCGCTGTTCCTGACGGCGTATGCCATGCGCATGGACAGCCCCGACTGGCAGCGCATCGCGTTGCCCTGGCAGGTATGGCTGTCCACCGCGCTGCTGACGGCGGGCAGCGTGGCCATGCAGACGGCGGTGCGCCTGGCGCGTGCGGGCCGCATGGCCGGGGCGCGGCGGGCGCTGCGTCTGGGCGGACTGGGTGCGGCGGCTTTTGTCGCGTCGCAGCTATGGGCCTGGCAGGCGCTGCATGCCGTCCATGTCGGTCCGGCGAGCAACCCGGCGGGCAGCTTCTTCTACCTGCTTACCGCCATGCACGGGCTGCACATGCTCGGCGGCCTCGCGGGCTGGGCCTTCGCGTCGCGATTCCGGGGCAGCGGCGAAGGCGCCGTGCTGCGCATGGTGCTGTGCGCCCGGTACTGGCATTTCCTGCTCGCGGTGTGGGTGGTCCTGCTGGCCGCGCTGGGCTGGCTCACGCCCGAGATCGTACGCTACGTCTGCGGCACCGCGTAGCGCAGAGGAGAGACCCCATGTCTTCGAACGTCTCATCGCAGCCCGCCGCGCCGGGTGCCATTGCCACAGGTGTGCGCGGCCTGGTGGCGGACTGGTCGTCCGACCAGCGCGCCTTCAAGGTGTCGTGGGGCAAGGCGATGATGTGGATCTTCCTGCTGTCCGATACCTTCGTGTTCAGCTGCTTCCTGACGGGCTACATGACGGTGCGCATGGCGACCACGGTGCCGTGGCCCAATCCCAGCGAAGTCTTCGGCCTGCATGTCGGCGGGCACGACGTGCCGCTGCTCCTGATCGCGATCATGACGTTCGTGCTCATCACCAGCAGCGGCACCATGGCGATGGCGGTCAACTTTGCCTACCGGCGCCAGCGGCGCCAATGCGCGTTGCTGATGCTGGTGACCGCGTTGTTCGGCGCGGCCTTTGTCAGCATGCAGGCCTTCGAATGGACCAAGCTGATTGTCGATGAGGGCGTGCGTCCCTGGGGCAACCCGATGGGGGCGCCGCAGTTCGGCTCGACCTTTTTCATGATTACCGGCTTCCACGGCCTGCATGTGACCTGCGGCGTGATCTACCTGCTGATCGTGGCGACCAAGGTTCTGCGGGGACGGTACGAAGTCTCCGGCAACTACCAGATCGTGGAGATCGCGGGCCTCTACTGGCACTTCGTGGACCTGGTCTGGGTCTTCATCTTTGCATTGTTCTACCTCTGGTGAGGCTTGCCATGGCTTCGACTCCGACCCCGACTCCCGCCTCGCCCGGCGCCGCGCACGGCCCGGACGACGCCGCGCACACCGGCCAGCAACATCCGATCGGCCTCTACCTGAAGATCTGGCTGCTGCTGTTCGTGCTCTCCACGTTGTCGTACATGGTGGACTACGTCGGCTTCACCGGCTACCTGCGCTGGACACTGATCCTGCTGCTGATGGTGATGAAGGCGGGCCTGATCGTCGCCGTCTTCATGCATATGGCCTGGGAGCGCATGGCGCTGATCTGCGCGATCCTGGTGCCGCCGCTGTGCCTGCTGATACTTGTCTGGCTGATGGCGGAAGAGGCACACTACACATTCCTGACGCGCGGCATCTTCTTCCATTGAACCACCCCTCGCACGCATGCATCCTGCCACCGAAGCCATCCTGCGTTTCAACCAGGGCCGCGACCCCGAGCGCTTCACGCGCAAGCTCGCCGCCATCGCCGCCGACCCGTTCGCCTTCTTTCGCGGCACCAATCACCTGTACGCAGCATCGCTCGGTCATGCGGACGCGCTGCTGGGTGCGCCGTCCACCTACGTCTGCGGCGACCTGCACCTGGAGAACTTCGGCAGCTTCAAGGGCGATAACGGCCTGGTCTACTTCGACCTGAACGACTTCGACGACGCGCTGGTCGCACCGCTGACCGTGGACGTGGTCCGCGTGCTGTCCAGCGTGCTGGTGGCGGCGGGCCAGATCGGCCTGTCCGACGAGGACGCGGATCGCGCCTGCGAGGCGATGCTGGCCGGGTATGCGGCGGTCCTGGAGGGCGGCAAGCCGCGCTGGCTTGAGCGCGCCACCGCCACCGGCATGGTGGCCACGCTGCTGCGGCGGGTCAAGCGGCGCCGGCGCGGCGAACTGGTCGCGGAGCGCACCGAGATGCGCAAGGGGCGGCAGCGGCTGGCCTGCGACGGCCGGCACGCCTTGCCCGCCGACCCCGACGCCCGCAAGCGGGCGGTGCAGATCCTGGACGCCTATTCGGGCCAGCCGCACGGCCACCGTTTCCGCGCCGAAGACGTTGCGCGGCGCGTGGCCGGTATCGGCAGCCTTGGACTGGAACGCTATGTGGTGCTGGCGCGCGACGAACGTGCCGGCGGCATGCCGCGCCTGATCGACATCAAGCGGGCGGCGCCTTCCGCCTGGCAGGACCTGCCCAACCGCGCGCAGCCGCGCTGGGGCAGCGATGCCAGACGCGTGGCCGCCACACAGACGATCATGCAGGCGGCATCGCCCGCGCTGCTATCGGCTGTGGACAAAGGCAAGGCGTCATACCTGGTAAAAAGCCTGCAGCCCACCGCGGACCGGGTCAACCTGGCGCACTGCGAGAGCGTCGCGTCGCTGCGCGAAGTGCTCGCGACCATGGCCCATGCCGCGGCCTGGGCGCACCTGCGCGGTTGCGGGCACCATGCCGCCGATCGTATCGAGCAATTGCAGGAGTTTGCGGCCGGCACGCGCTGGCGCAAGGGTGTGCTGCGGCTGGCGCGGCATGGCCATGCGGTGTCGCTGGCCCAGTGGAAGGCCTATGCGGAGGACTACCGCAAGGCCAGGGGCAGCGCCGTCGGCGAACCCGCCGACGGCGCCCGCTAGTTCAGGGCAGGGCGGACAGGGCCTCAGACCTGCGTGATGAACTTCGTCACCAGGTAGCCATCGAAGGTTTCCATGCCGCCTTCGCTGCCGATGCCGGAGTCCTTGATGCCACCGAACGGCGTTTCGGACAGGGCCATGCCGAAATGGTTGATGTTGACCATGCCGGCCTCCAGGCCGTTGGACACCTCGGTCGCGGTCTTCAGCGAGTTGGTGAAGACATAGGAGGCCAGGCCGAACGGCAGGCTGTTGGCGCGGCGCAGCACCTCGGCCGTGTCCTTGAAGCGCGTGACCGGCGCCACCGGGCCGAACGGCTCGTCGACCATCAGCTTGGCGTCGTCGGGCAGGTCGGTCACCACGGTCGGGGCGAAGTAGTAGCCCTTGTCGCCGATGCGCGAACCGCCGGCCACGACCTTGCCGCCACGCTGGCTGGCATCGTCGAGGAACTGCTCCATCGAGAACACGCGGCGCTCATGCGCCAGCGGGCCCATCTGCGTGCCTTCTTCTAGCCCGTTGCCGACCTTGATCGAGCCGATCACCTCGGTAAAGCGGGCCAGGAACTTGTCATAGGCCTTTTCCTGCACGTAGAAGCGGGTCGGGGACACGCACACCTGGCCTGCGTTGCGCAGCTTGAAGCGCGCCAGCATTTCGGCGGCGGGCTCGATATCGGCGTCGTCGAACACCAGCACCGGCGAATGTCCGCCCAGTTCCATGGTCACGCGCTTCATGTGCGCACCGGCCAGCGCGGCCAGCTGCTTGCCCACCGGCACCGAGCCCGTGAACGAGATCTTGCGCACGATCGGCGATTCGATCAGGTAGGTCGAGACCTCGCCCGGCACGCCCCACACGATGTTCAGCACGCCCGGGGGCAGGCCGGCGTCGTGGAACAGCTGCGCCAGCGCGACCACGGCGCTGGGCGAATCTTCCGGTCCCTTCAGGATCAGCGTGCAGCCCGCACCCACCGCCGCCACGATCTTGCGGATGGCCTGGTTGAACGGGAAGTTCCACGGCGTAAAGGCCGCGCACACGCCGATCGGCTCGCGCACCACGATCTGGCGCACATTGGGCTGGCGCGGCGGGATCACGCGGCCGTAGATGCGGCGGCATTCCTCGGCGTGCCAGTCGGCATGCTCGGCGCAGACCAGGACTTCGCCGACCGCCTCGGCCAGCGGCTTGCCCTGGTCCAGCGTGATATTGCGGCCGATGTCCCTGGCGCGCTCGCGCGCCAGTTCGCCCACGCGGCGCAGGATCTTCGAGCGCTCCAGCGGCGAAGTCTTCTTCCAGCTTTCGAAGGCACGCTGGGCCGCGGCGAGGGCGCGGTCCAGGTCGGCGCGGCTGGCGTGCGGCAGCTTGCCCAGGACTTCCTGGGTGGCGGGGTTGAGCACATCCTGCTCGCGCCGGTCGCCGCCCTTGATGAATTCCCCGTCGATATAGAGGGCAAGATCCTGGTACATGCGTGTTCTCCTGATGGTCGTGTCGGACGTTCCGGCGGCGCGGTGGTGCGCGCTGCCAAGTCCGCTAGCTTAACGCCTCGGCGCGGATCGTGCTGGCGACAGGGGCGGCGCCAATAGGGGCGGGGATAAGCTCCCAGTATGAAGCTCGCGTATGCGCAAAGCGGCGCGATGGGGCCGCATCTTCACTACACTTTACGAAAAAGGTCGCACGGGTTCGCGTCCCCGGCGCACTGCCGGAACGCCGGGCCGGGGCCGGGGCACGGAATCGCCGCGCTCCTTCCCCAGTGCCCCCGGCCGCATACCAGGAGCCACGCCATGGATGGAAATTCGGGCAATCGTGCCAGCGGCGAACGGAAACCCATCGCGCTGGCCCTGCAGGGCGGCGGCATGCACGGGGCCTTTACGTGGGGCGTCATCGACCGCCTGCTCGAGGATGGCAGGCTGGACATCGAAGGCGTCAGCGCCACCAGCGCCGGCGCCATGAACGCCGCGGTGCTGGCCTACGGGATGCTCAAGGGCGGGCCCGACGGGGCGCGCCAGGCGCTGCATGATTTCTGGCTCGCCATTGCGCGCTCGGCCGAACGCTACAGCCCGTTCCGCTGGGTGCCGTGGATGAAGGGCGGGCACAGCTTTGGCCTGGACAACTCGCCGCTGTATGCCGTGGCCGACATGGTGCTGCGCCTCATGTCGCCGTACCAGTTCAATCCGCACAACATGAACCCGCTGCGCGACGTACTGGCCAGCCAGGTGGATTTCGAAGCATTGCGCCGGGAGTGCCCCTGCCACCTGTTCCTGTGCGCCACCAACGTGGAAACCGGGAAAATACGCATCTTTTCGGGGGAGGACATGTCGATCGAGGCCGTGCTGGCCTCTGCCTGCCTGCCCACGCTGTTCCAGGCCGTGGCCGTTGACGGCCAGCACTACTGGGACGGCGGCTACGTGGGCAATCCGGCCATCTTCCCGCTGATCTACCAGTGCAAGACGCACGATGTCGTGATTGTCCACATCAACCCGATCGTGCGCCCGGGCGTGCCACGGACGGCCGCCGATATCCTCAACCGCGTCAACGAAGTCAGCTTCAATTCATCGCTGATGCGCGAGATGCGTGCCATTGCCTTCGTAACCTCGCTGATCCAGCAGGGCAAGATCGACCGGGCCGAGATGAAGGAGATGCGCATCCATTCGGTCCGCAACGACGAGACCATGGCCGCGCTCGGCGTATCGAGCAAGTACAACGCGGACTGGAAGTTCCTGTGCTTCCTGCGCGACAAGGGCCGCGACCATGCCGGCACCTGGCTGGAGCGCAACTATGACCATGTCGGGCAGCGATCCAGCGTGGACATCAGCGGCGAATTCCTCTGAGCGCGCCGCGCTTTGATAGCCGTCAGCCAGGCGCCGGCTGAGCCAGCCGCAGCGCGAGGTTGCGCCTGGCGCGCGCCTCATAGCGGTCGTGGAACAGGTCGGTCAGGTAGAGGCGCGGGCGGGCCAGCAGGCGGCTCAGGTACTTGCGTTCGGCCGCATCGTAGGCAAGGTCATCCAGGTCCGGGCGCTCGGCGCGCAGCAGCGTCCCGTTGCGGCGGAACCGGGCCGCGGGGCTGCCAAGCGTCGCCAGGTCGATGTCGACCGCATAGCAGGCGGCCAGCCCGTCGGGAACGCCGGTGTGCGTGGTGTCCAGGATCATGGCGGCGATCTCGTCCGCGCCCGCAATCCGTCCGTCGGCCCGCCGCAGGAACCAGTCCGCGCTGCGCGCTTCGTTGTCGCGCGCGCCCGGCACGTAGATGACATCGTGGCACCAGAGCGCGAGTTCCACGGCGTCGGCATCGGGAATCCCCGCGTGGGCCCAGTCCAGGTCGCGCAGGCAGCGGCGCACGTGGTACAGCGTGTGGTAGTAGCGGCCCGGCCCCGAGTAGTGCCCGGACAGCTCTGCATAAGTGTCCTGCGCGTGCTGGCCGCCGCAGCGCGACCACAGGGACTCGAAGCGGGCCTGGATCCGGTTCATGGGCTTCCTTCGCGGCGGCGCCGGTTCAGCCGAGCTCGTCGAGCAAGGCCCGGGCCTGTTGCAGGTCGGCCGTGTCGAAGCCTTCGCGGAAGGCGCCATAGATGCCGGCCAGTACCTGGCGCGCGGCTTCGGGCTTGCCTTTACGACAGCACAGCCGCGCGAGGCTCAGCGCCGCGCGCAACTCCAGCGACCTGGCGCCCTGTTCGCGTGCAATGGCGACGGCCTTGCGGAAGCAGGCTTCGGCCTCATCCCGGGCCAGCCGGCCATCATCGGACTCGGCAAGGATCAGTTCTCCCTTCAAGCGGAGCAGCGTGGACACGTCCAGCCGTTCGCCGGTGTGCTCGGCAAGCGGCATGGCTTCGTCGAGCAGCGCCAGGCCGGCGCGGTACTCGCCGGCCATGCCGTGCGCGTCGGCCAGCAGCCCCAGCAGGCTTGGCCTCGCCAGGGACGCGCCGGTCGCGGCGTAGGCGTCGAGGCCTTGCCGCATCTGCGCGATGCCCGCCTGATGGTCGCCGCACTCGGCCACCGTCCAGCCCTGCAGCACCACGCCCCATGCCAGGTAGATCGGAAAGCCCTGTTCGCCGGAAATGGCGATGGCTGCCTCGGCAAACTCGCGCACCTGCTGCACTTCGCGCCGGCACAGGTGCACTTCCGCCGCGAAGATCAGGCACAGGGCGAGATTGAATGCGTCGGGACGCTGCCTGGCCAGCGCCAGCGCTTCGAGCGAGCGCGCACGCGCCAGGTCCGGCAAGCCCTGGTACCACAGGATCCAGCCCAGCGTGGCCATGGCATGCACGGCCGGGTCGCGCCCGTAGCCAAGCAGGAATTCGTAGGAGGACTGGTCCGGCCGCTGCAAGGCCAGCACCTGCTCCATGTGGTCGCGGGCAACGCTGATCTGGCCCAGGCGGAACGTGGTGGACCCCTGCACGCGATGCCCCTCGGCGAGCTGGTCCGGCTTGTGCGAGCGCATGGCCATGCCGAGCAGCCGCTTGCCGAGCGGCAGCGACACGTTGTACTGCGCGCGCAGCTGGTAGAACGCCCACAGCCCGAGTTGCGCGGAAAAGACCTGCTGCGTGGGCTCGCCCTGTTCGCACAGCGCGAGCGCGCGCCGGTAGTTGGCTTCCACCTCGGTGGCGGCCTGGCCGCGCGTGGCGATCAGCGCGGGGCCCAGCGTCAGCAACAGGGAAAGCTCCTGCCGCACGCGCTCGGGCGTGTCGGGCAGCCGCTTGAGCAGCGCAATGGCCTTGCCCAGGTGGCCGATTGCCTCCGGCAGGGCGGAGCGCTCCAGGGCCTGCTGGCCGGCGCAATGCAGGTATTCGATCGCCTTGGGCACATTGCCGCTCAGGCTGTAGTGGTGGGCGAGCTCGCCGCAGTAGTCCTTGAGCCGGCCCGGGAACAGGGACTCGATCGCACGCGCGGTACGTTCGTGCAGCCCGCTGCGCCGCTCGGTCAGCAGGCTGTGGCCCGCGACTTCCTGGGTCAGTCCGTGCTTGAATGCGTACTCCACGTCGGGGAAGGCCGGCTGCTCGTAGATGAAATCGGCGGCCTGCAGCGCAGCGAGCAGCGGGCGCAGCGCGTCGTCGTCCTGCTCGGTGACGTGGCGGATGAGGCTCAGCGAGAATTCCTTGCCGATCACCGCCAGCGTCTGCAGCAGTTCCTTCTGCGCCACGGGCAGGCGGTCGATACGCGCGGCCAGCACGCCTTGCACGGTGGTCGGAATGTGCAGCAGGGCCGGTGCCCGTTCGATGCGGAAATCGCCTGGTGGCCCCACCAGCACGCCTTCCTCGGTCAGCGTCTGGACCACCTCCTCCATGAAGAACGGGTTGCCTTCGGTCTTGTCGAGGATCAGCCGCTTCAACGGGACCAGGCTGCGATCGTCGCCCAGCAGCGCGGTAAGCAGGCCCTGGGCCTCCGCCGGGCCCAGCGGCTCGAGCTGGAGCTGCGTGTAGGCGCCACGGGCATGCCAGTCATGCACATACTCGGGCCGGTAATTGACCTGCAGCAGGATGCCGGCCGCGGGCACATGGTCGACGAGGATGTCGAGAAAGCCCTCGGTCTCGCTGTCCAGCCACTGCAGGTCCTCGAAGATCAGCGCGAGCGGCTGGTTCTGGCTTTCGCGGACCAGCAGCCGGGCGATGGCCTCGAAGGTCCGCTGGCGCCGGATCGCGGCGTCCATGGTCGGCAGCGCCGAGCCCGGCTCGCTGCTGCCGAGCAGGTAGAGCAGGTAGGGCAGGTGCGGCTCCAGCGAGCGATCCAGCGTCAGCAGCCTGCCGGTGACCTTTTCGCGGCAGCCCCGGTCGCTGTCCTGCGCGGTGACCTGGAAGTAGTTCTTCAGCAGCTCGATCAGCGGCAGGTAGGCAAAGGCCTTGCCGTGCGAAACCGAGAAGGTCTCCAGCACCAGGCAGCCCTGCCGCGACCTGGCCTTGAACTCGTGGAACAGGCGGGACTTGCCCACGCCGGCTTCGCCGACCACGCCGACGATCTGCCCGTTGCCGGCCCTGGCCAGCTCCAGCGCCGCGTGCAGCTGCTCCAGTTCGGCGTGGCGGCCGACGAAGCGGGCCAGCCCGCGGTGCGCCGCGACCTGCAGGCGCGTGCGCAGCGCCCCGAGGCCGAGCACTTCGTAGACGGCCAATGGCTCGCGCACGCCCTTGACATGCGTGGTGCCGAGGGGCTTGAACTCGAAATAGCCTTCGGTGAGCTTGTGGGTCGACTCGCTGATCAGGATCGACGCCGGCGTCGCCACGCCTTCCATGCGCGAGGCGATGTGGATGGTGTGCCCCACAGGGTCGTAGTCAGTGTGCAGATCGTCCTTGCGGATCGACCGCACCACGACCTCGCCGGTGTGGATGCCGACGCGGATCTGCAGCGGGATGCCCAGCTCCAGGCGGACCCGGTCGCTGTGGCGGCGCATGGCGTCCTGCATGCGCAGTGCGGCGTACAGCGCGCGCAGCGCGTGGTCCTCATGTGCGATGGGCGCGCCGAACAGGGCCAGGATGCCGTCGCCCAGGAACTTGGCGACGTAGCCTTCGTAGTGGTGCACGGCCTCCATCATCAGCGCGGCGACCGGATCGATCAGGCGCCGCGCTTCCTCGGGGTCCAGGTCCTGCGTCAGCGCGGTCGAGCCGGCCATGTCGGCGAACAGCGCGGTGATGGTCTTGCGTTCGCCCGCGGCTTCGCCGCGCGCCTCCATGGCCGCGCGTTCGGCAAGGATGCGCTCGGCCAGGTGGGGCGGCGTGTACTGGACGGGAGGGGTGGCGGATACCGGCGCGGGGGGCTGCGCAGCGGGAAAACCTGTCAGCGAGGCCCCGCACCCGCGGCAGAACTTTGCCATCGGGCCGGCCGGCTCGCCGCAGTGCGGGCAAGCCCGTGCCAGCGCGGTGCCGCACTCCTCGCAGAAGTTGGCCTTTGCGAGGTTCTCGAACCCGCAATTTGTGCAGCGCATATCGCCTCCTGCCGGCCGTGGCCTGGCTGATTCCGGCTTCGATCATTAGACGCGCGATCCGGGCCGTTGGCAAGGCAGCGACGCGCGGCGGCGCGATCGCGTATGCTGGCAGGCTGACCGCCTCGAGCAGGGATGACGCAAGGACAACAACAAGGACGACATGAAGCCTGACGCCAGACTGACCACCGGCCCCATCGGCCGCACGCTGCTGCTGTTTTCGCTGCCGGTGCTGGGCAGCAACATCCTGCAGTCGCTCAATGCCTCGATCAACTCGGTCTGGGTCGGGCGCTACCTCGGCGAGGCGGCACTGACCGCGACGTCGAATGCCAACATCATCCTGTTCTTCCTGCTCGGCGTCGTGTTCGGCATCAGCATGGCCAACACCATCATGATCGGGCAGGCCGTCGGCGGGCGCGACCTGGACGAGGCGCGCAAGATCGTCGGCACCAGCACCACGTTCTTCGTGCTGCTGTCCGTGGCGGCGTCGGTGTTCGGCTACATCTTCACACCGGACATCCTGGCGGCCATGCAGACCCCGCACGATGCCGCGCCGCTGGCGGTGACGTACCTGCGCATCATCTTCATCGCGCTGCCGTTCATGTACTTCTACAACTTCGTGATGATGACGCTGCGCGGCGCCGGCGATTCACGCACGCCGTTCTACTTCATGCTGTTGTCGGCGGTGCTCGACGTGGTGCTGAACCCGTTGCTGATCTTTGGCATAGGCCCGCTGCCGGCGCTCGGCATCGCGGGCTCGGCGCTGGCCACGCTGATCGCGCAGCTCACGAGCCTTGCCGCGATGATCGCGCTGCTCTACCGCCGCCGCCATTTCCTGCTGCTGCATCGCGAGCAGCTCGCGCTGCTGCGGCCGGACCCGGCCATCATCCGCTCGCTGGTGGCCAAGGGCTTGCCGATGGGCCTGCAGATGGTGGTGATCTCGTCGTCGGCCATCGTGATGATGTCGTTTGTGAACGCCTACGGTTCGCAGACCACCGCCGCCTACGGCGTGGCTTCGCAGCTCTGGACCTACGTGCAGATGCCGGCGCTGGCGGTCGGTGCAAGCGTGTCGTCCATGGTGGCGCAGAACGTCGGTGCCGGGCTCTGGCATCGCGTCACGCGCATCACGCGCATGGGCATGCTGTTCAACCTGGCGATGACCGGCGCGCTGGTCGGGCTCGTCTACCTGTTCGACCGTAATTCGCTCGGACTTTTCCTCGGCACCGACAGCGTGGCCATCGGCATCGCGCAGCAGATCAACCTCGTGGTGCTGTGGTCATTCATCCTGTTCGGCTTCACCATCGTGATATTCGGCACGGTGCGTGCCACCGGCGCGGTGATGGCGCCGCTGGTCATCCTGTTCGTGTCGATGTGGGTGATCCGGCTGCCGTTCGCGTGGGCCCTGGGCAAGAGCTGGGGCGCGGAGGCAATCTGGTGGAGCTTCCCGCTGGGATCGGTGGTGTCGGTCGCGCTGGCCGCGGGCTACTACCGCTTCGGCAACTGGCGTACGAGCCATATCCTGCCGGTGCCGCCACATGCGCCCGAAGCGGTGGGGCAGGCCCCCGACACGAGCATGGGCACGCCGTGCGAAGACGCGGGCCCGGTGTCCGACGCGGACGAACTGCCGCCCCGTACCGTGGAAACCGTGCGTTGAAAGCCAATCGAAAGATCGACATGGCATCGTTGCATCCGTTGCCGGTTTTCGCGGCAACGGGCGCGTTCGCCCGCGTGCCTGCGGGCGATGTCCGCGCAGGCCAGATTCCCTTCCTCATATCGCGTCGATGCCGCATGGCAGCGGCGCGCGTCCGGCTTTCCTAGTTCTCCATTTCCACGCAGTCCGGCATCGCACCAATACATCATGTCGTGATCCATTGGTGCGGATACGCATGTGCATGCCCGTCTCGTGCGCAGCGCATTGGTGAATACCCCTAATTGAAGACAAATGAAAGGCGGCTGAAAGATCGCGTCTTTAAGGTTCCGTTCAACCCCGGGGCATGCGACTGCATGCAGCAATTCGCGCGACAGAGCCAGCGCGCGGCACCGGCAGCATTTCGTGAACTTTGAGGAGAATCGTTTTGCGCATACGTAGCCAAAAGGACTTTGCCTCCGGCCTGATGTTTATTCTGGTCGGTCTGGGCTTTTCCTGGGTCGCACGCGGCTATTCCATGGGAACCGCCGCGAAAATGGGCCCCGGATATTTTCCGTTCCTGCTCGGGCTGGTGCTTGCCGTGCTGGGCGGCCTAGTGCTGATCTCGTCGTTGTCCGGCAAGGGCGAGGAAGACCATCTCGCACGTTGGGACCTGAAGACCCTGCTGTGGATCCTCGGTTCGGTGGTGCTGTTCGGCCTGCTGCTCAAGCCGCTGGGCATGGTGCTTTCCGTGTTCGTGCTGGTGCTGGTGTCGTCGATGGCCAGTCACGAGTTCAGCTGGAAGGGCGCATTGCTCAACAGCGTGGTGCTGGTGCTGATCAGCCTGGGCGCCTTCGTGTACGGCATCAACCTGCAGATGCCGGTGTGGCCTGCATTTATCACCGGTTAAGGGAGCGCCGAGATGGAATTGATTGAACACCTTTCACTGGGATTCTCGACGGCAATGTCGTTGCAGAATCTCGCCTACGCGTTCCTGGGCTGCGTGCTCGGTACGCTGATCGGCGTGCTGCCGGGCCTGGGGCCGCTGGCTACCATCGCCATGCTGCTGCCGGTGACCTACACGCTGCCGCCGGTGGCCGCGCTGATCATGCTGGCCGGCATTTACTACGGTGCGCAATACGGCGGCTCGACCACGGCCATTCTGGTGAACCTGCCTGGTGAATCGTCGTCCGTGGTGACTACCATCGACGGCTACCAGATGGCAAGGCGAGGGCGAGCGGGCGTGGCATTGGCGACTTCGGGCCTGGGCTCGTTCTTCGCCGGTTGCGTGGCCACGCTGATCCTGGCCGCGTTTGCCACGCCGCTGTCGGAACTGGCGTTCAAGTTCGGCCCCGCCGAGTACTTCTCGCTGATGGTGCTGGGCCTGATCGGTGCCGTGGTGCTGGCTTCGGGTTCGCTGCCGAAGGCCGTGGCCATGATCGTGCTGGGCCTGCTGATGGGCCTGATCGGTACCGATGTGAACTCGGGCGCCGCGCGCTTCTCGTTCGACGTGCCAGAACTGACCGACGGCATCGACTTCGTTGCGCTGGCAATGGGCATGTTCGGCTTCGCGGAAATCATCGCGAACCTCGAGCAGAAGGAATCCCGCGAGACCTTTACCGACGCGGTCACCAACCTCTGGCCGACCAAGGAAGACTTCAAGCGCATGGCGCCTGCCGTGCTGCGCGGCACGATGCTGGGCTCGGCGCTGGGCATCCTGCCGGGCGGCGGTGCGGCACTGGCCTCGTTCGCTGCCTACTCGCTGGAGAAGAAGACCTCGAAGTACTCGCATGAGTTCGGCAAGGGCGCCATCGAAGGCGTGGCGGGTCCGGAATCGGCCAACAACGCCGCGGCGCAGACCTCCTTCATCCCGCTGCTGACGCTGGGCATTCCGCCCAATGCGGTGATGGCGCTGATGGTGGGTGCGATGACCATCCACAACATCCAGCCCGGCCCGCAGGTCATGACCAGCAACCCGGCGCTGTTCTGGGGCCTGATCGCCTCGATGTGGATCGGCAACCTGATGCTCATCATCCTGAACCTGCCGATGATCGGCATCTGGGTGAAGCTGCTGACCGTGCCGTACCGCTTCCTGTACCCGGCCATCCTGGTGTTCTGCGGCATTGGCGTGTACTCGGTCAACAACCAGACCTTCGACGTCTTCATGGCGGCTGGCTTCGGCGTGATCGGCTACCTGTTCCTGAAGCTCAAGTGCGAACCGGCTCCGCTGCTGCTGGGCTTCGTGCTGGGACCGATGATGGAAGAGAACTTCCGCCGCTCGCTGCTGCTGTCGCGTGGTGACTTCAGCGTGTTCGTGACCCGTCCGCTGTCGATGGGCCTGCTGATCGCCGCTGCGGCGCTGGTTGCGGTGGTGGCCCTGCCGTCGATCAAGGCCAAGCGCGAAGAAGCGTTCCAGGAAGAGTAGTCCCCCGGCGCTCCGGAACCACGCCGTCTCAGGGCGGCGTGCACAAAGCAAGCAATCGGGGTGCCTTCGCGCACCCCGTTTTTCTTGCGGCGGAGCATGGCTCCGCGACGATCGCTGAAGTAGAGAGTGCCCGACTGCGGCAGCAGTCATGGGCCGCGCAAGATGAACAGGAACTCCGCTCCGGCCCTTCACCGGATCCCAGCATTCCGGTGTCGTGGGGTGGGAGCTTCGCCGGCGCTCATGAAACCGCTTTCCCTTGACCGGGTCTTTTCCCGGATTTTCATCCTCAAGCTCGTGCATGCGAGCCCGTCGACCGTGATGAACCTGGTCGACCGGCTGCGCGAATACGGTATCGAACTGAACATCCGCTCGCTGCGCCCGATCCTGCGCAGCCTGATGATCGCGCGTGCGATCACGGCCGAACTGGTCGAGGGCAGCGGTCGGGTGTACTGCATCACCGACAGCGGCCGCGACGAACTCGATCGCTATCTGTCCCATCTCGATACCCTCAAGCGAGATGGCGATGCCGACGGCTGAGACTGCCGCATCCGCACAAGAGAAGAAATGGGCCCGCTTGTGCGGGCCCATTGCATTTCAGGATGGCGTTATCGGATTACTGGCTCGGCTGGTTCACCAGTTCCAGGCCAGCCTGCGACTCGTCATCGCCGCGCGCGACCAGCACCTTGATGCGGTTCGGCAGCGTAGCCTTGATGCCGTCCACGGGGATCGTGGTGATCAGCCAGTCGGCATTGTTGGCCAGCGTCAGCGTGCCGGAATCAAAGATCACGGTCTTGCTGCCAGCGGTTGTGATGCGCAGCCGGTAGGTGCCACCGTTCAGGTTGATCGAATCGCTGCCCGAGGCCGGTACCGCGGACTTGAACGCAACGGCCGAGAACGTCGGCGTGACGGAGTTCAGGTCAACGGCCGGTATGGTCACATAGATATCCACGTTCTGCGCGTTGAACGATGCGTTCAGTGCCCTGACACGCGCCTTGTCGGAGAACAGGCCCACTTCGAACGGGTCGTCGATCTGGATCACGTCCGCCGCGGTGTCGCTGCCCGGCATCGCCACCACTGTGTACTTGTGGCCCGTGTGGGTGTTCACGGTCGCGTGGCCGAGTTCCGTGCTCGTGCCGGCCACGTCAAAGGCGAAGAGCTGGTTACCCTCGTCGACGGTGCGGTAGGTCGACACGAACTTGTAGGGCTCGTTCAGCAGATTGGTTTTCGCACCGTTCTGCAATACGTCGACGTTCGGCCCACCCGGTATGGCATGGATCACGCGTACCGTCGGCTTGCTGAGGCCGACGCGTGCGGCAATGCCGTCGTCACCGCCTCCGCCGCAAGCGGAAAGGACTGCCGCAGCTGCAATGGCAAGGCCAAGGATAAGACTGGTTTTTCTTGAGCGGAACATAATGTCACCTCACTCCGTTGCGTTGGTTTGGGCGAGTGCCAGGACGGCCGCGGCTAGGCAGCGGCTGCATAGGGCAGGGGGGTGCCCATCAGGCCGGTGACGCCGTTTCGTGAGTCAAGTGGCCTTATTGCAACGATAGAAAGGAACGCTCGGGGGAGGCAGGCGCGGGCATCCGAATTCGGTGTCGGAGGATTCCGACAGGGGGAGGGGATGCGGGTGATGGGTGGCGGTGTCATGCCTGGCGGGCATGACACCCTGCTCGACAATCGGGGCCCTAGCCCTTGGGCCAGGCCATCACCACCTGATTCCTCCCATTCCTCTTGGCCTCATACAAGCCCGCATCGGCCACCTCCACCAGCCGGCTGCTTGGCTGGCCCTCTTCAGGCACAAGTACCGCTGCGCCGATGCTGACGGTGAGGCAGCCGCCCGTGGTCCCGCCGCTGTGGGCGATGCCGAGCGCTTCAATCGCACGCCGGGCCTTCTCCGCAAGCAGCCGCGCGCCTCCGGGCGAAGTCGAGGGGAGAATCATCGAGAACTCTTCACCGCCAAAGCGAGCGGGCAAGTCGGCGGGGCGCGAGCAGTTGTCGCGCAGTACGGTAGCTACGCGCCGCAAGACCTCATCGCCGGCGACGTGCCCATACGTGTCGTTGTAGGCCTTGAACGCATCGACGTCGATCATCAGCAAGGCGAGCTGGCTCTTGTCACGCTGGGCGCGCTTCCACTCGGCGCTCAGGTATTCGTCGAAGTAGCGGCGGTTGGACAGTCCCGTCAGCCCGTCCGAGTTGGTGAGCCGCTGCAATTCGAGATTGGTCTCGAGCAGCTGCTGCTGGCTTTGCCGCAGCGCGCGGTAGGCTTCGTCGCGCTGCAGCAGGTTCAGGTACGAGCGCGAGTGATAGCGGATGCGCGCAATCAGTTCGATGCTGTCCGGCAGCTTCACCAGGTAGTCGTTGGCGCCCGCGGCGAAGGCCGCGCTCTTCATCGCCGCCTCTTCCTTGGTGGACAGCACGATGATCGGGATATCGCGCGTGGCGGCGTTGTCGCGGTAGCGGCGCACCAGTGTCAGGCCATCCACGCCAGGCATGACCAGGTCCTGCAGGATCACGGTGGGGCGGGTGCGCTCGGCCACGGCCACGGCGTCGTCGGGCGTCGCGCAGTAGTGGAAATCGATGTCGGGCTCGGCGGCCAGGGCGCGGCGGACGGCTTCGCCGATCATGGCCTGGTCGTCCACCAGCAGCACCATGACGGGATAGCTGTTCAGTGCGGCAGTGTCGGTGATGGCGTTGTTCTCGGGTGGTTGCATGCTGGCTTCCTGGATGGCTCGACCCCAAGACTTTCCTGGATGAGGCATCGGCGATCTCGTGTCGTCTGGTACGTTCTGTTTGCCGCGGCGATCAGCCCGGTGGTGCCGGCCGCAGGCCGCTGCAGGCCTGCACGAGGCGCGGCGCAATGGCTGCGAGCGGCAGGATTTCGCTGGCGGCGTCAATGGCCGCGGCCGCCTTGGGCATGCCATAGACCGCGCTGGTGGCCTGGTCCTGGGCAATGGTCAGGCAGCCGTGGTCGCGCATGGCTTTGAGCCCGCTGGCGCCGTCGCGGCCCATGCCCGTCAGCAGCACGCCGATGGCCTGTCCGCGCCAATGCTCCACCACGCTTTCAAAGAACACGTCGATGGACGGCCGGTAGAGATAATCGCTGGGCTGCTCGGTATAGGCCATGCGGTTTGACCCTAGCAGGCGCAGATGGTTGTTGGTGCCGGCGATCAGTACCGTGCCGGCCTGCGGCACTTCGCCGGCGGCGGCCACGCGCACCGGCAGCGCGCACTGGCCATCGAGCCATTCCGCCATGCCGGGCGCGAAGGCTTCGTCCACATGCTGCACGGCCACGACGGCCGCGCAGAAATCCGCGGGCAGGGCGCCCAGCAGACGGGCCAGCGCCGACGGCCCGCCAGCGGAGGCGCCGATCGCCACCAGGCGCGACGCGGCCGGCCTGCCCTGCACCTCGGCCACGACGGGCCGGAGCACCGCCCGTCCCGTCACCAGCCGCCCGACATTGCGCATCTTGCGCAGCAGCGGGCCCGCTGTCAGCTTGGCGTCGGATTCGGTCAGCGTGGGCGTGTCCACGGCGTCGATGGCGCCATGCCCCATGGCGTCGAACACCTGGCTGGCATTGCGGCCGAGGTCCGTGGTGACCACCACGATCGGGCAGGGCGTGGCCGCCATGATGCGGCGCGTGGCCTCCACGCCGTCCATGACCGGCATCAGCAGGTCCATCAGGATCAGGTCGGGTGTGTGCGAGGCCGCGAGCTGTATCGCCTGTTCGCCGTCCCCGGCGACCCATGCAATCTCGAACGCGGGGTCCAGCGCGATGGCACGGCGCAGCGCGGCCACGGCCAGTGCCGAATCATTGACGATGCCGACTTTCATGGACTTGCCTCGCCGATCAGGTCGTGCACCGCATCGAGCAGCGCAGCGTCATGGAAACTGCCTTTTGCCAGATAGTAATCCGCGCCGGCTTCCAGGCCACGCTGGCGATCCTGCTCGCGGTCCTTGTACGACACCACCATGACCGGCAACTGCTGCAGGCGCGGCTCCTTGCGGATCAGCGTGACCAGCTCGATCCCGTCCATGCGCGGCATGTCGATATCGGTGATGACCAGGTCGAAGGGCTCCGCGCGCAGCACGTTCCAGCCGTCCATGCCATCCACGGCGACCGCGACATCGTAGCCGCGCCCGGCCAGCAGCTTGCGCTCCAGCTCGCGCACGGTGAGGGAATCGTCCACCACCAGCACGCGCTTGCGCCGCGCCTGCGCGGCGGCCGTACTGGCCTGGCGTACATGCTCGATGCGCCCGTCGCTGACGAGCTTCTCGACCGAGCGCAGGAGATCGTCCACATCGAAGATCAGGACCGGCGTGCCGTCGTCGGTCAACGCACCCGCGGCAATGTCCTTGATCTTGCCCAGCGCCGGCGCGAGCGGCTGCACCACCAGCAGGCGTTCGCCCAGCATGCGGTCGACGGCTATGCCGTAGACGCGGTCCTGTTCGCCGACGATCACGACGGGAATCTCGTCTCCGTCCAGCGGGCGTTCCGGGCGCTGCAGCACCTGCGCGGCACTGACCAGCCCCACCGCGCGGCCGGCGTGGTGGAAATGCTGGTGGCTCTCGGTCTGCGCCACGTCCTGCCGGGCCACCGTGGCGGCGCGCAGGACATGGCCGAGCGGGAACGCGTAGGCTTCGCCGGCCACTTCCACCAGCAGCGCGCGCACCACCGACAGCGTCAGCGGCAGCTCCAGGTGGAACTGCAGGCCGCCGCCGGGCGGCTGCGCCAGGCGCAGGCTGCCGCGTACGCGGCGCACCATCTCCTGCACCGCGTCCAGGCCGACGCCGCGGCCAGAGACTTCGGAAACGGTCTCGCGCATGCTGAAGCCCGGCAGCAGCAGGAACTCCAGCAGCTCGGCCTGCGACAGCCGCGCGGCGGTGTCCTCGCTGGCCAGGTGCCGCCGCACGATCGCCTGGCGCAGCGCTTCGATATCCACGCCGGCGCCGTCATCGCCGATCTCGATCACGAGCCGGCCGGCATTGTGCCGCGCCTGCAGCAGGATGCGCCCTTCGGCGGGCTTGCCGCAGGCCGCGCGCACATCGGGGGGCTCGATACCGTGATCCACGGCATTGCGCAGCAGGTGCGCCAGCGGCGCGTCCAGTGACTCGAGGATGTCGCGGTCCACCTGGGTGCCGGCGCCAACCAGTTCCAGGTGCGCGGCCTTGCCGAGCGAGCGCGCGAGGTCGCGCACCATGCGCGCGTAACCCGCCAGCCCGTCGGACAGCGGGCGCATGCGGCACGCCAGCGCGGTGTCGTAGAGGCGCCGGGCCAGCCGCGCGGTGCGGTGCTCGTACTGGTCCAGCTCTTCCTGCCGCTGCGACAGGTGTTGCGCGCCGTCTTCCAGCAGTTGCCGCGCATCGGACAAGGCGGCCATGGCGCTGGCGTCGGCACCGCTGCCCGCCAGCGCGTCGCGCAGCGTGTCCAGTGCCTGCAGCGCGCGCGCCTGTTGCCGGCGCGCCTGCAGCATGGCCTTGCCGAACGGGCGCAGCCAGTGCGATTCCACCATGGCCTCCCCCGACATGGCCAGCAGCTGGTCAAGCGACTCGGCGCCGACGCGCAGCATGCGCTCGTGCGATTCCCCGGCGGTGCCCTGTGCTGGCACGGATGGCTGGGGCGGCGCGGATGTGCCAGGATCGGCCGGCTCGGCCCCGGCCGAAGGTTCCGGCTGGCCGGGCGCAACCGTCGCCGCCGCGCCTTCTCCGCCCGGCAGCGCCTGCAGGCGCTGCACCACGGCGTCGATCTGGGCGCGGCCCTGGCGGTCCGCCCAGGCCGGGTCGCCATCAGGCGGATGGCCGATCCGCTGCAGCAGGTCGGTGCCTTGCAGCAGCGCGTCGATATGCGCGGCGCTCAGTGCCATGCCGCCCTGGGCGGCCACCAGGCAGTCTTCCATCGCATGCGCCAGGTGCACGCCGCCGTCGAGCCCGACAATGCGCGCCGCACCCTTGATGGAATGCGCCGCGCGCATGCAGGCGTCGAGCTGGCTGGTGGCGGCCGGGTCGCGTTCGAGCGCGAGCAGGCCCGCATTGAGCACCTCGGCCTGCGATTCGGCCTCGAGCGCGAACAGTTCGAGCAGCGAGGCGTCGCGCAACTGGTCGGGGTTCATGCCAGGCTCCGGGTCAGTGCCTGTCGCACCAGCGCGGCATCGAGCAGGCCGACGCTGCGCCCCTGGTCTTCGAACAGCGCCTGGCTATAGCGCGTGGATGCCCGGGCCAGCGTGGCCGGCAGCGGCCGCAGCGCACTGCCGGGCAGACGCCGCACGCCGCTGACTTCGGCCACCGGCAGGGCGATGGCGCCGCGGCCCTGGCCGAGCACCAGGAAGCGCTGTCCCTGCCGCGCGTTTGCCTGGGCATCGGGCGCCTCGGCCATGCCGAACAACCTGGCGAGCGACAGGCAGGCCAGCAGGCTGCCGCGCACGCTGGCCAGGCCCAGCACCGCGGCGTCGCGGCGATGCGGGAGCGAATGCACGGGGCAGGGCGCGGTGACCTCGCCGACGGCCTCGGTGGGCAGGGCCAGCCATTCCTCGCCGACGCGGAACACCAGGCAGGGAAGGCCGGTGCCGGACGGCTCCGCATCCGGCTCGTGGTCGACCGGGGCGGCGGGCAGCCCGGTCATGGCCTGCGCATCGAGCAAGGCCGTGGCGGCACGGGAATAGGTCGGACAGTTGCGGCAATGGATGTGCGTAGCCAGCAGCGGGCAGCTGCCGTCGCCCCGCACGCCGATGCGGCGCCAGCAGTCGTCGACAGGCGTGTTGGCGGAAAGAGTCAGGTCGTCAGCCATGGCTAGCCGGTACGGGTGTGGCGCTGAGCGCGCTGGCGCAGCCGCGTGGCGCCGGCGTGGTCGCCCTCGGCTTCGAGCCGCGCGGCCAGGTGGTAGAGGGCCTCCTGGTGGCCCGGGGCGAGATAGATCGCGCGGCGATAGGCGTCGCGCGCGCTTTGCGTGCGGCCGGCGGCGTCATGGAGCACGCCCAGCAGGCAGCAGGCATCGGCGCTCGGGCCCTGGCCGGCGATCAGCGCTTCGCAGGCCGCGGTGGCGGCTTCCAGCTCGCCGCGATCGGCAAGCGCAGAGATGCCGGCGAGTGCGTCAGTCGGCTCGGCGGCGGCCGGCCGCGGGCGAGGGGGGGCATGCTTCGGCTCACGCTTGGCCGGCACGGGCCGGGCATGAAAGTTGACCGGCGGGGGCGGCATGCTGGCAGGCGCTGTCGCCTGCACGGCGCGGCTCTGGATAGGCCCAGCATTCCGCGCTTCATCGGTCCGCGACTTGCGAAACGCAAAGGCCAGCGGCACGCCGGCTGACTGCAGCCCTTGCGCGCTCAGCAGGCTGGCTTCGGCGGGGCCGACGAAGATCATGCCATCGCTCGCGGTCAGCCGCGCCAGGGTATGCACGGCGCGCCGCTGCACGTCGGCATCGAAATAGATCAGCAGGTTGCGGCAGAAGACGAAGTCGTATGGCGCCTCGCCGGCCAGCAGGTCGGGGTCGACGATATTGCCAAGCCGCGGCTGCACCAGTTCGCGCACGCGCGCGTCAAGCGCGAAGCCGCCCGGGCAAGGCCTGAAGTAGCGGTCGCGGAAATCCAGCGCCTCGCCGCGGAACGCATTGCTGCCATAGACTCCGGCACGCGCGCGCGCCAGGGCGCATGCGCTGATATCCAGCGCGTCGATGCGAAAACGCGCGGGCGGAATGCCAACGTCGAGCAGCGCCATGGCGATGGAATAGGGCTCTTCGCCGCTGGCGCAGGGCAGGCTCAGTACGCGCACCTGGCGCGTGGGGTTGCCGAACACGCGCTCGGCGGCAAAACGTCCCAGCGCCAGCAGTGCCTCGCGGTGCCGGAAGAACCATGTCTCGGGGACGACCACGGCTTCGATCAGCGCCTGGAATTCGTCGGGGTGGCTGTGCAGCAGGTTCCAGTAGGCCGCCACATCGTGCGCCTGCAAGGCGGCCTGGCGCTCGCGCAGCGCGCGATCGAGCGCGCCGGGGCCGATCGATCGCGCATCCAGCCCGATGCGCGCCTTCAGCAATGCCTCGATATGGGTTGCCGTGCTCATGGCACGCACGCGTCATGTGCGGCGTCGAACAGCATGGCGTGGACGTCGTCGGGCAGCAGCGCATGGACCCGCACCCATTGCACCAGGCCGCGCAGTTCATCGTGGCGCACCGGCCCCAGGTAGCGGGCCGTGCCGGCGTCGATGCCAGTCTCGACGAACGATTCCGGCGCGCAGCGCAGGGTCTCGGTGGCCTGTTCCAGGCGCAGCCCGAGCAGGCGCGGCGCATCGCCTTCGCGGCGCCGGTAATGGACCAGCACGGTGCGCGTGCTGGTGCGCTGCGCCGACGCAACACCCGTGGCCAGCGCGCACAGGTCGATCACCGGTACCGGCTGCCCGCGCCGCGGCAGTACGCCGGCCACCCATGCGGGGCTGCCCGGAATCTGCTTGAGCGCGGTCAGCGGCAGGACCTCGGCTACCTCGGTGGCATCGAGCGCATAGTGGTCATTGCCGAGCCGGAACAGCAGGAACAGTTTCATCGGCGCGCGGCCTCCCGCCCCACGGCGCTATACCTTGAAGCGTGAGACGCCGCTGCGCAGCTCGTTGGCCACCAGCGTCAGCTCGTCGATGGCCTGGCCCGACTGGCGCAGCGATTCGACCGTCTGCTGCGCGGCTTCGGACAACTGCATCAGCGCCTGGTTGATCTGCTCGGCGCCGCCGGCCTGCGCCTGCATGCCTTCATTGACCATCTGCACGCGCGGCGCGAGCGACTGCACCTGGCCGATGATCTGCGACAGCTGGTCGCCCACCTGGGTCACGTCGGACATGCCGCGGCGCACTTCTTCCGAGAACTTGTCCATGCCCATCACGCCGGCGGCAACGGCGGACTGGATCTCGCGCACCATCTGCTCGATGTCGTAGGTGGCGACGGCGGTCTGGTCGGCCAGGCGGCGGATCTCGGTGGCGACCACCGAGAAGCCGCGTCCGTACTCGCCGGCTTTCTCGGCCTCGATCGCGGCATTGAGCGACAGCAGGTTGGTCTGGTCCGCCACCTTGGCGATGGTGGTGACCACCTGGTTGATATTGCCGGCCCGTTCGTTGAGCGTGGCAAGCTTGGCATTGACCGAGCCGGCCGCGTCCATCACGTGCTGCATGGTGGCTTCCATGCGCGACAGCCCGACCTGGCCCGTGCCCGCGAGCCCGGCGGTCTGCTCGGCCGCGTTCGAGACTTCGTTGATGGTGCGGACCAGGTCGCGCGCGGTGGCGGAAATCTCGCGCGACGTGGCGCCGATCTGCGTCGTGGTCGCGGCGGTTTCCGTGGCGGTGGCCTGTTGCTGCCGCGCCGTCGCGGCGATCTCGTTGACCGAGGTGGTGACCTGGATCGCGGAACGCTGCGCCTGGCCGACCAGCGAGGTCAGCTCGCCCGTCATCTGGTTGAAGCCTTCCTCGACATCCTGGAATTCGTCGCCGCGCCCCAGCGCCATGCGCTGGCGTAGATCGCCGCCGCGGATCCCGGCCAGCAGGCCGACGATCGAGCGCATCGGCACGGTGATGGCGCGCAGCAGCAGGTAGCCGCAGATGACCGCCGCCGCGAGCGCCACCAGCAGCGCCACCTCGATGCCGATCTTGGCCGAGCTGACCGCCGCATTGATGCCGTGCGCGGCACGCTCATTGACGGCATTGTTGTCGTCCACCATGGACTGCGCGAGCTTGCGTACATCCTGCCATGCCTGATTGGCATCGCCGCGCAGCAGCGTTTCCGCCGAGTCGTTGCCCTTCCAGCTTGCCGCCTGCAGCAGCGGCAGTGCCACCTGGTCATACCTGGCCTTGGCCGCCTTGTACTGGCTGAAGGTGGCGCGATCGTTGTCGCGGGTGATGGTGGTCTCGTACTGCTGCTCGAACCGGTCCAGCCGCTGGCGGACTTCGGCGACTTGCTGCTGGTAGCCGTGGCGCTGGCCGTCACTGGTGGCCTTGACGGTTTCCCAGGCCAGCACATAGATCTCGCCCCAGGCGCCGCGGATGCTGGTGCTGTGGTTGAGGCCAGGCAAGGCGTCCTTGAGCATCAGGGTGGTTTCCCGCTCGATCGACGACAGCCGGTTGTAGGCCACCACCCCCATCAGTGCCATGACCAGCAGGATGAAGGTAAAGCTTGCCAGGATGCGCTTGCGGATGGTCCAGTGGTTCAAGGCTCGGTTCCCGTTTCCGTTCTTCTTCAGGGGCAGCCGCGGCGCCCGGCGCCGGGCCGGCTGCGCGGCAATGCGCGGTAGGGTACTGTAACCCCGGAGCTGTTTCAACGCTGCGCGACGCTCAGGCGCCGGCCGTTGCTACGCCGCATTGGCGCGTTGGCCGGAATTCCGTAAGCGCTTGCTTTTTTCATGGTTTTCGTCACACTTCCAGAATTGCAGATCTGGTAACAATGTCGATAATTGCAAAAGAGGCAGGGATGGTGGCCAAGTCGGGGGCGAAAGCGGCTGGCGCTTCGCCAGACGGGGAGACCGATCCGCTGACCGGGGTCGGGAATCGCGGGGGATTCCTAAAGCGGCTGGAGGCGCGCCTGCATAGCGAGGCTGTGCCCCGTTGCGCATTGCTGCTGATCGGCATTGACGATTTCCGCGCCTTCAATGACATGCACGGCCATGCCGAGGGCGACCTGATCCTGCAGGGCGTGGCGCGCCGGCTGCGCGACGCATCGCCGCGCGATGCCGTGATCGGCCGCATCGGCAGCGACGAGTTCTCGGTGCTGCTGCCATCCATTTCGGATCCGACGCTGGTACGGCACGTCGGCGCGGCCATCCTTTCCATGCTTTCCGCCCCGCACGAATACAGCGGGCGCCGCCACCACGTGCTCGCCAGCGTCGGCGCCTGCGTGCTGCCCGCCGCCGGCGATCTCGCGTCGGACGCGCTCGCGGCGGCCAGCCTGGCGCTGGCCCGCGCCAAGCACGATGGCGGGCGCACCATCCGGTTCTTCAAGCCACAGATGCGGCAGGACGTGACTACACGGCTGTCGCTGGTCCAGGCACTGCACGAGGCGTACGCGCAGCGCCAGTTCGAACTGCACTACCAGCCCCAGGTCGACCTGCGCGACGGCCGCATCATGGGGGCCGAGGCGCTGCTGCGCTGGCGCCATCCGACGCGCGGCCTGCTCGCGCCAGCCAGCTTCATCGATGCGCTGGCGTCCAGCAGCGTGGCCAGCGACGTGGGCATGTGGCTGCTGCAGACCGCCTGCGCGCAGGCGCGGACCTGGGCGCTGACATTGCCGCAGGCGCCGCGCGTGGCCATCAACCTGTTCGCGGCGCAGCTGGCCGAAAGCCGCCTGGTGACCGAGGTGCGCCACGTCCTGCGCGCCCTGGAACTGCCGCCGTCCAGCCTGGAGATCGAGATCACCGAGACCATCGCCCTGCAGCAGGGCGACGAGGTGTCCGACCAGCTCCAGGCACTGCGCCGCGACGGCGTGACCCTGACCTGTGACGACTTCGGTACGGGCTATGCCTCGCTGAGCTTCCTCAAGTCGTTCCCGGTGGACCGGCTGAAGATCGACCAGTCCTTCGTGCGCAACGTGACCCAGGATCCGGTGGATGCCGCCATCGTCCGCTCGGTCATCAACGTGGGGCAGAGCCTGCGGATCGGTGTCGTGGCCGAAGGCGTCGAAACGGTCGAGCAGCGCGACTTCCTGCTGGCCAATGGCTGCTGGGAAGCGCAAGGCTACCTGTATAGCCGGCCGGTGCCCGCTGAGCGGCTTACGGAGCACTTGCGTCAGAAGTCGGGTGGCTGACGCCGGCCCCGCCGGCGCGCGTTGCTAAAAGGAAGCCGGCGGTACAGGAAGACGGCGCCGCCGGTGGAGTTGTTTCCACCTTTGACGGCCAGTTGCTCCGCCACGGGCATCTGTACCCCCATTTCCCGCCTCCATCGTGCTTCGCCAGCGCGAACCCTCCGGCCGTGCCGCGGCCAGAGGAAATAACCACTTACAAAGTCTTGTCCGCGCCCGACTCCCTGGGACGTTGCTCCATGTATGGTGACATCAGGGCGGCCGCCGGCCGCTCCGGGCCTTGCTCTCCCAGTTCCTCGAATCCATGTTTACCTCGCCTCCGCCTGACCGCAATCCCGTCATCCGCCATCGCCGACTGAAGGCCAGCGTCGTGCCCTGGCTGCCCATGCTGGCCGTGACGGCGGGCCTGGTCCTGACCTTCGCGCCATGGCCGGGGCACGCCCAGCCTTCGCCGCTTGGCGAGCCGGGCGCGCAGGTGGAGCAGACCGATCCGCCGTCGCGCGTCGCGACCTTGACCGAGGCAAAGGGCAACCTCAGCTTTGCCCCGGCCGGCTCTGACGAGTGGGCCGCGGCCGGCCTGAACCGGCCGATCACCACCGGCGACCGCCTGTGGGTCGACAATGGCGGCCGCGCCGAGATGCATGCCGGCGCCGTGGCCATCCGCCTCGGCAGCGCAACGGCCGTCAGCGTGCTCAACCTGGACGACAACGCCACGCAGGTCAAGCTCACGCAGGGCACGCTGCAGTTGCGGGTGCGCGCCTTGCCGCCGGACCAGCCGGTGGAAATCGATACGCCCAACCTGGCCTTCGTGCCGAGCGAGCCGGGCGACTACCGGCTGGACGTGTCGCCCGATGGCAGCATCACGACGGTGACGATGCGCCATGGCCACGCCGCCATTTACGGCGATAACCGCTCGCTCGAGATGAGCCGCGGCGAGCGCATGAGCTTCGCGGGGACCGACCTCGCCGATGCCGGCCCCGGCAATCTGCCGCCGGAGGACGATTTCGACCGCTGGACCGCTTCGCGCGATGCGCGCGAAGACGCTTCGCCCACGGCCCGCTATGTGCCGCGCGACATGCCCGGCTATGCCGCGCTGGACGGCTATGGCGACTGGCAGGAAGACGCCGGCTACGGCGCGGTGTGGTTCCCGCGCGCGGTGGACACAGGCTGGGCGCCATACAGCACCGGGCACTGGGCCTGGGTCGCGCCGTGGGGCTGGACCTGGATCGACGACGAGCCCTGGGGGTTTGCGCCGTTCCACTACGGGCGCTGGGCCTATATCGGCAACCGCTGGGGCTGGGTGCCGGGCCCGCGCGTGCCGCGGCCGTGCTACGCACCGGCGCTGGTCGGTTTTGTTGGGGCAGCCGGCCCGAACTGGAGCGTGCGCGTGGGCGGCGGCCCTGGCGTGGCCTGGTATCCGCTGGGCCCGCGCGACGCCTACCGGCCCGTGTACCGTGCGAGCCCTGCCTATGTCACGCGGATCAACCGCGTGAACGTCAATAACATCGCCATCGACAACCGCTTCCGGGGCGATCAGCGCCCGAACCGCGACGTGCCGGGCGCGATCCGCGGCATGCCGGCGCGCAATTTCGTCGAAGGCCGGCCGGTACCGCGCAATATGCGCGCCAACGAATGGCGCAACCTGCCGCAGGGCGAGGCCCGTGGCGCGCCGCCGGTGGCGCCGGTCAAGGGCAGCCTGCTGGGCGCGGCGCCAGCCCGGCAGCTTCCGCCGCAGGCGCGCCAGGGGTTCGACCGACAGGCGATTGCGGCACGCCCGCCCGGACAACCTGCACATGATGACCTGGCCCGCCGCTTCGCCCGCGAAGGCGGCGTGGTGTCGGGCGCCGGTCCCGTATGGCGCGGTGGCGACACGCGGCCTCGCGGCATGGACGCGCATGGCGCGCCGAACGTGCGCATGAGCCAGGCTGCCGTTTCCGCGCGGCCGGGCATGCCGCCGCAGCGCCACGACGACGATGCCGGGCGCCGCCCGCCCGCCGGCGGCGAGCGCGGCGCCCCGGCCATGAGTGGTGGCGATCCTTGGCGCGGCAATGGCCGCGGCTTCACCACGCGCCCCGACCAGGTCCAGGGGCTGGTTCAGATGCCCGACGCACAGCGCCAGGGGCAGGAACTCCAGCGCCAGCAGCAACAGGTGATGCGCCAGCAGATGGAGCAGCAACGTCAGCAACAGGAACAGCAACGGCAGGGCGCCGACAGCCGCCGCCAGCAGCAACCGGCGCAGGACCGCCAGCAATGGGAACAGCAGCGCCAGGGCCACGAAGCGCAAGACCAGGCGCAGGCGATGCAGCGCCAGCAGCAACAAGGCATGCAGCGCCAACAAATGGACCAACAGCGCCAGATGCAGGACCAGCAGCGGCAGCAGTCGGAGCAGCGCCACATGATGGAGTCGCAGCGCCAGCAGGCCGACCAGCAACGCCAGCAGGCCGACCAGCAGCGGCAGCAGTCAGAGCAGCGCCACATGATGGAGTCGCAGCGCCAGCAGGCCGACCAGCAACGCCAGCAGGCCGACCAGCAGCGGCAGCAGTCGGAGCAGCGCCACATGATGGAGTCGCAGCGCCAGCAGGCCGACCAGCAACGCCAGCAGGCCGACCAGCAGCGCCAGCAGTCAGAGCAGCGCCACATGCTGGAGTCTCAGCGCCAACAGGCCGACCAGCAGCGGCAGATGGCTGACCAGCAGCGCCAGCAGCAGGCTGCCCAGCGCCAGCAGATGGACCAACAGCGGCAGCAACAGGAGCAGCAGCGGCAGATGGCCGACCAGCAGCGCCAGCAGCAGGCTGCCCAGCGCCAGCAGATGGAGCAACAGCGGCAACAACAGGAGCAGCAACGGCAGATGGCCGACCAGCAGCGCCAGCAGCAGGCTGTCCAGCGCCAGCAGATGGAACAGCAGCGGCAGCAACAGGAGCAGCAGCGGCAGATGGCCGACCAGCAGCGCCAGGTGCAGGAGCAACAGCGGCGGGCACAGGACCAGCAACGTGCCGCGCAGGAACAGCAGCGCGCGATGCAGGAACAGCAGCGTGCCATGCAGGAGCAGCAGCGCCACCAGCAGGACCAGCAGCGGCAGATGCAGGAACGCCAGCGGCAACAGCAACAGCAGCAACAGCAGCAGATGGATCAGCAGCGCCAGCAGCAGCGCGCACACCATGATCGCGGGCAGATGGAAGCCCGCAACGGCCAGCGCGACGGCGACGGCCGCTAGTAGATCCGCGAAGGCGCAAGGCAATGCGGGCCGTCAAGGGGGGGCACCCCTGACGGCCCGCATGCTATGTCAGCTGCCTTACTTGGCCAGTTCCGACAGGCGCACCGGCGAGATCTTGCCGTTCTGCACCCAGCCCACCACGGTATCGGCGACCGACCCGCCCTTGGCATCGATGCCTTCGACCTCATTTGGATTGGCGTCCTTCGGCAGCGCCTTGACGGCGTCAGGCATCTTCGCGCGGATGGCGACGGCATCGCTGGTGGTGCCGGCCAGCTTCATCGCACCGGCCAGCGCATACACCATGGTGTAGTTCAGCGACATCTCGGTGGTGGCATCGCGTCCCTCATGCAGCTTCTTGTACCTGGCATTGAAGCTCTGCGCGGCCGGGCGGCCGTCGTTGACCAGCGGCAGCACGCCGATCGAGCCTTCCAGCATGGCCAGGCCGTTGGTGACCTTGGCCATTTCGTCCATCTTGGCCTGGTCCATGATGATGAAGCCGCCCTTGAAGCCGAGCTCGCGGGCTTGCTTGACCACCAGCGCGGTCGGCTCGGACGGGCCGCCGACGAACATCACGTCCGGCTTGTCGGTGATCGCGCGCGACACGCCGCTGTAGAAGTCGGTGGCCTTGGTGTAGGACATCGGGTTGTTGCCGACAACCTTGCCGCCGGCGCCTTCCCAGGCCGGGACAAAGGCCTGCACCCAGGCCTTGGCGTAGTCGTGGTCGGCCGGCGCGAGCGCCACGTTCTTGCCGTAGCGCTTCATCTGCGCCTTGACGAAGGGCTCGATGTAGCCGGTGTAGGCGGGCGGGATGCGGATGGTCAGCTTGTTGCCGGCGTCGGTGATGCGCGGCACGCTCGAATAGGCCATGACCAGGAACTTCTCCTGCTCGTTGAAGGCCTGCAGCGCGAAGATGCCGCCCGAGTGCGGCACGAACACGGCGGTCGTCTTGTGCTGCTGCACCAGCCGGCGCGCGTTGATGGCGGCCTCGGCGGGCGAGTACTTGTCATCGAGCGCCACGACTTCCAGCTTCACCTTCTTGCCCTTGACCTCCAGGCCGGCGGCGTTGATCTCGTCCACGGCCATCTGCACGCCGGACAGCACGTTCTTGCCATACAGCGCGGCGCCGCCCGAGAGCGGGCCGGTGTAGCCGATCTTGACGACTTCCTGCGCCAGCGCGGCGCCAGAGGCCAGCATGGCGGCGACGGCGGTGGCGGCCAGCGGGAAGAGTCGGCGGAAGGTATTGCTCTGCATGTCTGTCTCCTTGATGGATTCTTACTGCGCTTGTCCAGGTCGATAGAAGCGCGGCTCCTAGCCGCCGATATATGCCTTGCGAATGCCCTCATCCTTCAGCAGCGCATCGCGGTCGCCCTCCATCACGATGCGTCCGCTCTCGATCACATACGCGCGGTGCGCGATGCCCAGCGCCGCATAGGCGTTCTGTTCGGCCAGCAGCACCGTGGTGCCGGCGCGGTTGATGCGCTGGATGATCTCGAACATCTGCTTGACCACCAGCGGCGCCAGACCCAGCGAAGGCTCGTCGAGCAGCAGCGCGCGCGGACGGCTCATCAGCGCGCGGCCGAGCGCGACCATCTGCTGCTGTCCGCCGGACAGTGAACCCGCGAGGTCGTCCTGCTTCTGCCGCAGGATCGGGAACATCTCGTACACCTCTTCGAGCGTCTTGCGGATGCCAGCCGAATCGCGCCGATGCACGTAGGCGCCCAGCGTCAGGTTCTTCTCCACGCTCAAGGCGGGGAACAGCTTGCGGCCTTCCGGGCAATGCACAAGTCCCGCCTGCACGATCTGCGACGGCTTCATGCCCGACAGCTCGCGGCCGTCGAAGCGCATGCTGCCGCCGCTGATGCGGTGGATGGCGCTCAGCGCCAGGAAGATCGAGCTCTTGCCCGCACCGTTGGCCCCCAGCAGCACCACCAGCTCGCCGGCGCCGGCATGCAGGGTGATGTTGTCCAGGGCACGGAAGCTGCCGTACGACAGCGAGACGCGTTCAAGCTGCAACATGGTCGGCTCCCAGGTAGGCCTCGATGACATGCGGATCCTGCTGGATCTGCGCCGGCGTGCCTTCGGCGATCTTCTCGCCGTAGTTCAGCACCATGATCTTGTCGGCCAGGCGCATGATCATGTCCATCTTGTGTTCGATCAGGCAGACCGTCTTGCCGTGGCGGACCATCTTGCGGATCAGTTCGGCCAGGCCGACGGTTTCCTCCGGGTTGACGCCGCCCGCGGGCTCGTCAAGCAGCAGCAGTTCGGGGTCGGTCGCCAGCGCCAGCGCAAAGGCCACGCGCTTGCGCGCTTCCTGCGTGATGTCGGCGGCAATCTCGTGGGCCAGGTGCGTGAGGCCGACGAAGTCGAGCGCGGCTTCGGCCTTCTCGCGGCACAGTCGCTCTTCTTCGCGCAGCCGGCGCGTGTTGAACAGCACGTCGCCAAGTCCCGAGCGCGTGCGCAAACGGTGGCCGACGATCAGGTTGTCCAGCACCGTGGCGCGGTCGAACAGCGCCGTGGCCTGGAACGTGCGCGCCACGCCGAGCCGCGCGATCTGGTCGGCGCGCAGGCCGGCCACGTCCTGCCCCTTGAACAGGACCTGTCCCGAACTCGGCGCGTGCGTGCCGGCGATCAGGTTGAAGAACGTAGTCTTGCCGGCCCCGTTGGGGCCGATGATGGCGTTGATATGTCCCTGCTCGAAGGTCACGGACACATCGTTGACCGCGGTCAGGCCGCCGAATGTCTTGGTCAGGTTGCGGATTTCAAGCACGGTCGGCTCCGGCGGGGGTGGCTACGGGGGCGGTAGTGGCGGACGGGGCCGGCTGGCGGTTGCCGCGGCGCGCGGCTGCGGCCTTGCGCGCCTGCTTCTTCAGCCAGGAGCCGACGATGCCGTCCGGGAAGAAGATGATCAGCAGGATCAGCACCGGGCCGAACACCAGCATGCGGTAGTCCTGCAGGAACTGCAGCGTCTGCGTGACCCACGGCACCAGCACCGCGCCCAGCAGCGGACCGAACAGCGTGCCGGTGCCGCCGACCAGCATCGCCATCACCATGTCGAAGGTCAGGTCGGTGCGCGCGATATCGGGACCAAGGAAGCGCACCTGGCCGGCATAGAGCGCGCCCGCGAAACCGGCATAGCCGACCGACAGCACGAACGACAGCACCTTGGTGCGCATCAGGTTGATGCCGAGTGCCTCGGCCAGCGCGTCGCTGTTGCGCACGGCCATGAAGCTGCGGCCCAGCAGCGAGGTGACGATGCGGTGCATCAGGAAGGTGCCGATCACCAGGAAGGCCAGCACCAGGTAGTACTGCGCCGGTACGCTGTCGAACGTGACCGGGCCGATCGCTGCCGGCACCGGAATGCCGATCAGGCCCACTGTGCCGTGCGTCAGGCTTTCCCACTTCTCGATCAACAGGTAAATGATGTAGCCGATGCACATCGTGAAGATCGAGAAGTAATGGCCCTTCAGGCGCAGCGATACCAGGCCCACGACATAACCAACCGCCATGGACACCACGCCCGACAGCGCGAAGGCCAGCCAGAACGGCACCTGGTGGTCCACGGTCAGGATGCCCAGCGTGTAGGCGCCGATGGCCATGAAGCCGCCGTGCGCGAGGTTGAGCTGGCCCGTGTAGCCGGTGATGAGGTTGAGCCCGAGCGTGGCGATGGCGTAGATGAATGCCAGCGTCATCACGGTCAGGTAATAGCTGTTGGGGGCGATCAGCGGGAACGCAATCGCCAATGCCAGCAGCAGGATCCAGCCGGTCTTTCCTTGCAGTGCTTTCATGGTCGTATTCCTCAGGCCGCCTTGCCGGCGAACAGGCCTTGCGGCCGGATCGACAGGATCACCACCAGCAGCACGAAGGCGATGATGTCCTTGTAGTCGGTCGAAACATAGAAGCCGCCGAAACTCTCGGCCATGCCGATGATCAGCCCGCCGGCAATGGCCCCCGGTATGCTGCCCATGCCGCCCAGGATGATGATGACGAAGGCCTTGGTGATGACCAGGTTGCCCATGCTCGGGTAGACCAGGTTGATCGGCGCGTAGAGGGTGGCGGCGATGGCGGCGAGCGCGCCCGAGATGGCGAACACCAGCAGCGTCACGCGTGTCGCGTCGATGCCGACCAGCGCGGCGCCTTCGCGGTTCTGCGCCATGGCCATGATGGTGGCGCCGGTCATGGTGCGCGTGAGGAACAGGTGCAGCAGCACCATCAGTGCGAACGCGGCGACGATGATCAGCAAGCGCTGCAGCGGCGCGGTCAGGCCGAACAAGTCCACGACCTGCCCATAAGGCGTTGGCATGCGGTGGAAGTCCGCGCCCCACAGCGCCTGTGCGCCGGCTTCCAGGAATAGCAGGATGCCGATGGCCGCGATCATGTCGTGCAGCTCGGGCGCATTGCGCAGCGGATGGAACACCAGCCGGTCGGCCAGCATGGACAGCATGGCGACCACCACGGCCGCGCCGAGCATCGCCAGCCAGTAGTTCATGCCTAGCGTCGTCATCAGGTAGTACGAGACGTAGGCGCCGGCCATGTAGAACGCGCCGTGCGCGAAGTTCGGCACGTGCAGGATGCCGTAGACCAGCGTCAGGCCAAGGGCCACCAGGCTGTACACGCCGCCCAGCGTCAGGCCGTTCAGGATCTGTTGAAGGAACAATGCCACAGGCTTACCTCGCGCGGTTCACGAAACAGGGCACGCGCCGGCCGCAAGCGGGCGCGCGGATTCATGGCGACAGCCTTGGGGCCGCCGCCATGCGGAAGTGGGGATCAGTCGAGGGCGTGGAGCGCGGCGCGCGGTGCCGCGTCCGGGTTGGCGCATTGCGCCGGTCGAGCGCCGTGCTCGCGGACAGGTGCGTACTGCTGGTGTTGCATGGTTTGTCTCCTATGCGATGCGGTCTGCGCTGTAGCGCCGCGGTTCCGGTCGTGGCCGGCGACGCCGTTGCGTGGAAGTGACAATTCCCGCACGGTCGTTCGTTTTCAGCGACTTTTGCATGAGGCCAAAGGGTAGTCAAGGAAACCGGTTCAGTATTCCGCACAGCGGAATAGCGGTGCCCTGAGAGATCGACGGAAGGCGTGTGGTCTAGAGGAAATCCCTGACTGCCCTGCCCGGGGCGGGATGCGCGGGTCACAACCGGCTAACCGGGGGACGCGACCGCCCTCCATGGCGCCTAGGATTCCTATCCACTGACCGCCGGGGCTGATCATGTTCCTTGCCTATGCCTTCCTTGCTCTGCTGTCGCTGACATTCGCGGCTATGACAATGCTGCTTGCCCCGGTGTTGTCATTGACCGCCAACAGCACCGCCAACCTGCCGCACTGGCTGTCATGGTTCCAGACCTTCGATGCGGATCTGAATCAGGGTTGGCGGCAGGGCAGCTTCGATGCGCCGCGAAATGCTCTCGAACTCTGGCGGTGCGCACGTGCTGGCTATGGGGGAACTCTGGCTACACCTTTGATTGGGTGTACCTTCCGGCCCGATCAACGGCGGGTGCTCGCCTACAGGTCTGACGGCTCGCTTTTCAGGGCGGAAGATTTAACGCGTTCGGGAAGATCGGCGCCAGGTTCAAGTTCGGCTGGAAAGCCTCCAACTACTGGTTTGGCGACCATTTCAGCAATGAGGCGTGGGGGCAGGCAATGCGGGCCCCGATCTGCTGCACCCTATCTTGGCGAAGATGCAGCCGACATATCGACGCCGAGTTTTCTTTCCCTGTTCAGCCAGCCACGAACCTTCACCCTGAAGGGTTCCTCAATGAGGTAATACCCGGCCGCCGATATTGCCATGAGCGGTAGGAACAGAGATAGCGTCCACCATACGTCGTCCTTCAACAGGGGGAACCTTGCGATGATCGCGTCCCGATAGTCGACGGCGGAAAAGAGGATCAACACCTGGAAGGAGTAAAAGCAGTAGCTGATCTTTCCAGCCCACACGGCCGGCCTGACGGACAGAATCCTTGCAAGAAACGAGTCGCTGCGAGTCAGCGTTAGCAACGCTAGTCCAATGACCGGCACATTAATCCAGTTGTGACTGACATAGAGAGGGAAGCGGGGACCATACAGGGCCAAGTACCATACCCAGAACGCGCTAGCCGCCACAAGTCCAACTTCGAGAATGGCAGTCCGGATACGGACGGATCGTCCAAGATGGAACGCAGCCATGCCGGCAACAAATTCCGGAAATCGGTAGATCGGAACCGAGTAGTATGTCGCGCTTGGTCCCATCGGATCGAACAGGATATACATCGCCGCTGGCAGGAAGGAGAGCAGGTAGGCGGCGACCAGCCATCTGATCTTGTCCCGTGTGCAGGCTTTGGCAATGATTGGGGTCAGAATAGGAAACATTGCATAGAAGAACGCTTCCGCTGAGATAGACCAGCTCGCACCGTTATTCCAATACTTGAACATGGGCGGGAACCAGGCCTGAATGGCTGTCGCATCTGCCAATATCAGAGCCATCCAAGAGGCTGCAGGCAGTGACCAATCTTGGGCTGTCAGAGGCGTCAACGACATCGACGGCAACGTGACAAGCGCCGCTGCAACGTAGACCGGATAAATCCGAGCGAATCGGTTCCCAAAGTAGCTTCGCCAATCCAGGCGTTCGCCGTCGTATCTGTGAGCAAGGATATAGCCGGACAGCATGAAGAACAGCGTCATGCCAACTGCACCCTGCGACAGAAAGTTGGCTGCCAGCGGTGAGTCTTTTGCTAACGGCCACCGGATGTGAAGGTGGAACACGAAGACATAAAATGCCGCGAGAAAGCGCAGGGATGTGAGCGCGCGAATTTCAGTCATTCTTCTATATCCTGTTTGTGGCTAGTACGTCGCCCATGGCCTCTTTTTAGGCCGCCATGATGCCACACAGTATCCACGTCCCTAATCTCCCCACTCGCCAAGATTCCGCTCAGTGGTGGCCAAAACAGAGCTAAGGCATTGATTCCGAACTAGAAGCGGTGCTTCTGGCGCACATGTTTTCCCTGCATAGCCGGCTTCCGCGGTGCCGGAACTGGTATCTAGTGAAGTTCGACCATCCTCATCCCTGCATGAAGCGCTCGACCTCCATCCCGGCACCACCGCCCGACGCCGCTCACGTGAAGCCCGCCATGCCATGCGGTGCCGCGGAGCCGGCGGAAGACCGGAACTTCGTCACCGCGCTGGCGCGCGGCATGGAGCTGCTGCGCGCGTTCGGGCCGCATGACGACTACCTGGGCAATGCCGAGCTGTCCCGCCGTACCGGCATTCCGCGGCCTACCGTGTCGCGCCTGACCTTTACGCTGGCCTCGCTGGGCTACCTCGCCTATATCGAGTCGCTGGAGAAGTACCGGCTCGGGCAGGGCGCGATGGTGCTGGGGCATCGCTACATTTCCGGCGCGGGCATCCGCGAGATCGCGCAGCCGCTGATGCAGTCGCTCGCGTTCGCGACCGACTGCACCGTCGCGCTCGCCATGCCGGACCGCCATGCGATGGTCTACCTGGAATCCTGCCAGCCGCGCGGCGCGCTGGTGATCCGGCTCGCGCCCGGCGCGCGGCTGCCGATGGCCACCTCGGCCATGGGGCGCGCATGGCTGGCGGGGCTCGACGATGCGCACCGCGAAGCCGCGCTGGCCGAACTGGAGCGCCACTACGGTACGCGCTGGGCGCCGGTGCGCGGCAAGATCGACCGATCGCTGCGCGACCACGCGCGGCGCGGCTTTTGCGTGGCCCATGCCGAGTGGGACCGCACCGTCAGCGGCGCCGCGGCGCCGCTGCGGCTGGAAGGCAGCGGCGAGGTGCTGGCGCTGAATATCGGCGGTGCCGCGGCGCGGTTGTCGCCCGAAATCCTGGAAGGCAACCTGGGCCCACGCATCCGCGAACTGGCCCAGACGCTGCAGGCGCGGTTGTGGCAGGCCGGTGCCGGGCAGCAAGGATCGACACGTACCGCGCCGGCAACGCCCGACGCGCGTGAAGCCAACTGAAAAACGACTCAGACGAGGAGACAGACGCATGCAAGTCAAAGACAAGACGGTCGTCGTGACCGGCGCCGCCACAGGCATCGGCCGGGCGCTGGCCATGGCATTTGCCCGGGCCGGCGCGCGCGGCGTGGCCATCGCCGACCTCAACGCCGCCGGCGCCGCCACGGTGGCGGCCGAAGTGCAGGCGGCCGTGCCGGACTGCGCGGTGTTCGGGCAGGCGGTGGACGTGGCCGATGCCAGCGCGGTGCAGGCCCTGACGGACGAGGCGACGCGCCGCTTCGGCCAGGTCGATGTGTTCTGTTCCAACGCCGGCATCATCCTGCGCAAGGGCCTCGACGCCAGCGCCGAGGAATGGCAGCGCATCTGGGACATCAACGTCATGGCGCACATCCATGCGGCCAAGGCCGTGCTGCCGCAGATGCTGGAGCGTGGCGATGGCTACTTCGTCAATACCGTGTCGGCCGCGGGCCTGCTGTCGCAGATCGGTTCGGCGCCGTATGCGGTGACCAAGCATGCGGCCATCGGCTTCGCGGAATGGCTGTCGATCACCTACGGTGACCGCGGCATCAAGGTGAGCTGCATCTGCCCGCAGGGCGTGCAGACCAATATGCTGTTTGGCGAGAAGGGCGAGCGCAAGGGCTTCCTGCAGGAGGGATCGGTCACGCCCGAGCACGTTGCCGACGCCACGCTCGCAGGCATGGCCGACGAACGCTTCCTGATCCTGCCGCACCCCGAGGTATTGGAATACTATCGCCGCAAGGGACAGGACTACGACCGCTGGCTGCGCGGCATGCGCCGCCTGCACGAGAAGGTCATGCAGGAGTTCGGCGGTATCGCAATGTAGTCCCGGATTTTCCGACCAGAACAGCCGGCGCCCACGCAGGCGCCGGCCCGCCAGGAGACAACCGATGCGAGTCAGTTCCCTTGCCGTGGCCGCGCTTGCCGCTGCCGCCGTGTTCAGCGCACCCGCCGCGCAGGCGCAGGCGTATCCGAACAAGCCGATCCGGATGGTGGTCGGGTTTCCGAGCGGCGGCGCGCCCGACACGCTGGCGCGCATCGTTTCCGAAAAGATCTCGCCCTCGTGGGGGCAACCGGTCGTGGTGGACAACAAGCCCGGTGCCGGCGGCAATATCGGCGCCGAGGCCGTGGCCCATGCACCGGCCGACGGCTACACGCTGGCGATGGGCACCGTGGGCACGCACTCGATCAACGGCTCGCTCTACAGCAAGATGCCGTATGACATGGTCAAGGACTTCGCGCCCGTGATCCTGGTCGCGACGACGCCCAATGTGCTGGTCGTGCATCCGGACGTGCCGGCGAAGAATGTGGCCGAACTGATCGCGCTGGCCAGGACGAAGCCCGGAGGTCTGACGTTCGGTACGCCGGGCGTCGGGACCTCGCCGCATGTGGCCGGCGAGATGTTCAACGCCATGGCCGGCGTGAAGCTCACCCACGTCCCCTACAAGGGCCGGGCCATGGCGATCCCCGACCTGCTTGGCGGCCACATCACGATGATGTTCGACAACCTGCCATCGGCGCTGCCCGTGGTGAAGGAAGGCAAGCTGCGCGCGCTGGGCATCACCAGTGCGAAGCGGTCGCCTTCGGCGCCGGACATTCCCACGCTGGCCGAACAGGGCCTGCCCGGCTTCGAGGCGGATTCCTGGTTCGCGATCTTCGCGCCGGCCAATACGCCGAAGGACGTGGTGGCGAAGCTCAATGCGGAACTGAACCGCATCTATTCACTGCCGGACGTGCAGGCAAAGCTCAGGACGCTGGGGCTTGAACCGGTCCTTGGCACGTCCGAGCGGCTGGCGAACTACCAGCGCGCGGAAATTGCCAAGTGGGCGAAGGTGGTGAGGGAGTCGGGCGCGAAGGCGGAGTGAGCGATTGGCTTCGCCTCGGGCGCGCCTACTTGAGAGCGCCCACGGTGAAGCCGGCCACGAAGCGGTCAAGGAACAGGTTGTAGAGCACGGCCACCGGCACGCTGACGATCAGGCACGCCCCCATCAGCGAGCCCCAGAAATAGACGTCGCCGCGTACCAGGAAAGTCGGCACGCCTACGCTGACCGTGTACTGCGAAGAGCTGGTGATGAAGGTGAGCGCATAGACAAACTCCTGCATCACCAGCGTCAGCGTGAAGATGACCACGGTCAGGATGCCCGCGGAGGACAGCGGCACCACCACTTTCAGGAAGGCGCCGAAGCGGCTCAGTCCGTCCATCATCGCCGCCTCTTCGATGTCGCGCGGTACGGCCTTGAAGAATCCCATCATCAGCCAGGTGCAGAACGGCACGGTGAAGCCGGGATAGACCAGCACCAGCGACCATAGCGAATCCTGCAGCCCGAGCGTGCCGATGATGCGCGAGAACGGGATAAACAGGATCGTCGGCGGAATCAGGTAGGTCAGGAAGATGGCGATGGCCAGTTGCCGGCCGTGCCTGCCGGAAAGGCGTGCCAGGCTGTAGCCTGCCGGCACCGCCAGCACCAGCGTGATCAGGACGACCAGCACCCCCACCAGCAGCGTATTGAGCAGCCAGCGCAGGTACAGCGTGTCGTGGAACAGTACACGCAGGTTTTCCAGCGTGGGCGGCTGGTTGAACAGGAAGGGGTTGTTGGCGGTGTTGATCAGGTCGTGCACGTCCTTGAAGGTGGTCACCAGCATCCAGTAGAACGGGAACGCGCAGAACACGGCAAAGGCGGCCAGCGTCACGAAGGCGAGCATGCGTGCGCCGCGCGCGCGCCAGTTCGGCCCGAACCATCTGCCCGGTGCGCGGCCGGCGACGCTGTCGGGGACGCCGTTGGGGATTGAAGTGGCCATGTCAGGTCACCTCCACGCGGTGGGCCACGGTCAGCAGCAGGATCACCACGGCCACCAGCAGGGGGAACAGGAACAGCGAGATGGCGGCGCCCTCGGCCAGGTCGCCACCCTGGATGCCGGTGAAGAACGCCAGGCTCGCCAGCACCTGGGTGGTGTCATAGGGGCCGCCCCGCGTCAGCACGTAGATGATGATCATGTCGGTCAGCGTGAAGACGATGCCGAACAGCAGCGCGACCAGCATGACGGGCATCAGCAGCGGCAGGTCGATGCGGAACAGGCGCCGCCAGAAGCCGGCACCATCCATGGCCGCGGCATCGTGCAGGTCTTGCGGGATGCCCTGCATGCCGGCCAGGATGATCACGGTGGCCAGCGGCAGCAGGCGCCAGACGTCGACCACGATCACCGATGCCATGGCCAGCCCGGGCTGGCCCAGCCATACCGGCCAGACGCCGGGGCCGAACACGCCAAGCGCGCGCATGGTCCAGTTGATGATGCTGTAGACCGGGTCGAAGATCCACAGCCAGCCGATCGAGCCCAGCGAGATCGGCGCCACCCACGGCAGCAGGATCAGCAGGCGCACCAGCCATTTGCCGGGAAAGTCATGGGCCAGCGCCAGCGCCAGGATCTTGGCCAGCACGACTACCAGCGCCTGCGACACCAGCGTGAAGACCAGCGCGTTGCGCAGCGAGCGCCAGAAGGTCGCGTTGTGCACGACGCGGCGGAAATTCTCCAGTCCGACGAATTGCAGGGCGTGGCTGCCGACGGTGGCATCGGACAGGCTGTACCAGATCGACAGCAGGAACGGGAAGCCCAGCAGCAGCGCAATGTACAGCAGCGCAGGCGCCAGCATCAGTGCTCCCAGCCAGTGCTCCTCGCGCGCGGCGCGCACGGTGCTGCCATGGCCATGGGCCAGCGCGGCGGGTAGTCGGGCGTTCATGGCGTAGCAGCCTCCAGGCTCGCACCGGAGCCGGCATCGAAATGGCGCAGGTCCGCGCGCCGCACGGCGAACGGGTGGCGCGTGCCGGCCTGCAGCGCCAGGTTCACGGTGCAGGGAATCCGCGCAATGACCTTCACCGGCGGCTGCGGCGGCTCCAGCAGCCCGTACACCAGGCGGTCGGAGCCCAGGTTCTCGATGCGGACGATGTTCAACGGGTAGTCCTGCAGCGGCTCGCCCGGCGCAAAGGCCTCGCGCGGCAGGAAATGCTCGGGCCGGAAGCCGGTTTCCAGCTTGCCGTCGGCCACCAGGTTCATCGGCGGCGAGCCGATGAACGTGGCGACGAAGCGGTCGGCCGGCCATTGGTAGACCTCGGCCGGTGTGCCGAGCTGATGCATGTGCCCGCGGTCGAGCACGGCAATGCGGTCGCCCAGTGCGAGGGCCTCGATCTGGTCGTGGGTCACGTAGATGGTGGTGGTGGCCAGGCGGCGCTGGATCTGCTGGAGTTCCTCGCGCGCCGAGGTGCGCAGTTTGGCGTCGAGGTTCGAGAGCGGCTCATCCAGCAGGAAGGCCACCGGGTCGCGCACCACGGCCCGGGCCAGTGCCACGCGCTGCCGCTCGCCGCCGGACAGCTGGCGCGGCTTGCGTGCCAGCAGGTGGTCAATGCCGAACAGCGCGGCCGCCCAGCTGACCTTTTCGTCTACCTGCCTGCGCGGCATGCGCCGGGCCTCGAGCGGAAAGGCGATGTTGGCAGCCACCGTGAGGTGCGGGTAGAGCGCGTAGCTCTGGAACACCATGGCCATGTTGTGCAGGCGCGGCGGCAGGCCGGTGACGACGCTGCCGTTCACCAGCACGTCGCCGGAGGTGGGCGTCTCCAGCCCGGCGATCATGCGCAGCAGGGTGGTCTTGCCGGAGCCGGACGGTCCCAGCAGCACCAGGAACTCGCCCTCGCGCACGGCCAGGTCGATGCCGTCGACGGCGTTGTCGCCGTCAAAGCGCTTGGTGAGAGCGCGCGTTTCGACCGTAGCCATGGTGCGCTGGCGCAGAGGCGGTGCCGGCGCTCATACCAGCCCCCTGGCCCGCCATTTGGCAAAGATCCGCTTGCAGGCGGCTTCGGCATCGCGGATGGCGTCCTCCGGCGAGGCATCGCCGGTCGCGGCCCTGGCGAACATGGTGTTGAGCACCCAGGTGTTGAAGATCTCGTCGATGGCGGCGTTCGCATGGCCCGGATAGCCGACATTGGTGGCCTGCTCCATCAGCGTGCCCAGTACCCGGTACTTGTCGCGCGGCTTCGCCTTGGCATCGTCGTTGATCAGCGCCTTCAGGTCTGGCACGGTGCTGGCGAAGCACGGGAAGTTGTAGAACTCGCTGGCCAGGAAGCCCTTGCGGAAGTTGTCGATATAGTCGACCAGGAACTGTTTCGCGCCCGCGATGTTCTCGGCGAATTTCCAGATGACGTAGCAGTCCATCACGTGTTCCAGGCAAATGCGCTGCGCCGGCCCGCGCAGGGCCTGCGTCAGCCAGATGTCCGGCGTGACGGGCAGGCTCTTGTTCTCGCCCTCGCGCGTGATCGAGATGGCGTTCAGGCATAGCGCGATCTTGCCCGCCAGCATGGCGCGGTTGTTCGAGGAGGGATCCCAGGCCAGGACTTCCGGCGTCATGGTGTCGCGGTACAGCGCTCGCACGAACTTGACGGCTTCGAGCGTATGGCGCGAGTTCAGCACCACGTTGCCGCGCTCGTCCTGCTCCGAGCCGCCATACGCAAAGAGGATGGTTCGCATGGCCATGGCCGTGTCCAGTTCGGCGGACAGTCCGATGCCGACCGGAACGCCTTTCGACTGCTTGATCTTGCGCCCGGCCGCCAGCACGTCTTCCCAGCTGTCAGGCGCTGCCATGCCGGCCTCATCCCAAAGATCCTTGCGGTAGTTGACAGGATCGGGCACGAAGCTGTCGGAGAAGGCGAAGTACTTGCGTGTCTTGGGGTTGAGCGTGCTGCGGACCGCCAGTTCTACCGGCTTGCCATGCTTGCGCTGGCATTCCTCGTAGATCTCGCGGTGGTCGATGACCTGCTCCTCGTACACCGGCGGCGGCGACAGGAACATGAAGAGGTCGTGCCCTTTCTGGGCCGAGACCTCGGCCGCGGCGCGCGTCGCCAGCGCCGGGATGCCGACATGGTCGACGATGACCTCGGTGTCGTGGCGCTGTCCCCATTCCTTGACATAGGTGCCGTCGAACCAGGCGTCGTAGCCCGGCACGAAATGGTTCCATTGCAGGATCTTCAGGGTCCGCTTGCCGGCGGCGTGCACGGGGCGCGGGCTGGCCAGCGTGCCAAGTTCGGCGGCCAGGGCCGCCGCTGCCGCCGCGTGCAGGACGCGGCGCCGTGCCGGGCTGGCGAGGGTGCGGGTGCGGGCGCTAGTGGACACGGGCCGGCGCAGATAGCGGGTGGTGGCCAGGCTTGCCTCGTTCTTCATGGCTGCCTCCGTGTAATGGAAAAGAGATTCCGTGCGTCGGGTCCGTTCGGCTGCACCCGGACCACGCAAGTGCCTGCCCCGCCCGGTGAGGATGGAGACTGACAGGCCAGCGCGTTCCGTCGGCCGGCAAGGGCACGTGCCGCCGGATGCTGCGCGCATCGGAACGACGCCGGGCGCGCGATTGGTGCCGTCAGCGGTACCGTCAGCGATACACCAGCACAGGGATGCGGCTGTGCGTGAGTACCTTCTGCGTCTCGCTGCCGATCAGCACCGCTTGCAGGCCGCGCCGCCCGTGCGATGCCATCACGATCAGGTCGCAGCCCTTGTTCGCCGCGGTGTCGATGATGGCCTCGTAGGGATGGTCGTGGATGACCGCTACCGTCTCGCAGGCGACTTGCGCCGCCGCTGCCTCGTCGGCCATCGTGTCGAGGTAGTCCTCGACAGCCTTGGTGGCATCGCGCGCGTACCGGTCGCGTGTACCGCCCAGCATCTCGACCTGGTAGGTGTAGGTGTGGAAATCGGGGATCACCCGGAGCGCCGTGACACGGGCCCCGGCGTCGCGGGCGAAGGCAATGCCCTGGCGGAACGCGGATTCGGAAAGGGGCGAACCGTCAACAGGGAGCAGCAGGTGCTGGAACATAGCGGCCTCCAGTCAAGCAAGGCGGCACTCCTCCCGGTCTGGTGCCGGGCGCCGAGGTGACATAACCGGCGCCCTTGCTCCAGTATAGGGCACCTATCGGGGACGTCAGGGGGACGTCAGGGGGACGTCAGGGGGACGTCAGGCGTCAGGTTCGGCGGTTGCCTGTGTGCGCTGTGAGTGGCTGGCATCGCGCAGCCGGCTCAGGCTGATCGCCGCCCCCAGCGTAGCCATGGCCACCGCCACATAGAGCGCGAGGCGCGCGCCGCCGCTCTCGTCCAGGCTGAACAGCAGCGCCACCACGGCCGTGCCGGTGGTCTGCCCGAGCAGCCGCGTGGTGGCCTGCGCGCCGCTGGCGCCGCCGCTGCGCTCGGGCGGCGTGGCGCCGATCATGGCGCGATTGTTGGGCGACTGGAACAGGCCGAAGCCAAGCCCGCATATCGCCATGCGCCAGACGATATCGAGGCTGCCGGCATCACGCCCGAGCAACGCCAGGCCAAGCAGGCCGGCCGCAAGCAGCGCCAGCCCGATGCCCGCCAGGATGCTGGCCGGATAGCGGTCCGAGAGCCGGCCCGACAGCGCCGCCATCAGTGCCACCGTCAACGGCCAGGGCGTGATCAGCAGCCCGGTTTCGTGCAGCGAGCGGCCCAGCTGGTATTCGAAATAGAACGGCAGCGCCACGAACGCCAGCATCTGCGTCATGAACGAGCAGAACGACGTGCCGACCGCCAGCGTGAAGGCCCGGCTGGCAAACAGGTCCACGGGCACGAGCGGGGCCAGGCGGCCGTGCTGGCGCCGCACCAGGAGCCAGCCCAGCACGACCGTGACGCCTACCGCGGCGGCACCGGCGTAGCGCAGGCCGTCATGGCCGAGGCCGTCGACGCCGAGGATGAACAGGCCGAACACCAGCGCGGACAGCACGGCGCTCGGATAGTCGAAATCGCGCGGCTGCGGCGCTGTTTCCGGCAGTGCGCTGCGGCTGAGCGCCAGCGCGAAGATCGCCACGGGCACGTTCACGGCGAACAGCCACTGCCAGCTCGCCAGCGACAGGATCAGTGCCCCCAGCGAGGGACCCACCGCCGTGGTCACGCCGACCACCAGCGCATTCAGCCCGATGCCGCGGCCCAGCCGCGTCGGCGGATAGATGAAGCGCACCAGCGCCGTATTCACGCTCATGATGCCGGCCCCGCCCAGGCCCTGCAGCACGCGCGCCGCCACCAGCATGGGCAGGTTGACCGCCAGCGCGCACAGCAGCGATCCGACCAGGAAGGTGGCCAGCCCGGCGCGGTACACACGCTTGTATCCCAGGATGTCACCCAGCGATGACAGCGGCAGCAGGCATACCGTGACCGTGAGCTGATAGGCGTTCACCACCCAGATGGTGTTCGACGGCTCGGACTGCAACTGGCGAGAAATCGACGGCAGCGCGATATTGGCGATGGAACCGTCCAGCACGGCCATGACCAGGCCGCAGAAGACGGTGAGGATGGCCCAGGTGCGCTGTGGCTGGGGAAGGCCTTGATGTAACGACATGCGGAAGACATTGGCGGCTAGGGCGCGCCCGCGAGGCCGGGTGCGGCGAGTCATTATCGGCCCCCGGGGCGTTGCCCGCAAATGTGCGGAATGTGGTAGGCGCGCTCGCCCGCCGCTCGGATTCAGGGGCTGTCGGGCGCGGCGGCCGCCGGGCCTTCGCTGGCGTAGCGCAGCGCCAGCGCCTGCAAGGCTTCGCCGGCTTCGGCAATGGCCGGACTCCAGTGGGGCGAGCCGAGACAGAGCCGCTCGACTTCGCGGCAGTGGGCGTGCAGCGTCCTCTGCCGGACGATCCCGAAGCCGCTCGCGGCGCGATGCGCCCATGCCTGGAGTGCGCGCGTGTCCCTTGCGGCCAGGATTTGCGCAAGCCGGGGCAGGTCGGCTTGCAGCTGCTCGCGCAGCAGGCGCGTGTAGCGCTCGCGGTCGGCACACGCGGTCTGCCTCTTGCACGCGTGCTTGCCGCGCAGTGCCTGCAGCGCGTCGCCCAGTTCGCGCAATGACGCGGGTTTGGTGATGTAGCCGCTGAAGCCGCGCTGTTGCCAGTCATCGGCCTGCTCCTGCTGGGCAAGCGCACTGAACGCCAGCACCGGCAGGTCGGGATGCAAGGCGCGCAGGGCATCCAGCAGGGCGTAGCCGTTCATCAGCGGCATGTGGATGTCGGTCAGGACGGCATCCACATGGGTCGATTCCGCGACCGCCAGCGCCTGCTTGCCGTTGTCGGTGATGATGGGCCGGCAACCCAGGGCACGTAGCTGCTCGCCGATCAGCGTCTGGTTCAGCGGATTGTCCTCGGCCACAAGGATGGCCGGTCCGGCGGTGTCGGGCAATGGCAGCCACGCCGGCGCGACAGGCCGGTCCGCGTCGCCGGCGGTCGGTGACAGCGCAGGGTCGTCTCGCGGGCTGGCCGCGGCGGACGCCACGCAGGCGAGCAGGGCGTCGTGGCTGAAGCTCGTCACTTCGAAGATGCCGGGCGCGCGTTGCCGGGGGCGGTGGGGACCGTCCGGCGTCAGCCAGATCACCGGCGCGGAACTCAGCGCATGCAGCGCCGCGAATGCATCCGGGGGGTATTCCTCCGTGATCACGATCACCTGCGGATGGTGGCTTTCCAGGTGTTCGCGCGCGGCGGCCAGCGACGCCAGCATGTGGGTTCGCCAGCCCACCGTGGCCAGCCAGGCTTCCAGGCATTCGCCGGTCCTGGCGTCATGGCACAGAACCATCACGCTGCCGCGCCGTGCGGGCATGGCATCGGGTCCGGTGGCCATCGCCGCGTCGTCGCCGGCGGGTGGCAAGGGCACGGCAACGGTGAAGGCGCTGCCCACGTCCTGCACGCTCTTCACGCTGATGCTGCCGCCCATCAGCTCGCACAGGCGCGCGCAGATCGACAGGCCCAGGCCGGTGCCGCCGTGGCGGCTGGTCGCGACGGCATCGCCTTGCACGAAAGGCTGGAAGACGCGCTCGCTCAGCGCGGGCGGCATGCCGATTCCCGAATCGCTGACGCGGCAGGTCAGCGCAGGGCGGCCCTGTTCGTCCGGTCCGTAGCTGGCGCTGAGCGTGATGCGGCCGCTCGTGGTGAACTTGAAAGCGTTGCTCAGCAGGTTATTGACGACCTGCGTCAGGCGTATGCGGTCCCCGCACACTTCGCGGTCCAGTTCGGGTTTCAGTTGCAGGCTAAGCCGGATACCGCGTTCCATGGCCATGGGTGCGTAAGTCAGCGCCAGGCCTTCGAGCGCATGCGCGAGCCGGAATGGCTTGTTGAACAGTTGCAGCTTGCCCGCATCGATCTTCGAGAAATCCAGGATGTCGTTGACGATGCGCAGCAGCCCGTCCGCGGCGGTGCCCAGCGCCTGCAACCGTGGCGCGTGGCCTTCGAGCCCGGGGCTGCGCGCGAGCAGTTCGAGGTTGCCGATCAGGGCATTGAGTGGTGTGCGGATCTCGTGGCTCATGGACGCGAAGAAGCTCGAACGGGCGCGCATCATGGCCTCGGTGGCCTGCTGTGCCGAGCGCAGCTGCTGTTCCAGCGCCTGCTGCGTGGTGACGTCCTGCACGGCGCAGAACAGTACCTTGTCGTCGCCGTAGCGCGCGGGCGCATACGTGATCTGCAGGTAGCGCTGCCCGGCGTCGTCACCGCCGCCTGGCGTCGCAACGATGAAGCGAGCGATCGGTGCGGGCTGGCCGGCTTCCGCGGCCGGTGGCTGGCGTTCGAAGCCCTCTGTCACCGACGCGGGCAAGGTGGCGCCCTGGTCCAGCCGCAGCAGTGACTGGGCAAGCTGGTTCGATGTCAGCACGAGGTAGTCGCGCTGCCGGACGATGCACAGTCCGACAGGCGTGGCGCTGACGAGAATCTGGTTCAGGATTTCGTTTTCCAGCGCGCGCTCGGCCTCCGCATGGGTCCGGCGCAGCAGCTGGCGGTCCCAGTAGCGCGCACTCAGGACGATGGCGCCAATCAGCAGCAGCCCCACGCCGAGGATCACGGCCAGCTCCGGGGCGAGCGCCGGCACCAGCAAGCCGTACGGCAGGAAGCAGACCAGCGTGCCGAAGCCAGGCTTCAGCGGCTGCACCATCAGCACGCCGTGGCGCGTGTAGTGCGACAGGTTGCGCGGCTGGCGCCGCGCCTGCGACATGACGACGCTGACCACCGACGCTTCGACCGGCAAGGCCGGGGCGGCCACGTCGATGGCCTCGTCGGCCGGATTGAGCAAGGCCAGCGGCGCGGTGTCTGCGGGCCTCTCGAGATGCGCCAGGAAGTCCCCGACCGGCACGCACGCGGCGAGCAGGACGGTCGGTGTATCCCCCGAATATGCCGCTCCGACGCTCAGCATGACCATCGTGCCGGTCAGCGGGTCGCGGATCGGGCCGGCCCAGACCTGCTCGTTGCCAGGCGGCACCGCATGGCCGGTGCGATCCAGCATGGCCTGCGTGATGGTGTCGCGCAGGATGTCGATCAGCTCGGGCCGGATCGGCACCGTGGCTTGCGCGTCAGGGCGCTGGCGCGCGAGGATGGCGGCGCTGTCGTTCTCGAGCGACAGGACATAGACCCAGTGGTCCAGGCCAAAGGCCTGCTGCGTGGCCAGCGTGCCGAGCGCAATCTGCTGCAGGCGTGCAAGCTGCGCGGGCAGTGAAGGCCCCCAGGCGTGCCGCGTCGCGGCCGTGGCCATCAGGTAGTAGTCATGCCCGACAAGCTGCCCGGCAATGCGGGCAACGCCAGTCGCGCGGACGGACGCTACCGTGGCCGGGTCCGGCACCTGCGTGGGACCCGCTTCGCGGAAATGGCGCACGCTCAGGACGCTGCGTTTCACGAAGGCCGCCTCGCTCTCCAGGCGCTCCGAGATCGTGGCGGCATAGCGGGCAACCTGGCTTTGCTGCTGGCTCAGGTGCTTGTCTGTTTCCAGCGCCGCCAGCACGATGGCGGTGAATACCACCAGCGCGATCAGCACGGCGATGGTTGCCGAGTAAAGATGTTGCTGCCGGCGGGCATTGTCCGCGAGCGTGTCGAAGGCACTCGCCAGCGACACGCGGGTACTGTCCAGAAGCTGCTGCATGGCCGCTCAGATCAGTCCGTTCTCGTAGGCGTACCGGATCAGGCCGGTATTCGTGTGCACGCCGAGCTTGCGCATGGCAACCGTCTTCTGGCTGGATATGGTGCTGACCGAACGCCCGAGCTTGGCGGCGATTTCATTGAGCTGCATGCCCTGGGCATAGAGCCTGATCACTTCCAGTTCGCGCATCGTGAGCTCGGTCGCGGGGGCGTCTGCCATGGCCGCATTGTCGAGCGTCGCGCGTACGGAAGGCGAGTAGTAGCAGCTGTCGCTGCTCATCACATGGACGCAGGCGCGCAAGGTTTCTTCGAGCTCGTCTTCCTTGCTGACAAAGGCGCGCGCGCCAAGCCTGATGGCCCGCCGGATGATCGCCGCATTCGATTGCGCGCTGACCACGACGATGCGCGTGCCGCGATGGCGCCGCGCCAGCCGGTTGAGCAGGTTGAAGCCGTCGAGCGTGGCATTGCCGTGGCCCATGCAGAAATCGGTGATCGCGATGTCGGCCGGTTGCCTGTCGAGCGCATGGACCAGTTCGGAGCCACTCGTGCATTCGCAGGCGATCTGGAAGCGTGCGGATCGCTGCAGGCAGTCACGCAGCGCGGCGACGACCAGCGGGTGGTCATCGGCAACGGCGACGCGTATGAGCGGTTCGTTCATGGCAGGCCTCCGGCGCCTGCGCGCGGTTCATGGCGGCGCGCGCTGTTCGTGGCAAGGGGGAGGGCGGAGCAGGGGAGAACGGTGCCGCGTCGGGGCCGGCAGACAAACGCCGGCAGATGCCTACAGTCAAGAAACATTTGACGATGACCTCGGTAATTGTGGACGTCAACTGGCAATGGCCGATTGAGACGAGCTATTGCATCACCACAATCCCCGAGATTCTGGCTATCTTATATGCGCCGTTGAATCGTATTTCGGCTAGTTTATTTCGCGCTTTGCGTGTCGCCCGAGGCCGGCGCGCATGAATGCTGAGGCAGCGCAATCTTGAGGTGCCGTGGCAGGCGCTGCCGTGGTATCGGGCTTGCCACCTTGCCGCGTACGCCTAGAATGAATTCGGCAACACGAAGGATGCCTGCCGGCACGTGTTTTGCCGCCTGGAGGTGCGCCATGCCTGTCTATCAGTACCGTTGTGAAAAGTGCGGGCATATGTTCGAGCATACCGAGCATGTGGCCGAGCACGCGAGCGCACATCCCAGTTGTCCCAAGTGCGGCAGCCAGACGGTGCAGCATGCGCCCACGCCTTTCGTGGCGAAGACCATGCGCAAGAGCTGAACCCCCCGCAACAACAACTCACAGTGGGTCGATGCGTGCCACCGGCATGCACTCCTTTTTTGCGTCGCGCCTCCTGTGTGACGCACGCTCCCGCTGCGCGCATGCGGCGATCTCATGACCTGACGGAGGATGCCATGGCTACGAGACCGTTTTCCGAATTTTCCCCGGAGGAACAGCAACAGTTCGCGCAGGCTTGCAGGCAGATGGGGATGGTCCCGGACGACTTCGACATTACCGACGACATGAACGGCAACGCGCTGCGCCGCATCAGCGTGCGCCGGCTGAGCACCGAGGCCAGCAGCGCCTATGAAGCCGGCGCGGGCGGTGAATGGGTCGAGGAATTCGAGAGCGATCTCGAATGCGGCCTGTTCGGCCGGGTGACCGTATAGCGGAACGCGCTGACGCTCAGGCGGCGGAGCCCGCCGCCTTGCGGTCCAGTTCGCGGTGATACATGGTGTGGCGGTACAGGCCGTAGCAGCTGGTCGCCGTGAAGCCGAGCTGCTGCACGAACAGGCCATAGGTGCCCGTCACCAGCGCAAAGGCGCTCCAGACCAGGTTGGAGCACAGATACGCGATCCATCCCCAGCGCGACGCGCGGTTATGCAGGGCCACCAGCAGCGACCCGCTCATCGCCAGGGCGCAACCCGACCATTCGAGTCCGTTGAGCAGATTGGGAACCATTTGGGGCGCGAAGTCCATGCCGCGTGTCTCCTTATTTTGTGTTCATTTTTTGCATACAATCTGACGCGACTTTAGCCGGGAACGCAGGCGTGTGCAAGTGTTTTCAGGTTTGCATGGAAAGTTGGAATCGGCGGCCAGAGGGCTGTATCCGGCCGCGGGACCGGCTATTCGCGAACAGTCCGGTACGAAGCCGGAAGTCAGGGCCGGCCGCGTTCGGTAGCGCGTGCCACGACCGATGCGCCGGCGCTCAATTCCTTGAGCAGCGCAAGCGATGCCTGGCCGGACGTGATGAACGGGTCCAGCTCCGCGCGCGCGGAGAATTTCAGCAGGGTGGCGGTGTTGATGCGTGCAGCGTTGACGTGGCCCATGGCCCAGCCGGCGAAGTCGCGCTGGCAGATGTCTTCGAAGTGCAGCAGTACCACGTCATGGTGGCGCGGATCGCGCGTGATCGCCTGGAACAGGCCGGACACTTCCTGGCGCTCGCCCTCCAGCGCCTGCAGGAAGACGCCATTGCCATGGCACAGCACGCCGGTGATGCCGTGGCGCGGATTTCGTTCCAGGCTGGTGGCCAGGATAGCGTCGAGCATGGCGGCGTCCAGGGTCTGGCGGGCGCGGCTGGCATAAAGCAGGCGGACGAGCATGCTGCGGCTCCGGAGGGTGGCGCTATTTGCCGTTTCGGTTGAGCAGCGCGAGGAATTCCCGGCGCAGGCTGCCGTCCTTCAGGAAGGAGCCGCGCATCACGCTGTTGGTCATCTTGGCGTCGGTATCGCGCACGCCGCGCCAGTGCATGCAGAAGTGCTCGGCCTCCATCACGATGGCCAGGCCGTCCGGGTTCATCTTCTCCTGCAGCAAGTCGGCCACCTGAGCCACGGCCTCTTCCTGGATCTGCGGCCGGCACATGATCCACTCGGCCAGGCGCGCGTACTTGGACAGGCCGATCAGGTTGGAATGCTGGTTCGGCATCACGCCGACCCACAGCTTGCCGATGATCGGGCACAGGTGATGAGAACACGCGCTGCGCACGCGGATGGGCCCGACGATCATCAGCTCGCTGAGCTGCTCCACGTTGGGAAACTCCGTCACCGGGGGTGGCTTGGCGTAGCGGCCCGCGAAGATTTCCTTCAGGTACATCTTGGCCACGCGGCGCGCGGTTTCGCGCGTGTTGTGGTCCTGGTCCACGTCGATCACCAGCGCGCGCAACACGTCTTCGAGGCGGGCCTGCACTTCTTCCTGTAGCGCGTCGAGTTCGCCCGGCTCGATAAAACGGGCGATGTTGTCATTGGCGTGGAACCGTTCCCGGGCGGACAGCAGGCGGGAACGGATACGGTCCGATACGCTGGACTCGCCCCGCGTCGGATCGGCGTCGCCAGGAGTTTTCTTCGCGCCGTGATGCGCCGCGTCCTTGTCTGTCATGGAGAGCCGCTTCGGTTGAAAAAGGGGCGGACGATGCCGCCGTCCTTGCCGGACGGAGTGGTGCACCGTGCTTCACTATATGGCAGATATCAGGCCCCCACAACCTGCCGCGCAACTGGACAAGCGATGCACGGTGCACACCGCGCAAGGCCTCCGTGAATTGTTGATGACAACGCTAAAGTCCGGCACGCAAGCCGCCGACAAGCACACATAATGCCCGAACCGCCGCGCCTGACAGGCAGCGGTTCTTCCGCCCGACGGGGTATCTTCCAGGGACCACCCAGTGATCTTGCCGATTGCGTTTCCGTGCAGCAGCCTGATGTTGCTTCATGTCGCCACGGTGCCGCTGCCCCAGCCAACGATGGAAGCGGGCGTCGTAGAGCATCATAGCCGCGCCGTGCGCGTCAGCGCGCCGCGCCTGCGCTGGCAGGGCGCGCTGTCGCAGCGCGCTGGCAACCCGGTCCAGGTTGACCGCTGAAGCCGGGCAGCCGGCGGCGCTCAGCGCGCCAGTGCGAGTATCGCGAGGGTCGGCACGATGGCTGCCGGCATGACAATGGCGCCGAGCCGCAGGAACTGGCCGGCACTGACCATATGTCCGTCCCGGCGCAGGGCAGTCAGCCAGAGCAGCGTGGCCAGGGAGCCGGTCGCCGACAGGTTCGGCCCGAGGTCGATGCCCACCAGCACCGCGCCGGTCACCGCATGGGACGCATGGCCGGCCGCCAGGGCCGATGAGGCGATCAGCCCCGCCGGAAGGTTATTGGCGACGTTGCCCACCAGCGCCACCGCAGTGCCGATGCCCAGGAGTCCGGCCAGGCTGTCGCGCTGCGACGCCGCCTGGATGATTCCCGCCAGCCAGTGGATGACGCCGGTATGCTCCAGCGCCGCCACCAGCACGAACAGCCCGGCCACCATCGGCAGCACACCCCAGGAGATTTCGCGCAAGGCCGGACCCAGCAGGTCGCGCCGCGTCGCGCACACGATCAGCAGCGTGGCCATGCCTGCCGCGCACGTGGGCCAGCCAAGGTCGCTGCCACGCAGCGAGGCAATCAGCAGCGCCAGCCCGGTCAGCACGATGCCAAGCGCCGTCAGCCACGCCTGCAGGCTCAGCGGCGGCACCGGCACGTCGGAGTCGATGCGCTCGGCCAGCGCCGTGCGCTGCGTCCAGTACAGCGCTGCCAGCGTGGCCACCACGGCCACCAGCGATGGCAGCGCAAAGTGGGCCAGCCAGCCGGCCAGCGGCGGCATGCGCGTGCCGAAGATCACGAGGTTGGCCGGATTGGAGATCGGCAGCACGAAGCTGGCTGCGTTGGCGATGAAGGCGCAGGCGAACAGGTGCGGCAGCGGGTGCTTCACCCTGGCCGCGCGCGTGGCGGCCAGCACCGCGGGTGTCAGCACCACGGCGGTGGCATCGTTGGACATGAACGCGGTGACCAGCGTGCCGAAGCCATAGACCAGCAGGAACAGCCTGCGCGCCGAACCGCGCGCCCGCCGCACGGCCAGCGCCGCCACGTGGTCGAACAATCCCGTTTTGCGGGCCAGTTCCGAGATCACCATCATGCCGGCCAGGAACAGGTAGACATCCAGGCCACGCGCGACCGCGGCCAGTGCGTCGGGCACGGCCAGCAACCCGCTCAGGCACAGGAGCGCGGCGCCGGCAACGGCCCAGAACGCCTCGGGCAGGCGAAGCGGGCGTATCAGCACGCCGGCCGTGGTGAGGGCGGCGATCGACCAGATCCATAGCGCGCTGACGCTCGACATTGTGTTTCTTCTTGTTGGAGGGGTTGGAGAGGACGGGGGGCGGCGCGGCGGCCGCGGGGCTACAGGCTGGTCCGGTCGTCGCCGTGCGCGGCAGGCTGGCCAGGCAGGCCCACGGCTTCACTGGTCACCGGGGCGGAATCCTCCTGAGCCGACGCGGGCACGGGCGGTGGTGCCGGGAAGCCGAGCGAGGCGATCCCCTGATTGCCCTGGGCGTACTCGGCATACATCCAGTCACCCGCGCTGCGCACGACCCCGGACGGCGGCGCCGCGTCGACCATCGGCATGCCTGCGAGCCGGCCTTCCATATATGACGCCCAGATCGGCAGCGCGGTGGTCGCGCCGAACTCGCGGGCGCCCAGGGTGTGGTTGTCGTCAAAGCCCATCCACGCCACCGTGACCACGTTGCCGGCGTAGCCGGCGAACCAGCCGTCGGCGGCATCGTTGGTGGTGCCGGTCTTGCCCGCGACATCCTCCCGGTGCAGGTAGCGTCGCACGCCGGCGCCGGTGCCGTCGTCGACCACGCTGCGCAACAGGCTGTCCATCACGAAGGCATTGCGTTCACTGATGACGCGCGGCGCTTTCGCGTCGGCGTCGGCGTCGGCGTCCGCGGCGAACAGCACCTTGCCGTCGCTGTCGGTAATGCGCGAGATCAGGTACGGCTCGACGCGATGGCCGTGGTTGGCGAACACCGAGTAGGCGGCCGCCAGCCGCAGCGGCGATGTCGTGCCGGCGCCCAGCGCCAGCGGCAGGAAGCGCGGCAGCCGCTTGGGCGAAAAGCCGAAGCGGCTGGCGAACTCCACCGCATAAGGGATACCGATGGCCTGCAGCGTGCGGATGGCCGGCAGGTTGCGCGAGTCCGCGAGCGCCTGGCGCACCGTGACCGCGCCCAGGAAGCGGCCGTCGTCATTGGACGGCTGCCAGCGCGAGCCGTTGTCCAGCGGTGCGTCATTGATCAGCGTGCCCGGTGACACGCCGCGCTCCAGCGCCGCCGCATAGATGAACGGCTTGAAGGTCGAGCCCGGCTGGCGCAGCGCCTGCGTCGCATGGTTGAAGCGATTCGCGCCGAAGTCGGCGCCGCCGACCAGGGCTTCGATCGCCCCTGTGTCGCCCTCCAGCGAAACCAGCGCTGCCTGAGGCCCGCCGTCCGGACCGGCGAGGCGATGGCGCCGCCCGTAGCCGTCCAGCCCGCGCTGCACGGCGTCGTAGGCCATGGTCTGCCGCGCCGACGACACCGTGGTGTAGACATTGAGGCCGCGCGTGTACGCTTCATCGCCGAAACGCTCGCGTGCAAGCTGGCGCGCGAGTTCGGCGACATATTCGGCGTGTCCGGCGAACTGGCCGGCACTGTCGGTGGCAATCGCGAGCCGGGCGGACCGCGCTTCGCGGTACTGGTCCTGGCTGATCATGCCGAGCGCCAGCATCCGCCCGAGCACGTACTCCTGCCGGCGCTTGGCGCGCGTGAAATTCACCACCGGGTTCATGGTGGAAGGCGCCTTGGGCAGTCCCGCCAGCATGGCGGTCTCGGCCAGTGAAAGCCCGTCCAGCGGCTTGCCGAAATAGGCGTGGGCGGCGCTGCCAAAGCCATAGGCATGTTCGCCCAGGTAGACCTGGTTCATGTACACCTCAAGGATGCGGTCCTTGGAGAGCGTACGGTCGATCTTCCAGGCGAGCAGGATCTCGTACCATTTGCGCGCGAGCGTCTTCTCGCGCGACAAGTAGAAATTGCGCGCCACCTGCATGGTGATGGTGGAAGCGCCCTGCGCATAGCCCCGGCCCAGGTTGGCCAGCGCCGCACGGAAGATGCCCGGGACATCGATGCCGTCGTGCTGGTAGAACTGGTCGTCCTCGGCGGCAAGCAGTGCCTGCGTCATCTGGCGCGGCATCTTTTCGAACGGGATGAATTCGCGGTGCTCGCTGCCGAATTCGCCGATCTGCACGTTGTCGCTGGTGAAGATCCGCAGCGGCACGTCGGGGCGGTACTCGCGCAGGGCATCGACGGAGGGGAGTTGCCGCAGGCTGACCACCGCGGCGAAACCGGCGAGCAGCATGCCGGCAGCAGCCAGCGCCAGCGCGGCGCCACCTGCCTTGACTGCGAATTTTTTCATGCGCGCATTTTAGCGGAACCGGGCCAGCGGAAGCGGCACACCGGCCTCGTCATGGTCCGGCGGCGGCGTGCGCGGGGTATCCGGGAGCGGGGCATGCTGCACCTGGCGCGCAAAGTCGCACAGCGTCAGCCAGGTTTCCTCGCGCTCGACAATGGTGAAGTGATCCGTACCGTGCATGGTCTGCAGCGTCACCGGACCGGGCCACGCGGCGACCAGCCGTTCGGAGCAGGCATGCGGCACGACATCATCGGACTCGGCCAGCAGCACCTTGGTGCTCTGGACCACTTTCTTGCAATGTGAAATGGAATCGAAATGGTGGCGCATCAGCTGCCGCAAAGGCACGAGCGGAAAGCGCTGGCGCACCAGCTCCAGCATCGAGTCATAGGGCGTGATGAGCTGCAGGCTTTCGAAGTCCTGCAGGTCGGCCAGCTGGATGGCCACGCCGGTGCCCAGGCTGCGGCCCACGACGTGGGCCCGCGTGCCGGGAAAGACGCGGCGCAGGTGCAGCAGGAACTGGCTGGCGTCGGCGACCGCGGCGGCTTCGGAGGGCTGGCCGTCGGAATGCCCGAGTCCGCGATAGTCGAAGGTCGCAAAGCCCATGCCCGACGGCAGCCAGCGGGCGAATTGGAGGGTTTCGAGCACATCCTCGCCGCGGCCCGGCAGGTAGAACAGGAGGTCCCGCACCGTGTCGCCGGGCGCATGGTAGATGTAGCCGCGCAGCACGCCGCCAGGCACCAGGTGCGAATAGCCGACAATGCCGTCGGGCAGGTCCCGCGGAGGGCGGCGGCGCGCGTCGAACAGCAGGCGCGCCTGGTTGACCGTGAGGTAGGTCCAGTAGCAGGCAAAGCCGCTCGCGGTCACCAGTGTGGCGGCCAGCGCGCGGCGCATGAGGGATGACATGTCTGGGTTCCGAATCTGTGGCTCTCGGCGTGGCTCTCGGGGACGCAGCGGAGCCGGCCCCCGAAGGTGGAGCCTAACCGATTTTCGCGCAAGTCGAGACGCGTTCCCATGCCAGCCGGTTCAGTTCTTGTACGATACGGCTCATAACGCCGCGCCACCACGGAGCGCCGGCAGGAGCCCACGGCATGAGTGAACAGAAGCACGAACAATTGCGCGCCGAAGAGGCGCAGGCGATGCAGCGCGTGGTCGATGCGACCCGCCAGGTCCAGGTCGCCTTTGCGGCCCTGCAGTCCCAGTATCCCCCGCAAGGCAGCGGCAAGCCCTCCAAGCTGGCGCTGCAGACGTTCGACGCGGCGCTGCAGGCGCTTGAAGACGCCCAGGCGACCTTCGACGAAATCCTGAACGACCTGCTTGACGAGGAAAGATAGACCCATGCCGTGAAGGCGCAATCCCCGGGCAGCGTGTGCTATGGTTGCCGGACAACGCCGCCGCGGCCGCCGCCGGGTTATTCCGGCAACGCGCGCGCCCTGAGACGGCATGGCCCCGGCCGCACGGCACGGGCGCTGCTACCGGAGACCCGTCGCCATGCATCGTGCCGACAGCCAGGGCGCTGCCCGTTCTGTCCTTTCCCATGCCGCATCGCCGGCCGATGCCGGCGCGGCCGACGCCGACCGCTCCGGGCTGATCGCACGCGCCCACGCCCGCTCTGCGGAGTTCGGCCTGGACGAGCGCTTGCTGCCCGAATACCAGCCACTCGGCGCGCGTGCGCTGCACGCATTGGTCGACGGCAATCGCGCCCTGTACCGCCACGCCTTGCCGGTCATGGAGACGCTGCACGCGCAGATTGCCAATACCGACAGCATGGTGCTGCTCACGGACCGCGCCGGCGTGATCCTGCATAGCCTTGGCGACAGCGAGTTCGCCGCGCAGGCGCGGCGCGTGGCGCTGGCGCCGGGCGAATCCTGGTCCGAACTGAGCAAGGGCACCAATGCCATCGGCACGGCGCTGGCCGAGGCGCGTCCCACCGTCATCCATGCCGGCGAGCATTTCCTGCGTGCCAACCACCAGCTCACCTGTTCGTGCGCGCCGATCCTCGGGCCCGGCGGCGAAACCCTGGGCGCGCTCGACGTGAGCGGCGACCAGCGCGGCTTCCACAAGCACACCATGGCGCTCGTGCGCATGTCCGCGCAGATGATCGAGAACCACCTGTTCGCCAACCACTACACCGACGCCGTGCTGGTGCGTTTCCATACGCGCCCGGAATTTGTCGGCACGCTGTTCGAGGGGATGGCTGCCTTCGCGCCGGATGGCAGCTTCCTCGGCGCCAACCGCAGTGCGCTGTTCCAGTTCGGCCTGCCCCCCGACCAACTGATGGCCGGCGGCTTCGGCGGGCTGTTCGGGCAGCCGGTGGCGCGTGCCATGCAGGCGCGCGGGCTGGCTGCCGGACACCTGCAGACGCTGGCGCTGCCGAGCCGCGTGCAAGTGTTTGCCCGTATCGAGTACCTGGCATCGGCTGCGCCCGCGCCGTCGGCGGCGGCACAGGAGGCCCCGGCCGCATTGCCGCCCGCGCTGGCCAGGCTCGACACCGGCGACGCGCGCGTGGCCGCCGTCCTGCGCCGCGTGCACAAGGTCAGCGGGCGCGATATCCCGATCCTCGTGCAGGGCCGTACCGGGACCGGCAAGGAGTGGCTCGCGCGGGCCATCCATGCGGCGTCTCCGCGCAACCGGGGCCCGTTCGTGGCGGTGAACTGCGCGGCGATTCCGGAATCGCTGATCGAGGCCGAGCTGTTCGGCTACGAAGACGGCGCCTTTACCGGCGCACGCCGGCAAGGCAGCACGGGCAAGGTGACGCAGGCCGACGGCGGCACGCTGTTCCTGGATGAAATCGGCGACATGCCGCTGGCGCAGCAGGTGCGCCTGATGCGCGTGCTGCAGGAACGCGCGGTCACGCCGCTCGGCGGGTCGCGCGCGGTCGCGGTGGATGTCCGGATCGTATGCGCCACGCACCGCGACCTGCGCGCGATGATTGATGCCGGTACCTTCCGCGAAGACCTCTACTACCGCATCAACGCGCTCACGGTCACGCTGCCGGCGCTGAGCGAGCGCAGCGACCTGCCGGTGCTGGTCGCGCGCATCCTGTCGATGCAGCAGGCCGAGGCCGGGCCGCTGTGTCCGCAGCGGGTGTCCGACGAAGTCGTGGCGCGCCTGCGCGCGCATGCATGGCCCGGCAACCTGCGCCAGATGGCCAACGTGCTGCGCACGGCGGCGATCATGGCGGAGGGCGAGGAGGAAATCCGCTGCGAGCACCTGCCCGAGGAATTCGCCAGCGATGCCGCAGCACCCATGCAGGCCGCGGGCGCGGTGCCGTTGCCACAGACTCTGGCGGACGGGCGCATGCGCGACTGGGAGGCCGGCCTGATCCGCCAGGCGCTGGAACGCCATCGCGGCAACATCAGCCTGGTGGCGCGCGAACTGGGCGTGTCGCGCAACACCATCTACCGGCGCCTGCGAGGCGCGCAGTAGCCCGGTACTGCCGGGCAGTCCTACAGCGCAGGCTGCATGGCCAGTCGCGCGGCCTCTTCGTCGCTGAACAGTTCCGAGCGCGTCAGGAAACGCTGCCCGGTCCCGCTCTCCAGCGAGAACATGCCGCCCGCGCCTGCCACGACATCGATCACCAGCCGCGTGTGCTGCCAGTATTCGAACTGCGCGCGCGTCATGTAGAACGGCGCGCCGCCGATCTCGCCGAGGCGGACGTCGGCATCGCCGACGATCAGGTCGCCGGCGGCGAAGCACATCGGCGCACTGCCGTCGCAGCAGCCGCCGGACTGGTGGAACATCAGCGGACCATGACGCGCGCGCAGCTCGCCGATCAGCGCCAGCGCGGCCGGGGTGGCGACCACGCGCGGCACGGGCCCCCGGATGTCAGCGCGGGTTTGCGGCATGGTCGCTGCCTCAGTGCGAGAGGTCGAGCACCACGCGGCCCTCGACCTTGCCTTCGCGCAGGCGGCCGAGCACATCGTTGACGTCTTCCAGCTTCGCGGTCGAGACCGTGGCCTTCACGTCGCCGTGCGCGGCGAAGTCGAGCGATTCCTGCAGGTCGCTGCGCGTGCCGACGATCGAGCCCCGGATGGTGATGCCCTTGAGCACCACGTCGAAGATCGGCGTGGCGAAGTCGCCCGGCGGCAGCCCATTGAGCGCGATGGTGCCGCCGCGCCGAACCATGCCGATCGCCTGCGAGAACGCCTTGGGCGAGACCGCTGTCACCAGCACGCCGTGCGCGCCGCCGATTTCCTTCTGCAGCCACGCGGCCGGGTCCGTGTCGCGCGCGTTGACCGCCACCTCGGCACCGAGCCGCCGGGCCAGGTCGAGCTTGGTATCGTCGATGTCGACGGCGGCCACGCGCAAGCCCATGGCCCTTGCATACTGCACGGCCACATGGCCCAGCCCGCCGATGCCGGAGATCACCACCCACTGGCCGGGACGCGTGTCGGTGACCTTCAGGCCCTTGTACACGGTGACGCCGGCGCACAGGATCGGCGCGATCTCGACGAAGCCGACCTTGTCAGGCAGCAGGCCCACGTAGTTGGGATCGGCCACCACGTACTCGCCATAGCCGCCGTTGACGGAGTAGCCGGTGTTCTGCTGTTTCTCGCACAGGGTTTCCCAGCCTTGCAGGCAGTGCTCGCAATAGCCGCAGGCGCTGTACAGCCACGGAATGCCGACGCGGTCGCCTTCCTTCACGCGGCTGACGCCGCTGCCCACGGCGGATACGTAGCCCACGCCTTCATGGCCGGGGATAAAGGGCAGGGTGGGTTTGACCGGCCAGTCGCCGTCGGCGGCGTGCAGGTCAGTATGGCAGACGCCGGAGGCCTCGATCTTCACCTGGACCTGGCCCGGACCGGGTTGCGGCACGGGCACTTCATCGATCGTGAGCGGCGCGCCGAATGCGCGCACCACCGCAGCTTTCATCATCGCTGGCATATCGACTCCTTGTTGGATGCGGTGCCCGGGGAGGCGGGCACCGTTACGATCATGGCACGCGCTGCGCGGTACGAGGCGGCAAATTCACCGGCAATACGCAATGCCTTGTCCGTCGTCAGAAGAATCCGAGTGCGTTCGGGCTGTAGCTGACCAGCAGGTTCTTGGTCTGCTGGTAGTGGTCGAGCATCATGCGGTGGTTCTCGCGGCCAATGCCAGACTGCTTGTATCCCCCGAATGCGGCATGCGCGGGGTAGGCGTGGTAGCAGTTGGTCCACACACGGCCGGCCTGGATGCCGCGGCCCATGCGGAACGCGCGCGCGCCATCGCGCGTCCATACGCCCGCGCCCAGGCCATAGAGCGTGTCATTGGCAATGGCCAGCGCTTCCTCTTCATCCTTGAAGGTGGTGACCGACACCACCGGCCCGAAGATTTCCTCCTGGAAGATGCGCATCTTGTTGTGGCCCTTGAACACGGTCGGCTTCACGTAGTAGCCGCCGGCCAGGTCGCCGTCGAACTGGTTGCGTTCGCCGCCCGCCAGGCATTGCGCGCCTTCCTTGCGGCCCAGGTCGATGTAGGACAGGATCTTCTCGAGTTGCTCGGCCGATGCCTGCGCGCCGATCATGGTGCCTCGGTCGAGCGGATGCCCCTGCCGGATCGCCGCGACGCGCTTGAGCGCGCGTTCCATGAAGCGGTCGTAGATCGATTCCTGGATCAGCGCGCGCGACGGGCACGTGCACACCTCGCCCTGGTTCAGCGCGAACATGGCAAAGCCTTCCAGCGCCTTGTCGAAGTAGGCGTCGTCGGCGGCCAGCACGTCCTCGAAGAAGATATTGGGCGACTTGCCGCCCAGCTCCAGCGTGACCGGGATCAGGTTCTGCGACGCGTACTGCATGATCAGCCGGCCCGTGGTGGTCTCGCCGGTGAAGGCAACCTTGCTGATGCGCGGGCTCGAGGCCAGCGGCTTGCCCGCTTCCAGGCCAAAGCCGTTGATGACGTTGAGCACGCCCGGAGGCAGCAGGTCACCGATCACCTCCATCAGCACGAGGATGGACGCGGGCGTCTGTTCGGCGGGCTTGAGCACCACGCAGTTGCCTGCAGCGAGTGCCGGTGCGAGCTTCCATGTCGCCATCAGCAGCGGGAAGTTCCACGGAATGATCTGGCCCACCACGCCCAGCGGCTCATGGAAATGGTAGGCAATGGTCTCGGCGTCGATCTCCGAGATGCCGCCTTCCTGCGCGCGGATGCAGCCGGCAAAGTAGCGGAAATGGTCGACGGCCAGCGGCAGGTCCGCCGCGGTGGTCTCGCGCACCGGCTTGCCATTGTCGATGGATTCGGCCACGGCCAGCAGCGTCAGGTTGGCCTCGATGCGGTCGGCGATGCGGTTCAGGATATTGGCACGCTCGGTGGTCGAGGTGCGGCCCCACGCCGCCTTGGCGGCATGCGCGGCGTCGAGGGCGGCGTCAACGTCTTCCTGCTTCGAGCGCGGCACGCGCGTGAACGGCTTGCCCGTGATCGGAGTGATGGCCTCGAAGTACTCGCCGCCTGCCGGCGGCACCCAGGCGCCACCGATGTAGTTCTCGTACTGCTGCTTGTAGGGGTTGCTGACGCCCAGCTGGGCGATCTCGGCCATGTTCATGTCTCGCTCCGTCTTGTGAAGTCGTTTGTCGGCGCGGCGGTGCGCCGCGCGCCAGGCAGACATTGCAAGAGGTGTGCCGGTGCCGGGACCGGCGGCGAGACTGGCGTGGATGCGGGGCTTCGGAGGTTTCAGGCGCCGCTGCTGCGGCGCCGGCTGTGTCGGTCCGGCGGCACTGCTGTTGCGCGCTGGCGCAGCTGTTCCAAAACGGAACAGTGGTCCCGTGGCTGCGTCAGCGCGGCTGGAACACGATGATGGCCATGCCGGCAAATGCCACGCCGACGCCGGCCAGGTCCCACGCGCTGGGACGCAGGCCATCGACCAGCCACAGCCAGAGCACGGCCACGCCGATATAGACGCCGCCATAGGCCGCATACACGCGCCCGGATGCATCGGGGTGCAGCGACAGCAGCCATGAAAACAGTGCCAGCGACAGCGCGCCAGGCAGCAGCACCCACGCGCCGGCACCCTGGCGCAGCCACAGGTAGGGCAGGTAGCAGCCGACGATCTCAGCGAGAGCGGTGAGCAGGTACAGGGCGATGGTTCTCATGCGGCTGTCCGCGAACGGCCTCGTGCCAGGAGTCGGGCAAGGGAATGGCGGGGGGGCTGGACGATCATTCGCGCAGTATACGGGCGTCGCCCGCCAATCCCTCCGGCCCTGGCTCCCTGTTCTGCTCGCTTCGGCCGTCCTTGGCCTATGCTTGGATCGAAGCGGGACCGGCGCTCCCGCGCAGCTCAGACAAGGAGGCAGCATGTCGGTGAATGCTCGGGCCGCACGCCCATTGGCCATCTCCATGCCCGTTGTTGCGTGCCTGCTGGCTTCCTGTGCAACAGGCCGCGACGCGCCACCGCCCGAGTTGCGGCCAGCCGACGGGGGCCGCGTGATTGCCACACTGCGCGCCGCCGGCGTTCAGGTCTATCAATGCAAGCGCGACCAGGGCGGCCAGCTGGTGTGGACATTCAGGGCACCCGAGGCCGCTTTGTATGATGCGTATGGCCGGCCTGCCGGCAAGCATTACGCCGGGCCGACCTGGGAAGCGAGCGATGGCAGCAAGGTGACAGGCAAGGTCCTGCGGCAGGCGGCCAACGCGCGCGAGGCGGACAGCATTCCGCTGTTGCTGCTGCAGGCGACCAGCTCGGGCGGCCCCGGCCTGCTTTCGACCGCACGCTATGTCCAGCGACTCAATACGCAAGGCGGCGTGGCCCTGCCGCAGGCGTGCAGTCAGGAAGGCATCGAGAATCGCATGCCCTACCGGGCCGATTACGTCTTCATCGACTGACAAGGAGACCGTGATGCGCCTGCCTTTGCTCGGGGCGGTACTGGCTGCCGGCGTCGTGGCGGCCGCTGCCACCGTAGTCGGTGCCGAAGGCACGATGCCGCCGCGCATCCAGAGCTACCCGGTTCCGGCGGGGTCGCATCCCCACGACATCGCGCCCGCGCCCGACGGCACGGTGTGGTTCACGGCCCAGTCCACCGGCGAACTCGGGCGGCTGGATCCGGCAACCGGCAAGACCACCCGAGTGCCGCTCGGTCCGGGCGCTGCGCCGCATGGCGTGATCGTCGGGCCGGATGGCGCCGCTTGGGTCACGGACGGTGGACAGAATGCAATCCTGCGCGTCGACCCCGGGACGCATGAAGCGAAGCGTTTCCCGCTTCCGTCCGGGCAGGGCAATGCCAACCTGAACACCGCCGTGTTCGATACGCGGGGACACCTCTGGTTCACCGGACAGAACGGCGTCTACGGCGAGCTCGATCCGGTCAGCGGCCGCATGCGCATGTTCGACGCGCCTCGCGGACGGGGTCCATACGGCATTGCCGTGACGCCGGGTGGCGAGATCTATTTTGCTTCGCTGGCCGGTGATTACATTGCCCGCATCGATGCCGCCTCCGGTGCCGCGCATGTCATTGCGCCTCCCGCGCCAAGGTCCGGGCCACGCCGCATCTGGTCGGATTCGCAGGGGGTGCTCTGGGTCAGCGAATGGACCGCCGGCAAGCTTGGTGCCTACGATCCCCGCACCGGCCGCTGGCGCGAATGGACCCTGCCGGGAGAGAGTCCTCATGCCTACGCAATGTATGTGGATGAGCAGGACAAGGTATGGCTGAGCGACTGGGGCAAGAACGCCGTCCTGCGCTTCGACCCGCAGACCGGCAGGTTCGAGACCTTCGCCAGTCCGCGACCGGATGCCAATGTGCGTCAGATGCTGGGTCGTCCAGGCGAGGCCTGGGCGGCGGAATCCGGCACGGACCATCTGGTTGTGTATCGCTTCGGCGCGGGCGGGCCACTCACCGGCGCCGGCGGTCGCCGCCGTACGAATCCACAATGATCATCGTGCGATCCAGCACGCCCTGGTCGTCGAAGTAGACGCTGAAGTGGGCCGGCTGGTAGCCGGCCGCATAGAGCCGGTACGACCAGGCCTCGCGCTTCATCAGCGGGTAGTACTGGACCGGCTCGCGCGGCAGGCCGAAGCGCTCGGCCACGTCGCGCTTGGTCCATACCCCGGGCCTGGCCTCGTAGATCTCCTTCTCGGTCAACATCTGGCGGAAGTTGACGAGCCTCCCGTTCCCGTCAAAATCGGCGGCGTAGACCTCGTATCCCAGGGGCTGGTGCGAATAGATCCAGCGGGTGGTGCCATCGGCGAGCTTGTAGACCTCCGTGGGCGCGCCAAAGGTCTCGCGCACGGAGCTTTCGGGGCTACCTGCCATTTTCTGCGCGGTCTGGACGGGTTGCAGGGACGCACATGCGGACAACGCGACCGCAGTGCCTGCTACCCAACTGGCTAAGCGATATGACATGGCTGTTCTCCACTGCCGAAGCGTGCCGGTTCTTTCGGCTGGTATTCAATCCAGGCATGGTCCGCCCGCTACATTCCGGACCCGGCACCTGCTCCGCCGGTCCCGCCCGCGCTGCCCGCGCCGCCGCCGCCGCCACCAGTCCCGCCCGTGCCAGGCGTCGGCTGGAATCCGGGTGAGCTTGCGCCGACCACCGCGCCGGCCCCGGATCCGGACGCGGTGCCGGAGTCGTCCCCGTCCCCGCCGCAAGCGGCGAGCATGAATGCGGCAAGCAGTGCCGCAAGAAATCGACTCGACATGATGTTCTCCCAGCGTCGCATCGATGAAATGGCCCCGGCATTTCCAGGGCCTCAAGGACCATGCACGAACTCCACCTGGATACTCATGTGCACGGCGTCGCCCACGGCGGAAGACCATGCCGACAGGCCGAACTCCCGCCGGCTGACTTCGCCGACCGCGGTGAAGGCCAGGATGCCGCCATGCCATGGGTCTTCCTCGGCACCGCTTGGCGTCACGAGCAGGCGGACCGGGCGCGTGACGCCGTGGATGGTCAGGTCGCCGAACAGCCAACCGCTGCCTTCCCCGGTTCGGACCAGGTGGGTACTGACGAAACGTATCTCCGGGTAGCGCGCGACATCGAGCATCCCGCCGCCCCGGATGATCGCGGACAGGAAGCGCGGGTGCGCCTCGACGCTTGCCGCATCGATCGTTACCGTGACGCGTCCCGGATCCGGGTCGCCATGCGCCCGTTCCAGCTGCGCGTTCATGCGGTGAAAGCGCATCCGGATCTGCGAGTGCGAGAAAGCGTCGACAGCGAAGGTGACACTCGAGCGTTGCGGCTGCAGCACATACTGATCGGCCTGCTCGTTCGCTTCGGCAGGCTGGGCCCGGCTGACGAATCCCGCCAGCGACGCGAACGTGGCGAATAGCAAGCCGGCAATCGCGTGCCTGCGGGGTGCTCCGGCCCAGAGTGGCGAATCGCGCACGAGGCTTCCTCGACAGAAGAACTTTGGTACGTCTGACTAAACGCGTGGCGTCCGGCATTTATTCCATACGGGCTGCCGCAAATGACGAAAGGCATGACTGTGCCCTTGCTCGTCGGCATGGGTGCCGACGATGCCCGTGCCAAAAAGAAATACCCCGCACATGGCGGGGTATTCAGTTCATGTCCCGTGCGCCGGGACGACCTTACTGCGGGCCGAGCTTGCGGATCAGCGCGTCGAGCTGGGCCAGCTCTTCTTCGTTCAGGTCTGTCAGCGGCGCGCGCACCGGGCCTGCGTCGTGGCCGACCAGGCGGGCGCCGGCCTTGACGATGCTCACCGCATAGCCCTGGCGGCGGTTGCGGATGTCCAGGTAGGGCAGGAAGAAGTCGTCGATCAGGCGGCCGATGGTGGCATGGTCATCCGCGGCAACGGCGCGGTAGAAGTCCATCGCGGTGCGCGGAATGAAGTTGAACACGGCCGAGGAGTACACCGGCACGCCCAGCGCCTTGTAGGCGGCGGCATAGACTTCGGCGGTCGGCAGGCCGCCCAGGTAGGCCAGGCGGTCGCCCAGCTTGCGGCGCACGCGGACCATGGCTTCGATCTCGCCAACGCCGTCCTTGAAGCCGATCAGGTTGGGGCAGCGGTCCACCACGCGCTCCAGCAGGTCGGCGCCGATGCGCGAGTTGGCGCGGTTGTAGACGATCACGCCGATCTTGACGGCCTTGCAGACCTCTTCGATGTGGTTGGCAATGCCTTCCTCGCAAGCTTCGGTCAGGTAGTGCGGCATCAGCAGCACGCCCTTGGCGCCCAGGCGCTGGGCTTCCTGTGCGTAGGCGATGGCCATGCGGGTCGGGCCGCCGGCGCCGGCCAGGATGGGCACCTTGCCTGCGCAGGTTTCCACCGCGGTGCGGATCACGTTGGAATAGTCGTCCGGCGTCAGCGAGAAGAACTCGCCGGTGCCGCCCGCAGCGAACAGTGCCGATGCGCCGTAGGGCGCCAGCCATTCCAGGCGCTTGACATAGGTCTCAGGGCGGAAGTTGCCCTGCGCGTCGAAGTCGGTGACCGGGAAGGACAGCAGGCCTTCGGAAATAATCTGCTTCAGTTCTTGCGGTGTCGTCATGTCTCTCATCCTGGGCCGGGGTCGGCGAATGGTGATGGATCGGGCAGGGCGCTGTTCCGCGTTCCTGCAGTGGCGTTGTCAATGTACGTCATCGTACAACTAGGGATTGGAATAGACAAGGGGGAAAGTGAAGATGTCCGGGAAAACCCCGCCCTTGGACGGCAGTACAATGGCGCCCGTGGTGGCAATCATTCCCCGGAATCCTAGTAACTGTAAGGAAGACGAAAGCCCGTAGCAAAAAATTCCCGGCAATTTCAGGGTAAACGCGCACTACGTCCGGAAGGTGCTCTCCTTATAATCTCAGTCATACGACGACATATCTCAATCCGGTCATGCCAGCATCCTGGCGCCCGGCCACGAGGAGACCCGATGAACGCAAGTCCCACTCCCGCCGCCTCGGCGGCCGCTGCCGGCAGCGCTGCCACTGCGCGCCGCACCAATGTCCGCTACTGGATCCTGGCGATGATCTTCATCGTCACCACGGTCAACTATGCCGACCGTGCCACGCTGTCGATCACGGGCCCCGCCATGCGCGAGGCCTTCGGCTTCAGTGCCGTGCAGATGGGCTATATCTTCTCCGCCTTCAGCTGGGCCTACGTCATGGCGCAGATTCCGGGTGGCTGGCTGCTTGACCGCTTTGGCGCGCGCCGCATCTATGCCGCGAGCATCTGCCTGTGGTCGGTGTTCACGCTGCTGCAGGCCTGGGTGGGCGTGTTCGCCTCGATGGGTGCGGTGATGACGGTGCTGTTCATGCTGCGCTTTGCGGTGGGCCTGGCCGAGTCGCCGGCGTTCCCGGCCAACGCCAAGGTGGTGGCGAGCTGGTTCCCCACGTCGGAACGCGGCACGGCCTCGGCCATCTTCAACGCGGCCCAGTACTTTGCCGCGGTGGTGTTCACGCCGCTGATGGCGTGGGTGACGCACAGCTGGGGCTGGCACCACGTCTACATGTGGATGGGCGTGTTCGGCATGGCGCTGGCCATCGTGTGGCTGAAGGTCATGCGCAGTCCGGCCGACCATCCGGCGGTCAGCCGCGCGGAGCTGGAGCACATCGAGCAGGGCGGCGGCCTGATCCATATGAATGAAGGCGCCGCGCGCGCCAGCGGCAAGGCCGCGGCGCCGGCGGGCTGGTTCTATGCGCGCCAGCTTCTGAGCAACCGCATGCTGGCTGGCGTGTACCTGGGCCAGTACTGCATCAACGTGCTCACCTACTTCTTCCTGACCTGGTTCCCCGTGTACCTGGTGCAGGCGCGCGGCATGTCCATCCTCAAGGCGGGTTTCGTGGCGTCGCTGCCGGCGATCTGCGGTTTCCTTGGCGGCGTGCTGGGCGGCATGATCTCGGACGCGCTGCTGCGCCGCGGCCATTCGCTGACCATGGCGCGCAAGGTGCCCATCGTGGCCGGCATGCTGCTTTCGGTCAGCATGATTGCCTGCAACTATGTCGATGCCGAATGGCTGGTGGTCGGCTTCATGGCGCTGGCCTTCTTCGGCAAGGGCATCGGCGCGCTGGGCTGGGCCGTGGTGGCGGACACCGCGCCCAAGGAAGTGATCGGCCTGGCGGGCAGCATCTTCAATACGTTCGGCAATATCGCCGGCATCGTCACGCCGATCGCGATCGGCTATATCCTGAGCGTCACCGGCTCCTTCACTGGCGCCCTGGTGTTCGTCGGGGTCCACGCACTGGTCACGGTGCTGAGCTACCTGGTGATCGTCAAGGACATTCGCCGCGTGGAACTCAGGCACCCGCAATAACCGCAGGAAGCACAGCATGTCAGAACACGATTCGCGCGGCCAGGCCGCCCAGCCGGTCCAGGCTCCGCTCTATATCCGCATCCATCCGGAAGACAATGTGGCCATCGTCGCCAACGATGGCGGCCTGCCGGCCGGCACCGGGTTCCCGTGCGGGCTGGTCCTGCGCGAGGCCGTGCCCCAGGGGCACAAGGTCGCGCTGTCGGACCTGAAACAGGGCGATGCGGTGGTGCGCTACAACGTGGTGATCGGCTACGCGCTGAAGGACCTGCCGCGCGGCAGCTGGGTCAACGAGCGCGTCATCGAGATGCCCGTGGCGCCTGGCCTCACCGATCTGCCGATCGGCACGCGCGTCCCGGCGCCGCTGCCGCCGCTGGAAGGCTATACCTTCGAGGGCTTCCGCAATCCGGACGGCTCGGTCGGCACGCGCAATATCCTGGCCATCACCACGACCGTGCAGTGCGTGTCGGGCGTGGTCGAGCACGCCGTGCGGCGCATCCGCGAAGAACTGCTGCCGCGCTACCCCAACGTCGATGACGTGGTCGGACTGGAGCACACGTATGGCTGCGGCGTGGCCATCGACGCGCCCGATGCCGTCATCCCGATCCGCACGCTGCGCAATATCGCGCTCAACCCCAACTTCGGCGGCATCGCGATGATGGTCAGCCTCGGCTGCGAGAAGCTGCAGCCGGACCGCCTGATGCCGGCGGGCACCATCCCGATCCAGACCGGCGCGGGCGAAGTGCAGGTCGGCGTGGTCTGCCTGCAGGATGAGCAGCACGTCGGCTTTGCATCGATGATCGCGTCGATCATGACGATGGCCGAGGCGCACCTGGAGCGCCTGAACGCGCGCCGCCGCGAAACGTGCCCGGTATCGGACCTGGTGGTCGGCGTGCAGTGCGGCGGCAGCGATGCGTTCTCCGGCGTGACGGCGAACCCCGCCGTCGGCTTTGCCACCGACCTGCTGGTGCGTGCCGGCGCCAGCGTGATGTTCTCGGAGGTCACCGAAGTGCGCGACGGCATCGACCAGCTCACCGCGCGCGCCGCCACGCCCGAAGTGGCCGAGGCGATGATCCGCGAGATGGCCTGGTACGACCGCTACCTCGAACGCGGCCGCGTGGACCGCAGCGCCAATACCACGCCCGGCAACAAGAAGGGCGGCTTGTCGAATATCGTGGAAAAGGCGATGGGCTCGATCATCAAGTCGGGCAGTGCGCCGATCACCGGCGTGCTGTCGCCGGGCGAGAAACTCAAGCAGAAGGGGCTGATCTACGCGGCCACGCCGGCGAGCGATTTCATCTGCGGCACGCTGCAGCTTGCCGCCGGCATGAACCTGCACGTGTTCACGACCGGTCGCGGCACGCCGTACGGCCTGGCCGAGGTGCCGGTCATCAAGGTCGCGACGCGCAGCGACCTGGCTCGGCGCTGGCATGACCTGATGGACGTCAACGCGGGCCGCATCGCCACGGGCGAAGCCACCATCGAGGACGTGGGCTGGGAACTGTTCCACCTGATGATCGACGTGGCCAGCGGCCGCCGGAAGACCTGGGCCGAGCACCACAGGCTGCACAACGCGCTGGCGTTATTCAATCCGGCGCCCGTGACCTGAGGCTGTTCCCGTCTTTCATGGAGCGCCGCTGTCAGCTTTAGTTTTTCGCTGGGCAGTTCGATTATTTGTCTTTATTGCGCTCAGTCCAGCGAATTACTTTATTTTTTGTAGTGCTCAACGCACGAGCCCTTTCGAGGGCTACCTCCTGGCTCCCGGAAGATCCTCCCCGCGCAGCGTGCAGGTCGCGCGCGGGCATGAAGCGGCGGTCGGGAAGCAGCGGCTTTACCGCCAGTTAGCCGTTCAACCAGGCGTCTTAACCAGATGCTCGACGAGAAGGGCAGCTGAGCCCGACAGAGCGCGGGAGGCGCTCGTGGCAATCAGCAGTCTTCGCTCTGCCCAGCTATCCACGAGCCGGATAGCTTTCAAGCCCAGGGGCTCGAGCTTTCGAAAGCATGCTCCGAGGGGGAGTACGCCAATCCCCAGATTGGAAGCAATCATTTCGGACATGGCATCAAAGCTTCTAACTTGAACGCGCAGCCGCAAAGGGAAGCCTATGTCATGTGCCGCAGTCGAAATGGTATTGAGCAGCGAGCTTCCGCGATTCAGGCCCACGAAGTCATAAGAAAGGCAGCTTCGGAATTCGATTTCGTCTACTTCGCTCAAAGGGTGAGTCTTTGAGCAAAGTACGACTAGGCGGTCGGTCCGATAGGGAAGCACGTTCAGGCCGTGCGTCGTCGCGCCTTCGACGAAAATGCCCACGTCGGCCACCCCTTCCACCACCGCACGGACAATGTCACCGCTGAGTTGCTCCTCGACCTCGACACGTGTATCGGGGTAAAAGTGCAAGAAGCTCTCAAGTGCAGAAGGCAGAAATTCAACCAGGGCGGACATGTTCGCCCACAGCCGAACATGTCCCCGAGAGCCATTCGAGTACTCGCTGAGCTCATTGCTAAAAAGCTCGAACCCCTGGAAAAGGCGCATCGCATGCTGAAGCGCAACGTGACCAGCAGGCGTCAGCCGAATGCCGTGGACAGTCCTCTCCATGAGTACCGCCCTCGAAGCGGCCTCAAAGTCAGAAATCCGCCTGCTTGCGGCTGAAAGTGCCAAGTTACACCGCTCCGCGCCCTTGGTAATGCTGCCCATCTGCGCCACCGCGCAGAATAGGCGGAGTGTGACGAAATCAACACGTGCGGGATTGATGAGTTCCTGTGACATAGCCACATCTTAGCAGTCCCGTCAGGCCGCGGCTTCGCAAAATGCGAAGGATGTGTGCGAAATTAGGAATTCCACCCTTGCTTTCTGCGCGCATACATTCGGTTCATTCGCAAAATTGCAAGAAGGAGGCGCTGGTGATTCATCACTTGGACCATCTTGTCCTGACGACCAGCAACGAGGAAGCGTGTGTCGACTTCTACGTTGGGCTGCTCGGAATGACCCTCGAGACATTCGGCGAAGGCCGCAAAGCCTTCAAGTTCGGCGAGCAGAAAATCAATCTGCATGTGAAGGGCAAGGAGTTTGAGCCGAAAGCCCATCTGCCTGTACCAGGCGCTCTGGACCTCTGCTTCATTGCGGCGATTCCGCTGGATGAAGTCATCGCGCGACTTAATGGCCGCGGCGCTCACATCATCGAGGGGCCGGTCGCCCGCACCGGCGCCAACTACCGCATTCGTTCGATTTACCTGCGCGACCCCGACCTGAATCTGATTGAAATCTCCGAGAGGGCCGACGCATGACCGCCGCAAAATCCGACCGCACCATCGTGGGCTTCGTTGGCCTTGGCCAGATGGGCAAGCCGATGGCGCTCAATCTGATTCACGCTGACACGGACCTGCGCGTCACGTCGAAGGTACAGGACGCCTATTCCGAAATGCTGGCAGCCGGCGCCACGACGTCCGACTCTCTGGCTGGCCTGGCAGACGCCCGGATTGTGTTTCTGAGTCTGCCGGGTACCGCTGCAGTGATCGACGTGCTGTTTGGTGACGGCGGGCTGACAAGCCTGCTTCGTCCTGGCTCCATCGTTGTCGATACCAGCACCATGGAGCATGGCGCCACGCTGGATATTCATTCGCGTCTGGCCGCGGCCAATCTTGCGTTCCTGGATGCTCCGGTGTCGGGAATGCAATCGCGCGCGGAAGCCGGCACGCTCACCGTCATGTGTGGCGGCGCGAAGGAGACGTTCGAGACGGTGAGGCCATGGCTTGAGCGCATGGGTAACAACATCCTCTTCATGGGAGACGCCGGCAGTGGACAGCTGACGAAGCTCGTGAACCAGCTGCTCTTTGACATCAACTGCGCGGCGCTTGCAGAGATTCTGCCGATGGCGCGGCGAATGGGGCTTGATGCGGAGAAGATTGCGTCGGTCATCAACAGTGGAACGGGACGCAGCTATGCGTCGGAGTTCTTCCTCCCTCGCATCCTGGCGCGCCACTTCAGCGATGGCTATCCGCTCCAGGCCGCTTACAAGGACCTGGTCAGCGCCGCCGAGCTAGGCGCTCGCCATTGCATCCCGATGCCGGTGCTTGCTGCAGCCACCGCCACCTACCAAATGAGCCTTTTGGCTGGCCACGGAGCCAGCGACAAGGGCTCGATGACTCGATTCTTTGAAGACATGCTAGCCGTGCAGTTCAGCGCCGCGGCACCCCACACGGAGAAGTAACATGGCTGAACCCCTTGGCCTCGACAATGGATTGACCAACTATGGTGACCGCGACTTTGCGCGTTACCTGCGCCGCTCGATGGCGCATTCGATGGGCATTTCAAGTGAACTGCTGTCCCGACCGGTAATCGGTATTGCTGCGTCACCCAGCGATTTCAACAACTGTCATCGCTACATGCCGCAACTCGTGGAGGCCGTATCCCGTGGCGTGCTGGCTGCAGGCGGCCTGCCGCGCATGTTCCCCACGGTTTCGCTGGGTGAAGTGTTCCTCAACCCGACCAGCATGGTGTACCGCAACCTGATGTCCATGGACGTCGAGGAGATGGTTCGCGCGCAACCGATGGACGCGGTCGTGCTCATTGGTGGCTGCGACAAGACTGTGCCGGCCCAACTGATGGGCGCTGCTTCTGCCAATCGCCCCGCCATCCAACTGGTCACCGGCCCGATGTCGACAGGGCGGCACAAAGGTGAGCGACTGGGCGCATGTACGGATTGCCGCCGGTTTTGGGGCAAGTTCCGCGCTGGGGAAATCGACCAGTGCGAAATCCAGACCGTAGAGACACGTCTGGCTACTACCGCGGGCACCTGTGCTGTCATGGGCACCGCAAGCACGATGGCATGCATCGCCGAGACCCTGGGCATGTCGCTGCCGGGTACGGCTGCAATTCCTGCAGTGGATTCCCAACGCCTGGTGGCCGCTGAGGAGACCGGCAAGGCAGCCGTACGGCTTGCACATTCGCCCATCCTGCCTTCACAAATCATGACGGAACAGTCGGTCGAAAATGCCTTTCGCATCCTGATGGCGCTGGGAGGTTCGACCAACGCAATTATTCACCTGACTGCCGTCGCTGGTCGCCTCGGCATTCGCATCAGCCCGGAACGTCTCAACGAGATTTCCGATGAAACTCCGGTACTGGTCGACCTTAAACCGGTGGGTGAGGGCTACATGGAGGACTTCCATGCCGCAGGCGGTATGGGAGCGGTGCTCCGCGAACTGCGCCCCTTGCTGAACCTGGACTGCCTGAGCGTTGACGGCCGAACGCTCCGCGAACGCCTTGACGAACCAGCTGGCTGGGTTGACCGAAAAGTCATCCGGTCCTTCGACGAACCGGTAAGCAATGTGGGCGGCCTGATTGCGCTGCATGGCAGTCTTGCACCCGACGGCGCAATCTTCAAGCGCGCTGCCGCAACGCCTGCTCTTTTTGAGAAGGAAGGTCGTGCCGTGGTGTTCGAGGGTCTGGAAGACCTGGCAAACCGGGTGGATTCGCCCGACCTCGACGTCACCGCTGACGACATCCTGGTGCTGAAGAACGCTGGTCCGCTGGCCGCGGGGATGCCGGAAGCCGGCTACCTTCCCATTCCCTCGAAGCTCGCAAAGGCTGGCGTGAAGGACATGGTGCGTATCTCGGATGCACGCATGAGCGGTACCGCCTACGGAACCATCGTTCTGCACGTGTCTCCTGAAGCGGCGGCCGGTGGCCCCCTGGAAGCGGTGCGCAATGGCGACCGGATTCGCTTGTCGGTGTCTCAAAAGAGCATCGAGTTGCTGGTCGAACCTGAAGTAATCGCGCGCCGCCTTGCCGAGCGCAAGCCACTGCCTCAGAAACGCGGTGGCTATCAGGAGCTCTATCAGCGCACCGTACTGCAAGCCCCTGAAGGCTGCGACCTGGACTTCCTCGCCCAGTCCCGTAGCTGACGCATTTAGTTTCCACCTTACTGGATTGGACCATGAATTTCTATCCTCAGTTGCTCGCGCGTGCCGAGCAAGGAAAGCCCGTGCGCGTTGGCCTCATTGGCGCAGGGAAGTTTGGCTCGATGTACCTGGCGCAGGTACCTCGCACTCCAGGCGTGCACATGGTCGGGATTGCCGACCTTGTGCCGGCAAACGCCCACGCCAGCCTTGAGCGAGTTGGTTGGGAACCTGGTCGCGCTAAGGCAGCGTCGCTGGACGACGCGGTACGCACAGGCTCGACGCACGTCGGCGATGATTGGGAAGCGCTTGTGGCGCATCCTGGCGTTGACATCATCATTGAATGTACGGGTAACCCCATTGCTGCGGTCGACCACTGTCTCGCAGCGTTCAAGCACGGCAAGCACGTCATCAATGTAACGGTCGAAGCCGATGCATTTTGCGGCCCGCTGCTGGCCCACCGTGCCCGCGAGGCTGGAGTGGTGTACTCCTTGGCCTATGGTGACCAACCAGGCTTGGCTTGCGAACTGGTGGATTGGGCTCGCACTTGTGGGTTCCCTATCGTCGCCGCGGGGCGTGGCCACAAGTGGCTGCCCAAGTTCCGCGAATCGACGCCCGATACCGTCTGGGACCACTGGGGCGTGACGGCCGAGCAGGCGCGCATCGGTGGCATGAACCCGAAGATGTTCAATGCTTTCCTCGATGGCTCCAAGCCGGCTATCGAAAGCACTGCCATTGCGAATGCCACCGGTCTTCAGGTGCAGGCGGAAGGTATCACCTTTGCACCGGCTTCCGTCGAGCAGATTCCCACGGTCATGCGGCTCAAGTCGGATGGCGGTGTGCTGTCGGAGAAGGGGGTAGTCGACGTGGTGTCATCGCTGAACACCGATGGTACGTCCGTGGGCTACGACATCCGTAAGGGTGTCTGGGTCTGCATTGAGGCACCGACCGAGTACATTCGCCGCTGCTTCAAGGAATACCAGGTCTTCACCGACCCCAACGGCCAGTGCATGGTGCAGTACAAGAAATGGCACCTCATCGGCCTGGAGCTCGGCGTCTCCGTGGCGAGCGTGGGACTGCGCCGCGAGCCCACCGGCGTAGGCCAGCACTTCAATGCAGATGTTGTCGCAACCGCAAAGCGGGACTTGAAGGCAGGGGAGATGCTCGATGGCGAAGGCGGCTACACGGTATTTGGCAAGCTCTTCCCTGCAAAGGAGTCGCTCCGTGTCGGCAGTCTGCCTTTGGGTCTGGCCCATCACCTGAAGCTGCGTCGCGATGTACCCAAGGACCAGTCCCTAACGTGGGAGGACGTGTTCATCGACGCTGAGCAACCGGCGTACCGCGTTCGGAAAGAGATGGAAGCGCTGTTCCGGAAGTGACGGACAACCGGTGACACGGCCGGGATGGCAATGCCTTCCGGCATATACATCAATAGGAGACAAAAAATGAAATGGAGCGTTAAGGCCGCTGTGACGGCTCTCATACTGGCGGCTGTATGGCCGGTGTTCGCTGCGGACGCCTATCCCGGCAAGCCTGTCACGATGATTGTCCCGAGCGCACCCGCCGGGTCGACCGATATCGTTGCGCGGCTCATCGGCGAGCAGCTCGCCAAGGACTTGGGGCAGCCCATCGTGATTGAGAACCGGCCGGGCGCCAGCGGCAACATTGGCACGGAAGCTGTCGCACGAGCCAAGCCAGATGGCTACACGCTCCTGATGCAGTATTCCGGCTATCACGTGGGAAATCCGGCGCTCTTTCCCCAGGCGCGTTGGAAACCTAAGGACTTCGCATCTGTAGCGCTGGTGATGCGTGCCCCGCATGTCATCGCTGTCAGCGGCAAGATTCCAGCGCAGAACCTGCGCGACCTGATTTCCTTTGGCAAGAAGGACAATCGAGGCTTGTTCTTCGCGTCATCGGGCAATGGTTCCATCCAGCATATCGCAGGCGTCATGTTCGGCAACCAAGCGCAGGTCCCGGTAACACACGTCCCGTACAAGGGTGCCGGCCCGGTGGTGAGCGACCTCATTGGCGGCCAGGTCGACATGTTCGTGACGACACCGCCATCGGTAATCGGCCAGGTCAAGGCCGGAAAAATCAAGGCACTGGCTTACACGGGGCTTAAGCGCCATCCTTCGATGCCCGATGTCCCAACTTCTGCTGAAGCGGGCCTGCCAAGCTACAACGTGGAGTCCTGGTTCGCGGTATTCGCTCCGGCAGGCACACCGCCGGACATCGTCAAGAAGCTCTCCACATCGATTCGGAAAATCGTGGAAAGCCCCGAGTACAAGAAGAAGGTTGAGGAGCAGGGTGGCTTTGCTGCCTACATGGACCCTCCGACTCTGGACAAATTCGTGACCCAGGAACTTGCTACCTGGGCGAAGGTGATTAAGGATGGGAAAATCACAGCTGAATAACAATAACTTCTGAGGGGGCAGCAGCGATGAAGGCAACCCCTTGATACCCTCGCATTGGGGGCGTGGTTGTCAACGCCACGGTCCGATATTCGAAGGCGCGTCACTTCGACTCAGGCGGCTCCCGCTGCTTGAAATCCAACGAAACGCTTTATTTGTACATGAAAGCCAGCGAATTGGTTTAAACGAGGGACGGGTTGAGCACCCGTCCTATTAGAAAGGTCCAGGAATCAGTCTGCCGCCGCCGCCGCCGCTGGCGGCGGAAAACAGGCGCTTCATCTCCCTCCTTTGGTCGGGGTGGATTTCCGGCGGAACTTGCCGAGGTGCACCCGCGTGCCAGCGGTGTCCGGGATCGCCTTCGTTCCCGCGAACGCCCGTCCCGCGTTGCGGGGTGCTGCGCACGCCCAACTCCCTGATATTCTCGCGGTACTACTCCCCAGTCGCGACGCCTTGAAAGGTCGCGTACCCCGTGCGGGCAGGACGGGCGGATTCGCCCGGGCTGCATCGGTCCGGGGCGCAGATGACTGCCGCAAGGGGAGGGACTGGGGGAAGGGGACTTGCAGACCATCGACAATACGAACCAGAGCCGGCCCGGCGCAGTGCATTGGGTGGTGAAGATGAACCACCGCAATCGCACGGCGTCGTGGTGGATTGTCTTCCTGATTTTTGCCGTGCATTTCCATGCCACGGGCCAGGGCGCGATGGCATGGGTGCTGATGTCGCTCCAGTTCCTGGTCTATCCGCACGTGGTCTACCTGGTAGCCAGGCATGCGCGCGACCCGCTCGAAGCCGAGATCCATAACCTGCGCCTGGATGACTGGTGCTTCGGCCTGTGGACCGCTTGGCTGGGCTTTCCGCTATGGATTACCTTCCTGCTGGTCATATGCGGGTGCATCAACCTGGCGGCGTTCCGCGGCTTTCGCGGGGCGCTGCAGGCGGCCGGCTTGTCGGCGGCAGGGGCCGCCGTGTCGGTCGCCTGGTTCGGACTGAAGTTCGAACCCGATACGACGATGCCGGTCACGGCCCTGAGCATGGCGTGTCTGTCGGTCTATCTGCTGCTGTTTGCCCGAGGCGCCTATTTCCGCGCGCTGAGCCTGAGCGAGACGCGACACAAGCTGAAGCTGAGCGAGCAGGCGTTGCAGGGCCAGCTCGAGGCCGTGCAGGCGCTGCAGGCCCAGCTCACCGAGCAGGCCAACCGGGATCCGTTGACGGGCCTGTACAACCGGCGCTACCTCAACGACTCGCTCCGGCGGGAATTTGGCCCGGGCGCCAGGACGGACCAGTCCGTGGCGGTGCTGCTGCTCGATATCGACCATTTCAAGCAGATCAACGACCGCCATGGCCACTCGGCCGGGGACCAGGTACTGCGGCACGTGGCCTCGCTCCTGCAACAGCAGGCGCGCGCCGGTGACGTGGTGTGCCGCTATGGCGGCGAAGAGTTCCTGGTGCTCCTGCCCGGCATGGAAGCCGATGCCGCCATGCGCCGGGCAGAGTGGTACCGGCAGAAAGTCTGCGTGCCCGGGACGGTCATCGCCATCGACGGCGCCGTCGTGACGCTGTCGGTCGGGGTGGCGGGTACGACAGACAAGGCGGTGAGCCCGGAGCATCTGATCGACCAGGCAGACAAGGCCTTGTACCTGGCGAAATCGGGCGGACGCAATCGATCCGTGCTCTTTGCGCGGACCGATGCCAGCTGCGCATGCCCTGAGTGATGGCTCGCCGGCTGCCGCAGCGTCCGGCGCTCGCACTCGGCGGCCAGGGCGGACGCCGGGTTGTTTGCGCTGCTCGATGTGCTGTGCTGAACCTGCCCGGCAAGCTCAGGCGCGCGCCGGCTCGCCGTCCTTTAGCCGCCACAGCGCCAGCGGATTGCCGTCCTGCAGCGCGGCCGGCAGCAGTTCGGCAGGCACGTTCTGGTAGCACACCGGGCGCAGGAAGCGGTCCATTGCCGTGGTGCCGACCGAGGTCGTGCGCGTGTCGGACGTGGCCGGGAAGGGCCCGCCGTGGACCATGGCGTACGACACTTCCACACCGGTCGGATAGCCGTTGAAGAGCACGCGGCCTACCTTGCGTTCCAGCACCGGCAGCAGTTGCCCGGCCAACGCGTAGTCACCCCGGTCAGCCTGTACGGTCGCGGTCAGCTGGCCTTCCAGTTCGCGCGTGACGGCGAGCATGTCCCCGATATCGCGGCAGGCCACCAGTACGGTGGACGGCCCGAACACCTCGGCATGCATGCGCGGGTCGGCGATGAAGTGTTGCGCCGTGGTCTCGAAGACCGCCGCGCAGGCCTGGTTGGGGCCCGTGCTGGCCTGGCCGCTCGCGGTACGCGCGAGGCCATGGATGCTCGACAGCTTGCCGATGCCTTGTTCGAACGCGTGCTGGATACCCGGCGTCAGCATGGTGCCGGCCGGCTTGGCCGTCAGGGCGGCGCCGGCCGACGCGCGGAACTTGTCGAGTGCCGGGCCTTCCAGTGCGAGCAGCAGGCCGGGGTTGGTGCAGAACTGGCCGACGCCGAGCACCAGCGAATCGGCCAGGTCGCGCGCGATGGCTTCGCCGCGTGCCGCCAGCGCTTCGGGCAGCAGGAAGACCGGGTTGATGCTGCTCATCTCCGCATAGACCGGAATCGGCTGGGCGCGGTTGCTGGCGACCTGCATCAGCGCCAGGCCACCGGTGCGCGAGCCCGTGAAGCCCACGGCCTGAATCGCCGGATGGGCCACCAGTTCCGTGCCCACGGTGTGGCCGGCGCCGGTCAGCAACGAGAACACGCCTTCCGGCAGGCCCGCCTCGGCCACGGCCTTGCGGATCGCGCGGCCGACCAGTTCGGACGTGCCGGGGTGTGCGGGATGCGCCTTGGCCACCACCGGGCAGCCGGCCGCCAGGGCCGAGGCGGTATCGCCGCCGGCCACGGAGAATGCCAGCGGGAAGTTGCTGGCGCCAAACACGGCCACCGGTCCGATCGCGATTTTCTGCATGCGCAGGTCGGGCCGCGGCGGGGTGCGCTCGGGCAGGGCGCTGTCGAGCGTTGCGGCCTGCCAGCGGCCGGCGCGCAGCACCGTGGCGAACAGGCGCAGCTGGCCCGTGGTGCGGCCACGCTCGCCTTGCAGGCGGGCGATCGGCAGCGCACTCTCGGCATGGGCGCGTTCGATCAGCGCGTCGCCGAGCGCTTCGATCTGGTTGGCAATCGCTTCCAGGAAGCTCGCGCGCTGCTCCGGCGTGGTCGCGCGGAAGGTATCGAACGCCGCTTCGGCCAGTTCGCAGGCACGCGCCACGTCGGCGCTGGCGGAACCGTGGAAGACCGGTTCCAGGGTCTCGCCAGTGGCCGGGTTGATGGCATGGAAGGGTTCGTCGGTGCCGCGCACGGCGCTCGCGCCGATCAGCATTTCGCCGGTAATCGTCATGTTGGGTTTCCTGCAAAGGGAAGAAGGGTGCGGAGGTCGCCGTCAAACTGACCGGATCCGCGCCGGGGATCCGTCGCAAATCTCGTAAGACATCATATGACATGAGGCGACTGACCGCAACCGCGCCGGCCGCCAGTCGTTCAGGCGGCGGCGGAAGCCTTGCGCAGGCGCTCGCGGCTGTTGGTCAGGTGCATGCGCATGGCGGCCTTGGCGCCTTCGGGGTCGTGGCGCTCGATGGCGTCGTAGATGTTCTCGTGCTCGATATGCACGCGTTCCAGGTATTGGGCACGTTCCTGGCTATTCACCTGCAGGCGGCTGCGCGGGATCAGCATGGTGCCCAGGTGGCCCATGATGTCGGTGAAATAGCGGTTGCCGGTGGCGCGGGCGATGGACAGGTGGAATTCGAAATCCGCCCCGACGGAATCGCTGCCTTCGGTGGCGCCACGTTTCATGGCGTCGAGCGCACGGCGCATGGTGGCAAGCTGCTCGTCGCTGCGGCGCGTCGCGGCCAACCCGGCCGCCTCGGCCTCCAGGCTGACGCGGAATTCCAGCATGGCCAGCACGTCCATGGCGGTGCCCATGGTCGCGGGGTCGATGCGGAAGGGCGAGGGCGTTTCCGCCGGACGCGCCAGCACGAACGTACCGATGCCATGGCGCGTTTCCACCAGCCCGCTGGCCTGCAGGCGCGACAGCGCTTCGCGTACCACGGTGCGGCTCACGCCGAAGCTGGCCATGACCTCGGACTCGGTGGGCAGCTTGTCGCCGGGCTTGAGCTGGCCCTGGCTGATGCGCTCGGTGAGGCCGCTCACCACTTCCTCGGCCAGCGTGCGGCCGCGGCGGCGCAGGGGTGCGGGAGGAATCATCTGGGCGTCGGGCATGAGCGTGGGCAGGGCGTAGGGAAATTGCGGCCTTGACCTGGCCAGAATAGGGTCATTATACTCGGTTGTAAGTTATACGACGACTGATAACGTATGCTGCAGTCTGCGATGCGCAGCCGACGATATATGCCGCAGCCCAAGCCGCTGCGCCAACGAATACCAATCAGATTCCGGAGACAGCCCGCATGAACGCTTCGCAAGCCGCCATCCATGGCAACAACGCCGCCACGCCGGTCGTGACTGAACTGACCGTGGTGCCGGTCGCCGGCCACGACAGCATGCTGATGAACCTGTCGGGCGCGCATGGCCCGTACTTCACGCGCAATATCGTCATCCTGCGCGACAGCGCGGGCAACACCGGCGTGGGCGAAGTGCCGGGCGGTGAGGGCATCCGCCAGACGCTGGAAGATGCGCGGCAACTCGTGGTGGGGCAGCCGATTGGCCAGTACCAGGCCATGCTCAACCGCGCGCGCGCCGCCTTTGCCGGCCGCGATGCCGGCGGCCGAGGCCTGCAGACCTTCGACCTGCGCATCGCCATCCACGCCGTGACGGCGCTGGAAGCCGCGTTGCTGGACCTGCTCGGCAAGCACCTGCAGGTGCCCGTGGCGGCCCTGCTGGGCGAAGGCCAGCAGCGTGACGCGGTGGAAATGCTTGGCTACCTGTTCTATATCGGCGACCGCCGCCGCACCACGCTCGGCTACCGCACCGAACCGGGTGCCGACAACGCGTGGTTCCGCCTGCGCAATGAAGAGGCCATGACGCCCGAGGCCGTCGTGCGCCTGGCCGAGGCCGCCTACGAGCGCTATGGCTTCAACGACTTCAAGCTCAAGGGCGGCGTGCTGAGCGGCGACGAGGAAATGGAGGCGATCATCGCGCTGCACGAGCGCTTCCCGAAGGCGCGCGTCACGCTCGACCCGAACGGCGGCTGGCTGCTGAAGGACGCCATCCGCCTGTGCCGCGACAAGCACGGCGTGCTGGCCTACGCCGAAGACCCGTGCGGCGCCGAAGACGGCTACTCGGGGCGCGAGATCATGGCCGAGTTCCGCGCGGCGACCGGGCTGCCGACCGCCACCAATATGATCGCCACCGACTGGCGCCAGATGGGGCATGCGGTGCGGCTGCAGTCGGTGGACATCCCGCTGGCCGACCCGCACTTCTGGACCATGCAGGGCTCGGTGCGCGTGGCGCAGATGTGCGCCGAGTGGGGCCTGACCTGGGGTTCGCATTCCAACAACCACTTCGATATCTCGCTGGCGATGTTCACCCACGTGGCCGCCGCCGCGCCGGGCCGTGTCACCGCCATCGACACGCACTGGATCTGGCAGGACGGCGAGCACCTCACGCGCGACCCGCTGAAGATCGAAGGCGGCCTGGTGCAGGTGCCGAAGACGCCGGGCCTTGGCGTGGAGCTGGACATGGACGCCCTGGCGCGCGCTCACGCGCTCTACCAGGAAAAGGGACTAGGCGCGCGCGACGACGCCATCGCCATGCAGTTCCTGATCCCGGGCTGGAAGTTCAACAACAAGGCGCCCTGCATGGTTCGCTGAGGGATGCGTGGGTCGCGATCTCGAACAAGCAGTGCAAGACAAGAACCAATCGGAGACAACAATGATCGATCTTTCCACGCTGCTGCGCCGATGTGCCGGCGCGGGCATGGTCTTGGCGGCTGTGGCGGCCTTGACCGTGGCAGGGGGCGCTGCCATTGCGGCCAGCCCGTCCTGGCCGCAGAAGCCGGTTTCGGTGGTGGTGCCGTTCCCGGCGGGCGGCTCGACCGACACCATCGCGCGCATGCTGGCCGTGCCGCTCAATGAAAAGCTGGGCCAGCCCTTCGTCGTGGATAACCGCCCGGGCGCCACAGGCGCGATCGGCGCGACCTTCGTCAAGCGCGCGCCGGCGGATGGCTACACGATGATGGTGGCGTCGATCGGCGTCTATGCGGTGAATCCGTTCCTGCAGAAGAACCTGTCCTATGACCCGGCCAGGGACTTCGACCTGCTCACCGTGGCAGTACGGGCCCCCAATGTGCTGGTGGCCAACCCGAACTTCCCTGCCAGGACCGTGCAGGAACTGGTCGGCTACATGAAGAAGAACCCGGGCAAGGTCGCCTTCGCGACCTCGGGCGCCGGTTCGTCGGACCACCTGACCGCGGCGCTGTTCTGGCAGAAGAGCGGCACCGAAGGCCTGCACGTACCGTACAAGGGCGGTGCGCCGGCCATCTCCGACCTGCTGGCCGGACAGGTCGATGTGTCCTTCCAGAACATCAACGCGGTGCTGCAGCACATCCGCAGCGGCAAGCTGCGCGCACTGGCGGTGACGTCGGACAAGCGCGCCGCGGTGCTGCCCAACGTGCCGACCATGGCCGAAGGCGGCGTGAAGGATGTGGAGGTCTATTCGTGGCAGGGCGTGGCGGCGCCGCGCGGCCTGCCGGCCGACGTGAAGAGCCGCCTGCACGGCGCGCTGGTCGGCGCGCTCAACGAGCCGAAGATGCGCGACAAGCTGGCCGAGAGCGGCTTCGAGGTGGTGGCGAATACGCCCGAGCAGTTCGCGCAGTTCGAGAACCAGGAACTCAGGCGCTGGAAGACGGTGATCGAGCAGGGCAAGATCACCATCGAGTAAGGCGACACTGCGGCGCTGCCGGGGTGCCACGGGGCGCTACCGCGCCAGCTGCAGCGTGATGATGCCTGCCAGGACCAGCGCCGTGGCGGCAAGCCGGCGCCGGTCGAACGGCTCGCGCAGCAGGAAGTGGCCAAGCAGGGCGGCGAAGATGACGCTCGATTCGCGCAGCGCCGCCAGCTTGGCCACCGGTGCCAGCGTCATCGCCCACAGCATCAGCGCGTAGGAGCCCACGCGGTTGATGCCGCCGATCCAGGCGCGCTTCCACTCGCTGCGCAGCAGCGCCACCAGTGCCTGGCCGCGCCGGACGAAGGCGTAGGACGGCATGAATACGTGCGACATGGCCTGCAGCCAGACGATATAGGTGAAGACCTCGCCGTAGCGCTTGACGGCCGTGCCGTCGATAACCGTGCCCCCGGCCAGGCAGGCGCCCGCCAGCAGCGCGAAACCGAGCAGGTCTGGCGCCTGCTGCCGCCAGCGCACCAGGCTGACCAGCCCGCAGCAGATCAGCGCGATGCCGGCATAGCCGCCAGGCCCCAGGCGTTCGCTGCCGGTCAGCAGCAGCAGGATCGCGACCATCATCGGTGCCGAACCGCGCATCAGTGGATAGGCCTGGCTGAAATCGCCGCGGTCGTAGGCTGCCACCAGCGACAGCTTGTATCCCACCTCCAGTGCCACCGTGGCCAGCAGGAACGGCCATACCTGCGGCGCGGGCAGCGGCACGAAGAACAGCAGAGGCACCGCGACCAGCAGGCAGAACGTGTCGATCAGCGCCATCGACGAAAGCCGGTCGCCACCGACCTTGACGATGGCGTTCCAGGAGGCGTGCATCAGCGCGGAAAGCATGACGGCTGCGAACGCCATGCCTGGGAAGTCGGCGGGAAGGGGCATGTATGGGGTATGTCAGTGACGCTGGCAGGGTTCGCGCTTCACCCGCCGGAGGGGAGAAGAGCGCGCTGAAAACGAGCGGGGTCAGGCCGCCCGCACCAGCGCCCCGGGCCGCATGTCGATGCCCATTTCCCGCAGCGCCTCGCCGATCGCCGTGACGACATTGCGCATCTCGTTGTCGTCGATCGCGCCGATGCAGCCCACGCGGAACGTCTCGACCCGGGTCAGCTTGCCCGGGTACAGGATGTAGCCGCGCGCGCGCACCTTTTCATAGAAGGTCCGGAAGTCATAGCGCGCGTCGGCAGGCGCGTGGAACGTGACGATGATGGGCGCCTGCACGTCCGGCGACAGGAACGGCCGGAAGCCCAGCTCCGCCATGCCGCGCACCAGAGTTTCATAGTTGCGGCGGTAGCGCGCGCCGCGCACCGGCTGGCCGCCTTCTTCGAGGAACTGGTCCAGCGCCGCGCGGAAGGCCGCCACCACATGCGTGGGCGGCGTGAAGCGCCACTGCGTGGTCTTCTGCATATAGCTGTACTGGTCGTACAGGTCCAGCGCCAGTGAATGGCTGTTGCCTTGGCAGCCTTCCAGCACGGTCTTTCTCATCAGTACGAAACCCATGCCCGGCACGCCCTCGATGCACTTGCCGGTGGCCGCGACCAGCGCGTCGAACGGCATGGTGCGCGCGTCGATCGGAATCGCGCCGAACGAGCTCATCGCATCGACGATCAGGCCCTTGCCGAGGCGCGCGCACAGCGCGGCAATCTCGGGCAGCGGGTTGAGCACGCCTGCGCCGGTTTCGCAATGCACCTGCGCCACATGCGTGATGGACGGGTCGCGCGCCAGCGCGGCCTCGATCGCGGCCGGCGTGGCGGGCTGGTCTTCGGGGACAGGCAGTTCGACATGCTCGCGGCCGAGCACCTTGCAGATCTTCAGGATGCGCTGGCAGTAGGCGCCGTTCTGCGGCACCAGGACCTTGCCTTCGCGCGGCACCACATTGGCAATGGCGGCTTCCACCGCGAAGGTGCCGCTGCCCTGCATCGGTACGCAGACATGGGTGCCTTCACCGTGGACGATGCGCACGAGGTCCTCGCACAGGCTGCCGGTGATGGCGTTGAAGGTGGCGTCCCACGATCCCCAGTCGCGCAGCATGGCCTGCTTGGTGGCCAGCGATGTGGTGAGCGGGCCGGGGGTGAGGAGGATCGGATCGTTGCCTCGGATCATGTTCGGGCTCCTGGTTCTGGGGGAGGAAGGTTTGCTCTGGTCAGTGTCCGTGTGCGGCCGCCAGTGGCCACCACTGGAGGATTCGGGCTGGCGTAGCAGCCGGCTTCCACGGCATTGTAGTTGGCATTTTGTGTCAACATGGTGAAAATGTTGCGTTGTGTGTATGTGGTTTATAATTCTCTTAACGGGCACAAATATCTGTTTATTAAGAGATATATGTAGATTTGCGTGCGTCCACTGGTGTCCGGGTCGGCAGATTCTGTTGGCATTGCTTGTTGATTGTTGACAATAGACAAGGCGCTTGCTCTAATCGCTGCAAAGGTAATCTGCTGTGGCGCCCGAGGCGCCGAACCCGGAGTCTTCATGTCAGGCCAAGTCCCGCTTGCGAGCGAAATCTCGATCCTGCAGAGCCAGTCGCTGACCACGCTGGTCCAGCGCGAACTGGAAACGCGGATCATGTCCGGCGGGCTCGCGCCGGGCGCCAAGCTCAACGAGATCGAAGTGGCGGGGCAGCTCAGCGTATCGCGCGGGCCGGTACGCGAGGCCTTCCGGGCGCTGGAGCAGGCCGGCTTGCTGCGCATGGAGAAGAACCGCGGCGTGTTCGTGCGTGCCATCTCGTTGCAGGAAGCCGATGAGCTCTATGAGCTGCGTGCGGTGCTCGACGAGCATGTGGGCCGCACGCTGGCTGCGCGCATCACGCCCGAAGGACTGCGCGAACTGCGCGTCTTCGTGGAGGGATTGACGCAGGCGAGCGCGGCGCGCGACGTGGACGCGTACACACGCCTGAACCTGGTCTTCCACGACCGCATGGTCGAGCTGACCGGAAACGGCAAGCTGGTCGACACCTACCGGCGGCTGGTCAAGGAACTGACGTTGTTCCGCCGCGAGGCGCTTTCCGGCAACAACGCGGCCATGCCCGATTCCACGCGCGAGCACCGCGACATCGTCTCGGCCATCGCCGCGCGCGATGCCGACCTGGCCGCACGCCTGATGCGCGGGCATGCCGAAAGCGGCCGCGCGCGCATGCATGCCGCGGTCGACCCTGCCCGGGGAACGGCCTGATACCACGCGCCGGGCGGCAGCACGTGCCCAGGCGCAATGAACCCGGAACATCACCTCTGCACGCAACACCGCCATGCCCGACACCCAAGCCTCTGCCCGCACCGTCACCGTCAACCAGCGCACCTACCGCTGGATGCAGCAACCCGTCGTCGTGGTCTGCGTGGACGGCTGCGAGTACGATTACCTCGAAGCTGCCGCCGCGAGCGGCCGGGCGCCTTACCTGAAGCGCCTGCTCGCCGAAGGTTCGGCATTCCGCGCCAGGTGCGTGGTGCCGACCTTCACCAACCCGAACAACCTGTCGATCGTGTGCGGCGCGCCGCCGGCCGTGCATGGCATCTGCGGCAACTACTTCTTCGACCGCACCGCCAACGGCGGCAAGGGCGAGGAAGTGATGATGAACGACCCGAAGTACCTGCGCGCCGGCACCATCCTGGCCGCGTTTGCCGACGCCGGCGCGAGCGTGGCCGTGGTCACCGCCAAGGACAAGCTGCGCCGCCTGCTGGGCCACCGCATGCGCGGCATCTGCTTCTCGTCGGAAAAGGCGGACCAGGCCACCGTCGCAGAGAACGGCATCGATGGCGTGCTGGAACTGGTCGGCATGCCGGTGCCCGACGTGTACAGCGCCGAGCTGTCGGAATTCGTCCTTGCGGCCGGCGTGCGCCTGATGGAAACGCGCCGCCCGGACCTGATGTACCTGTCCACGACCGATTACATCCAGCACAAGTTCGCGCCCGGCACCGATGGCGCCAACGCCTTCTACGCGATGATGGACCAGTACCTGGCACGCCTGGAAGCGCTGGGCTGCGTGGTGGCCCTGACGGCCGACCACGGCATGAACGCCAAGCATGACGAAGCCACCAGGGCCCCCAATGTCGTCTACCTGCAGGACCAGCTCGACGCCTGGCTCGGCCGCGGCGTGGAAGCCGGCGGCGCCCGCGTGATCCTGCCGATCACCGACCCGTACGTGGTGCACCACGGCGCGCTCGGTTCCTACGCGACGGTCTACCTGCCCGGGGATGCCGACCTGCCGGCCATCCGCACCCGGCTCGCGGCGCTGCCCGGCGTGCAGGACGTGCTCGACAACGCCGCAGCCTGCGCCCGTTTCGAGCTGCCGCCGGACCGTGTGGGCGACCTCGTGGTGGTCAGCGACAAGCACGTGGTGCTGGGCACCGCCCGCGCGCGTCACGACCTGTCCGGGCTCGATGCGCCGCTGCGCTCGCACGGCGGCGTGTCCGAGCAGACCGTGCCGCTGGTGTTCAACCGCAGCACCGGCGGCATTCCCGGCAAGGCCGTGCTGCGCAATTTCGACATCTTCGATGTCGCGCTGAATCACCTGCACTGAACCACCTGCACTGAACCACCTGCACTGACCCTCCACCCAGTGACCGAATTCCGGAGACCGACCATGAATGCCCCCCAGTTTCCCGACAAGGCTGTCAGCCCCCATTTCCGTGCCGAAGCCCTGCGCATCGACGGCCAGAAGGTCGTTCGCGAGCGCGTGATCGAAGTGCGCAACCCGTTTGACGGCTCGCTCGTGGGCACCGTGCCCAAGGCCACGGTGGCGGACGTGCGCCGCGCCTACGATGTGGCGCAGGCCTACCGCTCGACGCTGACCCGCTATGAGCGGGCGGCCATCCTCGACCGCGCCGCCGCGCTGCTGCGCGAGCGTACCGAAGAGGCCTCGGACCTGATCACGCTGGAGTCCGGCCTGTCGAAGAAGGACTCGCTTTACGAGATCGGCCGCGTGGCCGACGTGCTGGGCTTTGCCGCCAACGAAACGCTGCGCGACGACGGCCAGATGTTCTCGTGCGACCTCACGCCGCACGGCAAGCGCCGCCGCGTGATGACGCAGCGCGAGCCGCTGCTGGGCGCGATCTGCGCCATCACGCCGTTCAACCACCCGATGAACCAGGTGGCGCACAAGGTGGCGCCGTCCATTGCGACCAACAACCGCATGGTGCTCAAGCCGTCGGAGAAGGTGCCGCTGTCGGCGTACTACCTGGCCGACCTGCTCTACGAAGCCGGCCTGCCGCCGCAGATGCTGCAGGTCGTCACCGGCGATCCGCGCGAGATTGCCGATGAGCTCATCACGCACCCGGCGGTCGACCTGGTCACGTTCACGGGCGGGGTGTCGATCGGCAAGTACATCGCCAGCAAGGCCGGCTACAAGCGCGTGGTGCTGGAACTGGGCGGCAACGATCCGCTGATCGTGCTCGATGACGCCGACCTGGACCGTGCCTCCGATCTGGCCGTGCAGGGCTCCTACAAGAACTCCGGCCAGCGTTGCACGGCCGTCAAGCGCATGCTGGTGCATGAGGCCGTGGCCGCGCGCTTCACCGAACTGGTCGTGGAGAAGACTCGCGCATGGACTTACGGCGATCCGATGGACCGCGGCGTCGACATGGGCACCGTGATCGACGCACAGGCCGCGGCGCTGTTCGAGGCGCGCGTGAACGCAGCCGTGGCGCAAGGCGCGCGCCTGCTGGTCGGCAACCAGCGCAATGGCGCCAGCTACTCGCCGACGGTGCTCGACCGTGTCGATCCGTCGATGGCCGTGGTGCTTGAAGAGACGTTCGGCCCGGTCTCGCCGATCCTCACGTTCAAGGACGTGGACGATGCCATCCGCATCTCCAACGGCACGGCCTTCGGCTTGTCGTCGGGCGTGTGCACGAATCGGATGGACGATTTCACCAGGATTGCCAATGCGCTGCACGTGGGCACCGTCAACCTGTGGGAGGTGCCGGGCTACCGGATCGAACTGACGCCGTTCGGCGGCATCAAGGATTCGGGCCTGGGCTACAAGGAGGGCGTGCAGGAGGCGGCCAAGAGCTTCACCAACCTGAAGACCGTGACGCTGCCCTGGGCCTGAACGGCACGGCCGCCGGGCGCATGCCCGGCGCCTTCGGCTAGAATCGGCGCACCTTTGCGTCCCTTCCGGAGTCAACGTGCTGGCCGAACAGCGGCAGAAACACATCCTCAACCAGCTTGCCGCGACCGGTGCGCTGGCCATCAGCGCGCTGGTGGCCGAGCTCGGCGTCTCGCGCGAGACCATCCGGCGCGACCTCAATGCGCTGGCCGAGCGCGGCCTGCTGGTGCTGACGCATGGCGGCGCGCTGGCCCCGAATCGAACCGAACCCGACACGCAGACGCGCGCCGCGATCAACGCCGAAGGCAAGCGCGCCATCGGCCTGCGCGCGGCGGAGCTGGTGCCGGATGGCGCCTCGGTGATCCTCGACTACGGCACCACGACCCACGCGCTCGCGCAGGCCCTGCAGGGCCATCACAAGCTGCTGGTCTACACCAACGACCTGTCGATCGCGCTGCTGCTCGGGCGTCGCAATGGCAACCGCGTGATCGTGCTCGGGGGGGAGCTGCAGGACAACGAGGACGCCACCCATGGATGGGACACCATCGAGCAGGTGTCGCGCTATCACGCGGACTTCGCCTTTGTCGGCATCGGCGGCGTCACGCCGCGCGGCGAGATCTGCGATTTTTCGCGCGGCGCGGCGGAACTGCGCAGCCGCATGCTGCTGGCCGCCGACGTCGCATGCGTGGTGGCCGACTACACGAAATTCGGCCGCAATACCGGGGTGGCGATCCGCCACTTCGACCAGGCCGCCTGGCTGATCACCGACATGGCGCCCGAACCCTCGCTGGCCGAGGCACTGCGGCAGGCCGGGCCGAAGCTGCTGATCGCGTGATGCGCGCGGGCAACGTCGGAATCCATGCACCATTTGCGTGATTTGCGGTGCGGTCACAGCTGTTTTGACTGTCGGGGAGCCGCCGCCGGGTGGTAAAGTGACGCCTCGTTGATACATTCATCGCGGCCCGATAATGTATTAACAATGGCGCTGGTCGGGGCTGTTCCACGGACCGCGCAATTCTTACGGCACGCAAGCCGGGCACGCATCCGGCGCGGCCGCTCTTTCCAGCACAGCAGAGACATCCCGTGAATTCACCCTCCCTTGACGCATTCCTGGCCGGCGTAGCCCGGCGCGACCCTGGCCAACCTGAGTTTCTCCAGGCCGTGAAGGAAGTCATGATGACGCTTTGGCCGTTTGTCGAGCGTCACCCGCGCTATGCCGACCAGGCGCTGCTCGAACGCCTCGTCGAACCCGAGCGCGTGATCCAGTTCCGCGTGGCGTGGACCGATGACCGGAACCGCGTGCAGGTCAACCGCGCGTTCCGCGTGCAGCACAGTTCGGCCATTGGCCCGTTCAAGGGCGGCATGCGTTTCCACCCGACGGTGAACCTGTCGGTGCTGAAGTTCCTCGGCTTCGAGCAGACCTTCAAGAACGCGCTGACCACGCTGCCGATGGGCGGTGGCAAGGGTGGTTCGGACTTCGACCCGAAGGGCAAGTCGGACGCCGAGGTCATGCGCTTCTGCCAGGCGCTGGTCACCGAACTGTTCCGCCACCTGGGACCGGACACCGACATCCCCGCCGGCGACATCGGCGTGGGCGCGCGCGAAGTCGGCTTTATGGCCGGCATGATGAAGAAGCTGTCGAACCAGTCCGCCTGCGTGTTCACGGGCAAGGGCCTGGCCTACGGCGGCAGCCTGATGCGCCCCGAAGCCACGGGCTACGGCACGGTGTACTTCGCGCAGGAAATGCTCCACCGCCGCGGCATGGGCTTCGACGGCCTGCGCGTGCTGCTCTCCGGCTCGGGCAACGTCGCGCAGTACGCGGCCGAAAAGGCCATCGAACTGGGCGCCAGGGTGCTGACGCTGTCCGACTCCGGCGGCGTGCTGCACTACCCGCAGGGCATGACCACCGAGCAGCTCGCCGAGGTCATGGCGTTCAAGAACGAAGAGCGCGGCCGCCTGTCCGACTTCGCCGCCCGCCACGACATGAAGTTCGAGGCTGGCCGCACGCCGTGGCACGTGCCCGCCGACGTGGCGCTGCCGTGCGCGACGCAGAACGAACTCGACGGCAACGACGCCGAGACCCTGCTCGGCAACGGCGTGATCTGCGTGGCCGAAGGCGCCAACATGCCTTCCACGCTGGAGGCCGTGGACCGCTTCGTCGACGCGAGGATCCTCTACGCGCCGGGCAAGGCCAGCAACGCCGGCGGCGTGGCCACGTCGGGCCTGGAGATGTCGCAGAACGCCATGCGCCTGTCGTGGCACCACGCCGAGGTCGACGAGAAGCTGCACGCGATCATGAAGGACATCCACCAGAACTGCATCCACCACGGCCAGAAGGGCGGCGGCTACGTGAACTACGTCGAAGGCGCGAATATCGCCGGCTTCGTCAAGGTGGCGGATGCCATGCTGGCGCAGGGCGTGATCTGAGGAAGCGGGGCTAGGGATAACCCGATTCTCTACCCCCGCCCACTTCCAGCTATCATTCCCATTCGGCAGGCGCACAACCTGCCGCAAAGCGGCACCGGACCACCCTCCGGCGCCGTGCGACCTCGCAGGAGAGACCGGAACGCCGCCAGGCGGGTCCGGCGCCGACGGAGCAACCGCCCCGGAAACTCTCAGGCACCGAGGACTGTGGCGTCGCAAGTAAAGATCTGGAGAGAGGCGCTTCGCGCCCACCGAAGGGGACGGCATGGCCTGGCCATGTCCAAGCTCTCAGGTACCACGGACAGATGGGGCAGGGGACCGGCAACGGTCAAATTCATCCTTGCTTCAGGACTGTCATGTCTCACATGCTCGTCATCGGCGCCGGCATTACCGGCGTCACGACCGCCTATACCCTCGCGAAACAGGGCTATCGCGTCACCGTGCTGGACCGTCACCACTATCCGGCGATGGAAACCTCGTTCGCCAACGGCGGCCAGCTATCCGCGTGCAACGCGGAGGTCTGGAACCATGCCGGCACGCTGCTCAAGGGCTTCAAATGGATGATGAGGCGCGACGCGCCGCTGCTGCTCAATCCGCGTCCGTCGTGGCACAAGTACTCGTGGCTCGGTGAATTCGTCGGCAACCTGCGCAACTACCGCGCCAACACCATCGAGACCACGCGCCTGGCCATTGCCGCGCGCCAGCACCTGTTCGAGATGGCCGAGCGCGAGCAGATCGATTTCAATCTCGAGCGTCGCGGCATCCTGCACTTCTATCACGACCGCGCCAGCTTCGAGGCTGCGGGCCGCACCAACCAGTTGCTGGTGGAAGGCGGCCTGGAGCGCTACGCCGTCACGCCGCAAGAAATCCGTTCGATCGAGCCGACGCTGCAGGGCAACTACTACGGCGGCTACTACACGCCGTCCGATTCCACCGGCGACATCCACAAGTTCACGCGCGGCCTGGCGCGCGCGTGCGAGCGGCTCGGCGTGACGTTCGTGCACGGCGTGGACGTGAAGTCCGTGGACCTGCGCAAAGATGGCGTCACGATGCGCCTGGCCGCGTCGGAAGCCGCCGTGGCTTCGGGGCAGGATGGAGGCGAACGCGAGCTTAGGGGGACCGCCGTGGTGGTATGCGCCGGCGTGGGCAGCCGCCACATCGCCGCGATGCTGGGCGACCGCATCAATGTCTATCCGGTCAAGGGCTATTCGATCACCGTGCATCTCGATGACGAGCGCAGCGTGAAGAACGCGCCGTATGTGAGCCTGCTCGACGAGAGCGCCAAGATCGTGACCAGCCGGCTTGGCGCTGACCGTTTCCGCGTGGCCGGCACCGCGGAATTCAACGGCGACAACCGCGATATCCGTGCGGACCGCATTGCGCCGCTGGTGTCATGGGTGCGGCGCAATTTCGCTATCGAGACTTCGCGTTCGGTGCCATGGGCGGGCCTGCGGCCGATGATGCCAGACATGATGCCGCGGGTCGCGCGTGGCCGCGCCACGCGCGTGTTCTACAACACCGGACACGGGCACCTGGGCTGGACGCTGTCTACCGCCACGGCGGCGATGATCGGCCAGACCATCGCCGCGAGCCATCCGGTTCACTGATCGCGCTCGCGCTTAGTCCTCGGCCGCGCCGGCCGGCGCCATGCGCCCGGCCGCGCGGTGCGCCACCAGCTTCTTGTAGAACGCCGCGCGGCTGATGCCGATGGCCGCGGCCGCGCGCGGCGCGTTGCCCCGGCTTGCGGCCAGCGCCTGGGTCAGGTATGCCGCCTCGTATTGCGCCATGGCCTCCGCGTAGCCCGGCGGCGCGGGCGGCGGCAGTGGCGCCGGCGTATCGGTCGCCACGGGCCGCGGGGCGGGCGCAGGGGCCGGTGCCGTGACCGCGCGCCGGCCCAGCAGCGGAGCCAGCATCGATGCGTCGACCTCGCCGCCGTCGTGCATCATCACCAGGCGCTCCAGCGTGTTGCGCAGTTCGCGGACATTGCCCGGCCAGTCGTGTTCGCCCATCAGCGCGAGCGCGGAGTCGGACAGCACCGGCGCATCGCGTTCGGTGCGCCTGCAGATCTCTTCCAGGATCGCGTAGGCAAGAGGCAGCAGGTCCGCCTGGCGCAGCCGCAGCGGCGGCACGCAGATCGGCACGACATTGAGCCGGTAGTAGAGATCCGCGCGGAACTTGCCCGCTTCGACCAGCGCGGGCAGGTCGGCCGACGTTGCGGCAATGATGCGCACGTCGGAACGGATGATGCGGTTCGAGCCGATCGGTTCGATCTCCTTGTCCTGCAACGCGCGCAGCAGCTTGCTCTGCAGCGAGAGCGGCATGTCGCCGATCTCGTCGAGGAACAGCGTGCCGCCATCGGCCAGTTCGAACTTGCCGACACGTCCCTTGCGCTCCGCGCCGGTATAGGCGCCGGGCGCGGCGCCGAAGAATTCCACCTCCAGCAGCGCTTCCGGAATTGCCGCCACATTGACGGTGACCAGCGGGCGGTCGGCGCGCAAGGACCCGGCATGGATGGCGTGGGCCAGCAACTCCTTGCCCGTGCCGGTCTCGCCAAGCAGCAGGACCGGCGCATCGACCTGTGCCGCGCGGCGCGCCAGGCGCTTGACCTCCAGCGTCGCGGGCGAATTGCCGACGAAGCTGGCAAAGGTGTACTTGGCGCGGCGCGTCTGCTCCAGCGTGCGGCGCGTGGCGGCCAGTTCGTCGCGGGCGCGCGTGTAGTGCGACAGCAGCGGCGTCAGGGCCTTGAGTTCGTCGAACAGGGCGAAGCCCACCGCGCCCACGGTGTTGCCTTCGTCGTCCTTGATCGGCAGGCGCATCACGATCATCGGTTCGCGCGCGGCCTCCATGATGTCGAGCAGGATCGGCTTGCCCGTGGCCACCACCTCGCGCAGCAGGCTGTTGGGAATGACCCGCTCGCAGTCGAGCCCGATCGCGTCCTGCGGATCGGCAAAGCCGAAGCGTGCGGCATAACGCTTGTTGATCCACACCACGCGGCCATGCACGTCGACCACGATCGTGCCTTCGCTGAAATTCTCGAACGTGCGGAACAGCGACTCCATCGCGCGGCGCGCCACGGAATCGTAGTTGCCCAGTACGTTGTCTCCGGCTTCGCTCAGTGTTTCCATCTTGTTCTTCTCGATTTGGAGACGAGATAGTCTCACAAGAGAGCCTGATTTCGTCGGTATCTCCTAGATCTGTCTCGAAACAAAGACAGGAAATGTCCCAATAGATCAAATAGGTGATTATCGATCACTTTGCGGCGTGGCACGCTCCGTGCAATGTCACCCGGTCCCTGATGCGCGGGCCCATGCCGCGCTGCCTGCCACAGATGTAAGTGGCCGGCGCCTTCGGGCGCCGGGACCTATATTTCCCCAGACCAAGAACAATCCTCGCGGAGACTTCATGTCCTTTGTGATCGTCGTTGCTGCTCTAGCCTTCCTGATGCTTGCCGCCTACCGCGGCTACAGCGTCATCCTGTTTGCCCCGCTGGCCGCGCTCGGCGCCGTGCTGCTGACTGACCCGTCGGCCGTGGCCCCGGCCTTTACCGGCATCTTCATGGAGAAGATGGTCGGTTTCGTGAAGCTGTACTTCCCCGTGTTCCTGCTTGGCGCCGTGTTCGGCAAGGTGATCGAGCTGTCCGGCTACTCGCGCTCGATTGTCGCGGCCGCCATCCGCTACATAGGCAGCTCGCGCGCGAACGCGGTGATCGTTGCCGTATGCGCGCTGCTGACCTATGGTGGCGTATCGCTGTTCGTGGTCGTGTTCGCGGTCTATCCGTTCGCGGCCGAGCTGTACCGGCAGAGCAATATCCCGAAGCGGCTGATGCCGGGGGCGATCGCGCTGGGCGCGTTCTCGTTCACGATGGATTCGCTGCCCGGTACGCCGCAGATCCAGAACATCATTCCGACCACCTTCTTCAAGACCACCGCCTGGGCGGCGCCCGTGCTGGGCGTGGCCGGTGCGTTGTTCATCATCGTGGTCGGCCTGAGCTATCTCGAATGGCGCCGCCGCGCCGCGATGGCGAAGGGCGAGGGCTATGGCACGTCGCTGCTGAACGAGCCGGAACCGGTGGAGACGGCCCAGTTGCCCAACCCGCTGCTGGCCCTTGCGCCGCTGGTGCTGGTGGGTGTGTCCAACTTTGTGCTGACGCGTATGATCCCGCAGTGGTACGGCGCGACCAGTTCGCTGGAGCTGCCGGGGCTGGCCAAGCCCGTGACCATCCCGACCGCCTCCGTGGTCGCGATCTGGGCCGTGGAAGGCGCGCTGCTGCTGGGTATCCTGCTGGTGGCGGTGACCGCGTTCGGCGCCGTGCGCCAGCGCTTTGCCGAAGGCAGCAAGACCGCCGTGGGCGGCGCGCTGCTGGCGGCCATGAACACCGCATCGGAGTATGGCTTCGGCGGCGTGATCGCGGCGCTGCCGGGCTTCCTGGTGGTGGGCGACGCGCTGCACGCCATTCCCAACCCGCTGGTCAACGCCGCGGTGTCGGTGAGCGCGCTGGCCGGTATCACGGGTTCGGCATCGGGCGGCATGAGCATTGCGCTGGCAGCCATGGGCGATACCTTCATCCAGGGCGCGCAGGCGGCCGGCATCCCGCTGGAGGTGCTGCACCGCGTGGTGTCGATGGCCAGCGGCGGCATGGATACGCTGCCGCACAACGGCGCGGTCATCACGCTGCTGGCCGTGACCGGCCTCACGCACCGCGAGTCCTACCGGGACATCTTCGCCGTCACCATGATCAAGACGCTGGCGGTGTTCTTCGTCATCCTGGTCTACTACATGACCGGCCTGGTCTGACCGTTTCCTGCATCTTCCGAATTCGCCTTGCCATGACTACCCTGAACGGAAAGACCGCGCTCGTGACCGGATCCACAAGCGGCATCGGCCTGGGCATTGCCCGGGCACTGGCCGAGGCCGGCGCCAAGATCGTGCTCAACGGCTTCGGTGACGCCGATGCCGCCCTCGACGCCATCCGCGCCACGGGCGCGCAGGTGGCGCACCACCCGGCCGACATGCGCAAGCCCGACGAGATCGGCGCGATGATCGCCATGGCCAATGAACGCTTCGGCGCCGTGGACATCCTGGTGAACAACGCCGGCATCCAGCATGTATCGCCGCTCGAGAGCTTCGACGCGCAGAAGTGGGATGACATCATCGCCATCAACCTGAGTTCGGGCTTTCACACCACGCGGCAGGTGTTGTCCGGCATGCGGGGGCGCAACTGGGGGCGGATCATCAACATCGCCTCGGTGCACGGACTGGTGGGCTCGGCGGGGAAGTCGGCCTATGTGGCCGCCAAGCATGGCCTGGTCGGGCTGACCAAGGTGACGGCGCTGGAGACGGCTGGCACCGGCGTGACCTGCAATGCCATCTGCCCGGGGTTTGTGCTGACGCCGCTGGTGCAGAAGCAGATTGACGACCTGGCAGTGCGGGAGGGGCTTTCGCCTGATGCCGCGCGTGCCCGCCTGCTCGGCGAGAAACAGCCATCGGCGCAGTTCGTTACGCCTGAGCAGCTTGGCGGGCTGGCGCTGATGCTGTGTTCGCCGCTGGCGGCTGAAGTGCGCGGAGCCACGTGGGTGGCCGACGGCGGCTGGACGGCGCAGTAAGGTCCGGAGCGCCTGGAGAGAATCCGTCAGGAAAGCCCCGGCACGTGCAGCGACGTGTCGGGATGCAGGATGCGCGCAAGCCGGCGGATATCGCCGGATACAGCCGGATACCGCCGGCTATTGCCGAGGCCGCGCGCTCAGCTGGACTTCGGCTTGAGCAGGCTACTGGCTTCCTGCAGGTTCTGCTGCGCGCGGTTGCCGATCACCGCCATGGCGTCGGCCTGCGACTTGCGGGCCATCTCGGCCAGTTCGCGCATATTCTCCAGCGCCTGATGCAGGGCCTTCTGCACGAACTCGTTCTGGCGGCTCATGGCTTCGGCAGGATTGCCGCCGGTGTTCAACTGCTGCGCGGCGGACTGGATCTGCTGCATGGCCTGGCCGAAGATCTCGGTCTGCTTTTGCATCATCGCCTGCATGCCTTCATAGGCGAGCTTGTTGGCCTCGCCAAGGGCCTCGATGTCCTTGCGCCGTGCTTCCATCACGGCGCCCATGTCCATGCCGGGAAGCTGGAATTGCTCCAGCATCTTGGTGAAATCCGCGAAGGGGTTGGGAGGGGTATTCATGCGGTCACTCCTTGTCATCGGGGGAAATCGGGCGGTTCATGCTGCCGGTCTGTGACTACTCTAGGTGTTGAAGGGGGCGGCCCGCAAGGAGCGGGATGGGCCTGCACGGGCAATTTGCAGTGTCTTCAGCCACACCCCTCCGTCGCCGGGTATTCGCAAAAACCCTAAAGTTTCGCCCCCCCGCTGCCGTTCCCGTCCATAGCCCGCCACTACACCCAATCCAGGTCGGTGGGTTACGAGAGCGAAAGGCGGCGTCCGCGCGCCAGCACTTCGCCGTATCGAAGTCCAGATCAGGTAGAAGAAAACAATGAAGAATTCCGGAATCGGGGTACGCCTCGGCGTAGGTTTTGGGGTGGTGCTGGTGCTTTGCGCGTTGATGTCCGCCTTTGGCATCCTGCGCCTGCAGCAGGTGGCGGAGCGCACGCATGACATGATGCAGCAGCCGCTGACCAAGGAGCGGCTGGTCAGCGACTGGTATCGCCTGATGCATACCAGCGTGCGCCGGACCACGGCGGTGGCCAAGAGTGCCGATCCGTCGCTCGGCGCCTTCTTCGCCAGGGAAACGAAGGCGTCGCTCGAAGGCATCGCGGCGCTGCGCGACAAGATGCAGCCGATGCTGACCTCCGACGCCGAGAAAGCCGCGTTCCGGAAAATCCTGGAAGTGCGCGAGCCGTACAACGCCTCGCGCGACAAGATCACCAGGCTCAAGCAGGACGGCGAGACCGAGCGCGCCAACGAAGTGCTCGAGCAAGAGTTCGTGCCGGCGGGCGATGCCTACCTGGCCGAAATCCAGAAGCTGCTCGACATCCAGCGCAGCAGCATCGACGCCACGGCCGCCGAGATCGACACCATCTATACCAATGCGCGCAACAGCCTGATCGTGCTGGGCGTGCTGGTGCTGGCAATCGGCGTTGCGTTCGCGGTGTGGCTGACGCGCGGCATCATCCGGCCGCTGGGCCATGCATTGGACATCGCGCGTACGGTGGCGTCGGGCGACCTGACCAGCCGCATCCAGGTGGACAGCCAGGACGAGACCGGCCAGCTGCTCAACGCGCTGGGCGAGATGAACACCAATATCCTGCGCATCGTGCGCGATGTGCGCACCGGCACCGAGGCCATTGCCTCGGGCACGAGCCAGATCGCGGCGGGCAATACCGACCTGTCGCAGCGTACGGAGGAGCAGGCGTCCTCGCTGCAGCAGACCGCTGCCAGCATGGAAGAGCTGACCAGCATCGTGCGCCAGAACGCGGACAACGCCAGGCAGGCCAGCTCGCTCGCGGTGAACGCATCGGAAATCGCCGCCAAGGGCGGCGATGTGGCCGACAAGGTCGCAGAGACCATGGAAGAGATCAACGGCGCGTCGAAGAAGGTGGTCGACATCATCGCGGTGATCGAAGGCATCGCCTTCCAGACCAATATCCTGGCACTGAACGCCGCGGTGGAAGCCGCGCGCGCGGGCGAGCAGGGCCGCGGCTTTGCCGTGGTGGCCGGCGAAGTGCGCAGCCTGGCCCAGCGCAGCGCCACCGCCGCCAAGGAGATCAAGTCGCTGATCGGCGATTCGGTGGATCGCGTGGAGAAGGGCTCGGCCCTGGTGGCGCAGTCGGGCCAGACCATGCAGGAGATCGTCGACGCGGTCAAGCGCGTGACCGACATCATGGGCGAGATCAGCGCCGCGTCGGCCGAGCAGAGCGCCGGCATCGAACAGGTCAACCTGGCGGTGACGCAGATGGACTCGGTCACGCAGCAGAACGCCGCGCTGGTCGAACAGGCCGCCGCCGCGGCCGGCTCGCTGGAAGAGCAGGCGCAGCGGCTCAAGCAGGCGGTGGCTACGTTCCGTATTGCTGCCTGATGCGGCAAGGCCCGGCAAGGCCGGGCCTTCCGTTCAGCGCGCCTTCAGGAACTCGCCCACCTCCAGCAGCACCAGTTCGTTGTCGTCCGCGCGGTTGGGTTCGCGGCTGCTCGAGAAGGGCAGGTTGTTGTCATTGCCCACGACGATGTGGGTGGCATCCACCACGTCCACGTTCTCGATGGTGAAGAACGGGAACGCCAGCACCCCGTCCGTCAGCGGCTTGCGCGCCAGGTGGTTCGGGTCGGCCATGCGCAGCAGGTCGATATAGCCGATCTTGCGCACCGGGGCACCGGCGTTGGCGTCGGTCAGCTCGATCTTGTAGACGCGCTTGAACTTCGCCACGTCGTCGAAGCAGTCGGCGCGCTTCTGGCCCGCGGGGCAGGCCTTGTCGGGCGTGCCTTCGCCGTTGTCGCGCTCGATGACCAGGCCGGTGGTGGCGTCGATCATGTTGAAGTCGCCGATGGCATGATGGCCGGCTTCAAGCACGTATTTCCAGTGGCGGCCGGTCCAGGCGCGCTGCTTCACGTCGAATTCCAGCACGCGCAGGTAGGGCTTGCCGTCCACGGTCTCATAGGCGCGGCTGCCTTCGTTCCACAGCGCGCCTTCGAGCAGCGCGTACAGCTTGCTGCCGTCCGGCGATGCCGCCATGCCCTCGAAGCCCTTCGAGCGGCGTACCTCGAACTTCACCGTGCCGTCGGGCGCGCCCGGCGTGCTCATGGCCGGGTGGTCGGGGGAACGCACGGCCTTGCCATCCACCTGTGTCTCGAATACGGCCAGCACCTTGCCGTCCAGGTCGGCCTGGATCAGGAAGGGGCCGAATTCGTCGCCGATCCACAGCGAGCCGCCGGCGAACTGGAAGCTCTCGGTGTCGAAATCCGAACCGGTCAGATAGCGCGCGCCGGTGCCCTCGTGCACGATGCGGAACGGCACCTTCTTGTCCGGGTCATGCAGGAACACGGTCTTCAGGCGCTGGAACTTGCCGCTGGCGAAATCCACCTTGTAGTGGTTCAGGTAAAGCATGAAGTCCGGGGAGTTGGCCTTGGCGCCGGCACCGTTGTCGGTCAGTACCCAGAAAGTCCCATCGGGCATGCGCTTGATGCCGGAGTGGCCCTGCGCGGGCTGGCCGCGGAACGGCAGCGACACGCCGGTCGGCCGGCCGTTCGACTTGCCCTCGACGGTGCCTGGCGTATCGGCACGCTGCGCGGTGGTGAACTTGCCGCTGAGCTGCAGGTCTGCAGGCGCGTCCTTGGGCACCGGCAGGTAGCTCTGAGCCGGCAGCACGGCGTGGCCGGCGAGCGTTGCGGGGTAGGCGGTCTGCGCCTGCAAAGACGGCGACAGGGCAAGGCAGGCCAGCGTGATGGCGCTGGCCAGGACGGTTTGACGGAACATCGAGCGGGCTCCTTTGCCGGGATTTTCGGTCGGCGCGGCACCACGCCGCGCCAGCGAAAGCGCGCCCCATTCTGACGGCCGAGTTTGACAACCTTGTGATGCAGCCGTCTCTGCCAGCCCGGCCAGGCGCTGCGATGCGGCCGGCTTCGGTGCGGACGGATTGGCGTCCAGGCGCCGCTATTTCCGGCTGTAACGGCCCACGACGCTGGCGCCGCCGCGCGCATGTCCCTTGAGCGCGGCCATCAGTTCTTCACGCGTCAGACCCGCGGGCAGCGCGCCGGGCTCGAGGTCGGTCGCGACCACCGTCACGATGTAGTGATGCGGGACGTCGCCGGCGGGCGGGCAAGGTCCGCGGTACGCGGCCTCGCCGGTAATGTTCTTGCCGACCGTGATCCCCGGGCCATCCTTCTGACCCTCGCCCTGCCGGAGTTCGCCGCGGTCCGCCGCAATGTTGTAGGCGACCCAGTGCGAGACGCCCAGCCCCATGGAGCCATCCGGATCGAACATGAAGATCGCGACGGAGCGTGTTCCGACCGGCAGGCCGGACCAGGCCACCGGGGGAGATACGCCCTGGCCGCCGCAGTTCGGCCCGTTGCCGCCATGCGCCGCGGGAATGACGGCGTTCTCGGAAAATGCGCTGGACGACACGGTCATCGGTGCCGCGCTGGCGATCGAAGTGCATGCCAGGCAGAGTGCCGTGGATGCGGAAAACAGCAATGGTCTTGCTCTCATTGAAGGTTCCTGTTCGAGGTTCACGGGTCAAGGCGGACAACTCGCCATGATTCCAAGTTAGGACGGAATCCATGGGATGCCTAGTTCCCGGCACCCGGCTGTTCTCGTCCTGTCGCACAAACTCGGCGCGACCTATCCTTTGGCAACGCACGGCCGACAGGCAATGGCCCGCCGGCAATGCGCGAGAGCGGGACAGGCCAGCAGATTCCCTGTGCCGCCGATACCTCTTGCACGCGTGCCTGTCCAACGTGCCAGGCCGCTCAAAGGAGCCCAAGATGAGCAAGACTTACAATCGCCTGGACAAGACCCAGGCAGCGGTGCTGATGGTGGATCACCAGGCCGGTTTGCTGTCGCTGGTGCGTGATATCGAGCCGGACCGTTTCAAGAACAACGTGCTGGCGCTGGCGGATCTCGCCAAGTACTTCAAGTTGCCCACCATCCTTACTACCAGTTTCGAGGATGGCCCGAATGGCCCGCTGGTGCCCGAACTCAGGCAGATCTTTCCCGATGCGCCGTACATCCCGCGGCCAGGGCAGATCAATGCCTGGGACAACGAGGACTTCGCCAAAGCCGTGAGGGCCACCGGCAAGAAGCAGTTGCTCATTGCCGGCGTGGTGACCGAAGTCTGCGTGGCGTTCCCGGCGCTCTCCGCGATCGAGGAAGGCTTTGACGTGTTCGTCGTCACGGATGCGTCGGGCACGTTCAACGAACTCACGCGCGATTCGGCGTGGCGGCGCATGAGCGAAGCCGGCGCGCAACTGATGTCGTGGTTCGGCGTGGCCTGCGAGCTGCACCGCGACTGGCGCAATGACATCGAAGGGCTTGGGACGCTGTTCTCCAACCACATACCGGACTACCGGAACCTGATCACCGCCTACACGACCGTGAAGGGAACGCGTTGATGCGCTGATGCGCTGACGCGCACTTTTGCGACTAGCGGGCAGCCTCGGCGTGGCTGCCCGCGCCGAAGCGCCTGCGCAGCACGCGGTTCGCGTTGATGAGGTTGCCGTCGGATACCTCTACCACCTCGCGCAGGTAGTCTTCGCTGGCGTCGAGCAGGGCCGCGTACATGTCGTGGCACAGGTCGCGCGCGGTACGACCCGGCCAGTCCGCGGGCAGCAACTGCTCCGGCAGGTTCGGGTCGCGCAGCAGCACGCGGCGGTATTCGTGCAGCAGCAGGGTGCGCACGAAGAACGCGTCCGCCGGCGCCATGCCGTGTGCGTCGGCCAGCACCGGCGAGAAGCGGTGCAGCAGCGCCTGCCACGCGGACGCCACGTCGCCCAGCTTGAAGGTCTGGTGCATCAGCGCCTGCAGCGGGCGGATCGAGAACGCCTCGATACTGGTGGCTTCCATGACCGCCACGAAATCCTGCGCCTGCGCGGCACGGATGATCTCGCCCAGCGAGCCGGCGTCGGCATTCGGGTGCGCATACACGCCCGGTGCGATCGCGCCGAAGCCTTCCCACAGCAGTTCGCGCTTCAGCCGCTGGCGGATCGTGGCGCGCGCGTCGCCGCGCACCAGCGCCAGGGTCCAGCGTCCGTCCCATTCGGGCGCATCGCCGGCATAGATGCGCTTGCCGGCGTGGATACAGCGCTGCAGGCCGGCTTCCGACAAGCCGTAGTAGCTGCGCCGCCCGATCCGCGTGGCGTCGAGCCAGTCATCCGCGCTCAGACGGAACGTCGCGGTGCGCACCAGCCGGTCATTGATGCCGAACGGCGCGGCCAGGCGGATCAGGCTGCCCAGCCATAGCGCCTGCGGCCGCGGCGCCACCACGTCGCCGAACAGCGTCACCAGCATGGAATTGGCGCCAAGCTTGAGGCCACGCGCGAGCCGCGCAACCTGCGGGGAAACGGTATTCAGCTCCGGTCGGGTGGCCATGCCTGCACCTTGAAGTGATACACAAACGTCGATTGTTTGAATCAAATTGTATCACTATGATCCACTGCAACCGAATGATTTGACGCAGGTCAAGACCCTACAGATCGGAGTACGGCATGTACGCACAGTTGGTGGAAACCGGGGCAACCAGGCTCCGCGCGATGGAAGAGATGGACCCGCAGGAACGCGAGTTCCAGGCGCGCGTGGACGCCGGCATCAAGATCGAAGCCAAGGACTGGATGCCCGAGGCTTACCGCAAGACCCTGATCCGCCAGATCTCGCAGCACGCGCATTCCGAGATCGTCGGGCAATTGCCGGAAGGCAACTGGGTCACGCGTGCCCCGACGCTGGAACGCAAGGCCGTGCTGCTGGCCAAGATCCAGGACGAAGCGGGCCACGGCCTCTACCTGTACAGCGCCGCCGAAACGCTGGGCGTGTCGCGCGACGCGTTGCTGGGCGACCTGCATTCCGGCAAGGCCAAGTACTCGAGCATCTTCAACTACCCGACGCTGAGCTGGGCGGACATCGGCGCCATCGGCTGGCTGGTCGATGGCTCGGCCATCATCAACCAGGTGCCGCTGTGCCGCTGCTCGTTCGGCCCCTATGCCCGCGCCATGGTGCGCGTGTGCAAGGAAGAGTCGTTCCACCAGCGCCAGGGCTACGACATCCTGCTCAAGCTGTGCCAGGGCACGCCCGAGCAGAAGCAGATGGCGCAGGACGCGCTGAACCGCTGGTGGTGGCCGGCGCTGATGATGTTCGGCCCGTCCGACGCGGATTCGCCCAACAGCGCGCAGTCGATGCAATGGCGCATCAAGCTGTTCTCCAATGACGAGCTGCGCCAGAAGATGGTGGACCAGACCGTGCCGCAGGCCGAGCACCTCGGCCTGACCGTTCCCGATCCGGACCTGAAGTGGAACGAGGAGCGCGGCCACTACGATTTCGGCGCCATCGACTGGGACGAGTTCTACAACGTCGTGCGCGGCAACGGCCCGTGCAACCGCGAGCGCCTGCGCACCCGCGTCAAGGCCTGGGACGACGGTGCCTGGTTCCGTGAAGCGCTGGTGGCCCACGCCGACAAGCAAGAGCGCGCCGCCGCCTGAGCATTCCTGCGCGCCGCAGCGGCGTCGCGCCCACAACCCCGCAATCTGACAGGAGAGTTGCCATGAAAGAGTGGCCGCTTTGGGAGATCTTTATCCGCAGCCAGCACGGCCTGGCCCACAAGCACGTGGGCAGCCTGCACGCGCCGGACGGCGAAATGGCGATCAACCATGCGCGTGACGTCTACACGCGCCGCAACGAGGGCGTGAGCGTCTGGGTGGTGAGGGCCGCCGACGTGGTCGCCAGCAGCCCCGGCGACAAGGGCCCGCTGTTCGAACCCGCCAACAGCAAGGTCTACCGTCACCCCACCTTCTTCCCGATGCCGGAAGAGGTCAAGCACATCTGATTTCCAGGCGCGAGGACGCATCCACCATGGACCAACACAAGTTCGAATACCTGCAGCGCCTGGGCGATACCACGCTGGTGCTCGGCCAGCGCCTGTCGGAGTGGTGCGGCCGCGGCCCCGCGCTGGAAGAAGACATCGCGCTTACCAACGTGGCGCTGGACCTGGTCGGACAGACCCGCCTGTGGCTCGGCTATGCCGCCGAAGTCGAGGGCGCCGGCCGCAGCGCCGACCAGCTTGCCTATCTGCGTGACGCACACCAGTTCCGCAACCTGCTGCTGGCGGAGCAGCCTAACGGCAGCTACGCCGATACGCTGGCACGCCAGTTCCTGTTCGATACCTGGCACTACTTCCTGCTCGAACGGTTGCAGCATTCGACCGACGCGCGCATTGCCGAGATCGCCGCCAAGTCGCTGAAGGAAGTGACCTACCACGTGCGCCGCAGCGCCGACCTGGTGGTGCGCCTGGGCGACGGTACCGAAGAGAGCCACCGCCGCATGCAGGACGCCATCGACGAGCTGTGGATGTTCACCGGCGAGCTGTTCGAGTCCGACGCCGCCGATGCCGCGCTGGTCGCGCAAGGCGTCGCGGTGGACCCGGCCACGCTGGCCGAGCCCTGGCTGCGCCACGTGAGCGAGGTGCTGGAAGAAGCCACGCTGCGCCTGCCCGCTGCCGGCTGGTCGCAGACCGGTGGCCGCCACGGCCGCCATACCGAACACCTGGGCTACCTGCTGGCCGAGATGCAGTTCCTGCAGCGCGCCTATCCCGGCGCGCAGTGGTGAGCGCCATGTCCGCGCAAGTGCTGGAGCGCGCCAGCGTGGCGCAGGTCTGGACCTGGCTTGAACAGGTGCCGGACCCCGAGATCCCCGTGATCTCCGTCGTGGACCTGGGCATTGTCCGCGACGTGGCGTGGGTGGACGGGGCCTGCGTGATCACCATCACGCCGACCTACTCGGGTTGCCCGGCCATGACGGTGATCCGCGACGATATCGAGCGCGTGCTGGCCGCGCAGGGCGTCGGCCACGTCAGCGTGCAGACACGGCTGGCGCCGGCCTGGACCACCGACTGGATGAGCGCGCGCGGCAAGGCCAGCCTGTCCGGCTACGGCATTGCCCCGCCGGCGCAGCAGGTGATCGACATCAGCGGCATCAGCCGCCGGGCGTCGCCGGCGCTGGTGGTGGCGTGCCCGCACTGCGGCTCGCGCCACACCCGCCTGGTCAGCCAGTTTGGCTCGACCGCCTGCAAGGCCCTGTACCGCTGCGGCGACTGCAAGGAACCGTTCGACTACTTCAAGGCCCATTGAGTCCCGTTGGGTCCCATTGAGCCGCCCGGAGCCGGAAATGACCAAATTCCATGAACTGACCGTGGCCAGCGTGACGCGCGAAACGCGCGACGCCGTGGCCGTGACCTTCGCCGTGCCCGATGCGCTGGCCGACACCTACCGCTACGTGCAGGGCCAGCACCTGACACTGCGCACCGGCATCGACGGCGAAGACGTGCGCCGCTCGTACTCGATCTGCTCGGCCGTACAGGACCGGCGCCTGCGCGTGGCCATCAAGCGCGTGGAGGGCGGCCTGTTCTCGAACTGGGCCAACGACGCGCTGCTCCCCGGCATGACGCTGGAAGTGATGCCGCCGTCCGGCCATTTCCATGTGCCGCTGTCGGAAACGCACAGCAAGCACTACGTGGCCTTTGCCGCGGGCAGCGGCATCACGCCGATGCTGTCGATCATCAAGACCACGCTGATGACCGAGCCGGACAGCCGCTTCACGCTGTTCTACGGCAACCGTGCATCGTCCTCGGTGCTGTTCAAGGAAGAGCTCGAAGACCTGAAGGACAGCTACCTGGAGCGCTTCAACCTGGTCTTCGTGCTGAGCCGCGAGCAGCTCGACATCGACCTGTTCAACGGCCGCATCGACGGCGACAAGGTGCGCGCGCTGCTGCGCCACTGGGTACGTCCGCAGGACATCGACGTGGCTTTTATCTGCGGCCCGCACTCGATGATGGAAGAGGTCTCGCAGGCGCTGCAGGACAGCGGCGTGGACAAGGCGCGCATCAAGCGCGAGCTGTTCGCGACCAGCATTCCCGCGGCACGTCCGGCGGCCCATGCGCACAAGCAGGTGGGCCAGCAGCAGTGCGAGGTCACCGTGATCCAGGACGGCCGCACGCGCCAGTTCACGCTGGAAAAGAACAAGGAGACCATCCTCGACGCCGCGCTGGCGCAGGGCATCGAGCTGCCTTACTCATGCAAGGGCGGGGTCTGCTCGACATGCCGCTGCAAGCGCATCGAGGGAGAGGTCGACATGGACGTCAACTTCGCGCTCGAAGACTACGAAGTCGCGCGCGGCTTCATCCTGAGCTGCCAGAGCTACGCCGTCACCGACCAGCTGGTGATCGATTTCGATCAGGAAACCTGAAGCGTTTCCCGCTACTCACGCCATTCAAGAACCCGTTTTTCCGGAGCAAGCCGTGTCCCATCCGTTTTTCACGCGTCACCAGGCCCTGCTGGACCAAGCCACCCAGGCGATTGCCGAGCGCGGCTACTGGAGCCCCTTTGCCGAATCACCCAGCCCCAAGGCCTATGGCGAGACCGCCAACGCTGACGGCAAGGCCGCTTTCGAGGCGCGGCTGAACCGGCCGTTCGCGCTGACGCAGCCGGGCACCATCGGACAGGCCGGCAAGGAAGTCTCGCCGTACGGCCCGGAACTGGGCGTCACCTATCCGAAGCCCGACCTCGACCAGCTCTTCGCCGGCGTGGCCGAGGGCATGCCCGCCTGGCGCAAGGCCGGGCCCGAGGCGTGGGTCGGCGTGTCGCTGGAGATCCTGCACCGCCTGAACCGCCGCAGTTTCGAGATTGCGTATGCGGTCATGCACACCACCGGCCAGGCCTTCATGATGGCATTCCAGGCCGGCGGCCCGCACGCGCAGGACCGCGGCCTGGAAGCCGTGGCCTATGCCTGGGACGAGATGCGCCGCATTCCGAAGCGCGCCGTCTGGGAGAAGCCGCAGGGCAAGAACGAGCCGCTGCGCATGGAAAAGCAATACACCGTGGTGCCGCGCGGCGTGGGCCTGGTGATCGGCTGCTGCACGTTCCCGACCTGGAACGGCTATCCCGGCCTGTTCGCGAGCCTGGCCACCGGCAACGCCGTGGTGGTCAAGCCGCATCCGGGAGCGATCCTGCCGCTGGCGATCACCGTGGAGGTGGCGCGTGAAGTGCTGCAGGAGGCGGGCTTCGATCCGAACCTCGTCACGCTGGTGGCCAACGACCCGACCGAGCGCATGGCGTCGACCCTGGCGCTGCGCCCGGAAGTCCGCCTGATCGACTTCACCGGCAGCACCGCCAACGGCGACTGGCTGGAGCGCAATGCGCACCAGGCGCAGGTGTACACCGAGAAGGCCGGCGTGAACCAGATCGTCATCGACTCCACCAGCGACTTCAAGGGCATGGTGCGCAATATCGCGTTCTCGCTGGCGCTGTACTCGGGCCAGATGTGCACCGCGCCGCAGAACATCTACGTGCCCAAGGATGGTATCGACACGCCGGAAGGGCACCTGAGCTTCGACCAGGTTGCCAGCGCCATCGGCGAGGCCGTGGGCAAGCTCACGGGCGATGCCGCCAGGGCGGTGGAACTGCTGGGTGCCATCCAGAACGACGGCGTGGTCCAGCGCATCGAGGCGTCGCGCACGCTGGGCGGGATCGTCATCGACAGCCGCGTGCTGCAGCATCCGGAATTCCCGGGCGCCCGCATCCATACGCCGCTGGTGCTGAAGGTCGATGCGAGCGACGAAGGCAAGATCATGCAGGAACTGTTCGGGCCGATCTCGTTCGTGGTGGCCACCGACGACACCGCGCACAGCATTGCCGTGGCGCGCCGCGGCGCCAAGCAGCATGGCGCGCTGACGCTGTCCGCCTACACCACCGACGACGGCGTGGCCGATGCCATCCGCGACGCGGCCGAAGATGCCGGCGTGGCGCTGTCGCTCAACCTGACCGGCGGCGTGTTCGTCAACCAGTCGGCGGCGTTCAGCGATTTCCACGCCACCGGCGCCAACCCGGCCGCCAACGCGTCGCTGTCGGACGCGGCGTTCGTGGCCAACCGCTTCCGCGTGGTGCAGAGCCGCTCCCATATCTGAGCCTTGCACGCAGTACCGTAGCCCCCCGCGCCGGCCCCCCAAAGCATGCGGCGCCATGATAACGATGGAGTAGACAATGGTTCAACGCACCCCCCACCCCGACGAGCTGGAGCCGATCGAGCGCGCCAGCCGCGATGAACTGCAGGCGCTGCAACTGGAACGGCTGAAATGGAGCGTGCGCCATGCCTATGACAACGTGCCGCACTACCGCAAGGCGTTCGATGCGGCGGGCGTGCATCCGGACGACCTGAAGCAGCTGTCGGACGTGTCGAAGTTCCCGTTCCTGGCCAAGCAGGACCTGCGCGACAACTACCCGTTCGGCATGTTCGCCGTGCCGCGCGAGAAGGTGGCCCGCATCCATGCGTCCAGCGGCACGACCGGCAAGCCGACCGTGGTGGGCTACACCGCGCGCGACATCGACACGTGGGCCAGCGTGGTGGCGCGTTCCATCCGCGCGGCGGGCGGGCGGGCGGGCGATCTGGTGCACGTGAGCTACGGCTACGGCCTGTTCACGGGCGGCCTGGGCGCGCACTACGGAGCCGAGAAGGCCGGCTGCACGGTGATCCCCATGTCCGGCGGCCAGACCGAGAAGCAGGTGCAGCTCATCCGCGAGTTCCAGCCGAACATCATCATGGTGACGCCGTCATACATGCTGAACCTGATCGAAGAGATGATGCGCCAGGGCATGGACCCGGCCGAAAGCTCGCTGAAGGTCGGCATCTTCGGCGCCGAGCCGTGGACCGATGCCATGCGCGCCGAGATCGAGGCGCGCGCCGGCATCGACGCGGTGGACATCTATGGCCTGTCGGAAGTCATGGGCCCCGGCGTGGCCTGCGAATGCATCGAGAGCAAGGACGGCCCGGTCATCTGGGAAGACCACTTCTACGCGGAGATCATCGACCCGGTGACCGGTGAAGTGCTGCCGGACGGCGAAGAGGGCGAGCTGGTGTTCACCTCGCTGACCAAGGAAGCGCTGCCGGTGATCCGCTACCGCACGCGCGACCTGACGCGCCTGCTGCCGCCGACGTCGCGTTCGATGCGGCGCATCGGCAAGATCACGGGCCGTTCGGACGACATGCTGATCATCCGTGGCGTGAACGTGTTCCCGTCGCAGATCGAGGAGCTGATCCTGAAGGCGCCGGCACTGGCACCGCAGTACCAGCTCGTGGTCACGCGCGACGGCCATCTTGACAAGCTCGAAGTGCGCGTCGAGGCGCGCCCGCAGGCGGGCAGCCTGGGCAGCGACGACCGCGCGACGCTGGAGCGCGAACTCAAGGACCAGATCAAGACCTACGTGGGCGTGACCACGCGCGTGCAGGTGCTGGATGCCGAGGGCATCGAACGCACCAGTGTGGGCAAGGCGCGCCGCGTGCTGGACATGCGGCCCAAGCTCACGCACGAACAGCCGGTCGGGGCGATCTGACCATCCGGGCCGGCAAGCCCTGCCGGCCCGCAATCCCTCCCGCAATCCCAATCCGATTCGACCACGACGATGGCGCCCGCCAAGAGGCGCCACGCCGACCCTCGCGCCAAAGGAGACCATATGGACGCGCAACGACTGGAGACCCTCCAGCAGCACCCCGATTTCATCCGGCTGGCCAGCAGGCGGGCACGCCTGGGCTGGACGCTCACGGTGGTGATGCTGGCCATCTACTTCGGCTTCATCCTGCTGCTGGCCTTTGTGCCGGCGGCGCTCGGCACGCCGCTGGGCGGCGGCGTCATGACGCTTGGCATCCCGGTCGGCGTGGGCATCATCGTGGCGGCCGTCGTGCTGACCGCGGTTTATGTCCGCCAGGCCAACACCGAACTCGACCCGATCAACGAACGCCTGCGCAAGGAGTGCGAAGCATGAAGCCGGCCCTCCGCAACCTCCGCAACCTCCGCAACCTGCGCCACCTGCCCGTGGTGCTCATGGGCCTGGCCGGCAGCGCCGCGCTGGCCGCCCCCGCCATCCAGGGTGAAGTCACGCGCCGGCCGCTGAACTGGAGCGCCATCGTGATGTTCATGCTGTTCGTGCTGTTCACGCTCGGCATCACGCGCTGGGCCGCGCGGCGCACGCGCTCGGCGTCGGACTTCTATGCCGCCGGCGGCGGCCTGACCGGCTTCCAGAACGGCCTGGCGATTGCCGGCGACATGGTCTCCGCCGCGTCGTTCCTCGGCATCTCGGCGATGATGTTCGACAAGGGCTATGACGGGCTGATCTATGCACTGGGCGTGGTGGCCGGCTGGCCGATCATCCTGTTCATCGTCGCCGAGCGGCTGCGCAACCTGGGCCGCTATACGTTTGCCGACGTGGTGTCCTATCGCCTGTCGCAGAAGCCCGTGCGCATCACGGCCGCATTCGGCACGCTGACCGTCGTGATCATGTACCTGGTCGCGCAGATGGTCGGCGCCGGCAAGCTGATCGAACTGCTGTTCGGCACCAGCTACGAGTCGGCCGTGGTCATCGTCGGCGCGCTGATGGTGCTGTACGTGCTGTTCGGCGGCATGCTGGCGACTACCTGGGTGCAGATCATCAAGGCCGTGCTGCTGCTGGGCGGAGTCACGTTCATGGCGATCATGGTGCTGTCCCATTTTGGCTACAGCCCGGAAGCGATGTTCGCGGGGGCCGCCAGGGTGCATGACAAGGGCCTGGCCATCCTGTCGCCGGGCGGGCTGGTATCCAACCCGATCGACGCCATTTCGCTGGGCGTCGGCATGATGTTCGGCACGGCGGGCCTGCCGCACATCCTGATGCGCTTCTTCACCGTGGCGGATGCCAGGGAAGCGCGCAAGTCCGTGCTGTATGCCACCGGCTTCATCGGCTACTTCTACGTGCTGATCCTGGTGGTGGGCTTCGGCGCCATCGTCATGGTCGGCGGCGATCCGGCATACCGCGATGCGGCGGGCAAGCTGGTCGGCGGCAGCAATATGGTTGCCGTGCATCTTGCGCATGCCATCGGCGGAGACTGGTTCCTCGGCTTTATCTCGGCCGTGGCGTTCGCCACCATTCTCGCGGTGGTGGCGGGACTGGCGCTGTCGGGCGCGTCGGCTGTGTCGCACGACCTGTATGCCAATGTGTTCCGGCAAGGGCGTGCCAACGAGAAGGACGAGATCCGGGTCTCGAAGGCAGCCACCGTGGTGATCGGCCTGCTGGCCATGGTGCTGGGCGTGCTGTTCGAGAAGCAGAACATCGCGTTCCTGTCCGGGCTGGTGCTGGCGATTGCCGCGTCGGTCAACTTCCCGGTGCTGTTCCTGTCGATGTTCTGGAAGGGACTGACGACGAAGGGCGCCGTGGCAGGCAGCCTGGCGGGGCTGGCTTCGGCGGTGGCACTGCTGGTGCTGGGCCCCACGGTGTGGGTGGGCCTGCTGCACCATGACAAGCCGGTCTTTCCGTATGCCAACCCTGCGTTGTTCTCGATGACGCTGGCGTTTGCCTGCGCATGGCTGGCGTCGGTACTGGACAAGTCGGCGCAGGCGGCGACGGAACGCCGGCGCTTCGGTGCGCAGTTCGTGCGGTCGATGACTGGCATCGGGGCGGCCGGGGCGTCGCAGCATTGAAGCCGCCGGGCCGCTTGAACCGGCCCGGCTTTGTGTTGCTCAGTTCGATGCCGCCCCGAGATCGGTGGAGACCGCTACGGCGTGCCAGGCATCCAGTTCCGCTTCCACCGTTCGGTTCTTGGCCGTGATCCGGGCCACGGTATCGGAGCCGAGCGGCAGGCGAACCGGCGGCGTGCCGCTGTCGGCCAGCTTCAGCAACGCCGCTGCCAGCCTGGCCGGATCGCCCGGCTGCTGGTGGTTGGCCGAGTCCATGTGCCCGCGCATTGCCCCCACGGTCTGCGCGTACGCCGCAATCTCGTTGCCGACGCGCACGAGCGAACTGGCATCGAGGAAGTCGGTGCGGAAGAAGCCCGGCTCGACTACGGTGGCATGGACACCCAGCGGCGCAAGTTCCGCGGCCAGCGCCTCGGTCAGGCCTTCCACGGCGAACTTGGTGGCGCCATAAACGCCCCAGCCAGGGTAGGCCGCATAGCCGCCGATCGACGAGATATTGATGACGTGGCCGCCGCGCTGGCGGCGCATATGCGGCAGCACCGCACGCGTCACGCCAAGCAAGCCGAACACATTGGTCGCGAACTGGTTCTGCACCTCCTCGCGCGAGGCCTCCTCTACCGCGCCGAGCAGGCCGTAGCCGGCGTTGTTGACCAGCACATCGATGCGGCCGAAGCGCGACACGGCGGCGTCGGCCGCGGCAAGGGCCTGCTCGTCGCTGTTGACGTCGAGCGCCACGGCAAGCAGATGGTCATGCTCGCCCAGCACATCGGTGACGGCCTGCGGCCGGCGTGCCGTGGCGACGACGCGGTCGCCGCGCGCCAGCGCGGCACGTGCGATCTCCAGGCCGAAGCCGCGCGAGGCGCCGGTGATGAACCAGACCTTGCTGGTGTTGGCGGAAGCGGTGGTGGTGATACTGGACATGGTGAATCTCCTTGCGGTGGGTCGGGTTCCTGTCGGGTGATGGCGTTGGCCACGCAGGAAATGTAGGCCAGTGGAAATGCCTGCGGTAGATCGAGCAATGGTGTTTCACTGGCAACTGCCGGTTGTCAATGCGCGCGGCGAATGCCGGCAACGACCGTCCGCTTCGATTGAGCAAAGATCAACCGTATGGCAGACTCGCCGGCATGGATCGACTTCCTCCTCTCAACGCCCTGCGGGCTTTCGAAGCCGCGGCGCGGCACCTGAGCATCACGGTCGCGGCGCAGGAACTGCACGTCACGCCCGGGGCCGTCAGCCGCCAGATACGCGCGCTGGAGGACGGCCTGGGCGTGCAGTTGCTGCACCGCGGCCATCGCCAGATCACGCTGACCCATGCCGGCGAGGACTACTACCGGGCCGTCACCCGCGCCATGGACGATCTGCGCGAAGCGACGCGCCGGCTGGGCAAGCGCGCCAGGCGCAAGCAGCTCAAGGTGCGGGCGTACACGACCTTTGCGATGCGCTGGCTGATCCCGCGGCTGTCGAGCTTCCACGCGGCCAACCCGGGAATCGAGGTGCTGCTGACCGCCACGCTCGATCCGGTCGATTTCCGCAAGGAGGACATCGACGGGGCCATCCGGCTCGGCGACGGCAAATGGCCGGGGGTCAATGCCTACCGCCTGGTGTCCAACGTGCTGGTGCCGGTGTGCAGCCCCGCGCTGCTGTCGGGCGCTCGCAAGGTCAGGAAGCCGGCCGACCTGCGGCACCACACGCTGCTGCACTCGGTCGCCCGGCCCGACGACTGGGCGCACTGGCTTCGTGCCGCAGGCGCGGACGGGGAGGTCGATGTGCGGGGTGGCATGACGTACCAGAGTTCCGCGATGGCCTACGCGGCGGCGATCGAAGGTCTGGGATTTGCCATCGCGCAGCGCTTCCTGGTGACCGGGGACCTGGCGGCGGGGACGCTGGTGGCGCCGTTCCGCCGGGTGGTGGACATGGGGGACTTCACTTATTACCTGCTGACGCCGGCGGACCGGCGGGAAAGCGCCAGCATGGCGACGTTTCGCGGGTGGTTGCTGGGGCAGTTCGAAGGCGAAGGGACCGTCGGCCGCGCTTGACCTCGGGGCGCATGCCAGGCACCCCAGACATCACCCAAGCCCCGCCCCAACGACTTCGGATGGCGCGGCCACCGCAGGCCCGTCCGCGCAACCGATGGCCTGTCGCGCCAGCAGGCCATCGATCTCCGCGCCGCTGTAGCCCGCGGCAAGCAGCACCGTGCGCGTGTCCTGCCCGCACGCAGGCGCAGGCCGCGCGGGCTGCGCGTTCTCCTGCGCGCTGTTGATCGGAAAGCCTGGCATGCGGATGTCGCCGAGCACGGGATGCGCAACGTGGCGGACCATGCGGTTCGCGACGACCTGCGGATGCCGCGCGACATCGTCATACGTCGCCACGCGCGAACACAGGATATCGGCGGCCTGCAGTTCCGCCAGCCAGGCATCGGTGCCGCGCGTCGCGAAGACGCGGGCGAGCTCCATCACCATGTCCGCACGGTTGGCCACGCGCAGCGGCGACGTCGCAAAGCGCGGGTCGTCCGCCAGCGCGGGCAGGCCGAGCACTTCGCACAGGCGTTGCCAGCGGCCGGGCATGTACGCCGCCACCATGATCCAGCCATCGGCAGTCTCGAACGCCTGGTTCGGCGCGGAGTAGGGCGCGGCGCTGCCGGCGCGTACCGGCAGTGCGCCGTCGGCAAAGTAGCTCGTGATCGACGATTGCTGCAGCGCCAGCGCGGCGTTGAGCAGGTTGACGTCGAGGTGTCCCCCTTGCCCGTCGCGGGCGCGCTGCGCGAGCCGCGCCAGCACGCCGACACATGCGACATAGCCGGTCATGACATCGACCACGGGCGCCTGCACCTTGCACGGCTCGCCGCCCGGCACGCCGATCAGGCTCATCAGGCCGGAGTCCGCCTGGATGATGCCGTCCACGCCGGCATGGCCGGCATACGGCCCTTCCTGCCCGTATGCGGAAATCGAGCAGTAGACCAGTGACGGATGATCGGCCGACAGCTGCGGATAGCCCAGCCCCAGCCGCGCCATCACGCCCGGCCGCATGCTTTCCACGACGATGTCGGCGCCGGCCACGAGGCGTTTCGCCACTGCCGCGCCGTCTTCGGACTTGAGGTCCAGCGCCACGCCGAGCTTGTTGCGGTTGAAGCCGTGGAACAGGGCGCTGTCGTCGCCGATCCAGCCGGGCCCGAGGCCGCGGCCGAGTTCGCCGGCGGGCGGCTCGATCTTGATGACCTTCGCACCCATGTCCGCCAGCAGCATGGTGCAGGTGGGGCCGGCGCCGATCTGGGTGAAATCGATGACGGTCAGGCCGTCCAGTGCGTTGCGCAGCATGTCTGTGCCTCAATTAGGAAAGAAGGGAAGAGGATTGGTGGAAGGTGTCCGATGCGGTGCCGCCAGGGGCGGTCACAGCGCCACCTTGATGCCATTGCCTTCGATCACGCGCTGCCAGCGTTGCAGCTCCTTGCCGATGTAGGCCTTGAGTTCGGCCGGCGAGGATGGCTGCGGCTCGAAGCCCTGCTGCGCGAGTTGCGCCGTCACCTCGGGGGACCTGAGCGCGGCTACCAGCGCGGCGTTGACCTTGTCGACGACGGTCCTGGGCGTCTGCGCGGGCGCGAGCAGGCTGTACCAGAGTTCGGCGTCATAGCCGGCCAGGCCCGCTTCCGCGAAGGTGGGAAGCTCGGGCATCAGCGTGGTGCGCTTGCTGCCGGCAATGCCCAGCGCACGGAGCTTGCCGGCGCGCACATACTGGATGACCGAGGCAAAGGTCGCGAAGGAGGCCTGCACCTGCCCGCCCATCAGGTCGGTGATGGAGGGTCCGGTGCCCTTGTAGGGCACATGGAGCAGCTCGGTCTTGTTCAGCCGTGCGAAGACCTCGCCGGCCAGATGCTGCGGCGTGCCGTTGCCAGGGCTGCTGTAGCTGATCTTGCCCGGGTTGGCGTGCGTGTAGCCGATGAAGTCCTTGAGCGTGCGGAACGGCTGGCCGGCGTTGACCACCAGCATGATCGGCACCGAGGCGATGCGGCCCACTGGCTCGAAATCGCGCTCGATCCGGAACGGCACTTTCGTGCCGAGGAACGGGTTCATGGTCACCTGGCTGGATGCGATCACGAGCGTGTAGCCGTCGGGCGCCGCGTGCGCGACGTAGTCGGTGCCGAGGTTGCCGCCGGCGCCTGGCTTGTTCTCGATCACGATGGTCTGGCCGAGCAGCTTGCTCATCTTCGGCGCGACCAGCCGCGCGAGGATGTCGTTGCCGCCGCCGGGGGCGAACGGCACGACCAGCGTGATCGGCTTCTGCGCCGGATATGAGGCCTGCGCGGCGGCGGGCGCCGGCATGGCGAAGCTCGCGGCCGCCAGCAGGCCGGCCAGCGCCGTGCGCGCGGATTGGGAAATGCGTGACATGCTTGTCTCCTGATGATGGTTCGTGCCTGGGTGCCGCCCTCAGCGGCCCATGTAGCGCGGCGGGCGCTTCTCGGCGAAGGCCTGCCGGCCTTCCAGCCGGTCGGCGGTATCGCGCAAGACGCCCCAATAGAGTTCGGTGAGCTGCTGCGCGTCGGACTCGCCCAGATGGGGCGTCTGGCGCGACAGCTTCTTGATGGCCTGCACCGCCAGCGGCGCGTTGCGTGCGACCCTGGTGGCCAGCGTGAGGGCGCGGTCGAGCAGGGCCTCCGGCGTGACCGCTTCGGTGACCAGGCCGATGCGCAGGGCCTGCTCCGCGTCGATGCGCTCGCCGGTCAGCGCCATCTGCATGGCGTGCGCCGACGGCACCGCCCTGAGCAGGCGGTGGAGGCCGCAGACGGCCGGAATCGACCCGACGGATGCTTCCGGCAGGCCGAATGTCGCCGCCTGCGAGGCCACGCGAAGGTCGCACTGGAGCGCGATCTCCAGGCCCGCGCCGAGGCAGTGGCCGTTGACTGCCGCAATCAGCGGCTTCCAGAGCCCGAGGTCGGACAGGTCCATCAGCCGGATGTAGAGGCCCAGGTCGGCGGCCTGCTCAGGCGCGCGGAACAGGGCCTCCGGGTACGAGGCCACCGACGTGCGCGTGCTGGACAGGTCGGCCCCCGCGCAGAACGCTCGTGTGCCGGCACCGGTAAGCACCGCGGCCCGCAGGTCGTCACGGTCGCGCACTTCGGCCAGGTGGGCGCGCAGCGCGCGCAGGGCGGACACGTCCAGCGCATTGAGCGCCTGCGGCCGGTCCAGGGTCAGGACGGCCACCGCGCCGTCGATCTCCATGCGTACGGTCATGGCGGCCTCCCTACACGCTGGGCGAGGACAGGCTGCGCCCGCCGCACACGTAGAGCGTCTGTCCGGTGACATAGGACGCGCGCGGGTCAAGGAAGAAGCCCACGGCGTTGGCGATGTCGTCCGCCGTGCCGATGCGCTGCACCGGCACCGACTTCTGCAGCCTGCCCTGCACCTCGGGCGCGAAGCCGCGGAAGAGCGGCGTGTCGACGATGCCTGGGGCCACTGCATTCACGGTGATGCCCTTGGCCGCGAACTCGATCGCGAGCGAGCGCGTCAGGCTGACCACGCCGCCCTTTGCCGCGGAATAATTGGCCTGGCCGAAGCCGCCCAGCCATGCGCGCGACGAAATATTCACGACGCGCCCGTAGCCGCGCTCGACCATGCCGGGCAGCGCCGCGCGGCAGCACAGGAACTGCGAGCGCAGGTTGGTATCGATGACCAGGTCCCAATCCTCGTCGCGCATGGACAGGAAGCGCATGTCGCGAACGGCGCCGGCGTTGTTCACCAGGCAGTCGACGCGGCCCGCTTGCGCACGCACCTGGGCAAAAGCCTCGTTGACGGCGGCGGAGTCGGTCAGGTCGGCTGCCGCGCCCATGACTTTCAGGCCTTCGACGGCCAGTGCGGAGACGGCGTCGCCGAGCGTGGCCGCGTCGCGGTCCAGCAGCGCGACGGTCAGGCCGCTGCGCGCCAAATGCGTCGCAATGCCGAGGCCGATGCCGCGCGCCGCGCCGGTGACCACGGCGACGTGGGTGGGGTCAAAGTCTTGCGTGCCCATCTCACACTCCCAGCAGGTGAACCGAGGACGCGGCGTGGTCCACGCCCGCAATACCGCCGCCGGTACATTGCGTCAGTCCGACGCGGGCGTTGGCAACCTGCCGTGCGCCGGCGCGCTCCTGCAGGTGCCACAGGATCTCCACCATCTGCGCCACGCCGGTGGCGCCGAGCGGGTGCCCCTTGGCCAGCAGGCCGCCGCTCGGGTTGACCGGCACGCGGCCGCCAAGCCGCGTGGCGCCCGACTTCAGCAGACCCACGGCTTCGCCGTGCGGGGCGAGGCCCAGCGCTTCGTAGTACAGCAACTCGGCGATGGTGAAGGCGTCGTGCAGTTCCACCACGTCGACGTCTTCCGGGCCGAGCCCGGCCTGTTCATAGGCCTGCCGCGCCGCACGCGCGGTGATCTCGGCGTCGAGGATGTCGTCGTCCGCCTGTTCGCGGAGGCCGGAGACGACCACCGAGGCCAGCACTTTCACCGGACGGTGGCGTGCCGGGCGCTTTGTGCCGACCACCAGCGCAGCCGCACCATCGACCTGTGAAGGGCAGCATTGCAGCAGCGTCAGCGGGTCGGCGATCATGCGCGAGGCCAGCACTTCTTCCACGGTGGTGGCGGTGCGCTGCTGCGCGAACGGGTTGAGCGAGCCGTTGTGGCGGTTCTTTACGGCCACTTCGGCCAGGTCGGCGCGGCTCGCGCCGCGCTCGTGCAGGAAGCGCGTACCGCGCATCGCATACACCGCCGGCAGGACCATGCCGGCCTTCGCATAGAGGTCGGTCTTGTGGTCATTGCGCTGCATCGGGATGGTGCCGCCGCCAAGCGCGGTGAGCTGCTCGATGCCGAACACCAGCACCGTGTCGTACTGGCCGGCCAGCAGCGCATGCCGCGCCAGGTGCACGCCGGTGGCGCCGCTCGCGCAAGCGTTCTCGACGTTGTAGACCGGGATGCCGCCAAAGCCCAGGTCGCGCACGATGAGCTGGCCGAGGATCATGCCGCCCAGCACATTGGCGCAGTAGATGGCCTGGATGTCGGCGGGCCGCAAGCCGGCGTCGTCCAGCGCCTGGAGGATGGCCTGCTGCGCCAGTTCCGGCGCCAGCACGCCGGTGTGGCGGCCAAACGGCGTCATGGCGCCGCCGTGGATGTAGATGTCCTGCATCGTTGCTTACCTCGTGGGAGTCAGGCCGGCACGGCCAGGAAGACGTAGCCGAATTCGGCGTCCGGCTGCGCGCTGTAGCGCTGCCCGATGGTGGGGCGGTCGGTGCCCAGCAGGCGTCCGAAGATGCGCACCGGGCCAGGGAAATCCACATAGCCGAGCGCATAAGGCGCCAATCCGCTCTTCGGGCCCGGATGGATCACGGTGAAGCTGTACACCGATCCCGTGCCGGCCACGGGCGCCACGTCATGGCGCGTGGCGAGCGGCGAGTCATCGGGCACGGCGGGGAACACGTACTCGCCGGTGGCGCGATCGCGCGAGGCGAGCAGTTGCGGCGCGGGGCCGGGGTTCCACAGTGGGTAGGGAAGGTCTGGCACGGCAGTCTCCTGTTGTCGGATATCGGCTGGCCGTGCATCGGTGAGCGCGCGGCCTTGTGCGTAATGGTTGTCGCCGGCGCGGTTCCGTACAAACGATATTTCGGGCGTGATCGATTGAGAAAATCTCAAGCGACGGACCGGAAGGCGGGACCTGCCGGTGCGGCGGACCCGGCACCGGAGGGCTGCCAGAACGACCTCAGGACACTGGCATGAACTGCAAAGTGGTTGGCGCGCGTTGCATGGCTCGGATTGCTGCAAGCGCTAGTCTTGTCATGGCCGACGGGGCGCCGCGGCTGGCCCGCCTGCGCCGCATTCCGATGTTCCCGAAGTTTCAGAAGGACGAAACCCGTATGACCTACTCGATTTCCCGTGCCGACCTGGACACCATCACCGATGCGGAACTGGCAAGCAGCACCACAAAATTCCTGCCGCAGTGGACGGATATCCCGGTGGAGTTCCGCGAGGGCAACGTCTACACGCGAATGGCGCAAGCGCGGCTGCTCGACTACCCGGTGCCGGACGTTTCCATCTCGTTCCTTCCCGGCTTTGAAGACGAAGGCGCCTGCAAGGCCATCGACCGCTGCGTCGTCGCGCACCTGAAAGCCTTTGCGCCGCGGCACGAGCACCGGATTGCCGGTGTCGGCTACATGCTGTCGAAGATCTGCAGGATCACGGCCGCCTGATTGCCCGCATGATTGCCGGCGTGATTGCCGGAAGGGGGCTGAAGCGGCCGCTGCGGAGCCTGCGCTCAGAACTTGTGCCGGACCCCCGCGACCGCGCCGAACTGGTTCGTGCCGGCAGCCCCGATCGTCGTCGACGGCCCATTGAGGCCGATGCGCGCGCCGTCGTCGTTGCTGATGTACGCAACCTGCGCATAGACGTCGGTGCGTTTCGAGAAGGCATAGTCGAGCAGCAGCGCAGCACTCCATGCGTCGCCGTTGCCGTGCCGGTCGTTCAGCAGGTATCCCGCGCCGCTCATGGTCAGGGCCGGCGTGAGCTGGTAGCTGGCGCCGATCCAGAACAGGTCGGCGCGCCGGGCGGGTAGCGCCGTGGTGGCGCCGATATCGCCATTCAGCCAGCGATATCCGGCAAACACCTTGGCCTGCGTCCACGTGTAGGTCGCGGCCACGGCCAGGCGACGATCGCGTTGCGCCGAACTCTGGCCGGCCAGGCCCCGCGTGCCCTGTTGCTCGTCGTAGATCACGGTCATGCCGATATTGCCGGTGCTGTACTCGACGCCGGCGCTCATCGCGCGGTCGCTGCCGGGATCGCCGGGGATTTCGCTGGCAAGGGCGCCGCCGCCCAGCGACGTGCCGCGCGCGAACGCGTAGAGGCCCGTGACCGTCAGGCCGCCGAACTTGCCCGTGTACTTGGCGGTGTTGTCGTAGCGCCCGGCCGTCATCGCATCCATCATGAAGATCGAATAGCGCGGCGACACCGCCATGGCGTCGTAGTTGATCAGGATGTCGTAGAGGATGTTGTTCTGATGGCCCAGCGTCACGCGGCCGTAGGACGAAGACAGGCCGGTGAATGCCTGGCGTCCGAACAGGCGCCCGCCCTGTGCCGAGGTGCCGGCATCGATGTCGAAGCCGCTTTCGAGCACGAACAGGGCCTGCAGGCCGCCGCCGAGATCTTCGGTGCCGCGCATGCCCCAGCGCGATCCCGACAGGTTGCCCGAGGCCATGCGCGTCAGGCTGTGGTTGCCGGTGTCGGCATGCGTGAGGAATTCGACCCCGACGTCGGCGACGCCGTAGAGCGTGACCGAGCCCTGTGCCTGCGCCGCGACTGTCCATGCCAGCGCCGTCACCGCCATTGCGATGCCTCGAAGGGTCTTGCTTTGCGTGAGTTTCATATTGGTCTTCTGATCTTCTGTCTTCTGGTTTGTGTGGTTCAGATCCGCGCGCAGCGCGCACGTTGCCGGCATCGGATGCCGCTGCCGGGCAGGCGGCAGGGACGAACGCACTCCCACGAGGGCTGGCGAGCGCCCGTGCGGCAACGAGGGTCTTCGGGAAGTTCGGGGCTGCCTGATGGCGTCCTGATGGCGTCAGGTGGACGCCCCAGGCGGTGTCAGTCGAGGTTCAGGTTGATCTTCGACACGAGCTTTTGCCAGCGATCGATATCACTGTTCACCAGCTTCTGGAATTCGGCCGGGGTGCTGGTCGTGGCAGCGAAGCCGAGCTGGGCCAGGGATGCCTTGATCTCGGGCTTGGCCACGGCGCGGGCGATCTCCGCGTTCAGCTTTTGCACGATTTCGGGCGGCGTGCTCGCGGGTGCGAGGATGCCGAACCACTGGTCCACGTCATAGCCGGCCACGCCAAGTTCGCTGACCGTGGGCACGTCAGGCAGCAGCGGCGAGCGGCCCTTCGAGGTCACGGCGAGCGCGCGCAGCTTGTTGCTCTTGAGATAGGGAACGGTGTTGGGCAGCGTGTTGATGCTGACTTGCGCCTGCCCGCCCAGCACGTCGGCGATGGCAGGCGCACAGCCCTTGTAGGGCACGTGCAGCATGTCGATCTTCGACGACATCTTGAGCAGCTCGCCAGCCAGGTGTTGTGGCGTGCCATTGCCGCACGAGGCATAGCTTGGCGGCGTGGCGCTCCTGCCGGCGGCCAGCAGGTCCTTGAAGGTGTGGATGCCGGAGTTCTGCGGCACGGCGATGACCGACGGGACCGACGCAAAGGTGATGACCGCGCTGAAGTCGTTCTTCGGGTCGAACTGCAGCTTCTTGAAGACGCCGGGATTGATGGCAAAGCTGCTGTTGACGATCAGCAGCGTGTAGCCATCGGCCGGGCTCTTGGCGACAAACTCCGCGCCGATGTTGCCGCTGGCGCCAGGTCGGTTGTCGACCACAACGGGCTGTCCCAGGCTCTTGCTGATGTCGTTGCCGATCAGCCGCGCCAGCGCATCCGTGCCGCCGCCGGCCGGGAATGTGACGACCATGCGGATCGGTTTTTGGGGAAATGTGCTTGCAATGTTGGCTTCGGCCCGCCCGGGCAGGGTGCCCAGGCTGCCGGCGACAAACAGCAGCGATGCCAGACTACGGACGACGGATAGGGGTCTCATTGGTATGTATGCCTCGTCGGCTAGGGTGGGGGAAAGGGAAAGCCAGGTCAATCGGGATCAACGCGCACCGCGCCCGGGCATTCGCCGGCCGGCCGCGTCATGGCGACGGCCGCGGCGAGTTCTTCGGCGCTCTCGGCATGGATGCGGTACAGCGGCTCGCCCGCCGCGACGGACTCGCCGATCGTGCACAGCAGGTCGATGCCCGCGCCCGCGCGACGCGGCGCGCCCGCCGTCCGCGCGATGCCGGAGATCTGCCAGCCGTTGATGGCGCCGACACGGCCGGCAACGGACGCGATGGCGAGATGGGTATGCGGACCCGGCGCCACCGGATCGGGGCGGATGCCCTGCGCGGCGGCAATCCGGTCGAATGCGGCCCTGGCATTGCCGTCGTCGAGTAGCGTCGTGGCAATACGCATGCCTTGCGCCGGGGACTCCACCCGCGGATCGAAGGCGATGATCTCGCCCGCGAAACGCAAGGCCTTTTCGCGCAGGTCCGCGGGGGCGTCGGGGTGGTTGTCCAGCACCAGCCGGACATCGCGGACTTCGAGCGCGGGGCCGATGCCGCGGCCGATCGGCCGGGTCCCGTCCGTGACGCATGCGCGGACGTGCAGGCCAAGCCCCTTGCCGACCTCCTCGAACAATGACGCGAGCGCCTGCGCATCGGCGCGTGTGGACAGCTTGGTCTGGGGGCCGTACGGAATATCGACGATGACGTGGGTGGCGCCGGCGGTTGCCTTCTTCGACAGGATGGAGGCCACCGCCCAGCGGCGCGAATCGAGGCCGAGCGGCCGCGTGATGGCGTTCATCACGTCGTCGATGACCGAATGGTTCATGCGTCCGTTCCAGGCAATGCATGCGCGGGCCTCGGCCACGCAGCGGCGCACGTCGTCATGGGTCAGGTCCACGCGCGCAATGGTCTCCATGGCATCCGCCGTGCCGGCTGCCGACGTGATCGCGCGGGAGGAAGTCTTCGGCATCGCCAGCCCGTAAGCGGCGACGATCGGCACCACGATCAGCGTGATGCGGCTGCCCGGTACGCCGCCCATGGAATGCTTGTCCACGACGATCGGTTCGTTCCATGCGATGCGCGGGGTAAAGCGGGTGCGCGCGCGGGCCAGCGCGACCACCTCGCCGTCGTCGAGCGAGCGCGTGGCGGCCGTCAGAAAGGCCGTGAGTTCCTGCTCGGTGTAGCGGCCGGCAATGGCATCGCGCAGGATGGCTTCGTAGGCGCCTTCGTCCAGTGACTGGCCGTCCAGCTTGGCCGCCAGGTGGCGCCGGCTCGCGGGCTGCGCGACGGAACCGGCGCCGTGCTTCAAGGCATCGGTGAAGCGCGCCACGCCCAGATCCAGCGTGCTGTCGTTCGATACCGTGACGCACCGGACGCCGTCAGGCATCGGCGCAGCCTGGCGCGCCACGCGGCGCAGCACCTCATCGCCCGATTCGCGCCCCCGCGCGGCGATCCGCTGCGCGAGCACTTCGTGCGGCGCGGTCACGTTCACCACGACGAAGCGGGGCAGTTGCCGCGCCAGCATGGCGATCACGCCGCGCGAACCGTTGGCGACCACGTGTTTCCCGGCCTCCAGCAGTCCGACCAGCCACTGGGGCAGCCCGTAGCGCAACCCGTGCGCGTTCCAGGTCACCAGGAATTCGCCGTTGCGTTCGCGTTCGGTGAACTCGGCCTCGGCAACGCCTTCGTGGTCTTCGCCGGGCGATCCGCTCGGACGCGTGATGACGCGCCGCGCGAAGACGTATTCGCTGCTGTCGAGCGCGGCGCGCGCACCATCGATGAGGGAATCCTTGCCCGCGCCGCTGGGGCCCACCACAAGGAAGAACGTGCCGGTCTCTTTCATGATTACCTTAGACGTCGAAGATATTTTCGTATGCTAGCACCGGGTCGGGTGGTGTCAAGATAAGTTCGATGTCTAAGTAAATGCAAACAGTGGGCCAGCTCCCGCAAACCGAGTGTGTACGCGGCATTTGCGGACTTCTAGGGGAAAACACCGGGATCGGCAATGCGCGGTGACGGTGCGGCATGCATCGACGTCGCGCATGCCGCACTGATGTAGTGATTGCTACATGGCGCGAACCGGATCAAGTCGCGCGCGAAGCGATGGAGGCGTGCGGGAAGCGCTATCATGTGCACCGTCCCGCTCCTGGCGCTTGCCGCAGGAACGGCTCGCACAGCTTCCCTATGTCATTACTATGGCCACGAAAAAGCAGGAATCCCCGGTCACGATCACGCCGCCCGACGAAGTCGACGAAGAGCGCCTTGCGCACCTGGTCAAGGACGCCGCGCGCGCCTATATCCGCTCGTTGCAGCTGCGGCTTGCCCAGCATTCCGTGTCGTACGGACACTGGACCATCCTGCGGATCCTGTGGCGCCATGACGGCATGTCGCAGCGCGAGTTGAGCGAGCGCGCCGGCGTGACCGAGCCCACCACCTTCGCGGCCGTCAAGGCGCTGGAAGCGCTCGGCTATGTGGAGAGGATGCACCTGCCGGGCAACAAGAAGAAGGTGCACGTGTTCCTGAGCAAGGCCGGTCGCGCGCTCAGGCGCAAACTCGAGCCGCTGGCCGAGGAGGTCAATGCGATCAGCGTGGAAGGCGTGACGGAAGAGGATGTCCTGACCACGCGCCGCGTGCTGATCTCGATTGCCGAGAAGCTGGTGGCCGACGAGGCCGCGCTGGCGGAAAGCGGCCGCAGGATGCCATCGACGCAGGAAGTCGGGCGCCTGCTGGCGGATATCTGACGCCGGAAGGCAAAAAGTCCCTCGCCGGACCGGGCCGGCGAGGGAGAAGTGCCCTCGGGTAGACGAGGAGCGTTTTCAGGCGAGATTCAGGGGAAGATTCAGACGAAGATCAGGCGTCGTCGAGCCCGATGTCGACGGCGGGCGCCGATTGCGTGATCTTGCTGGTCGAGATGTAGTCGACGCCGGTTTCCGCCACCGCGCGGATCGTTTCCAGGCGGATGCCGCCCGAAGCCTCGACCTTGGTCCGACCGTTGACGATCTGGACGGCTTCCTTCATGTCGGGCAACGACATGTTGTCGAGCATGATCACATCCACGCCGGCGTCCAGTGCCTCGCGCACCTGGTCAAGGCGATCGCACTCGACCTCGAGCTTGGTCAGTACCGGCAACTTCCTGCGCACGCGCTCCACGGCGGCGGCAATGCTGCCGCACACGGCAATATGGTTGTCCTTGACCATCACGCCGTTGTCGAGGCTCAGGCGGTGGTTCAGCCCCCCGCCACAGGTAACGGCGTGCTTTTCCAGTGCGCGCAAGCCGGGCGTCGTCTTGCGGCTATCGATCAGGCGCGCCCTGGTGTGCGCGATTTCCTCGACATACCTTGACGTGAGGTTGGCGATGCCGCACAGCCGCTGCATGATGTTGAGCGCCGTGCGCTCAGCGGTCAGCACACTGCGCGCATTGCCGCTGACGTTCAGCAGCACCGCGCCTTTGCCCACCTTGTCGCCATCGGCCACACGCACGTCGATGGAAAGGGTCGGGTCATAGCGCGCAAAAATGCGCGCGGCCACGTCGATGCCCGCGATGATCATCGGCTCGCGCGCGTTCATGCAGAACGTGCCCGTCTCGCCCGGTTCGATCATGGTCTGGACCGTCAGGTCGCAGATGCCGATGTCCTCGGTCAGCCAGAGATCGATCAGCTTGTCGGTGGAGAAAATGTCGTACATGTGTCGCTCCTGAGTGGTCGGTTGTCGTACCCGAAATATCTTAGATATCGAAGTACATGGCGCAATCCTAGCACTTACAGGAGCGGTGTCAACAATTATTCGATGTCTAAGATTATTGGATGTCAGGATGCCGTCGAGGCGGCGCCGGCCAGCCGCACCAGCGCATCTTCCGAGCCCCGGCTGGCTTCGACCACGAAATCGATGAAGCGTCGCACGCGAGCCGGCATCTGGCTGCGCCGCGGATAGTAGAGGTACAGGCCCACGTTGCTGGCGCTGAGCCCCGGCAGGATGGCCTTGAGCCGGCCCGCGAGCAGGTCCGCGTGGACCATGTACGCCCCGAGCTGGCCGATGCCGATGCCTGCGCGTACCGCTTCGACTTCGGTCTCGACATCATTGAACGTGGCCACGGCAGGCATCTCCTCGTACACGAGATTGCCCTCCACCTGCAGTTCCCACGGCACCATGCGGCCGGTCACCGGCCGCCGGAAACCCGTGCACGGGTGACGCCGCAGCGCTTCCAGCGTCGCTGGTTCTCCGTGCCTGGCGAGGTAGGCGGGCGCTGCACAGATGACCAGGGGCAGGTCGCACAGCCGCCGCGCCACGAGGTTCTGCGCGGGACTGGTGCCCGCGCGCAAGCCGATATCGATCTGCGCTTCGACGAGGTCGGTGAAGAGGTCGCTCAGCACCACGTCGAAGGTGATGCCCGGCCAGTTCTCGCGGAACGCGCGGATCAGCGGCACCAGCACGCGGCTGCCGACCGATGGTGGCGCGGTGACGCGGATCAGGCCATCGTCCTCGCTCAGGCTGCTGCGCACCTGCTCGAGCGCTTCGTCGAGCAATCGCATGCCCGGCGCGGCCAGCTCGAACAGCCGGGCGCCCTCGGTGGTCAGGCTGAGCTTGCGCGTGGTCCGGTGCAGGAGCCTGACGCCAAGCTCCGCTTCGAGCGTGCGCACGGCCTTGCTGACTGCCTGGGGCGTCACGCCTGCCTCGACGGCGGCGCTGCGGAAGCTGCCGGCGCGCACCACGCCAAGGAAGAGGGTCAGGACACGGGCCTTGTCCATGATCGGGGCAGCAGTCGGGGAAAACGGCGCCCGCTATCGTTCGCTATCGTCTACTATGTCCGCGCGGCAAGGCGGGCCGCGCGAAGGCCGCGGGCCGCCCACTGCGCACGCTATCGTGGTCAGTCGCAGTCAGCCGCCGCCATTGTCGGCCTGCGCCTTGTGCCTGGCCGCCATTTTCTCCTGCTGGCCGGGCGGCACGCCCTCGTAGTGGCTGAACTGGATGGTGTAGCTGCCATGGCCACCGGTCAGGCTGTTCAGGCGCGACTGGTAGTCGTTGAGCTCCGACAGCGGCACCTTGCCGGCCACGATCACCGAGTTGGCGGCACCCGTACGCGTGCCATGCACCTGGCCGCGCTTGGCCGAGAGGTCACCGATCACGTCGCCCATGGAGGTGTCCGGCATCATCACCTCGATGTCGACCACCGGTTCCAGCACGCTGGGCCTGGCCTTGAGCACCGCGTCGATGAACGCCTTGCGCCCGGCGGCGGCAAACGCCACTTCCTTGGAATCCACGGGATGGCTCTTGCCGTCCAGCACGGTGACGCGCACGTCCTGCATCGGGAAGCCGGCCAGCGGCCCGCTTTCCAGCGCCTGGCGGATGCCTTTTTCCACGGCCGGAATGAACTGGCCGGGAATGGCACCGCCCTTGACCGCGTCGACGAACTCGAAGCCTTCGCCGCGCGGCAGCGGATCCACGCGCAGCATCACCTCGCCGAACTGACCGGCGCCGCCGGTCTGCTTCTTGTGGCGATGATGGCCTTCGGCCGAGCCGCCGATGGTCTCGCGATACGCGATGCGCGGCGGCCGCGTGACCACCTCCAGCTTGTACTGATCGGTCAGCCGTTCCAGTACGCAACGCAGGTGGAATTCGCCCAGTCCCAGCAGCACGGTCTCGTTGGTGCCGGCCGGGTGCTCGATGCGCAGGCACGGGTCTTCCGCGGCCAGCTTGTGCAGGACTTCGGCCATGCGCTGTTCGTTGCCGCGGCGGGCCGGTTCAATGGCCAGGCCATAGATCGGCGTCGGGAATTCCAGCGGGATCAGGTGGATGTTGCCGTCCTCGGTGGCGTCATGCAGCACGGCATCAAAGCCGATCTCGTCGATCTTGGCGACCGCGCAGATATCGCCCGGCCCGGCGCGCGGCACCTCCTCGTGTTCCTTGCCTTGCAGCAGCAGCAGGTGCGCCACCTTGAACGGCTGGCGCGCATCGCCGATATAGAGCTGGCTGTCGCGCGTGACCGTGCCCTGGTGGATGCGGAACACGGCCATCTTGCCGACGTAGGGATCCATCACGATCTTGAACACGTGGGCCAGCACGTGCTTGTCGGGCACCGGTTCGGCACGCACTTCCTTCTTGCGCTCGGCGCCGTCGCTGCCTTCGCCGACGCTGCGGTAGAACATCGGCGGGTTACCTTCGGTCGGGTTCGGCAGCAGCCGCACAAAGGCGTCCAGCAGCTCGGGCACGCCCGCGCCGGTGGCGGCGGAGGTGAAGCAGATCGGCACCAGGTGGCCTTCGCGCAGCGCGCGCTCGAACGGCGCATGCAACTGCTCGGGCTGGATGGCTTCGCCTTGCTCGAGGTAAAGCTCCATCAGCTCGGGATCGATCTCGATCACCTGGTCCACCAGCGCGTCATGCGCGGCCGGCACGCTCAGGAAGTCCGATTCCCCGGCGGGGTTGAAGAAGCAGTCCACCACCTGGCTGCCACTCGCGGCCGGCAGGTTGATCGGCAGGCATTCCTTGCCGAAGGCTTCCTGGATGTCGGCCAGCAGCGCCGGCAGGTTGACCTTCTCGCCATCGATGCCGTTGACGATGATCATCCGGCACAGCTTGCGCGCCTGCGCCCAGGCCATGGCGCGCCGGGTGGTCATCTCGATCCCGGTCTGCGCATTGATCACGATGGCCGCGGTTTCCACCGCGGGCAGGGCGCTGATGGCCTGGCCGGAAAAATCGGGGTAGCCCGGGGTGTCGAGCAGGTAGATGCGGGTGTTGCGGAAATCGACGTGCAGGACTGCGGAAGTGAGGGAGTGGTGGAACTTGCGCTCGAGCGGATCAAAGTCGCTGACCGTGGAGCCCCGCTCGACGCTGCCGGGGGCATGCAGCGCGCCTCCACGGTGCAGCAGCGCCTCGGCCAGCGAGGTCTTGCCGCACCCCGCATGGCCGAGCAGGGCGATGGTACGAATTGCGTCGGGACTGTAGTGCATGGCAGCTCTCGTCCGGCAATGGCAGTCAGGCCATTATTGGCGAAAATTGCCGGAAGCACCATATGCGCGCGGGCGCCGAAGGGGTGGCAACAGACAAAGGTGTCTGTCGTCCGTCACACCGGAGCCAGGCGGCGGGACGCTGCATTGCAGCATATCCCGCCGCTGACACGCTACTGGCTCCGCTCAGATGACTTCGTCCTTCAGGTGATACCAGTGGTACAGGAAGCGCTGGCCCAGGCGGCGGAACGGGGCAAAGGCCTGGGATTCCACCATTTCGCGTACGTTCGGGAACGGCAGCGCCGAGCTGAAGATCGGCAGCGCCGGCAGCGACGCGCCTTTCCCGGCGATCAGCGCCGCCAGCCGCTTGCCGGCCTGCGCGGAATACATCACGCCGTTGCCGCCATAGCCCATCGCGTAGTAGATCGACTGCGCGGGATCCGGCTGTGTGATGCGGGGCATCATGTCGTGGCTGACGTCGACCCAGCCCCACCATGAGTAGTCGATCTGGATGCCGCGCAGCGCCGGGAATTTGCGGTACATGTCGTTGACCAGCTTCTGGCGGTACTGGTCTTGCGGCGCATCGCTGCCGGTAATGGCGCTGCGGCTGCCGATCTGCAGGCGGCCATCGGGCATCAGGCGGTAGTAGTGGCGCAGGATGCGGGTGTCGGTGATGACCTGGGTCGTGCGGAAGTTGCACGCGTCGATCTCGTCCGGCGTCAGCACGCGCGTGACGATGGAGTTCGACAGGATCGGGAACAGCCGGTTCTTCAGCTGCGGATGCAGGGACTGCGAAGTGTAGCCGCCCGTCGCCACGCCAACCGCGCGGGCGCGTACGATGCCGCCGGGCGTGCGCAGGTAGTGGACGCCATTGCGGGTCTCCCAGCCGGTCACGGGGCTGGATGGATGCACCTTGACGCCCAGCTCGCGCGCGCGGCGCAGGTAGCCGAAGGCAAGCTTGCCGGCATGGATGCCGATGCCTTCGGGTTCATGCATGGCGCCCGCGGCTTCCTTGTCGTCGACGTATTCGCGCCGCACGGTGTCGGCGTCGAAGATGCGCGCGTCGTACCTGAAGACCTCGCGCAGGATCTTCGCTTCCTTCTCCAGCGCGGGCATGGCCTTGTCGCGGTGGGCGATATACAGGTGGCCGCCCGGCTGCGGATCGCAGTCGATATCGCGGATCAGGTCCTTGAAGGTCTGCATGCCGGCGCAGACTTCTTCGTGCAGTCGCAGCGCCGTGTCCAGGCCGTAGCGCTGGATCCATTGCGAGCGCTTGAGGCGGCCCGAGGCGCACTGCGCCTGGCCGCCATTGCGCGTGCTGCAACCCCAGCTCACGCGGTTGGCTTCGAGCACGACGGCCTTGATGCCGTGTTCCTGCGCCAGGAAGATGGCGCTGGTCAGCCCGGTGAAGCCCGAGCCGATGATGGCGACGTCCACGTCGATATCGTGCGTGATCGGGCCATCGTCGGCAGGCGGCTCGCCGGCGGTGCCGATCCAGTAGGTCGGCGCGTATTCGCGGCCCTGGCCCGGCGTGGGCGTGTGCAGCGGGTCGTAGGCGGGGTCGTACGGCCGCGACGGCGCGGTGGCATTGCCGCCGTTCAGGATGTTGCGGGTGGCTACAGCTTCCATGGCGCGTCTCCGGTGCTCAGGCGGCCTTGCTTACCGGCGGACGATCCTTGCGGTAGGCGTTCTTCACCGCGATCTTGCCGTCGCGGAACGTGAACACGTCGACCATGCGTGCCTCGATGCGCGCGCCGTCGGCACGGGTGCCGCGGAAGGTCGATTCGCTCACGCCGCGGTCGCCGGATACGAAGTGCTCGCCCTCGGTCCACGAGGCATCGGGAAAGGTCTGCCAGGCCAGCACGAAGCCTTCGCGCACGGCGTCGCGGCCGACGAAGCTGCGCCCGAGCAGTTCGCCGCCGGCGACGCCGTGGAAGGCGCAGTCGTCGGCCATGAAGCCCATCAGCGCGTCGATGTCGTGGCGGTTCCAGGCGTCGTTGAAGGCTTGCAGGAGGTCGGTGCCGACCGGGTTGTTGCTGGGCTTGCTCATTTGCGTCTCCTTGGTATCGCGTGACGATGCGGCGGCGGGGACCGCGCATCGGCCATGACTTGAGGATAGGGAGAGCGCGCGTTGCGCTGTAGGACCAGTTGGCGGGAATCGCTTGGGCCAGCGATCGCCGCACGCCGGATGCACGCGCGGGCCTCGCCTGTGACGGCACGAATATGCACAAAGGGCTGCTGCCCGCCGCTACGGCCGGGCAGCAGCCCTTGTGCCCGACGTCGGGTGGAACGCCGGCTCAGGCGGCCGATGCGCCCCGCGCGGGGAGGCTGGCGTGCAGTTCGCGCGCCACGCTGGCCAGCACCCGGATGCCGGGCTCGATACGCTCCGGCGCGATCGACGAATAGCCGAGCCGGAAGCCATTGCGCGGCGCGGGCTCGCTCATGAAGAACACGCTGCCCGGCTCGATCAGCACGCCCTGCAGTTCGGCCAGGCGTGCCAGCGCATCGGCGTCCAGCCAGGGCGGGCCTTCGATCCAGCACGAGGCGCCGCCGGCAATGGGCACGGGGCGAAACTCCGGCATGTGGGCGGCCAGCGCCGCCAGCACCGTTTCGGCGCGCGCCCGGTGCGCGGCGGACAGCCGGCGCAAGTGCGCGTCATAGTGGCCCAGCGAAAGGAACAGCGAAAATGCGCGCTGGATGTAGGCGGACGGGTGGCGCAGCATCAGCCGGCGGGCGCCGCGCAGCTCGGCGATCAGCTCGGCGGGGCCGACGATGTATCCGATGCGCAGCCCCGGCGCCAGGCTCTTCGACAGGCTGCCCACATAGATCACGCGGTTGTTGCGGTCCAGGCTCTTCAGCGTGGGCGTCGGATCGCCCTCGAAGCGGCTCTCGCTTTCGTAGTCATCCTCGATCAGCACGAAGTCCGCTTCTTCCGCCTGCCGCAGCAGGGCCTGCCGGCGCGCCAGCGGCATGGTGACCGTGGTGGGGCACTGGTGGCTGGGCGTGACGTAGACGTAGTCGCAAGCGTGCAGCGCATCGGACGGGATCACCCCTTCGGCATCGATGGGCAGCGGGATCAGCTTCGAGGTATGGCGGCCGAAGATATTGCGCGCATCGGGGTAGCCTGGCTCTTCGATGCCGACGGGCGTATCGGGGCTGGCCAGCAGGTCGGACAGCAGGTAGAGGGCCTGCTGCGCGCCCACGGTGATCACGATCTCGTCGGCGCCGGCCCATACACCGCGGCGTGGCAGCACGCGCGTGCGGATCTGCTGCACCAGCGACTCGTCGTCGCGCACGATCATGTCCTGCGCCCACTCGTGGATATCGAGCACGCTCAGCGCCTTCAGGCAGCACTCGCGCCAGTCGGCGGTGGGGAACAGCACCGGGTCGTACTGGCCGTAGATGAACGGGTACGGGTAATCGCGCCAGTTATGGCGCTTGACGATATTGCGCTGGTGGGTCGGGCGGAAGACGAAGCGGCGGTCCCAGTCCGGGCGCGCGCTGCCATGCGTGTCGGGGGCCGGCGTGCCGCGCAGCGAAGCGACACCGCTCACGCGCGCACCTAGGATTTCGGGGTTGACGAAATAGCCGCTGCGTTCGCGAGAGATCAGATAGCCCTCGTCCACGAGCTGCTGGTAGGCCAGTACCACCGTATTGCGGGCCACGCGCAGCTGCGCGGACATCTCGCGGCTGCTCGGCAGCGGGATGCCCAGCGGGAGCTGTTCGTCCAGGATCGCGGAGACCAGCATCTGGCGGATCTTGCCTTGCAGGCTCAGGCCGGAGCGGGCGTGTTGCTGGAACAGCTGGTCCCACATGGGAGGGGTCAGCTTTGTTGTCATAAGGGGTTGTTTGTTTGTCGGCTGGATTCGTTGTTGGGGTGTGGTTAGGTTGTCCTGCATGGTGGCGCCGCTGTTTCGCCAGGGTTTTGATTGGTGGGTCGTTCTTGGCAGACGCTGCTGTTTCGCCGGCGTAGCCGGCAGGGTTTTGATTGGCGCGTCGTTCTTGGCCGGCGCCCCCGTTTCGCCGGCGTAGCCGGCGAGTCACTTTCTGTCCGAGCGGTGTGTGTCAAGGTAGTTGTCGCGTCCGCCGCTATGCCGCTTTCCGGTACTCCTTAGGCGCCAGCTCAGCCCGCTCGGGGTTCAGGTAGACCACTGGATCCAGCTTCCA
>NZ_CAJPUY010000017.1 GCF_905397275.1 Cupriavidus yeoncheonensis | reverse complement strand
ACTTCGACCGCCATCATGCCGAGAAAACAATTCGACGCCTGCTCAAACGTCTCGCCGACCTTGGGTGCCACGTCGATCCCATCGCTCATGCTGTCTAACGCTTCTTAGTAGATGAAGGTGCGTCTCCCAAGGAGCCGAAGGACTCCGCGCTCCCTCCAATGTAGACGGCTGTCAGAAGAGTTGTCGTCGCTGCATGTGGGCCCCATCATGCAGCGCCCATAAGTTGGCGGTTTCCATTCAGGAGCTTACTTTCGGCGTACGTCTGGAGGCTGTTGACCAATAACGATATACACCGGACTGGCCCAACCTGATGGCAAGCGAAACGGTTCGTCGCTTCGGAAGCGAATGCAGCCTGCATCGAGCAGCGCCTGGCCGACGGATGTTTGAAGGGTGAGTTCGGTGCGGTTCCTTGACATGAGGTCCTCGATCAGTGTTTGCTGCCCATGTCGGCACGGGGCCGGATCAGGGCTTCGGGCCGCAGCGCCTCTTCCAGCGCCTCGGCGGTCATCAGGCCGCGTGCCAGGACCACTTCGCGAATGGTCTTGCCTTCCGCAAACGCCTGGGAGGCGACGGAGGTCGCGTTTTTGTAGCCGATCACCGGATTAAGCGCCGTTACCAGCGCGATGGACCGTTCGATGGTCTCGCGAAGCCGCTCCGGGTTGGCGGTGATGCCGTTCACACACTTGTGCGCCAACGTGTGGCAGCCATTGGTCAGATGCAGGAAGCTGCGGAACAGGCTGGTGGCAATCACGGGTTCGAATGCGTTGAGTTGCAACTGGCCGGCCTCGGCGGCAAACGTGATCGTGGTGTCGTTGCCGAATACTTCGAAGGCGATCTGGTTGACGACCTCCGGAATGACGGGATTGACCTTGCCGGGCATGATTGACGAGCCGGCCTGCATCGGCGGCAGGTTGATCTCGCCGAACCCCGCGCGCGGACCACTCGACAGCAAGCGCAGGTCGTTGCAGGTTTTCGAGAGCTTGACTGCAATGCGCTTGAGCACGCCGGAAATCTGAACGAAAGCGCCGCAGTCCTGCGTGGCTTCCACCAAATTGGGAGCTAGCGCCAGGTCAAGCCCTGTGATGCGCCGCAACGCGGCGAGCGCCTTCGCTGCATAGTCGGGATGGGCCGTGATGCCGGTGCCGATGGCCGTGGCGCCGAGGTTGATCTCGCGAATTAGCGAGGCTGTCTCGCGCAGCCGCGCCATGTCTTCTTCCAGCATTACCGCATAGGTGGAGAATTCCTGTCCGAGCGTCATGGGGACCGCATCCTGGAGCTGGGTACGGCCCAGCTTCATCAGGCCCGCGAACTCGGTGGCCTTCCGGTCGAAGGAGGTGCGCAGCACTTCCATCGCTTCGAGCAGGTGTTCTATCGCAAAGCACGTGGCAATCCGCAATGCCGTGGGATAGACGTCGTTGGTGCTCTGCGCCATGTTCACGTGTTCGTTCGGGTGCAGGTAGGTGTACTCGCCCTTCTGATGCCCCATGTGCTCGAGCGCGCGGTTGCAGATCACCTCGTTGGCATTCATGTTGGTGGAGGTGCCGGCGCCGCCCTGGATCGTATCGACGATGAACTGATCGTGCAGGCGCCCATCCCGCACGTCATGACAGGCGGCAGTGATGGCGTCGCGCAATGTGGCGGGCAGCAGCCCCAGTTCGGCGTTGGCCTCAGCGGCGGCCTGCTTGACGGACGCCAGCGCCATGATGAGTTCCGGCCACGTCGAAATGGGCGTGCCGGTGATCTGGAAATTTTCCCAGGCCCGTAGGGTATGCACGCCGTAATAGGCGTCGGCGGGCACCTGGCGTTCGCCCAGCAGGTCGGATTCGGTGCGATAGGTGGTGGTCATGATGCGATCTCCTGTGAGAAGCTGGCGAGCGACCAGGGCAGCGTTTCCCCGGCGAGGAACGGCTGGAGACGGCGGCCGTCAGGCAGGTCGATGTGACCGGTTACCTGCATTGGGGTACGGTGGAAGGTCATTGTTTGCCGGTTCGGCGGAACGCCATAGAAGTTCGCGCCGTTCTCGCTCGCAAAGGCTTCGAAGCGATGCAGTGCCCGCTCTTCCTCGAACACCGTCAGGTAAGCCTGCAAGGCGACGGGTGCACTGAAGATGCCGGCGCAACCGCAGGCGGACTCCTTGGCGCCCGTGTCATGCGGTGCCGAGTCGGTGCCGAGGAAGAAGGCCGGGGAGCCGGAAGTTGCCGCGCGGCGCAGCGCCTGCCGGTGATGCTCGCGCTTGAGCACCGGCAGGCAGTAGTAGTGCGGGCGGATGCCGCCCGAGAACATGGCATTGCGGTTGAACATCAGGTGCTGCGGCGTAATGGTGGCGGCCAAGCGGCCGCTTGCATCGCGCATGACGAAGTCGGCCGCTTCCTCGGTCGTGATGTGCTCCAGCACGACCTTGAGACGCGGATAGCTGGCGAGGATTTGCGTCAATGTTGTTCGCAAGAAGTTTGCTTCGCGGTCGAAAACGTCCACAGTCGGGTCCGTGCTCTCGCCATGCACCAGCAGCGGCATGCCAATCTCCTGCATGACGGCGAGCACGCCGGCAATGCGGTCGACCGAGGTTACGCCATACTCCGCGTGCGTCGTGGCGCCCGCCGGATACAGCTTGGCCGCGGCGAACGCACCGCCATCGAAGCCGGCGCGAACTTCGGCGGGATCCGTGGTGTCGCAGAGATAGCAGGTCATCATCGGTCTGAACGCGGCATTCCGTGGCAAAGCGCTTTCGATACGTTCACGATAGGCCACGGCAGCCTCGGCAGTTGTAACCGGCGTCCGGAGGTTGGGCATCACGATTGCGCGGCCGTACTGGCTGGCGGACGCCGGCAGCACGGCACGCAACATGTCGCCATCGCGCAGGTGCAGGTGCCAGTCGTCGGGGCGGCGGATGGTCAAGGTGCTAACGGTCATGAATTTTTCCTCGCCCGATGTCCTGAAGTGCCTGGTACAGGACCTTGGTGCCGAGCATGAAATCGTCCAGGTCCATGGCCTCGTCCGGGTTGTGGGAGCCGTGCTCGTTCCGGACGAACAGCATCGCCGTGGGAACGCCGGCATTGGCGAACAGCGACGCATCGTGCCCGGCCCCGCTGGGAACCATCTCCACCGGCAGGTCCGCGTTGGCGCATGCGTCACGTAGCAGGCGAGACAGACCGGCATCCATCGTCGCCGGCGCGGATTCGATGCGGCGGTCGAACTCGAAGCGGACGCCGCGATCGCGGCTGATGGCCTTGCATTCCGTGCGGAGCAGTTGATAGAAGCCTTCCAGCGTGTCCATGCTCTTGCTGCGCGCTTCGAAGCTGAAGTCGACCTTGCCGGGAATCCGCGAGATGGAGTGTTCGACGGCGTCTGTGGAGACCATGCCCGTAGTCACAACAAGATCGCTGCCGCGTTCCAGCAAGACCTTCCAGTGCTCGTCAAGGCGAGCGATCAGGTCGGCCACCGCGAACATGGCGTCCTTGCGCAACCACCGGGGCACGGCTCCGGAATGGCCGGGCTCTCCGATACAGGTGATGTGGTTGTGGCGCACGTTGCCGCGAATACCAGGCACCACCGCAAGGGGAAGCTTGCGCGCTACCATCACCGGCCCCTGTTCGATATGCAGTTCCAGATAGGCCACGGCGCGGTCGCGATCGAACCATGACTGCTGAGCCGCAATGGCGTCGATATCGGCGCCGGATGCCGCCATGCACGCCGCAAGCGTCTGGCCGGAGTGGCGATGCTTGAGCGTCAGATCGTCGGTGGTCAGCTTGCCCAGTGCGGCACTCGATCCCATGTACGCCTTCCCGAACCACGCACTTTCCTCGCCGCGAAACGCGATCACCCGGAGCGGTACGGCCTCGCCAGCGCCCTGGCTCCTGCGCGCGATCTGGCACAGCAGCCCTGCCACGATGCCCGCGAGACCGTCGAAATTGCCGCCCTGGGGGACGGAATCCATGTGTGAACCGACCCACGCCGCCGGTGTACTGTCGTTTTCATCCGGCAGCGTGAACACGAGGTTCGCGGCCTTGTCGCGATGGACGCGCAGGCCATGCTGTTCGGCGAATCCGCAAAGATAGTCGGCGGCTGCCGATTCACCGGCGCCGTAGCTGTCCCGCGTGATGCCTACGCCGTCGAAGGACAATGCGCCGATGTCGGCAAAGAGCTGTTCCGCCAGCGGCTTGAGATGCAGGATGTCCATGGCTCAACCTGATTGTTGGGCGAAACGCAGCCATCGATCGCTGAGTTGGCGATCCAGGATGACCCGGCCCGTGAGGTCACAGATGGATGCAATGCCCGTCTCGTCGCAGTAAGCCTGAAGGCCATCGATGATCTTCTGCATCGCGGCCGGATCGCGAAACGATGCGGTGCCCACCTGAACGGCCGAGGCGCCTGCCAGCATGAACTCCACCGCGTCTTCGGCGCTCTGTATGCCGCCGCAGCCGATGATGGGAATGCGTACGGCGCGATAGCACTGGTGGACCATACGCAGCGAGATCGGCTTGATGGCCGGGCCCGACAGGCCGCCCATCACATTGCCAAGCTTGGGCTTGCGCGTGCGGATGTCGATCGCCATACCGAGTACGGTGTTTCCCATCACGATCGCATCGGCACCAGCCTCTTCCGCGGCCCGCGCCACCGCAGCGATGTCGCCGGCGTTGGGCGTCAGCTTGACCCAGAATGGGTGTTTCGTGCTTCGGCGGATCGCGGCCACTGCCTTGTAGGTGGTCTCGGGCAGCATGGCAAACGCCATGCCGTCGGCCTCGAGGTTCGGGCACGAGATGTTGGCCTCGATCGCGGCGACTTCCGGCAAGGACATCTCTGCGCAGGCCGCGCCGAACTCTTCGGCGGTATCGGCGGAGATGGAAACGATGACTGGCGTGTCATACCGCGTGTAGGGAGGCAGTACTTCCCTGCGGTAGTAGTCAAATCCCTTGCTTGGAATGCCGATTGAGTTGAGCATGCCACTGTAGGTCTCCGCCACGCGTGGCGTCGGATTCCCCGCCCGCGATTTCGGCGACACGCTTTTGATGACGAGGGCCCCAAGCTGGTTGAGGTCCATGGCCTCGCGATACTCGATCGCGAAACAGCCCGATGCGGGCATGACAGGGTTGCGCAGCGTCAGGTCGCCAACCCGGACGTTTAGATTAGCCAAACTCCACCTCCCCAACGACTTCACGAATCTTGAACACGGGGCCCTCGCGGCAGACCCGCAGGAATTGCTTGTCGCCATCGCACTCGAACAGGCGGACGCAGGACAGGCAGACGCCCATGCCACAGGCCATGCGCTGTTCCATTGCCACTTCGCCATGGATGTCCGGGTGGTCCTGCAATATGCGTTGCAGGAGCATCAGCAGCCGATGCGATCCGCAGGTATAGATGGCGTCGGGCCGCTGCGTATTGATCAGGCGTCGGATCAGGGATTCAACGGCTTCCACGGAGGACGTGCCATCCGCGTCGAACACGCCATGCACTTCCGCGGCGGCCCCGCGCAGGAACTGCTTGTCCATCAGGTCGCCCGAGGTGCGCGCAGACATGACGGCCGTGATCTCCACGCCGGCATTGGCCGCCTGGCGGACCAAGGGCGCCATGGTGGCTAGCCCCACGCCACGGGCCACAACAAGGATGCGCCGGAACGACGGGGCGAAGGTGAAGGTATTGCCAAGGGGACCAACGATATCCATATGGGCGTCGACTGGCAGCATTGCCAGCGCACGTGTCCCGACACCAGTGACGTTGTAAAGGAACTCGATCCGCCCTGGCTCCGGTCCCGCGCCGTACACGCTCATGGGACGCAGCAGGAACGGCTGCTCTTCAGCGGTGGTGGGGCAGTTGAGCTGATAGAACTGGCCTGGAAGGGTGAGAGGCGCGATAGGGGCATCGGACTCGAGCCGGATGTACTTGTATCGCTGGTTGACCCAGTAGTGTTCGACAATTTGACAGCGATAGGAGGCTACGGTAGCTGCGGGTTCCGCGCTACACAGGTTGGCACACATGGTGGTGACTCCTGAGAAATGCGCTGCGCCGTCGGGCGCAGTCGTGGTTCGCCTGGATGACCCAGGCGCTATTCCAGTTCGACGCCCTTCAGCTCCGGGATCAGGAAGATCGTGGCGATCATGTCAAGGACATAGATGCTGGCGAGCAGGGCGATCGCCAGTTGGAAGGAGTAGGTCGCCGCGATGGCGCCCACGACGATGGGCCCCAGTCCGCCGACTGCGCGTCCGATATTGAAAAGGACGTTCTGTGCCGTGGCACGGGCGGCCGTGGGATAGGCTTCGGAAATCAGCGCACCGTAGCCGCCGATCATGCCATTGACGAACATGCCCATAACCGCACCGGCCCAAAGCATCGTCATCGGGTCCGACAGCCTGGCGTAGTAGAGCACCATTGCTACCGCGCCGGCCTGGAAAATGAGGAACGTCGGCTTACGGCCGATGCGGTCGGCAAGGTGACCAAAGGCGATGACGCCGAGCATCATTCCGACAATCGTCACCGAGGTCCACATGGCAGACTTGGTCAGCGAGAAGCCCAGGGTCTTGGACAGGTAGGTCGGCAGCCAGATCATGATGCCGTAGTAGCCGAAGTTCTGGACCGAGCAGAGGATGACGATGCCAAGGCTGGTGCGGGTAGTCTTGCCGTCGGCGACCAATAGCCTGAAGGCGTTGGGCATTTTTTTCGTACGGCTGCTGCGCACGAAGACTTCGGGCTCATGCAGGCGGTTTCGGATGAACCACGCGACCAGCGCAGGAATCACGCCGATAAGAAACATGCCGCGCCAGCCGACTACGGGAAGTAGCAAGGGCGTCAGCAACGCCGCCATCAGCACGCCCGATTGCCATCCCAGTGCGACGTAGGAAGACACGCGCGCCCGCTTGCTTGCCGGCCACGCTTCGGCGGCCAACGCCATGCCGATGCCGAATTCGCCGCCGAGGCCGACGCCGGCGATCGTGCGGTAGGCCAGCAGATCCCAGAATCCCTGTGCAAACGCACACATGCCCGTGAAAACAGCGAACAGAACGATGGTCCACGTGAGCACGCGAACTCGCCCGTACCGATCGCTCAATGCGCCAAAGATGATGCCTCCCGCAACCGCCCCGATCAGCGTCCATGTCACGAGCGCGCCGGACTGGCTGGTGCCGAGCGCTAGCGCGGCGCTGATGGTCGGCAGCATAAAGCCGAGGATCAGGAGGTCGAATCCGTCCATGGCGTAGCCGATGGCAGACCCTGCCAGAGCCTTCCATGCGTAGGGAGACGTGGGGGCCTCGGCGTCGGATACCGGCTGAGTGAGTGGTTGGCTAGTCATGCTGTCTCCATTTTTAGACTGTATGTGCCTGAAAAAACACTGCAATGGTAATGACCTGCCTGCCTTGGGGCGGTCGAAATCGGATGCAGCGATCAATCTTATTTTTTAGACTAGCTTGCGGATCCCGTGATTGCAAGAAGATTGGGGGGTTCATAGGGGTTAACACTCAGTGGTTCGTGGCCGGCACTTCGAATCGAGACGTCTCATGCTATAGTGAATTCAATCTAGTAAATGAGACAGTCATGGAATATCGCGCCATTGCGCCGGGCGGGATCGATTTCGAGGCCATCGGGGCGCGGCTTCGCGCATACCGCCTTGGCGCGCAACTTCGCGCGGAGCAGATTGCCGACGTCCTTGGCATTTCGCGCGCGGCGGTCTACCGGATGGAAAAGGGAGAGATCGTCAAGGTGGAAACGCTTGAACGGCTTGCTGGCATCCTGGGAACGTCGCTCGAGTCGCTGCTTGGCGCCGGCACGGAATACTATCCGTCGGCAATCGCCTACATCGAGAGGATGCGGCAACTCGAGCAAGGCGCAACGCGCATTCTGGCGCACTTTGAACCGATTTCGTTTCTGCTCACGTCTCCCGGCTATGACAGCTATCTCGAACAAATGCTGCGCGAGGGCGGGGACAACGACGAAGGAAGAATTCAGGCGGTGATGGATCTGCTGCGCGAGCGCAAGGCGTCTTATGTTTCGCAGCCCTCGCCCATCGTGAGCCTGATTGGCCTGCGCGAGCTCGAACGCTTCGTGCATTTCGGCCTGATCGGACGCATGGATTTGCCTCCGGCGACGCGGATGGAACGATCGCTGGCTGCCCGCGCCGAGGTGGAGCGTATTGCCAATCTGTTGGAGCAGCAAGCGCCTGGCATGCAGATCGGGATCGTCAACGAGAGCATGCCAAACGCCACGTTCCAGATCTTCGAGCGTCCCACTGGCTCCTACCTGGCAATCAGCCCGTTCCGCTTTGGCGAGTTCCCCAATATCTCCGGGGGCATCGCATCGGTGACCGCTGCGCCGGAGGCAATCAAGCTGTACACGGGCATGGTTGAGGCACTATGGCAACGTTCCTCGCGAGGCCTGGACGGCGCCAATCTTTTGCGCCGTATGTTGCAACAAGTTTGATTCACTGTTTGAGAGAAATACGGACATGGACTTCAAAGCCGTTACCACTGAGTTTGCGCACAGCGTTCCCGGAACCGACGCCTTCCTGGAGGTGAAGCGGAAATCCCTCGCGCTGATGAGCACCGATCCGGACAATGCCGCGGCCTACTTTCTGATCTATGGCTTCGCGCGCTCGTATGTCATTCTCCACGACGATGAAGGCATTACGACCGACGTAGCCACTGCCGCGCAAACGCAGTTGCTGGGCTATATGCAGGCTATCGCGCAAGTGCTTGGCAAGGGTGGGGTGCTTCTGGAGGCCATGAATCGCATCGTGCTGGACTATGACGGGCGCAGGCAACTCTTCTGAGCCGCTGCGAGTGAAAAGGCGGCGCCGCCCAACCCTGCAGCGAGCGAAGCGTCACGCAGTTACCGGAGGTTTCTGGAGTGGTTGGCTGCAAGAGACTGGGAGCCGACCGGCTTAACCGCGGTCGAGTAGCCGTTGCAGGAGTTTCGCGCCGTCGCGCCCCTTGGCGGACCCCGCCCACAGACGTTCTATCAGGCCGCGATACATTGCAATCGCATCTGGCGACTTCGTAATTGTTGCGACGCCTGATCGTACATTCGGAAGCTCTCCGAGACGGAACGGAGACACGGCCACATGCTGGCTGCCTGGCTCCTCAAAGATCTGGAAAGTCTCGCTGGGCAAATTGTCGGCCACGATGCCGATCTGCACCCCAATAGGCTCGGCATTCAACACGTCAATCATGTGTGCAACTTCCTTGCGGGCAGCAAGTTTTCGTTCAAGCTGCACGCCTAAAGGAAGGTCAAGCCGCCCGACCAGTCCATGATGCAGGAATTGCTCAACCTGCCGAAAACCAATCAGGCTCAGGATGCTGGGACGCTGCTGCTCGAAGAGCTTGCGTCGCGCGGCCAGGATTTTCAGGACTTCGGCGTTATGCCGCTTCGCGCCTTCTCCGGCAAGCTCGTCAGGAACGCTTTCATCAAGCATGGAGCGAAGATGCTCTGGGTAGGCTTTCGATGTCAGCAGGAATGAAACCGGGTCGAAATTGGCAAGGATGCGTGTCGAGCGGGACTCTAGCTGGCGCATGCGCTCAAAATAACTGAGCGCGCTATCGTGGTACTCGGACTCGACCCCGAGAAGGTTGGACAGTGTCACGCCCAGTAGCGTTGCCAGACGCTCTAGCGTTTCGATTTTGACGATTTCGCCGCGCTCCAGGCTATAGACCGCTGCTCGGGAAATCTCGAGCCGTTCGGCAATATCGTCCGAGCGAAGGCCGCAAGCCGTGCGGTAGGCGCGCAGGCGCTCGCCAATCGCTCGGAAGTCGAAACTGGATGCAGTTTTCCGCGGCAATGGAGTTTCGGCCACGACAATATCCTCGTACAAAAATTCAAACGAATTGTGCCTCAATCCTCCTTATGGTACCGGCACGTCAGGGAAAACACTTAGATTACTCAGCACCAATCACCACATTTTTCTTTTATTTTGCACTTGTCTATATTTTTGGATGAGAGGAAGATTGGACATGCGGTACCCGTTCTCGGGCGCCGAAGGATGCCAGGGTTGCGGCGCGCCATTGATGGAGCGCTTCTGTGACTCCTCGGCTGCTCAACAGACACGAACGAGCCTGCTTTCCATGTCCGGTGCAACATTCATTCGCCTGCGAAGACTCTGCCTGATGGGCACAATGGCGCTTAGCGCCCCTGCGGTCGGCCAATCGTCGGTACAACTTTATGGCTTGGTCGACGCGTTTGTCGGCGCCGTCAGGAACCCCGGCGCACAGACAGCGTTTGTTACGCGGGGTGGTGGGATGTCCACGTCATTTTGGGGGCTTAGAGGAACCGAGGACCTAGGGGCTGGCAATTCAGCATTCTTCGTACTGGAAGGCTACTTCCAGCCGCAGAACGGTACCTTCGGTCGTTTTGCAAACGACAGTTTCTTTTCCCGCAACGCGTACCTCGGCATTGACTCGCGGTATGGCGCTATCCGCGCGGGGAGGCTGACAACACCCTTATATCTCTCCACGATCAACCTGAACCCATTCTTTAATTCCTACACGTTTTCTCCGTGGATATTTCATACCTACAAGGGGTTGGGACCACAGGGCGTAGTGGGCGATTCCGGGTGGAACAATGCCGTGGCATATTCGTCGCCGACGATCGGGGGCCTGAGCGGCACGCTCATCTATTCCTTTGGCGAAGCCGCAGGCAATGCAGGCCTGCATAAGTGGGGTGCAACGCTCAACTATACGAGTGGCCCGATTGTGCTGGCAGCCAATTACCAGTACATCAACTACAACAACGTGGCTGGCGATATCGCGAGCACATTGCCTTTCGTGCCCGGCCTCAAGAGTCAGGAGACGACCCAGATTGACGGGTCGTACAACTTCAATATCGCCAAGGTATTCGTCGGTTACATGAATGTCCGAGACCAGGCGACATCCGGTACCACGACCACGAACTCGGAGCACCTTGGCGTTTCTGTGCCGATAGGTGCTGGTTCGATATTGGGTGATATCGCCTATTCAAAGTCGACGGGAGCAAGCAGCGGCAACGTCCACCGCACCACATGGGCAGTCGGATACGACTATCCGCTCTCGAAGCGCACTGACGCGTATGCGGCATTCAAGTATGACCACTTCGCTAGCCAGTCCACCGGGCTCACCTACGGCATTGGCCTTCGCCACAGTTTTTGAGCCGATCGTCGCGCTCCTTTTTCGGCTTCCGGGCTGGTGTCCTGCGCACTCAAACGGACAGCGGCGCCAAGCCGCATCACGTAACGGCAAGAGTCGTGAAGTCGCCCACCGCCGCGCTGCGGCCGTCCATGACCGACCCTTAGCGGCCCTATGATCAGTCTCGGAAGAGCGGGAGATTTTGCGCCCGCGACTCGTGTCCATCATCCCGCCCTGGTAGTTGAACGAGCGGCAAGGAATCGGCTGGCTTGGGCTTGCGGCTGGGCCCTACCCGGAGTCGCAAGGCTGTCGGGAGAGCACAGAATGAAGCCTGTCGCGCCGAAGATGCCTCTGAGGCGTCTGGGTGCCTGCAGTTACCAGCCATCGATGGTCGTTGAGGCTGCCGCCTTCGCGGAAGATGTCGAGGTGCAGGCGCAGCGTCATGCGTCCCCTCGCCAGCAGGTTAACGTCCGACGCTGCCGAGCACTGACGATTATCCGAATCCTAATGAGACAGTTCCCGAACCGTCTGCACGGTCTCATGGATCAACCGCCGGAAGCCGTCCAGCACGGGATCCTCCTGTGCGAGGCGGGAAAACGCCAGCACCACCGGGTCACCCGGAATGGGCTGGCGCGCCTTGACGATACGCAGCAGCCCGAATTCGACATGCCGCCGCGCCACCGCTTCCGGGGCGATCGAGAGCAGGCTGGTGCCGGCCACCAGTGCCAGGTTCGATTCGAAGGAACGCGTCTCGATGACCGGGCGGATACGCGGCAGGCCGAGTTCGTGCCAGAACTTGTCAAAGGCGATGCGCGAGCTGGTTTCCCCATCGGGTAGCGCCCAGTTCTGGTCCCCGATGCTCGACAGGGCGATGGTCTGGTCGGGAATGCCCGGGTGCCCGGCGGCGCAGATGATCACCGTCCGTTCCTGGTACAGGCGCTCCAGCACGAGATCGTCATGGTCGCCCACTGTTTGCGCGGCGCTGCGGACGATGGCGAAGTCCAGCCTGCCGGCAGCAAGCTGCTCGAACAGCGCCCGTGAACTGCCTTCGATGACCTGAAACTGGTGGGGCGAGGTCTCTGTGGGCGCGGCTGGGTAAAGCCGTGCGAACAGGCCAGGTAACAGCGTGTGCATCACACGCGGGATGCAGCCTAGTCGGATTGGCTGGCGGGGAGCCTCCAAGGCGGTGTCGTGCAGTCGCTCCATCGCGCGCAACACGAAACGCGCCTGCGACAACACCACAATCCCCTTCGACGTGGGCGTACTCCCGTGGCTCGACCGCTCGAACAGCCGCGCCCCCAGCAACCCTTCCGCTTCCGCAAGCAGGCGTGAGAGGACCGGCTGCGGCACACCCATTTCCCGTGCGGCGCGGTGCACGGAGTGGTGATCCCCCACAGCGACAAGGGCCTCGATATGGCGCCGCTGGAGCGGCTTGCTGGGGGCGGATGGCATGGCGGGGTATGGAAATGGTGATACCGGATAAGTATAACGTTATCCAGAATCTATATCATTTACGGTATCACCTCCGGCGTCTATATTGGCTTCCACCAATCCAAGACGATGATGGGAGGACAGCCAATGACAGGCATTACCGTAACGCCGCTCGCGTCCAGCCTCGGTGCCGAGGTCAGTGGTATCGACCTGCGCCAGTCGCTCGACCACGATATCCTGGCGGAACTCCAGGAAGCGTGGGGCAGGCACCTGGTGCTGCGCTTCCGCGGACAGGCGTTGACGGACCCCGAGCTTCTGGCGTTCAGCCGCGTGTTCGGCGATCTCGATCCGCCGGGGCCTAACCCATACGGCAAGCCCTTCCTCAGCGAATTTCCCGAGATCAACGTAATCTCCAACGTCAAGGTCGACGGCGTACCGATCGGCAACCTTGGCGATGGCGAGGCGGTCTGGCATTGCGACATGACTTATGTCGAGCGCCCCCCGCGCGCCGCGCTGCTGCACGCGCTGGAGGTGCCGCCCGGAGGTGGCGACACATACTGGTCGAACATGTACCTCGTCTACGAGACCCTGCCCGACCGCGTGAAGGCGTTGATCGACGGCCGCAAGGCGATCCACGACGCGACCTACAACAGCGCCGGCATGATGCGCAAAGGCATGAAGGAAGTGACGGACCCGCGCGAGGCGCCCGGCGCGCATCATCCGCTGGTGATCGTGCATCCTGATACCGGACGCCCTGCGCTGTTCCTGGGCCGACGCCGCAACAGCTACGTGCTTGGCATGGACATCGACGAAAGCAACACCCTGCTCGACGCGCTGTGGGAGCACGCCACCAAATCCGAATTCACGTTCCGCCAGGAATGGCGCCAGCATGACCTGATACTCTGGGACAACCGCTGCACGCTGCACCGCCGCGACGCCTTCGATCCGGCCGCCACGCGCATCATGCACCGCACGCAGATCAAGGGCACGGCGCTCCAGGCATTCGATGCCACTACCGCCGGCCTGGCACTGGAGTCTTGACCATGGATGGCCTGCACCTTCCCATCCGCAACGCCGAGGTGTTCGGCGTGGCCGTGCCGTTGGTCGGCCCCGGCTTTCGCAATGCCTACGTGACCAAGACCGTGCAGAAGAGCGCGGTGGTGCGGCTGACCGCCGAGGACGGCTGCGTCGGCCTCGGCAACATCGACCCGTCGCCCGGCTATTCGGCGGAGACCATCGAGGAGTCGCTGCTCGCGATCCGCGACGACTTCGCGCCGCTGGTGCGCGGCTGCGATGCCGGCAACCCGCACGAGGTGATGCGCCGCATGGACCGGGGACGCGCCGGTTACCTCGACGCGAAAGCGGCGATCGAAATGGCCTGCGTTGACATGTTGGCGCGCCGGCTTCGCATCCCGGTGCACCAGTACCTCGGCGGTGCCGTGGTAGACACGGTGCGCTTCAACGCCTGGGTCGGCATCGTGCCGCCGGATGAGGCCGCCGCCGAGGCACGCAAGTGGTTCGACCTGGGCTTCCGCTCGGCGAAGGTCAAGGTCGGCGGCGGCATCGAGGCGGACCGCGACCGGCTGATGGCCGTGCGCGAGGCGGTGGGGCCGGACATGGCCTTGCGCGCGGACGCAAACGCCGGCTACAGCGTGGAGGACGCCATCGCGCTGGGCCGCCTGCTTGAGCCGGTGGGCCTGCAGTTGCTGGAGCAGCCGGTGGCCGCAGAGGACCTCGCCGGGATGGCGAAGGTGCGGCAAGCCATTGGCGTGCCGGTGATGGCAGATGAGTCGATCACCGACCATGCGAGCCTGATCGCGGTGATCCGCGCCAACTGCGCCGACATCGTCAAGCTCAAGGTCATGAAGCAGGGCGGCTTTCTGACCTGCCGCCGCATGCTGGAAACGGCAAGCGCGGCCGGAATGCGGGTCGTCATCGGCCACGGCTTCGGGCTCGGCGTGAACACGGCGGCTGAAATCATGCTGGCGTGCACCAGTCCAGCCGTGCTCGATGGGCTGGAGTGCGTCGGCCCGCTCAAGACCTCGGACGATATCGTGACCCACAAGCTCGACCTTCGCAGCGGCTCGATTCCGGTGCCAGACGGACCCGGGCTCGGCGTGGAACTCGACGAGGCGAAGCTGGATCGCTATCGCTTCGCCTTTTAGTCCGACCGATACGGGCCTCGGCGCACGCCCCCCCGCGCCGAGGCCCGTGCCGCAGCAATGGCGGCATCGAACACAACCAGACAGGCCGGACAAGGCCGCATCAGGAGACGGGTATGTTCATTCGGAAGCTTCCCACGATCTGCGCAGGCCTCGCACTGATTTCCGCCTTTGCTGCCCCCGCGGCCCGGGCGATGCAGGGGACTGACTGGCCCGCAAAGCCGGTCACCATCCTGGCGCCATTCGCCGCCGGTGGCACGGTCGACCTGGTTGCGCGCGTGCTGGCGGTGAAGCTGCAACGTGAACTGGGCCAGCCCTTCGTGGTCGACAACCGCGGCGGGGCGGGCGGCACCATCGCCACGGCGATGCTCGCGCGCGCCGCCCCCGATGGCTACACGCTGATGGTTCACCACATGGGGCTGGTCTTCAGCGATTCGCTGTACAGCCATCTGCCGTACAACACAAAGCGCGACATCATGCCGGTGGCTTATGTTGGCGCCACGCCCAACGTGCTGGTCGTGACAAAGAGCCTGCCCGTCAGGACCATGAGTGACTTCCTCACGTTGGCGAAGTCGAAGCCCGGGGCGATCAACTACGGATCGGGCGGCGTCGGCAGCGCGGGCCACCTGCCCATGGCCGTACTCGGCATGATGACAGGCACGACGCTCCAGCACGTACCCTACAAAGGTTCCGGCCCGGCGCTGACCGAACTGGTGTCGGGCCAGATCCAGTCGATGCTCCTGACCATTCCTGCCGTCATGCCGTTCATCAACTCTGGCATGGTCCGTCCGATTGCCACCTCGGGGAACAAGCGTTCGCCGGCCCTGCCGAACCTGCCGACGCTGGAAGAGGCGGGCATCAAGGGCTTCGAGTACGCGCCCTGGTATGGCTTCTTCGCACCCGCGGGCACGCCGCCCGAGGTGGTGCGCAAGCTGTATGACGCCGTGGAGAAGGCCCTTCAGGACAATGAAGTCGTGGCAAGGCTTGCCCACGAGGGCATAGAGGTGGAAGCGATGTCACGCGAGCGGTTCGTCGGCATCGTCGACGCCGACATGGCGCGGTGGAGCAAGACCATCGCGCAGCTCGGCATCAAACAGCCGTAGCGGTCATAGCCGTTGCAACAGCCAACAACACATCAGCAATGCCAGCAAAGCCAGTCACCGTCGCACCCGTCGCCACGCCATCGGAAGCCGTTGAGGAACGCCGCCACCCCAGGTCCCCGGCCGACCTGTTTGTCACCTTCACGCTGCTGGGACTGCAGGGGTTCGGGGGTGTGCTGGCCGTGGTTCAGCAGGAACTGGTAGAGCGCAAGCGCTGGCTGACGCGCGAGGAGTTCATCGAGGACTGGGCCGTCGCCCAGGTCATGCCAGGTCCGAACGTGGTCAACATGGCGCTGATGATCGGCGGCCGATCCTTCGGGCTGGCCGGCGCGCTGGCAGCGCTGGCGGGCATCCTCACGCTGCCGCTGGGGCTTGTGCTGCTGCTGGAGATGCTGCACGCACGCTTCGCCGAGCACCCCGGAGTCGCCGGCGCCCTGCGAGGCACGGGTGCGGTGGCGGCGGGCCTGTTCGCTGCCACGGGGCTGCGGTTGATGAGCGCGATCCGCACCAATCCGTTGGGCGTGCCGCTTGCCATTGTGCTCGGATGCAGTTGCTTCGCGGCAGTGGCGCTGCTGCGCTGGCCGCTGGTCTATGTGCTGCTCGGGCTGGGCGGTACAGCCTGCGTGCTCACCTTCCGCAGGTTGAAGCCATGACCGGTGCGCTGTCGCTTTCCCTGGGATGGGCAGAATGGCTTGATCTCTTCCTGCATTACGTGTCGCTTTCCCTGCTGTCGATCGGCGGGGCCATTACCACCGCGCCCGACATGCACCGCTACCTCGTGGAGCAGCAGCACTGGCTCAGCGAAGGGCAGTTCAGTGCGTCGGTGGCCCTCGCCCAAGCCGCGCCCGGGCCCAACGTGCTGTTCATCGCGCTGCTGGGCTGGAACGTTGGCATGAACGCCGGCGGGATCCCGAGCGCGCTTCTTGGGGTTGCGCTGACCATGTCCGGCATCCTGCTGCCCAGCACGACGCTGACCTACCTCGCCGCGCGTTGGGGCCACCGCAACCGCGAACTGCGTGGCGTGCTGGCGTTCCGTCAGGGCATGGCTCCGATTGTCATCGCGCTACTGATCGCAACTTCGTGGACGCTGACGACCGTCAATGACGACGCAGCTCGCGATTGGCCGCTGTGGGTGATGACGGTGCTGACCGCGTTGATCGTCTGGCGCGTCCGCATTCACATGCTCTGGCTGCTGGCGGGCGGCGCGGTGCTAGGCTGGTATGGGCTGATCTGACAGTCGTATTGGTTGCTCGGGACGTTTGGAGCGGCCCGGTCCGATTTGTTGCGCCTCAGCGCCGCGCAGGCATCGGCCGGCTCCGGTCTGACCTCGTCCCGTAGTCACGGAATCAGCCGAGAGTCCCTACATCTCACGGCATATCGTACGGTGCACCGCCGGGCTGCGTTGTTCGAAGCAGCGACCGTCTCTGACCGACCCCCTGACTGTCAGGCCAACTTGCCCAATGTCCGCAATACAAGGCGGTACCAGACCGTGTCGAAAGCACCAAAACTGCTGAGATGCAGTCATAGCCTGCTAACGCTTTCGGTCAACAATCCGCAGCGGCCATAACCAGCCGGCGCGCCCTGCCTTCAATGGTCGCCATGATCCTGACGATGCTCCTCCGGGGACCATTCCGGGCTGTATCCACCCAGGCTGGGATGGTACATCTCGTCGCCTGAATGCTGGGTGAACTCGACGTTGAGGCGATCCTCTCTCAACCCGAGTATTTCGATACAATCGGCGCACAGCGCCTTGGCTACCGCCATTCGCAACTCTGGCGAACGGCCTTTGCGGATGTCCAGCATCATGATGGAGACAGGCTCCGGCTCGTCGCCGGGCTTAGTGATCCGCCACACGCCGCCTTCGCCGAGTTCGCGGATCGCCACGGTGATGCGGCGAATATCGACCGACATCATTCCGGAATATGTCTGAATGAGTCTTGCGGCAAGCTGCTTCTTGTCGGCCACCGGGTAGTGGCCGTTGACGTCCAGTTGCAGGTAGGGCATGCCTTCCTCGCTTCAAAAAGTGGCAGGGCGCAAAGGTCGATTACGACCATATGCGGCGAGGGAACAGTGTTCCGCAGCGGTATCCTCCGAGGTGTGCAGCCACCAGCATGTCTTCGTTGAAGCCGTCAGCAGTGTCGGCTTGCGAACAGACCGTCTGCCGCACGCGCCGCAAATTGTTTTGAATCTGTCCAACCCGCCAGGAGGCACAGATGAAACAGGTATCACTGACCATTCCAGAAATTGGATTGATCGCCGGAACGCGGGCGGCAGGCGCTGCGGGCCTCGCACTGCTGCTCAGCGACCGAATGAATCCGGAACAACGCCGTGCCATCGGCTGGACGCTGCTCGCTGTAGGGGTCATCACCACGGTGCCGTTGGTCGCGCAAGTGCTTGGGAAACGTCAGCCATACAAGAGCCCCGACGAGAAGTGAAGTAATGGTGCGAGGGCCAGAGCCCAAAATTGACGGACTCGACGACCGAACGGTCCTGGCCGACAAGCGCCTGATCGACAAGGCGATCAGGCGAGTTAGCCGCGGCAGGCAGAAGTCGACCCTTAGCGGTCCGTCGACTCGCTGTGACTGAGAGGAAATTTGAGCGCGTTGTCGTCCGACTCCTCGCTCAGCGCCAACGCGCTGTGGCGGGAATGGCCCGGTAGGTGGTTTTCGCAGAATTGACATGACGCTGTCCCGCCCGGTCACGTACGCACAGTGGGCCAATCGCCCTTGACCGAAACGCTGCGCGACCGGATGGCTACGCTGATTGGATTGCGGCTCTGACGGGGCATGCGTGGTTGCGCCGCGATACGGTGCACATTCGTCATCCGCCGACGTCTGAGGCCGGCATCGGCTGACACTCCGCCTCTTCTTCCATCAGATGATGCGATCCCACGGCACGCCGTCCCGCGTTGCCGGATAGCAACCGGTTTGTGCCCGTCGAACCTCACCGCATGATGGCTCTCGGACACATTCTGACTTTCACCTTGCGCCTGCTCCAACGTTCATCTATTAATTTACCATCCATGTGGATGGTATATGGATGGTGTATGGATGGTTGGGGGATGGTCTATTAGGTGATCTGACCGGTGCTTCCATCGCTTGCCAACGCTTAATGACGAAATGACCTCTCACAAAACCGATGCGGCACAGCAGACGAACAAACCGAAGGCAGGTGATACGGAAAAAATCACCATCAACCTCGGACCGGTAGACCTCGGGCAGATCGACCTGCTGGTCGAAGAGGGCTTTTACTCGAACCGCTCAGACCTGATCCGGACCGCCATCCGGAACCAGCTCGCCGCGCATGCGGTGGTCATCCAGGAAACGGTGAGCCGTCGGGCGTTGGTACTCGGGCTGCAGCACTTCACGAAGAAGGACCTGGAAGCTGTGCGCGCGGCCAATGAAAGACTCGATATCCATGTGCTGGGACTGGCCAGCATTGCCTCGGATGTCAGTCCGGAGCTTGCGCTGGCGACCATCGAATCCATCGTGGTGCTGGGCGCCTTTCACGCGCCAGCCGCAGTCAAGGCTGCACTGGCCGGGCGCATACGGTAGTTCGCGGCAATTTCGCCGCCCCCTGGTTCGCCAGGTTGCCTGGATACAAGCATGAAAATGAATGACGCGTTCCTCGCCTCGATGCATGAGGCCATGCAGTTGCTGCAGACCGCAGGCCCGATGGAGGCCACCGAGGCCATCCAGCGGGCACTGCGCCGGCATTCGTCCGTGGAAGTGAGAGCCGCTACGGCGGCGCCGATGCCTGCACAGGTGGTTGAACGCCTGCTGACGCACGACAAGGCTGCGGCCCAGACCGGCGCTGTCGCCGGTGAACCCGCCGATGCCGCCGCGGTGCATGCCCGCGGCACCGATGCCGCAGGCCCGGACAGCGCAGCGGCGCGCGCACCTGCTCCACAATCCCCGCTCGCGAGTGCGACCGCGCAGGCCGGGCACTTCAGCCAGCGGACCTTCGCAAACCACGCGGGCAGCCGCTCGTACAAGCTCTACATGCCGGCCGGCAGGCACAGCAAGCCGATGCCGCTGGTCGTGATGCTGCATGGATGCACGCAGGACGCCGACGACTTTGCCGCCGGCACCCGCATGAACGAACTCGCCGACAGGGTCGGCTTTGTCGTGCTGTACCCGATCCAGCCCGCCGACGCCAACGCATCGAAGTGTTGGAACTGGTTCCGGCCGGGTGACCAGCAAGCCGAGCGGGGCGAGCCCTCGCTGATCGCCGGCATGACGCGCGAGGTCATCGCCAGCCACGGCATCGACACCCGGCGCGTCTACGTGGCCGGCCTCTCCGCCGGCGGAGCGATGGCGGCAGTGCTGATCCAGCGCTATCCCGGACTGTTCGCGGCGGCGGGTATCCATTCGGGCTTGCCCGCGGGCTGCGCGCACGACCTGCCGTCCGCGCTGGGCGCGATGCGGGGCGGCAAGGGCGTCGGCAGGTCAAGGGCCGGCGTGCCGCTGATGGCGCCGAGCCGACCGATGATCGTGTTCCATGGCGATGCCGACAAGACCGTGCACCCATCCAACGGCAGCCGGCTGGTGGCACCTTTCGAGCAAGGCGAAGCGCGCACGGACAAGCAACGCGAGACCGTGCGCGCGGGCCGCGACTACACGCGGCACAGGATCACGACGCCTGCCGGCATCGATGCCCAGTACTGGGTGATCCACGGTGCCGGACATGCGTGGTCGGGCGGCAGCCGCAGCGGCACCTACACCGATCCGAAGGGACCCGACGCCAGTGCGGAAATGCTGCGGTTTTTCCTCGCACATCCGCGCGCGGACTGAAGCGCGCACGGGGCGGAAACGCGCCGGCTTCTCGGGGTCATCGTACTTTCCGTCCATTTTCTGGCGGCATGCACTGGAAACGGCTTATCTATCAAGAGCTTGCAAATACGCTGGCGCCAAGGGATTCATTGCTCTGAGAAGCGTTACTACAGGCGGGATTGCGGTCTGCTACCGCCATTTTTTTCACGGAAAGTACGATGACCCCTATCCGGCGTTGCGCCGACTGGAAAGCCTGGGCTGGGATCTGGACGCTGAGGCCAGCCCTCCATCGCCGGAGAAGAAGGGCGCCGCCTTGCCGCTTAGTCAGCCCCCGCTTTGGCGCGGTCTCCTGCTACCGCAACGCGGAAGGGCTGACCTGGGACGGGCAGGGCGAGATGCGGTCGTGGCTCAAGCGGGCGGTCAATGCGGGGCAGTCGGTGGAGTTTTTCCGGGTCGGATAAGAGCCTTCTGCGTAAAACTGGTGCCGAAGTGCTGAAAATTCCAGCAAAAGCATAGGGTTGCCGCGAGATGTGGCGGATTTTTTGAATACCGGGCGCCCCTCCTGAAGAACATCCTGTACGGGATTCCACTTAGTCCGCATTGACGAAGTGGCCGCCTCCTTCAGTGACTACTATCCCGTCACAAGCCTCAAGATAGGCGGACGGAGACGGCGATGAAGCGTAGTCGGCTGTTAGGGGCGGTGGCGGTGGTCGGCGTCGGCATCGCGATTGGCGCGGCGGTGGGCCTGGGAATAGGTGATGCAGACGCGCTTGCGGATCGTGATGCCGTGGTCGAAGGCAACTTCGCACCGGACGCGGTGGTCGACTACTGTGATGACGTATGTGTCCGAGGCCGCGGTGCGGCCGCACTGATTGCGTTCAGCCAGTGGCCGTAACCGTGATCCTATCTCGGCGACCTGATCCAACGTCTGGATTTGCGGTGCCAGTTTCGGCACCGTTGAACCGCCGTTCGGTCCCTGAGGAGGAAGGACCGTAGCCGACCCCTCTCTGCCGTTCGCCCTCTCATCCGGCTAACGACCGCTTTCAAGGTACAACGGTCTTCGCTTTCTTCGCGCTGTTCGTGAGGTGTTCCGCCCGAAACCGTCCGTCGTTCCCGGGGCGCATCATACCCAGGGCGCTGTCAATCCCACGCTGTCGAGGCTTGCAACGCCCGGCGCTGCTTGCCCGTCCTCATGCCCGTGTCGTTGTCGAATACGCATTGACGACGAATCCGTGTCAGATTTTTCCCTATTTCTCCCGACATCGCTCTTCCAGATAGCGCCTCGCTATAGTGAAGTCCAGCAGGCGCCTTGGCGGCGCCTGCAACAGTGCAGGAGGGAGAAATGGATTGCACGTCGTCCGGTCCACGAGCGTCTAGGGAAACTTCGCGAATCGCACAACGAGGGCAGGCGCCACGCGCGACCCTCGGACAGCCGGGTGTGGCGGAATTACTGCTAGGGTCTGTAATGACTTCGACGTGCGGTGCACTCAGCCCAGTCTCGCTGACGGCCCACGTTGGCAGGCCATTGCATAAGGGCGGATGCGACGTCGATGCATGTCTGAAGCATGGGGACGGTCGGCAGCAGCGGTGGCTGGCCGAGCTCAGGCAGGCGGGGGCTATCGTTGGCAGCGCGCATATTGTCCTGGATGGCGAGCTACCGTCAAACAGCTACATGCCATGGCGTAACGGAATGCTGCCGTTTGCGACAGGGCAAGACGACACCTTCGCGCAGTGCCTGGCGGTGGCCCGGCTATGCGACCAGTACTCTCGGCGAGAAGCGGCATTCGGTCCGGCATGGCTCACCATCCGCTATTTCCTGGACTTTGGGCCGAGTACCGGGGTGCGGGAAGCCCTGACGGTTTCGCCGGTGCGGCATCGACAGCTTGGCCCCTTGTGCCAGCATGACCTCGAAGTACGCGAGGCAGGAGCCAGGGTCGCTACGCTAACCATTGTCCATGAGCAACCCCGGTGACCTGTGGACGGTCTTGATCGCGGCGGCGTGGCTCATTCCTTCTGCTGGATAGCGAGCAACTCCCGCTTCGCAGCGGCCAGCACTGCGTCGGCGCGCTTTTCGTCGGCCATCACCCGAGACACCACCAGAGCCCCGATCATGGCGCTGACCGCGAACACGGCCTTGTCCGGATCGTCTCCGCCCAGCGCGGTGTCCACCCGGCCGATGAACCGTTCGATGTGGGCCGACATCGCCTCGCGCGCCGCCTCGTCGGCGCGCGCCACGTCGCCCGCCAGCGCGGCGATCGCGCATCCGGTCGTGCGCGCGTCGCGGTGCTTGCGGCTCAGGTAGCTGCGTACCGTCGCGCTGTACTCGACCGATCCCTTCCCGTTCCTCGCATCGAACGCCGCACTCCCGGCATCGAGCGCGCGTTCGAGCGCGTGCAGCAGCAGGTCGGAGCGCGATGCGAAATGCCCATAGAAGCCGCCGTGCGTCAGGTTGGCGCTGCGCATCAGCTTGCCGACGCTGACGGACTCGAGCCCGCCATCCCGAATCTGCTCCGCGGCCTGTTCCAGGATGCGCTCTCTGCTTTGCGCTTTGTCCGCTTGTGAGTGGCCCATCGTCAGATCCCGTGGTTTTTCTTGACTTTCTGCATTGTGCCCGTCATTCTCCAGCATGACAATCATCATTCACAATGGCAAGTAGCCGCCATGGCCGAGCTGGACGAGATGAACGTTGACCTGAACGACTACGAGGTTCCCTTCAAGGGAATCGTCGAGCAGTCCATCGCCGGCATCTACATCCTGCAGGACGGCCGCTTCCGCTATGTCAACGAGACCTTCGCGCGCATGTGTGGTCTCAGGCGCGAGAAGTTGCTCGGCGCCCGGCTTCGCGACGTGGCCAACCCTTCGCAGCGCGAGGCGCTGATGGCCCGGTACGAGCGCCAGATCAGCGGCGTTGGCGCTTCCGAGCTGTTCGTCATTCGCCGGACCTCATCCCGCAACCCAGGCTCCTTCGAGATCCATGGCACGCGCGTGATCTTCCGCGGCCGCCCCGCGATCGTCGGGCTCAGCATCGACACTACCGAGCGCGAGCGGCAACGCGCCGAGCTGGTCGAGGCTAGCGAACGTCTGCAGGAACTGATCGCAAGCGCCAACAACGTCCGCGAGAACGAGCGCCACCGCGTGGCGCGCGAGCTGCACGACGTGATCGGCGGGATGCTGACGGCGATCAAGTTTGACCTGTCGCGGCTGTCGCGGGGCATCGAGGCGCTGGACCGCGGTCGTGCGCCACGGGCGCGGCAAGGTGGCGCGGTGGCGCCGGCGCTCGCCACGCTGGCGCTGACCGCAGCCCAGACCCTCCAGCTCACGCAGGAGACCATCGAAACCGTGCGCGTCATTTCCGAAGGGCTTCGCCCGGGCGCGCTCGACCACCTGGGCCTGCAAGACACGCTGTGCCTCGACCTCGACCGCTTTGAGCGGCGCTACGGCATCGCCACGCGCTATCGCACCACGGGCACCGCGCGAAGCATGGAACGCAACCGTGAGATCGGCATTTACCGGATCTTCCAGGAAGCGCTCACCAACGTCGCAAGGCATTCGAAAGCCACCGAAGTCACCGTGAGCCTTGACTGGGCGGCCGATCGCCTGGTGCTGGAAATCTCGGACAATGGCCTCGGCTTCGACCTCGATCACGTTGCGGCTGACGGCCATCTCGGCCTGCTGGGCATGCGGGAACGCGCACGCGAGCTCGACGGCACGCTCGTTCTCGACACCGGACCCCGCTGCGGCGCGTGCCTGCGGCTCGGCGTGCCGGTCACGTCCGCCGTCCTCGACCAGGACACCAACAAGTACGCCAACCCAGGCATTCCCATCGACGGAGGACAAAGATGATTCGCCTGCTGCTGATCGACGACCACACCATCTTTCGCCAGGGCCTCAAACGCTTGCTTGCCGAGCAGGACGGCTTCGATGTCGTGGCCGAAGCCGGCGATGCGAGCGAAGCCCTTGGCCGCCTGCGCGAGCAGCACTTCGACGTGGCGCTGCTCGATGTCAGCATGCCGGGCCGCGGCGGCCTGGAGATGCTGCCCTCGCTGCGCGCCGAGCGCCCCGCGATGCCGGTGGTCGTGCTGCGCATGTACCCGGCCGAGCAGTACGCACTGCGCGCCTTCCAGGCCGGCGCGTCCGGCTATGTCACCAAGGACATGGACGCGATCGAACTGGTCGATTCGATCCGCAATGTGTCGAAGGGCAAGCGCTACATGACGCCCGCCGTCGCCAGCTGCCTGCTCGACGGCTTCGATCGGGTCGGCGACGCGGCGCCGCACCGGCTACTGTCGTCGCGCGAGTACGAGATCATGCTGCTGATCGTGCGCGGGGTCCGCCTGACCGAGATCGGCCGGCAGATGTTCCTGAGCGTGAAGACCGTGAGCACCTATCGCTCACGCGTGCTGAAAAAGATCGGCGTCGCCAGCAACGCCGAGCTGGCGCGCTATGCCGTCGAACATCGGTTGATCGACTGAGCGCGACCCTCAGCTTCAGAAAACGCTGACAAGGCGCAGAGCCGGTTCCGACAGCCGGATTCGCGCCGGACGTCCAAACTCTCTTCAACGGCACGACTCCACACGAGTCGGAACGAAGGAGAGAACGATGACGGCAGACGTGTTGCTGCACCTGGACAACGGCGTGCTGGTCGTGGCGATGAACCGGCCGGCGAAGAAGAACGCGCTCACCGCGCAGATGTATTCGGCGCTCGCCGACGCGCTCGCCGAGGCGGACCGTCGCGACGACGTCCGCGTCGTGCTGCTCCATGGCGAGGGCGGCAACTTCACCAGCGGCAACGACCTCGGCCTGTTCGTCAATGGGCAGGCCACCGAACACCCGGAGGCGCCCGCCGCGACGTTCCTGCGCGCGGTCATCGCACTGCGCAAGCCGATGGTGGCCTGCGTCTGCGGGCATGCAGTCGGCATCGGGGCGACCGTGCTGCTGCATTGCGACTACGTCGTCGCCTCCGACGATGCCCGCATCCGCTTTCCGTTCGTCGACCTAGGGCTGTGCCCGGAATTCGCCTCCACGCTGCTGCTGCAGCAGGTGGTGGGCCGCAACAAGGCGACCGAATGGCTGCTGCTGGCCGCCACCATCCCCGCCGCCGAAGCCCATCGGGCGGGGCTCATCAATCGCGTGCTGCCGCTGGAGACGGTCGCGGCGGAGGCGCTGTCGGTCGCCAGATGCCTCGCCACCAAGCCGCGCCAGGCGCTGATGGCGACGCGCGGACTGGTGCGCGAGGCGACCGCGGCGCTGGTCAGGGACAGTCTCCAGCGCGAGACGGTCGTGTTCGACACCCTGCGGCGGTCGCCCGAGGCACAGGAAATCTTCCGGCGCTTCCTGCAACGGGCGCCGGTCCGGACCGCTGGCGGGCAAGGTGCCGCCACGCAGTTCGAAGTGCTGTAACGAGTTCCACCCATCAACAAGGAGACGGCAATGACTGCTGTGGCAAGTCTTTTCGACCTGAAGGGCCGCACGGCCCTCATCACCGGAGGGTCCAGCGGGCTGGGCCTGCAGATCGCCGAGGCGCTCGGCACGCAGGGCGCCCGCGTGGTGATTTCGGCGCGCAAGGCGGACGCGCTTCAATCCGCGCAGGCGCATCTGGCCGGCCTGGGCGTCGACGCAAGCTGGATCGCGGCTGACAACGCCGTGGAGGACGACGTGGAACGCCTCGCCAATGAAGCGATGGAACGCCTTGGCAAGGTCGACATCCTCGTCAACAACGCCGGCGCCACGTGGGGCGCGACCACCGTCGATCACCCGCTGACCGCCTGGGACAAGGTCATGAACCTGAACGTGCGCTCCATCTTCCTGCTGACGCAGAAGATCGGGCGGCTGTCGATGCTTCCCAACCGCTTCGGACGCGTGATCAACCTCGCCTCGATCGCCGGCCTCAAGGGCAACGGTCCCAAGGCCCAGCCGACCATTGCCTACAACACCAGCAAAGGCGCCATCGTCAACTTTACGCGCGCGCTGGCCGGCGAATGGGGCCCGCATGGCGTCACCGTCAATGCCATCGCGCCGGGATTCTTTCCGTCAAAGATGACCAGGGGGACGATCGAGAAAGTGGGCGTCGAGAAGCTGTCGGAGCGGGCGCCCCTGCAGCGCATTGGTGACGACGACGACCTCAAGGGCGCGGCGCTGCTGTTCGCGAGCGACGCGGGCAAGCACATCACCGGCCAGATCCTCGCCGTCGACGGCGGCCTGACCGCGGTCTGACGACGTTCGATCCGAATCCAAACCATTCCGATGCAAGAGGAGCACACCATGAGCAACGCAGCAGGCACGCCCGAAGTCCGCATGACGATCGAGGACCATATCGCGATTATTTCGCTGGACAACGTCGCCAAGAAGAACGCCATCACGCCGGAACTGATGCAGCAGCTCTCGCAGCGGCTGACCGAGTTCGACAACGACGACAACCTGTGGGTGGCGGTGCTGGACCCGGCAGGCGAACACACCACGGCCGGCCTCGATATGCCGAAGTTCTTCGGCCCGAATGCCACGGCCAAGCCGATTCCGGACGACCAGGTTGACCCGTTCGGCCTCAAGAAGCGCTGCCGCAAGCCGCTGATCTCGGTCGTCCACGGCATCACCTATACCATCGGCATCGAGCAGATGCTCGCCTCCGACATCGTGATTGCGGCCGATACCGCGCGCTTCTGCCAGCTTGAGTCGAAGCGCGGCATCGCCCCGCTCGGCGGCGCTCACTTCCGCTACCTGACGCGCACCGGTTGGGGCAACGCGATGTACCACCTGTTTCTGTGCGACGAGTTCTCGGCAGAGGAGGCGTATCGCTGCGGCTTCGTCCAGGAGGTCCATCCCTATGGCAGGCACCGCGAGCGCGCGATGGAGCTCGCCCGGCTGATCTGCAAGGTCGCCCCCATCGGCCTGCGCGCGACCAAGGCGGCGGCGCTGACTTACATCGAGCACGGCGAGAAGGCGGCCATCGACGTCATCCCGCAGGTGAGCGAGCAGGTCTTCGCCACGGAAGACTTCAAGGAAGGCATCCAGTCCTTCGTCGAGCGCCGCGAGGCGCGGTTCCAGGGGCGCTGAGGCGACCGGCTGACCTCCATGACCGCCGATACGGGAGCCACTATGCAGACCTTCACGTCGATCGAAGCACTCAAGGCGTTCCAGGGCAAGGAGGCGGGTCCGAGCGACTGGCATCTGGTGACGCAGCAGGAGGTCAATCTGTTTGCCGAGGCAACTGGCGACCGCCAGTGGATTCATGTCGATCCCGAGCGGGCGAGGCGGGAGTCGCCGTTCGGCGGTCCGGTCGCACATGGATTCCTGACGCTGTCGCTGCTGCCGATGCTGATGGCGCAGATCACTGGCTTCGAGGGCGTGCGTGCGCGCGTCAATTACGGCCTGAACCGCGTCCGCTTTACCGGCCCCGTGCCGGTCGGCGCGAAGGTACGCGTGCGCGCCGTCCTGGAGCACGTGGCTGACGAAGGGCAGGGCGGCGTCAAGGTGACGTGGACCGTCACGTTCGAGACGGAAGGATCGGCCAGGCCGGTATGCGTCGCGGAGTCGCTGGCCAAGCTGTACTTCTAGTCGCCTTCCCCGTCGATTGCCGACACCAACCAGCGCCGTGCGACGAACGTCATCGCGCGGAGGCGGTACTGCGCCCCTGGGGTGCAGTCCGCCCAAAGAAATACAAAATCCGGAGACAACATAAATGAACGCCCCGATGCCAGGCTACTGGACCCCCGACCTCCTGTTGAGCGAAGCCGACGTTGCCCGTTTCGAGCGCGTCCCGCTTGCCGAGCGCAAACTGCCTGCCTCCACTTACGAAATGCTGATGGACGGCTGCGCCATCGACCCGTCGAAGGTGGCCATCCACTACTTCACCGACGGTGCCCGTCCCCGCGAGACCGCGCGGCAGGTGACCTATGCCGAGTTGCGCGACAAGGTCCACCAGACCGCGAATCTGCTGGACGACCTCGGCGTCGGCAAGGACGATGTCGTCTCGGTGCTGATGCCGGCGATTCCCGAATCGCAGTTCGTCCTGTGGGGGGCTCAGGCCGCCGGGATCGTCAATCCGGCCAACCCGATGCTGGAGCCGGACATCCTCGTCCAGATGTTCCGCTCGGCCGGCACCAGAATACTGGTCGCGTTTGGTGGCGACGAGCACGCCGAGATCTGGGCCAAGGCCGAGGCCGTGGCGCGTGGCCTCCCATCGCTGGCGGCGGTGATTCGTGTCGGCGGAGCGGGGCCGGCTGAGGTCGCTGGCGTGCCCGTCATCGATTTCGCCGAAGCCGTCGAACGCTATCCCTCCGACCGCCTGGTCTCCGGGCGGATCTTCTCGTCCGACGACACCGCCTCGCTCTTCCACACTGGCGGCACGACCGGCGCCCCGAAGCTGGCACGCAACCTGCACCGCAACCAGGTGTTCTGGGTGTGGGCGTCAAGGCACCTGTTGGGACTCGACTCGACCGAGGTGCAAGTGCTCGGTGTCCCGGTTTTCCACGTCGCCGGCGCGGTGGTCGGCTGTTTCAGCCCGCTGGTGAAGGGGGCGACAGTCGTGTTGATGACGTCGACCGGGTTCCGCCATCCGTCCGTGCTGCCGAACCTCTGGCGCATCGTCGAGGCTTTTCGGGCCAACATGCTGATCCTCGTGCCGACGCTGGTGAACCAGGTGCTGTCGATTCCGCTGGATGGCGCTGACATCTCGACGCTGACCTACGTCGCCTCGTCGACCGCGCCCCTGTCGACTACCGTCGCCGACGCCTTCCATCGTATGACCGGCGTCCGTATCCGTGAAAGCTGGGGCATGACCGAAACCACGGCGGTCACCTGCATCACGCCCCTGGTCGAGCAGGTCAAGGTTGGCAGTTCGGGCGTGCGGCTGCCGTACCAGCGGGTCCGCGTGGTGCAGCCGGACGGCACCGGGAGCGTGGCCCGGGACTGCGCGCCGGGCGAGCCGGGCCTCGTGATCGTGCGCGGGCCTTCGGTCTTCCCCGGCTACCTGGGCCAGGAGCAGGCTGCGTGCCGGTTCGACGGCGATTGGCTGGACACCGGCGATCTCGGCTACCTCGACGCGGACGGCTGGCTGTGGATCACTGGCCGCGCCAAGGACCTGATCATCCGCGGCGGACACAACATCGATCCGAAAATGGTGGAGGAGGTGCTGTTCGGCCATCCGGCGGTCCAGGATGCCGCCGTGGTCGGCGCGCCCGATGCGCATGCCGGCGAGGTACCGGTCGCCTATGTGGTGCTGAAGCCGGGAGCGAGCGCCTCGGCGGACAGCGTCCTGCGGTACGCCGCCGAACACATGCCGGAACGCGCGGCCATTCCAAGGCACTGCTTCGTGCTGCCGGAAATGCCGAAGACGTCGGTCGGCAAGATCCAGAAGAACCTGCTGCGCGTCGATGCCATCGAGCGAATGTTCCGCGCCGCGCTCGACGGCATCGGCCGAAGCGCAGAGGTGAAGGCCGCCGACCGGGGCAGCAGCGGCTTCTTCGTGGAGATCCGCGTGCCGACGCTTGGCGCCGACGATGCGGCCCTGGACGGCGCGCTGCGCTCCTTCACTGTTCCCTATGCGGTTCGACTGATCGAAGGGGCCTGACACATGAGCCGACCCATCGACCGCAGAACAGCCCGCAAGCGGCTGTTCGCCAGCGCTGCCCTGGCAAAGTTCGTCCGCGACATCGGCTGTCGCCGGGGTGACGCCTGAGCGGCCAACGTCCGGCCATCGATCGCATTCATCAAAAAGGAATTACCGTGTCTACAAACTACAAGGCGCCCGTCGACGACTACGTCTTTCTCTTGCACGACGTGATCGCGCCCACCGTGCCACACGCGTTGGGTGCCATGGCGCGGGACGACACACGGCAGGTGCTCGAACAGGCCGCGCGCTTTTTCGAGAAGGTCTGGGCACCCCTTGACGGCCCCGGGGACGAAGAAGGCTGCCACTTCGACAACGGCGCGGTCAGGACGCCGTCCGGGTACCCGGCTGGATACGCCGCGTTGTGCGAGGCCGGCTGGAACCGCGTCTCGGTCCCGGAGGCGTCTGGCGGCGCCGGCCTGCCGGAGGGGATCGGCCAGGCCGTGCGCGAGTTCTCGGCGTCGGCGTGCAATTCGCTCGGCCTCTATGCGGCGCTGACCAATGGCGCGCATGCGACGGTCCGCCGCACCGGCGAGCCGTGGATGCTGGAGCACGTCGTCCCGGCGATGGTGGCGGGGCGCTGGGCCGGCACGATGTGCCTGACCGAACCGCATTGCGGGACCGACCTGCGGCTGATGAAGACGCGTGCCGTGTCGCAGCCTGACGGTAGCTGGCGCCTCAGCGGCACCAAGATTTTCATTTCCGGTGGCGACCAGGATCTGACCGAGAACGTCATCCATCTCGTCCTGGCGAAGGTCCCGGGCGAGGATGGACGCATCAGCGACGACCTGTCGACGGTCCGGCTTTTCCTGGTACCGAAGCGGCTGGTGGACCCCGACAGCGGCGAGCTGGGCGGATCGAACGGCGTCGTCGTGGCCGGGATCGAGCACAAGATGGGCCTGAAGGGTAGCGCGACCTGCACGTTGTCATTCGAGCATGCGCTGGCCTACCCTCTGCGGGAATCGAGCCAGCCGGGCGGCACGCATCGCAAGTCGTCGGCTGGCATGAGCGGCATGTTCGACATGATGAATTCGGCGCGCCTCGGCACAGGGTTGCAGGCACTGTCGTCGGCAAGCCGCGCCTACGGTCATGCGGCCGACTACGCCCGCGAGCGGCTGGCCGGCCGGGCCGCCAAGGTGGAGGATCGCACAGGCGGCACGGCTGACCCGATCGTGGTTCACCCGGACGTACGCCGGTTGCTGCTGAAGCAGGCGTCCTTCCTCGAAGCCGCCCGTGCCCTCGCGCTTCACGTGACGGCGCTGCTCGGCGAACCCGACGAAGCGCTGCGCGCCGACCGGAGCGCGATCGGCAGCCTGCTGACGCCGGTCGTCAAGGCATTCTTCAGCGACCGCTCCTTCGAGTCGGCCAACGACGCCATGCAATTGATGGGCGGGCACGGCTATATCCGCGACAACGGCGTCGAGCAGCTCGTGCGCGACTGTCGCATCTTCCAGCTCTATGAGGGAGCCAACGGCGTGCAGGCGCTGGATCTCGTGCTGCGCAAGCTGCCTGCGGGCGGCGGCCGGGCGCTGGGCGGGTTTCTCGACATGGTCGATGCCACCGCACGGGAGGCGGCACGGCGCGAGCCGTTGCGCGCGCACGCTGACTTGCTGCGGCAAGCCGCGCAGGATATCCGTGCCTGCGCGAAGTGGCTGGCTGACCCGTCGCGCAACCCCTACGACGCCGGCGCCGCCTCCAACGATTTCCTGGCCATGATGGGTATCGTCGCCTGCGCCTGGATGTGGCTGCGGATGTCGGACGTCGCGCTTGGCCTGTTGCCCGGCGCGGAGAACGGGACTTTCCTGCGCCGCAAGCTGGAACTCGCCCGCTTCTGGTTCGCGCGTGAACTGCCGCTGGTCCCGACCTTGCGGCAGCGTGTGGAGACGGGCGCAGCCTGCCTGATGGCGCTGCCGGCCGACCAGTTCTGACCAATCAATATCTTTTCACAAGGAGCTTCGTCGATGAAGACGCAGATCACTGAGTTGTTCGGCATCGAGCATCCCATCATTCAGGGTGGCATGCACTACGTCGGGTTCGCGGAACTGGCCGCCGCGGTGTCGAATGCGGGCGGCCTGGGCATCATTACGGCGCTGACGCAGCCAAGTCCGGACGCCCTGGCCCGTGAGATCGGGCGATGCCGGGAAATGACCGACAAGCCGTTCGGCGTCAATCTCACCTTTCTGCCGTCGCGCAATCCGCCGGACTACGCGGGCTATGTGCGGGCGATCGTCGATGGCGGGGTGCGCATTGTCGAGACGGCCGGCAACAATCCCCAGCAATGGCTGCCGGCGCTGCACGAGGCGGGCATCCGGGTCATCCACAAATGCACGTCGGTGCGGCATGCGCTGAAGGCCGAGAGCATCGGCTGCGATGCGGTCAGCGTCGACGGCTTCGAATGCGGCGGACATCCGGGCGAGGACGACGTCCCAAACTTCATCCTGCTACCCCGTGCCGCGGACGAACTCAGGGTGCCCTTTGTCGCGTCGGGCGGGATGGCGGACGGCCGCTCGCTGGTCGCCGCGCTGGCGATGGGCGCGGCCGGCATCAACATGGGAACCCGCTTCGTCGCGACGGAAGAGGCGCCGGTACATCGAAAGGTCAAGCAGGCCATCGTTGCGGCAACGGAACTCGATACGCGGCTCGTCATGCGCCCGCTGCGCAATACCGAGCGCGTGCTGAACAATGCGGGGGTCGAGCGCCTGCTGGAGAAGGAAAGGCGCCTGGGGGCGGACATCACCTTCTCGGACATCGTCGAAGAGGTCGGCGGTGTGTATCCGCGCGTGATGCAGGACGGCAACCTCGACGCAGGCGCCTGGTCCTGCGGCATGGTCGCCGGGCTCATCCAGGATATTCCCCGGATAGGAGACCTGATCGACAGGATCATGCGCCAGGCGGAGGAGATTGTCGCGACGCGACTTCAGGGCATGTTGTCGCGTGGCTAGACGTTTGGGAATAATCAGGGGGACAAGGAAATGCGTGGAATCATAGCGAAGATCAAGGTGAAGGAAGGCCAGGAGGCCGAGTTCGAAACGCTGGCGGCCAGCCTGGTCGTCGAGTCGCGCACGGAAGCCGGGTGCGTGTCGTATGACCTGTGGCGTTCGGAGGGAGCACGTGAATACGTGTTTGTCGAGCGCTATGCCGACGAGGCGGCTGCTCAGGCGCACGTCAGATCTGATCACTATCGCCGCATCGGCCGCCAGATGGGCGCGCTTATGGATGGTGCGCCGACCGTGTTGCGACTGGCCGCAATGGAAGTTGCTGCCGGCCTGAGCCCGGCCGATCCGGAACTTGCCGGAAGCGGCAGATCTGACCCCGAGCGCGCTTCAGGCTAATGGAGCAGTGGCTCGGCCAGTTCGGGGCCGATGACGCGAAGGCGTTGGAGTTGGGCGTCCTTCAAGGCGATGCTGCAATACATCACCAATGGCGTGCGGCCGCCCGAGAAGGCTGTTCAGGGCGGAGTTGCAGTCGTTCAGCGGCGTGGATGACCGTTCACCAGGGCTCGCCACGGCCGGGCGGTTGAGTGATGAACACCAGGATCGGATTGGCGCCCCGGCCGAGCCAATTTCCGCTTCAGCCGCTGAGGGGGGGAACGTTCGCCTCGTCGGTCGAATGGCCGCTTTGTTGGGCGAAGCCGACAGTCTGACTCAAAGCGGCCAGGGTGAGTTTGATCGGACTTATTTGCGGCGCATGTCCACGACGGTCGGCTTGCCATCGACCTTGTCGAAAGTAACGAAAACCGATTCGCCTTCCTTGAAGTTCTTCAGCGAATCGCGGTCCTTGACCGGAAAGGCCATGGTCATGGCAGACATGCCGAGATTCTCGATCGGGCCGTGCTTGAGGGTGACCTTGCCGGCCTGCGGATCAATCTTCCTGATTTCGGCGGCTACGGGATGCGGCGCCTGCTGCGAGGCTTGCGAGGTGGCAGAGGGCTTCATGTCCATGCCCTCCATCGCGCCGGCCGCGAAAGCGGCCGGCGCGGCGACGAGTGCAAGCATAAGTGCGAGAGTCTTGAGGGCTTTCATTGTGCTTCCTCCTGAAGTGAGGGTTGGGGGGGAATCGGAATGGATCTTGTCTGGCGTCGACGTATCAGCAGATATGCCGCCGGCACGACAAACAGGGAGAGCAAGGGCGCGGTCACCATGCCGCCGACCATGGGAGCGGCAATGCGCTGCATGACCTCCGAGCCCGTGCCATGCGACCACATGATGGGAATCAGGCCGGCGAGAATCACCGCGACTGTCATGGCCTTGGGACGGACACGCAGCACCGCACCTTCCTGGATGGCTTCCAGCAGGGCGGACAGGCTGGTCTCACCACGGTCCTCGCGCTCGCCCCAGGCTTGCTTCAGGTAGAGCAGCATGATGACGCCGAACTCGGCCGCCACGCCGGCAAGGGCGATAAAGCCAACGATGCCGGCTACCGACAGGTTGTAGCCCAGCAAGTAAAGCAGCCAGAATCCGCCAATGAGCGCCAGCGGCAGCGTGCCCATGATGAGCAGCGCTTCATCCAGTCGGCCGAATACCAGGTAGAGCAGCACAAAGATGATCAGCAGGGTGAACGGCACCACCACCTTCAGTTTCGCGGTGGCCCGTTCCAGATACTCGAACTGCCCCGACCAACTGAGGGAATAGCCCGCCGGCATGGGTACGGCCTTGGCCACCACGGCCTGCATGTCCCGGACGGCCGAACGTAGGTCGCGCCCGCGAATATCCACGTAGACCCAACCGGACAAGCGAGCGTTCTCGCTGCGCAGCATCGGCGGACCCTGTACTACCTTGATGCGCGCCACATCGGAAAGCGTGATCTGCTGGCCCCTGTCCGTGACAATGGGGAGGCCGCGCAGTTGCTCCACCGAATCGCGGTAGTCTCGCGGGTAGCGGACGTTGATAGGAAAGCGCGCCAACCCGTCGACCACTTCGCCGACGTTCTCGCCGCCAATCGCCGACGATACGATGCCCTGGACGTCCTCGATGTTAAGCCCGTACCGACCGGCCGCCATGCGGTCGATGTCGACGTCGACGTAGCGCCCGCCAGTCAGGCGTTCTGCCAGTGCCGAGGTGACGCCCGGCACCGTCTTGACGGCTTGTTCGATGCGGGTGGCCAGCCGGTCGATCTCATTCAGGTCCGTGCCCGCCACCTTGATGCCGACCGGGCTCTTGATGCCCGTGGCGAGCATGTCGATCCGGTTGCGAATGGGCGGCACCCAGATATTGGACAGGCCGGGCACCTTCACCACCCGGTCGAGTTCCTCCACCAGCTTGTCGGTGGTCATGCCGGCTCGCCACTGCTCGCGCGGCTTGAACTGGATGGTGGTCTCGAACATCTCGATGGGCGCCGGATCGGTGGCCGTATCGGCGCGGCCCGCCTTGCCGAATACGGTGGCTACCTCGGGAACGGTCTTGATCAGACGGTCGGTCTGCTGCAACAACTGCGCCGCTTTGCCGGCGGATAGCCCCGGCAGCGCCGACGGCATGTACAGCAGATCTCCCTCATCGAGGGGCGGCATGAACTCGCCGCCAGTTCGCATGACCGGCCAGGCGGTCGCGACCAGCAGAATCGCCGCAATCGCCAGTGTGGTCTTCGGGTAAGCGAGCACCCTGCTCAACACCGGCTGATAGGCGCGAATCAGCCATCGGCTGAGCGGGTTGGACTGCTCCGTCGGGATCCTGCCGCGGATCATGTAGCCCATCAGTACTGGCACCAGGGTGACGGAAAGCCCCGCGGCCGCGGCCATTGAATAGGTCTTGGTAAAGGCCAGTGGCGAAAACAGCCGGCCCTCCTGCGCCTCGAGCGTGAACACCGGGATGAACGACAGCGTGATGATCAGCAGCGAGAAGAACAGTGCGGGTCCCACCTCGGCCGCCGACTCGCCGATCACGCTCCAGCGCTCGTGCCCGCTGAGATCCCGGCCAGGATTGTCGGCATGCCAATGCTCGATATGCTTGTGCGCGTTCTCGATCATGACGACTGCGGCATCGACCATAGCGCCGATGGCAATGGCGATGCCGCCCAGCGACATGATGTTGGCATTGACGCCCTGGTATCGCATGACCAGGAAAGCGGCCAGTACACCGAGCGGCAGCGAGACAATGGCCACCAGGGCGGAGCGCAGGTGGAACAGGAAGACCAGGCAGACCAGCGCGACGACGATGAACTCCTCGATCAGCTTGTGCGTCAGGTTCTCAACCGCCCGGTTGATCAGCGCGGAGCGGTCGTAGGTGGTGACGATCTGGACGCCTGCCGGCAGGCTCTTTTGCAGCGTGGCGAGCCTGGCCTTGACCGCCTCGATGGTTTCCAGCGCGTTCTTGCCCGAGCGCATCACGATGACACCGCCGGCAACCTCTCCCTGACCGTCGAGCTCGGCGATGCCGCGCCGCATCTCGGGACCGAGCTGGACCGTGGCGACATCGCCCAGCCGCACCGGGATGCCCGCTTCGCTGGTGACCAGCGGAATCTGCCGGAAATCATCGAGCGTCTTTAGGTAGCCGCTGGCCCGGACCATGTACTCCGCCTCGCCCAGTTCCAGCACGGAGCCGCCGGTTTCCTGGTTGGCGCCCTTGAGTGCCGCGAGCACCTTGGCCTGCGAGAGGTTGTAGGCCCGCAGCCGGTCAGGCATCAGGACGACCTGGAACTGCTTCACCATCCCGCCGAGCGAGGCGACCTCAGCAACATTGGGCAGCGATTTCAGCTCGAAGCGCAGGAACCAGTCCTGCAGCGTGCGCAGTTGGCTGAGATCGTGCTGGCCGGTCTTGTCCACCAGTGCGTATTCGTAGATCCAGCCAACTCCGGTGGCGTCAGGACCCAGTGCGGGCCTGGCGGCGGCGGGCAGGCGGGACTGCACCTGGTTCAGATATTCCAGCACCCGGGATCGCGCCCAGTAGAGGTCAGTACCATCCTCGAACAGCACGTAGACGAACGAGTCGCCGAAGAACGAATAGCCACGCACGGTCCTGGCGCCGGGCACCGACAGCATGGTGGTGGTCAGCGGATAGGTGACCTGGTTCTCGACAATCTGCGGCGCCTGCCCGGGAAACGGCGTGCGGATGATCACCTGCACATCCGACAGGTCCGGCAACGCGTCGAGCGGTGTACTGCGTACTGCCCACAGTCCCCATGCGGTCAGCATGACGGTGGCCAGCAGGACCAGGAAGCGGTTGCGGATGGACGCGAGAATGAGCCGGGCGATCATGGCTTGGCCCCCTGCGTGGTGCCGGCCGGCTCGACCGAGGACAGGATCGCCATACCGTCACTGTTCAGGTGGAAGCGGAAGCGGATGCGGTCACCGGCCTTGAGCCCTTTAGGCAGGCCGGCAGGCGGCGCGGCGAAATCCATGGTCATCGCGCCCCACTGTGCAGAGGGGATCGGTCCGTGCGAGATGGTCAGGCCCTCGGTGCCATTCACTGCCTCGATGCGTCCGACGCCCTCGTGCTCGGGCGCGGTCGCCGCCGGCGCGGAGGCCGCCGGGAGGGCACTCATGCGTTCTGCTGTGCCGCGCAGACTGGCTTCCGAATCGATGAGGAACTGTCCGGAAGTGACCACCTTCTGGCCGGCCTGCAGTCCGGCCAGCACCTCGACCATGCCCGCGGCCTCGCGCCCGGTTTTGACTTCCGTCGCTACAAAGCCTGCCTTGCCGGCGTCCACCATGACAATGCTGCGCTGGCCAGTGCGGATGACGGACTCCAACGGGATCACCAGCGCTTCCTTCTGATCACCGCTGTCAAACCGGACGGTCGCGAACATGCCCGGCAACAGGTGTCTGCCCTGGTTGGGCAGGACAATGCGCACCTTGATGGTTCGTGTGGCTGGATTGACATCGGGCAGCACGGTATCGACCTTGCCAACGAGTGTCTCGCTTGCGCCAGTTGGCAACACTTTGACAGCCAGGCCCGGAGCGATGGCACGGGCCTGTCCCTCCGGTACTTCGGCAATCACCCAGACCTGGCTCAGGTCGGCCAGCCGGAACAGGGTCATGCCGGGGGAGACAGTCATGCCCTCCCGAACCGCAACCTCGGTCACGAGGCCATCGACTGAACTCACGATGCCAAGACTGGGCTGGAGCTTGCCGGAAGACTCGACGGCGCTGACCTGGCCCGGGGTCATGCCAACCTGCAGCATGCGGGCCTTGGCCGCGCTGCGCAGGTCGGATTGCCCACCCGCGGCCATGCGGGACACGGCGAGATATTCCTCTTGCGCGGCCACCCAGTCGGGCGAGTACAGCGTCACCAGTGCCTGGCCGCGCCGAACCGGGTCGAGGGTCGCCTTGACCGCGACATGCTGGACAAAGCCATTGGTTCGCGCCTGAATCACCTGGACACTGCGCTCGTCGATGGCAACATTGCCGGGGGCTTCGAGCACTGCGCTCATCCGGCTCGCCTTGACCTCGGCCGTGCGGATGCCGAGATTCTGTGCGACATGACTGTCGACCGTAATGCCGCCGCCTGCGCCGTCCCCGTCCGCGTAGACCGGCACGAGCTGCATATCCATGAACGGTGACTTGCCCGGCTTGTCGAAGCGCTGGCCGGGCACCATGGGATCGTGCCAGTACAGGATCTTCTTGCCGGTCTTCGGATCGGTGTCACCGGCTCTGAGCGCGGACTCCGCGCCGGGCAAGGGCGATGATTGCGGCGACTGCGCCGACTGCACCGACTGCACCGACTGCACCGACTGCACCGACTGCACCGACTGTACCGATTTTGCGCCGCGCGTGACGCCAAGATGATAGGCTCCATAGATTGCGGCGCCGACGAGTACGAGGCCTGCCGCCGCTGCAATGACTGATTTCTTCATTTGAGTTCCTTGGTGGCCGGCTCGGTCTGCGCGGTAGGCAGCGGGACCAGGAAGGTCAAATCGGCCCACAGCTTTGCCGTCTTTGCCTCCAGCGTTAGTCGCTCCACTGCGGTGTCGATGGCGCGATGGTTTGCCTCGGCGACGGCCAGCAACGATCCGGTATTGGCCCGATAGGCCGTGAGCGCGGCATCCGCCTGCGCGTTCGCGAGCGGCAAGGTCTTCTCGTCGTAACGTTTGAGCCGCTCCAGGTTGCGCTGCAGCTCGGCAAGCTTGGCGCCCACCATGGCCTGGGTATTGCGCCGGATGATTTCGGACTTGGCACGCGCCTCGCTGGCCTGTGCCAGCCTGGATGCGACGTCGCGGTCCTGGCGATTGCCGCGGTCCCAGGGCACCGGGAAACTGACGTTCAGCGATCCCATGTTGGAATATGCCGAACCACGCTGGCTGTACATCAGCTCGACGGTCACATCCGGCCTTCCGGCTTCCCGTGCCACCTGGATCTCCGACTCCGCCAGGGCCACTTCGCGCTGCGCAGCCGTGATCTCAGGCACCGCCTCGACTTCGCCATTCGCCAGTTGCCGGACGCCCTGGGGTACCTCCAGCGGCGGGCGCCCTGACAGGGGGCGCTTGGCCGCAGGTCCGACCCAGCGCTCCAGACCGAGCATGGCGGTTGCCGCGGCGGTCCGGTTCTCGTCGAGGCGGTCATGCAGCTTCTGGATTTCCAGTTCCATTGCCAGGACATCCGCGCGCGTGCCGCGCCCGCTGCGATAGGCGGCGGTCGCCGCCTGAAGCGCCAGGTCCAGAGGGTGGCCATGATGGCCGAGCAGGGTACCGGTCTGCTCGGCGTACCACCGATCGAGCCAGGCGCCGACCGCATTGCGCTGCACGTTGGCCAGTCCGACCGCGCGCTGCGCGTCGGCGGCAGTTGCCTCGGCTTCAAAGCGCGCCGCCTTGGCGCGGCGCTTGTCCGAGCGCGTGAATTCCTGCATCACGCTGATCGACCGCATGGTCATGAAGTCCCGGGTGAGCGAGAACTGGTCTGGCCCGGTCACGGGGACATTGTTGAGACCCAGCTTGAGCACCGGGTCCGGCAACTGGCCGGCGGAAACCGCCATTTGCACGGCCGCCTCGACGGCGCCACGCGACGATTCGGCATCGCCGGCGTGGGTCGTTGCGAGCGCGACGGTTTCCTCGAGGGAAAGAGAAGGAGCGGGTTGCGAAGCCGCGGCAGGCGACACCGTCAGGCCGAAGGCAGGCGCGCTCAGCAGCGCCAGCGCCAGGCGACATAGAGAAAGCATAAAACCTCCATGAACGACGACAGCTACCCGAATCTAGCGGGGCAGCACCGAATGGACGTCGATCCGGAGGCTATGTTTGAAAACTGCAGTGAAGGATGTTCAGCGGTGGCGGGCCACGCGCCTCCACCTCGGCTCGCAGTGCGACGCGGACCTCGGCAAGAACCACACGCGTGGGCTCCACGACGCTCATCAACACCGGCAGGAATGCCGGAAGCTGTGGCGAAAGATGGTCAGCGCTCTTGGAATCTGCCTGGCAGTGCGCCAGGCAGAGTGCGCCTTGGTCAGCCCGCTGGTCATTATCCCCGTCCGCCATGTCGGCACAGGATTCGGTCATCGCCGCCATCGTGCCGCCGCCTTCCATCTGATAGCGGCTACCGGTACAGGCGTACGCGGCCGCTGCCAGTTGGGCTGTCAGGAAAAGGACAAGGAGCAGGCCGGCGAACCAGGGTTGCCGGCTGGCGAAGTGACGCAAGAGTGATTGGTTCCGGGGGTGATAGTCGCAAGGATACTGCCTTTTGCGGGTAATGCAACCTGACCTTTTGCCGCAGGCGTTCTCGCAATAGCCAAGGTCATCGGCCTCTGATTGGATGAGCGCGATCGGCTGGAAGTGGGAGCCGCTTCGTCGGGACGGGTCCCGATTCGTTTTGGTGTTCTTGTCCTTTGAGTATCGAGGCCCCGCTTGCGCGGGGAATGATGCGGTGTGCGCGGGGGCCTCAGAACAGGTGGCGAATGCCGGCCATCACGCCCACTCGGGTCGTGCTATGGACATCTGTTACCGGCCTCCCGCCCCAGTACTCCGTCTCCCGCCCGACCGTGCCGCCGCGCGCGAAGGTGGCGTCGGCCTCCAGGAACAGGCTGGTGCGCTTCGACAGGGCATAGTCCGCGACGGCCGATACAGCGTCGGCATTGCCGCTGCCGAGCGGAATGGGCGTGGACTGGAACTGCGTCGTTACGTTGCCACTCTGGTTGTAGCGGTAGTACGCGCCCGACAGGTGGAGGGACGGCGTGACCTGGTAGCCGAGGCCGACAAAAGCGATGCCGAAGCGCGCGTCCGGGTTGGTCTCGCGGCGGCCCATGTAGCCGACGTAGCCCGTGGCGTTGCCGATGACATAGGACGCGCCGACCGAGTAATTGTGCAGCGTGTTGTCGCCGGTGCCCGGGCGTTGCTGGTCATAGGCCACGCCGATGGCCAGCGGTCCCTGCTGGAACATCACGCCGCCGCCGAACGTTGCCCCGCGCGCGGTGCTGCCTGGCTGTTCGCCGAAGCCGTAGTCGAGCTGGATGCTCACCGGGCCTACCGTCTTCTTGTAGACCATGCTGTTGTTGATGCGGTAGCCCTGGAAGAAGATGTCGCCGCCGGTGTAGAGCGGGTCCGACCAGAAGTTGCCCCAGCTCTGGTCGAGCGGGTCGAAGGCCCAGCCGATATTGTTCAGGGCGTTGTACTGGCGTCCGAAGGTCAGGGCGCCCCAGTCGCCGGAGAGGCCGACGTAGGCCTGGCGGCCGAACAGGGCGTTGTAGGCGGTCTTGCCATCGTCGGTGCCGAAGCCGTTTTCCAGCAGGAGAACGGCCTTGTTGCCGCCGCCGAGGTCTTCGTTGCCTTTCAGGCCCCAGCGGCTGCCGCCGATGCCGCTGGAAACAAGTTCGGTCTGGTCGTTATGGCGGCCGTCGATGTTCGACGTGTAGCGCACAGCGGTGCTGACGACGCCGTAGAGCATCACGTTCGACTGTGCGTGCGATGTGGAAGGTAAAGCGGCAGGCAGCAGCGTGCCCGCCAGCAGCCAAAGGCTGGCCGGTTTCCTCATGTGGTCTCCTCGGGAGGGATGACGGCCGGCGTTCCGTGCGCCGGCCTTTCTTGTGACTTACAGGTCGAGCACGAGCTTGCCGCCCTTCGCCCGCGACACGCAGATCATCATCGTCTTCTGCGACGCCTTCTCCTTGTCGCTCAGGTACTGGTCGAAGTGGACGGCTTCGCCTTCGAGGATGCGGGTCTCGCAGGTGCCGCACACGCCTTCGCGGCACAGGCATTCGACCGGGACGGTGCTGTCGCGCTCGATGGCCTTCAGGATTGACTCGCCGGCAGCCACTTCCACCGTCTTGCCGGATTTCGCCAGCATCACGGTGAAGGCGTCGCCCGCCTGTTCCGGCGCGGCGAACTGTTCCCAGTGCACGCGCGACGGATCGAGGCCAACAGCCTGCGCGGCCGTGCGCACGGCATCGATCAGCGGGGCCGGGCCGCAGACATAGACATGCGCGCCGGCCTGCATGCCGCCCAGCAGGCCGGCCAGGTCGAGCTTCTGGCCCTTGCTGTCGACATAGAAGCTGACGTGGCCCCCGGAAGTCGCTTGCGTGAGCGCCGCCAGCTCGTCGCGGAACGCGCCGTGCTCGTCCGCGCGGAATGCGTAGTGCAACTCGTGCGAGGCCCCACGCTTGCGCAGTTCGTGCATTTGCGACATGAACGGCGTGATGCCGATACCGCCAGCGATCAGTACGTGGTGATGCGCGCCATCATCCAGCGCGAACAGGTTGTTCGGCGTGGTGATGGTGAGTGCGTCGCCCTCGGACACCTTGTCGTGCAGGAACGCCGAGCCGCCTTTCGACTTCTCTTCGCGCCGCACGCCAATCTGGTAGCTGCCGAGCGCGTCGGGCGAGCTCATCAGCGAGTAGGCGTTGCTGTACTGGCGCTCGCCGTCGCGCATCCGCACGATGACGTGGCTGCCACCGGTGAAAGGCGGCAGATCGCTGCCGTCCATCGCTTCCATGGTGAAGCGCTTGATCAGCGGGGTCACGTGCTCGATGCGCGAAACCCGCACCTGGAGGGTCTGGTAGGTATTGCCCATGCTGCTGTCTTCCGGGTGTGCTGCCGCGCGTTACAGCGCCATGCAGAGGTATTTCATCTCGAGGTAGTCCTCGATGCCGTACTTCGAGCCTTCGCGACCCAGTCCCGACTGCTTCACGCCGCCGAACGGCGCCACCTCGTTCGAGAACAGGCCCGTGTTGATGCCGACGATGCCGTACTCCAGCTGCTCCGCCACGCGCCAGACGCGGCCGATGTCGCGGCTGAAGAAGTAGGCGGCCAGGCCGTAGATGGTGTCGTTGGCCATGCGGACGACGTCGGCTTCCGAGGTGAAGCGGACGATCGGCGAGACCGGCCCGAAGATTTCCTCGTCCAGCACGCGCATGCCGGGGGTGACATCCGCCAGCACCGTCGGCGCGAAGAACTGCGCACCGGCCTCATGCACGCCGCCGCCAATGGCGATGCGAGCGCCCTTGCTCACGGCATCCGCCACCAGTTCACCGACCTTGGCGACCGCCTTCTCCGTGATCAGCGGGCCGATCTCGCTGCCGGCCGTGAAGCCGTTGCCCACGCGCAGTCCGGCCACCTTCTTCACGTAGCGCTCGACGAACTGGTCGTACACGGCGTCGTGGATATAGAGGCGGTTGACGCAGACGCAGGTCTGGCCGGCGTTGCGGTACTTGGCCTGGATGGCGCTCTCGACCGCCGCGTCGATATCGGCATCCTCGAACACGATGAACGGCGCGTTGCCGCCCAGTTCCAGCGATACCTTCTTGACCGTGCCGGCGCACTGCTGCATCAGCAGGCGACCGACCGGCGTGGAGCCGGTGAACGACAGCTTGCGCACCAGCGGATGGCCGGTGAACTGGCTGCCGATGGCCGCCGCGTCGCCGGTGACGATGTTCAGCACACCCGCCGGGATGCCGGCGCGCAGCGCCAGCTCGGCCAGCGCCAGCGCGCTGAACGGCGTCTCGTTGGCGGGCTTGACCACCATCGTGCAGCCTGCCGCCAGCGCGGGCGCGGCCTTGCGGGCGATCATCGCTGCCGGGAAGTTCCACGGCGTGATGGCCGCGCAGACGCCGATTGGCTCGCGCACAACGACCAGCCGCTTGTCGGCGGCCGGGGAGGGAATCACGTCGCCGTAGAGGCGCTTGGCTTCCTCGCCGAACCACTCGATGAACGAGGCGGCGTAGCGCACCTCGCCGCGCGCTTCGGCCAGGGGCTTGCCTTGCTCGCGGGTCATGATGGCGGCGAGGTCGTCCTCGTTCTCGATGATGAGGTCGAACCACTTGCGCAGCAGCGCGGCACGCTCCTTGGCGGTGCGGGCTTTCCAGGCGGGCAGGGCGGCGTTGGCGGCCTCGATGGCGGCCACGGCGCCGGCCTCGCGCATCAGCGGCACGGTGCCGACCTGCTCGCCCGTGGCGGGGTCGGACACGGCTACGGTGGCGGCGTCGGGGGCGTCGGTCCATTCGGCGCCGATCAGGGCCTGCTGGCGGAAGAGGGCGTTGTCCTTCAGTTGCATTTGTCTGGTCTCCGTTTCGGTGGGACGGGGCTCAGGCGCCCTCGTATTCCTTCGCCACCTTGCGGTGGAAATGCACGATGCCGTGCTCGCTGATGCCGCTGCGCTGGCGGTCGACCATGATCCGGCCCTGGCCGCGGTAGCCGCGTGACTTCAGGCCCTTCTGCACGCTTTCGACGAGGCGCAGGTCTTCCGGGCGGAACACGTCGCGATACCACTCGACCAGCTTCTTCTGGTCCTCGGTCAGTTCCTTGTTCAGGAAGTAGATCTCGTAGTGCTGGAGCGTGACTTCGGCGCTGGCCGGGAACTCGTAGATCACCGTCATGAAGTTGGCACCCGGCGGCACGTTGAACATCGTGCAAGGCCAGGCCCAGAAGCCGCTGAAGCTCGGATCCTTTACCGACTCGTCCAGCTTGAAAGATTTTTCCGACGACTTGGCGTGGCCGAACTGCAGCGTCCAGTTGCCGTGCAGCGTGTGGGTGTACTTGTCGACCTGCACCGAGTCCGAGAAGCCGGGGTGCGCCGGGCCGCAGTGGTAGCACTCCATGTAGTTGTCGACGATGGACTTCCAGTTGGCCGGCGTCTCGGTGACGAAGCGGGCGCCGAGGTGGAGTTCGTCGATCACCGGGCAGGCCGCGCGCATGCGGGCTTCCAGGCCGGGGAGTTGTTCCTCGACGCTGCCGGCGTCCGGGTTCATGTTGACGAAGACGAAGCCGGCGTATTCCTCGACCTTGACCGGGACCAGGCTGGACTTGCTCTTGTCGAAGTTGGGGACGTTGTCGCAGTTGCGTGCAAGCGCCAGTTCACCATCGAGCTTGAAGGTCCAGGCGTGGTACGGGCAGGTGATGACGTTCTTCGCGCGGCCGCTGCCTTGCAGCAGTTGGTGGCCGCGGTGCGGGCAGACGTTGTAGAAGGCGCGCAGCACGCCTTCGCGGTCGCGCAGTACGACGATGCTTTCGCCGATGATTTCGCGGGTCACGTAGTCGTTTGACTCGGCCAGTTCGCTGCGGTGGGCCACGCAGATCCAGCTATTGGCGAAGATCTTTTCCTTCTCGTACTCGAAGACGGCTTCCTTCGTGTAATACGAGGCGGGCAGGGTCCAGGCGTTCTCGTCGTCGGCGCAGAAGTCGGCGGGCAGCTTGACGGCGGCGTTGTCCAGGGTCTTCTCCATGATTCGGTTTCCTTTGGTTAATTTGCAGTTAAGCGTTAAATATTGTTTAACAACAAGGCGGAAGAAAAAGCCCGAGGGGGCGGGCAAGGTGTGGGCAGTTGTCGGGAAGGGAAGGGCGGCGGAGGCGCCACCCTGCCCATCAATCCATCAGACGTTGGCGGCGACGGCCTCGCGGTCGGTGGTCACGGCGCGGTTCTCGCTTTCAGGCCGAGCCGTCTCGATCAGGTGCGCCGGCGTGTCGGCGTGGTCCTGCAGCAGCCAGCGGAACAGTCCGAACAGCTTGACGCCAAGAATGACCAGGAACGGGATGGCGGTCAGCACCACTGCGGTCTTCATGGTCTCCAGCGACGCCTTGACGAACAGCATCGCCAGCGGCACCAGCGTCAGCATCACGCACCAGAACACGCGGCTGGTCGGCGACGGGTCCTGTCCTTCTTCCAGGTTGCGCGTGGTGGTGGCCGCCACCGCGTAGGCCACGGCGTCGACGTGGGCGGCGAGGAAGACGATCATGATCGCCAGGTACACGGCCAGGAACACCTTGCCGGCCGGCAGCGCGCTCAGCAGCATTTCCACCGCAGTTTCGCCGCCGTGCTCCTTCAGGATGCGCGGCACGTCGATGGCGCCCGACATGAACTGGTGCATGCTGTAGCTTTCCAGCGCGCCGAAGAAGAACCAGCATCCGAAGCTGCCGCCCAGCAGCAAGGCGTAGATGACTTCCTTGATCTTGCGTCCCTTCGACACGCGCGCCACGAACATCGCCACGCCCGGCGAGTACGACACCCACCACAGCCAGTAGAACACCGTCCAGCCGCGGCTGAAGGCGCCGTCGCCGGTGGGGTCGGTGAACAGGCTCATGTGGACGTAGTTCTGCAGCATCAGGCCCAGGCCATTGACGATGTTGTTGCCGGAGAACAGGGTCGGCCCGATGGCGAACACGACGGCGGCCAGCAGCAGCGCGCCCCAGCAGACCATATGGCTCAGACGCTGCATGCCGCCGTCGATGCCGATATAGGCGCTCGCGGAGAACAGCACCGACACGCCGACGATCACGATCAACTGCGTGACGAACGAATCCGGCACGCCGAACAGGCCGGACAGGCCGCGCGTGAAGGTCGACGCGGTCAGCGCGATCGAGACGGTCAGCGCCCCGAACATCGTCAGCAGGAAGATCAGGTCCACCAGCCGGCCGACCGGTCCGGTGGCGCGGAAGCCCGTGATGGCCTCGATGATGGACGCCAGGTTCAGCCCCTTGTTCTTGCGCACATGGAAGTGGTACGCCATGGCCAGCGAGGGCAGGGCATACACCGCCCAGGCGCTCAGGCCCCAGTGGAAGAACGAGTAGCTGATGGAGTATTCCAGCGCCTCGCGCGTGCCGGTGGGCACGTTGAGGCCGGGCGACTGGTAGTAGTAGACCCACTCCATCACACCCCAGTACATGGTCGACGACCCCATGCCTGCGCAGATGAACATGAAGACCCACGACAATGTGGAGTACTCGGGCTTGCCTTCGCCCAGGCGCACGTTGCCGTACTTGCTGAAGGCCAGCGCCAGGCAGGCGATGACACAGCCGAAGACGAAGATCTGGACCAGCGACCCGAAGGAGCGCGTGGACCAGTCGAAGAGTTGGGAGGCAGTGGCGGCCGCTTCGGCGGGCCAGCGGACCATGGCGATGACGGTGACCAGCACGGCGGTGAGCGTGCAGACGGTCAGGAATCCGTCGCGGCGGGACGTGGACGTTTTCAAGTGGATCTCCTCCGATGCGTCTTGGCGCATTGGTGCTTTGTGGTGGAACTTGTCTAACCGGCGCGGTTGGGTCCGCGTTTTTATTTTGCTTTTTGTAAACCCATGGTTTACAGTAACTATTGGTTTACACAAACTCTATGCAAAATCCCGGGGATGCACAAGCTCCGCGCTGAAAAAAATTATGTGTGTGCCGGATGGGCCTCCGCGCGCCAGGCGGGGCGGGCGTGTCGCGCGAATTCTGCGTCACGTCCTCCCGCGCATCTGGCGTCAGATGGCGTCGGCGATGGCCTTGCCCACGTCGCTCGTGCCGGCCTTGCCGCCGGCGTCCGGCGTCAGCGGGCCTTCCCGCAGCACGGTCTCGACGGCGGCGAGGATGGCGTCATGCGCCTGGCGTCCTGCTGCACCGCCGAGGAAATCCAGCATCATCGCGCCCGACCAGATCATGCCGATGGGGTTGGCGATCTGCTTGCCGAAGATGTCCGGCGCCGAGCCGTGCACCGGTTCGAACAGCGAGGGGAACTGGCGTTCCGGATTCAGGTTGGCCGAGCCCGCCAGGCCGATGGTGCCGGTGCAGGCCGGGCCGAGGTCGGAGAGGAGGTCGCCAAACAGGTTGGACGCGACCACCACGTCGAAGCGCTCGGGCTGGAGCACGAAGCGGGCGCAGAGGATGTCGATGTGCTGGCTGTCCCATTTGACCTCGGGATACTGTGCTCCCACCGCGGCGGTGCGCTCGTCCCACCAGGGCATGCTGATGGCAATGCCGTTGGACTTGGTGGCCGAGGTCAGCTTTTTTCGGGGGCGGGATTGTGCCAGTTCGAAGGCGTACTTCAGGATACGGTCGGTGCCGTGGCGGCTGAAGATCGATTGCTGCATCACGATCTCGCGCTCGGTGCCCTCGTACATGCGCCCGCCGACCGAGCTGTACTCGCCCTCGGTGTTCTCGCGGACCACGTAGAAGTCGATGTCGCCGGGCTTCCTGTTGGCCAGCGGGCAGGGCACGCCAGGCAGCAGGCGCACCGGGCGCAAGTTGACGTACTGGTCGAACTCGCGGCGGAACCTGAGCAGCGAGCCCCACAGCGAGACGTGGTCGGGCACCTTGTCGGGCCAGCCCACGGCGCCGAAGTAGATGGCGTCGAAGCCGTCGAGCTGTTCCTTCCAGTCGTCCGGCATCATCTTGCCGTGGCGGAGGTAGTAGTCGCAGTTGGCCCATTCGAAGTGACGCACTTCGATGGGCAGGTTGAACTTGCGCGCGGCGGCTTCGACGACGCGCAGCCCTTCTGGGAGGACTTCGTTGCCGATGCCGTCGCCGGCGATGGCAGCGATGCGAAAAGGTTTGGTCATGGCGGTGTCTCGCTCGTATCTGGTGGTCAGGACGCGATCGAGGATGCCGGGAAACCCCGCGCGGATCATCCGCGCAACCGTGGATACAGGAAACACGAATCGTGAACAATCTGCCCCCACTGGAAGACCTGCGGGTGTTCTGCCTGGTCGCCCAGCGCGCCAGCTTCGTCGCCGCTGCGGAGGAACTGGGCAGCTCGCCGGCCTATGTCAGCAAGCGCGTCAAGGCGCTGGAGCAGGCGATGGGCGCGCAACTGCTGCACCGGAGCACGCGCCAGGTGTCGCTGACGGAAAACGGCGACCGCGTGTGCCGCTGGGCGCGCCACATGCTCGACGAGATCGGCCAGTTGATGGACGACGTCTCCGCTGGCGGCGGCGCGCCGCGCGGGCTGGTGCGGATCGGCAGCAGCGTGGGCTTCGGCAGGCGACATGTCGCGCCGCTGATCTCGACGCTGTGCGAGCAGTACCCCGGCCTGGAAGTCCGCTTCGACGTGTTCGACAAGCTGGTCGACCTCGTGGCTGAGGGGATCGACCTCGACATCCGCATCGGCAACGACATCGCTCCGCACCTGATCGCCCGCCGGCTGGCGCGCAACTGGCGGGTGCTGTGCGCGGCACCATCGTATCTCGCGGCGCGCGGCGTGCCGCAGACGCTCGACGCGCTGACGGAGCACGACTGCCTCGTCACCAAGGAGCGCGACCATCCCTTCGGCATCTGGCGCATGACCGGGCCGGAGGGCGACCGCAACGTCAAGGTCGGCGGGCGCCTGTCGTCCAACCACGGGGAGATTGTCACGGGCTGGGCGCTGGCCGGGCATGGCGTCATGCTGCGCTCGATGTGGGACGTCGAAGCTGACCTCAAGGCCGGCCGCCTGGTGCAGGTACTGCCAGACTACCGCCAGGACGCGGATATCTGGGCGGTGTATCCTTCGCGCCTTTCCGGCTCCGCACGGCTGCGCGCCTGCGTCGAGTTTTTCATACGGCATCTCGGGGATGCCACCGGGGAATCCAGGACATGACAGAAAACAGCTTTGCATTCCGCCTCAAGGAACTGCTCGAACACAAGAAACTCACGCTGCAGGCGGTTGCGAACGCGCTCGACGTGTCGCGCCCGGCCGTCCACAAATGGACGAAGGGCGGTGAGATCGACTACGAGAAGCTCCGCAAGCTGGCGGCGTTCCTTGGCGTCAACTGGATCTGGCTGCGCTACGGCGAACAAGCGCGGCAAGAGGCGGAAACATCGAACGCGGTGGCAATCCCCATGACCGACATGCGCCGCCGCTACACGGCCGAGATCATGGAGAGCGAGGCGCGCATGAAGCTGGCGCAGGAGGGCGCGCGCATCGTCACGTGGGAATGGAACCTGATCACGGACGGCGTTACCTACTCGTCCAACGTCGAAGCCGTGTACGGCTGGCGCATCGTCAGCAACGAGAGCTTCTGGAAGCATGTGCATGCCGATGACGTTCCCATGATGAACGCCGCCTATGAGGAATCGCTGCGCACAGGCAAGGCGCACGAGTTCGACTTCCGCCTGTACCAGCCCGACGGCAGCATCCGCTGGATTTCGTCCCGCGCAACGCCGGTGCGTGAACTGGACGGGCGCTTCGTCAAGATTGTCGGCATCAGCATGGACAACACCGCGCGCAAGCTCGCCGAGCAGTCGCTGCGCGACCAGCAGGCGCGGTTCCGGGCGGTGTTCGAGTTGACGTCGGAAGGCATGGCATTGCTGGACGGGGACTTGCGCTGCGAGTCGGTCAACGCGGCACTGGTGGAGATGGTCGGCTGCGATGTCGGAGCTCTGCTGGGCGGCGGGTTTGCCGGACGTTTTGCCGATGCCGGGGCGCGCCTGCGCAGGATGACGCGCGCCCGGCCGCTGGCGGAGTTCGGCGCCGAACTCCGACGGGAGGACGGAAGCGGGCTGGCGGTGACGGTCCGCGCGATGCTGGAGCGCAGCGAGGACGGCGCGTCGTATTACGCGCTGGCGATGCGCGCGGTCTGACTGGGGAGAAAACGGGAAAGTTGGTGGGGCAAGCGGGGTTCGAACTCCACCATGTTCGTTCGGAGGTGGACTCGAATCGGAGGCCAGGGAAAGTCCGTAAGCTTGGCTGGAGCCGACGTTCGAACAACCGAGTGATCGTGCGGACCAACGACGCTTCATGGCTGTGGATTCAACCGGCGATGAACCTTAAGTCCCGCCATGGTTTTCCCCGCCCCCCCGTGACGCCGGTTGCCTTCAGCGGGATCGCCAGCCGAGAATGGACTTTCCAACAAGACGAGGAGGACAACCTTGAAGACGAACAAGATGCAGCATCCGCTCGCTGTAGCCGTGGCCCTGCTCGGCTTGCTGTCCGCCAGCCTGGCCGGTGCCCAGGCGCCGGCATCGGCAGCCGGCGCGCCGCCGGCTCCGATGACCGCGAAAGAGGCCAAGCAGATGTATGCGGAGAAGTTCGCGGCAGCCGATGCCAATCACGACGGCAAGCTGACGCGCGACGAGGCGCAAGCGGGCATGCCCGACGTCTACTCCCACTTCGATGAAATCGATCGCAAGAAGAAGGGCTACGTGACGAAGAAGCAGATTGGCCAATGGTATGGCCTGCGCTTCAAGGAGAAGCAGGCCAGGCAGTTGGAGAAGCCGATCTGATGGCCTGATGGCGTGGGGAGGGGTATCGAGTGGCCGCCATCAGTCGGACTCGGACCCCTCGGCGGCTTCCCCGGCAAGCGGCGATGCGCCTCTTCCTTCCGCCCCTGCCGAGCTATCGCGCTATGGCGCTATTGCGCTACCTCCCGTGTCGCCTCCTGCGCCAGCGCGATGAAGTTCCGCGTGGTGGCGTTGTTCGGATCGGGCAGCGTTGCCAGGGCGATGCCGAAGTCCATCCGCTCGGGCAATCCGGTCAGCGCGATGTGGCGGATGCCTTCGCCGCCCAGCCGGGCGGTGGCGGCCGGCACGAGCGCGACGCCCAGGCCGCTTTCCACCAGCGCGAGGATGGTGGGCACCTGCACCGCTTCCTGGGCAATCGGCGGACGAATGCCCGCCGCCTGGAAGGCGTACATCATCAGCGCGTGCATGGTCGGCACACGCTCCTGCGAATAGACGATGAACGGTGTGTCGCCCAACTCGGCAAGCGCGACGGACTCGCGCCCGGCCAGCGGCGAATCGGCGCTCACCGCCAGCACCAGCGGGTCGGGCTGGAGCAGGGTGACCTGCGCGGCAGTCTTGCCCAGTACCGGATGGCGGACCAGTGCGGCGTCGAGGGTGTGTTCCTCCACGGCGTGCAGCAGGTCGACGGTCGTGGATTCCTCGATCACCAGTTCCACGTGCGGGTACCGGGTGCGGAAGGCGCGGATCAGCCGGGGCATCAGCGAGTAGACCGACGAGCCGACAAAGCCCACGCGCAGCTTGCCGCGCTCGCCCGCATCGCCTTCACTGGCGGCCCGGCGGATCTCGTCGGCGAAGAACAGGGTATTGCGCATCTGCCGCAGCACCAGTTCGCCGACCGGGGTCAGCGTGAGGCCGGACGGCAGCCGGTCGAACAGCGTGGCGCCGAGTTCCTCTTCCAGCTTGCGGATGGCCGTGGACAGCGGCGGCTGGGCCATGCACAGGCGCTCGGCGGCGCGGTGGAAATTCAGGGTTTCGCTCAGGACGAGCGCCTGTCGCATCTGTCGGAGGTCCATCTCTACTGCCCTGCAAAAGTTAGCGAACGGCGCCCGCCGCGCGCAGATGATCAATATCGGCGCGGCCGTAGCCGGCGGCAAGAAGAATCTCGTCGGTGTGCTCGCCGAGCATCGGCGCGCGGCGGCGCACCGCACCCGGCGTGTCGCTCAGCTTGACCGGCACGCCGGCGATCTTCACGCGCTGCGCCGAGCCGGGCTGCTCGACGTCGACCAGCATCTCCCGTACCGCATAGTGCGGATCGGCGAAGATCTCGGCTGCCGTGCAGACCGGCCCGAACGGCACCTTGCCGCCCAGCACGCCGGCGATTTCCTCCTTGCTGCGCACGGACGTGAAGCCTTCCAGCAGGTCGATGACCTGCTGCACATTGGCCACGCGCGCCGCATTGGTGGCGAAGGCCGGATCGGTGCCCAGTTCGGGGCGGCCGATGGCGGCGGCGAGCTTTTCCCACAGCGGATCGTTGGCGACGGCGATCGACACGTAGCCGTCGCGCGCACGGAACAGGCCAAACGGGCAGAGCAGCGGATGGCGGTTGCCTTCCGGGCCGGGCGCCACGCCGGTGTACGAGGTCTGGTAGACGATGCGCTCGCACATGGCCAGCACGGCGTCGGTCATTGCCACGTCGACGAACTGGCCCTTGCCGGTCTCCCGGACGCGATGCACGGCCGACAGGATGCCGATGCAGAGCATCAGCGCCGGGATGGTGTCGCCCACGCCGGGGCCGATCTTCATCGGGGTGTGGCGGTCGGGGCCGGTGATGCCCATCATGCCGCCCATGGCCTGCGCGACCACGTCATAGGCCGGCCAGTTCGCATAGGGACTGGCGCCGGAGCGCGGATCGCCGAAGCCGCGCACGGTGCCGTAGACGAGGCGAGGGTTGCTTTCCCGCAGCGTCTCCCAGCCCAGCCCGAGCCGCTCCATCACGCCGGCGCGGAAGTTCTCGACCACGATGTCGGCGCCGTCGATCAGCTTGCGCACGAGCGCCACGCCTTCGGCGGTCTTCAGGTCGACGGCAATCGAGCGCTTGTTGCGGTTGACGCTCTGGAAATAGCCGCCGTACTCGCGCAGCGTGTCGTCCTCGCAGAAGGGCGCGGTCAGGCGCGTGCCGTCGCCCGTCATGGCTTCGACCTTGATCACGTCGGCGCCGTGGTCGGCCAGGACCTGGGTGCAGAACGGGCCGGCCAGCATCTGCGTAAGGTCGACCACGCGCAGGCCGGCGAGGGCGCCGGTGGATGCCGCCTGGGTCATGCCGCCACCTTGCCCATCAGGGCGTCGGAGATGATGCGCATCTGGATCTCGGAGGTGCCCTCGAAGATCTTGGTCAGGCGTGCGTCGCGCCAGTAGCGCTCGGCCGCGAAATGCGTGGTGTAGCCCGCGCCGCCATGGATCTGCAGCCCTTCGCTCGCCACGCGCTCGCACATCTCGCTGGCGAACAGCTTGACCATCGACGCCTCGGTGTCGGCCCGGCCGCCGTCGTCGATCTTCTCGCACACCGAATAGAGCAGGGCCCGCGCGGCCTCGATCTGCGTCGCCATGTCGGCGATCTTGAAGCGGATCGCCTGGAAGTTGCCGATGGACGAACCGAACTGGGCACGGTCCCGCGAGTAGTGGATCGAATCCTCCAGCGCGCCCTGCGCAAGCCCGATGGACCGCGCGGCGGTGTGGGCGCGGGCGGTCTCCAGCCCGGCGGTGGCGAGGTAGAACGCCTTGCCTTCCTCGCCGACCATCTTCGACGCCGGCACGCGGCAGCCGTCGAAGGCCAGTTCCCAGGTGGTCCAGCCGTGGTAGCCGATCTTGGGGATGATGCTGCCCTTCACGCCCTCGGGCAACTGGCCGCGCGGCTTCTCGACGATGAAGGCGGACAGGCCTTTGTGGCGCGCCTTGGGGTCGACCACGGGATCGGTGCGGCAGATCACGAGGATGAAGTCCGCCTCGTCGGCGAAGGTGCACCAGTACTTGTTGCCGGTGATGATCCACTCGTCGCCGTCGCGCACGGCGCGGCAGGTAATGTTGGCGATGTCCGAGCCGGCGTTGGGCTCTGACAGCGAGAACGCGCCAAGGAACTCGCCGCGCACCATGCGGGGCAGGTACTCCGCCTTCTTCTCCGGCGTGAGGGCCTTGAGCGCACCGATCAGCTGGTTGCCCCGCGCGATCAGGCTGCCCACGCTCATCCAGCCGCGCGAAAGCTGCTCGGCGACGAGGCAGTACTCGTAGGCGCCCAGGCCAAGGCCGCCATATTCTTCGGGGATGAGGATGCCGAAATAGCCCAGTTCGGCCATTTCGTCGATCAGGTCGCGGGGAATCTGCCCCTTCTCCGGGTCCAGCTTGTTGGCGAGCGGCAGCACGCGTTCCATCGTGAACTGGCGTGCTGCCTCCTGGATCATTTGCCGTTCGGCGGTGAGCTTCTGCATCGGGATGTCTCTCAGCGAATTCTTCTCGCCGGCCCGGCGCGGCGGCCGGGCCGGTGCCCAGGGTCAGGGGGTCAGGGCAGGACGTTGCGCGGGTCGGCCTTCAGGACGAGTTCCCACGCCTCGCGGGCCATCGGCTGGCTCTTCTCTTCCAGCACGTGGGCCAGCAGGCCGGCCGAACGGCCCACCAGCGCCAGGCCGCGCCCGATCAGCGGGTCCAGGCCCATCGCGGCGATGATGGCGCCGATGGCCCCGACGACGTTCATCGGCAGCTTGCGGTTGTGCTCGGTCATCAGCACTTCCGAGACGGCTTCCATCAGGCGCCAGTGCAGGCTGTAGTAGCCGTTCTCGCGCGACAGCTCGCGCAGGGCGGGCACGCGCGGGTCGCCGTCGACGTGGATGGGATGGCCCACGCCGAAGACCTGCTGGCGGCGCTCCTTGTGGCGGCGGATCACCTCGCGCGCGGCCTGCATGACTTCGGCGTCGGTCGCATCGTCGCGCAGTTCCTTTGCGCCTTCGATCAGCATCTCGGCCGCGTTCTGCATCGGGCCGAGGAACACGCTGCCCGCGCCGAGCAGGCCGGTCGCCACCGCGCCTTGCAGGGCTTCCGGCGCGCCGATGTACGTCAGGCGGGCCGACAGCGAGCTGGGGGTGATGCCGTGATCGGCGGTGGTCACCAGCAGCGCGTTGACCATGACCTTCTCGCGCGGCGTGGGCATGCGCGAGAGCGTGGTGAAGAAGATCATGTCGACGAAGTCGAACTTGCCGATGATCTCGGTGGACAGGTTCTTGCCGCGCACCATGATGGTGTCGGTCGTCGTATAGCCGATGTCGGTCTTTACCATTGGGAAGGCTCCGTGCCACGGAAGGCGATGACGGCGTCCAGCGCCACTACGCCCTGGCCCTGCGGACGCACCGCGAGGGGGTTGATTTCGAGTTCGTCGATGCGGTCGGCGTGCCTGGCCACGAAGTCCGACAGCTTGACCAGCGTGTCCGCCAGGGCCTCGATGTCGAACGCCGCCTGGCCGCGATGGCCCTTCAGCAGTTCGTGGCAGCGCGTCTCGGCGATCATCGCCCGCGCCGATTGCGGCGTGAGCGGCAGCAGGCGGCGGCTGACGTCCTTGAACAGCTCGATGGCGACGCCGCCGAGCCCGAAGGTGCAGACGTGGCCGAACACCTCGTCGCGGTGGATGCCGACCACGGCCTCCACGAACGGCGACGGCAGCATCGGCTCGACCAGCACGCCCTCGATGCGGTCCGCCGGCGCGGCCTTGCAACCGTTGGCGTGGATTTCCTCGAACGCCGCGCGGGCAGCGTCTTCGGACGCGATGCCCAGGCGCACGCCGCCGATATCGGTCTTGTGCGTGATGGCCGCGCTGACGATCTTCATGACCACCTTGCCGGTGCCTTGTGCCGCCACATTGCGGAAGGCCCGCGCTGCCTCGTCGGCCGAGGTGGCGACCACGCCGCCCGGCACGGTCACGCCGGCGCCTGCCAGCAGCGTCTTGCCGCCGGCTTCCGACAGGGCCGTACTGTCGCCCTCGGCCTTGCGCGGGGCGGCCTCGGCCAGCGGACGCCAGTCGGGGTTGAACTGCGCCCGCCACTTGCCGTATTCGATGAACCGCTTGACGGCCAGCACCGTGTTGCCGACCGCGCGCATGGGCATCAGGCCGCCCTCGATCATCTTGCGGTGGCCTTCGCCGGTGCGGTCGCTCATCCAGACCGGCACGATGGGGGTGCTGTCCTCTGACTGCACGCGAACCATGCTGTCGGCCAGCATGGCGCTGGTCTTGCCGTACTCGACGGGGATGGGCACCAGCACGAGATCGGTATTCGGGTCGCTGGCCGTGGCCTTGAGCGCGGCGTAGCCGACCTCGGCGTTGACCAGCACCTCGGCGGTCACGTCCACCGGGTTGTCGAACGCGGCGTAGCCGGGCAGGGCACGGGACAGGGCCTCAAGCGTCTCGGGCGCGAACTTCGACAGCGTCAGGCCGGCGATGCCGACCATGTCGGTGCACAGCGCCGCCGTGCCGCCCGAGAAGCTGTAGACGGCAAGCTGCTCCTTGCCGGTCGGCGTGGCGCGCGACAGCAGCGAGGCCACGTCGATCAGCTCGTCGATGTCGTCCACCTCGATGATGCCGAGCTGGCGGAACACCGCACTGTTGATCTCGGCGACGCCGGCGATGGCGGCGGTGTGCGAGGCGGCGGCCTTGGCGCCGATTTCCGACTTGCCGACCTTCAGCGCCACGATGGGCTTGCCCCGGCGCGCGGCGTGCAGCGCAGCGGCCATGAAGCGCGGGCCGTTGCGCACGCCTTCGAGCGTGGTGACGATGACCTTGATGTCGGGCGCATCCGCCATGTAGTGGATGTAGTCGCTGACCTCCAGGTCGGCTTCATTGCCGCCCGAGCACCACAGGCCGATGCCGACGCCACGGTCCATCGACTGGATGAACGAGCGGCCCAGGCCGCCGCCCTGCGTGGCCACGCCGATGGGGCCCGGCCTGGCGTGGTCGATGCGCCAGGCGGGCGAGAACGTCATGCCCAGGCGCGCGTTCATATTGTTCAGGCCGGGACAATTCGGGCCGTAGATGCGCATGCCGGTATTGGCGACGATCGCGCGCATCTCTGCCTCGACGGCGCGGCCTTCGTCACCGGTCTCGCCGAAGCCCGAGGTGAAGACGATCGCGAACTTCACGCCGCACTCGCCGCATTCGCGCAGCGAGTCGAGCACCATGTCGGCACGCACGGCAAGGATGGCAAGGTCGGGCACGGCGCCAAGGTCGCGCACCGAGGGGTAGCACGGGCGGCCGTGGATTTCCTTGCGGCCGGGGTTGACGAGGTACAGGTCGCCCTGGAACTGCGAATAGACCGTCAGGTTCTCGAAGGTGCGGGCGCCGATGCTGTCGGGCTTCTCGGAAGCGCCCACCAGCACGATCGAGCGCGGCTCGACCAGGCGGGTGAGGTCGCTGAACCAGAGGCCGTTGGCGTCTGGTCTGGCGGTCATTGCGCTTCTCCCTGCGTGCGGCGCTTGAACAGGCAGGTGGCGGCCATCTCGGCGACGACTTCGCCGCGCTGGTTCACGGCCTTGCGCAGGAAGCTGACGATGCCGCGGTCCGGACGGCTGGTCGGCTTCTGCTCGGTCACCTCGATGTCCACGCGGATGGTGTCGCCGATGAAGGTCGGCTTCGGGAACTTCAGGCGGTTTTCCAGCACGCTGAACAGCGAGCCTTCGAAGAACTGGTTCGGGATCGAGCGCGAGGTCAGGCCGGCCATGAACGCGGCGACCAGCATGCCGTGGGCGATGCGCTGGCCGAAGATGGTGCCCTTGGCGTACTCGGCGTCCACATGGACCTTGTTGAAGTCGCCGGTCAGGGCGGCAAAGGCGGCCACGTCGGCCTCGGTGATGGTGCGCGACGAGGTGCTGTAGGTCATGCCCGGCGTCAGGTCTTCCCAGTAGAGGGTGGTCTGGGCGATCTGGTCGAGGATGGCGGGTTGGGTCATCGTGTGTGTCTCCGGATTACTGTGTCAGGTCAGTGCGCTGATGCCGAGGATTTCGCGGCCGATGATCAGCGTCTGGATTTCGGTGGTGCCCTCGGGGATCATCCCGCCGCGGGTGTCGCGGAAGATCCGTTCGATGGGGTAGTCGGTGGCGTAGCCGATGCCGCCGTGCACCTGCAGGGCGAGGTTGGCAACCTCGAAGGCGGCCTCGGTCGCGTACAGCTTGGCGATCGAGCACTCGGTGCGCGAGGTGCCGTTCTGCATCGAACGGGCGGCGCGGTAGCCGAGCGAGCGCGAGGCCTGCACGCGCATCGTCATGTCGACGATGTGCTTCTGCACGAGCTGGAACGAGCCGATCTGGCGGCCGAACTGCTTGCGCTGCAGCGCATAGTCGACGCTGAGATCGAGCGCGCACTGCGCCGCGCCCACGGCGCCCATCGCCACGTTCAGGCGGCCGAAGTTCAGGCCGATCAGGATCTGGCGCAGGCCCAGGCCTTCGGTGCCGATCAGGTTGGCGGCCGGGATCTCGGCGTTCTCGAAGGTGAAGGCGGCCGTGCCGGTGCTGCGGGTGAACATCACGTCGACCGGCGTGGCGTCGTACTTCGTCACGTCGCGCTCGACCAGGAACAGCGACAGCTCGCCATTGCAGGTCTCGCTGTAGGTGCGGGCGACCACGATGCCGAAGTCGGCGAACATGCCGTTGGTCACCCACAGCTTGCTGCCGTTCAGGACGTAGCGGTCGCCGCGCTTGTCGGCGCGGGTCTTCACCTCGGCCACGTTCGAGCCCACGTCCGGCTCGGAGATCGACACGAACGGCTTGCGCTCGTTGCGCAGCAGGGGGCGGACAAAGCGCTCCTTCTGCTCCTCGGTGCCGTAGGCGTTGATGATGCCGGAGACGATATTCAGCCCGTTGAGCAGGATGCGCAGCGACAGCCAGCAGTAGCCGGCTTCCTCCATCATCACGGCCCAGGTCAGGTAGTCCAGGCCCAGGCCGCCGTCGGCTTCCGGCAGGATGCCGCCGAAGTAGCCGAAGTCGGTCAGGCCGGTCATGGCCTCGTGCGGGAACTTCTTGTCGCGCTCCGCCTGCGGGATGAGCGGTGCGATGTTCTCCTTGAGGTAGCGGCGGATGTTGTCGCGCAGCAGTTGCTGGCCGCCGTCGAGGCCGTCAACGTCAACCATCGGATCAACCATAGCGGCCTCCGGTCACGAACAGGGTGGTACCCGTGATGTAGCGGGCGTGTTCCGACGCCATGAAGCACACGGCGCCGGCGATATCGCTGGTCTGGCCCGGGAAGGTGACCGCGTTCTTCGCCATCACGTTGGCGAGGATGGTCTCGTAGTTGGGCAGGCTCTTGATGTACTCGGTCTCGATATAGCCCGGGGCGATGGCGTTGACCGTCACGCCCTTGCGCGCCTGCTCCAGCGACAGCGCGCGGGTCAGGCCGATGATCCCGGCCTTGGCGGTCGAGTAGTTGGCCTGGCCGGGATTGCCGAACAGCGCGCGCGAGCTGATGTTGATGATGCGGCCCCAGCCGCGTTCGTGCATGGCGGGCAGCACGGCGCGGCAGCAGTGGAAGGCGCCCTTCAGGGTGACGTCGAGCACGAGGTCCCAGTCGGCTTCTTCCATCTTGAGGATGGTGCGGTCCTTGACCAGCCCGGCGTTGTTCACCAGCACGTCGATGCGGCCGTAGGCTTCCAGCGCAGCGCCGGCAAGTTGCCTGACCTGTTCTTCCTTGCGCACGTCGCAGGCCACGGCAATGGCCTTGCCGCCGGCGGCCTCGATGGTGCGGGCGTTGTCGGTGGCGGCGTCGAGGTCGAGGTCGGTCACCACTACGGAGGCGCCTTCCTTCGCCAGCATGCGCGCGGTCTCGGCGCCGATGCCGCGCGCCGAGCCGGTGATGATCGCCACGCGATCGTTCAATCCAAGATCCATGTCTTCTCCAGTTGTTGCGTGTTGCGTTGTGTGTTGCGTGATTGCCAGATGGGGTGGGTCAGTTGTCGGCCTGCAGCGCCTCGCTGACTTCGCGCAGCGCGGACAGATAGGTTTCGCGGTTTTTCTCGATGCGGTCGACCGGCCCGGCCAGCGAGAGGCCAACCGGTTGTCCGCCCATCCACAGCGAGACGGCCAGCGCCGTCACGCCGGGCGTGCCTTCGTCGTGGGCCTCGTACCAGCCAAGCTGGCGGCCGCGCTGGAGCTGATACAGCAGGCGGTCCACGTCGACCACGGTGTGCGGGGTGACGGCGGGGCGACGGATGGCGTCGAGGCGGGCGCGGGCCTCGTCCTCGGGCAGCAGGCCAAGCATCGACTTGCCCAGCGCCGACGCGTGCAAGGCCACGCGCTCGCCGACGTCGAGGATGTAGCGCAGCGGCAGCCGGCTCGCGGCGGCGGCGGCCACCTTGACGGCCATCGGCTCCAGCACGCCGAAGAAGGCGCTTTCGTTGGTGCGCTCGGCAAGCTGGTCGACGGCTTCCTGCGCCAGCGCGGTCAGCGGATCGCTCTGAGCGATACGGCGCGCGGTCTCCAGCAGGCGCCCCGTCGGATAGAAGCGGCGGGTGCGCGAGGTGCGCATCAGGTAGCCGAGCGAATGCAGGGTGTGCAGCAGGTCGGAGCAACTGCTGTCCGCGAGCGAAAGCAGCCGCGCCACGTCGGAGTTCGACAGGTCGCGCTGCTCCCGGGCGAAGACTTCGAACACGGCCATGGTGCGGCTGGCGGCGGGGATCAGCGTGGGCAATTCAGGCTCCGGGAAATCGATGTGTTTGTACGAGATATGGGAAAACAATACGAGGTTTCGCAAAACAGCGCAACCAATTTCGATATTTAGGACTAGAATTCGATTGATCGTAAAGATTGCCGGGTGGTCTCGCAGGGTACATGCGGCGTCAGGTACACATGCGAGTCCGCTCAAACCATGCCCTGACGGGGCAACCACTTCGAAAAACGACAGGAGACGCAGATGCAGGAAACGAAGCGCCAGGCCCTCAGGCAGGTACTGGCATGCGGGGCGGTGGCCGTGCTGGGCCTGGGTGGCCTGGGCGGCCTGGCACAGGCGGTGGCCGCCGACGGCAGTTATCCGGCGAAGCCGGTCACGCTGATCGTGCCGGGGCCGCCCGGCGGCATCACCGACCAGTTGGGCCGGCTGGTGGCCAACCAGATGAGCACGCGTTACGGCATTCGCGTGGTGGTGGAGAACCGCCCCGGCGCGGGTGGCAACCTGGCGACGGAAGTGGCGGCGCGCGCGGAGCCGGACGGCTACACGCTGCTGCTCGGCACGCAGGGCACCATGGCGACCAACCAGTACCTGTACAAGGGGCTGCGCTTCGACCCGGCGCGCGATTTCGTGCCGGTGCACGCGCTGATGTCTTCGCCCAACCTGCTGGTGGTGAACCGTTCGGCGCCGTTCCAGTCGGTGAAGGAACTGGTGGCATACGCCAAGGGGCATCCCGGCAAGCTGGCGGTGGCGTCGGCCGGCAATGGCACGGCGACGCATCTGGCGGCGGAACTGTTCCAGTCGGAAGCCGGCGTGAAGTTTGTCCACGTCCCTTACAAGGGCAGCGCCCCGGCGATCACCGACCTGCTCGGCGGACAGGTGGACCTGACATTCGACTATCCGGCCTCGACGCTTGCGCAGGTGCAGGGCGGCAAGCTGCGGGCGCTGGCCGTGATGGGCGCGACGCGCCTGCCGCAACTGCCGCAGGTCCCGACGATTGCCGAGGCGGGCTATCCGACGGCGCAGTCCACGGCCTGGATTGGCCTGTTTTTCCCGGCGCGTACGCCGCCTGCGGTGGTGAAGCTGTGGGAGAAGAACGTGGCGGCCATGCTGCACGAGCCGGTCAGCGTGCAGGCGCTGGAGCGGATCGGCGGCATGCCGCTGCGGCTCGACAGCGCGCAGTTCGGCGCCTATGTGCAGTCGGAGCGGGTGCGGTGGAAGGGGACGATCGAGCGCTCGGGCGCGACGGTGGATTGAAGGAGGATTGCGGCCCCCCTCTCCCGTTCATGGAGAGGGGTGAGTCCACAGCTCAACGATGACTTCGCGATTACTTCGGCTGCATCCGGATCGCTCCGTCCAGCCGGATGACCTCGCCGTTCAGCATGCTGTTCCCGATCACCGCTTCCACCAGCTTCGCGTACTCGGCGGGCCGCCCCAGGCGCGAGGGGAAGGGCACCATCCGGCCGAGCGCATCGCGCACTGTTTCGGGCAGGCCCAGCAGCATCGGCGTCTCGAACAGGCCCGGTGCGATGGTCACGCAGCGCACGCCGTCGCGCGCCAGGTCGCGGGCGACGGCCAGGGTCATCGCCGCCACGCCGCCCTTCGACGCCGCATACGCCGCCTGCCCGATCTGGCCCTCGAAGGCGGCCACCGAGGCCGTGTTGACGATGACGCCGCGCTCGCCGCCCGCGTCGGGCGTGTTGCCGACCATGGCGGCAGCCGCGAGGCGAACCATGTTGAACGTGCCGATGAGGTTGATGCGGACGGTGCGCTCGAAGGCATCGAGCGGATGGGGCCCGTCCTTGCCGACGGTCTTGCAGGCGGGCGCGACGCCGGCGCAGTTGACGAGGCCGGCCAGCCGCCCGAGGGCGGTGGCCGCCTCCACGGCGGCGCGGCCGTCGGCCTCGCTGCTCACGTCGCAGCGCACGAAGCGGCCGCCCAGTTCGGCGGCCAGCGCCTCGCCGGCGGGGTTGATGTCGGCAATGACGACCGTGCCGCCGGCCGCGGCCAGCAGGCGGGCGGTGGCTTCACCGAGGCCCGAGGCGCCGCCCGTGATGAGGAAGATGTTGTCGCGGATGTCCATGGCCTGTCCCCTTAGCGCTTGAGCTTCGCCATGTAGCTGTCGAGCGCGGCCTCGTGGTCGGCGGTGTGGTGGGCGAGCGCCTGGAAGCCGGCCGACATTTCGAGGATGGTGTCGAGCCGGGCGTGCTGGCCTTCCTTCAGCAGCCGCTTCGCCATGCGCAGCGCGTGGCCGGGATTGGCCGCGATGCGCTGCGCCAGCTCCATCGCCGTGGGCATCAGCGCTTCGGGCGGCACCACGCGGGACACGAGGCCCCATTCGAGCGCCTGCGCGGCGTCGATGGTGTCGCCGGTAAAGCACAACTCCGCTGCGCGTGACATGCCCACGGCACGCGGCAGCAGCCACGCGCCGCCGTCGCCCGGGATCAGGCCCAGCTTGACGAAGGTGGCGGCGAAGATCGCCTGCTCCGACGCGATGCGGATGTCGCACGTGCAGACGAGGTCGTTGCCCGCGCCGAGCGCCGGGCCGTTGACGGCGGCGATCACCGGCACTTCCAGGTTCGACAGCGCCAGCGGCAGCCGCTGGATGCCGTCGCGGTAGGCGTAGCGGGCCATGACCGGCTCGCCCGACTCGCGCCCGAAGGTGGTGCGCAGGCTCTTGAGGTTGCCACCGGATGAAAAGGCGGGGCCGGCGCCAGTCAGCACGACCACGCGCACGGAGTGGTCGCGGTTGACCGCTTCGCACATCGCCACCAGCGCCTCGACGGCGTCGTTGTCCGAGAGGGCATTGCGCGTCTCCGGACGGTTCATGGTGACGACGGCGATGGCGCCTTCGCGTTGGATATCGAGGAAAGGACTCATGGTTTGCACAGGCATGTAGAGAGGCCGGGTTGTCCGGCCGATTTGAATCGGGGCAGGTTCAGGCGCACCGGCACGCTTGTTCCGACGCGGCGCGTGCCGCGTCGATGCGGTCGGGTGGCAGCCAGCCAGCCAGGATTTGCGCGATATCGCGCGCAGCGGGCGCGCGCGGCGCCGAGGGCGGCACCGACGGCGTGCGGCTGAAGCGCGGCGCGGGGCCGGGATGCATGATCCCGTCGACCTCGACGAAGGTTCCGCGCGCCTGCAGGTGCGGGTGCCGGGGCGCTTCCTCGTAGCTGAGAACGGGAGCAAAGCAGGCGTCGGTGCCTTCCAGCAGGGCGCACCATTGATCGCGGGTGCGCGTGCGGAAGACCTCGGCCAGCGCGGCGCTGGCGGCGTCCCAGTTGGCGGGGTCGGCCTGGGCGCCCAGGCTGGCCGGATCCACGCCGATCAGGGCGAGCAGGTCGCGATAAAAGCGCGCCTCGATCGGGCCGACCGAGATCCAGCCACCGTCCTTGCACTGGTAGACGTTGTAGTAGTGCGCGCCGGAGTCGAGCACATTGGTGCCGCGTTCCTGCCGCCACTGGCCGGCGGCGGTCATGCCGAAGAACACCGCGCCCAGCGCGGCGGCGCCATCGACGATGGCGGCATCGACGACCTGGCCCTTGCCGGACCTGCCGGCCTCGATCAGCGCGGCGAGCACGCCGGAGACCAGGAACATGCCGCCGCCGGCGAAGTCGCCCAGGTAGGCCGGCGGAATCGCGGGCGGTCCGCCGCGCTGGCCGATGGCGTTGAGCGCGCCGGTCAGCGCGATGTAGTTGATGTCGTGCCCGGCCGTGTGCGCCAGCGGGCCGTGCTGGCCCCAGCCGGTGATGCGGCCGTAGACGAGGCGGGGATTGCGCGCCAGGCAGGCGTCCGGACCGAGGCCCATGCGCTCGGTCACGCCGGGGCGGAAGCCCTCGATCAGGGCATCGGCCTTCTCCGCCAGTTCCAGCACGATGGCCACGCTGTGCGGGTCCTTCAGGTCCAGCGCGATCGACTTGCGGTTGCGCAGCATGAGGTCGAAGCGGCGCTCGCGCTTCACGCCGAGGTCGGTGTCGCCCGGACGCTCGATGCGCAGCACCTCTGCGCCCATGTCGGCCAGCATCATGCCGGCCAGCGGGCCGGGACCGATGCCGGCCAGTTCGATGACCCGGATGCCCGCGAGCGGACCCTGCTTCGGTTTGTTGTCTTGCATATCGGGTCCTTACTCCACGGGGATGCCGGCGGTCCGGACGATGTCGCGCGTGCGCTGGATCTCGGCGAGCTGGAAGTCGCGCAACTGCTGCGGGCTGCCCGGGTAGACGGTGGCGCCCAGGTTCTCGATGAACTTCACGCTGTCGGGTTGCTGCATCCCGGTGCGCACGGCGTCCGAAAGCGCCTTGACGACCGGCGCGGGCACCCTGGCCGGGGCGAACAGGCCGGTCCAGGCCGTGACCTCGAAGCCCGGCGCGCCGCTCTCGGCCACGGTGGGCACCTGCGGCAGTTCCTTCAGGCGGCGGGAGTCGGTCACGGCCAGCGCGCGCATGCGGCCGGCGCGGATCAGCGGCAGCACTGCGCTGATCTCGCCGATGGAGTAGTCCACGTTGCCGGCGGCCACGTCGGTCATGGCCGGCGCGGTGCCCTTGTAGGCAATCGGGTTGCCCTTGATGCCGAAGCGCTCGTGGAACAGTTCGACGTAGACCTGGTAGCCCGCGCTGCCGGCGGCGTAGTTCAGCTTGCCGGGCGCATTGCGGGCGGCACCGACGAGGTCGCCGAGCGCCTTGTACGGGGAGTTGGACGGCACCACCACGACCATGGCGAAGCGGGCGATGCGCTCCACCGGCACGAAGTCCTTTACGGGGTCGTACGGCAGGCTCTTGAACACGGCCGCGTTGGTGACCATCGACGAGTTGCTGCCGATGAACAGCGTGTAGCCGTCGGGCGCCGCCTCGGCCGCTGCGCGCGCGCCGATGAAGCCGTTGGCGCCGGGGCGGTTCTCGACCACGAAGGGCTGGTGAAACGTCCGGGACAGATGCTGGGCGATGTAGCGGGCCGTGGTGTCGGCCCCGCTGCCTGGCGGCAGCGACACGATGATCTTGACCGGGTGGTTCGGGTAGTCGGTCTGGGCCATTGCCAGCGAGCCGGTCAGTACCGAGGGCAATGCGAACAGCAGCAGCGATGCCGCCATCCGGCGTCGCCTGGCGCAGTGGAATGCCATGTCGTCTCCTTGTCAGTCCTGTCGTTCTGGTGTTCTGATCCCGCAAGCCGGGTTTCCTGGATGCTAAGGAGGCGGCGGCGATCTGAAAAATACTTTTGGTATGTCGATCAATACATGCGCTGTATCGCGAGCCCGGATTTGCCACTTCCTGTTGTCTACGAAATTTCGTATAGTGCTGTCCGATACCGAACGATCCGTGGATACCCATGCCCACCATGATTCCCGCCGCCGGCCGTGCCATGGCGGTGTTTGAAGTCTTCGCCCGCGAGCAGCGCGAACTGTCCAATTCCGAGATGGCGCGCCAGCTGTCACTGCCCGAGACCAGCACGTCCGACCTGCTGCACACGCTCCACAGCCTGGGCTACCTGATGCGCACCACGCGCACGCGCCGCTTCTATCCGACCGGCCGGCTGGCGGAACTCACCCGCCAGATCGCCGAAAACGACCCGCTGACCACGGCCGCGCAGGAAGCCGTCGACCAGCTGGTCGAGCGCACCAACGAAAGCGCCTTCTTTGGCCTGCTGGAGCCGACGGCGGTGAAGGTCGTCGCCATGCAGCAGAGCCGGCAGCCACTGCGCTACATCATCGACGTGGGCAGCCGCGCCGCGCTGCATGCGTCGGCGCTGGGCAAGGGGCTGCTCGCACTGCTGCCCGAGGATGAGGCGCGTGCGGCGCTGGAAAAGAGCCAGCGCCGCCAGGTGACGCCGCACACCATCGTCGATGTCGACAGGCTGATGGCGGATATCGCCAAAGGCCGCCAGCGCGGCTGGCACGAGGCGCGGGAAGAGGGCGCCGAGGGTGTCGATGGCCTCGCGGTCACCGGCTGGTTGGCCGGGCAGCCGGCCGGGATCTCGCTGGCGGGCCCGGCGGACCGCATGCGCAAGCATCGCGACGCCTACCTGGAGGCGCTGCGCGAGGTGCGCAACGGGCTCCTCGGCGAGGGCTGATCCGCTCACTGCATGGGCGCTGACGCCACCTTGCGTTGTCGCCTGTCCGTCCAGGTGCGGTCGTCCATCACGAGCCGGAAGCCGAGGTGCGACATGCTGCTGTACGGGTCGGTCCCGCGCCGGGCGCTGGGGCGGTAGCTCAGGCAATAGTCCTCGTTGCACAGGAACGAGCCGCCGCGCGTCACGCGCCGGGGCGCGTTGGCGGGCACGCCGGGGTCGTCCGGGTCCCAGGCGTCGGACGGCCCGCGCGGGTCCTGCTGCAGGCCTCCCGACGCGGCCACGCGCCGGAACTGGTCGGCGCGATACCAGTCGGCGACCCATTGCCACGCATTGCCGGTCATGTCGGGCAGCCCGTAGCCGTTGGGCGGGAACGTGCCGACCGGGCTGGTGCCAAGCGCGCCGCCGGCCTTCGGGCTGAGCACCGGGAACGGCTGCGCCTGCTGGCCCTGCCACACATTCGCCATCTGCTTTCCCTGCGGGGCGAACCGGTCGCCCCAGGCGTAGGTGGCCTGCTCCAGCCCGCCGCGTGCGGCGAACTCCCATTCGGCCTCGGTGGGCAGGCGCTTGCCGGCCCATCCGGCGTAGGCCTGGACGTCCTCCCAGGACACCTGCACGACGGGGTGTTCTTCCCTGCCGTCGATGGAACTGCCCGGGCCGTCGGGATGCCGCCAGTCGGCACCGGGCACGTAGCGCCACCATTGCGAGAAATCCTGCAATGGCACCGGCCCCGGCGTGCCGACGAAGACCATGCCGCCGGGCACGAGGGCGCTGTCGGGCGGGCGGGACGTGCCGGGCGGGAGTTGCACCTTCAGCGTCTCCCATTCCGGCGGGCGTTCGGCGGTGGTCACGTAGCCGGTCGCCTCCACGAACTGGCGGAACTCGGCGTTGGTCACGTGGTGCCGGTCCATCCAGAAGCCGTGCACCCGCACCTTGTGGGCCGGTTTTTCGTTGGGCTGCGCGAGCTTGCTGTCGCTGCCCATCAGGAACTCGCCGCCGGGAATGTGGACCATGCCGGCAGGCCCGGTCACGCCGTCGCCGATCGGGATCGGCTGGCCGGCGGGCCTTGCGGCGCTGGCGTGCCACCACGCATAGCCGCCGCCCGTGGCGGCCAGGGCGGCCACCACGAGCACCTGCATGGCCCGCCGGCGTTGCCGGCGCGGCGCGGAGACTGCTGTCACTGCCATGCCTGCCTCTATTCCTTCACTTCTTTCACGGGGGCCGGCTGCGCCTGCTGCTTCCTGAGTTGCGCCTGCTGGTTCAGGAAGTCCTGCACCATGTTCGAGCGGTCGAACGACTTGGCGGGCTACACCGGGGAATACTCGGCCAGCGTGCGCAGGTGGGCGGCAATAGTCTCGCCCAGCGGGCCCGCCATCCACGCGGCCTTCTGCACGAGATGGCCGTAGGAGTCCTTGCTGTCGTAGCTTTCGAACGGATCGCTGCGCAGGTTGAACAGCATCGTGATCGTGCGCGGTTGCAGGTTGGCGTAGTAGTCCTCCTTCTGCGAGAAGTGGAACTTCCACGGCCCCATGCGCACGGCCGCCAGCTTGCTTTCGTAGTAGTACAGGACGTCCTTGCGCGCGCTTTCGGACGACTTGCCGGTCCAGTAGTCGAGGTTGTCGAGGCCGTCGATGTATTGCCTCTTCTCGCGCAGCATGCGCGCATTCACGTCCGGCACGCCCGCGATGGCGGCGAAGGTGGTGAACATGTCCTGGTGCGCCTGGATGCCGTTCAGCACCTGCCCCGGCTTGACCACGCCCGGCCAGCGCAGCATGGAGATCACGCGCACGCCGCCCTCGTAGGTGGTCATCTTCTCGCCGCGGAAGGGCGTGGTGGCGCCATGCGGCCACGACGCATGCTCGGGGCCGTTGTCGGTGGAGTACCAGACCACGGTGTTCCTGTCGAGGCCGCTCTTCTTCAGGTAGTCGAGCACGAGGCCGATGTCGTGGTCGTGCTGCATCATGCCGCCGCCGTGCAGGTCATCCTCGTGGGTGTACTTCGCCGCCGCGTAGCGCCACTTGTCGTTCAGGTGGGTGTACAGGTGCATGCGGCTGGTGTTGAGCCAGACGAAGAAGGGCTTGTCGGCTTTCTGCGAGCGGTCCATGAAGTCGATGGCCTTCGGGATGACCTCGGCGGCGTCGAAGTCCTCCATCCGCTTCATGGTGAGGGCGCCGGTGTCCTCGATGGTCTGCTTGCCGATGCGCCCGAAGCGCGGCATCTCGGTCGGGTCATCCTTGTCCGTGGCGAAGGTATGCAGCACGCCGCGCGGACCGAACTTGGCCGCGAACGCCCTGGGGCCGCCAGGGTAGTTCTCCGCGTAGGCCTTGTAGTCGTGGTACTCGGGCTGTTCCTCGATGTTCAGGTGGTAGAGGTTGCCGAAGAACTCGTCGAAGCCGTGCACGGTCGGCAGGTGCGGATTGAGATCGCCCATATGGGCCTTGCCGAAGTGGCCGGTGCGGTAGCCGGCCTGCTTCATCACGTCGGCCAGGCTGGGCGAGGCGGACTGCCAGCCGAGCTTGTCGCCGGGCTGGCCGACCGTGGTCATGCCCGAGCGGATCGGGTACTGGCCGGTGATGAACGCGGCGCGTCCCGCCGTGCAGGACGGCTGCGCGTACTGGTCGGTGAAGCGGATGCCTTCCTTGCCGATGCTGTCGATGTTCGGAGTGGTGTAGCCCATCACGCCCATGCCGTAGGCGCTGACGTTCTCCCAGCCGATGTCGTCGCCCCAGATGACGAGGATGTTCGGCTTCTGCGGGGCGGCCGACGCGGCTGGCCCGAGCACACACAGCGTGGCGGCCACCGCGAGCGCTTGCTTCCAATGCTTGATCATGTCTCTTCCAGTAGCCGGTCTGTTGCCGGCGTGTTATGGCTTGCGGCGCTTCAGCGCGGCGGCGCCCATCCGGTCGGCGCGCCAGATCGCGGTCTCGAGCCGGGCGGGGGTGAGGGGCGGACTGAGAATCTGGCTGGCCTGGCCGGCCAGCGTGAGATCGGCGATCTGCGCCACGGCGGCGGTGGCTTGGGTGGAGGGCAGGCCCAGTGCCGCCAGCGTGACCGGCAGGCCGACCGTGCAGAGCAGGTCGAGCAGTTCGTCGATCTCCGCCTGCGGACGTCCCTCGGCGACCAGTTGCACCAGCGCGCCGAAGGCCACCTGCTCGCCGTGCAGCACGCTGGCGAGGGCCGGAATGGCGCTGAAGCCGCGCGTCAGCCCGTGGGCCAGCGACAAGCCGCCGCCCTCGAACCCCACGCCGCTGAGCAGCACGGTGGCCTCGACCACGCGCTCCACGGCTTCGTCGGCCTGGTGTTCGAGCACGGCGCGGTACGCGGCGGGGCCGTGCTTCACCAGCGTGTCATAGGTGGCGGTTGCCAGCAGCAGGGCCGTGTCGAGCGGCGGCGTGCCGAAGACGTTGTTGCGTCCGGTCGCCTTGCATTGCCTGGCTTCGAACTTCTTGCTGATGGCGTCACCGATGCCGGCCGCGAAGAAGCGCGCGGGGGCCTGGGCGATGACTTGCGTATCGACGATGACCGCGGCCGGGTTCGACTTCAGGAACTCCGCGCCAGCCAGACGGTGGGCCTCGTCGTACAGCACGATCACGCGGCTGGTGGGGGCGTCGTTGGACGCGATGGTCGGGCAGACGGCGATCGGCACGTCCAGTGCCAGCGCCACGCCCTTGGCCGTGTCCAGCGCCTTGCCGCCGCCGAGGCCGACCACCACGTCATGGCTGCCTTTGCGCGAACGATCTGCCAGGGCGTCGATGGCAGACCGCGTGCATTCGCCGGGGAACAGGACGTGCCGCGCGGCAAGACCGGCCGCTTGCAGGCCGTCGGACACCACCGGCCAGATCTTGTCGGTGACGATGGCGTCGCACAGCACCAGCGGCCGTTTCCATCCCGACTTCGCCAGCAGTCCGCCCAGTTCCCGCAGGGCGCCGGGCCCCTGCACGTACTGGCCGGGGAAACCCATCATGCGCAACATCGAATCGCTCCGGAGGTCACTTGGCCGAGTACGACGGCGCGGCGGCCGCGATGTACTGCAGGCCGTTGTCCTGCTCCTGGACCGCGCGGTCGACCCAGTTCTTGATGAGGCCGGCGTCGGACAGGCCCAGGAAGGTGCCGTCCGGCATGTAGTTCACGTTGCAGCCGAAGAGCATGAAGATGACCTCGGTCGGGCCGCCGTCGGCGGGCGTGTTGAACTGGTGGATCGAACCGCCCGGCTCGAACAGGTAGCAGCCGTCGGTCTGCTTCTGGTCGGGGTATTCGGTGTAGTACCAGCAGCCGGAGATCGTGTACATGTGCACCGCGCCGGTGTGGAAGTGCAGGGGCAGCGTGAGGCCCGGCGCGAAGCGGGCACGCATCACCATCAGGCCGTTGTACGGGTCGAGGTAGAGCGGGAAGATGTCGGTGCCGGCGTGGCCGCCGAGGGACTTGAGGAAAGGGTGGGCGGTGGTGTCGACGGTCAGCAGGCGGTCCTGCTCGGTCTGGACGGCGGGAAGTGCCATGTGGGGTCTCCGTGGGTTTGTCGTTGTCGGAATGCGGTCAGTGGCAGGCGTAGCCGCCGTCGACCACCAGCTCGGTGCCGGTGACATAGGTGGAGTCGTCGCTCGCCAGGTACAGCACGGCGCCGGCCACTTCGTCGGGCGTGCCGCGCCGCTTCAGCGGGATCTCGCCGCCGATGCGCACGCGCGAGGCCATCACCTCGGCCTCGGTCAGGCGGCCGCCGGCATTGCTGCCGGCCAGCAGCGGGGTGTCGATATAGCCTGGATGCAGGCTGTTGACGCGGATGGCGTAGCCCTTCTCGGCGCAGTGCAGCGCCACCGACTTCGACAGGTAGCGCACGCCGGCCTTCGACGCGCTGTAGGCCAGCGCCACCGGCTCGCCGCAGATCGCGGTGATCGACGAGACATTGATGATCGAGCCGCCGGTCTCCTTCATCAGCGCAAGGCCATGCTTGCAGCCGAGGAAGACGCTCTTCAGGTTGATGCTCATGGTCCGGTCGAAGTCCTCGACCGTGCAGGTCTCGATGTTGTGCGAGATGGCGATGCCGGCATTGTTCACCAGCACGCCGAGCCGGCCATCGGTGGCGCGGATGCGGTCGAGCACGCGCAGCCAGTCGGCTTCGGCCGATACGTCGTGAGGCAGGAATGCCACGTCGAGCCCGGCCGCCTTCAGGTCCTGCTCGGCCTGCTTTCCGCCGGTTTCGTTGATGTCGGTGAACCAGACCTTCGCGCCTTCCCGGGCAAGGCGCCGGGTGAAGGCGAGGCCCATGCCGGAAGCGCCGCCGGTGACCAGCGCAATCTTGTTCTGCAATCGCATTTGAGGTTGTGTCTCCATCTTCCGGCTCGCGGTGTGGCCGGTTTCCATGTGGCGCCATCCTAAGTTGGCGCTGTCGCCCGCGTTATGGCATATTCGGACAGAAAATTGTCATTTCCGGACAGCCCGTTTTTCAGCCTCCTGACGCCATGCCGCAGTCCAGTCCGCAGTTCGGTAATTTCCCCCGGCACAACGGTCCGGGGGTGCAGTTGCTCGTCCAGTTCGGCCTCGACCATGGCCTGACGGGCGACCGCTGCCTGGCCGGCACGGGGATCGACTGGCAGCGCCTGTCGGACCCGGGGGCGGTGGTGGAGGCCCATCAGGAACTGCGGCTGATCCGCAACCTCGTGGCGGCGCTCGGCCATATACCGGGCATCGGCATCGACGCCGGGCGGCGGTACCGGGTAACGACTTACGGCATCTGGGGGTTTGCGCTGCTGAGTTGCGCCACGCTGCGCCACGCGGTGGCGATGGCGGTGCGGTATGTGGACCTCGCCTATCCGTTCCCGCGCATCCACTCGGAAGTGCAGGGGGATTCGATCGTGTCGACGCTCGACGACAGCAGCGTGCCGGAAGACGTGCGCACCTTCATCGTTGACCGGGGCTGCGCGACCATGGCGAGCATCGCGCGGGATCTCGTCCAGGCGGACCTGCCGGTGACGAGCGTGAGCCTGCGCATGGCCGAGCCGTCCGATGTGCGGCCCTATGAAGCCTTGTTTGGCATGACGCCCGAGTTCGGCGCCGCCGAGAACCGGATCGTCAAGGACGCGACCGGCTATCTCGACCGTCCGCTGCCCGGCGCGAGCGAGGACGTGGCACGCCAGTGCGAGGCGCAGTGCCAGGCGATCCTGGCCCAGCGCCGTGCGCGCGACGGGCTGGCCGGGCGCCTGCGCGACCGGCTGGTCGCCCGCCCCGGCCACCTGCCTGACATGGAGATGCTCGCCGATGAACTGCACATGACGTCGCGCACGCTGCGCCGCCGGCTGGCGGAGGAGGGCACCACGTTCCGCCAGTTGCAGGAGGAGGTCCGTGAAACCCTCGCCGACGAACTGCTGGCGACGGGCCTGACGCTGGAGCAGGTGGCGGAGGCGCTGGGGTATGGCGAAGTCTCCAACTTCATCCGCGCCTGCCGCCGGTGGAAGGGCGCGACGCCGCACCAGTACCGGCGCCAGCTTCGCGAGGGCCGGTAGGGCGCGTACGCCGCCGGCGTGAACGAGGCCGCCGCGGCCCCGCAGGCAGTCAGGCCGCCACGTCCGTGCCGATGGCGCCCGTGCCGCCCGCTTCCGCGCGGGATGCCGCCCGGCGCTTGATCCACAGCGCGACCGCCGGCACCATCACCGTCGCCATCACCACCGTGAAGAACATGCCAGAGCCGGCACTGGTCCGCAGCAGCATGCCGCCGACAATCGGCCCGAGGATGCCGCCGATCCGGCCCACCCCGTACATCCACGCCACGCCCGCCGAACGTCCGCTGGTCGGATAGAACATCGCGGCCAGCCCGCCCATCGAGAACATCGCGCCGTTCAGGCCGACACCCGCGAGGAAGATGAACAGCGGCAGCAGCACGGGATGCGAGGTCTGCTGGCCGATCATCCACACCGACACGCCGCCCACCACGAAGGCCAGCGCCACCACGCCGTTGCGCTCGAAGCGGTCCATCATCCAGCCCACGCCGAAGGCCCCCACGATGCCGCCGAGCGACAGCAGGCTGGTGGCCATCGTGGCCTGGCGCAGCGAGGCGCCGGCTTCCTGCACCAGCGTCGGCATCCAGCCCATCAGCAGGTAGTAGGCGAAGGTGCCGGCGAAGTAGGTCAGCCACAGCATCAGCGTGCCGGTGCGCAGGCGACTCGACAGCATGACCGCCATGCCAGATTTTCGGTCGGCGCCCTGTTCTTCCGAGAAGACGAAGCGCGCGCCGTCGAAGGCATGACCCGGAGCGATGCGGCGCAGCACGCTGGCGATCCGTTCGGCCGGCCATTCGCGCAGCACCATGAAGCGCAAGGGTTCGGGCATGGTGGCAAGCACGACCAGGGCGAGCACGATGGGCACCACCGCGCCCACCAGGAAGAGGCTCTTCCAGCCATAGGCGGGGATCAGCATGCCCGCCGTCATGGCGCAGGATGCCGCGCCGATCATGCCGCCGCAGGCCATGGTGTTGACTACGAGTGCGCTGCGTCGTGCCGGCGCGTATTCGTACACCAGCGTGGTGGCCCCCGGCACGGCCGCACCGATGCCGATGCCGGTCAGCAGGCGCCAGATGCCCAGAGCGAGGGGCGTGTCTGCCAGGGTGGTGCCGAGGCTGCACAGGCCGAACAGGATCATGGAAATCACCATGACCGTCTTTGGCGTGGTGCGGTCGTAGAGCGGTCCGGAAACCAGCGCTCCGATCGCCATGCCGAGGATCGATGCGCTCATCACCGGGCCGAACAGCTCCTTGCCGATGTGCCATTCCTGCATCAGTACCGGGACGACGAAGCCGACGGCGACGGCGTCGTAGGTATCGATGGCGATCATCAGGAAGCAGACCGCCAGGATGCCCCATTGGTATGGGGAAAAGCGCTGCTCGTCGATGAACCGCTTGACGTCGATGATTGGGGGTGTGCCTGCCATGTTGTCTCCTCCGTTGTGATGTGTCGTTGTATTGATGCTGCCTCCCGTGGCCCTACCGGGTCTGCGAGGTCTGTACCGCCGGCCGGTATAGCGAACGCTTCGGTGCGGCGAACACGCGCCGCACCATCGGCTCGAACACGCTGATCGGATAGGTCTGCGCGTCGGCGTCGAAGGCAGGGCTGTCGTAGCGTTCGATGAACTCGACGGTGCGGTCGTAGTGCGGATGCTCGCGGAAGCGGTCGCGAAGATTGCGGTCCAGTCCGACGTGATGGAAGAAGTTGTGTCCCTGGAAGATGCCGTGATGCCTGATGGTCCAGTGGTTGGCCTCAGACACGAACGGTTCGAGGATGGCGGCCGCGACGTCCGGATGGTTGCAGGAGCCGAGCGTGTCGCCGATGTCGTGGAGCAGGGCGCAGACGACGTACTCCTCGTCGCGGCCGTCCTTCAGGGCGAGAGTGGCGGTCTGCAGGCAATGGGTGTAGCGGTCGACGGGGAAGCCGCCGTAGTCGCCTTCCAGCAACCTGAGATGGGCGAGGATGCGGTCCGGCAGCCCGGCGCCGAAGCGCGCCGCTTCGGGGCGGATGATGGCCCAGTCCTCGGCCGTGCTGTCCTGCATGCGCCGGAACGTGGCGTGCTGCGTCATGGAGATCTCCCGTGGATACTCAGGTCATGCCTCGTGTCAACGAGTGCGACGATGTTGGCGCGAGGCGATTGCCCTCGCAACGCTCGGCGCGGGTGGGAAAGGGAAAACCATGGCGGGACTTATCGGAGGGGACTTAAGCGGATGGGGAGGCCGGCCAGCTTCTGCGATCGCAATGCTTCGCGGCAAAGGTTCAGGCCTCGCCGCAGTCGCTCCCCCCGGGCACGCTTGCCTCATACGTCCCGGGCGCGAACGGCGAATGGACGCAATTCATGAGCGCAAGCTACCGGCGCATACGCTGACGCGGGTTCCCTTGCCCCGCGGCGTTGGGGGTTTGAGCCCGATCCACCGGGACGCGGCCGAGAGCACGCCAGCCCATGGTTTGACTATCGTTATATAGGCATCTATATTGCGCTCCATGAACCATTCCCTGCTTCTGCTGGATGCATTCGCCGCGCATCCGGGCGATCCGGTATCGCGGGCCTTGTCCGGCGTGCTGGAAAGCGCCGCCGCGGGCTGCCTGCCGCGCTTTGCCCAGTGGCTGGGGCTGCCGCCGGGCGAATTCCGGGACATGCTCGACACCTGGTTTCCCGGTGCCGCTTCGGCCGGGTGGGAGCCCGACGCGCCGCCGGCGGACCTGGCCACGCTGCCGTGCGAGTTCGGTGACATCGTGGAAATGCTGTGGGACGGGCGCTCGCAAGGTGCCGGGGGCAGCCATGTCCGATGGGCCGCGCACGCGCTCGCGTGCGGCTGCTTCGGCCGCACCCACCTCTGGCAGGACATGGGCCTTTCAGGCCGCGACGATGTTTCGCGCTTGCTGCGGCAGACGTTCGAGCCCGTCTTTCTCGCCAACAACACGGACATGAAGTGGAAGAAGTTCTTCTACCATCGCGTCTGCGAACGGCTGGACCTGCATCCTTGTCCCGAGCCATCCTGCGATGGCTGCGACCAGTTCGCGCATTGCCACGGCGCCGAGATCCGCATGGCCGTGCCTGCCGTGGTGGCCGTGCTGCCGGTCGGCAAGGCGGTCTGAGCCGCCAGGGCATGCCAGGTGTATTTGCGCAGGTCTTCGGGAACCGGCGGCGGCATGCGCCGTAATGGGGGCTAATAGGGGTGGTGGTACGGGGTACACCGCGAGGGGATCATCTGGCACCGCGCCGGGACTGCGCGGGTCACTCCATCCAACGCGTTGCCGCCGCTTCATGGCGGGTGGCTGCCTCGGCGCCGGCTTGGCCGGGCGATGCCCCAGGCATCCAGCAGCGGCTGGAAGCTGGGGCCGCCTTCGGCGTCTCGCGCGGCTACGCGCCGCGCCGGGGGCAGGGCCCGGCCGGTCAGGCCGAACAGGCGCTCGGTCTGCGCAACGTCGTCATCCGCCGGCAGATGTTCGACCACGCCCATCTGGCGGGCGGATTTCAGTGCGCGTGTGAGTTCGGCAGCGGACAGGCGGCACGCGCTGGCAAGATGGTCGCGGCGCAGGGGGCCAGCATCCCGCAAGCAGGCGATCAGCGCGAGTACACATTCCCGGGTTGGTCGTTTCATGGTGGCTACGTCGGAAGAACTTGCCCCGCGGCCCGATCCTTCCCTGGCCACGCCGCATCGAACTACCCATTCTTCCGTAGCCCCAGCGCCTTGCCAATCGCATATCACAGTTGTTCACAATTGGCGCCCGGGTCTGGCGATGATCGCTGCCACGGCTTCCGTGGCTGCCGCGCTCAGGCCGCCGCGACCAGGACCGCCAACGGCTCGTCGCGCCGGGCGCGCATCTCGCGCACCAGCGCCTGCGGCGGCTTGCCAAGCGCGCGCAGGAACGCGCGGCGCATGCGCTCCTCGTCGCCAAAGCCGGTCAGTGCGGCCACGCGCGTGATGGACGACTCCCCCTTCTCGATCAGGGCGCGCGCGGCTTCGAGCCGCAGCTTCTCGATGGCCTTGGCCGGCGTCAGGCCCGTCTGCAGCTGGAAAGCCCGGCTGAAATGACGCGGGCTCCAATGCACATGCTCGGCGAGCTGGACGATCGATAGCGGCTCGCGCAGGTTCTCGCGCGCGAATGTGAGCGCTTCGCGAATCCGGTCGGAACTCGGCTCCAGCTCGGCGAGCGTGGAGAACTGCGACTGGCCGCCGGTACGCCGGTAGTGGATCACCATCTTGCGCGACACGCTCCTGGCCACGGATGCGCCCTGGTCGGCATCGAGCAGGGCGAGCGCAAGGTCGATGCAGGCGGTCATGCCCGCCGATGACCAGACCGGACCGTCCTGCACGAAAATTCGGTCTTCATCGACAGTGACGGACGGATGGCGCTTTTGCAGTTCGTGAGCCATGGCCCAGTGCGTGGTGACGCGCCTGCCTTCGAGCAATCCGGCTTCCGCAAGGATGAATGCGCCGGTGCAGATGCTTGCCACCCGTCGCGCACGTGGCGCCGCGCGCCGCAACTGCTGGATCAGTTCCGGGTCCGACGGCATCACCTCGGTCGCCCCGGCAACCATCAGCGTGTCATAGCGCCGCTTGCCGATCGGCTGGGTCTCGAATGCGACGCCCGAGGAACTCCTGATCAACCCGCCGCCATGCGATACCACCGCCACTTCGTAGGGCGCGGGTTGCCGGCCATGGTTGGCCAGCTCGAAGACGGTCAGGGCCGACAGGTCGAGCAACTGGAAGCCGGGGAATACGACGAGTCCGATACGTGCGCTCATGGTGTCCGGATCAGAGGTTTCATGCAAGTAGTGCCAGCCATTGTAAGCCCCCTCCGGACTTCGTGCAGATCGGGTTGTGTGTCTCTTTTTGATGGTTTTTGGTCATTTGAGACATTGCCTCCAGCGTCCAGAATGGAATCCGATCCTTTCAATGCACACAGGAGTTGAGCATGAAAACCACGACCCCGGGCAAGGCCCTTATCACCGGCGCATCTTCGGGCATTGGCGCCATCTATGCCGACCGGCTCGCACGGCGCGGCCACGACCTGATCCTGGTCGCGCGCAATGAACAACGGCTGTCGGAAGTCGCGCAGCGCATCCGCGAGACGACCGGGCGCAATGTCAGCATCGTCGCAGCCGATCTTGGCAAGCACGCCGATCTGGCGCGCGTGGAGGCAATCCTGCGCGCGGACAAGGACATCGACACGCTGGTGAACAATGCCGGGTTTGGTGCGGTTGCGCCGCTGCTGGAGGCGGATATCGAGCGCATGGAGCAGATGATCGGCCTCAACGTCACGGCGCTGACGCGCCTGGTCTATGCCGCGGCTCCGGGGTTCGTGGAGCGCGGGCGCGGCAATATCATCAATATCGCGTCGGTCGTGGCCATCAGTCCCGAGCTCCTCAATGGCGTCTACGGCGCGACCAAGGCCTACGTGCTGGCCCTGAGCCATTCGCTGCAGCACGAACTGTCCGGCAAGGGCGTGCGGGTGCAGGCCGTGCTGCCGGGCGCGACGGCGACGGAGTTCTGGGACATCGCCGGGTCGGCGCACGAGAACCTGCCCGCGGAATGGGTGATGCGCGCCGACGACATGGTCGATGCGGCGCTGGTGGGGTTCGACCAGGGCGAGGTGGTCACCATCCCGCCGCTGCAGGACGGCGGCGAGTGGACCGCCTACGAGGCTGCGCGGCAGGCCATGTCCGGCCACCTGACCCTCGCCACGCCAGCCGCGCGCTATCTGCAACCGGCCGGAACGCGGGCTTAGTGACGCGTGGGCGGATTGTCCTGGGACGCAGCGCCCTGCGGGAGCAGGGTGCCGTGCTTGCGCCAGAGGCGTTCCTGGGCGCGCTGCACATCGGCGGCGATCTCGTGCAGTTCGGCCAGACGCGCTTCGAGCGCGTCGGGGTAGATGTCGTTGGGGCTGAACCTCAGGCGGAAGGGCATGGTGTTGTCTGTCAAATTGGATAGATGTATCGGCTGCGCTGCCCGGCCTTGGCCATCGTCCCGCCAGGGGATCTGACGCGCACGCCTCGTTGGTTCCAGTATGGACAGCGCACGGGGGCCGCGCGCCAGGCTATCGTTGGCCTGTTGACCTGGCTCAACGCAATCGGCGCAATGACGTGTTGCGCATGCCTGGTCCTGCCGCGCGGCATCCCATTTCCGTTGCCCTCTGACACCGTTGTAGGACGAATGCGGACTGCCCGCACGGTTTGCTGCTTGCTACGCTCAACTTACCGGTCAGAGCCCTTCATTTCCGTTGCGGGGCATCCCCGCCTCCACACGAAGCAAGGAGAATCGTCATGAGAAAGCTGTGCGCACTATTCGCCCTCGCCGGCATGCTGGTGATTACGGGCTGCAACACCATCCACGGTGCCGGCAAGGACATCGAACGCGGTGGCGAGAAGGTGCAGGGAGCCGCGGACGAAACCAAGCAGAAGATGTAAGCCCGCAGGTCGGCAGGCCATCAGCCCAGGGGCCCTTTGCGGGCCCCTGGCCATTTGTGGAGCCAAGGCTGGATAAGCGACGGACGGATCACGGTGCCGTGGTTGCCTCGGCTGCCTCCGGCGCGTGGTCGGCGCGATGGCGGCGCCAGCTTGCCGGCGGCAGGCCGAATTCGCGCTTGAAAGCCCGGCAGAATGCCGCTTCGGAGTCATAACCGGCGATGCCGGCGACTTCGCCGATGGACTGGCTGCCATTGCGCAAGGCCGTGGCCGCGATGCGCAGCCGCCAGTGCGCCAGGTACTGCATCGGCGGCTGGCCAAGCAGGTCGGTGAAGCGCTGGGCCAGCGCCGAGCGCGACAGGCCCACGCTGCCGGCCAGTTCGTCGACTGTCCACGGATACGCCGGGCGCGCGTGCATGCGCGACAGCGCGCGGCCGACATAGCGGTCGCGCAGCGCCGCCAGCCAGCCGCGTTCGCTTTCCGGCATGCCGTCGATGCAACGCCGCACGGCCTGCACGAACAGCAGTTCCGACAGCTTCGCCAGGACCGTGGCACTGCCGGCCCTGGGCTCCGCAGCTTCCGAAGTGGCAAACGCGAGGGCGGATAACAGCCACGCAGATTCCACGCCGCCGTCCAGACCTACCTTGAACAGCCGGGGCAAGGACGAGAGCAGCGGGTTGCCGAACATGTCGTCGAAGGCAAGGAAGCCGCACACCATGCGCGTGGGGGTGCCTGCCCCGCCATAGGACAGCCGCATGACCTCGCCCGGACTGCTCTCGATCATCCCGGCGATCAATGGCCCGGCCGGGATCGGGCACAGGTGGAGATCGCTGCCGAGCACATGGGCTTCGCCTTGCGGCACGACCAGCAGTTCGCCGGCATCGACGCGCAACCCCGGCCCGTCGCCATCGACCAGGCGGGCCCAGCAACTGCCTTCGGTGATGAGGTGGTAGGACACGACCGGGCCCGTGCCAGGCAGGAAGGCGGCACGCAGGCTGCTGTCGGCTTCGGAGATCACGCACCACGGCGCCTTGAATTCGCCGTTGAGAAAGACGGCGCCGCTCAGTTGCACCGCGCGCAGGAGATCGGACAGGGCATCCATGGTCACTCCTTTCGCAAATCCGGCGTCTCGCGCAAGAAAGCCGGAGGGCTGGTCAAGGAAGCGGGCTGGCCGGGCTCCGATACTAGCACCGTGCCTGTCGCCAAACAACGGCGCGGGGACCCCCGGCAATTCCGCAGGAGACCTATGCCATGGAAACGATCACCGCCCCCGATGCCAGCGCAGGTGCGCAGTCTGACTGGCTCGCGCTTGCCGCTTCGCTCGGCCGCACCTTCGACGAGCGCGCGCCGGCCATCGACGCCCGCGACGCCTTCGTCAGCGCCAATTACGACGATCTCAGGGCGCAACGTTTCCTGGCCGCTGCGGTGCCGCAGGAGTTTGGCGGTGCTGGCCTCTCTCATCAGGAGTTGGGACAGGTGCTGCGCGAGCTCGGCAAGTATTGCGGCTCGACCGCACTGGCCTTTGCCATGCACACGCATCCGGTGGCCACCGCGGCCTGGCGCTGGCGCAACCAGAAGGCGCCGGTGGAAGGGCTGCTCAAGCGCGTGGGCGGCGAGCAGATCGTGGTGCTCGGCAGCGGCGGCTCCGACTGGCTGCACGGCAGTGGCACGGCGACGCGCGTGGACGGCGGCTTCCGCATTGACGCGCACAAGGTGTTCGCCAGCGGTGCGCCGGTGGCGGACCTGTTCATGACCTGCGCCGTCCATGATGATCCGCAGGCCGGCCCTACCGTGCTGCATTTCCCGCTGCCGATGAAGACACCGGGCGTGCGCATCGTGCCGACGTGGCGCGCGATGGGCATGCGCGGCACGGGCTCGCACGACGTGGTGCTGGAGAACGTGGTGGTGCCGGACAGCTCCATTGCCGCGCGGCGCCCGCAAGGCGTGTGGCACCCGATGATGCATACCGTGGCGATGATCGCCTTGCCGCTGATCTATTCGGTCTACGTCGGCATTGCCGAGTCCGCGCGCGATATCGCGCTGCAGCTGGCGAAGCAGCGCCGCATCACGCCGCATGCTGTCGAGCTGGCCGGCCGCATCGGCAACGAATGGGATGTCGCGCGCCTGGCGCTGGACGACATGTTCGCCGCGGCGGCCAGCCAGGCTCCGGGTGCCGTGACCACGAACCGGGTCATGTGCGGACGCGCGCTGGCGGCGCGCGCGGTGCTGGCGACTGCCGACCTGGCCATGGAGCTGGCCGGCGGCGCGGGCTTCTATCGCGACGCCGGGCTGGAACGGCGCTTCCGCGATGCCCAGGGCGCGCGCTTCCACCCGCTGCAGGCGGGTGCGCAACACGAGTACGCGGGCCGCATGGCCCTTGGCCTCGATATCGATGCGCCGCCCGGAGACGTGCGGCCGGCTGTGCAATGATGCCCGCGCTCGCGCCGCTGCCGTATGCCACCGAGGCCAGCAACGACAGCGGCCAGGAAGACGAGGACGACGCCGGCCATGGCGCAGACGCAGCGCACCCGGTGCGCCGTGCCCTGCGCCGTGCGCTCGGGCAGTTCGCCACCGACGTGGCGGTGGTGACGGCAACCGGGTCCGATGGCCGGCCCGTTGGCGTCACCATCAATTCGCTGGCCTCGGTGTCGCTGTCGCCGCCGCTGCTGCTCTGGAGCCTGGCGCTCGGCTCCGGCAGCCTGGCCGCGTTCCGCGCCGCGCCTTGCTACGCGGTCAACGTACTGGCGCACACGCAGCAGGCCTTGTGCGAACGGTTTGCCACCAGCGGCATCGATCGCTTCCAGGGTGTTTCGCTGGCGCCCGGGCCGTGCGGCACGGCGCTGATCGACCACGCGCTGGCCTGCTTTGTGTGCCGCCCGCGCAGCGCGCGCAAGGTGGGCGACCATGTCCTGTTCATTGCGGAGATCGTGTCGTACCGCGTGAACCGGGGTGAGCCACTGGTGTTTCATGCCGGCGGCTTTGCGGGAATCAGCGCTGCTTGCCCGCGATGACCAGCGCGATGCCGCCGAGTACGGCGGCAGCGCTGACGGCCAGCCGCAAGGACATGGCCTCGCCGAGCAGCGCCAGGCCGCCTGCCGCCGCGATCACCGGCACGCTCAGCTGGACCGTCGCGGCGGTGGCGGCCCTCAGCTGTGGCACGACCGCATACCAGACCACGTAGCCCAGTCCGGAGGTCAGTGCGCCGGACACGAGCGCGCACGCCAGCCCGGCGCCATCCAGGCTGCGCTGCGCGTGCATCAGCAACGCCAGCGCAAGCGCCGGCGGCACGGCGCGCGCGAAGTTGCCGGCGGTGGTGGCAACGGCATCGGCCGCTCCCCGGCCGCGCAGCGAATAGATGCCCCAGGCGATGCCAGCCACGATCATCAGCAGCGAAGAGCCCGGCGGCGGTGCGGCCAGCCCTGGCAGCACCAGCCACGCCAGCCCGCCAAGCGCCAGGGCCAGTCCCAGCCATTGCCATGCGCGCAGCCGCTCGCCGACGTACAGGCCGTAGCCGGTCATGGTGGCCTGCACGGCGCCGAACAGCAGCAGCGCGCCAGTACCGGCGGAGAGGTGGAGGTAGGCGTACGAGAACGCGGCCGCGTACGCGAACAGCGCCAGCGCCGACGGCCAGCTGCCGCCGCCCGCCAGCCGGCGCGGGCCCTGGCGGACCAGCAGGATCAGCCACAAGGCCGCCGCCGCGCTGGCCACCCGGGCCAGCGTGAAGCTTGCCGCGTCGATCGCCGTGCCCTTGAGCGCGAGCCGGCACAGGATCGAATTGCCGGCAAAGGCCAGCATGGTCACGGCCGTCAGCAGGGCGACGCGCGCGTGCGGCATGGCCCGCGCCGCGGCGGCCGGCTCAGCCTGCATGCGCGTCGTCAAGCGAGAACGAGGAGAGGTGTTCGATGGCCCGCACCAGCGCGGCATGGTCCCAGCCCGCGCCACCCATGCCGACGCAGACGTTGAACAGCTGCTGGCACGACGCCGTGGACGGCAGCCCGACACCCAGCGCGCGCGCCGTGGACAGCGCGAGTTCCAGGTCCTTCTGGTGCAGGGCGATACGGAAGCCCGGGTCGAACTTGCGCTGCAGCATGCGTTCGCCGTGCACTTCCAGGATGCGCGAGCTGGCAAAGCCGCCCATCAGTGCTTCGCGCACCCGCGCCGGGTCCGCGCCGGCGCGCGCGGCCAGCACGAGCGCTTCGCTGACGGCCTCGATGGTGAGGGCGACGATCACCTGGTTCGCGACCTTCGCCACCTGGCCGTCGCCCGCCTTGCCGACCCGCGTGATGTTCTTGCCCATCAGCTGCAGCAGCGGCAGCACGCGGTCGAAGGCCTGCTGGCGCCCGCCCGCCATGATCGACAGGGTGGCGGCGCGCGCGCCCACCTCGCCGCCGGACACCGGGGCATCGACATAGTCGGCGCCGAGCGCTTCGACCTTGTGGGCGAATTCGCGCGTGGCGATCGGTGAAATCGAACTCATGTCGACCACGGTCGCACCGCGCGACAGGCCGGCAGCCACGCCGTGCTCCCCGAACAGCACGCGTTCCACGTCGGGGGTGTCGGGCAGCATCAGGATCACGATCTCCGACCGGCGCGCGACCTCGGTGCCGTTGGCACAGGCTTGCATGCCGGCATCCTGCAGTGCCTGCGGCACGCCGCTGCGGCTGTGCGCGAATATCGTGTGGCCGCCCTGCAGCAGGTGCTGGGCCATGGGCGTACCCATCACGCCCAGGCCGATGAAGCCGATCTTGCTCATGTTCTTGTCCGGTGGGTTGCAATGGCCCGGCGGCGCGGCCCGCGCCGCACGCAGCGTCGTGATTGATGATAGTCACTGCGTGGCCACCGCAAGCAGCCGGATCAGCGGGCGGCGCCAGCCGGTGCCGCAAGGATGGCGCGGATGCGCGCCAGGTACTGGTCGCCAACCGCGCTGTGGGTGCGCGCCGTTTCCCGGGCAAACTCGCGGCGCGTGGGCGGCCGGATGCCCAGGCTGCGGCAGATGGTGGACAGGTAAGGCTTGCGTGCGCCGGCCAGCCGGCCCGCCGCGGACTGGAGCGCGGCATCGCCCATGCGCGCGCGCAGCCAGGCGAGCACCTGGCGGTCATAGTCGTTTTGAACGCGGATCAGATGTTCCATGGGGCCTCCTTGCACTGTTCATCCATACAGTTACTGTAAATATATACAGTAATCCGCGGTGTGCAAGGAGAACGTGCGCTGGCCCTGCAAGCTCGCCAGTTCGCCCTTGATTTTGCGTGCTACCGGAGCACAGCCACCGAGGCAGAAGTGCCGGCGGCGACTGTGCCTTCCGTGGACTCAGAACACGTGACGGATGCCGGCCATCACGCCGACCATGTTCTTCTGGCCCGGCGCCGAGGCGTAGTTGAACAGGTAGCCGGTGAACGGGCCGTCGTTGGCGAGGCTGCCGTTGTGTGCCCACGCCGTGGTCAGGTAGACGTCGGTCCGCTTGCTGAACGCGTAGTCCGCCACCAGGCTCACTTGCTGCGGGTTCGCCGGATTGGTCGACGCGGCGGTGTTGGTCAGGGCCAGTTGCTTGATGTTCGTGTAGAAGTAAGCGAGCTGGACATCGAAAGCCGGGGTGAAACGATAGCTCACGCCGCCGAACCAGTAGTCGTCGCGCATGCCGGTGTTGCCGTTTGCGTAGGTCTGGTCGCCCCAGCGATAGCCGGCGACGAACTTCCACGGACCGGTGGTATAGCTGCCGGCCGCGGCAAGCTTGCGCACCTTCCCGGGGTTGCCGACGGTCACGGCGGGATGCCACTCGTCGTAGCCGATGCCGAGGCCGATGTTCTCGCCCAGATAGGTCGCCGACGCGCCCCAGGCCGTGTTGTCCTTCCAGGCCCCCGGCGTTTCGCCGAGGCCGCCGCCGTAGAGAATGCCGCCGCCGCTGAGCGACGACAACGCGGTCCCGGCGCCAAAGGAGTAATGGGCCGCGACAGACAGCGCCCCGAAGGTACCCGTGTACTTGACGGTATTGGCGGGCCGGTAGTTCACGCCAAGCCACCACACCCCCGGCTCGTAGGCGGGCGCGGCGCGGGTCGGGGAAAAGTTCAGCATGCCCTCGGCGAGGCTCGAGTACTGCTTGCCGAAGCCGATCTTGCCGTACTCGTTGGCCAACGCGACGTATGCCTGCCGGTTGAAGATTCCGGTATTGCCAGCGAACGCGCCCGTATCGGGCGTGAACTGGCTTTCCAGTAAGAAAGAAGCCTTCAGGCCGCCGCCGAGGTCTTCCACGCCGCGCAGGCCCCAACGCGAGGCCGACAGCCCGCCGTTGCCGTTCATGGCGACCCGCGGGCCAGCGGGAGCAACGCCGCTCAGGGCGTTCGTCGGCGACAGGGCGCTCGGAGCGGAGGCGACCCGGTTGACGTATTCGATACCCGTATCAATCACCCCATACAACGTCACACTGGTCTGGGCATTCGCCGCCCCTGCCACTGCGCCGAGTGTCGCAAGGGCGATAAGCGATTTCTTCATGCTCGGAAGTCTCCTTTTTTCCTTTGGTCTGTAGCTGTCAACGCAGGCTTGTGCCTGTCTTGGGCTGGCCATGCGAAAACGCTGGCGGCGCTGCCCGTCAGCCAGGCTGCCAGCGCGCTTTGACAGTAGAGATGGCGCTGTGGCGCCTCGCCTATCAAAAAGGGAGGGGGGAGGGGCGGGGTGCACCATGGCGCCGGTCCGCGCCGCCTCGAAACGGCTGTGCGTAGCCAAGTGCGTGTCCCTGGCATACGGGATCGCGCACGCCTGAGGGATTTCACCAGTGTGTTACCCGAACACAACAATGGGAGGCGCACGGGCCCCGCACACGGCTTCCCCTTCCTGAAGGAGGGGGGCATGGCGTGCAGTGGCCGGGCTACCTTTCAACCTGCGCACAGCAGGACGGTGGCAGCGCAGAGCGAGAAGGCCACCGGCAATGTTCATCTGAATCCGTTGGCCCGCGAGTCGGCTGGCGATGGTTCGACTGCGGGAGCCCACCCATGTATCGCCCTGATTCCGAACACATCGGCCAGCCGGCCGCAAGGCTGCACTATCCATGCGGCGACGCACCCGCGCCCGGGCAGGCTTTCGAGATCGCACCGGGTGTCCTGTGGATGCGCCTGCCGTTGCCCAATGTGCTCAGGCACATCAATGTCTGGGCCATCGAAGACGGCGAGGGCTGGGCGATCGTCGATACCGGCGTGCTGTCGCCGGAGACGGTGCAGGCCTGGGAAGCCCTGCTCGCCGGGCCGCTCGGCGGGCGGCCGGTCACGCGCGTGTTCGTCACGCACCAGCATCCCGACCATGTCGGCATGGCAGGCTGGCTGACGGAGCGTTTCGGGTGCCGCCTCTGGATGACGCAGCTGGAATACCTGCACAGCCTGGCCATGGTCGCCGAGGTCGGGCAGGACGTTCCGCCGGAAGGCCTTGCCTTCTATCGTCGCGCCGGCTGGGACGAAGCCGCGCTGACCGGCTACAGGAACCGCTTCGGCCGTGCGGGCAGGATGATCTCGCGCCTGCCGCGCAGCTTTCGTCGCATCGAGGATGGCGCGGTCGTGCGCATCGGCGCCCACGACTGGCGGGTGCTGATCGGGCAGGGCCATACGCCCGAGCATGCGTGCCTGTACTCGCCGGACCTGCACGTGATGATTGCCGGCGACCAGGTCCTGCCGCGCATCTCGTCCAATGTATCGGTGCATCCGATGGAACCCGATGCCAATCCGCTCGCCGGCTGGGAGGCATCGCTCGCGCGTATCCGCCGCGTGGTCCCCGCCGATGTGCTGGTGCTGCCGGCACACAATGAACCGTTCGAGGGTCTCCATGCACGCATCGACCGCCTGGAGCAGGCGCTGTGGCGGGGCGTGGCGCAGCTGCGCGAGGCACTGAGAGAGCCGCGCCGCGTCATCGACCTGTTCGCGGTGCTGTTCGCGATTCCGGTGTCGGGCGACGATGCCCTGCAGTACGCGCTCGCCACGGGCGAGTCCATCGCGCATCTGAACTACCTGGACGCACTGGGCGAGCTCGACGTGCGCGTCGACGACGCCGGCATGGCCTGGTACCACGCCAGCCGGTCCGGCGCGACTGCCTGAGCCCGGTGCCAGGCGACGCAAATCAGGTGGGCAGCATGAAGCAGGAAGCCGGCATTGCGAACCAGGGGGCCGCGGCATCTGGCGCCGACGGCGACGAACCGCACCCGGCGCAGGCGCTGCGGCAATGGCGCGACACCCTGCTGCGGTGCCTTGACCGGCCGGCGCCGGATGCGTCGATCGATGACCGGCATGGCTTGCTGCTCGAGCTGGCCCGTTGCGCATTGGCGCTGCGCGAGACCGGACCCGACGCGACGCCGGACGGCGTCCGCCACCCTCCATTCCCGGGAGGGGCGTGGCCGGCGCCCGCGCCCTATGCTGGACCGGGCGATCGGTTCACGCCGGAATTCTCCGTGGAATGCGCGACAGCCCCGACGCATACCGCAACCGTACGACACGACACCAGACAAACACCGCCATGGCAGACATCAATACCGCACTCTTTACCGAACAGCAGATCCTGATCAACGATTCGGCCCGCCGGCTGGCGGCCGAGGTGATCGCTCCCACGGCAGCGGCACGCGACCGGGCCTCGGCGTGGCCGCGTGACGAGCTGAAGGTGCTGGGCGAGCTCGGTTTCCTGGGCATGCTGGTTCCGGAAGCCTACGGCGGCAGCGGCTCGGGGCTGCTGGAATTCTGCCTGGCACAGCACCAGTTCGCTTCGGTCGACGCCGGCCTGGCCACGATCGTGCACGTCCACAATTTTGTCGCCGCGACCATCGCGGCGCATGGCACCGAAGCGCAGAAGCAGCGCTACCTGCCCGCCATGGCGAGCGGCGAGTCCATCGGGGCCTTCCTGCTGAGCGAGCCGCACGCCGGCTCCGACACCGCGGCGCTGCGCGCCACCGGCGTGCGCGACGGCGACCACTACGTGCTGAACGGCGCCAAGCAGTTCATCTCGAATGGCAGCGAGGCCGGTGTCGGCATCGCCTTCGTACTGACGGACAAGGCCGCGGGCAAGAAGGGCGCGAGCACCATCCTCGTCGACCCGCAGCAGCCCGGCTACGTGGTCACCCGTATCGAGGAGAAGCTGGGCCAGCACACCGCGCATACCGCGCAAATCGCGCTGGAAAACTACCGTGCTCCCGTGGGTGACCTGCTGGGCGCGGAAGGACAGGGCTACCGGACCGTGATGAGTTCGCTGTCCGATGGCCGCATCGGCATCGCCTTCATTGCCGCGGGCGCGGCGCGTGCCGCGCTGGAAGCCGCAATCGCCTATGCCTCCGAGCGCGAAGCCTATGGCGCACCGATCAACCAGCTGCAAGGCGTTGCATTCGATCTGGCCGATATGTCGACGCGCGTCGAGACCGCCTTCCAGTACTGCCTGCACGCCGCGCGGCTGGCGGATGCCGGTATCGACTGCGCGCGTGAAGCGGCGATGGCCAAGATGTACGCGAGCGATATCGCCGAAGCGGTCTGCTCCGATGCCCTGCAGATCCATGGCGGCTATGGCTACCTCACCGACTTCCCCGTGGAGCGCTACCTGCGCGACGTGCGCGTGACCCGCATCTATGAGGGCACGAGCCATATCCAGAAGCTCATCATCTCGCGCAGCCTGGCCTGACCGGTCCGCTGGAGGCATGCATCTTGAACGTGTTTCGCTTTCAGACCGTTCCGACCCTGGTGGTCGAATATGGCGTGGCGCGCCGCCTCGGCGCGCTGTTGCCTGATCAGTATCCGGCAAGCCGACGCACTGGCGATCCACCAGGCCGCGTGCTGAGCGTGTCCTGATCCCCAGCAGCCATGACCCGGGAGGCCTTCGTGCCTGCCGGGCCCTTTTGTCCTGGGGCTACGCGCGAGCGGCCGTGGCAGTCCACACTGCGAACGGCTCATGGGCCGGATGGCGGCGCACCCAGTGGGTGGGGCATGCGGTGCACCGGAACCAGCGGCCACCGGCGCGCAGAGGTGCCGAGCTGGCTGGAGGGGCTGTCCGGAGTGCGACATGGGGCCCGCGCCGGCGGGCATCGCGATGCAGCTCCCGGCATGCGCCGCACATCGAGTCCAGGTCAGGCCGGGCGTGTCCCGCCGGCCCGCGGTCCGTCGCATCGGCGTTCATGACATCGTGCCTCGCGCCCTGCCAGCGGCGCGCCGTGGTCCAGTAGAGCGCGCGCAGGGCCGCGTCGTCGGTCATGCCGACATCGCGCTCCCCGTACTGCAGATGCCGCAGGCTCAGCGCGCCGACTTCCGCCGCGCTGGCAATCCGGATCAGGCGCTGCTTTCCCTGGCTGAACACAATCCAATGGTCATACAGCCGTGCCAGGCAATCGGCGAAGTCGCCTTCGCCGCGCCGCGCACTGGCGCGGGCCAGCCGCTTGGCATGGCGGCTAGTTTCTCGCACCTGCGCGAGCAGCGCGCTGATGCGCGGCTGGAGCCGGCCGACAGAAGCGGGTCCGGTGTCTGACATGGCGGCCATGGCGATCGTTGCGGGCCGGCGCATCAAGCCGCGGTGCCGCGGCATGCCGGCACTGCGAGCGGCAGCAGGGCCTCGCGCAGTGCCGGCGGCAGGGCAAGCGGCCGCCGCGTGTCCCGGTCGACGCTGACATGGAGGTTGAAGTAGTCCTGGCAGGGGCTGTGGGTGTCGGATGACATCGGGATGGCAATGTGGAAAAAAGACTCCGGCACGAAGCCGGAGAGCCAAACAACGCGGAGATCAAGCGCGAAGCCTTTGATTGCTGGCTGCCCGGCGCACCTCGCCTCCCCCGAAGTCCGTGCGGCCGGATGCCAGTCTTTTCAGGAGACCTGCCTGGGCTGGTCGGCCCAGTATTTCTCGCGCACACGCCGGCGCAGCACCTTGCCGACCGCGCTGACGGGTAGTGCCTCGACCACGGCGATCGTCTTGGGTGCCTTGAAGCGGCCCAGCGTGTCCTTGACATGTTCGATCAGCACCTCCGTCTCGACCGTGGCGCCGGGCCGCAGCACCACTTCCGCGTGCACCGCCTCGCCCCACTTGTCGTGCGGAACACCGACCACCGCCGACATGAAGACGGCCGGATGGGCATTGAGAGAAGCCTCGACCTCGACCGCGTACACGTTGAAGCCACCGCTGATGATCATGTCCTTCTTGCGGTCGACGATGAACACGTAGCCGGCCTCGTCGACATAGCCGAGGTCGCCGGATTTCCAGAAGCCGTCAGAGAACTCCGACGCCGTGCCTTCCGGGTTGCCGTAGTAGCCGCTGATGGTGCCGCGTCCGCGCAGCCAGATCTCGCCCGTGGCGCCGCGCGCGACGTCGTTGCCGGCTTCGTCGACGATGCGCATCTCGATGCCGATGGTGGGCCGGCCGGCGGAAGCGAGCCTTCCGGTCTCAATCGCCGTCAGGTGGTCGGACTGGGTCAGCGTGCAGACCGCCTGCGCGCATTCGGTCGCGCCATAGAGCTGGAAGAAGATGTTGCCGAAGCGCTGCTGTGCCTGTCCCAGCTTGGATGGGCTCATCGGCGCGGCGCCGTAGTAGAGGGTGCGCAGGCTGGAAAGGTCGTATCCGGTGGCTTCGGGCAGGTCCAGCAGCAGGTTCACCAGGGTCGGCACCATCAGCGTGGTGGTGACCTTCTCCGCTTCGACGTTGCGGCACCAGGCCTTCAGGTCGGCCGCGTTCTGCGTCAGCGTGCAGCCGCCGCGAAACAGGGTCGGCAGGAACGACAGGCCCGAGCCGTGGCTGACCGGCGCGATATGCAGGTAGCGCGTCTCGCGGTTCAGCGCCACGCTCTGCTCGGCATCGGCATACATGGTGTCGCGCGCGGCGAGCCAGTTGTCGATGGTGTACTGCGCGCACTTGCTGCGGCCGGTCGTGCCGCCGGTGAAGCGGTAGATCAGGATGTCCGACTGCGTGTCCGACTGGACCCCCGGCTCCGTGTCCGGGATGCCGTCGAGCAAGTCCCGGAAGTGATGTACGCCCTCGCGCGGCGCCGCGGGCTCGTCCATGCACACCACGGTGACGCCGCGCTCGCGCAGCATGTCGGCGTAGCGGTCCAGCAGTGGCGTCTCGATGAAGACAACCTTGGGGCGGATGAACTCGACCTGCCACCGGTGTTCGTCGAAGGCGTCGCGGATATTGGTGTGCGCCACCGCCACATCGCCCTTGAAGGCCGTCCAGGCGTGCAGCAGCGAGAGGTTGTCGTTCTCCAGGATGCAGAGCGCGACATCGCCGCGATGCAGGCCCAGGCGGGTGCGCATCATGTTGGCGATGCGGTTGGTCAGCCGGTGCAGTTCGCGGAAGGTGTAGCGCCGGTTGCGCTCGATGTTGACCAGCGCCTCCTGGTCGGCAAACTGTGCGGCAAGCTGCCCCATGACGCGGGCGAAGTCCATTTTCATCGCTGTCTCCGTGGCTTCTTTTTTCGTGTGCTGGCGAAGCAGTGTAGGAGTGCGGTTTTTTGGAGTGCCCCTCCCCAGAGGAGAGGGAGGGTTTCCTCGGGGCGCTGCTGCCGACCCCGGCACAGGCCGTGGGTGATCCCTCTCCATGCGAGGGGGGCGCCAACCGGGCTGGCTCGACTACGCTCGAATCAGCAAGCCACGCCAGGCCTGCTCCCGTCCACACCCGCCGAAAGCGAGTCACCGCCATGCCAGATCCGCAGCCCCAGCCTACGCCCGTGCACTGCCTGCTGCACTGGGAGCGGACGTCACCGTTCGCGGTGTATCTCACGCAGCCCCAGCCTGACGGCACCGTGGCGGACTACCGCTGGTGCGAGGTGGCGGACGAGGCCAGGCGCATGGCCTCGTATCTGCTGGCACTGGGTTTGCCGCCCGGGTCGACCATTGCCATCCTTGGGCAGAACAGCGCGCACTGGATCATCGCCGACCTGGCGATCTGGATGGCCGGCCATGTCAGCGTGACCGTGTGTCCGGACGCCGACCGGCGCGGCGTCGCCTATATGCTGTCCCACAGCGATGCGCAACTGGCATTCATCGGCCGGCCGTTCGAAGACGCCGCACGATGGCGCGAACACGAGGCGGCGGTGCCGGGGCAGATGCCGGTGATCCGCCTGCCCCAGGCCGGACCGGGGCGGGGTGAGGCCTGGCAGTCGATCATCGCGGCCTCGCCACGGCTGCGCACTGTCACGATGCCCGATCCGTCCGCGCTTGCCACGATTCTCTACGTGCCAGGCAGCACCGGCCGACTGAAGGGTGTGATGCACCGCTTCCGCACCCTTTGTGACGTGCCGCGCGCGCTCAATGACGTGCTGCCCGCGCGGCACCGGCGTGCATCGTCGGACCGCCTGCTCGCCTACCTGCCTCTCGCGCAATGCGCGGGCCGCCTGGTGGTCGAATGCGCGTCGCTGTGCTTCGGCTACCGCGTGTTCTTCTACGAGCGGCCCGACACCATCCTGCAGGACCTGCGCCGCGCCAGGCCCACGCTCTTCCATGCCATACCGCGCGCCTGGGCGCTGTGCGATCTGCCGTTCTGCCCCTATGTGTCGCCGCGATTGCACCGATGCCTGCTTGCGGTACCGGGCTTGTCCCCTGGCCTGAGGTGGCTGCAGCGCCGCCGCATCGGACTGGATCAGGCCCGGGTCGCGTTCGCCGCGGGCGGCCCGGTGCCGCGCCCGGTAGCGGCGTGGTACCGCGCCGCCGGACTGGAACTGGTGGTCGGCTACGGCCTGCCCGAGAACTTCGGCTATTCCCACCTCAGCCTGCCGGGGCAGGCGCGCGACGGCTATGTGGGCCGGTGCAACCCTGGTGTCGAATGCCGTATTGCCGGTAATGGCGAGGTGCTGGTCAAGAGCCCCGGGCGGATGATCGGCTACTACAAGGCCGCCGCGAAGACCGCCGACAGCCTGACGCCGGACGGCTTCTTCAGGACGCGGGACCAGGGCGAGCTGGATGCGAGCGGGCGCTTGCGGCTGCGCCGCCGGCGCCATGTTCTCGCCGCCGCGTAGCCGGTGGATGCATGGCCCCTGCAAAAAGGGGAGGGGAGGAATGCAGGGTTGAATCCCTAAGATGACTCCTCAGGCCAGCATGCAAGGCATCCGGGGTGCCCCGGAGGATGCCGGCGCGGCGATATCTGGGATCGGCACGACAGCGATGATGGCGCTGCGTCCGCCGCAAGGGACATAGCATGGACTTCGATCTGACTTCGGAACAACAACTGCTGCAGGACAGCGTGCGCCGCTTCATCGACAAGGTGTACACCTTCGAAGCGCGCGGCGCCTTGCTGAAGGCGGGCAGGAGCGGCAGCGACGGCAACTGGAGCCTGTTCGCGGAGAACGGCTGGCTGATGGCGGCATTGCCGGAAGCGCATGGCGGCCTCGGCGGCACGCTGGTCGATACCGCCATCATCGCGCAGGAGTTCGGGCGCGGGCTCGTGGTCGAGCCATACCTGGGGTGCGCGGTCCTGGCGGCGCAGACGCTGGTGGCGGGCGGGACGGACGCGCAGAAGGCAAAGCTGCTGCCGCTGCTGGCCGTGGGCTCGTTGCGCATCGCGCTGGCCTATAGCGAGCCGGCGTCGCGCGGCCTGGCCGAGCCGGTGTCCCTGCGGGCCGGGCGCGACGGCGACCGGTATGTGCTGAGCGGACGCAAGTCGCTGGTGCTCGGCGCGGTCGGCGCGCATGTGTTCATCGTGTCCGCGCAGGTGCCGGATGCGCCGGGCATCACGCTGCTGCTGGTCGATGCCGAGACCCCGGGCCTGACCCGCCGCGCCCTGCCGCTGCATGACGGCAGCTGGGTCGAGGAACTGACGTTCGATGGTGCCAGCGTCGCGGCCGACGCGGTGCTGGGCGAGCCCGGACAGGGACTCGCCGCGCTCCAGGCGGGACTGGCGAGCGGCACGGTCGCCCTGTGTGCCGAACTGATCGGGGCGATGGAGAAGACCATCGAGATGACCGCCGAGTACCTGAAGACACGCCAGCAGTTCGGCGTGACGATCGGGTCGTTCCAGGCACTGCAGCACCGCATGGCCGATATGGCCGCGGAGATGGAAGTGGCCCGGTCGATGCTGCACGCGGCGATGGCATCCATGGCCAACGACGATGCCGGGACGCGGCAGCAGGTGCTGTCGGCGGCCAAGATGCTGATCGGCCGAGCGGCGAAATTCGTCTGCGGCCAGGGCATCCAGCTGCACGGCGGTATCGGCATGACCGAGGAGTTCGCGGTCGGCCACTACTACAAGCGCGCCGTGGTGGCGGACCTGCTGCTGGGCAGCAGCGATAGCCATGAAGCCGCCTGTGCAGCCGTCCTGCAGGCCGGGCTGCGCGCCACGACGGCCTGAAGCGGCATGCATTCCCCTACCTGATCATGACGAGCGAGACAATATGAAGACCTACGAAACCATCGCCCAACTGCAATCCCTGGTGGGAGAGGTTGTCGGCACCAGCGACTGGATCCTGATCGACCAGCAGCGCATCAATACCTTCGCCGACGCGACCGGCGACCACCAATGGATCCACGTCGATCCCGAGCGCGCGGCCAAGGGCCCGTTCGGCGCGCCCATCGCGCATGGCTTCCTGACGCTGAGCCTGCTGCCGATCTTTTCGCAGAAGGCGTTCGCGATCCAGAACGTCAGGATGGGCGTCAACTACGGCCTGAACAAGGTGCGCTTCCTCAAGCCCGTGCCGGTTGACAGCCGCCTGCGCGCGCACTTCCGGCTGGCGAGCTTCGAGCCGCTCGACAGCAACGGTGCGCAGCTGACCTATGAAATGACCGTCGAGATGGAAGGCGCCGACAAGCCCGCCTGCGTCGCCGAGTCCATCGTGCGCGTGTTTGCCTGATTGGCCTGGTTGGCCTGATTGGCCTGGTTGGCCCGAGTGCCTGAACGAATCCGAGAAGAGGTAGAGAAATGAGCGATACATCGTCCGTGCTCCTGAGCGAGCAGGAAGTCATGATCCGCGACGCGGCCCGCAAGGTTGCCCAGGAAGTGGTGGCCGCCACTGCCGCGGAACGCGACCGCGCCGGCGCGTGGCCGCGCAGCGAACTGAAGGCGGTGGGCGAGCTGGGCTTCCTCGGCATGCACGTGCCCGAGGAATACGGCGGCTCCGACGCGACCTTTGTCGAGTACTGCCTCGCCATTACCGAGTTCGCGGCTGCCGATGCGGGCTTTGCCACCATCCTGCACGTCCACAACGGGCTCGCCGGCGTGGTCGCCCATGCGGGCACCGACGCGCAAAAGCGCAAATACCTGCCGGGGATGGCATCGGGCGAAACCATCGTGGCCGGCCTGCTGACCGAGCCCCAGGCCGGCTCGGATACCGGGGCATTCCGCACCACGGCACGCCGCGAAGGCGAGCACTACGTGCTGAACGGCAGCAAGCAGTTCATCTCGAACGGCAACGAGGCGGGCGTCGGCATCTGCATCGCGGCGATCACCGAAACCCCGGAAGGCAGGAAGGGACCGAGCCTGTTCATCGTCGATCCGCGTGCGCCGGGCTACAACGTGACCCGCGTGGAAGAGAAGCTGGGCCAGCGCTCGGCACACGTCGCGGCGATCCAGCTCGACGACCACCGCGTGCCGGCAGAAAACCTGATCGGCGAAGAGGGCGCCGGCTACAAACGCGTCATGAGCATGCTGTCCGAAGGCCGCATCGGCATTGCAGCCGTGGCCTGCGGCGTGGCCCGCGCCGCGCTCGAAGCCGCCGTGCAGTACGCGAAGGAACGGGAGGCCTATGGCGGTCCGATCATCAACCTGCAGGGCGTGGCGTTCGACCTGGCGGACATGGCCACCAGGGTGGACGTGGCGTTCCAGTACATGCTGCACGCCGCGCGCCTGCAGGCCGCGGGCGTGCCGTGCGCGAAGGAAGCATCGATCGCCAAGCTGTACGCCAGCGAGATCGCCGAGAAAGTGTGCTCGGATGCGATCCAGATCCACGGCGGCTATGGCTACCTGACCGACTTCCCGGTCGAGCGCTACTACCGCGACGCCCGCGTGACCAAGATCTACGAGGGCACCAGCCACATCCAGAAGGTCATCATCGCGCGCAGCCTGAGCGGTCGCTGAGCAGGAAAGGAACAAGGGGAATCATGGGAAAGCTTGATGGAAAAGTCGCCCTGGTCACCGGCTCGGGCCGGGGCATCGGCCGCAGCCTGGCATTGAAGCTGGCGTCGGAAGGCGCGCGCGTCGTCGTCAACGACCTCGATGCGGACCCGGCGCACGAGGTGCTGGCCGAGATCCGCGCCATGGGCGCCGAGGCGGCGGCCTGCGTAGGCAGCGTGACGGATGCCGCGTTCGCGGACCGCTTCGTGAAGACCGCGGTGGAGCATTTCGGCGGCATCGACATCATCGTCAACAACGCGGGCTATACCTGGGACAACGTCATCCAGAAGATGTCCGACGAGCAGTGGCAGGCCATCGTGGACTGCCACATGACGGCGCCGTTCCGCATCCTGCGCGCCGCCTACCCCGTCATCAGCGCCGCCGCCAAGGCGGAGATCGCCGAGGGCAGGGAGGTGTACCGCAAGATCGTCAACATATCGTCGGTGTCGGCGGGCGGCAATGCGGGCCAGGTCAACTACTCGGCGGCCAAGGCCGGCATCATCGGCCTGACCAAGGCGCTGTCGAAGGAGTGGGGACGGTTGAACGTCAACGTCAACGCGGTGGCATTCGGCCATATCGAGACCCGCCTGACGGTGCCGTTTGCCGGCAAGGCAAGTGCGACGGTCAGCATCGAGGGCCGCGAGATCAAGGTCGGGATCAGCGAACAGATCGTTGAGCAGTCGAAGAAGGCGATCCCGCTGGGCCGCCCCGGCCGGCCTGAAGAGGCGGCGGGTTCGGTGTACCTGTTCTGCATCCCGGAGTCGAACTACGTCACGGGGCAGGTGCTGATCTGTGGCGGGGGCATCGGGTCGATCTGACCGGTCTGGGGGTCAGCTGCTTTCGAAGGGCCAGCCGATGCGCTGGCCTTTTTTGGTGGCGAGCCTATTGCGTACACTTTTCCTGATACACGCGCTGCAATTGCCTGCGCGTCCGGTCGCGCTCGACCGTGGAGATTTCATTGCCCTGGCTATTCTCGACTGGCGCGCCCGAGGGTCGGTAGCTGCGGCGCGGCGTCTCGCCGATCTGTTCGGCCAGCTGATCGCACTGCTCATCAAGGGTAGGCGGTTGCGTGGGGGTGGGCTGGAACCGGTACGAGCCCTCACGCACTGCGTCAGAAATTGCATCATTGATCGCGGCGTCTGCCGGAGATGGCCGCTGTGCCTGCGCATGTACATGAAGCAGAGGCGTCAGACCGGCGAGGAAAGCGAGCAGGCATACATGGTGGCGCAGCGGCATGGACATCTCCCGGAGTTGACTCTTGGCCATGGCTTGCTCCTGGTGCGTGACCAAGGTGGCAGTTTCAGCATACGCGCTTGGAAGCGCCAACCAAATGACTTTTCATGACGTCGGCGCGAAAAAAAAGCCGTCTGGCGCCAGCATAATCCCCGGCGCTCATGCGCGCGCGCAGTGAGGGAGAATCCGCCCCACGCCTACTTCAGCAATCCGCGCTGGCGCGCCAGCGCGATCGCATCATAGCGGCTGGAGACGCCCAGCTTGGCCAGGATGTTCTTCACGTTCCATTTCACCGTGCCGAAGGTGATGTTGAGCGTCAGCGCGATGCGCTTGTTCGACATGGCTTCCGCGATCAGGGCCAGGATCTCCAGTTCGCGCGGCGTGAGGGGCCCGCGCTCGGCGTCCGGGGCGATCCGGGCGCCGGCGCTTGCGGCGGGGCTCACGGGCGCCGAATCCGGCCTGGCGGTGCCCGGCGTCATGCGCGCCAGTATATCGGCGAGGTAGCGCGATACGGGAGCGGGCAGGCCGTCGCCCTTCTGCAGGCGGGCCAGCAGCACAGCTATCTGGTCCTTCATGTCGAGCAGGGTGCGCACGAGACCGAGCTTTGCGGCGCGCGTCACGGCTTCCGTCAGGCAACGCGTGGCCTCGGCTTCCTGCTGCAGTCCGTCATATGCCACCGCGGCCAGCAATCCGACCCGGACCAGGTTGCGGGCGCGCCCGTATTTTTCGCCAAACCTGCGCACCTCCGCCAGCGCATCCAGCGCTACCTGCGGGTTGGAGTCCGCCAGCGCGAGCCGGGCGCGCACGAATGCGGCGATCGCGGGTATCTGGGCGAGGGCGCCGGTCGCGTGCTCATGGACCTTGCGCAGCCCTTCCAGCCGCGTGGCCAGCTCGGCCGCGCGGCGGTGTTCGCCGATGGTCAGCAGGATATTGGCCTGCTCGGCCAGCATGCTGGCGAGCGCGCGGTCCAGCCCGAGCAGGTGGAAGTGCGCGGCCTGCGCGTCGAGGAAGGACAGCGCGGTTTCCGGCGCATCCTGCAGGAAATCGAGGCGTGCGCGGCACAGCGAGGATTGCATCATCACGTCGGGCCACGACGATTGCGAGATGCCCGCGCGGTTCGCCAGCACGTCGCGCGCATCGTCGATGCGGTCCAGTTCGTAGCAGGCGAAGGCCACGGTCGCGGCGCACAGGTTCGCGGGCAGGGAGGCGCGGCCGAACGTCGCCTCCGCGCGGGCGAGCGTGGCGGCGCCCAGGCGCTCCGCTTCGCGCATGTCGCCTTCGACCAGGCAGGTCTGGGCGCGCTGGCTCTCGAAGACCATCGCCATGTCGTTGTCGCGGTCTTCCGGCGGGACCGGGTTCGCGTCGAACAGCGCGCGCGCGTCGTCCAGGCGGCCGACGGCGAGATAGGCAACCACCAGCCCCGCCAGGCATACGTAGCGCAGCGATGCGTTCTCCATGGGTACCTTGCACAGGGGCTCCAGCACCTCGATGACGCGCTGCATGTCGTCGCGCTGCACGGCGACGGAGGAATCGATGATGGGGAACTTCGACGACAGCGCCGGGATCTTCGCGGCCTCGGTACGGCGGATCTGTTCGAGCCAGCGCTCGGCCTTGTCGGCGCGTCCGGTGAAGGCATGGGCCAGGCAGCCGAGGAAGAACAGGCGCGGATGCGAGAACAGCGTTTCCTGCGGCAGGCGATCCAGCATGTGCAGCAGCGGACCGATGTACGACATGCTCCAGGTGGATGCCGTGGCGGCCTGCTCCATGGCGTCGGCCGCGAAGTCGAGGTCGCCGCCAAGGCTGGCGTGCCGCACGGACTCCACCAGCAGGTCGTTCGCGGCGAACCAGCGGCTGGCACGGCGATGGACGGCTTCCACGGCGTCCTTGCCCTGCTGGGCCAGGCGCTGCGCGAGGAACTCGCCGAACAGCGGATGGAAGCGGTACCACGGCGCGGGATCATCGGTCTCCACGCGATAGATCAGCAGGTTTTCGTCCTCCGCGCGCTTGATCAGGTCGGCGGCGTCGGGGTTCTCCGTGACCGCCTGCGCGAGTCCGGCATTGAAGCGCCGGAACACCGACAGCTTTTCCATGAACGCCGTGAGTTCCGGCGGCAGGTAGGCCACCACGTCCTCGGCCAGGTAGGACTGCAGGTCCGCCGATTTCCATAGCAGCGAGCGCAGGTTGGCGCGCTTGGCGGGGCGGATGCGCAGCATCGTCGCGACCGGCTGCAGGCTCGCCGGCCAGCCGCTGGTCAGGTCATGGATCAGGCGGACTTCGTCGGCGGTCAGCTTCAGCGTGCTGAGGTTCTGGTCGAAGAAGGCGCGCGTTTCCTCCAGGTCGAACGGCAGTTCGGCGAAATCGATCTCCGACACCTGGCCCTGCATGCGCAGCCGGCCCAGGCTCAGTGGCGGCATGGTGCGCGAGGCGATGACGATATGCAGGTTGGCCGGGCAGTGGTCGAGCAGCTTCTGCATGAGCCGGTGCGCGGCCGGGGCTTCCACATGCTGATAGTCGTCGATGAGCAGGTAGAGCTCGCGGTCGATCTCCTCCACGGCGCTGGTCGCCATGGCCACCAGCGTTTCCATCGATTGCTCGCTGCCGGTGGCGTCGGGCACGACGTCGTCGGCACGCATGCCCAGGCGCTGGAACGCGGCCAGCAGGTATGTGCAGAAGCTCGGGAACTGCCGGTCGTCGTGGCTCAGCGACAGCCATGCGACATCGATGCCGGCCTTCATCAGCTCCTGGCGCCATTGCGCAAGCAGGATGGTCTTGCCGAAGCCCGCGCCCCCGGTGACGAGCGTGGCCGCGCAGTACTTGGTGTCGCGCAGGCGCGCCAGCAGGTGCTCGCGCGGGATGTGGCGGGGGCTGATGCGAGGCGGGGAGAACTTGGTCGCCACCAGGAGATTGTCGGGATTCATCGCGGGTGCTTGCGTGGATGGATTCGCCATTGGCGCCGGTTTCGATGCTCGGGCTGGGGCAGGGTGAGGGCATTATGGCGTTTCCTGTCCCTGTTTGGAAAGGGCTGGCGCCTGCGCCCGCGCGGTACCGCCAGTGCGATATCCGGCACAGGCCGCGCGCCCTGCCAGGCGCGGACGGTCCACGTCCGCAAGGGGAGGGGCAGGCCGGCATTCCCCTGTCGTACCTTGGCATCCAGCCAGAAACGCTGTCGGCATTTGGATATTGGATCAAGGAGAAGACATGAGCGAAGCCGTTTCGTTTGAAGTGAGGGGCCGGGTCGGCTGGATCACCCTGATGCGCCCGCAGGCCCGCAACGCCATCAGCAAGGACATGGCGCTGGCCATGGCCGCGCAACTGCGTGAATGGCGGCAGGACGACGCGGTGCGTGTCGTCGCGGTGACCGCGACGGGCCCGGCCTTCTGCGCCGGCGCGGACCTGAAGGCCTCCGGCACCCCGGGGCCCGGCGAGCCGGACCTGCTCGACACGCTCGTCGCCTTCTTCGACACGCTGCGCGCCTTCCCCAAGCCCACCATCGCCGCCGTCAATGGCCTGGCGATCGCCGGCGGCCTGGAAACGGTGCTGGCCTGCGACTTTGTGATCGCCGCGCAGAGCGCCCGTTTTGGCGATGCGCATTCCAACTTCGGCGTGTTTCCGGGCGGCGGCGGCGCCGCGGTGCTGCCGCGCAAGATCCCGCTGAATATCGCCAAGTACCTGCTGTACACGGGTGAATCGCTGCCGGCAGCCGACATGAAGCAGTACGGCCTGGTGGCCGAAGTGGTGGCCGACGAGGAACTGGTGGCACGCGTGCAGGCCATCGGCGACAAGCTGGCCACCAAGAGCCCGCTGGTGCTGCGCAAGATGAAGAAAGTGGCCGATGAGGCGGCGGACAAGCCGCTGGCGGACGCGCTGCGCCACGAACTGCTGGAGCTGCGCAACCACCAGCGCTCGTACGACATCACCGAAGGCCTGCGCGCCTTCGCCGAAAAGCGCACGCCCGAATTCAAGGGCTACTGATCGAGATCGAAGACGTACCGGAGCAAGGACACATGGAAAACATCTACATCGTCGGCGTCGGCATGACGCCGTTCGGCCGCCACGCGGACAAGACCATCAAGCAACTGACCGCCTCGGCCGTGGAAGATGCGCTCAGGGATGCCGGCTGCGACCGCAAGTGGGTGCAGGCCGCGTTCTACGGCAACTGCACGCAGGGTCACTTCGATGGCCAGCACATGATTCGCGGCCAGGTCGCGCTGCTGCCGCTGGGCTTTGACAGTATTCCCATTTTCAACATCGAGGGCGCCTGTGCGTCGTCGAGCCATGCGTTCAACCTCGCCGTGACGCAACTGCGTGGCGGTGCGGCCGACGTGGCCATCGCCGTGGGCGCGGAGAAGATGTTCTCGAAGGACAAGGCCAAGATGTTCTCCGCCTTCGAATCGGCCTGGGACGTCGAGACGTTCGAGGAGAACAAGAACTACCTGGCCGAGATGGGCAAGGGCATCGTGCCGCCGCCGGGCTCGCAGTCGCCTAATCCCTACAGTCCGTTCATGGACGTGTACGCGGCGCTCGGCCGTGGCGGGCTGATGGAGCGCTTCGGCATCACGCAGCGCCAGCTCGCGGCCGTGTCGTCGAAGAACCACGGTCACTCGGTGCACAACGAGCGCTCCCAGTACCGCAATGCCATGACGATCGAGGAGATCCTCGCGGCGCCACCGATCACCTACCCGATTACGCTGCCCATGTGCTCGCCGATCTCGGACGGCGCCGCCGCCGCGATCCTGTGCACGGAAGCGGGCCTGAAGAAATACGGCTTCGACCGCAAGCGCGCCGTCAAGGTACTGGCCAGCGTGGTGCGTTCGGCCTCGGCGCGCGCTGCCGACGACTTCGACAAGGGCTGCACGCACCTGGCCGGCAAGGCGGCGTTCGAGCAGGCCGGCATTTCGCCAAAGGACGTCGATGTGGCCGAGATCCACGACGCTACCGCCATCGGCGAACTCCTGGCAGTGGAGTCGCTGGGCCTGTGCGAGCCGGGCGACAGCGGCGCCATGGCCGAGCGCGGCGACACCACGCTGGGCGGCAAGCTGCCGATCAACCCGTCGGGCGGCCTGGAATCGAAGGGCCACCCGATCGGCGCGACCGGCATTGGCCAGATCTTCGAACTGGTGGAACAGCTGCGCGGCAACTGCGGCAAGCGCCAGGTCGAAGGCGCCCGCATTGCGCTGCAGGGCAACGGCGGCGGCCTGTGGCGCGTGGAGGAGTCGACCGAGCACGTCGGCATCTTCGGGCTGGCCTGAAACACATGACGTTTGAGGCGCTTCACGCAAGCGGCGCCTGAACCATGCGGTGCGCTTCGCACCGCATGGCGCAAGCGGAGGGAGAGCGGGGGATGCGGCAATGCAGCATCCCCCGTTTCGTTAACATGCCTCGCATTGACAGACAACGCTTGCCCGCGCGTCCGCCAGGGGAGGTGCGATCCCCGCCCCCTTCGCCTAACATGCGCGCGGGCGCACGCCATAATGGGCAGGCGTGTGGCCGCTTCAAGGAGGCAGGAGACACCAGATGAAGATGAATTTCGCGCGCACGATGGGCAACCTTGCCGTGCGTTTCGGCGACCGCGAGGCGCTGGTCAATATCGAGCGCCAGCGCCGCTACACGTTCCGCGAGCTGCATGCGCTGACCAACCGCATCGTCAACATGATGCGCGACCGCCTGCAACTGCGCCGCGGCGATATCGGGCTGTGCATCCTCGAGAACGACAACATCGCCCTGCTGCACGCGTGGACGGCGCTGAAGGGCGATGCGGCGCTGGCCTATACCAACTACCGCGACGCGCAGGAGGAACACCGCTGGCAGGTGGAGTTCATCCGCCCCAAGGTCGTCTTCATCGAGAACGCGCTGCTGGACCGCTACTTCGACATGCTGCAAAGCCTGGGCGCGACCGTGGTCTGCATGGATCCACCGGCCGCGCCGCGCGATGGGCTGCTGTACTTCTGGGACCTGCTGGACGGCGTTTCGGCTGAGAACCCCGGCGTCGAGAACGACACGCGCAACGACGCGCTGGTCTACCGCTTCACCGGCGGCACCACCGGCAAGAGCAAATGCGCGGCGTACACGATGGACAACTGGCTGGCCATGCGCGATTCCATGTACATGGAAAGCGAGCAGGTCTATGACGCGGACACGCGCTTCCTGCATATGGCGCCGATCAGCCACGGGTCGGGCCTGGGGCTGCTGCCGACGCTGTTCCGCGGCGGCTGCACGGTGACGCAGAACATCCCGGACCTGGCACAGCTCTGCCGCAACATCGAGGCCGAGAAGATCACCAACACGCTGCTTGTGCCGACAATGATCTACCGCATGCTGGAAATGCCCGAGGCCACGCAGTACGACCTGTCGTCGCTGCGCACGCTGGCCTACGGCGCGTCGCCGATGAGCCCGGCCAAGCTGCGCCAGGCACAGGAGCGCTTCGGCAATATCTTCATGCAGATCTACGGCGCGACGGAGATCCTGCACGCCGTCGGCATCCTGACCAAGGCCGACCATCTGAGCGCCACGGACAAGCAGCTCGGCTCGGCCGGCCGCATCGTGCCGGGCGTGGAGATCATGATCGTCGACGACGAGGGTAACGAGATCCCCCCAGGCGAGACCGGCGAGATCTGGCTGCGCTGCCGCGGCACGATCTCCGGCTATTACAACAACGCCGAAGGCACCGCCGCCGAGTTCACGAATGGTTTCTGGAAATCGGGCGACCTGGGCTACATCGACAACGAGGGCTTCCTGTACCTCGTCGACCGCAAGAAGGACATGATCATCACGGGCGGCTTCAACGTCTATGCCGTCGAGGTGGAGGCCGCGCTGAACTCGCACCCCGCGGTATCCAACTCGGCGGTGATCGGTGTGCCCCATGAAGAGTGGGGCGAGGCGCTGCACGCGGAGGTGGTGGTCAAGGCCGGGGCGCAGGTCACGGCGGAGGAACTGATCGAACACGTCAAGGGCAGGCTGGGCCGGTTCAAGGTGCCCAAGTCGGTGGTCTTCGTCGAGGCGCTGCCGGTCAGCGTGGTCGGCAAGGTGCTGCGCCGGCACGTGCGCGAGAAGTACTGGGCGGGCAAGGGACGCCGGGTCTCGTAGGCCTGGTCTTTGCCAGCCTGATGCGTAGTACGGCCCGGCTTCAGCCGGGCCGTATTGCATTGGGGCGCGGATTCTGGCTGAGCGGCATTTGCCTGCTTCCGGGAGATTGTTCGACGCGGCTGGATTGTTCCCCTCCCTCAGGGGAGGGATGCCTGCGGCCGCTGACGGAAATCGCCCCCCCAATGAGGGAGGGGCTGCGCACACACGAATCCGTGCTTAATCGGATGGCATTCAGGAAACGGAACCGGCGGATATGGCGCGGAGCGAAGCGCGCCTATCGCGGTGACCATGGAGACCTCCGGCTTCCGGGGAAATCAGCGCGTTGCAGCCGGCCGGGCGCCGCGAGGCCGATGGCGCGGGTGCAGCAGAACTATGTGCGAGAACGAAAAGGAGGAGTGCATGTCATTGTCCCGCTTGCCACTGACAGTCGGAGCCATCGCGGCATCGCTGCTGATCGGCGCCTGCCAGCACCAGCTCCCGGTGGCGACTTCCGCGCCGTCCGCGGTCCAGCAAGCGACTGTCTCCGATCAGGACATCAGCGACGCCTACATCTACCTGCTCGGTCGCCTGTTGGTGCTTCGGCAGCAGCAGCTGGATTTCCGCGAGGGCATGGCCTGGAACCAGCTCGTGCATCGCAGGCCGGGCGCGGTGGACTGGCCCAATCCCAACCTGGACGTGGCCTATTCGGAAGCCTGGGTCGCCGTGGACGAGACCAGCTGCACGATCGTCACCGTGCCGAAGATCTCCGGCCGCTATTACACGGTGCAGTTCCTCAACGGCTGGGGCGAGACGCTGGCCAATATCAACGAGCGGACCTTTCCCGGCCGGCCGAGCGGCGACTTTGCCGTCTGCCTGCGCGGGGCCAATGTCGCGCTGCCGGCGGACGTGACGCGGATCGATCTGCCGGCGCGCCATACGCGCGTGCTGTCGCGCGTCGAGCTCGGCGCGGACTGGAAGCAGGCCGAAGCGCTTCAGCACCAGTTCAGCATGCGTGCCACCGGTACGCCACGTCTGCCGCGCATTCCCCAGACGCCGGTGTTCGACTTGCAGAAACTGCCGGGCGTGGAAGCCTTCGACGCGGCGGAAGCCGCCCTGGCGAGCGAGCCGGACCTCAACCCGGGCATGGAAGCCCAGCAAGCGAAGGTGCATGCCCTTGTCCGGGCTATTGCGAGTCCCGCCGAGCGGGACCGCGTGGACAGCGTGATCCGCAAGCGCGCCTTTGCCGACTTCGCCAGGGCCAGCCGGACCATCGGTCCGGGCTCGATCCGCAACGGCTGGACGCGTGCCGCGGTGTCGGGCGCCTACGGCAACGACTACCTCAGCCGGACGCTGTTCAACTATGGCGGAATCTGGGTCAACACGTTCGACGAGGCGAACTATTTCCGTGGCGCGGTCGACGGTGCGGGTGCCCCGCTCGACAGCAGCCATACCTACTCGCTGACCTTCCCGAAGGACCAGCTTCCCGCGGCCGAGGCGCGCTACTTCTGGTCCGTCCTTGCCGTGGATTCCCGCTACTTCCGCGTGCTGCCCAACCCCATGAACCGGTTCCTGCTCAACAACCAGTCGCGGCTGCAGTATGGCAAGGACGGTTCGCTGACCCTGTACTTCGGGCCGAAAAAGCCGGAGCAGGCGCCCGAGGGGAACTGGCTTCCGACGCCGGCAGGACAGCAGTACCGGCTGATGCTGCGCTTCTATGGCCCCAGGGACAAGGAGGCCGCCGGCAAGTATGTGCCGCCGCCGATCGTCCGGCTTTCGTAGTGTTACCTGCAGTCATTGCGGCCCGTAACGGGCCGCTTTGCGCTGCACGACATCAACCAGAGAACAATGAGGAGACGCCTATGTCAGTCAAGCCACTGCATGCCGCGGCCTGTGCCATGCTCGCCACGGTCCTGTGCGCCGCGCATGCGCAGGTCGATGCGGGTGCGCCGGTACAGGTCACGGTCGACAACTTCCCGCGTGCCGAGTCCGACCGCTACTTCGGTTTCACGGTCAGGCGCGGCGGGTTCGGAAAGTTTTCCCACTTTCGCGAACTGGTGCCGGTGGACCGCCCGACCGTCGTGCGCCCCAACCGGGACACGGTGTACTCGACCGCCGTGTTCGATCTCGATGCCGGGCCGGTCACTGTCACCATGCCCGATGCCGGCAAGCGCTTCATGTCGCTGGCCGTGCTGGACCAGGACAGCCACGTGCTCGGCGTGCACTATCGCGCGGGCAGCTACACCTTGCGCAAGCAGGACATCGGTTCCCGGTACGTCATGCTGGGTGTGCGCACGCTGATCGATCCGGGCAGGCCCGGCGATGCGGAACAGGTGCGCGCCCTGCAGGATGCCATTGGCGTCAGCCAGCCCGGCGGTCCCGGCCGCTTCGAGATTCCCGACTGGGACAAGGCGAGCCAGGATGCCATCCGCACCGCCCTGATCGCGCTGGGGACCACCATCCCGGATTCGCGCAGGATGTTCGGCACGCGGGATCAGGTCGATCCCGTGCGGCACCTGATCGGCAGCGCCATTGCGTGGGGCGGCATTCCGGAAAAGGACGCGTTCTACCAGATCGTCAACCCCGAACGCAATGACGGCGCGACGATCTATCGCCTCGACCTGCGTGACGTGCCGGTCGGGGCGTTCTGGTCGGTCAGCGTGTACAACGCGGTCGGCTACTTCCAGCGCAATCCGCTCGATGCCTATTCGATCAACAGCCTGACCGCGAAGCGGTCGGCGGACGGTTCGGTTTCCATCCGCTTCGGCGGATGCGGCGCGGACACGGTCAACTGCCTGCCCACCATGCCGGGCTGGAACTACATGGTCCGGTACTACCTGCCCCAGGCCGAGATCCTGCAGGGAACCTGGAAACTGCCGGCGGCCAGGCCGGTGTCGTGATCGGGCCGGGTGCTTCGCGCGAGCACCCGGCGCGGGCTCCGCGTGTTGCCGTTCCCCTCCCATAAATGGGGGAGAGGGCCACGCAGGCGGTACGTATCGTCAAGCCGATCCAGGGCGCAGACCCGGGCATGCGATTGCTGTGCCATGGATCGGCGCCGGTTCCGGCGCACGAGACGCATAACAAAACCTATGGAGACGCCATGACAAGTCCTTCACGCACGCTCGACGTGCAGCAGTTCATCAACGAGCACAGGTTTTCGCGGTACCAGTGGCTGATTCTGGTCACCTGCTTTCTTCTCATTGCCATCGATGCCTATGACAGCGTGGCCATCGGCTTTGTCGTGCCCGTCCTGCTCAAGGAATGGGGCACGACCCGGGCCGCATTCGGCCCGGTGCTGAGCGTGGGTGTGCTGGGCCTGGCCCTCGGCGCGCTCATTGCCGGTCCGCTGTTCCATCGCACCAGCCCGAAGACGGTCATGGTCGGATCGATGCTGCTGTTCGGGGTGTGCAGCCTGGGGACCATGACGGCCGACTCGCTGGTGTCGCTGGGCGCCTGGCGTTTCTTCACGGGGCTCGGCGTGGGCGCGGCAGTGCCCGGGGCGGTCACGCTGATCTACGAGTATGCGCCGGCGCGCATGAGCGCCTTGCTCGTCAACACGATCGCCTGCGGCGCGCTGATCGGCGCTTCGTCGTGCGGGATGGCCGCCGCGGCCGTCGTGCCGGCCTATGGCTGGACCAGCGTCTTCCTCATCGGCGGCGTGGTGCCGGTCGTGCTGGCCCTGTTCATGCTCGTCACCATGCCGCAGCCGCTGCAGTTCATGGTCCAGCAGGGCTATCCGGCCCCGGCGATCGCATCGGTGCTGCGTCGCATCGCACCCGGCGCGCAGATCGCCGACGATACCCGCTTCGTCCTGACGGCGGCGCCGGAAGCCGGGAAGGCAGGCGTCGCGGTGGTGCTGTCCCGCCAGCTGCGTACCGGCACGACCATGCTGTGGGCCGCCTACTTCTTCGGCACCTTTGCCTACTACCTGCTGCTGGGCTGGCTGCCGACGCTGGTGCAGGACATGGGCGCCTCGTTGCGGCATTCGACGCTGATCACCGTGCTGATGACCGTCGGCGGCATCTTCGGCACCTTCCTGTTCGGCTGGCTGATGGACCGCATCGACCGGAACACCGTGGTGGCGGGCGCCTTCGTGCTGGGCGGGCTGGGCATGTGGCTGGTCGGGCAGCAGAAGGGCGACCTGGCCTGGGTGGCCACCTGCGTCTTCATCGGTGGCGTGGGCCTGAGCGGCGCCCTGATGTCGATGGGTGCCGTGGCCGCGGCGTACTACCCGGCGAGCGGCCGCTCGACCGGCATTGCCTGGATGCATGGCGTGGGCCGGTTCGGCGGCATCGTGGGACCCCTGGCCGGCGCGCTGATGCTGCGTGATGGCTTCAGCCTCGGCACGGTCTTTACCGTGGTGATGGGGTTCGTGCTGGTTTCCGCCGTGGCGCTGGTGATCAAGGGCGCGGCGGCACGGCGTGCGGCCGGGAATTCGTTGCAGGTGGAGTCCGTATGACCCTTGGGCGCTGACGGCGCCGGCGTGTGCCGACAATGCTCGTCTCTCCCGCCCGCGGGAGAGACGAGCGAACCGGCTGATTAGCCCCTGGAGGCGTTGCCGTCCGCGCCGAATGCGGTCCAGCCGCCGTCGACCGGCAGCGTCGCGCCGGTCACGTATGACGCCCAGTCCGACGCGAGGAATGCCACCGCCTGCGCGACTTCGGCCGGATACCCGAGCCGCCCCATCGGCGTGCGGCGTTCCAGCGTGCTGACGTCGAGCCGGCCGGCATTCGTCATGGCATCGAGCGGCGGCGTCCGGATGATGGCCGGCGCGACGCCGTTCACGCGGATGCCTTTCTGCGCCCATTCGCACGCGAGCGAGCGCGTCAGCATCACTACGCCGGCCTTGGACGCGGTATAGGCAGCAATGCCGGGGCCGCCGCCAAGACCATAGATCGAAGCGATGTTGACGATCGCTCCGCCGCCCTGTTCGAGCATCTGCGCACCAACGGCCTTGCACATCAGCCACGTGCCGGTGAGGTTGACGTCGATGGTCCGCTGCCAGGTCGCCGCAGGCTGCGTCACGGTGCGGCTGGCCGGCTCGAGGATGCCGGCGTTGTTGACCAGGATGTCGATGCCGCCCATCTGGGCGACCGCTTCGGCCGTGATGCGCTGCACGTCCGCCTCGGACGACACATCGCCGCGCAGCATCCTGCGTCCGGGCAGGTCGTCGGCGGGATTCAGGTCGGAGGCGCAGACCACGGCGCCTTGCTCCGCGAAGAATTCCGCCACGGCGGCACCGATCCCGCTGGCGCCGCCGGTGACCAGCACCCGCTTGCCGCTGAAGTCGATGCGCGGGCTCTGGTCGGCTCGGTGGTTCATGGTGTTTCCCATTTCGTTGCTCCGCTCATTTGCTCCGTTCACTTGCCGGTGAATGCCGGCTTGCGCTTTTCCAGCAGGGCGTTGACCGCTTCACGGTGGTCGTCCGTCTTGCTGGCGAGCCATTCGTATCCCATGCAGGTGTCCATGATCGAGTGCGCGAGCTGCTTGAGGCCGATGTTCGCCGACACCTTGGTCCAGCGGATCGCCTGCGAGGCGCCATTGGCGAGGCGGTCGGCGAACTGGCTGACGCGCTCGTCCAGTTCGGCGGCGGGCACGGCGTGATTGATCAGTCCGATGCGCGCTGCTTCGGTTGCGTTCAGCGCGTCGCCGGTCAGCAGGTACTCCTTGGCGCGGGCGTAGCCGATCAGCTGCGGCCAGATGATGGCGCCGCCGTCACCGGCCACCAGGCCGACGTTGACGTGCGGATCGGCGAACTTCGCGGTGTCCGCGGCGAAGATCACGTCGCAGAACAGCGCGATGCTGCAGCCCAGGCCAATGGCCGGGCCGTTGACCTTGGCGATGACCGGCTTCTCGCAGTCCAGCAGCGTGAAGATGATCTGCTTGCCCTCGCGCGCCGTCACGCGGAAGGCGTCCGGGTCGTCGAAGATGGCCTTCACGGCCTGCAGGTCGCCGCCGGCGGAAAAGGCCCGGCCGGCGCCGGTCAGCACGATGACCTCGGACTCGGGGTCATTGTTCGCGTCGACGAAGACGCGCGCCATTTCGGCGTGCAGGCCGCCGTTGAAGGCATTGAGCTGCTCCGGGCGGTTGAGGGTGATTTCCAGCACGCGGCCGCGGCGTGCGAAGGCGATGTGCTCGTAATCGGCGAAATCCATGGTGTCTCCTCCATGTTGGCGTTGATGAAACAGCGCTTCGACGATAGCCAGCGGGTTTACGCGACGTCCCCTCTCTGAATGGCGGGGCCGTCCGCATGGTCCCGGCGCGGACACCGCGGTCGTTGCCGCCTCCCCGTGCCTTCCTGCCCCGACAGCAAAAAAGGGAGGGGCGCGAGGCCTGCCTGCGTCCCTAAGATGACCATGCAAGTGCAAGTCAGGACACTTCGCTGGAGAGGGGAATCTGCATGTCTGAGAACACGGTGACACTGGAGCGGATCGGCGGGACGGCCGTCATCACGCTGAATCGGCCGCACAGGCGCAACGCGCTCGACGATTCCATCAGGCTCGCGATGGCGGACATCGTCAAAGCGGTCCGGGAAGACCGCTTGGTGACCGCGGTCGTGCTGACCGGCGCCGGCGGCAATTTCTGCGCCGGGGCGGACCTTGGCGACGGCGGTGCGGATGCCGAGCGCGGCTTCTATGTGCGCGACCTGCTGCTGGACCATCACGGGTGGTTCACCGAACTGACCGACCTGGAAAAGCCCGTCATCTCCGCCGTCGATGGCTTTGCCACCGGCGCGGGCCTGTCGGTCGCGCTGGCGGCCGATTTCATCATTGCCAGCGATCGGGCGCGCTTCGTGTCGAGCTTCGCCCGCGTCGGCTTCGTGCCCGACCTGTCGCTGATGTACGTGCTGCCGCGCCGCGTAGGGCTGGTGCGTGCCAAGGAGATCGTCTTCTCCGCGCGCGAGATCCAGGCGGACGAGGCGCTTGCGATCGGCCTGGCCGAGGCCGTGGTGCCGGCCGACCGCCTGCGCGATGCCGCCCTGGAGTTCGCGCAGCGCTTCGCGAACGCGCCTGCCCACGTGCTCGGCATGGCCAAACGCATCATGAACCGCACGTTCGAGACGGACCGGCATGCGCTGCTCCAGCTCGAAGCCGCCGTGCAGGGCCTGTGCGCGGCGAGCCAGTACAACGCGGAAGCGGTGCGGCGCTTCTTTGCCAAGGAAGCCCCGATGTTCCCGGGCACGCAACGCCTGTTCTGACGGAAATCCACTGGATTTCCGCCTGTACCCATTCATTGCAAGCATTCAAGGAGAAAGACATGACGCAGAAAGTCGTCGTTGCCGGCGTTGGCATGATTCCGTTCAAGAAGCCCGGCCAGAGCGATCCGTACACCGTGATGGGCGCGCAGGCCGTGCGCCTGGCACTGGCCGACGCGGGCGTGGGCTATGAATCGATCCAGTCCGCCTATGCCAGCTACATCTTCGGCGATTCCACCGGCGGCCAGCGCGTGCTGTACGACATCGGCATGACCGGCATTCCCGTCATCAACGTCCACAACAACTGCGCCAGCGGCTCGACCGCCCTGTACCTGGCGAACCAGGCGATCGCCAGCGGCATGGCCGACATCGTGCTGGCCTTCGGTTTCGAGCAGATGAACCCGGGCGCATTGGGCACCATTTACAACGACCGGCCCGCGCCGCTGGAACTGTTCAACCGCACGTGCGAGAGCGTGGTGCCGGACGGCGTGCCGCCCGCGCTGCAGCTGTTCGGCGCCGCCGGCCTGGACCACATGAAGCGCTTCGGCACGCCGATCGAAGCCTTCGCCAGGATCCGCGCCAAGGCGAGCCGCCATGCGTTCAACAACCCGATGGCGGTGTTCCGCACGGTGGTGACCCCGGAGGAAGTCATGGCCGAGAAGGTCATGTGGCCCGGCGTCATGACGCGTTCGATGGCCTGCCCGCCGACGTGCGGCGCGGCCGCGGCGGTGCTGTGCAGCGAAGCCTATGCGAAGAAGCACGGCCTGGACACTCGCGTGTGGATTGCCGGCCAGGCGCTGACCACCGACGGCGCCGAGACCTTCCACTCGGGTGACCTGCGCCACCTGGCGGGCTTCGGCATGTCGCGCGCGGCCGCCAGCAAGGTCTACGAGATGGCGGGCATCGGCGCCGAAGACGTCAACGTGGTCGAGCTGCACGACTGCTTCGCGCAGAACGAACTGCTGACGTATGAAGCGCTCGGCCTGTGCCCGGAAGGCGGCGCCGCGAAGTTCATCGACGACGGCGACAACACCTACGGCGGCAAGTACGTGGTCAACCCGTCGGGCGGCCTGCTGTGCAAGGGACACCCGATCGGTGCGACCGGCCTCGCCCAGTGCACGGAGCTGGTCCAGCAACTGCGCGGCCAGGCCGAAAAGCGCCAGGTCGAGAACGCGCGGGTCGCCCTGCAGCACAACGTCGGCATCGGCGGCGCAGCGGTCGTCACCATGTACCGGAAGGACTGACGGGGGCGCGCATGGACTTTCAAGCTGATCCGGGACTGGAAGCGTTCCGCCAGGAAGTCCGCCAGTTCCTGCGGGACAAGGTGCCCGCGGACCTGAAGGGGCTGCCGCGCTGCACGCGCTCGCCGCGCGCGGAGATCCTGCGCTGGCAGAAGCTGCTGCGCGCGCATGGCTGGGGCGCGCCGTACTGGCCGGTCGCGCATGGGGGCACCGGCTGGTCGGTGGAGCAGATGCTGGTGTTCGACGACGAATGCACGGCCGCCGGTACGCCGACGCAGGACGGCTTCGTGCAGAAGATGCTCGGCCCGGTGCTGAACGCGTTCGCGACACCGGCGCAGAAGGCCGAGCACCTGCGCGCGGCGCTGGACGGCGAGCGGCTCTGGTGCCAGGGCTTCTCCGAGCCGGGCGCGGGCTCCGACCTCGCCTCGCTCAAGACCCGCGCCATCCGCGACGGCGACCACTATGTCGTCAATGGCCAGAAGATCTGGACCAGCTACGCGCACCACGCAGACTGGATCTTCATGCTGGTGCGCACCGACACGACGGTCAGGAAGCAGGCCGGGATCAGCTTCCTGCTGGTGGACATGAAGACGCCCGGCATCACCGTGCGGCCGATCCGCAGCATCGACGACGCGCATCACCTGAACGAGACCTTCTTCGACAATGTGCGCGTGCCGGTGGCGAACCTGATCGGCGAGGAGGGCGCGGGCTGGAACATCACCAAGTTCCTGCTCAACAACGAGCATGCGACCACGGCCGACTTGCCGGACCTCAATCGCTACATGCGCGAACTGCGCCGTATCGCGGCAACGCTGGACGTTGCGGACGGCAAGCTGATCGACCAGCCGGCGTTCGCGCTGAAGTTGGCGCGTCTCGATGCGGAGCTGCGGGCGATCGGCATGATGGTGCAGCGTGTCGCCCGGATGGAAATGGCGCACGACCCGACATCGCACGTGCTCGGGTCGATGCTCAAGCTGCGCGCCACGGACCTGCAGCAACGCATCACCGAAGCCCAGGTCGAGGCGTTGGGCGACTACGGTGCCGTCGCCTATGCGCACTGGCACGAGGCCGCTCCGGCGCAACCGTATCCGCTGCAGGACCTGGCGCGCGGCATCGCCAACGACATGTTTGTCCGGCGCGCCGCGACCATCTATGGCGGCACGAGCGAGGTGCAGCGCGGGATCGTCGCGAAGATGATGTTCCGGCTCTGAGAGCCGCTGCTTACAGAAGTGGCCAGCGGTCTTCTTCCCTCGCCCGCACGCGGGCGAGGGGCGCAGCCGCGGCCGCTCTGCTACATCAGGAGACAGGAATGGCATCAAACGCAAGCGGCCCGCTCAAAGGCCTGCGTATTCTGGAGATCGCCGGCCTCGGCCCCACGCCAGTCACCGGCATGATGCTGGCGGACCTCGGCGCCGACGTCGTCCTTGTGGATCGCCTCCAGCCGGGACCGGAAGATCTCGATGTCGGCCGCCATGCGATCCAGAACCGCGGCAAGCGCTCGATCGCCGTCGACCTCAAGACGAAGGAGGGAGTGGACACCGTGCTGCGGCTGGTGGAGCAGTGTGACGCGATGATCGAGGGCATGCGTCCGGGGGTGATGGAACGGCTGGGCCTGGGCCCGGACGTGTGCCTGGCGCGCAATCCGAAGCTGGTGTACGGCCGCATGACCGGCTGGGGCCAGGACGGGCCGCTGGCGCAGGCCGCGGGCCATGACCTGAACTATGTCGCGTTGTCCGGCGCGCTCTGGTGGTCTGGCCAGCCGGGCGAGGCGCCGATGTCCCCGCCCAGCCTCGTGGGCGATATTGGCGGCGGCATGATGTACCTGATGGTCGGCCTGCTGGCCGGCATCATGAGCGCGCGCGAGACCGGCAAGGGCCAGGTGATCGACGCGGCCATCGTGGACGGCAGCGCCCACATGATGAACCTGATCCTCGGGCTGAAATCGGCCGGGGTGTTCGTCAACGAGCGGGGGAGCAGCCTGCTCGACGGTCCTCACTGGTATCGCACCTACCGCTGCGCCGACGGACACTTCGTTTCGATCGCATCGGCCGAACCACGCTTCCACAAGCTGCTGCTGGAAAAACTCGGCCTGACCGGCGACCCGGTGTTCGCCACCCAGCACGACAAGACGCTTTGGCCGCAGCAGCACGAGCGCCTTGCCGCGCTGTTTGCCGCGAGAACGCGCGACGCGTGGTGCGCGCTGCTCGAAGGTACCGATGCGTGTTTTGCACCGGTGCTGAACCCCGACGAGGCCGCGGCGCATCCGCACATGGTCTCCCGCGGCGTCTACACCGAAATCGACGGCGTGCTGCAGGCCAACCCCGCGCCGCGCTTCTCCGGCACGCCGGCCGCGCGGCCCGGCAAGGTTCCCCGGCGCGGCGAACACACCGAATCCGTACTCAGTGACTGGTGCGGCGCCGCCTGACCGCCAATCACAATGCCAGCGGGATACGCCCGCGCAAGGAGAGAGACATGAACGAGGGCAAGATCCTGTTCGAAAAGGACGGCAAGACCGCAGTCATCACCCTGAACCGCCCGCAGCGCAGGAACGCGCTCGATGACGAAGCGAAGCAGTTGCTTGCCGCCGCGATCCGGCGTGCGCGCGAAGACCGCGCGGTCAGTTCGGTGGTGCTCACCGGGGCTGGCGGGCATTTCTGTTCCGGTGCGGACCTCGCCGGCGGCCCGGAAGAGGGGGAAATGCCCTTCCTCGTTCGCGACGGCTTGCTCAGCGCGCACCGCTGGCATGCCGAGCTGATGGACCTCGAGAAGCCGGTGATCTCCGCCATCGATGGCTTTGCCGTCGGCGCGGGGCTGTCACTGGCGCTTGGCGCGGACTTCATCATCGCCAGCGACAAGGCACGGCTGCTGTCGAACTTCCCGCGTATCGGCTTTGCGCCTGACCTCGGGCTGATGTACACCCTGCCCAGGCTGGTCGGGCTGGTGCGCGCCAAAGAGATCGTGTTCTCGGCGCGCGAGATCCTGGCCGACGAAGCGCTCCGGATCGGCCTGGTGCAGGCCGTGGTGCCGGCCGACCGCCTGCGCGAGACGGCCGTGGCCTTTGCGCGCCGCTTCGACGATGCCCCGACGCATGTCCTCGGCATGGCCAAGGGCATCATGAACCGCACGTTCGAGACCGACCGGCACGCCATGACCCAGCTTGAATCCGCGGTGCAGGGGCTGTGCGCGGCCAGCCGTTACAACACCGAGGCCGTGCGCCGCTTCTTCGCCAGGGAGGCGCCGCTCTATCCCGGCGCGGACCGGCTGTTCTGAGCACGGTGTCACGCGCGCCGTCCACAAGGGGAGGTGAGGGGACCGACGCGGGCGGCGTAACGTGGCAGTCAGGCTGCCGTGGTCGCCAGGCGCGCCCGGTCCGGTCTTATTGCGGTATTGAGCAACCGCAGTGCGTGGCGCGCTACCGCCGCGCACTGCCATTCATCATCGAGTACTTCGGGGAATTACCATGACGATTCGCTTTGACGGCCGTGTGGCCATTGTGACGGGCGCCGGCAACGGCCTGGGCCGCGTGCACGCGCTGGAACTGGCGCGCCTTGGCGCCAAGGTCGTGATCAACGACTTCGGCGGCAGCCGCGACGGCAAGGGCGGCTCTTCCGACGCCGCGCTGGCCGTGGTCGAAGAGATCCGCAAGGCCGGCGGCCAGGCGATTGCCAACGGCGCCAACGTGGCGGACTTCGAGCAGGCCACCGCCATGGTCGAACAGGCCAAGGCCGAATTCGGCCGCGTCGACATCCTGATCAACAATGCCGGCATCCTGCGCGACAAGACCTTCTCGAAGATGGAGATGGCCGACTTCCGCGCCGTGGTCGACGTACACCTGATGGGCTCGGTCTACTGCACCAAAGCCGTCTGGGAAACCATGCGCGAGCAGAACTACGGCCGCGTGCTGATGACCACTTCGGCCGCCGGCCTGTTCGGCAACTTCGGCCAGACCAACTACGGCGCGGCCAAGATGGCCGTGGTCGGCCTGATGAATATGCTGGTGCTCGAAGGCAAGAAGAACGACATCCGCGTCAACACGCTGGCCCCGATGGCCGCTACCCGCATGACCGAAGACGTCCTGCCGGAAGACATCCTCAAGGCCACCGGTCCGGAGCAGGTGACGCCGGGTGCGCTCTACCTGGTGAGCGAGGACGCGCCGAACAAGGTGATCCTGGGGGCCAGCGGCGGCGTGTTCTCCGCGGTCCGCATGGAAGAAACCACGCCGGTCTACATTCCGCGTCAGGAGTTGTCGCCCGATGCCGTGGCGGCACATTTCGCGCAGATCAGCGACTGGAGCACCTCGGTCCACCGCGATGACGCCAACCACCAGGTCCATGCCTTCGTCACGACCATGATGCAGCATGCCAGGGCTGCTGCCTGACTTGTCGGGGCCTGACGCGTTGTGCTGAGCAAGGGAATCCCGGTCGGGGTTCCCTTTTCTATTTTGTACATTGATATGACCGATCCGCATTGAGGCGCTGCGCTTACGGTGCGGGCAGACAGAAAAGGAGACAGAACATGAAGACGAATTTCGCGCGCCTGTTCGGCAACCTGGTCCTGCGCTTCGGTGACCGGGAGGCGCTGGTCAATATCGAGCGCAACCGCCGCTACACCTACCGCGAGTTCCATGCGGTGACCAACCGCATCGTGAACATGATGCGCGACCGCCTGCAGCTGCGCCGCGGCGACATCTATCTCTGCGTGCTCGAGAACGACAATATGTCGCTGCTGCACTTCTGGACCGCGCTCAAGGGCGACGCGGCGGCGGCCTATACCAACTTCCGCGATGCGTTCGACGAGCACCGCCGCCAGGCCGGGTACATCCGGCCCAAGGTGGTGTTCATCGAGACCGCGCTGCTCGACCGCTACTACGGCATGCTGCGCGAGCTCGGCGCGACGGTGGTCTGCATGGATCCCCCGGCCGAAGCGCGCGACGGCCTTCACTACTTCTGGGACCTGATGGAAGGCGTGCCGGACCACAATCCCGGCGTCGAGAGCGATGCGGAAAAGGACATCCTGGTCTACCGCTTCACCGGCGGCACCACGGGTGCCGGCAAATGCGCCGCCTACACCATGGACAACTGGCTGGCCTGCCGCGACACGATGTTCATGGAGCCGGACCAGGTCCAGCTCCCGGACACCCGCATGCTGCACATGGCGCCGATCAGCCATGGCTCCGGCTTCGGCGTGCTGGCCACGCTGTTCCGCGGCGCCTGCACGGTCACGCAGAACCTGCCCGACCTGGCGCTGATGTGCAGGAACATCGAGGCCGAGAAGATCACGATGACCCTGCTGCTGCCGACGCTGGTCTATCGCCTGCTCGATATGCCTGAGGCGACGAACTATGACCTGTCCTCGCTGCAGACCATCGCCTATGGCGGTGCACCGATGAGTCCGGCCAAGCTGCGGCGCGCGCAGGAGCGCTTCGGCAATGTCTTCGTCCAGTACTACGGCGCGACCGAGAGCCTGCAGTCCGTCGCCATCCTCGGCAAGGCCGACCACCTTACCGCGACGGAAACACAGCTTGGCTCCGCCGGCCGGCTCCAGCCGCATGTCGAGGTGAGGATCGTCGACAACGACGGCAACGACGCAGCCCCTGGCGCCGTCGGCGAGATCTGGGCACGCAGCCGCGGCGTGATTTCCGGCTACTACAGGAATCCGGAGGCGACGGCCGCCGAGTTCGAGGACGGCTTCTGGAAGTCGGGCGACCTCGGCTATATCGACGAGGCAGGCTACGTCTACCTGGTCGACCGCAAGAAGGACATGATCATCACCGGCGGCTTCAACGTCTATGCGATCGAGGTGGAAGCGGCGCTGAACGCGCATCCGTCAGTGTCGATGTCCGCCGCGGTGGGCGTGCCGCACGAAGAGTGGGGCGAGGCCGTTCATGCCGAAGTGCAGTTGCGCAGTGGCGCGCAGGTCAGCGAGCAGGAGCTGATCGAGTTCGTCAAGGAGCGGCTCGGGCGGTTCAAGGGACCCAAGTCGATCACGTTCGTCGAGGCGTTGCCGGTCAGCGTGGTGGGCAAGGTGCTGCGCCGGCAGGTGCGGGACAAATACTGGCAGGGCAAGGGCCGGCACGTCTCGTAAGCACCCTCGGGCCCCGAAAAGGCATCGCGGCGCCCATGGGCGCCGCGATGTCGTTGTGCCGGGCGAATGCCGGGTCCGGTCTTACCCGACGGCGGTCTCGCGCAGCGACGCCATGTCGATCACGAAGCGGTACTTCACATCGTTGGCCTGCATGCGCTGGAAGGCCGAGTTGATATCGCGCACATCGACCATTTCGCAGTTAGGCAGCACGTTGTGTTCGGCGCAAAAGTCGAGCAGTTCCTGCGTCGCGGGCAGGCCGCCGATCAGCGAGCCCGAGATCGAGCGGTTGTTCATCACCAGCAGCGCCCCGTGAATGGGCTCCAGCGGTTCCAGCGCACCGACCAGCACCAGCACGCCATCGCGCCCCAGCAGCATCAGGTACGGATTGACGTTGTGCTTCGTCGGGATGGTGTCGAGGATGAAGTCGAAGCGGTTGGCTGCGGCCTGCATGGCCTTCGGATCCTTCGACAGCAGCACGTCGGCGGCACCGAGCGCGCGGGCATCGTCGGCCTTGCCCGCCGAGGTCGTGATCACCGTGACCTCGGCGCCCAGTGCGACAGCGAGCTTGACCGCCATGTGGCCGAGGCCGCCCAGACCAATCACCGCGACCTTCGAACCCTTGCCCACGCCGTGGCGGCGCAGCGGCGTCCACACGGTGATGCCGGCGCACAGCAGCGGGCCGGCAAATTTCATGTCGAGCGCGTCCGGCACGCGCAGCACGAACTTCTCGCGCACGACGATGCCTTCCGAGTAGCCGCCATGGGTGAGAGCGCCGGTATGGCGGTCCTTGCCGTTGTAGGTGGCGGTCAGGCCCTTGCTGCAGTTCTGTTCGTGGCCGTCGTCGCAGGACGGGCAGTCCTGGCAGCTGTCGACCATGCAGCCGACGGCGACGCGGTCGCCGACTTTGTGGCGGGTGACCTGGGGACCGACCGCGGTGACATGGCCGACGATCTCGTGGCCAGGCACGCAGGGATAGACGGTGCTGCCCCAGTCGTTGTTGACGGCGTGGGCGTCGGAGTGGCAGATGCCGCAGTAGTCGATGGCGATGGCGACATCGTCGGCACGCAGCGCGCGGCGTTCGATGTGCATGGGAGTGAGATCGGCGTGCGCTTCGCAGGCGCCGTAGGCTTTGCAGGTGGTCATGGGGAAGGGATTCGCAGGGCAGGGATAGGGAGTCCGGCCGGCGATGGCCCGGCCGGACCCGGTGCTGGCTACAGGTCGATATTCGGCCGCATCCACGGTGCCGGCGACGTCTCGGGCGAGGCGATCTGGTTGGAGATCCACTTGCCCATGCGGCGCAGCGGCTCGATCGCGTCCTGCGGCGCGGCCCACTTCATGGCGGCCGCGTAGCCGAGCGAGACGATGCGCTGTGCGCCGTACAGGGGCAGCTTGTCCTTCAGTTCCTCCTTGATGCCTTCCGGGTAGACGCCAACGGTCTGCGTGTAGGCATCCACGGCAGCCATGACCTCATCCAGGGAATCCACCGGCACGAGATTCGCGGTGCGGTCATCGAGACGCGTCGCGAACGAGACGGGCTCGGGGATCTGCGAGCAGATGATCGCGCCTTCGCCGTCCTTGCCGCCAATGACCCGGTACCACTCGTCGTCGAGCCGCAGGGCGTCGACTTCGGCCTTCAGCGCCGGGTCATAGCGCCTGGGCGCGGTGGACAGCGTGTTGGGCAGGCCGAGCATCGCGTCGTAGACGTAGCGGCCAAAGGCATTGAGCTGGCGCAGGCCTTCCTCGTCGGTGCCGCTCTGCACATAGACTACGCGGGCGCAGACGCAGCCCTTCTGGTTCAGCGCGCCGATGTCGCTGGCCAGGCGCAGCGCGGCTTCGCGCATCGTGTCCTCGCTGGCGAAGGTGCCGCGGCCGATGATGCTGGCGCTGCGCTTCGGGTCCAGCGAGATCAGTTCCAGGCCGGGCTGGATGTACCGGGTCACGTGCTTCATCGAGGCGAAGCCGCCCCAGGCGACGATCTTCTCCAGGTGCTGCGGCTGGTACAGGCGCGCCTCGAACGCCTGGTCGCCGCCCTTCCAGTAGGCCACGCTCAGGTGGCGGGTCAGCGGATGGTCAGGCGCCATGTCGATCATGGTGCGGGCGATGGCGAGCGCCGTGAACGGGTCGTTCGATGGGGCCTTGATGATCGCATCGCTGCGCAACACCATGTTGCGGATGATGGTCAGAAGCGACAGGCTCGGCGCATTGCCCGCGACGATGTGCAGCGCGCGCGCGCCGAAGCAGCGGACTTCCAGCTCGGTACCGTCGATGAGCTTCTGCGGCACCCAGCCTTCCAGGTACCGGATGCCGACCGTGCTCTCCACGGCTTCGGTGATCGCCTCGCGGGACAGCATGTTGCGCAGGCCCATGTAGGTGCCCGTGACCATGGTCGGCGTCACCGGTGCGGTGTGGTAGGACAGCTTGCAGGCTTCCTGCAGGTGCGTGTTGGTCGCGAGGTCCAGGCGTTCGCCCAGCGCTTCGGCGTAGTCGAGGATGTCGTTGAAGCTCAGCTTGTACAGGTCGCCCAGGCGGGCCGGATTGCCGAGCGGCAGCCTGTCGAGATGCTTGTGGGCGTCCGGCGTCAGGAAGGTCAGGTCGCCGCCGCGGCCGCCGACTTCGACCAGGTTGTCGGTGATGACCTGGCCGCGGATGACCATCGGCGCGATGGGAAGGGGCGTGTGCTGGGACATGTCTGGGTCTCGGGATTCGCTATTCGTGATTGCGTGATTGCGTGATTGCGTGATCGCGTTATTGCTCGATGGTGTTCAGGAAATCCATCGCCTCGCGGTGGGAATTCTCGGTGGCGGCGCAGGTGATCTTGTCGTCGCCGCCGTTCTTTTCGCTGTAGCGCTGCACGCCGCCGGTCACGTAACGGCTCGGGCGGCCACAGGCGCAGGGCTGGTCCCATTCCACCGTGACTTCGTCACCGGTGATGAAGCCGCCCCAGTGGATGTCGGCGCCCAGGTCGTAGAACGCGGCGCGGCCGGTCACGCGGCCTTCGCGCGGCAGCGGCTTGCTGGTTTCGGGGTCCAGCACGAACGGGATCACGGTGTGGGTGAAGTGGAAATTGCCGTGCTCGCAACGCGGGTTCGATCCGCTCACCAGCTCGGACATGGCGTAGGTCTCGTTCAGGCGGTCGACGCCGGTGAAACGCATCACGTCCTCGCGCCAGCCGTCCGGCTGCACCACACCCTTGGCGCCGCCGGTGGTGGTGATGAAGGAATCGGGATGGAACATGCCCTGCAGGCCGCGTTCCAGGCCGGCCCTGGCCATGCCGTGCAGCAGGTTCCAGGTCGCGCCGATGTACACGCGCTTGCCGCGCAGCCTGCTCGCCGCCTCATCGAAGAATGCGGCGAGGTGTTGGGGCATCTCCGCCTGAAGCTTGTCGAATGCCTTCTTCTTCTGCAGCAGTTCCGGGCTGATCTCGAGGCGGTCGAGCGTGCCCTTGGCATGGGCGGCGCGAATCCGGGCGCCGAGGTGAAGCATGTCGCTCGAAAGCGTCTCCGGGTAGGCGGCATGGAAGTTCCGCTCGCCGGGCAGCAGCGCGCGGATCATGAACTCGTTGGCGCGCACATGGCTCAGGTAGCCCTTGTGGAAATAGGGGTAGACGGTATGCAGGTTCGGGTCCGGCATGTCCGCACCTTCCTGTCGCCAGACGAACAGCTTGCGGATGGACGCCGCCTTCTCCCATTCGCGCACGCTGTTGGGAAGGAAGGACACCGTCCCCGAGGTGCCGGAGGTATGGCTGATGCGCATTTCCGGCACGGCGCGGTCCATGGCGGCGAACCAGTCGTCAAGCCCCTGGCAGCCGCCCACGTCCGCGCTGGCGAGGCGTTCCGCCATCTCGGGCGTGACCAGCTTGCCCAGCCACCTGTTGATCTGGCCGAAGCTCTTCTTGTCGAGCAGGGATGGCGGATACGACTTGAAGACCGTGTGTTCGAACAGCAGCGGCACCACATCGTCGAGCTTGTCGATCCGCGTTAGGTCCTCGGCATCGGCGAGCTTCTTCAGGACCGGAACGCGGTCACGCAGCGCGGCGAAGCGCTGCTTCAGCGCCGCGAGCTGGATCGCATCGACTTGCGCGCGCGGCAGGTGTTGCCACGCCTGCACGCTGTGGTTGGCAAGGGCCGCCGGGTCGTTCAGCAGCAGTTGGACCTTCTTCTCTTCAGAGACTTCCGCAAGGGACATGAGCAAGACTCGCTGACTGGATTGGAAATCCGACAAGGGAGCGGGGGCGTCCGTGATTCGGCGCGGGACCTCGGTGGTTTGTCGGCAGGTCAGTATAGGAGCGGGAAATGCGCTTTTGCCTCCGGATTCCGGAGCCGGGTTGCGCGTTCCAACTATATGAATCCAAAGGGAAATTTATCTTCGGTTGCAGGGCGGCTCTGTCTTTCCGCGGGCCATGTGACGGGCACGGTCGGCATGGCGAAGAACGTCCGCCAGGAGAGGGGAAGGCGTGGCCGAAATGCAGGCAAGCTAAGCAGCTTGCCTCGTACCGATCAGGTATCGGCACGTTCTGCATTTCCCCAACGCCTCTGGTTGCCGGCCATGACATCCCGTAGAACTTCCAACTCCGCAGACACTTTGCAGATCGCATTGCCGGCCAGGCCGCGCAAGCGCCCCCGGCAGGAGCGCTCGGTGCTGCTCGTGGATGCGCTCAGGAAGGCCGGGTGGCAGATCCTGGAGAAGGAAGGGCGCGACGCGCTGACGCTGGAGCGGCTGTGCGCGCGCTCGGGCGTCGCCATCAGCTCGATCTACGAGTACTTTCCGACGATGGAGTCACTCGTTGTCGCGATCTTCGATGACTTTCGCGCCGAGGCGCGCCGGCGGCTGGTCGAAGAACTGCAGGCGCTGCCGCCATCCACGAAGCTGTTCGATGGCATCATGCTGCTGCTCAGCATTGGCATTCCGATGCTTCACACATGGGTGAAGCTGGACCCGGAACTGTTCGTCAAGTCATCGCACTACGACGAACTGGTGCGGCTTGACCTGGTGAAGCCGGAGCAGTACTGGACGTCCATGGCGACGGACGCGTTGATGGAGCGATTTCCCGATGAAGTGCAGGTCCGGGACCGCGCCAAGGCGAGGTTCCTCGCGTTTCATACCATCCTGGCATTACCGCGCGCGATGGCGCTCATGAGGCCGGAGTACCTGGCGCACGACGATACGCAGGAGTTGATGGCACGCATGATCCACGCGCTGTTGGCCAACAATGGATGAGATGACGCCGACGGGTCGCAGGTACACGTGATCGCGCAACCCTGCAGATTGCAAGGTCGCGATGGTCGGGCGTCCGGCGCGACGGCCTCGACCGCAAGTTGTCCCGAGGGCCCCAACTGTCCCTATCTCTTCTTCCTGGCTTTTTGCGCGGTTCGGCCGTAGGAGGCGACCAGCAAGTCGTGGAAGGCTTGTGCGGCCGGAGCCAGCGGTCGGCCACGAAGCCTGGTGATACCTATGGTGCGAACAATCTCTGGCTCGACCAGCGGGACGCTGACCAGGCCGGCCGGATGGTTGGCAGGCACTGCGTGGGCAGGCACGGCACCTATGCCAATGCCCGCTTCGATCAGGCTCACCAGGGCCGGTACATGACGGACTTCGCAGGTCCACGCCGGGCGCGCCGCGACCGCCGACAAGCCTTGATCGATCAGCATGCGATTGCCGCTGCCCGGCGCGAGCGTCACGCATTCGTACTCTGCCAACTCGGCCCAGGTGACCTGACGCCTGCGCGCCAGAGGATGCTCCGGCCGGCACGCCAGGACAAAGCGCTCCTCTAGCAGCGCTTCGAACTCCAGGTCCGGCTCCTGGGTTCCCAGGTAACTGACGCCAAAGTCCGCCTCCGAGCGCGCCACGGCCAGCAGGATCTCGGAGGCGGTCTCGTCCAGCAAGCGAACGTGGATACGGGGGTACGCCTGGTGGAATTTCCTGACGACATCCGCCAGGAAGTTGCCAACGGCGGAAGGAATGCAGGCCACGGAAACCTGCCCGCGAAGTCGGTCGGACAAGTCCGTCATGCCAAGCAACGCGCTCTCAAGCTCGTTCAGGACGTGCCTGGCCTTGGGGATAAAGTTCCTGCCCATGGCGTTGAGCTCCACTCTCCGCGTGGTGCGTTCAAGCAAGCGAAACCCCAGCGCTTGCTCCAGCTTGTCCACCCTGCGCGAGAGTGCCGGCTGGGAAATATGCAACGTCGCCGAGGCTGCGCGGAAGCTGCCAAGGTCTGCCACGGTCACGAAAGCGCGCAAGTCCGCGAGATCAAAATTCATTCGATTTCGGCATTAATCGATAGGATTTTTGCACTTTACAGCAGATTCCGCCCGGCCGATCATTGCCGCTCAATCAGGCGCCGGCCGGTCGGAAGACCCGCGCCGGCCACGACCCGTGGCAACGCCGTCGCGCCCCGCCGTTGCGCCCGTCACCAGCGTGCTTCGCGCGTTCGTGCGTGCCGGACGCCAGAGATTCGCGCAACTCGCCAGGGCAGCGGGTGCTTGCATTGAATGACCATATGCCCGCGTATCGCTTTCCCCTCGCATGATCAAGGACCAGACATGAAGATCGTCGTGCTTCCCGGTGATGGCATCGGCCCCGAAACGATGGCTGCCACGCTCGAGGTGCTGCGAGCCGTATCATCGCGTTTCCGGCTCGGCCTTGAATTCGATCTGGACGTTGCCGGCCATGAGAGCCTGCGCCGGCATGGGGCCACCGTGACGCCGGCCCTGTTGCAGAAAGTGAAGTCCGCCGATGGCCTGATGCTCGGACCGATGGCCACCTATGATTTCAAGGATGAAGCCAGGGGCGAGATCAATCCCTCGAAGTTCTTCCGCAAGGAACTGGACCTGTATGCAAACATCAGGCCATCCCGCACCTATCCGGGCCTGCAGCACCGGGCTGGCGAGTTCGACCTCGTCGTCGTGCGCGAGAATACCGAGGGCTTCTATGCCGACCGCAATATCGAGTCCGGCGGCAGCGAGATGCTGATCACGCCGGATGTTGTCATCTCGCTGCGTCGCATTACGCGGCAATGCTGCGAGCGCATTGCGCGCTCGGCGTTCGAGCTGGCCATGACACGTCGCAGGCATGTCAGCATCGTGCACAAGGCCAATGTGCTGAAGATCGGCGATGGCATGTTCATCGACATCTGCCGCCAGGTGGCGCGCGAATTCCCCGAGGTACAGGTCGACGACTTCATTGTCGACGCAATGATGGCACACGTCGCGCGCGCCCCGCAGCGATTCGACGTGATCGTCACGACCAATATGTTCGGCGACATCCTGTCCGACCTTACCGCGGAGTTGTCCGGCAGCCTGGGCCTGGGCGGGTCACTGAACGCCGGCAAGGACCATGCAATGGGCCAGGCCGCACACGGATCGGCGCCCGACATTGCGGGCCAGGACATTGCCAATCCCTTCTCGCTGATCGTGTCCGCCGGACAACTGCTTGGCTGGCATGGCCAGCGCAGGAGCCTGTCTGCCTTCCTGGCTGCTGCGCGCGCCATCGACGAAGCGATGATCGCCGCGATCCAGGCGGGCGAGACCACGCGCGACATCGGTGGCCGCCTGGGCACTGCTGAAGCGGGCCGCGCCTTCGCCCAACGCATGCTGGAGCGATGACGACATGCGCGACGTCCCTGAGCTACCGGCTGGCGCCTGGGACTGCCCCATCCGCGTCATCGACGCGTGCACCGACGATCCCATGGTCGCGGAGCGCTCATTTACTGCGACAGAGCCACATTTCGCATACACGCACTATCAACTTTCATGATCGATCTACAGCCTCCTCGCCTGCGCCACGACACCTGGGAATTCCCCGTCCATCACATGCGTGGTGGGACATCCACTGGCCTCGTCATCTGGGACCGTATCGCCCCGACACAGCCGGAGCTGCGTGAAGAACTGCTGCGCCACCTGATGGGGGTGCCACTCAGAGGGGAATATCCCGGCAACCGCCAGACTACGGGGCTGGGCAGAGGGCCCGCAACCAGCAACAAAGTTTTCTTTGCCGACATGGAGGACGCGGCCGATGGTCGTCGTCTCGTCAGTGCGCTCGCGCAGTTGGCGTCGGATCACGGTCGCATTGACTGGAGCGTGAACTGCGGGAACATGTCCTCGGCGCTACAGCTTTGGGCACTCGATACCGGGCTAGCCAGACGATCCACCACCGGCCTCCAGACGCTGACCATCCGGAATACCAACACCGGGGTCCTGACCACTTCGCGCATGATCATTGCGCAGGATGGTGGTTTCGAAGTCGCCGAGATTCCTGGGGTGATGGGCCGTCACCCCGCAGTGGATCTGTTCTTGCATCATCCGGCCGGCGCCAAGACAGGTGCGCTGCTACCGACCGGTAATGTGGTAGACGTCATCGATGACCTATGTGTCAGCTGCGTCGACGTGGCGGTGCCCATGGTCATCGCCCGCGCGGCCGATTTCGGCAAGACTGGCCACGAGCCGCCAGGGGAACTGGCCGCCGATAAAGAATTTCTCCAACGACTGAAGGCGCTCTGGATCGAGGCCGGCTTGCGAATGAATTTGCGGCGCAAGGACGGCAGCTTGATGACGCGAGAGGATATAGCTCGCAGCGAAACGATCCCCAAGGTCTGCATCATCGGCGCACCGCGCGGCACGGGCGATCTGTCGGTGCGCTATTTTACGCCGCAGACCGTGCACGGTTCGATGGCGGTATCGGGCGGGTGCTGTCTGGCCGCCGCCACGTTGATCCCTGGCTCTGTCGCACACGAGATTGCCCCCAAGCAGGCACAAGCAAAAGAATGCGAAGTCAGAGTCGGCATCGAGAACCCGGCGGGCGTGCTCGGTACGACTGTCGTTGCCCACATGGAGGACGGCGCGCTGGCTATCCGTTCGGCGGCCTATCAGCGCAGCGCGCAGGTTCTGCTGGCGGGATACATGCCTCTGTATGGGGCCTCGACCTCATTGCGGCAGGCGCTGTCCGAGTTGCAATGACACGCCTGACTTCCTGATTTGTTTTGCAATCGCTCGCTTACAGGGGTTTGATCGCCAGATCGCCCCGATACACGGTCCTGGACAAGGTCTCGGCGTGGGCCAGATAGGGATCTGGCTCCGGTGTCAGGTTCAGCGACAACGTGTGCTCAGCCAGCTGCTGGCAGGTCATGAAGCGCACCTCGCCCAACTGCCTGAGTTCCGTCAGCAGCGTATCCAGCACAGCGATGCGCGCTGCGCGGGTCGAGCCGAAGTCGCCGCGCAGACTGATGGTGATGGGTATCAGCGTGGCTTCGGCGTACATCGCGTGCATCTCCTCGCGCCATATGGCCTGCAGGCGTGCGTGGGTGTGGCGCGCGGAGTAGATGGGTGCGTCGTCCAGGGCGAAGCTGGACGGCAGTTCGACGAGCTGCTTGCCGACGCCCAATCCGTAGACATAGGGATAGTCGGCATCCTGGAAGCTGGCGTCATAGATAAAACCCAGGTCAGCCAGATGATGCAGGGTCTTCGAGGACAGCTCGCCGCCGGGCGCGCGGAAGCCCTGCGGCGCTTTGCCGGCGATGTCGGCAAGCATATCCCGCGAGGTCTTCAGCACTTCGATTTCCCGGTCGCCCAGGGTCGCGAAGTTCTCCAGGTCGATGCCGCGGGCGGCGATTTCATGGCCGTGGCTGGCCAGTTCGCGAATGAGTCCGGGATGACGGCGTGCATCGGCGCCCGGCACGAAGAAGGTGGCTGGCACGCCGTGCCTGCCAAGGAGTTCGACGAGGCGCGGAAAACCCGCGCGCACGCCGTAGCGGCCGTAGGAATAGCGGCCGAACATGCGTTCGGGCGCAGCTTCCCTGAGGTCGAAAGATTCAGCGTCGAAATTCACGCTCAGCAGGACGACGGTGCGCGCGCCTTGAGGCCAGGTATACGTGTGCGTGCTCATGCGAAGGAGACCTCTTCCAGGTTGTTGGCATTTTCCTGGCACCACTTGGCGAAGCCCCGCGCTTCCATGAAATGTACGCCGTCGTGGCTCTTCATATAGGCAATCAGGTCCGACAGGATGCGGGTGTGCGAGGGTGTGCCCGAGCCCCAGCCGGCGCGCCGATGCAGCGATAGCACGAAGAATCGGTCGGCGCCATAGATGGCGTCGAATTCCGCCTTCCATTGGTCCAGTACTTCCGAGGGCGGCGTGTAGCTGAACTTGTAGAAGGGGAAATCATCCAGGCTGTACGTGTTGTTCGGCAGTTCGATGATGATGTCATCCTCGCCCTTGCCGAAGCGCAGGCGGTAGGGACGGTCGTAATCCTTGTCGCTGGAGTCGTAGATGTAGCCCATGGACTTGAGCACGGCCATGGTGCGGTCACTCTTGCGGCCGGACGGCGAGCGCCACCCGAGCACGGGCTTGTTGACGATCTCTTTGAGGATGCGGTCGGTCTTGCGCAGCAGCGCCTCCTCTTCTTCCGCGCCCAGTTCCCAGGCCTCGTGCAGATAGCCATGCGCGGCGACTTCGAAGCCGTTGCGATCAATCTGCTCGATGGTCTGAGGGTGCCGTTCGGCATCATAGCCAGGAATGAAGAAGGTGGCCTTGACGTCGTGGCGCGCCAGCATCTCCATGTGCCGCGGCACGCCGCAGCGGGCCGAGTAATTGCCCCAGGAATGCTTGCCCAGCGGCGCGATGCCGCGGCCGACTTCGTGGCTGGGGCCATCGAAGTCGATGCCAATCAGCACCACACAGCGCATCTCTTCAGGAAAAGTCGTTCCTTGACTCATTGCTGTCCTCCTGCTTTGGTCAGTCCAGTTTGATATGCGCTTCACGCACCACGCTACCCCACTTTTCGCGCTCACTGGCCAGGAACCTGGTGAATTCGCCGGGCGGCATCTGGGCGATATCAAAGGAGCGCGCACGCATATTGGCCTGGAAGTCCGGCGAGGCGTAGACCTTGTCGATGGCCTTGTAGAGCTTGTCCACCGTCGATCTAGGCATATTGGCGGGACCAAACAGGCCGATCCAGCCCACGGCGCTGAAGCCCGGGTAGCCCGATTCGGCGATGGTGGGCACTTTGGGGAGCAGGGCATTTCGCTTCAGACCCGTCGTGGCAATGGGCCGCAGCCTTTCAGACTTGATGTTGCCGATCTGCGTACCGACCAGGTCGAGCATGAAGTCCAGGCGGCCGGCCAACAGATCCGTCGTCGCCTGGCCAGAGCCGTTGTAGGGCACGGCACTGGCTTCGATGCCAGCGTCGCGCTTGAACTTCTCGGCCGCCAGGTGCGAGGAACTGCCCACGGTCGTGACGCCGTAGCTCAGCTTGCCCGCGTTCTGCCTGGCGCTGTCGATCAACTCCTTGAGCGTGTGGGTCTTGGATGCTTTGGGCACGACCACGACGTTGTCGAAGGTGGCGAGCACGGAAATCGGAGTGAAGCCGCCGACCGGGTCGTATGGCAGCCTGGAATAGAGGAACATGTTGGCGCTGTGCGTGCCGGTCGAGCCGACCAGCAGGGTATAGCCGTCAGGCCTGGATTGCCCGACGAAGGCGGCGCCGATGCCGCCACCGGCTCCCGGGCGGTTCTCAACGACGATCGTCTGGCCCAGTTCCTTGCCGACGTCCTGCGCGATGATGCGCGCCATGATATCGGTGCCGCCGCCCGCTGCGAAGGGAACGATCAGGCGGATGGCGTGGTCGGGATAGGTATCTGCGGCGGACGACAGGCCGGGCGCGGCCATCAGGGCGGCGAGGGCGGCGAGGGCGGCGCCGGTCGCCAGGCGCAGGAGGCAGGTGAGAGTGGGCTTCATCACTGGGTTCCCATGGTCTTGTGGAGATGCGTGTCGTGCATCGCGCGTTCAATCAACTCCGCTGCGGCAGTTCGTACCGGGTGAAGGTCGGATCCAGCGCCGGCAGGTTCGCCACCTCCATATAGTTGGCGGCGGGCCGCATGATGACGGTGGCGACCGTTGCGCTGCGGGTGTCACGGCCAAAGTCGCCGCGCGGCGGCCGGCAGACCGACCAGGGCGACTGGTAGTCATCCAGCAGCGCCTGCTTGACGTCGTCCATCGTGATGTGGCCTACATGCGGCGCCAGCAGTTCGCGCACGCGCTGTTCCCGGTACAGCGTGCAGGGCGAGAAAGCGATACCCATGTCCTTGAGCCTGGTCAGCGCGATCGGGCTGAGCCAGTGGTTGGCGTGCACCAGCAGGCCGTTCTCCGGATGCAACTGGAAGGTCTCGTCCGGAGCGCATTCGAAGTTGATGATCACGCCGCCCACGTGGGCGATCGCCATATTGTTGGAGCCGGTCTTGGGGGTGGCGTACACCGCGTGCATGGCGTGCGCGACGAAGCCGCTCTCCAGGGCCTTGCGACGGATGAGGGGCAGGGGTACGCCAATCTGGCGATAGTCGCGGTCGCACTCCAGGTTGTTACCGGTGATGGAAACACCAGCGGCGTTGAAGCCCGAGCGAGCCAGCATGCCGGCTTCGGTGAAAGTCAGCAGGTCGGGGCCGTCCTCGCGCAGGATGCGCAGCACCACGCCGGTTTCTGCGCACTCTTCCTTCCAGTCCCAGTTCTGGGCATGGATCAGTTCGCCGTCCCTGGTGGCATCGCGCGTTACCTTGACCGAGGTGCAGCCGTCGTTGGTCTCGCGCAGCAGGCGCGCGCGCAGGTCGGGGTGCACCGCCAGCTTCATGATTTCGGTGCGGGCGTTCAGCAGGAGGATGTCCTCCAGGCGCACGCCGGCACCGTCCGCGATGCCCTGCATTTCCGTAAGATAGTTTTCGTCGAACTTGCGGACCGTGGGAATGTAGCTGTGGATGATCTTGTCGATCTCCAGCGGCGCCAGCTTCAGCTTCGCGGCCTGTTCGCTGTAGTGCTCGATGGACCGTACGATGCGCTGTCTTGCTTGTTCGCCGTAGGAGCGGCCGCGCTCCTGCGGGGCACCAGTGACTTCGTACAGCGGAAATGGCATCTGGGCCTGCCTGTTCATGCATGCTCTCCTGGTTTGCCCGGCCAGGTCGGCCCGGGGTCAGGAAAGATGCTAAATACGCTTTTTCATACATTCAAATCATTTATGCGAAACATATAATGCCGATTTTGATATGACCTAAGCCGGATTGGACCAAGGACTCTCGCCATGGAACTGGATACCCTGCACAAGATGAACATGAACCTGCTGACGGTATTCGAGCTTCTCATGGAAACCCGTAGCGCCACCGAGACGGCTGCACGCCTGCACACGACGCAGCCGGGCATCAGTCGAAAACTGGCCGAACTGCGGCGGATGTTTGGCGACCCCCTGTTCGTGCTGACCAAGCGCCGGCTCGTGCCCACACCGCGTGCGATGGAAATACGGCCAACGGTGCGCGAGGCGCTGGCGGCCATCGGCAGCATCATGGAAGACGGAGGCGCGTTTGACCCGCTCAAATCGACACGCACCTTCCGCATCGCGGCGCGCCATACCCTCGAATGGATGCTGGCGCCGAGCCTGCGCAGCTATTGCGATATCCATGCGCCGCTGGTGCGCTTCAGCTTCGTCAATATGCAAGGCGTGGCACTGCCTGAGAAGCAGCTGGAGGATCATTCCATCGATATCGCGCTCGGCCGTTTCGAGGACGTGGGGGGACGCATTCGCAGCCAGGTCCTGTTCGATGACGACCGCGTCTGCCTGCTGCGGCATGGCCATCCTGCGGCGCGGCGGCGCTTGACACCCGCGGCCTTCAGCGCTCTGCGTTTCGTCACCACCACGGACATGTACGGCAAGAACAATGAGGTGGACGCCTGGCTGCATGGCGCAGGCTACCAGCGTCGGTTCGATCTCTACGTGTCCAGCATGAGCCACGTGCCTCTGATCCTGCTGCAAACCGACCTGGCGGTGACGATGCCGCGCAGGCTGGCCAACTACATCGCACGATTCCATCGGCTACACGTGAAGGACCTGGCCTTCAGCTTGCCGAAATCGCGCTACAACATGGTGTGGCACGCGCGTTGGGATGAGGTTCCGTCGCACCGCTGGATGCGGTCGGTGGTGGCGCAGCTCAGTCACGTTGGCTAGGGCGCATAGGATGGTGCGATGAAAAAGAAGCCGCTGTATCACGGTCACCGTTCCCTGCCGTTGTCATCAGTTGTGCGGTGCGCTGGCATTTTCGCATCTAGCTGAGCCTGCGCGACATCGAGGATCTGCTGTTTGAGCGCGGCATGGTCGTCAGCTACGAGAGCATAAGGCTATCGCGCACATCGGACTTTCTGCGCCTTCACTCCCTTACCGCGACAGAGCCCCGGGGGCAGGAGTCATTCCAGCGTCTCTTTCGAGACGACAAAGAGACTCTCGACATTTATCTGCAGCGCTGTCGCCAGCGTTTCGATGGCGTCCAGCGACGGATTTGCTCCGCCGGTTTCAATGCGACTCAGATAGGTTCGTGCGAATCCCGCCTGGTCGGCAAGGGCTTCCTGGGATAGTCCGATAGCTTGTCGCAGTTCACGAATGCGCATGCCGAAGCGACGTCGTAGGCTCATGTTCATTGGTGCAACTGTGCCGCCTGTGTCCACCAATTGACCACACACCAATCGTGACATCTACTCTCGGGTGTCCTTCTCGTGATCCGCGGACACGTCGACGACAATTTTCCAAATCAGATGATTTTTTTTCAGGATGAACGTCTCACTGGCTTAGCGTCGGGAAATGCCAAGCGATCCGGCGCTGTGCGGAAAATACGCAAAGGTACTGGTCGATCGTGGAGGCAGAAATAATCACCGATGGAAATCAATGGCCCTGGTAGCGCGATTCGCCCTTCATCGTCCGGGCTTGCATGACTCCATTCGGCTACGTGACAGCGCCGAATTGGAGCTGGCCACCGAATCGGGGAGCTCGACAGTCTGGAGCAGGTACTGGCAGCGGTGAGCGCCATCAGTGCGAAACGAAGCGCGGTGGGCGCCTGCTCCTTCTTACGCGGGCAGAGCTCAACTACGCCGGGAATCGACAGTACCGAATTTGTGCAAGATCAAGTTTGCTAGCTCCCAGGATTCTGATGGATTGTCACAATTAGGTAACAGCGTAACTTGCCGTTACAAGCTGCCATGTTGCCGCGGGCGCGGCTCCGGTTGCCAGGGAGAACATCGATTGAAAGCCTATTTGCGAAGATCACGATCGCGACTCGCAGCGGCGGCATTTTCCGGTGTTGCGGCCCTCTCTGCACTGATCGTCATCAGTGCGATGACGATGAAGGAGCTCGACTCGTTCCTCCACACGATGTACTACGGCAATACAGAACCGATCACGCATCTGGCCGACATCCGTGCCGCGGAGACCAACATCAGGCGGCTGCAATGGCGAATCCTGGCACAACGTGACCCCGCGCAAACAAATGAGCTTCTGGCACAGATGCGCGAGAAGCTGGCGCTGAGCGAGCGCGAATGGGCACTCTACTATCCGGCGGGTGTCAGCAGCCCTAGAGAGGCCGAGCTAGCCCGTCAGCTCGTCGTCGACATGCCGCGCTTCGTGGCGATCATCCACGGTAGCCTCGATCATCTCGGCACGGGCAACTACGACGACGCGATGCAATGGCTCTTGACCTACATCCCGTTCCTCGACCAGATGGACGAACGGATCACGAAAGACATTGACGTGAATGCGGCCCAGGCCGCCAGCTTTGTAGCAAAAAGCGCGTCGACGATCCGGGTCGTCACCGGCACGGCCATCGCTATATTTGTGCTGGCTGTCATCGGGGTCATGACGTTGGCGCTGCGGCTGATGCGGCAGCGGGACGACGCTGTCCAGGAATCCATTGAGCATTTGCTCATGGTCGATCAGGTCTACAAGATGTCCACGGATAGCGTCATCATCACGGACAAGGTCGGAACGATTACGAAGGTCAACCCCGCCTTCACCAAGCTCACCGGCTACACCGAGGCCGAGGTATTGGGCCGCAACCCAAGCATGTGGAGTTCCGGCCGGCAGCCGCCGGAGTTCTATCGGGAGATGTTCCGGTGCCTGGAAGCCGATGGTAGTTGGACAGGGGAAATCTGGAATCGCCGGAAGTGTGGTGAGCTCTATCTCGAGTCCATCTCGATCTCCAGGATTGGCGGCGCCGACGACGCCCACTATGCCGCCATTTGTTCGGACATTACCAGACAGAAGATGGAGGAAGAGCAGCGAGAGTACCTGGCGACCCACGATCCGCTGACGGACTTGCCCAATCGCCTGTTGTTCAATGAGCGCCTGAAACACGCGATCGCGCGTGCGCATCGCGCATCTTCGCTGGTCGCTGTCATGTTCGTGGATCTTGACCACTTCAAGGAGATCAACGACAGCCTCGGGCACCAGGCCGGGGACGAAACGCTGCGCACGGTAGCGCAGCGACTGCGCGGTGGATTGCGCGAAGCGGACACCGTCGCACGGCTGGGCGGCGACGAGTTCGCCGTCGTGCTGGAAGATCTGCATGCGCATTTCCAGATCGAGCCGATCGCAAGCAAGCTCCTGGCCTCGGTCGGGGAGCCCATCCTGGCGGTAGGCAACACAGTTCAAGTCACGCCGAGCATCGGGATCAGCGTCTATCCGGATGATGGTGTCGACCCCAGGCTGCTCGTCGAGCGGGCCGACCACGCTATGTACGCCGCCAAGCGCGCGGGGAAGAACGCGGTGCGGTTCTTTGAAGAGGCCGCGGCCGAATCAGCAAGGGCGAAGAATGAAGAGTCGCCCATGCCCCTGGTCGCCTGAAGCGCGCGTGAGATAGCCCATCGATTTGAGTCCGCGCATGGTCAGGTCGCTCTTTTTCGGCCAGAAGGTGAGCGCCAGCCAGGAACGGGCTTGCCCAATACATGGCGCAGGATATCGCCCGTCTCTCCCCATAGTCACTCGACCTTGATGTTGGCCGTCTTGATAACGTCGCACCAAGTCTGACGCTCTTTGGCAACGAAGGCGGCGAATTCTGCTTGCGTGTTCGTGGTGACGTCGAGGCCCTGGCTACCCAGCAGCTTTTGCAATTTGCCCGTGGCGTAGACGCGCTGCAGAGCCGTGCTGATTTTCTCGACGATTTCCGCGGACGTGCCGGACCGTACGAACAGGCCGGTCCAGCCAGCGACATCGTATTTCGGGTAACCCTGTTCGGCGATTGTCGGCACCTTGGGCAAGATGTCCGATCGCCTTTCGCCCATTGTGGTCGCCAATGCGCGGGCTCTGCCGGACGTCAGATTTCCATACTGCGACACCACGGTGTCCAGCATGAAATCGACCTGGCCTCCCAGGACATCTACCGTTGCGGGAACAGCTCCGTTGTACGGTACTCCCAACATGTCCAGGCCTGCTTCGGACTTGAATCGCTCCAGTGCCAGGTGCGCAGAACTGCCGACCACGGTGATGGCATACGTCAGAGTGGCCGGATGGGCTTTGGCGAGCTTGACCAGGTCATCAAGAGATTTGATGGGAGAATCGCGTCGCACCATAACAACATTGTTATATTTGGCCAGCAGTGCCACCGGGGTAAAGTCTTGCACCGGGTCGTAAGGCAGCTTGTATAGGCATTGATTGGCCGCGTGGGTGCCGATCGATCCGACCAGAATGGTGTAGCCGTCCGCCGGGGCACGGGCAACCGCCGCGCTGCCAATCGCCCCATTCGCACCTGCCTGGTTCTTGACTATGATCGGCTGGCCCAGTTCAGCCGCCAGTTTTTCGCCAACTGCGCGGGCAATGATGTCCGTGCCGCCGCCAGCGGCGATTGGCACCAATAACGTGATGGCGCGCGCCGGCCAAGCCTGCTGACCGGCAGCGAGGGCGCTATTCGTGCCGAATGCACACAGTGTCGAGGTCAATGCGCTGATCATCAGACAGTCGCGAAGACGTCTGCGGAATCGAGCGTGCAGTTTCATGGTCTGTTCCCTTGTGCCATTGCCGGATTGGCTGCGATCGGATGCGGACACGCCGCACCTGATCGCCCGGTGCTTGCAGCCGTGTCAGCTATGCGTATTCGGAGCAGTATCCGGGTCCAGTGGATAGATTGGCCGGCGCACGGCCTAATAGTGCAGCTTCGTCAAGCGGACGTGCACCCTGTGCGACTGATTGAGGCGGAATCCGGCCAAGATGAGGCCGATTTCACAAGGGGTGAAGGCATTGTCGACTTGGCGGCTGGGCGAAACGATGGGGTGGGATGCAAGTCGTCGCTCAGACTGCTGACGGCGGCGCGACCAGCGCCTGGCACTGCGCCGCGTATCCCCTTGCGCACGCAGGTTCTATATGGAACAGACCCTGGCCGGCTCCAGCAAGCCAGTGCACATGGCCTATCGCTCGTATCGAACCTTCAGGCTGAATCGGCAGCGATGCGATCAGCGGTTCCCTGATGCGGGGTTGCCGCGACCTCGAGCAGTGCATCCACCACCACCACGCCATCCGGGCTTGCCATCACCGGGTTGAGGTCGATCGAGTGTATGGAGCCACTGGCCTCATGGACCAGTTCACCCACCTGGACGGCCAGCCGGCACAGCGCCGCAATGTCCACGGCCGGCTCGTTGCGCACGCCCCGCAGCAGCGGGGCGATGCGCAGGCCGGCCAGCGCGCGCTCCACCTCGGCCTCGCCGCAGGGGGCGAGCAGCACCGCGGTGTCGCGCAGCACCTCGACATACTTGCCTCCATCGCCAATCACCAGGACTGCGCCGAATACCGGATCCCAGTGCGCGCCGATCATGCACTCGCGCTGGCCGCGCGACATGCGCGCGACCACCACGCCCTCGCACGTGGCACCCATGGCCCGCAGCGTGCGGGTCTGGGCCGCAAAGGCGCTGGCGACCGCCTCCGGATCGTTGCAGTGCAGGGCCACCAGCCCGTGCTCGCTCTTGTGCGGCACCTGTGGGGAGCTTGCCTTGACCGCCACAGGGGCGCCGATGCGTTGCCATGCCGCCACCGCGGCATCGACGTCGTGGCAGACGTAGTGCTCGACCACCGGCATGCCGGCGGCCACCAGCCGGGCAAGGCTGGCGGCCTCGCTCAGCGTCACGCCCGCAGCAGCGACTGGCGGCGCGGGGCGTGCCGGCACTGGCGGCTCGCCTTCGGCCGCGATCTGGCGCAGGCGCTGCTGGTGCGAGACCAGTTGCGAGAAGGCCGACAGCGCTTCGGTGCCGTTGGCGTAGGTCGGTACACCGGCTTCGCGGAATGCCTCGGCCACCGGCTGCTGCCAGGCCGCGACCGCGATGGGCTTGCCTGAGGTGTCGGCAAACGCAGCGGCGTCGCGCGCAAAGCGCGGCACGTCGTAGCCCATGCCGGAGACGGGGATGTCGAGCAGGAACAGGTCGGCGGCGGGATCCCTTGCCACCACGGGCAGCACCTCGCCGAACAGCGCGCTGTTGGAGAGCAGCGCCGCGGTGACATCGACCGGGTTCGTGGTGGTGGCAAAGCCCGGCAGGCGTTCGGCCAGCGCGGCCCGCGTGGTCTCGGACAGCGGCGCAAGCGTCAGTCCGAACGTCTGCGCCGCGTCGGCCGCCATGACGCAGCTCGCGCCCGAGTTGCTCACCACCACCAGCCGGCGGCCTGCGGCGTCCCACCCACGCAGGTACATCGGCGCGCAGCGCGCCAGCGCATGCGCATCGTCCACGCGCCAGATGCCGTGGCGGGCAAGGAAGGCATCGACGGCGCGGTCTTCGTTGGCGATGGCGCCCGTATGGGAGGCCGCGGCGCGCTGGCCATCCTGCGAGCGGCCCGCCTTGACCGCCACGACCGGCACGTTGCGGGCCCGCGCCACGCGCGCGGCTTCGGCCAGCACCTCGGGATCGGTCAGGCTTTCCAGGTACAGCAGCACCAGCCGCACGCCGGGGTCATGCGCGACGGCCAGCGCAAGTTCGCTGACCGTAACGTCGGCCTGGTTGCCGGTGGCGTGCATATGGCGCACGCCGATGCCCTGGCCGCGCAGCAGCCCGTAGACCATGGCCGCCACGCCGCCGCTCTGGCTGACCACGGCCACCGGCCCGTCGTGCGGCGGCACCTCGATGAACATGGTGGAGAAGCTGGCGATCGCGCCGCTGCCGAAGTTGGCCAGCCCCTGGCTGTTCGGGCCCACCAGCCGCAGGCCGCCGGCACGCGCGGCGCGCACCATCTCGTCCTGCTGGCGGCGGCCTTCGGCGCCGGCCTCGCCAAAGCCCGAGGCGATCACGATGGCCGCCGCCACGCCAAGCCGCGCGCAGTCACGCACGGCCTGCACCGCAGCCTCGCCGGCCACGATGATGATGGCCAGCTCCGGGACTTGCGGCAGCGCGTCCAGCGTGGGATAGGCACGCAGGCCCTGGATGGTGTCGCGCTGCGGATTGACGGGGTAGAGCGTGCCGGCGTAGCCGTGCGTCTTCATGTAGTGGATGGGCCGGCCGCCGATCTTGTGGATATTGTCGGAGGCACCGATCACGGCAATCGAGCGCGGGGAGAGCAGGGACTGGAGTGGGGCGGTCATGAGCAAGGCGTAAGCGGAGTGGTGAGAGCGGAGTTGTGAGAGGTCAGTCGACGGTGGCGCCCGAGGTCTTGACGACCCTGGACCACTTGTCGATCTCCTGCCCGATGAAACGGACGGTGGCGGGGGGATCGGTCCATTCGGCGGCGAAGCCCTGCGTGGCGAAGCGCGCGCGCACGTCCGGATCCTGCAGGACGGCCTTGAGGGCGCCGTTGAGCGTGCCGAGGACAGCGGGCGGCGTGCCGGCCGGGGCCAGCAGCGCGTTCCACGCGCTGGCCTCGTAGCCGGGCAGGCCGGACTGGGCGATGGTCGACGTGTCCGGCGCGGCGGGCGAGCGCGTGGCGCCCGTGATGGCGAGCGCCTTGAGCTTGCCGTCGCGCACGAACGGCATGGCGGACAGCATGGTGTCGAACATCACCGTGGCCTGGCCGCCCATCACGTCGGTCAGCGCGGGTGCGCTGCCCTTGTACGGCACGTGCGTCATATGGACGCCGGCCATGCTATTGAACAGTTCCGCGGCGAGATGGGTCGACTGGCCGTTGCCGGAGCTGGCAAAGGTGACCTGTCCCGGCCTGGCCCTGGCCAGCGCGATCAGCTCGGCCACGTTGCCGGCCGGCGTGGCCGGCGCGGTCACCAGCACCAGCGGGCCGCGCGTGAGCATGCTGACGGGCGCGAAATCCCTGCGCGTGTCGTAGCCGGGCTTGCTGAACAGCGTCATGTTGATGGCGTGCGCGGTCGTGGCGACCAGCAGTGTGTAGCCGTCAGGCGCGGCCTTCGCGACGGCTTCGGCGCCGATATTGCCGCCGGCACCCGGACGGTTTTCCACCACCAGCGGCTGGCCGAGCTTCTCGGACAGCTTCTGCCCGACCACGCGGGCGACGATATCGGTCGGGCCGCCCGGCGGATAGGGCACTACCAGCCGGATCGGCTTGTGCGGGAACGACTGTGCCTGCGCGGCCGGCAAGGCCGTTGCGGACAGGGCCAGACAGGAAATCAGGGCGAACGCGTGCCGCCGGGATCGATTCGGTGCCAAAGGGGTACTCCGGTTGTGGATGCCGGCCGGGACGGACAGGCGCTTGCCGGCAAGGCGCCAGCGGCGGCGCTATTCGCGCCGGAAACGCAGCAGCGTGCCTTCGCCGAAACGCAGGAAGCCCGCCCGCACCCGGTCGCCGATGGCCACGCCGGGCTCGGCATGGCCCATCACGCGCGGGCCTTCGTCGAGCGTGGCCAGCACCAGCGTGTAGGGCGCGAGCGCGCGAAACGCTTCGTCCGGCGCGCGGCTGATCTCGGTCACGGCGTGGACGGTTGCCAGTCCGACGGCATCGCGCCAGCTCAACTGCAGGCCGCCGCAGGCTCGGCACGCGTGGCGCTCCATCGGCTGCCAGGCGCCGCAGTCGCGGCAGCACTGGTAGCGCACCACGCCGGCGCCCAGGCCCGCTGTGTACGGATGGGTCATGGCATGGCCTCCAGCACCAGGCTGACGTGGGATGACAGCACGCCGCCATCGGCATGGAACAGCGCGCGCCGGCGCGTGCCGGCCTGGCGTGCGCCGGCGCGGCCGGCGAGCTGGCGCGCGGCTTCGGCCAGGTGCATCAGGCCACCGGCCACGCCCGAGTGCCCGAAGGCAAGCAAGCCGCCGTGCGTGTTCAGCGCCAGTGGGCCGTCGCGCCCGAAGTCGCCCCCGCGCAACCGCGCATGCGCCTGCCCGCGTCCGGCCAGCCCAAGCTCCTCCAGCAGCATCACCAGCGTGATGGTGAACGAGTCGTAGACCGCCAGGTAGTCGATGCTGTCCGCGCCGCCGCCGGCCTCGGCAAACGCGCGCCGCGCGGCGTCGGCGGCGCCGGTCTGCATGACGTCGTCGATCGCGCTCAGGTGCTGGTGCCGGTGGGCCTGGCCCGCGCCGGCGATGCGCACCGGCGTGCCGGCACCGGGCTCGGCGGACACGACCACGGCGACCGCGCCATCGGAAATCGGGCAGCAATCCGACAGGCGCAGCGGCGTGGCGATGGCGCGCGCTGCCCGCGCGTCGGCCAGCGACAGCGGTTCGCGCAGGTGCGCATCGGGATGGCTCGCGGCGTGTTCGCGCATCAGCACGGCAAAGCCCGACAGCGCATCGGCATCCATGCCGGCTTCATGCAGGTAGCGCGAGGCCAGCAGCGCGTAGTAGGCCGGCACCGAGGCACCGTTGGGCACTTCGGCATGCGGTTCGCCGACCTGCGCCAGGGTCTGGATCGACTGGTCGCGGCTCTGGCCGCTGAGCCGGTTTTCGCCGGCCACCACCAGCACGTGGCGGCAGCGGCCGGCGCGCACTAGTTCGTGCGCGAGCATCGCCATCACGCCGCCGGTGGCGCCGCCCGCGGCCACGCCATGCGCATAGGCCGGCGTGAGCGAGGCGTACTCGCAGAAGCGGTCGGCCAGCATCAGGTGCGGCAGCGTGGTGGCATAGCCGCACAGCACGCCGTCGATGTCGGCGCGTGCCAGCCCACCATCGGCCAGCGCGGCATCGGCGGCCTGCGCCATCAGCGTCAGCGGCGTGCTGCCCTCCAGCCGGCCGAAGCGCGTATTGCCGGTACCGCGCAGATAGCTCTTGCTCGCCATATCAGTGCTTGAGCAGCGGGCACTGCGACTTCGCCGCCGGCATGAAGGCCTGTTCGCCCGGCACCGTCGCCAGCACCTTGTAGTAGTCCCACGGATACCTGGATTCCGCCGGGCTCTTCACCTCGAACAGGTACATGTCGTGGATCATGCGGCCGTCTTCGCGGATGCGGCCGTTCTTCGCGAAGAAGTCATTGATCGGCATGGATTTCATCTTCTTCATTACCGCGGCGGTTTCGTCGGTGCCGGCGGCCTGTACGGCTTTCAGGTAGTGCATGACCGATGAATAGGCGCCCGCCTGGCTCATGTTCGGCATCTTCTTCACCTTTTCGAAGTAGCGCCGCGACCAGGCCCGCGTGGCGTCGTTCATGTCCCAGTAGAACGCCTCGGTCAGCACCAGCCCGCTCGCCGTCTTCAGGCCGATCGCATGGATATCGTTGATATAGAGCAGCAGGCCGGCCAGGCGCTGGGCGCCGTTGCGGGTCAGGCCGAATTCCGACGCGGCCTTGATGGCGTTGACGGTGTCGCCGCCCGCATTGGCCAGGCCGACCACCTGTGCCTTGCTGGCCTGTGCCTGCAGCAGGTAGGACGCGAAGTCGCTGGCGCCGATCGGGTGGCGCGCGGCGCCCAGCACCTTGCCGCCGGCTTCGTTGATCACCGCGGTGGCCGATGCCTGCAGCGTGTGCCCGAAGGCGTAGTCGGCGGTCAGGAAGAACCAGGTCTTGCCGCCACGCTGCACCATGGCGCGCGCGGTGGTATTGGCGAGCGCATAGGTGTCGTACGCGTAATGCACCGACACTGGCGTGCACAGGTCGTTGGTGATGCGCTCGCTGCCGGGGCCCGAGAACACCACGATGCGGTTCTTCTGCTTGGCCACGTCCAGCACGGCCAGCGCCGGCGCGGATGCCGCCACGTCGAGGATGGCATCGACATGGCCGGTGTCAAACCACTCGCGCGCCTTGTTGGCGGCGATGTCGGCCTTGTTCTGGTGATCGACCACCACGAGCTCGATCTTCTTGCCCAGCACCTTGCCGCCGAAATCGTCGATGGCCATCTGCGCCGCGGTGGCGCTGCCGCGGCCGGTGACGTCGGCGTACAGGCCGCTCATGTCGAGCAGCATGCCGATCCTGACCACGTCGTCGGAGATTGCTGCGGTTGTCTGGGCCTGCACGGCGCCGCAGGCAAGCGCGGCGGCCATGGTCAGCGTGCCGGCGGCCTTGCGGAACATCGAATGGCGTAGCTTCATGTCGTCTCCCTGGCGTGTCGTGTCGTGTGGCGTGGTCAGACCGTGGCGATCGGTGTCACCGGCGAGCCCACCGCGCCCGGCAGGCGCAGCGGCGGGGCGGTGAGCTGGAAACGGGTGCGCCCATTGGCGCGCAGCCAGTCCGCCAGTTCGCGCAGGTACCACAGCTCGCCCAGCGGCAGGCCCAGCTTGAACAGGCAGTGGTGGTGCAGCGGCAGCAGCGGGTGGTGCGTGTCGCCATCGGGCGCGGGGCGGGCCGGGTAGCGCTCGACGGCGTAGTTGTCGGCGACCAGCGCGGCAATGCCGGTATCGGTGATCCATTGCAGCAGCCTGTCGTCGCGCCCGTCGAGCGCGCAGCAGCTGTGGTGCAGCACCGCTTCGTCGGGCTCGCGCTGCATCGACAGGACGATTTCGGCAAAGCCGGTGCGCAGCAGCAGCATGTCTCCGGGCTCGACTTCAGCGTTGGCCGCGTCCATGGCATGCATCAGGTCGTCATAGCCGACGTTGCGGAAGTCCATGCCGAAGGCGTGCGCCAGGTCCACCAGCACGCCGCGGCCCTGCATGCCCTTGGCCGCGAAGTTCTCGATGCCCAGCGCCTGCGCGGCGCTGTGGTCGTGCCCGCATGGGTGGGCGGCGAAGTGATCGTCCTCGGCGTAGTCCACGGGGCCGACGATATGCTCGTTGGCGCGGTAGCCGTTGTAGTAGACGCGCTCGGGCCTGCCATCGCCGTCGGCATCGAACAGCGCGCCCACGTGCGCGAGCGAGTCCCACTGGGTGCTGTACTGCAGGCACATCAGCACCTGGTCGTCGCTGATGACGTCGGTGGCGGCCGGGTCGACTTTTGCCAGCGGGAAGTTCACGTACGGGATGTCGTCGCGGAAGGTCGGGCGCAGCACCGGCGGGTGGCGGCGCGGATTGAGCTTGTTGCCGCCCGGGTAGTCGAGCGGCAGCGACAGGCAGAAGCTGAGGCCGGCCTGGACCTCGCGCGCGCCTTTCACGACCTGCTCGGGGCCGATCAGGTTGATGCGGCCGAGCTGGTCGTCGGGCCCGAAATCGCCCCAGTTCGAACCTTGCGGACGTTGCTTCCAGCGCATGTCATGCCTCCTCTCGTGTGCGGGGCCGGGCGGCCGGCCGTTCTTGTTCTGTGCCGGGGGTGGCGCCCGCGCGCGGGTGCCAGGTCTGGCAGATGGCATCGGCCTCGCGCCGCAGCGCGCGCGCCATGGCGGCTTCGCGGTCGGTGATGCGTTCATTGAGCGCCGCGATGCTGATCGCACCCAGCGGATAGCCGTCGGGGCCGGGCAGCGCGATGGCGATGCCGCCCATGCGCTCAATCACCACGTCCAGCAGCACCGCGTAGCCGCGCTCGCGCGTGGCCTGCACGTGGCCAAGCAGCATGGGCCGGCTGAAGCGCGGGTAGCGGCGCATGGCCGGCGCGATGCCGTCGAGCACGGCCTCCACCTCGGTGTCGGGCAGCGCGGCCAGCAACGCCAGGCTACCCGCGCCAATACCCAGCGGCCGGCGGCTGCCGACGTCCAGGTAATTGGCGCGGATCGGGAAGGTGCCCAGCCGCAGCTCGATGCACACCGACTCGCAGCCGCTGGGCACGGACAGGATGGCGCTGTCCTGGAAGGCATTGGCCAGCCGGATCAGCGCGGGCCGGACCAGCGGGCGCAGGTCGGTACGCTGCACGGTGGTGGCATGCAGCGTCAGCCATTCCGGGCCGGGCGTGAACGCCTTGGTGGCCGGGTCGCGTTGCACCATGCCTTCCGCCACCAGCGTTTCCAGCAGGCGCAGCGCCGACGCCTTGTCCACGCCGGCGGCGTTCGCGAGGTCGGTCAGGCGGCTGTTGCGGGCATCGGTCAGCGCGCGCAGCAGGCGACAGGCCTTCTGCAGCGAAGTGCTGGGAGTGGTCACGCCGGTTGTCTCCTTGCCAGGTTTTCGTCACGTGAAACCTGCAGGAGCGGTTATAGGCCAACCGGCAAGTGCCGTCATTTTGCGACGCAGAAAAATTTTGCCCGTTGAAACTCCCGGGGCTGCCGGAGCGGCATCCGCCGCGATGCGGTCATGACACCCGCCCCCGCGCGGGGCCGCGCGGCTAGTTCAGGGTTCGGGGCATCCTGACGCTTCAGCGTAGCGGAGGATGATGTACCGTATCGACGCGTCGCGGACCGGCATTGCGGTCCGATGAGTGCTGATCGATGCACTTCCTGGCTGAATATCAGGGCGCAAACGGCTCCTGTTCGATTACGCGGTGCATCGTCAAGTTATATTTGACATTTTGTCAATGACCATTGGGATTGTATAGCCGGCTTATCGAGGCAAAATGCCGGGTTGACCTCAACCGGAGACAACCATGACCAACGAAGCTTCCGTCGTCCGCGCTGTCCGCCACGGCGACGTGCAGGTGATCAGCATCAGCAATCCGCCGGTCAATGCGCTGGGCGTGGCTGTGCGCCAGGGCCTGAAGCAGGCCATCGAGCAGGCGCAGGCCGATGCCGGCGTGCGCGCCGTGCTGGTCGTGGGCGAAGGCAAGGCGTTCATCGCCGGGGCTGACATCCGCGAATTCGGCAAGCCGCCGATGCCGCCGTCGCTGCCCGAGGTCTGCAACCAGATCGAAGCGAGCGCCAAGCTCGTGGTCGCCGCCATCCATGGCCCGGCGCTTGGCGGCGGGCTGGAAGTCGCCATGTCGGCGCACTATCGCCTGGCCTTGCCGGCGGCGAAGCTGGGCCTGCCCGAAGTCAACCTGGGCCTGCTGCCCGGTGCCGGCGGCACGCAGCGTGCGCCGCGCCTGATGGGCGCGAAGGCAGCCGCCGAACTGATGCTGAGCGGCAAGCACCTGTCGGCCAGGGCCGCGCAGGCCGCCGGCCTGGTCGATCGCCTGGCCGAAGGGGAGGATCCGGTGGCCGCCGGTCTGGCCTATGTCAACGAACTGCTCGAGCAGGGCGCGCCGTTGCGCCGCACGCGCAACCTGGCCATTGCCGACAAGGCTGCCGCGCTGGCCGAACTCGACGCCCTGCAGGCCGATACCGCGAAGAAGAGCCGCGGCCTGTTCTCGCCGCTGAAGATCGTCGAATGCGTGCGCGCCGCCGTGGAACTGCCGTTCGACGAAGGCCTGGCGCGCGAGCGTGCGCTGTTTGTCGAATGCCTGAACAGCCCGCAGCGCGCGGGCCTGGTCCACGCCTTCTTTGCCGAACGCGAAACTGCCAAGGTGCCCGAAGCGCGAGGCGCCGCGCCGCGCGCGCTCAACCGCGTCGCCGTGATCGGCGGCGGCACCATGGGGGCGGGCATCACCGTGGCCGCACTGGACGCGGGCCTGCCGGTGGTGATGATCGAGCGCGATGCGGAGTCCATCGCGCGCGGCCAGGCCAACGTCGAGAAGGTCTACAACGGCCTGATCGCCAAGGGCCGCATGACCGAGGAAGGCAAGGCCGCGATCCTGGCGCGCTACACGCCGAGCACGTCGTATGAAGCCATCGCCGACGTGGACCTGGTGATCGAGGCCGTGTTCGAGGACATCGAGGTCAAGAAGGCGGTGTTCCAGCAGCTGGACCGCGTATGCAAGCCCGGCGCCGTGCTGGCCACCAATACGTCGTATCTCGATATCGACGCGATTGCCGGCAGCATCTCGCGCCCGCAGGACGTGATCGGCCTGCACTTTTTCAGCCCGGCCAACATCATGAAGCTGCTGGAGATCGTCGTGCCGGCCAGGGTCAGCCCCGACGTGGTGGTGACCGCGTTCGAGCTGGCCAGGCGTATGAAGAAGATCCCGGTGCGCGCGGGCGTGTGCGACGGCTTCATCGGCAACCGCATCCTGGCCGTCTACAAGCAGGCCGCCGACTACATCATGGAAGACGGCGCCAGCCCCTACGAGATCGACGAGGCCGTGCGCGGCTTCGGCTACCCGATGGGCCCGTTCCAGGTGACCGACCTGGCCGGCGGCGACATCGGCTGGGCCACGCGCAAGCGCCGCGCCGCGACGCGCGACCCGAAGGCGCGCTATGTCGAGGTCGCCGACCGCATCTGCGAGCGCGGCTGGTTCGGCCAGAAGACCGGCCGCGGCTTCTACCTCTACCCGCAAGGCGCGCGCGTCGGCCAGGCCGATCCGGAAGTGCTCGCCATTGTCGATGCCGAGCGCCAGAAGAAGGGCATCGCGCCGCGCAAGTTCACGGCCGAGGAGATCATGCGCCGCTACATGGCGGCCATGGTCAACGAAGGCGCCAAGGTGGTGGAAGAGGGCATCGCGCTGCGTCCGCTCGACGTCGACGTGACGTTCCTGTCCGGCTACGGCTTCCCGCGCTTCCGCGGTGGCCCGATGAAGTATGCGGACATGGTCGGCCTGCCGGCTATCCTGGAAGATATCCGCACCTTCGCCAAGGAAGACCCGCTGTTCTGGAAGCCCGCACCGCTGCTCGAGAAGCTGGTGGCGGAAGGCAAGGATTTCGCCAGCCTCAACCAGGCCCGCTGACAGGCGCGGCGCATGGCGCCCGCCTGGCCAAAGTAGTTCATTGCGACGAGGCCAACCCTGCCTCGTCGCAGCCCATGGAGACGAGCAATGCAAACTACAACGGAACAATCCCGGGGCATCGACTTCCCGCTGGAGGGAGTGCGTGTGCTGGACCTGTCGCGCGTGTTCGCGGGGCCGCTGTGCGGCCAGGTCCTGGCCGACTTCGGCGCCGAGGTAGTCAAGGTCGAGCACCCGGGCCGCGGCGACGACACGCGCGACTGGGGCATGCGCATCGGCAAGACCGAGACCACGTACTACAACAGCATGAACCGCAACAAGCGGTCTGTCACGCTGGACCTGCAGAGCAAGGAAGGCTTGCAGATCGTCTATGACCTGCTGCCGCAGTTCGACGTGGTCATCCACAACTTCAAGACCGGCGGCGCCGAGAAGCTGGGCCTGGGCTTTGAACAGCTCAAGGCCATCAAGCCCGATTTGATCTACTGCGCGGTGTCCGGCTACAACACCAGCGGCCCCGAGGCCAAGCGCCCCGGCTACGACCTGGTGATCCAGGGCGAGGCCGGCCTGATGGCGCTCAATGGCGAAGCCGACACGCCTCCGCTGAAGTTCGGCGTGGCCGTGGTCGACCTGATGACCGGCATGTACGCCGCCCAGGCCGTGCTGGCGGCACTGTTCCGCCGCGAGCGCAAGGGCAAGGGCCAGCTGATCGAGATGGCGCTGTATGACTGCGGCCTGATGGTCACCGGCTACTACGGCCTGGACGCCATGCTGCTGGGCCGCGACCCGGCGCGCTACGGCAATGCCCATCCGTCCATCGTGCCTTACGGCATGTTCGATGCCGCCGACGGTCCGCTGATCATCGCCGTGGGCAACAACAGCCAGTTCGACAAGTTCTGCCGCCAGGTGATCGAGCGCCCGGACATCGTCGAGGATCCGCGCTATGCGACCAATGTCGAGCGGGCGAAGAACCGCGAGACGCTGACCCCGCTGATCACGGGCCTGATCCACAGCTTTGCGCGCGACCTGCTGCTCGAACGCATGACGGCCTGCGGTATTCCGTGCGGCAAGGTGGCCGGCCTGCACGAAGCCCTGACCAGCGAGCGGACCCGCCAGGGCGGCCTGCTGCGCGAAATGCCGCACCCGGTGGCGGGCAGTACGCATGTGTTCGCGCCGCCGTACCGCATCGACGGCCAGCGCCTGCCGATCCGCAGCGCGCCGCCGACGCTGGGCGAGGGCACGCGTGCCGTGCTGCAGAACCTGCTGCAACTGAGCGACGAGCAACTGCAGGACCTGCAGGCGCGTGGCGTGCTGACGCTGCCGGAGGCACCGGGCAACGCCTGAGCATTCGCGCCGCGCGGACGTCATGAGAGTTGGCGCGGCCAGGCCTGGCAAGGGGGCCCATTGGAGACCTTGCACTGACTCAAACTGGAACAATAAAGTGCGCATTCGAAATTTCACCCGTATGGTCCACTCCCGCCGTCGTGCCATCCTGGCACTGGCCGCCGCACCGCTGCTGATCGGCAGCGCGTTCGCACAGGCGTGGCCGAGCAAGCCGATCAAGCTCGTGGTGCCCTTCCCGCCGGGCGGCCCGACGGACACCGCGTCGCGCATCGTCGGCCAGAAGCTGGGCGAGGCCCTCAAGCAGCCCGTGATCGTCGAGAACCGCGCCGGTGCATCGGGTTCCATCGCAGCCGCGCAGGTGGCCAAGAGCGCGCCCGATGGCTACACGTTCATGATGCTGGCCACGCCCACGCTGCTCGCGCCGCACCTGTACAAGAAGGCCGGCTACGACACGCTCAAGGACTTCACGCCGGTGGCCACGGTCTATGACCTGCCCATCGTGATCGTGGTGAACCCCACGCTGCTGCCGAACGTGACGGACCTGCCGAAGCTGATCGCGCAGGCCAAGTCCCAGCCCGGCAAGCTCAACTACACCAGTTCGGGTGCCGGCAGCTTCGGCCACCTGAGCATGGAACTGCTCAAGCAGATGGGCGGCTTCGAGATGCAGCACGTGCCGTACAAGGGCGGCGTGCCCGCGATCAGCGACACCATCGGCGGCCAGGTGCCCATCATGTACGCCGACCTCGTCGCCGCGCTGCCGCACATTCAGGCGGGCAAGCTGCGCGCCATCGCCGTCGGTTCGCCGCAGCGCGTGGCCATGCTGCCGGACGTCAAGACCATCGCCGAGCAAGGCTTCAAGGGCTATGACGCGGTGTCGTGGGGCGGCCTGCTGGCGCCGCCGGGAACGCCGAAGGACGTGGTGGACCGCGTCTCGACCGAAGTCGGCAAGATCCTGGCCGACAAGGATGTCCAGGACAAGCTGCTGAAGGCCGGCGCCATTGCCAGCTACCAGGCTCCGGCACAGATGGGCCAGCGTATCCGCCAGGATTACGCCAAGTGGGGCAAGGTGATCCGCGAGAAGGGGATCGCGGTCGAGTAAGTTTCACCGCAAGTGTCACCACGCCGGCCGCGCCGCAACGGCGTGGCTGGCGCTCATCATTCCCGGGCGTTCACCGCCCCGGCCCGCGCTCCAGGATCTTGTACAGATGCGAGCGCGAGATCCGCAGTTGCCCGGCGGCACGCTTCTTGTTGCCGCCATGGCGGGCGATCGCGTCGACCACCGCCGCATAGGCCAGCTCGCTCATTCCCGCAGACGTCTCGTTCACTGGCAAGGGCGCCGCTGCCGCGGCAGGCAGGGTGCCCGCTTCCGCGTCTTCGTGCGAATAGGCCCGCGCCAGCGGATGCACGGGCGGTTCGCTCTCCACGCCGACCAGCCCGCGCGCCGCTTCGCCGCGCGCAAAATCCACGACGCGCAGCGTGCGGCCATCGCAGAACACCAGCGCTTCCTCGATGCGCTGGCGCAACTGGCGCACATTGCCGGGCCAGGGCTGGCCCGCAAGGTGACGCGCCACATCAAGATCGATCTTCGGCAAAGGCACGCCGTTGCGGGCGCAGAACGCGCTGACGAAGTGCTGCAGCAGCGCGGGAATGTCCTCGCGCCGCTGCCGTAGCGCGGGAATGCGCAGCACCACGCCGCTGAGCCGGTAGTACAGGTCCAGCCGGAAGCGCCCGGCATCGATGAGCGCCGGAATATCGCGGTTGGTCGCCGAGATCAGCCGGAAGTCCACCCGCTGCGCGCGCCGGCTGCCGAGCCGCTCGACCATGTGGTCTTCCAGCACGCGCAGCAGCTTGACCTGCATCTCCATCGGAATGTCCGCGACTTCGTCGAGGAACACGGTGCCGCCGGCGGCAAGTTCCAGCTTGCCGGCCTGCCCCTGGCGCCGGCTGCCGGTGAAGGCGCCGGGCGCGTGGCCGAACAGTTCGGACTCGATCAGCGTGGCGGGCAGCGCCGCCAGGTTGAGGCTGACCAGCGGCCGTTCGCCCGCCGGCTCGCGCCCCGCGCTGTGGATGGCGTTGGCCACCAACTCCTTGCCCGTGCCGCTTTCGCCGAGGATCAGCACGGGCACGTCCAGCCGTGCCACGGTCTGGATTTCGCGGCGCAGGCGCTGCATCGGCGCGCTTTCGCCAATCAGGCCCGGCGCCGGCTGGTGCTCGCGCAGGCCATCCAGTTCGCGCTGATAGCGCTCGACCTGCGAGCGCAGTTCGGTCAGCTCGTCGTGCATGCGGACCATGGCCTCCGGCCCCTTGAACAGGATCTGGCCGATGGCCCCGACCACCTCGCCGTCCTGGCGGATCGGAATGCGGTTGACCACGCGCGTGATGCCGTTCATCTGCTGCAGCTGCCCGATCTCCGCCTTGCCGCTCGCCACGACCTGCGGCAGCCGCGAATTCGGAATGACCCTGGCGGCGGGGCGCCCGATGCCTTCACCGGGGTCCAGGCCCAGGAATTTCTCGTGCACGGGACTGATGAAGCGCACGCGCCCGTCCCGGTCGGCCACGGTGATGGCCTGGTACGGGTCGGTGAGGAAGTGGTCGAGGATGGCGCTGGCGAAAGGGACCGTGCAAAGGAAGTCGAACAGCACCGCGTGCGTGTCCGCGCGGTGCAGCAGGATCAACTGGTGGCCGCCGTCCTCCAGGCACAGGCCGATGTAGCGGTGCGCGCCGGCGTCGACCGGAAACAGCCGGCTGCCGTTGGCGCGATCGGTGGCCCGGTCGCAGGCAGCCTCCGCCGCATTGGCCGTGGCGGGGTCGGCGCAGACGCCGACGGCTGCGACGCGCCCGCCATCCGGTCCGCGCACCACGGCGCCAACCGTGGCGGCTGTGCCGGTGTCTTGTGTTGCTGCTGAGGACACAGACGGTCTCCGTGAGTGTCCTTGCTATGGACACATTCTGTCGTTGTGGCGGACATCATAGACCGCGGGAGAAGAATCCTCAATGAAATCAAAGGGGACCGGTGTGTCTTCAACCTGGCACGGCTTGTGCGGTACTGAACCCGGCACATCGCCCCCATCCCACCCGGAGACACGCCGTGACCTGGCAACCCGAAATCGACGAACTGGCCTGGCGGCGGCGGCTTGCCGAGCGCATGGGGGGCGAAGACAAGGTGGCGCGCCACCGCGAGGCCGGCAAGCTGACCGTGCGCGAGCGCATCGCCGGGATCGCCGATGCGGGATCGTTCCGCGAAGTCGGCGGCCTGAGCGGCAGCGGCCGCTATGACAGCAACGGCCGCCTGGTGGACCTGGTGCCGTCGAACCTGGTGATGGGCCGCGCGCAGGTCGGCGGACGTCCGGTCGTGCTGGTCGGCGACGATTTCACCGTGCGCGGCGGCGCCAATGACGGCGCGGTGGGCGACAAGCTGATCCACGCCGAGAAGATGGCGCATGACCTGCGCCTGCCGATGATCCGGCTGGTGGACGGCACCGGCGGGGGCGGCTCGGTGCGCAATATCGAGATCAAGGGCCATACGCTGATCCCCACCATGAAGGTCTGGCAGCACGTGGTGGAGAACATGTCCGTGGTGCCGGTGGTGTCGCTGGCGCTCGGATCGGTTGCGGGCATGGGGGCGGCACGCGTCGCCGCCAGCCACTACTCGGTGATGGTCCGGGAGACTTCGCAGGTGTTCACGGAAGGGCCGCCCGTGGTGGCGCGCATCGGCCAGCAGCTCACCAAGGGCGAACTGGGCGGCAGCCATATCCACACGCGCAACGGCGTGGTGGACGACGAGGTCGCCACCGAGCAGGAGGCCTTTGAACAAGCGCGCCGCTTCCTGTCCTACCTGCCGGCGTCGGTCCATGAACTGCCGCCGCGCACCGAGCCGACCGATGATCCCGCGCGCCGCGACGAGTGGCTGCTCGCCGCCATTCCGCGCGATGGCCGTGCCGTCTACAAGATTCGCCCGATCGTGCAGGCGCTGGTGGACGACGGCTCCTTCTTCGAGACCGGCCGGCAATGGGGCTGCGCCATCGTGACCGGGCTGGCCCGGCTGGACGGCTGGCCCGTGGCGGTGATCGCGAGCGACCCTTATTTCCATGGCGGCGGCTGGGACAGCGCGACCGCCGAGAAATTCACGCGCTTCGTCGACCTGGCGCAAGCCTTCCACCTGCCCGTGGTCAACCTGGTCGATACCGCCGGCTTCCAGATCGGCCTTGAAGCGGAGCAGGCAGGAACCATGCGCCATGGCGTGCGCGCGCTGGCCGCGGTGTACCAGGCGACCGTGCCGTGGTGCTCGGTCATCCTGCGCCGGGCCTATGGCATGTCCGCCGCCGCGCACCAGCATATGGGACGGTTCAACTGCCGCTACGCGTGGCCTTCGGCCAACTGGGGGGCGATGCCGATCGAAGGCGGCCTGGAGGTGGCCTACAAGGCCGAGATCGAAGGCGCCGACGACCCGGTGCAGAAGCGCGCCGAGATCGAGCAGCGCGTGCGCAGCCTGACGTCGCCGTTCCGCAGCGCCGAGGCCTTCGTCATCGAGGACATCATCGACCCGCGCGAGACCCGCACGCTGCTGTGCGAGTTCGCCAATCTGGCCGCGCCGCTGCGCGAAACCGGCATCAGCCGGTTCGGCATCCGGCCCTGAACGCGATTCACCGACATGCCGTGGCCGTGGCCGCGGCATGGGCACCACACCGTTGGACTGGCCGCAGAAGCCAAACGACCATCGTCCCGCCCCGCGCCTGCTGTCGGCGCGGTTCGGACACCGCAATCTGAACGAGGAGACCGAATTGAAGAAGCTGTTGATCGCCAACCGGGGGGAGATTGCATTGCGCGTCCTGCGCGCCGCGCGCGATCTCGAGATCGCCACCGTCGCGGTGTATTCGCAGGACGATGCCAGCGCGCGGCACCGCCTGCTGGCTGACGAGGCGATTGCCCTCGACGGCTCGGGGCCGGCCGCCTACATCGACATTGCGGGGATCATCGCCGCGGCGAAGGCTTCCGGCAGCGATGCGATCCATCCGGGCTACGGCTTCCTGAGCGAGCGCGCGGATTTCGCGCAGGCGTGCAGCGATGCCGGCATCACCTTTGTCGGACCGGCCATCGAGCAGCTTGCGCTGTTCGGCGACAAGGGGCGCGCGCTCGAACTGGCGATGGACAGCGACGTCCCGGTCATGCCCGCGACGCGCGGCAGCGCTTCGCTCGAAGAGATCACCAGCTTCTTCGACGCGCAGGGCGACGCCGGCGTGGTCATCAAGGCCGTCGGCGGCGGCGGCGGCCGCGGCATGCGCGTGGTGCGGCGGCGCGAGGAGCTGGCCGAAGCGTATGCGCGCTGCCGGTCCGAAGCGGCCTCCGCGTTCGGGGTCGATGCGCTCTATGCCGAGCGGCTGGTCAGCCGCGCGCGCCATATCGAAGTGCAGATTGCCGGCGACGGTGCCCACGTCATCGCGCTCGGCGAACGTGACTGCACCTTGCAGCGCCGCTTCCAGAAGCTCGTCGAGATCGCGCCAAGCCCGGTGCTCCGGCCAGCCTTGCGCGAACAGATCATCAAGGCCGCGCTGCGGCTCGCGCGCCGCGTGAACTACCGGAGCCTGGGCACCTTCGAGTTCCTGGTCGAGGAAACCGCATCGGGCGAGCAGAAGGACTTTGTCTTCATCGAGGCCAATCCGCGCCTGCAGGTCGAGCACACCATCACCGAGCAGGTCACCGGCGTGGATCTCGTCGCGCTGCAGATCGGTCTCGCAGCGGGGCGCACGCTCGGCGAGCTTGGCCTCGACGCGGCCACGCCCCCGCAACCGAAGGGCTATGCGATCCAGGTCCGTGTCAACGCGGAGATTACCGATGCACAGGGCCTTGCACGGCCGGCGCATGGCCGGCTGGAGCGCTTCGACCCGCCTTGCGGCCCCGACGTGCGCGTCGATTCGCATGGCTACACCGGCTACGAGCCATCGCCGAACTTCGACACCCTGCTGGCCAAGCTGATCGTGACCAGCGCCGCGCCGAAGTTCGACGCCGCCGTGCGGCGCCTGCAGCGCAGCCTTGCGGAGTTCCGGATCGTCGGCGTGCCGACCAATATCGATCTGCTGCGCGCGCTGGTGCAGCGCGACGACTTCCTCGCGCAGGACGTGCATACGCGGCACTTCGAAGCGATCCTGCCCGAGCTGGCGGCATCGGCCGAAGCCATTGCACAAGCCGGGCGTGCGCAGGAGGCGCTGCTCGGCGGTGCCGCGCGCCCGGCGGCAGCGCACACGCCACGCGCGTCCGAACCCGAGGAAGAGGTGGAGGAAGGGCTGGTCGCGATCCGTGCGCCGCTGACGGGCCGTGTGGTCGAGATCTCCGTCGGGCTCGATGACCTCGTCAAGCCAGGGCAGACCGTGGCGGTGCTCGACGCCATGAAGATGGAACACGCGATCGCGGCCGCATGCGGTGGACGCGTGGTCGACCTGCGGCTGGAGAAGGGCGCGCTGACATCCGAAGGCCAGATCCTGATCGTGCTGGAGCAGGTCGAGGCCGATGGCGTGTCCGTTGCAGCGGCCCAGAAAGCCGATCCGCACGCGATCCGGGCGGACCTGCAGCGCGTGCTGGACCGGCATGCCATCCTCGAAGACGCCGCACGGCCCGACGCCGTCGCCCGGCGCCGCTCGCGCGGCCAGCGCACCGCCCGCGAGAACGTCGCCGACCTGTGCGACGCCGATTCCTTCGTGGAATACGGCGCGCTGGCGCTCGCGGCGCAGTCGACCCGCCGCACGAAAGAGGACCTTATCGCCAACACGCCGGCGGACGGACTGATCACCGGCATCGGCAACATCAACGGCGCGCTCGTCGGCACGGACCGCGCACGCAGCGCGGTGATGGCCTACGACGCGACGGTGCTCGCGGGCACGCAGGGCAAGCGCAATCACATCAAGACCGACCGCATCGTCGAAGTGGCGCTGCGCGATGAACTGCCGCTGGTGCTCTTCGCCGAAGGCGGCGGCGGGCGGCCCGGCGACGTGGATTTCCCCTCGGTGTCCGGGCTCTACCAGCCGTCGTTTGCCGCCTTCGCGGAGCTCAGCGGCGAGGTGCCGGTGGTCGGCATCGTGTCGGGCCGCTGCTTCGCCGGCAACGCCGCGTTCCTTGGCTGCTGCGATGTGATCATTGCCGACAAGTCGGCGAATATCGGCATGGCGGGCCCGGCGATGATCGAAGGCGGTGGTCTCGGCATCTTCCGCCCTGAAGAGGTCGGTCCCGCGCCGGTGCAGTTCGCCAATGGCGTGATCGACGTGCTGGTCGAGAACGAGGCGGAAGCCGTGCAGGTGGCGAAGCACTACCTGTCGATGTTCCAGGGGCGCGTCGAACACTGGAGCGCGCCCGACCCGCTGGCGCTGCGCCATGTCGTGCCCGAGAACCGGCTGCGCGTGTACGACACGCGCAAGGCCATCGAGGGGATCGCCGACGCCGGCAGCGTGCTGATGCTGCGCGGCGGCTTCGGCGCGGGTATCCACACCGCGCTGGCGCGCGTGGAAGGCCGGCCCGTGGGCATCATGGCCAACAACCCCTATCACCTCGGCGGCGCCATCGACGCGGATGCCGCGGACAAGGCCGCGCGCTTCATGCAACTGTGCGATGCGCACGGGCTGCCGATCGTCTCTCTGGTCGACACCCCGGGGTTCATGGTCGGGCCCGAGTGCGAGGCCCGCGCGCAGGTGCGCCATGTGTCGCGCATGTTCCTGACGGCGGCCAAGCTGCGTGTCGCGCTGCTGGCCGTGACGCTGCGCAAGGGCTATGGCCTGGGCGCGATGGCCATGGCGGGCGGCGGCTTCCGCTCGGCGAACTTCACCGTGTCGTGGCCGACCGGCGAATTCGGCCCGATGGGCCTGGAAGGCGCCGTCCGGCTCGGCTTCAGGAAGGAACTCGAAGCGGTGCCGGACGGCCCCGAACGCAAGGCGCTGTTCGACAAGCTGGTCGCGCAGTCGTACGAACGCGGCCACGCGATCAACACGGCCGCGGCGGTGGAGATCGATGCCGTGATCGACCCGGCCCAGACGCGGAAATGGATCGCACAGGGCATTGCGTCGGCCGAGGTGCGCAGCCGCCGCGAGCGCCGCGCGTTCGTCGATGCGTGGTAAGCGCCGGCGCAGCGAGATCCGTCCATCACAGCCAGGGAGTTTCCATGATCATGAAAGGTCCTGATCCGGCGCAGCTCGCGCTGGGCGGGCTGCGCGTACTCGAAATCGGCGCCGGTCCGGCGCTGGCGTACGCGGGCAAGCTGTTCTCCGACTTCGGCGCCGAAGTCATCAAGGTCGAAAGCCTTGCGGGCGATGCATGGCGGCAGATGCCGCCGATGGTCAGCGTGCCCGGCGCGGCGCAGCCGGACAGCGCGCTGTTCGCGTGGCTGAACACCAACAAGCGCAGCGTCACCGCCGATGTGGCAAGCGTGGACGACAGCGCATGGCTTGCACAGCTCGCGCGCACTTGCGACGTGGTGCTCGACGCGCGCGCACTGACCGGGGGGGCGGGCATCCTCGCCACGCCGGTCTGGTCCGGCGCGGACGGCGGGCATGAGCCGGTCGAGGTGGCCCTCACCTGGTTCGGAGAGAGCGGGCCCTACAGCGAGTATGCGGGCGGGGAGGCCATGTGCCGGGCCCTTGCCGGCGCGGTGCACGGAAGCGGCCCGGCAGACGGCCCTCCGCACATGCCCCATGATGTGCAGACCGCGATCGTCGTCGGCCTGACCGCATTCTCGGCCGCGGTGGCAGGCCTGATCGGCAGCGGTCAAGGCAGCCGCCGGTACGTGCTGAGCGAGCATGAGTGCATCTTCAGCGTGGTCGAGATGGAAGCCGGCATGGTGCCCGACCAGCGCCACCCGCTGCGGCGCCTTGGCGTCAACCGCTTCTGCGGCACGCATCCGGCCGGCATCTTCGAGACCGCGCAGGGCTGGATCGGCATCTTCACGCACACGCTGCCGCAGTGGAAGGCACTGTGCGAAGCCATCGGGCGTCCCGAATTGGGCAGCGATCCGCGCTTCGCCAACGGCCAGGAACGCATGGCTCGGGCGGACGAGATCGACGCGCTGCTCATTCCCGCGTTCCGGACGCGCACGGCCAGGGAGTGGTTCGAGATCCTCGGCGACAAGAAGCATCCGACGGTGATCGTGCCGACCATGGAGGAACTGCTGCGGCAGGACGTGCATCGCCAGCGCAATGCGTTCGTGCCGGTCGAAGCCGGAGGCATTGCATTCGAAGGCCCGGTCGTGCCGCTGCGCCTCGATGCGGCGGGGCCGCTGCTCGGCGGTCCGGCACCGGTGAAGGGCGCGCAGGATGCCTTCTACCGGGCCGCCGGACTGGATCACCACCCGCGCCGGCAGCTCAGGAGGACGTCCTCTGCGGAACTCCCGCTGCAGGGCGTTCGCGTCATCGACCTGACGATGGGCTGGGCGGGGCCGCTCGCGTCGCGGACACTGGCCGATTTCGGCGCGGAGATCATCAAGGTCGAGAGCACGGGCTATCCGGACTGGTGGCGCGGCGCCAACTTCACCGAGGAATTCTATCGGGAGCGGCTGTACGAGAAGAACTCCAACTTCAACCTGATGAACCGCAACAAGCTCGGCATCACGCTGGACCTGACGCGGCCCGAAGGCAGGCAGTTGCTGCTCGACCTGGTGGCACGCGCCGACGCGGTGATCGAGAACTACTCGGCCGAGGTCCTGCCGAAGCTCGGCCTCGACTACGAGGCACTGCGCGCCGTGAACGAACGCCTGGTCATGGTGTCGATGCCGGCCTTCGGGCTGGGCAACGCGTGGAGCAACACGCGCGCCTATGGCGGCACGCTCGAGCAGGCCAGCGGGCTGCCGCTCCACACCGGACACCCGGACGGGCCGCCTGCCATGACCTCGTACGCCTACGGCGATCCGGTCGGTGGCCTGAATGCGGGGGCCGCGATGCTGCTGGCGCTGTTCGCGCAGCAGGCGACGGGCAAGGGCCGGCATCTCAATCTGTCGCAGGTCGAAGCCATGTTGCCGATGGCGGCGCCGTTCATCATCGAACAGTCGGTTTCGGGCGCGGTCGCGCCGCGCCAGGGCAATCGCCATCCCGTGAACGCACCGCATGGCTGCTTCCGCTGCGCTGGCGACGACGCGTGGATCGTGCTGACCGCCACGGATGCGGACTGGCCCGGACTGTGCCGCGCGATCGGCAGGGGAGACCTCGGCGACGATCGACGGCTGGCCGATGCCGCAGGGCGTCGTGCGCAGCAGGACAGGATCGAGGCGGCGATCGCGTCGTGGACCGCCGCGCGCGATCCGGAAGACGCCATGCGCCTGCTGCAGCAGGCCGGCATCGCCGCTGGCGTGGTCCGTCCGATGTCGCAGGTGCTCCAGGACGCCCACCTGCGCGCACGCGGATTCTGGCGCGGCCTGGAGCGCGCGCACAGCGGCACGTACACCGCCAGCACCGCATGGTTCCGCACCGGCAACGAAGCCATGCCGATCCGCAACGCGGCGCCGACCCTGGGCCAGCACACCGAAGAAGTCCTGGCCTGCGTGCTGGGACTCGGCGCGGCGCGGATCGCGGAACTTGAACGCATGGGAATTACCGGCAAGACGGCGCAGCCCAGGTCATCGGGCAAGGCCGCATAGGTCAACCAGCCTTTCACGAACTATCAGCAGGAACAGGAGACAAGCATGCAGGAACGCAACATTGCTTCACGCTGCCAGCGGGCCGCGGGCCGGTTCGGACTCGCCGTCGCCGCGCTGGTCGCGCTGACTTGCACCATGTCGGGTCCGGCCGCCGCGCAGAGCGCAAACTGGCCGAACAAGCCGATCCGGATGATCGTGCCGTTCCCGGCGGGATCGTTCACCGACACCGTGGCGCGCGTCCTGTCCGAGCACCTGAGCAAGTCGCTCGGACAGTCCGTGATCGTGGACAACAAGGCCGGCGCGAACGGGCTGATCGGCGTGGCCGAGGCCGCCAGGGCGGCGCCGGATGGTTACACGCTGCTGGTCACCAATTCCAGCAGCATCACCATCAACCACCAGGTCTACAAGAAGAGCAACTACAAGCCGAAGGACTTCACGCCGGTCACGCTCGTGCTAGAGGCGCCATTCATCCTCGTGACGAACCCGGAGTGGTCGCAGAAGAACGCCGTCGGCACGGTGCCGGACCTCGTCAAGTTCGCGGCGCAGAATCCCGGCAAGATCAGCTACGGCTCGGCGGGCCCCGGCAATATCGCGCACCTGAGCTTCGCGATGCTGAACAACCGGACGAAGATCAGGACGACGCATATTCCGTACAAGTCCGCCGCGCAGGCGGAGATGGCCGTGATGAGCGGGGAGCTGGAGACCGCCTTCGACACCTGGACCGCGCTGCCGCAGATCAAGGTCGGCAAGCTCAAGCCGCTCGCCGTCAGTTCATCGAAGCGCATGACGCAGTTGCCGGATGTGCCGACCCTCGAAGAACTCGGCATTGCGCCGTTCAACGTGACGTTCTGGATCGGCATGCTCGCCCCCGCCGGCACGCCGCCGCAGATCGTTCAGAAGCTGAATGCGATCACGCACGGGATGCTTGAGGACAGCAAGGCGAAGGCGGCCCTCGGGCAGCAGGGCGATGTGGTGATGATCGATTCCGCCACGTTCGCGAAGCGCATCGAGAAGGAGGATGCGAACTGGGGCGCGGTGATCCAGCGCGAAGGCATCACGCTGGACTGATGGCGCTGCGGCAATGCACGGCGGGCGGCGGCTTCAGAAGGCTGCGCCTGCCATCGGCGACCCGGGGCTCCCTCCCGGGCCGCCTCCCGGGCTGACGGATTGCCGCAGCGAATCCGGCCGGCGTGCTACAGTGCAGGTCCTCCCATGCCAGTCGTCCGGCCGCGTGCCAGCGACGCCGCTATCTCCCCCTCATGATCGACAGCCTCATTGCGGCATTGCTTACCCTGCTGCTCAAGGCTTTCGCCGCAGTGCCGTATCGATGGTCCGCCCGCATTGGCGCAGCACTTGGCGGGCTGCTTTACTGCATCCCGAGCCGCAGGCGGGACATCGTCCATACCAACCTGTCGTTGTGTTTCCCCGACCTGACCGATGCCGCACGGCGCGGCCTGGCACGGCTGCATTTTCGCCACGTCATGCGCAGCTACGTCGAGCGAGGCGTGCAATGGTTTGGTGACCGCGAGCGCCTCAATGGCCTCATGCGACTGGAATCCGAGATCGACCTGTCGTCGTGCTCGCGCACGCCGACGATTTTCCTCGGCTTCCACTTCGTCGCCATCGAAGCCGGCTGCATGTTCTATTCGATGGCCAACCCCGTGACGTCGCTCTACACCCGGATGTCGAACCGGGCGCTCGAAAACATTGCCAGAACGCAGCGCGAGCGGTTTGGCGCGGTCATGGTGCCGCGCAACGACAGCGCCAGGCAGGTCATCCAGTCATTGCGCAAGGGCGTGCCGGTCATGCTTGCCGCTGACATGGACTTCGGCCTGAAGGACTCCGTCTTCGTGCCGTTCTTCGGCGTCTCGGCCTGCACACTGATCTCGGTGTCCCGTCTCGCCAGGGTAACAGGTGCGCAGGTGGTGCCATTCACAACCGAGGTCTTGCCCGATTATCGCGGCTACAAGCTCCGGGTGTTCAAGCCCCTGCAGGGTTTTCCGTCTGCCTGCGTGACGGCCGACGCGGCGCAGATGAACGCGTTTCTCGAAACGCAGATCCTGCGAAATCCCGAGCAGTACTATTGGGTGCACCGCCGCTTCAAGAACCGGCCCGCGGGGGAAGCGAGGATCTATTGAGGCGCGCCGGAGCCGGAGCCGCGTGAGTCGCGCTTATCCGCCTTATCCGGGATACATGGATGACGGAACCACTGCGTTCCGTCATGGGCGCCAGTCAACGCTTGCGTGCCGCCCGCCTACTTGCGCGTCGTCCTGGCGCGAACGACCTTCTTCACCACGCCGGCGCGCGGCGCTTCCCTGACGGCCGCGGCGCCGCCGCCATGCATCTGTTCCAGCCACGTCAGCGCATCCACGTAAGACAGGAACTGCTCGAAGTACGCGGGCGACATCTCGCGCATCAGCGTCAGCGAGCGATGCACGAGATGGCTGGAATTGAGCGGCCCCGCGTGCTCGGGCACCCGCTCCAGCGACTGCTGCAACTGCTGGCTCGCGCTGACGCGCGTCCAGGTATCCCGGAAATAGTCGATCAGCTTCGGCTCGACGCGCCATCTGTCGCGTGGCGCGCTGCGCGGCGCCGCGCCGGGGGCAGCGGTGGCATCGCGCAACGGGGCCTGGCTCGCGATGTAGTCGACCACCTCGGCCAGCGTGCCGCGCGCCGGCAGCCCGGGGTGCGGCGCATCGCCGGCGTCCCGCAGCGCTGCGTGTCCCACGGTATCGCCGTAGGCCCTGACCAGTTCCGACAGCCTGCCGTCGAGCAGGCTGCGTGCGTCGCCACTGTGGCCAGCCGCACGCCGTGCCATCGCTTCGATCAGGCGGAACCGGACCGGGTCGACGCGGTCGGCGCCGCTCTCGCGCCAGGCGGCCAGCGTGTCGAGCACGGCGTCGCTAGCCATGCGGCTTCCCCGTGCCCATGGATACGCGCGGAACGGGAGCGATCTCCACGCGCCGGTTGCGGGCGCGGCCGGCCTCGTCGGCATTCGACGTCACCGGCTGCTCGGCACCGAACGCGGCCGAGAACACGGATGCGGCCGGAATGCCCGCATCGATCAGGGCGCGGGTCACCGTCAGGGCGCGCTGGGCGGACAGTTCCCAGTTGTCGGCGAACCGGCGGTTGCGTTCGCGCACCTGCTGGTCGTCGGTGAAGCCGCTCACCATCAGGATCTCGTCGCGCGAGCGCAGGTAGGCCGACAGCGGGCCGGCCAGGCTCTTCAGCACGTCACGGCCCTGCGGCTGGAGCTGGTCCGAGTTGAGCGCGAACAGCACGTTGCCATTGATGCCGATGCGGCCGTTCACCAGCGTCACGCGGCCGGCGGCCAGCGGCGCCGCGAGCGCCTTTTCCAGACTCTCTCGGCGCTGCATTTCTTCCTGGCGCTGCCTCGCTTCCTTCTCCAGCCTGGACGTGAGTTCCATCTGCGCGCCGATGACGCCCAGCAGGATCAGCACGAACGCCCCCAGCACCACGGACATCAGGTCGCCGAAGACGGCCCAGGTCGGCACCGACGGCTCGACCCCTGCGTCGATGTCGTCGTCTCTCATGCCGCCTCTGCGTTGGATGCCTGTTGCCCGGCAAGCTGCTGCAGGTCGTCAAGCACCTGCTTCTGCGAGCGCATGCTGAGGTCGACGACCTCGCGCGCCTGCGCCACGTAGTAGGCAAGCTGCTCGTCGCTGCGCACCATGGATTTGTCGAGCGCGGTCTCGATGCGCTCCAGGTGCGCCATCAGCTTGTCGTTGGACGCGCTGAACATCTGCACGGCCACGCCAAGTGCCTCGCCGAGGCTGGCCACTTCGACGGCGCTGCCCGTGACCTGCGCGGCCACGCTGGCGAGCTTGCCGGTTTCGGCTTCCACCTGATCGTGGAAGCGCGTGCCGACACGATCGAGCAGGTCGGCCGTGGTGGCGACGAGGCTGTCGACGGCCGCGCGCTGCTCGGTGGAGGCATGGTTGACCGCATCGAGCAGCGTGCCCAGCGTTTCCAGCAGGCGGCCGCGCTCTTCGAGCATCGCGTTGTCGCGCCCCATGCTGTCCGTGAGCTTCTGGCGCAGTTCCGCGATGACCTCGGCCGCGGCCTTGGGCGCTTCGGTGGCGACCTGCACCAGGCGGGAGACCTCGGCGATGGTGTGGCTGGCTTGTGCCTGCGTCTGGGCCGTAATCTCGCGCGAGGTCTGCGCCAGCGTGTCGCAGATTTCCTGCTGGCGGCTGGTCGTCTGCGTCGTGGCCTGCTCCCATTCCTGTCGCAGCGATGCGGCCATGGTGCCCAGCGTCTCGGTCCAGGCGGTCATGCGCTGCTCGTCGCGCGCGGCCATGTCGGCCTGAAGGGCCACGGCGGCCTTGGGGGCCTGCTCGGCGGCCTGCACCAGGCGGTCGATCTCGGCGATGGTGCTGCTGGCGTGCGTGCGCGCTTCCGCCGACATCGCGCGCGCGGTCTGCGCCAGCGTGTCGGTGATCTGCTGCTGATGGCCCGCGGCGTTGGCGCTGGCCTGCTCCATCTGCGCGCGCAGCGTCGCCGCCATGCCGGCCAGCGCCTCGGTCCATGCGGCCAGGCGCTGCTGATCGCGGGAGGCCAGTTCTTCCTGCAGCGCGACGGCGGCCTTCGGGGCCAGTTCCGCCGCCCGGACCAGGCGGTCGATCTCGGCGATGGTGCTGCTGGCGTGGGTGCGCGCTTCCGCCGACATATCGCGCGCGGTCTGCGCCAGCGTGTCGGTGATCTGCTGCTGATGGCCCGCGGCGTTGGCGCTGGCCTGCTCCATCTGCGCGCGCAGCGTC